>NC_008319.1:0-1303374 GCF_000014585.1 Synechococcus sp. CC9311 | reverse complement strand
GTAGCTTCTAGGCACTAATGTTCCACTTGTCAAAGTTTAGCGTTTCATATCGAAGTGTTATTGCTTTTAGCGTTTATAAAATTGAAGATTTGGAGCTGGCCAATCGTTCCATTAAGTCTGATTTTTCTAAAGATGTGATAACAAAAACCTCCTGTGCACTCCTGCCACGGCGTGCCATCAACTTGAACCCACCTCGGATTGGGACCGATGGCCTCAGCGTCAAGTCTGGGCAACGTCCCTTGACCCTTGCAATCACTCCTGGAGTGATGGTCTGGATCTGTGGGTCATTCGCCAAAACCTTGAGCCAGGGGATCAGCCCTTTTACGTAGGTGCTGTGCGTAATGACAAGACGGCCCACTAGGGGTTCAACAGTAAAGCTTGTTTAAGTTAGCCACTCTGGCTAGAGATCAGGTAAGTGTTGCTTGCGAGCCATGCTCCGATCTGTCGATTCCCTCAGAACTGAGGTCTCAGGTCCGTTGACATCTCGAATGGGCCCAAAAACCAAGATCCTCACGGCAGAGGTGCATGGCGATGAAGTGCGGGGGCTCGCTCTTTGTCCTGGAAAAGTGATTCGGTACGTCTTTGCTGCTCAAACTCAACGGTTACGTACAAAAGCTCTTTTATCTCTAACCCGCTATACCCGTAAACCTGCCGCTTGATTCAACCGTCGATTTCGGCCATCATCACAGTCTCAAGTCGTTGCGTTGTGGTTTCTCTGAATTGACCGACGCTGAGCTGATTAAGAACAATCAAAGCGCCTGCCATAACAAGAATTTCGATCGAAAAAACCAAGCCGTAACCAGCCATAGGACCAGCGTTTGGGAGTAGCTGACGACCCAGATCAAGCAGCCCACCACCCACGACCTTGCCCATACCTCGTGAGAGAGCTTGCGCTAATCCCCAAATTCCTACAAAAGTTCCTGCCATCGCTGGCAGTGTGAGATCAAGCATCAAGGTCAGTGCGCTGTTGGTGCCTACGCCTGCCGCTAAGCCAAACAACACCATGACGACGGGGAGAAGTCCTGATGCTTGCTGCCAACCACTGATTACCAATAGGAACAGAGAACCCATCACCATCAAGCAACCCAAACGGGCAGTTGCCAACTTTCCAAGTTGTGGTGTGATGAACCAGCCCGCTAGAAGCAAACCCACCAGTGTTCCTGATCCCCACCAAGCATTGAGCAAAGTGGTTTTAGACACAGGCATCCCAAAGACCTCAGCACCAAAACTTTCCAGAATTGGATCCTGTAAAAATAATCCGAGAGTAAATAAGACTAAAAATCCAAAAAAGATCACAATTTGGCGGCTTGATGTGACTACGCCCCACGCATCTTGAAGTGTGATCAAATCCTGGATTGGTCGTACCGTTCCAGATGCTGTTGGCTTTTCCACCCCCCAGGTCGAAATAATGGTCAACACCATCACGATCGAGGTAATCGAAATCATGAACTTCTGCAGCCAGCTCTGAAGAATCACGGGATCGGAAATGCCGTCGATGGAGCTGACAGCAAGACTTATGGCAATCGCTCCAACGATGATTCCTATGGTGAGCATCGCCCAAATCACACCGATGCATCGTGGCCTTTGTTCTTCTGTTGTGCGATCAATGACGAGGGCTAAATAGGAGGTGCTTGCTAACGAAGTCCCCAATCCGTAGAGTGCAAATAACCCACAAAATGCAGCAATTCCAGCAGCAGCGATCATTGGCGAACCGCTGTCTAGGGCTTCCTTTACTTTAAAACTAACGGGAACACTTAAAATCGCCAATAGACAGATGGCACTTGTTCCGAGCAGAACATAGGGCGTCCGATATTTGCCCATTAAGGGATGGGAGTCACTGAGATGGCCAAACAACACCCGTGCCGGTGAAACAAGTTGCTCAAATCCCAAACCACCACCGGCCAGCAACGCAGGAAAGGCGAGTTCTGTAATCAGAATCCGATTAAAGGTCCCAGTGAAAAGCACCGCGAGGATTCCAAGACAAGCCTGGAAAAGACTTAGGCGGAGCAAGGTTGGCCAGCGAAGACCTTGAACCTCGTTCATCTGAATGGAAGCGGCCATCGGCGTTAATTGCGTTCCAACGGAGCCATCGTGAGTCCCTCGCTACTGAGTTGTTGGTGGTAGAGCTCTGCGGGCTCTAGGGGGCCTGCCCACACTTCTGCAGCACCTTCTCCATCGATTTGATGGGCAAGGGTCCAAGCCTTATCGCTATTCATCCCAGGAATGATTTTGCATAAACACTCAACGACGTGTTCAAACGTATTCACGTCATCGTTGAGAACGATGACTCTGGCATTTGGGTAACGCAGGGTTGTGCGTTCCGGCTGAAGGACGCTCGCGGTTCCAGGAGTTGCCATGGTCATAAGAAGTAATGAATCAACCAGTCAGTTCCGGAGGGGAACCTAGGTAAACTCTCAGCATTCAAGCGTTATTTCAATGCTGTTCACGATTGCCTGGGCATCCCTTGCTGCTGTCTTCAGTTTCTCGATTGCGATGGTGGTCTGGGGCCGCAACGGTGATGGCACCCTGAATTTCTAAAGTGAACGAAGCACTGCAAGCTCCCATCGTCAGTCAGGGATTGGCGATGACCGCTGCGGTTCTTTTGGTCTTTGTCAGCGTAGTAGTCGTTTACCTCTCCACCATCGAGTGGAAAGATCGTCGTCGCAGGCGTTCTCGTGACCGCAGTTGATTCACTCCTTAAGATCTCCACCTACCGATCTCTCGTTCAGTCCCTTCCTGTCACGACGCTGGGTTTAGGCACTGTTTTATTGGGCGGTCTGATCGGGGTCACTCTTAATCATCCATTGCATCAAGACGATGGAACCCCTGCATCGCTAAGTCGCGTCTCAGGGGCATTCAGCTTGATTCAGTCTTTTTATGGAGATTCGAATCGCCCAGCACCCAAGCTTTGGAACCAACGTCTCGGTCTGGTTCGAGCTGGCAACTTATGGAAACGGCAGGGGCGATCGATTTGGTGGCAGGGTTGGTCAGAAGATGGTGACGCCTATTTGATTCTTCCCGATCAACTTCTTGCCGCTGACACCAAAAATCTCCGCAAACACCAGGTTTTGGGATTGACCTTGCTCGGCTCCGATGAGCTGCATCGTCAACAACTCATTCAAAGACTTCAGCGTCACTCCGAACGTCCTGCTCAACCAACATCCCTTCAAAGACGTTGTATGCAGCGTCTTGCTAACGCTCCAGCAGTGTTTTGGACGAGTGATGCACTCGCAGCAATTAGCGGAACAACAGCTCCGTTGCTTCAACAAGGAAGTCATGGGTGTCTTGCACTGCGTCTCAATGGAAATACTCTTCATTGGGGCGGATACGTTGGTAATCGCTCTCTAGCTCTTGCCGCATCACAACCCAAACGTGGCTGGGAATTTTCAGTATCTGATCATCAAAAGCCAGCAAACTTTGATCAGGACAGCCTTTTAGAAGTTCATGGAGCTCGTGTTGATTTGATACTCGGCACACTGTTGAGTCGTCAAATCATCCAAGAGCCCTTGGAATCTCAGTACGGACTGAATCAATCGATTCGATCGAGGCTTGCACTCTCACCGTTTTCTCTGCGACTCCAAAAGCAAGCCAAAGGGGCCTACAGAGCTGGGCTTCAATTTCAGGCACCGTTGCCTGGTGGTGCAGCCGCTTGGACATCAGTCCTTAATCGGGTGAGCAGCCGCTTAGAGGAGCGTGGCTATCAACGCTCTACTCCAGCTGAAGACAAATCAAAAAAAGCTGATGTCGTGATTTGGAAGGATAAGCGTGATGATCAAAACAAGATTGTGGGTGGGTGGCGTTGGTTGCAACAACCCCAGAAGCCCACTCTCCTGAGTGCAGGACTAGCCACTCTTCCTGACACAAAACCGTTTTATCAAGTGCTCCCAGCGTCATCATTTGCAGCGCTGAAGCTGAATGCACGTCCTCGAAAACTCGTGTCGCTTGGTCTGATGAATGGATCGTGGCCTGCACTTCTGAAGCAGGCCGATTCCCTACACCTTCAAATCAAACCGGCGATGGCTTCGATCAACCTGAAGGATTCAGGCCAACAAGCTTGGTGGGAGATCAAGGGTCAATTAGTGCTCTCTTCCGCAGCTAAATCATCTGGAGACTCAGATTGAGCTTCAGGTGTTTTTGAATCTCCGGGTTGAGAATCAGCCGCCTGACGATCCCGTTTGCGACGTTCTGCTGCCAAGGTTTCTTCAATCAGTTCCACAGCCTGAGCCATCTTTTCAAGATTGGATGTGTACAGGCTGAGGTCCTTGTCCAGGCGAGGCTTGGACAATCCGAGTTGCTCACCAATTTCATGGGCGAGTTTTTTGAGTTCGTCAGGATTGGATGGTTCACCACCTTGAGCGGATGAGAGCAGGCTCAACAAGCCCACAGCCATCAGTCGCGAGTAGTGAAATGACTCTCCGCCAACACTTGAGATGCCAGACGCCAAAGGCTCAGGAGCCCCAGCCCCGCGATTGGAAAGCCATTCACGCACTTCATTGATTGTGTGTCCTGAAACAGCTGAGGTTGATCCCTCGGCGAGCTGTTTCAAAGCTTCCGGTTCAAACCCATTGCATGTGCAAATGGCCGCATAGAGCTCATCGAGGTGTGTTTCAGGCTTGTAGCCCTGAGTGAACGCCATAAAAACTTGACGCAATCCAACAGCAAACAAAGCGTCGCTCTTGAAATGCTGTTGATGACTGAGAAGATGCAGTTCAACCAACAGCTCGTCAGCCGTTCTCCTGTAGAGAGACGGAATCACGTAAGGAAAAGATTTATGGAAGGCGCGCTTGCTGTCAGCGATCGTCCGTTGATCCGTCAAGGTCCATCCACCCAACTTTGAATCAAGACCATAGCGCCGCTGCTGCCGCCGTTAGGATTGTTCTAACTGATGCTATGCAACATGATCCCGATCGTGATCGAGGAATCAGGACGAGGTGAAAGGGCTTTTGATATTTATTCTCGTCTCTTAAGGGAGCGAATCATTTTCTTGGGTGAGCCGGTCACCAGCGATTCTGCCAATCGAATCGTTGCTCAGCTTCTTTTTCTGGAAGCGGAAGATCCCGAAAAAGAGATCTTCCTATATGTGAATTCTCCAGGTGGCTCTGTATACGACGGGCTTGGGATCTTTGACACCATGCAGCACATCAAGCCGGATGTTCATACCGTCTGTGTGGGCCTTGCCGCAAGCATGGGCGCATTCCTGCTCTGTGCTGGCGCGAAAGGTAAGCGCAGCAGTTTGCAGCATTCTCGGATCATGATTCATCAACCCCTGGGTGGAGCAAGTGGTCAGGCCAGTGATATTCGAATCCAAGCCGACGAAATTTTGTTCCTCAAGGATCGTTTGAATCATGAATTGGCTGATCGCACTGGACAACCTCTAGATAAAATCCAAGCCGACACTGACCGGGATTTTTTCATGTCTCCACAGCAGGCTATGGAGTATGGCTTAATCGACAATGTCATCGATAAAAGCCCTGTCCGTTCGGTATAAAAAAAGACCCTTTTCAAAGGGTCTTTTTTTTGATTATTTGAATTTGATTGAAGACCAGGCTGTGTAAGAAGCTTGGTCTTTTTGTTTTAAGCCAACAGGGGAGAGAAACGCTCCTTCTCAGGGATTTCAGCAAATTCAGCAACGACAACACGGAACTCATCACCGTCCATCGTTTCCTGCTCAATCAATTGCTCTACCAATTTGTCCATGGCTTGGCGATGTTGACCAACGAGTGCAACGGTTTCCTCGTAGCACTTCATCACGATCAATCTGACTTGCTCATCAATCTGTTTGGAGATGGCATCGGAAACATCGCTACGCGTCATCAAATCGCGTCCAAGGAAAACTTCCTGGCTGCCGCCCTCAAGAGCCATTGGACCCAATTGGCTCATACCAAATTGTGTCACCATCTGACGGGCCATCGAGGCCACCATTTGGATGTCACCACCAGCACCAGTTGTGACTTCGGAATGACCGAAGACAACATCCTCGGCAGCGCGACCACCCAAGGCACCCATAATTCGAGCTTTCAGTTGGGCACGAGAGACGAGCATCTGCTCTTCGTCAGGTGAGAACCAGGTCAAGCCCTGAGCCTGTCCACGTGGAATCAACGTGACCTTTTGAACCGGATCATGATCTTTGACGAGGGTGCCAACTAAGGCATGACCAACCTCGTGATAAGCAATTAATCGCTTGCTTCGCCCATCAGTGAGGGGATGACCTTCCATACCAGCAATGATGCGATCCACGGCATCATCGATTTCTGAAATTCCGATACTCTCCTTGCGACGTCGTGCTGTAAGGATCGCCGCTTCGTTCAATAGATTGGCAAGATCTGCACCTGTAAAGCCAGGGGTTCTTCTCGCAATGCTGTCAAGTGTGAGCTGTTCGTCAAGCTTTTTATTTCTGGAGTGAACTTCAAGGATTGAAAGACGCCCTTTGATATCAGGAGCATCAACGGTGACTTGACGATCAAAACGACCTGGCCGCATCAGAGCGGAGTCAAGAACGTCAGGCCTGTTAGTCGCTGCAAGAATAATGATTCCACTGTTTCCTTCAAAACCATCCATTTCGGTGAGCAACTGATTGAGCGTTTGTTCACGCTCATCATTTCCACCACCAATCCCTGCGCCACGTTGACGCCCTACAGCATCAATTTCATCGATAAAAATCAAACAAGGACTATTTTCCTTGGCACGTTTGAACAAATCTCGGACACGGCTAGCTCCAACACCCACAAACATTTCAACGAATTCAGAACCAGAAAGGGAGAAGAAAGGAACACCAGCTTCTCCAGCAATGGCTTTAGCCAGAAGGGTTTTGCCTGTTCCTGGGGGGCCTACTAGCAAAACACCCTTGGGAATTTGAGCGCCAACGGAAGTAAAGCGCTCTGGCTGCTTCAAAAAGGTGACAACTTCTTCCAGATCTTGCTTGGCTTCACTAACACCGGCAACATCATCAAATTTGACACCGGTATCGGCTTCTACTGCAAAACGTGCTTTGGTCTTACCGAATTGCATGGCTTGTCCAGGACCACCCGGCATCGAATTAGACCGACGAGCCAAAAAGATCAATGATCCGATCAGCAGTAGAGGGAACAGAAGATTTCCAAGAATTCCAAGGGCAGGGGGAGCTGTTTTTGGTGGATGAATGTCGAAACTGATGCCCTCATCTTTAAGGGTGTTGATCAGCTCAGGAGCCAAGCCAGGGAGGTCAACACGAAGTCTTTGAACACGATTATCAAGATCAGGATCAACAGCTTCTACAACCGCGTTACGGCCACCGTCATAGATATCTACTGCCGTGACACGACCCGCTGCCACGTAATCCAAGAATCGGCCGTAGCTCATTCGAGCAACTGCAGCGTTGCGTGGAGCAACGGTTGTGCCAGCGCTAGGGGGGGCATTACTACTACGAAGGTTATTGAGAGCTCCGCTTCCAACAAGCTGCCAAATCAGCAGCAACGCGACGCCTATGGGAAGAATCCAAAGGGCTATCTGACGCCAGCGTTGATTCATGGATTCATCGTGAGTCTCAAGACTGTAAGAGTTTCCTTACCTAAACCGCTGTTTGTGGGCAAGGTGATTTAGAGGCTTCTTAATGCAACGATCGGATCGAGCATCGCTGCACGCCTGGCAGGTACAACTCCGAAAAACAGACCGATAGATCCAGACAGCCCCACCGTGACCAAAATTGTGGAGGCGCCAATCGCTGCCGGTAAGGGCGAAAAGAAGGCAACCGCTGTCACAGTGCCCAGCCCAACGGCAGTTCCAATGACTCCACCGATGCTCGCCAAAACAAGACTTTCAACCAAAAACTGTCGAAGAACATCGGAACTACGTGCACCCAATGCCTTGCGTAAGCCGATTTCTTCCGTGCGTTCACTCACTGATACCAACATGATGTTCATGATTCCGATGCCTCCTACGAGCAGCGAAACGCCTCCAATCGCACCAAGCATCAGCGTTAGGCCGCCTGTAATCGTTCCCACGATGGTGAGGGCATCTTTCTGGGATCTGACGGCAAAATCGTCCTTCCGCAAAATGCGATGCCGTTGTCTCAGCAAGTTGGTGATCTGAAACTTGGCTGGCCCGGTGCTTTGCTCATCCTTAGCTTCAACACTGATAAAGCTGAGACTCACTCCATAGGTTGGATCCCGGCCAGTGAGACGGCTCACCATTGTTGTGAGTGGGATATAGGCGTTTTCATCTTGGTTTGAACCAAAGACCGCTCCTTTGGGCTCCATCACGCCAATCACATTGAAACGTTGGTCTCTGATCCGGATACTTTGCCCAACTGCTGCACCTGATGGGAAGAGCTTGTCCCGAAGATCTGGACCAATCACCACAACGGTCTTCGCACTCTGTTCATCCTCAGAACTGATGAATCGACCACGGGCAACCTCAAAACTTCGCACGGGTAAAAAGGCCGGCGTGACACCTGAAATCGAGGCGCTTGTACTCCTCGCTCCAGCCTGAACCACTTCATTCGCAGAGATTTGTGGAGCAACACGTTTCACACTTGGCACTTGTGCCGCAATGGCAGTGGCATCGTCCAGAACCAAGGTGCGCGGAAATGCAACCCCTTGCCTTCGTGTGTCATTGCTTCCAGGAACCACAAACAAAACGTTGGCACCAAGACTGCTGAGCTGGTCCTCCGCCAAATTTTGGGCACCTCGACCTACACCAACCAGCGTGATGACTGAGGCATTTCCAATCACGATGCCCAGCATCGTGAGCAAACTGCGTAACCGATTCGCCTTAAGTGTGCTGAGAGCCATGCCGACGGTGTCGGCGAGAGGCAGCTTGCTGGCCATGTCCTATTGGGACCAAACTCAGAGCATGGTGTCTAATTTCATCGCCAAGTTGCTGCCGGTTCCCCGATGAACCACACCATCTTTCACATGCAAGGTCACAACTTCGCCTTCTCTGAGATCCTGTGTGGCATTGACTACCCCAGTAATCACGGGAACACCCAAGCGTTTGGCGATGACAGCAGCGTGTGAATCCTCCCCTGGTTGTTCTGTGATAACGGCAGCAGCGTCGCGAATTCCGTCGAGGTAGTCGGCTGACGTATCCCGAGCCACAAGAATGTCTCCTGGTTCAAGTCGGGCGCAATCACTAGCCGAAATCGCAATTCGAACCTTTCCACTGACTGAGCCACTGCCAAAGCCCGTACCTCGGCCGAGCACAGCACTCACGATCCCGACTTTGATCAGGTCAGTAGAACCACTAATTCCAGCGAGCGTTCCTGCCGTTTGCACGCAAAGATCACCGTCTTTGACCACACCGATCTCTTGGGCGTAAGCCATTGCCAACGTGAAGGTGGCGGTGGTGCTCTTCTGAGTTTCTATTAGCAGTGGTGTCACACCCCAAACCAACTGAAGCTTGCGCGCCACGTTGACCTCGCTGGTAATCGCAAGTATCGGAGTGGACGGCCGGAACTTACTGACGTTATGGGCGGTAGCACCGCTTTTTGTTAACGGCAGGATTGCCGCTGCGTTGAGTTGCCGAGCAATGCTGCTCACGGCCCCACTAATCGCATTCGGGATCGTGCTCGGCAGATGGGTGTCAATTGGCCGTTGTGGGTAATCCCGCTCGATCCGTCTGGCGATCGTGGCCATCGTTTCAACAGCCTCAACAGGAAAGTCACCAACAGCGGTCTCGTTGGACAGCATGACCGCATCAGTGCCATCAAGGATGGCGTTGGCAACGTCACTGACCTCAGCACGAGTAGGCCTAGGGCTCGAGGCCATGGAATCGAGCATCTGGGTCGCCGTGATGATCGGAATCCCAAGGCTGTTGGCTTTGTGGATCAGATCTTTTTGAAGAAGAGGGACTTCTTCTGCAGGCATTTCCACCCCCAGATCACCTCGTGCCACCATCACGCCATCACAAAGCGGCAAAATCGCGTCGATTTGATCGATCGCCTCGAACTTTTCGATTTTTGCAACGACGGGAGTGCTGTATCCGTGCTTCCGAATCAGTTCTCTGATCTCCTGCATGTCAGAGGGATTGCGCACGAAGCTCAGCGCTACCCAGTCCACACCCTGCTGAAGACCAAAAGCCAGATCTTGACGATCTTTTGTGGTGAGCGCTCTCACAGAGAGCTGCACATCGGGGAAATTCACCCCCTTGTTATTGGACAGCACGCCAGGAACCGTGACCGAGCAGTGAAGGGTCTGATCGACTCCATCCACACGCTCAACTTTCATCTCGACGCGGCCGTCATCAAGAAGGATGCGACTGCCAGCAGTCACTTCTTCGGCCAGCTTGTCGTAGGTGACAGTTGCAACCGTCTGGTTGCATCGCACCTGCTTAGCCGTGAGTGCGAATTGATCACCTTTGGCGAGCGTGATCGGACCTTCTTCGAAGCGGCCTAAGCGGATCTTCGGACCCTGTAAATCCTGAAGAATGCCGATGTGGGCTCCCAATTCGTGGGCCACCTGCCGAATCGTGGCGATTCTTTCAGCATGCTCGCTGTGATCTCCATGGGAGAAATTCAGTCGAAACGTGGTCGCTCCGGCTTGGATGAGTTCACGGATCCGTTCAGGACTTTCCGTTGCGGGCCCGATGGTGGCCACGATCTTGGTTCTACGGGTTAGATCGATCTGGGCCATCCACAGGTCTTGAAGCTTGCGGAATCTACCGTCTTGCCCTTTTGGACACGAAAACTTGTTGGATGATGACTCCCTTCAACATGATTCGTATGGACCTGAATGCCTATCAGGCCGCTGCAAGGCAGACGGCTCTTTACCCAGATGCTGGCAACAATCCCATCTATCCAACTCTGGGCTTGAGTGGTGAGGCGGGGGAAGTCGCAGACAAAGTGAAGAAGGTGCTGCGCGATCGAGCCGGACTCTTTGATGATGAAGTGCGAGCTGAGATTGCCCTGGAGCTTGGTGATGTGCTCTGGTACGTGGCTCAACTCTCCAGCGAACTGGGCTATGACCTGGAGGATGTGGCCAACCAAAACCTCCAGAAACTGCGAGACCGATCAGCTCGTGGGCAATTGAAAGGAAGCGGAGATCACCGCTGAGATCCTTGGCCGTTGTCTCCCTTAGCCGTAGTTGGCAAATCCACCAGCAAACGCATAGCTGGCTGATACCAGGAGCTGCTGCATCAAGCTCAGGGCAATAAACGCGAGAATGGCTGATAGATCAAGGCCACCTAGTGGGGGGATCAGGCCGCGAAAGGCATTGAGATAAGGGTCAGTGATCGAACTCACTGTGCTGAGCACAGGGTTTCCCATATCCACATTGGGGAACCAGGTGAGCAGGACTCGGACGATCAGGACAAAGGAATAAATCTGCAGGGTCTGGGCAATGATCTGCAGAAAGGTGGAAACAAAACTCAAATCCATCGTTGCTTCTCAAGCGTGAGTAATGAATGAACTTTATGCACCCTGATCTGGTTCTGAGATCCCTCCATCAGGAAGCACAGAAAATGTGCGGTGAAACTTTTCAGAAAGGCTGAGCCAATAAGAACGCCCCTCGCTTTGGCGTTTGCGTTCAATGAAGTTCTGACTAAGCAGCTCTTTGATGTGGTCGTAAGCGCCTGAGCCCCGTAATTCAACGAGCTCTGACTGAAGGATTCGACGTTTCAGAGCAATCGTGGCAAGCGTTCTGAGCGTTGCTGTGGAGAGATTGACCGGCAAAAGATTACGCACCAGTTCGCCAAGTCCAGCCCGAAGCTGAAGGCTGTAGCGACCACTGTTTTCACAAATTTCCAAGGCCGTATCCCTTTGGGCGTATCCAGCGACCAATGCGAGCAAGCCCTGCTCAGCTTCTTTTTCACTGGCGTTCGCCAGCTCGGCCAGTTCCGAAGTGGAGAGTGCTTTTCCTTTCAGGTAGAGGATGGCCTCCAAGCGAGCTGGAAGAGAGAGTTTGAACTCCGACAAATTGCTTGGCTCCAATCCTTGTGCCATTACCTCCCCTTTTGAACCGCTTACAACGTAACGCTGGTGCAGGTTTTAGCCATTCATTCATCATCCACCAAGAAATAGTTGGTAGGCGGGATTACTTGTCTCCTCCCAGCTGCTGTACCCAAGTTCGCGCAGGAAGGATTGCCATTCTTTTAGATCATCCGTACTTACAAGAACACCCACCACAATCCGACCCACATCGGCGCCATGATTTCTGTAGTGGAAAATGCTGATGCTCCAGTCGCGATGCAAGGCCGTGACGAAGCGCATTAAGGCACCTGGACGCTCTGGAAATTCGAACCGATACAGAAGCTCCTGAACATTGCTAGCGATCGAACTCTCAGGTAGCCGACCACCAACCATGTGCCGGAGATGCACCTTGGAAAGTTCATCGTCACTCAGATCAAGACACGCATATCCATGCGTCTTGAGATGGCCAATCAATGTTGCTCTGTCGTCGGGCCCGCTCACCTGAACACCCATAAAGATGTGAGCCTGATCACCAGCCCCCATTCGATAAGAAAATTCAGTAAGGCTGCGGTCTGCAAGTAATTCACAGAGGGAGCGAAGACTCCCCGGACGTTCTGGAATCTCTACAGCGAGCATCGCTTCGCGTTCTTCACCCAGCTCGGCACGTTCAGCAACGAAGCGCAGACGCGCGAAATTGATGTTGGCGCCACAGGCCACAGCTACAAGATTTTGATTCTGGAGCGACCTTCGGCTCACATCAGCTTTGAGGCCTGCAATCGCAAGGGCACCTGCCGGTTCAAGAATCGAACGGGTGTCTTCAAAAACATCTTTTATGGCTGCACAGATTTCATCGGTACTAACGGTCACGATGTCATCGACATACTTTTGGGCTAGTTCAAAAGTGTGCTCACCTACCTCACGCACAGCCACTCCGTCCGCAAACAGCCCAACCTGCGGCAAACGGATGCGCTCACCTGCCTCTAAGGACAAGGTCATCGCGGCAGCATCGTGGGGTTCAACGCCAATGATTTGAACGTCAGGCCAGAGACTCTTCACGTAAACGGCGATTCCGCCGATCAAACCACCACCGCCAACGGCCACGTAAATCGCGTCGGGTGGCTGATGGCACTGGCGCAGGATTTCCATGCCCACTGTGCCCTGTCCAGCGATCACTTCAGGATCGTCAAATGGATGGATAAAGCAAAGTTGCTCCGCTTCGCTGCGTGACCTTGCTTCGGCGTAGGCCTCGTCGTAGGTCTCACCATGAAGCACCACCTCTGCTCCAAGCTGGCGCACAGCGTCAACTTTCACGCCAGGGGTTGTGACTGGCATCACGATCACAGCTCTACAGCCGAGATGGGAGGCGCTGAGGGCCACACCTTGGGCATGATTTCCAGCACTAGATGCGATGACCCCGAGTTTCAGCTCAGCCTCTGAGAGTTGAGCCATGCGGTTGTAGGCACCACGCAGTTTGAAAGAAAAAACGGGTTGAAGATCTTCCCGTTTCAACAAAACGCTGTTGTTCAGCCTTCGGCTCAAATTGTTGGCCAGTTCTAAAGGGGTTTCCCGGGCCACGTCATAGACACGGGCGCGCAGGATCCTCGGCAAATAATGATCCATCACTGCAGTCTGACAACCACTCAAGATCGCGAAGGGTCGGTGGGGCCCGTAGATTGACTGAATCGGTCTGGGGATGGGTATGCATCTGAGCGAATTAACCCATCCCAATCAGCTGCACGGGCTGTCAGAGACGCAGCTTGAGGCTGTTGCCAAGCAAATTCGTGAACGCCATTTGGAAGTGGTGTCCAATAGTGGCGGCCATCTCGGGCCTGGATTAGGCGTCGTTGAATTAACTCTGGCCCTGTACCAAACGCTTGATCTTGATCGAGACAAGGTGGTCTGGGACGTGGGTCATCAGGCCTATCCACACAAATTGATTACTGGACGCTATGGAAGCTTCGACTCCCTGCGTCAGCAGGGAGGAGTTGCCGGATATCTCAAGAGAACGGAAAGTCGTTTTGATCATTTCGGTGCAGGGCACGCCAGCACATCCATCTCGGCAGCTTTGGGGATGGCAATAGCTCGTGATCGGCAAGGTCTTGATTACAAATGCGTTGCAGTGATTGGTGATGGGGCCCTTACCGGTGGCATGGCCTTAGAGGCGATCAACCATGCCGGTCATCTGCCATCCACTCCACTTCTCGTTGTTTTAAACGACAACGACATGTCGATTTCTCCACCAGTTGGTGCTCTGTCGACCTATCTCAACCGGATGCGATTGAGCCCGCCTCTTCAATTTTTATCTGGAAGCGTTGAGGAAAGCGTGCGCAATCTCCCCTTCATGGGGGGCGAAATACCACCAGAGCTGAATCGTCTTAAGGAGAGCATGCGCCGCCTCGCTGTTCCCAAAGTTGGTGCCGTCTTTGAAGAACTTGGATTCACCTACATGGGTCCGATCGACGGCCATGACATTGCTGAAATGACTCGAACCTTCCAATCCGCTCATCGCGTGGGTGGTCCTGTGATGGTTCATGTTGTTACAAAAAAAGGAAAGGGGTATCCCTACGCAGAAGCAGATCAAGTCGGTTACCACGCACAGTCAGCTTTCAACCTCAGTACAGGTAAAGCGAGGCCTAGCAAAACGCCAAAACCACCGAGCTACAGCAAGGTATTTGGACAAACCCTTGTCAAACTCTGCGAACAGAATCCAAAAGTTGTTGGGATTACAGCCGCCATGGCGACTGGTACTGGT
This sequence comes from Synechococcus sp. CC9311, assembly GCF_000014585.1. Taxonomy (NCBI): domain Bacteria; kingdom Bacillati; phylum Cyanobacteriota; class Cyanophyceae; order Synechococcales; family Synechococcaceae; genus Synechococcus; species Synechococcus sp. CC9311. The sequence continues at coordinate 1,288,741 of NC_008319.1, read as the reverse complement.
CTGGATATCCTGCAAAAAGCACTTCCAGACCAATACATCGACGTTGGCATTGCTGAGCAGCATGCCGTCACCCTGTCTGCTGGCATGGCCTGCGATGGACTTAGACCTGTGGTGGCGATCTACAGCACGTTTTTACAGAGAGCCTTTGATCAGCTCATCCACGATGTAGGGATTCAAAAACTGCCAGTGACTTTTGTTTTGGATCGGGCAGGAATTGTCGGAGCTGATGGCCCAACCCACCAAGGGCAATACGACATCAGCTACATGCGTGCGATTCCCAATTTCACCGTGATGGCACCCAAAGATGAGGCGGAGCTTCAAAGAATGCTGGTGACTTGCCTCAACCATGATGGACCCACAGCTCTGAGAATTCCTCGCGGCCCTGGTGAAGGTGTGCCATTGATGGAGGAAGGCTGGGAGGCACTCCCCATTGGCTGTGGTGAAGTTGTACGCGAAGGAAATGATGTCTTAATCGTTGCTTATGGAGCCATGGTGCCGAAGGCAATGGCTACGGCGAAATGTTTAGCAGCAGTTGGCGTAGAGGTTGCTGTAATAAATGCCCGATATTTACGGCCGCTGGATGAAGCACTCATTCATCCCATGGCGAAGCAAATCGGCAAGATTGTCACGATGGAAGAGGGAGCTTTAGCTGGCGGCTTCGGCTCAGCTGTTCTTGAATCGCTCCAGGAGAAAGGGTTAGCGATTCCCATGCTTCGCATTGGCATTCCTGATCGGCTGGTGGATCACGCAACTCCCCAGCAAAGTTTTGAAGCCCTGGGGTTGACGCCGGATCAAATGGCAGTGCGAATCAAGCAGCATTTTCTGCTGTCAACATCTGGATCCCTCACACTCGAGGAGAAAGCACCAGCTGAAGTTTCATCAGCTGGTTGAGCTTGAATCAGCTGATGCAGCAATGCAGCATCAGCTGAAATCATGCATCGAGGGAAATTTAAAGAACGCCTCTGGCTGCGAGTCCCTGAATCGCACCAAATCCAATGATGTGCCCCAGGCTCGTGGTGGCGAGCATGCTGCCGTGACTCATACCGCCAAAGAAATTAGCGCCAGGCAATTTGAGACCCACGTCTTGATGCTTAATCGTGGCTTTGCCAATCCCGATGGCAATGATGTTGCAGACCACCATCACGAGGGCAACCTTGGGTGACCAGGAAAGAGTGGCTGGAGCTACAGCCAGAAGAGGAGTAAACATGCAAAGCAACGAGCGACACCTCATCTTCCGATTTCAACGCCCCAAGATCTCCTCCTCGTAAGAGTTATTCACTGGCTCTTGCGGCTTTGATCGAAGCAGCCCGGCAACAATGCAGGCATTGCTCAAGGTAAGAAAAGCTTCAGCACCTCCGTGAAGCCAATCCACAGCTACCAATTCAGCGTCGTATCGAACGAGAGCAAACACCGCGGCAGCAATTGTGACAGCGACAAACAAGAGTGTGAGCTGAAACCCAAGAACGGTCAATTTTGGCAGTTGCCTGCTTCGGCCAAGGTGAAACAGAAACACCAAATAGGGAAGCAACGAGAGGGCAAAGAGGGGCGCTGGATCAAAGGTTGAGGTCATCCCTTCACCATGGCGTCGCGTTGCAAATTCCAAGCAGCAATGGCCAACGTGACATTTCCAAGCAGGGTGGTACTGGCTTGCAGAGTCACGAGCCAACGAAGGCTCTCGGTGTTGTCATACAAGTGCCAAGTGCAGGCAGCCATGGCACTGATCAAGGCAGGAATCATGGCTGCAGAGAGCCAGATCATGCTCGTTTGAGAACGTTTCGAACCGTGCTGAGCGATCAAGACCATCGCCAACAACCACTCAAAAACAGACGCCACATGGATCCACCATGTGCCAAGCGAAAGAGCATGCATGCTTCACAACCGAGCGTTTCACCAACGTACGCGCCCTAAGCGCGGATAATGAATGGACCCTTGGTGCTCTGAATGTCTGGCCTGGCTTCGTCTTCATCGCCGAGGCGGATTCTCCTTTGTGGCTATTACGGAGAACACAACCTGGGAGATGACGCCCTTCTTGAGGTGTTGAACAAACAGTTGCCTCAAGGATGGCAACCCCTGATAACGGCCAATGACAAAGCAGCAGTTCAAATGATTGTTCCAGGTGCATTGGTGGTGAACAGGAGGTCGTTGAAGACTGTCCTAAAGAGCATCAAGCAGGTGCAGGCGGTGGTACTTGGAGGTGGGAGCCTGCTCCAAGACAGCACAAGTTTTCGAAGCCTTATTTATTACATTGTTTTGATCGTGGTAGCGCAAGTGAAGCGCAAACCGGTGCTGTTATGGGGACAGGGACTCGGCCCACTTAGGCATGCGTGGAGCCGATATCTCGTGGGCCTGGTGCTGAATGGTGCGACGTCTATTACCTGGAGAGATACTGCATCAATGCAACTAGCCAAGCGACTGGGAATTAAAACATCGATGTTAGTAGCTCCGGATCCAGTCTGGACTCATCAAATGAGTGAGCATCAAGGAGGAGGAAATATTGTGTTGTGTTGGCGCCCAACCAACTTGTTAACAACTAGCGATTGGTCAGTGTTACTACAAGGCGTTGATCAACTCAGTAAAAAAACTGGCAAGCAAGTAACTTGGTTCGCATTTCATACCAATCAAGATTCCAACCTGCTACATACATTGAATGAAAAGGGATTGGTACCAGACAGGCTCGCCGTAAGATCAACGACTGTTCTCGCAGAAAGTATAGAGCATTCTCAGAGCGTCTTTAAAGAAGCAAGTCTAGTTATTGCAATGCGATTACATGCACTCATTCTTGCAATAGTCAGTCAATGCCCTTCTACAGCACTCAGCTATGACCCAAAAGTAGAAGCAGCAGCAAAAACTGCAGATGTTCCATGGTTTGATTTGGCAAAATTACCAAGACTGGAAATAATGTTAGCAAGTTGGAGTGAGTGCATGTCACATCCTCCATCAAAGCTACACCTTCAAAACATTCGTGAACAATCCTACGAACATGAGCGAGCACTCAGATCGAACCTAGAGAAGTTGAATTAAAGAACTGTACTGACAAGAAAAGACATAGCTAAAAATTTAAACAAAAACCAATCAGCAAACGAACGGATTAGTGAAGGCGATTTCCACTTGCTGCATCAAAATGATGCTCATCAGAAGGATTCCATGAAACATGGAGAGACTCAGGAATGTCTACAGTGGTGGAACAAGATAATCTCAAGGGGCCTTGAGGGGAATCAAGGTAAAGAAGCTGAGAACTACCAAGCCATTCGCGAGACATTAATTTGCAAGGAATTCCATCCTTGACAAAGAAGAGAGACTCAGGACGAATAGCACAAATAACACCATTATTGGGTCTCAGACAATTAATCTGAGGTCTACCAATAAACTTGGCAATAAACAAAGTTTCGGGACGATGATAGAGCTCAGCAGGAGTTGCAACCTGTTGGATATGGCCAGAATGCAAAACAGCAATACGGTCAGCCATCGCCATCGCCTCGTGCTGGTCATGAGTCACATGGATGACTGGTTTATTCCGATCCAGCACAAGACGACGAAGTTCTGGCCGTAACTCTTCACGAAGTTGGGCATCTAAATTGCTCATGGGCTCATCGAGCAAGTACACGTCAGGATCACGCAGCAAAGCTCTAGCCAATGCCACCCTTTGTCTTTGACCTCCAGATAACTGTGCCGGCAACACATTTGCACGGTCTTGCAGTTGAACAAGATCAAGCATGGCTTGAATCCGCTGTTTGCGCTCTAAAGGAGGAACTCCGCGTACGCGAAGACCAAGTTCCAAATTTGCAAATACACTCAAATGAGGAAGCAAGGCATAGCTTTGAAAAACCATTCCAACAGCTCTCTGAGCCGCTTTGGCATGCGTAACGCTCGTCTGATTGAGAATAATCTCACCTTCAGAAACTTGATCAAGGCCGGCAATTAGCCTCAGAGTACTACTCTTGCCACAGCCAGAAGGACCCACTAATGCAACACATTCTCCGTCATTAACTTGAAGATTTAAATGCCTAACAATCCATTGTTGGCCAACACGGCGTCCTAAATCTTGAATTTGAAGAGTCATCCCTTTACAGCTCCGCTAGTTAGACCAGACACAATTGGTTTTTGAAAAATCAACACAAGCAGCACCAAGGGGATTGAACCAAGAACAGTTGCTGCAGCATACGCACCAAAAGGGATAGCAAAAACTGATGAGCCAGCAATTCTTGCCATGGCTACAGGCAATGTCAATTTATTAGTGTCACTGATCCAGGTTAATGCAATCGGATACTCATTCCAACAAAATAGAAATACTAATATTGCAGTACTAGCAGTTGCGGGTGCAATTAGTGGAATTAGAACCCAACGAAGACGCTGCCAAAGGCCAAGACCTTCAAGTCTTGCTGCATCCTCTAATTCATTGGGAATATTATCAAAAGCACTACTAAGCAAAAGGATGGCTAGAGGCTGGGAAAGTGCTGCGTAAGGAATGCTTAACGCCAATAAATTATTGCCTAAATTAAAATCTCGAGCAATCTCCAATAGTGCTAAAAATAGCAATACATAAGGAAATAAAGCAGCACCGGCTAGAGATAGTCGACTAAACCAAGCCAATCTTTTTGGGATTAGATTTAGTGCATAAGATGCAGGTATTGCTAAGATGAGACAAAGAACAGTAGAAACAAATCCAACAATGAGACTGTTAAACAAATAAAGCCAAAAAGGAGGATTGGCAGTTAGTACACTTCGATAATGAATTAATGTCCAGCGTTGACCAATAGGTGCAAAAGGTTGAACAAGAGCTTGGTCTGTGCTGAATGAAGTATAAATTTGCCAAAGCAATGGCCCTAGAGACCAGATTAAAAGCAATGCTATTAAATATCGTTTATTCATGATTAGGCTCCAGGTCTAACAAAAGACTGCTGCGGAAAGAAAAACTTGACAAAAAACCAAGCAACTAAGCAAACGAAGCAGATTACAATAAAGCTACTAATTATAATCGTAGAACTATATCCAAAATCCAAAAATCTAAGAGCATTCAAATAAGCATATAAAGCAATGCTCTCAGTGCTACCAGCCGGACCTCCACCTGTTAAGACCTGAATCAAATCAAATACACCAAAAGCTTGTGCCAATCGAAACAACATTGCCAACAGAATATAGGGACGTAGCAAAGGAAGTGTGATGCGCCTTAGACAAGTCATTGAGTTAGCACCTTCAAGCTCAATTGCCTCATAAAGATCAGAAGGAATTGATTGAAGACCTGCAACGAGAATCAGTGCAGCGAAGGGAGTTGTTTTCCAGACATCGGCTAATACTGTTGCCAACCAAGCCATGCTGGGCTCACCAAGAATATTCAGTGATCCAAGGCCGAGTAAATTTGTAAAGTGATCTATTGGGCCAAAGGGTGTATTAAAAATCCATCGCCAACCAAGCGCCATAACTGTTGTCGGCAAAGCCCATGGAATAAGAGCTATGGCACGAACTACATCACGTCCTCGCCAACGTTGATCTAGAAGAAGTGCAATGATCAACGCCAGAAGTAATTCTAAGCTAACCGATACTCCAGAGAATCGAAATGTCTGGCTTAGGGCCTGCCAATACCTTTCATCTTGAGCTAATCTGAACCAATTTGCTCCGTTATTAGGTATAGCTATTAATCCTGTGACGACAGAATCAGCATGGAAACTTAACCATGAATAGCGAATTAACGGTACAACAAAAACGACAATAAGCAAAAGAAACGATGGTATTAATAACAGCCCAATCATGGTTCAACTCCTGCAGAAATTAAAATCTGTTCAGTGTTATCAGTGGCACGAATCATTCCGGCTTTAGGGAGCTGTTGGGTTGTTATTACAGTACTTAGCTGTCGTTGTAGAACATCGCTTATTTGGGCATAGAGTGGGGTCTCAGGTCTTGGCTTAGTTACATTTAAAGCAAGACCAAGCTCGCGTATAATTGGTGCTTGCAAGAATAGATCTGTGTCATCAATAACACTATTCATCGTTGGAGTATATCCATAATCAAGGAAGAGAAATTTTTGTGAATCTTCGTTCGTTAGAAAGCGTATTGCCTTAATTGTTGAGTCAATATGATTAGAGTTCTTCATGACTGTAAGTCCCCAGCTTCCTAATGTAGCTGTCGAAAAGCCAGGCTTAGCGACCATAGTCGTCACCCCTACATTCCCCTTAACTGAGCTATCTGCTTTTTGTAAATCAGCCCAGGCATAGGGCCAATTTCGCATAAAAGCTGAATCCCCTGCTCTGAAACTTTGCAAAGCCTCTTGTTCTGCAAAGTTGGTAACAGCCTGAGGGCTAACACCCTCTGTAATTAACGATTTCAACCAAGAGGCTGCTTCAACACCAGGTACCTGGTCCAAGCCAATATGATTGTTACTGGTGTTTAACCAATATCCACCAAATCCTTCGATCATTTCTAGATAAACACAACTCAGACCTTCATATTGTCGTCCTTGCCATACGTATCCCCAATCCACTCTATTTTCTTTCTGTAGAGTCTTACTAATTGAAACCAGTTCTTCTGGAGTCTTTGGGGGAAGATCCATTAAATCAGTCCTCCAATAGAGCAAGCCCATATCAGCCACAAGTGGCCAACGGTATAAGTGATTGTTAAAGTTGTTCCCCTCACGTGCCCCAGGTGCGAGTAAAGACACATCAACGTCATCAAAAAATGACTCAAGTGGCTCCAACCAACCCGCCTCCGCATATTTAGGTAGCCATGTAACATCCATAAGCAAACCATCAAATGGAGTGCTACCTAAAAGCAAGCTACTGATTGCTAAATCAGACATTGCATCTGTTGCTAATGGACCTCGAATTACCTTCAGCCGTATTTTTCCACGATTTTCACGATTAAATTGTTTAACCAGCTCTTGAGTGGAATCTGCAAATGGGGCAGGCATCAATATAGATACTGATTCAATCACCTGAGCGCGATAAAAGCTAATACCAGACAATGAAATGATCAAAATTAACAACGAAACTACGACCTTTTGAATGAATGTTATTTTTTTCATAGCGTGTCGTAGATTCAAGCCTCTAATGCATCCATCTGTTCACGAACCCAATCACTCACTGTAAAACTCTCTACAGCACTGCTCATGCGGCTCATACGTTTAATTTGTTCATCTTTAGGCATTTCTAGTGCTCGTTCAATTGCTTCATCCATCTGACGATGAGAATACGGATTGGTCAAAATTGCTCCATCAAGCACAACTGAGGCACCCGTAAACTCAGAAAGCACTAAAGCCCCGCCTCGATCCTTACGTGCAGCTGCATATTCTTTAGCAACCAAATTTAATCCATCTCGAAGTGGTGTAATCCAACAGATATCTGAGCGTGTGAACCATGCAACCATTTCTTCGTAAGGAATGCGTCGTGTAGAAAAACGGATAGGAACCCAATCAATCAAGCTAAATCGGCCATTGATACGCCCAGCGGTCTCTTCGATGGTTCGTTGCGTGTCTTCGTAGATTTTCATGCCGCTTGCAGCTGCAACACAAGCAAGCATGAGCACCACTTTTCCATGCCAATCGGGTCGACGTTCCAGTAGACGTTCAAATGCAAGTAAAAGTTCTTCATTACCCTTCGTGTAGTCAACACGACTCGCAGAAAGAATTAGCTTTCTACCTTTCTTAGTATCATCATCAATTTTATCTGCTAACTCTTGAACATCAGCCCGTGCTGCAAGTTCTTGGATCACATCTGGTGATGTTCCCACCGGAGACGATAACAGCTGAATTTTACGTCCCTTGTAATGTAAACAGGGGGTCTCCGATGGTTCAGTTAATGCCGATCCAGTAGAAACAAAGCGAGAGTTAACAGGTTGCTTTGATCCCTTTTTAGCACCTAATAGACAGTTGGCTGCACGAGCAAAGTTTTCGGTATAACGCGGAATATGGAATCCAACAACATCGCAACATAATAGGCTTTCGAGAATCTGTTCACGCCATGGCAAAATAGCAAAAACATCATTTCCTGGAAATGGTGTGTGATGGAAAAAAGCAATCTTTAGGTCAGGCCTTAATTCCCTGATATAACCAGGAACAAGCCACAAGTTATAATCATGTACCCAAACGGTAGCTGATTCAGCTGCCTGATGACATGCAGCTTTGGCAAACCTATAATTAACTTCTTCAAAAATACTCCAATCTGCGTTGTTTACATTAAAATGTGTAGGGAAAGTATGTAAGATTGGCCAGAATGATTCCTTGGAAGTTACATGATAAAAGCTAGAGATTTGATCTTCTTCTAGTGGGATTCTGCATAGGGTAAAGGGTTTCGGATTAGACATTGGAATGTTCTCATCATTCGCATCTTCTACTTTGTCAACTTTCCTCCAGGCTATCCAAGTACCGTTTTCCCGGGTTCGAAATAAATTTCTTAAGGTCGGGATAATTCCATTTGGACTTTTCTGATCGCACCAAATCCTGTTGCCCTTTTCATCTCTCCCTTCATCAAATGGCGTGCGATGGTACAGAAGAATGAAAGGACTTTGTCCCTTTGTGACCGCCATGCTTCACCTCTCTTTCATGGCTCTACAGAGCCATGGTCAACCCCCCATCTCTAACACGCGCAGCGAGCTCAACTCGTTTGTAAATCGTTGAGTCGGTTGAGTACCTCTTTGGCATGACCAACTGGGCGCACTCCTGTCCAAACAGCCTGAACGACCGATTCTGGATCGATGAGAAACGTATGCCTCATCGAGTAAGGCGCCATCCAAGATCCATAGGCCTTGCTCACCAGACCATCAGGATCGGAGAGCAATGGAAACTTGAGTTCCTCAGAGCTACAAAACGATTCGTGGTCGCTGACTGAATCTGCACTAATAGCAACAACCTCTGCCCCACTCTTATTAAAGGCAGACAATGAGTCCTGAAAGCCGTGAGCTTCGATCGTGCAACCAGAAGTGAAATCCCTCGGATAAAAATAAACCACCAACCAGCGACCTTGCAGACCGGTCAAACTCCAGTGTTTCTGATCAGGATTGACACTGCTAAAACCAGGAAGGTCAAAGTCAGGCGCTTTGATTCCAATCTCAGGTGATTGACCGCCCAGTGCATGGACACGGGTGGGAGCCAATAAAAAAATCCCTGCTCCCAGAACAGCTGTCTGGAGTAGGGATCGTCTGTTCATGGAACTGTTGTTAGTTCGAAAACTCTAGAGACGCTCAGAGTTTTGCGAGGTTAATTCCCAAGGAGCGTGCATAAGCACCCAACCCTTTCTTTTGAATGGTCTTCAGAGCACGAGTTGTAATCCGCAGATTGATCCAACGCTTCCCTTCAGCCCACCACAGACGGCGCTGCTGCAGGTTGGCCTGCTGCAGCTTTTTGGTACGTATATGCGAGTGGCTCACAGCCATGCCGTTGTTGGCGCGAGTTCCTGTGAGCTGACACACCCGTGACATAACTGCGTCCTGAAGAAAGCGATGGCCAATGGCCGAAAGGAAATATTAGCAAAGTGTCTGCTCAGACTCCTCGTTCCATCAGGCGAGACATGAGTTGCAAATTATTGGTCTGGAAATTTGCAAGCTCTTTTGGATCAAGTCCTCCCACAGACAGCTTTGCTGTTTCGTACAAATGTTGAGCCAGGTCTCGTGCAAGCATTTCACTCGGCGATTGATCAGCATCGCCAACAATGACGCCACCGGCCTGAAGTTTGAGAAGACCCTCCACAAGTGGATGCTTTTGATTGACGAGCAACACGTGATAGTCAGGCAAACCGGGCAGTCGCTGATCCATCAATGCGCCGATGTCATTCATCCGACGCATTTGCTCAGGAAGCAAAATGAGTGCTGCAGGGCCTTGCGAGCCAGATTTGAGAGCTTGCACTTGAACCGTTACTTTTTCGTTTGAAAGAGCCTTTTTTATCAATTTGCGCAAGCTTTCACTTTTTGTTTCTCCGTCTCCATCACTCAGCTCAGGTGTTTCTTCCTTGAGCGACGAATCCAACTCAGCATCAACACGTTGAAACTTTAGTTCTTCGTGGCGAGATTCAAGCCACGGAATGAATTGACTATCAATTACTGTGTCGGCGTATAACACTTCTCGTTCCTGTGAAGTCCATAAATTAAGCGCTGCTGATTGTGACGCTTCGTCTGTGCAATACAAAATTATTTTTTCATCGCTAGTCAGACGGCCCCTGTAGCCTTCAAGGGTTGTAAAGTCCCGCTCGTTCCCTCGAATTGGATCAGTTTCATCTGTACTAGAGGCAGGTGCACTTGTGGCAAACATCACAAGTTCTTCAACTTGTTCAGCAAATTTGTCATCTTCCATTGCTCCGATTTTTACGAACGGTGCAAGGGACTCCCATGCTTCTGCATAGGCTCGTGGATCCTCCTTTTTAAGACTGCGAAGCCTATCAGAAACTTTCTTGGCAACAAAATTGCCTATGGAGCGCACGCGTCGATCAGTTTGAAGTGCACTTCTGCTTACATTTAAAGGTATATCAGGCGAATCAATGACGCCCCTTAGTGGGAGGAGATAGCGGGGAACTACCTCTTTTATAGAATCGCTAACAAAAACTTGGTTGCAGTAGAGTTTAATCTCTCCTTTCTCCCAGTCAGCTCTTCCAGCTTGCTTGGGAAAGAAGAGAATACCTTGTAAATTGTAGGGATAATCAGTGTTTAAATGAACCCAAAGCAAGGGATCACCCTGAAAAGGATAAAGATAGTTGTAAAGATCAATGTAATCTTGATCTGATAGCTCTCTAGCACTTTTGCGCCATGGAGCTACCATTTTGTTAATAGTTTCCCCTTCAAGTTGCACAGGTACTGACATAAAATCGCAGTACGTATTAATAAGTGTTTTTATCCTGGCTGGCTCTATATATTCCAACTCCTCCTCCATGAGATGCAGAATCACATCGGTTCCTGCGTCGGTGCGCTCTGCAGCAGTCAGATTAAAATTGGGAGATCCATCGCAGGTCCAACGCACCGCTTCCTGGTCGGGCTTGGCAGATTTAGTGAGCAGTTCAACGCGCTCCGCAACCATAAAACTCGAATAAAAACCTAAACCAAAGTGGCCGATGATGGCATCGTCTTCTTGCTTGTATTTCTCGAGAAAATCTTCAGCGCTAGAAAAAGCAACTTGATTGATATAGCGTTTAACCTCATCTGCCGACATACCAATTCCGTTGTCGGAAATAGTAAGAGTTTTGGCCTCACGGTCTATATGGATTTTGATTGTGCCATCGTCTCCTTCGCTGCAGTCACCGGCCATAGCGGCCATTCTCCGCTTGCTGATTGCATCTACACCATTACTGACCAACTCCCTAAGGAACACCTCATGGCCGGAGTAGACAGCCTTTTTAATGATTGGGAAAATATTCTCGGTGTGGATCTGAATTTGACCCTGCTCGTCCAACACCGCCATAACACCAACGATAAAGCTCGACTTTAGGGATGGACCCCATCGCGGCACAACGGCGGAATCAGGGGGTTCTCCGAACCTCTTAGTCAGAGTTCAGGCTTGATAAAGAGATGTGCGAAATTCTCTTATCATGAGATCGATACACTTCAGCCACCCGATTGAAGGTCTGCTCGCTCCTCAGGAACGATGGCGTTAGCTACAGGACAAACCTGCAGGCAAATGCCACAGTCAATACAGGTATCAAAATCAATCCAATAAAAATCTGTTCCCTTTTTGTTTGCTCCACTTCCTGGTTTGATGCAGGCAACTGGACAAGCATCGACACAGTCAGCAACGCCTTCGCAGATGTCAGTGACGATTGTGTGTGCCATAGCTTTTGATCTCTATCTTGAGCAATCTAATCAGAGAGCCAGTCCATGGTGTTGCATCCCGATGACTGGAGACGCTTCTCGGCTTCTTGACGATTGCGACAAGACTTGAGATCACATTGAGCGATATTCCCTTGAGCATGCCAATGCGTCTGTTTTAGCAACGCCTTTTCAAGGCTTGAGTCATCGCTCCAGCAAATTAAAATTCGGGAATCTACTTTCACATCCTCAGTATTAGAGCCAGGAAGGTCACGAATATCGTCGAGACAGAAACTAAATCCCACACCACCAGCATTTACCTCGCTTTCACCACATCGCTCTACCAAGCCGTCGTAACGCCCTCCACGGGCAATCACCACTGGAGCTGAAACCCCCTGACAAACCAGTTGGAAAACCAAACCGTCGTAGAGCTGATGATGAGGGTGAAAGGTTGGATCCAATTGAAGTGCGAGAGATTGTTTTTCAGCAAGTGGACTGAGATGCACAAACAATCGTTTCAGGGCAGTCAAAACGGGTTGTGAGCCAAAGCTTTCTCCCAACAGTTCAAGGATTGTCATGGGTGTGCCACGACAATCGAGAAGGTTCACCAACCGGTTGAGATCTGCTGCTTCAAGCCCCATGGCTTCTAGCCCAAGTCGGTCGTATTGGATTAAGCAACTGCGGATTTCTTCCCGAATCGGTTGCTCAAATGGGGCCAAGACCAATTCCATCAAAGACGTATGGCCAATCAAAAGTTGTGGCTGATGCTCGCCGAGCAGCGAGAGAGCATTCATGGCCTCTAAGAGCAGAGTTAAGAGTTCAAGTTCTGCTGCAAGATCTTTAACTCCGAAAAGTTCAACACCACTGTGCAGTTTCTCTTCAATGCACAATCCCCCTTCTTCTGCAGTTCGGCTTTCGAAAATGGTTCCGCAGGCACAGAGCCGTAGCGGACGCGGTCGATCTTTGAGTCTTGTAGAGGCAGCTCTAGCAATCGATGCTGTCATCTCTGGCCTGAGACCGAGCGGGTCATCAGCCACAAGTCGAACCACGTCATGGCTTGCAATTGCACCACCTGCAATGAGTGTGTCGAGCCGTTCCACCTGTGGTGGCGATACTTCGTCATATCCCCAGTGGCGATAGACCGTCGCCAACTGTTCCCTCAAATACTGATTTTGTTGGACTTGCTTCGGATTCAGATCTCGAGCGCCCGTGGCGGGTTGCAGGGCCATCCAGCTAGTCAACGAATCACGAACAACGATCTTATGACTGTCGAACCTCAAGCCCCATAAAGCTTGGGTTCAAAGGCGGTAACGCTAGTCAACTCCTTTTTTAGGGGTAGATGAAGCCCGGGTGAGGTCGCGAGAATCCTGCCCTCATCAACATCAAATGGGGTGTCTTTGTAATCACCAACACAACCACCCGCACAAGCCACCAAAGCGGCACCTGCGGCGAGGTCCCATGGCGCCAAACCACGCTCCCAGTAGCCATCTAGTCGTCCTGATGCAACAAAAGCAAGATCAACGGCAGCGGCTCCCCCCCGACGAACACCACGACAACGATGGGTTAACCAACAAAACTCGGCGTAATTGTTATCGATCCGCTCATGCCTGTCGTAGGCAAATCCTGTGACAAGAAGGCTGTCTTGCAATGTGCAGCAATCACTCACCTGAATGGATTTGTCGTTCACAAAGCTGCCTTGGTGAGGGGAACACCAATAGGTCTCGTTAAGGAAGGGCACTGCCACCGAGCCCAGTAGTGGTTTCCCCTTCCAGATCAAGCCCACTGAGGTAGCGAAGAAGGGATAACCATGAGCAAAATTTGTTGTTCCATCGAGGGGATCGACGCACCAACACAGGGAACTGGGAGTCCCACTGGGGCCGGATTCTTCGGCAAGGATCGCAATCGAGGGAGTGTTCTCTCTCAAATAGTCGAGAACCACCTGTTCAGCGGCTACATCGGCATTCGTGACCAAATCGCCAACGCGGCCCTTGCTTTTGATACTGCTGAGGCGGCCGTAATGCTGCATCAGCACGGCCGCACCGAGATTTGCAGCAGTGCGAGCAAGCTCTGCAAGCTCTTGCTGGCAGGAATCGTCAAGTTGAGCATCGCTGGCAACTTGCCGGCAATCAAGCGCTGATGACATCACTCTTCCTCCAGTGGAATGCCGGGACGAACACGGCCGCGACCAAAATGACGGCCGAATTGAAGCTCATAAACCTCATCTTCATCTTGTGTGACTGCTTCTAGAGGCCCCATCGCTCTGGCAACGCAAAGCAATCCATAACCCTGTTGCCTGAGTTCTTTTGAGAGTCCCATGGCCTCAGCTTGATCAAGGTTTCCCTTTTTAATTTTTACCGCGCAGGACGTACAGCAACCATTACGACAGGAGAAAGGAAGCGGATCTCCCTGCTGCTCGAAGCTTTGGAGGATGTACTCCCCCTCAGGAACCTGATGGGTGATCGTTCGTCCAGCCTGTAGCCAGTGAATTGTGACTGTGTGCTTTGGTCTCATATCAGGCCCTCAGGAAACGCCCTGCTACATTCTCACTTCAGCCACTGGAGAGGTGGCCGAGTGGTCGAAGGCGCAGCACTGGAAATGCTGTATAGGGGCAACTCTATCGAGGGTTCGAATCCCTCCCTCTCCGTTCAAGCTCCTCAACCCCTTGCTTTGCGAGGGGTTTTTTATTGGAATCAATACATCCATGGAATGTGGGTCGTCAGTAAGAAGTGAATTGTTGAGAAAGCCATCAAGACGAGAACGACAGACGGAACACACTGAGCGAATCAATCAGATAAAAATAAGCATCTCAAAAACCATCAAAGATCATTAACTAGGTAAATCATACTAACGTCAAATCTTAATTCTTAAAAGTTTTAACAACGAACAAGATATTATAATGATGAGAAGTGGATCTCCAGAGTAAGTTTTTGGGGATTGAATCCATTGAATCTGAGACAGCACTAAGTTGGAAAGAACAGAAATGTTTGATGATTCAACTAGCCAAAGCGACCGGAAACGTAATCCTGGGTAGCCTGTTGTGAGGGAGCGTTGAAGATCTTATCTGTATCATTAAATTCCACGAGATATCCCACTTTTCCTGATTCCCCGTCTACAGCCTCAGCATTAAAGAATGCTGTCATATCACTCACACGTACAGCTTGCTGCATGTTGTGAGTGACGATCACGATAGTGAAACTTTTTTTAAGCTCATGGATGGTTTCCTCAATCTTCAAAGTTGAGATTGGATCGAGTGCAGAACATGGTTCATCCATCAAGATCACTTCAGGCTCAATTGCTATGGTGCGTGCAATACAAAGGCGCTGTTGTTGACCTCCTGATAATGAATTTCCGCTTTCATTGAGTTTATCTTTACATTCATCCCATATTGCTGCTTGACGAAGTGATCGCTCAACTAATTCATCCATATCGCCGTTATAGCCATTGATACGAGCACCAAACGCTATGTTTTCATAGATGCTCTTGGGAAATGGATTTGGTTGTTGAAAAACCATTCCTATGCGACGCCGAACTTCCACAGGATCAACTTCAGGAGCATATAAATCCGCACCATCAAAAAGAATTCTCCCTTTAAGAGAACATCCCTCAATCAAGTCATTCATCCGATTTAAGGCACGTAATATTGTCGATTTACCACAGCCTGAAGGTCCAATAAAAGCTGTAACTTGCCCTCTAGGAATATCACAATATACATTTTTTACTGCCTCAAAATCACCATAGCTAATGGTTGCATTTTGAATAGATACGCAAACGTCAACATTGGGATCGGGTGATTCAGAGGAAGATGTAGCGGTCATAGATAGGAAGGATGTTGTGTCTGCAAATTGAGTGGTTTAACGTTGTTAATCGTGCATGTCATTGACTGGCTATCCTCCCTAGCCAACGAGCTAGCAAGTTGAGTACAAGAATGAACACAACAAGAATAAAGGAGGCTGCCCAGGCGAGTTGGTTTTGAACCTCATAAGGCTGAGCGGAAAAATTGTAAATTAAGACGGATAAAGTTGCAATTGGTTCGAAGATCCCATTCGGCCAAAATGGTGAAAAAAGTGCGGTAAAAATCAAAGGTGCAGTTTCACCAGCCGCTCTAGCAATCGATAACACAACTCCAGTTGCAATTGGGGTGAAAGCCTTAGGGAGAGTGATTTGGCTAACGGTCACGAACTGAGAGGCGCCGACTCCGAAAGCTGCACGCCTTAGGTCGTTGGAGACGAGTTTCAAGCCTTCATCGGTTGTCTTGACCACAGTGGGAAGCATCAAGACAGAGAGAGCGGCTCCTCCAGCGATAGCACTGAATGTATGGCCAAAGAGGATTCGAGTGGAAACAATAACTCCATAAACAAAAACACCAGCAATAATCGATGGAACTCCAGCAAGTACGTTGGTTCCAAATCTAATAAACTGAGAAAATCTGCGACCGGTAGAGTATTCCGCTAAGTAAATTCCACCGCCAACACCAATGGGAATTGCAAGCATTGTGGCAATAGATGTGACAACAATACTTCCAATAATTGCATTGCCGACACCTCCGCCTTCACCGCCTGGAGGCGGAGGAAGCTTTGTGAATAGATCAAGATTTAAACTTGCTACTCCCTTTATTAGAATATAAACAAGAACAGCTATAAGTGGCAACACAGCCAATATGGCAAAAAAACCAGCCAACACAGATAAAAGACGACTACTGATATTGCGCTTTCTCCAGCTTTTATAGTTCAGGTCAGGGATTCCTTCTGCCGACCTAGCGATTGAGGGATACTTCATGGATCAGTACTTAAGACTCAAACGTTTTACGAGCCATTGAGCCAAGATGTTAACGATTAAAGTCAGCACCATCAAAACAAAAGCTGCATACATCAGCGAAGAGAGTTGCCCTACATCTGCTTCACCAAACTGGTTCGCCAGCATGGCTGAAATAGTATTTCCTGGAGCTAGTAATGACCAGCTAAAAACATTAGAGTTTCCGATAATCATTGTGACCGCCATTGTTTCCCCCATAGCTCTCCCGAGGGCAAGCATCACTCCACCAACAATTCCTGATACAGCCGCAGGCAAAATGACATTCAGAATGGCTCCCCAGCGCGTCGCCCCAACGCCATACGCTGCCTGGCGTAGTTGAATCGGTACTTGGTTTAATGAATCACGGGCAATGGCAGTAATGATGGGTAAAATCATCACAACAAGAATTAAAATTGCTGGTGCTATGCCTGGTCCCAATGGTTCAGTACTAAAGAGGGGTATCCAGCCAAAATCCTCATAAAGGAACATGAGAAATGGTCGAATAAATGGCTCTAAAATAAAGATCGCCCACAACCCTAAAACCACAGAGGGAATGGCGGCTAGTAGCTCCACCATCAAGCCAATAGTATTTCTGATCTTGAGTGGAATAATGTTTTCTGTAATGAATATTGCAGTACCAACTCCCAAAGGAACAGCAATAACAAGTGCCAACAAAGAGGTCACAAGTGTTCCATAGATTGCTGTAAAGGCACCGTATTCATCATCAACAGGGTTCCAGTTGGACGTGACCAAAAACTTCAGTCCGTACCGTCCCATGGACTCCAAAGATCCCCAAAACACCACCACAAGGATTGAGATGAGAATCAGCGCAACCATGGAGGCCATGACCACCACCAGCTTCTTAAAACTGCCATCCACCAACTTTTCCGCTGGTGGTCTGCTTCGAAGCAGGTATTGAGCCTTGAAATCGGTCACTCTGCAGGCAGACAGATTTCCAAACCGTACCCGTGCGCCTGCTGTTTGACAGGGATGAGAAAGAACACCACAGGATTCCTCTACATAGGAGCTTGGTGATTGGAGTTTGGCCCGTTAGCTTGGAGACACCAAATGCGCGGTTATGGGCCGGATCGTCGGAATCGACCTGGGAACCACGAACTCCGTTGTCGCCGTGCTTGAAGCGGGTCGACCGGTGGTGATTGCCAACGCGGAAGGAACTAGGACAACTCCATCAGTTGTGGGCTACACCAAAGAGGATGAGCTGCTGGTTGGGCAGCCCGCAAGGCGCCAGCTCGTCCTGAATCCTCGCAACACTTTTTCAAACCTCAAGCGGTTCGTGGGACGCGCTTGGGATGAGCTAGACGACAACACGCTCACCGTTCCCTACACCGTGAGTGCGAACAACCAGGGAAACGTTCGTGTGGCATGCCCTCAAACAGAACGTGAATATGCCCCGGAAGAGCTTGTCTCAAGCATCTTGCGCAAACTTGTTGATGATGCGAGCACCTATTTAGGCGAAACGGTAGACGCAGCCGTTCTCACGGTTCCGGCCTACTTCAATGATGCCCAGCGCCAGGCCACTCGAGACGCGGGACGTCTCGCCGGCTTGTCGATTGAGCGAATTCTCAATGAGCCCACGGCTGCAGCCCTCGCCTACGGCTTTGATCGCAGTGCAGTTCGTCGTGTTCTTGTCTTCGATCTAGGTGGAGGCACCTTCGATGTCTCACTTCTCCGAATCGCCAACGGTGTGTTCGATGTCAAGGCCACAAATGGTGACACCCAGCTTGGTGGTAATGACTTTGATCAACTCATCGTTGATTGGCTTGCGGAGTCTTTTCTCCAGCAACACCAAATTGATCTGCGCAGGGATCGTCAAGCGCTTCAACGTCTCACTGAAGCGGCTGAAAAAGCCAAACAAGAGCTCTCAGGCGTTTCAACAACACCCATTTCACTTCCTTTCATCGCGACCGGTGAAGAAGGCCCCCTTCACATCGAGACCTCCCTCGATCGCAAAACATTTGAAGGGCTCTGCCCTGATCTTCTTGATCGACTGCTAACGCCTGTTCAGGCTGCTCTTCGTGACTCAGGCTGGCTTGCGGAAGATATTGACGATGTTGTGCTTGTGGGTGGCAGCACGCGGATGCCCATGGTGATGCAGCTCGTGAGGACGTTGATTCCCCATGACCCCTGTCAATCCGTCAATCCCGATGAGGTGGTGGCTGTAGGTGCAGCCGTACAGGCCGGAATCATTACCGGAGAGCTGAGAGATCTTCTGCTCAATGACGTCACACCCCTGTCCCTTGGTTTGGAAACTGTGGGTGGACTCATGAAGGTTTTGATTCCACGGAATACACCTATTCCAGTGCGTCAATCCGATGTGTTCAGCACCTCTGGTGCCAATCAATCATCTGTGGAAATTCACGTTTGGCAGGGTGAGCGCCAAATGGCGCAAGACAACAAGTCTTTAGGCCGTTTCCGCTTATCAGGTATTCCTCCTGCTCCCCGTGGTGTCCCGCAAATTCAGGTTGCTTTTGATATTGATGCCAACGGAATCCTTCAGGTCAGTGCAACCGATCGCACCACGGGTCGCAAACAATCCGTCACGATCCAAGGTGGATCGAATCTCAACGAAGACGAATTAAAAGCACTACTAGCCGAAGCGGAAGCTCGCTCAGATGAAGACCGACGCAGGCGTGCGGCGATTGAGCGGCGTAATTCAGCCCTGACTTTGGTGGCGCAAGCGGAGCGACGTCTGCGCGATGCCGCTCTAGAGCTTGGTCCATATGGCGCTGAACGACAGCAGAGAGCTGTTGAAATGGCGATGCGAGATGTCCAAGATCTTCTTGAGCAGAATGATCCTCAGCAATTAGAGATGGGCGTTAGCGGCCTTCAAGAAGCTCTCTTCGGTTTAAACAGACGCCTTTCTGCAGAACGAAGCAGCGATGCAGGTCCACTACAGGGCATTCGCAGCACGCTCGGGACGTTAAAAGACGAACTCTTCGCAGACGACGATTGGGACGATGACCCCTGGTCCACGGGTAATAGTCGTTCCGACGAACGAATAAGAAGTGGACGTCGCGGAATCGACCCCTGGGATGATGACTTCTATCGCTGAGCCCGATTATTGGGCCCTCCTAGGTCTCAATCCAGGAAGTGACGGAGACGCGCTGAAGAGAGCTTTCAGGCGTGAGGCAAGGCGCTGGCACCCTGATCTCAACGGGAACGATCGCCAGGCTGAAGAGCGCTTCAAACTTGTCAATGAGGCCTATGCCGTCCTCAGTGATCACGACAGGCGTGACGCATGGGAGAGACGTCGCACCGGTCGCAGCAGTAGCAAAGACCCATTTGCTTCAGGATTCCCAGATTTCGAGGAGTATCTAGCTGTTGTTCTGGGCATTGGTAATCCTTCAGAGCCTGATCGGGCTGAACCCATTTACGAGGAGGATCAAGCACAATCCGAGGACAGACCAACTCCATCTCCCCAACCACCTCCGCCTGTTCGCTCTCAAGACAATCTTGAAACAACGGTTGTCTTGACCCCTGACCAAGCCCTTCACGGTACGGCTGTGAATTTGGAGCTTGCCGATGGAACGGTGATCGAAGTTGAGACGCCTCCATTCGCAGGGGATGGTTGGCGCCTTCGTTTGGAGGGAGTCGCACCTGGCGGACGTGATCATTTTTTACAGCTGCAAGTGGTGACCGCTGAGGGGCTTCGCATTGATGGATTGCGCGTGCTTTACCGCTTGGAACTGTTTCCTCCGGATGCGGCCCTTGGGTGCGCGGTAGATGTTCCAACGCTGTCGGGATCCGTCACCCTTCAAGTACCTCCAGGTTCATCGAGTGGTCGTCTGTTGCGATTAAGAGAACGCGGCCTGGCCTGGAACGACCGACAAGGAGATCAACTGGTGGAGGTGGTCATCGTGATTCCTGCCCAATTGAACGATGACGAACAAGCGCTTTACCAGAGGCTTCAGGAACTGAGTTTGGACCAAGGTCGGATCTAATCCATGACCTTCGATGAGAGACTGAAATCGACCTCAAACAACCCATGCTCGTTCACGTCCTTCTTTACGACGCCGGTCAGGACAGTGAGGGCATCCATTCCCTTGAGTTGTCTGGCCAAACTGTGGTTTTGATGTTTGAAAACTGCGACGACGCCGAACGATATGCAGGCCTGCTAGAGGCTCAGGATTTCCCAACACCAACCGTAGAAGCTCTCGATCAACACGAAGTGGAGCTGTTCTGCAAAGAAGCCGGGTATGAAGCGCGACTTGTCGAAGCAGGTTTTGTTCCCAAAACAGATGATGAGCGCCTGATGCTGGCTCCTCCAAGTTCCAATCGAGACGTCAGCAATTGGCAAACAGAAAATCAATCGGTGGATAGCGTTCAACCATCAAGCGCAAGCGATGGTCTGGATGATGTCCGCCGTCGCCTGGAAGGTTTGCTGTGAATCCCTCCGAAAATCGGGGCTACCTCACAACAGAGCAGTCCAACCCCCGCAGCGTTGATTTGGACGTTTTGTCCACAGACGATCTGGTGAAGCTATTCATCGATGAGGATCGCAGACCTCAATTAGCTGTTGAAGGTGCTTCAGAAGCTCTCAGTGCGGCAATCGATGCTGTGGCATTGCGTTTAAGCAAAGGCGGGCGCCTTTTTTACATTGGAGCAGGAACCTCCGGCCGTCTTGGTGTTTTGGATGCTGCTGAATGTCCGCCTACCTTTTGCAGCCCACCAGAATTGGTACAGGGTGTTTTGGCCGGAGGTGCTCCGGCCCTTCTGCGCAGTTCAGAGGGACTTGAGGATCTAGAGACGGCTGGAGTTGACGACCTCAAAGGACTTCAATTCGGCGCAGACGATTGTTTGGTTGGCATTGCCGCTGGTGGCACCACACCTTATGTACGTGGTGCACTGCAATACGCCGTTGATTTGGATGCTTTGGCTATCGCTATGGCCTGCGTACCCGCAGAACAGGCACCCATGCCTTGCCACCTGGACATCCGCTTGAACACAGGACCAGAACTACTGACAGGATCAACGCGTTTGAAGGCGGGAACAGCCACAAAAATGGCACTCAATATCCTTTCCACCGGGGTGATGGTGAAGTTGGGAAAGGTCTACGGGAACCGCATGGTTGATGTCGCTGCCAGCAACAGCAAGCTTGTCGACCGCTCCCTGAGAATTTTGACCGATCTCGTTGGTTTATCTCGTGAGCAGGGGCTTCCATTGCTGACGGAGGCACAGGGATCGGTCAAAAGGGCTCTGGTGATGGCGGCTGGATCCATGGATCTTCAAGACGCCCATACCCTGCTGGATAATCATGACGGCAACCTACGCGCAGCCCTTGGTTCGATCGGAATCACCCTGAATGCAACCGCTCAGTGAGATTGAGCAGTCGCAGGCCCCCAATAGGCACTTGTGAATAAATCCAGGCGATGCCTGATTGCCTGAGGAACGGCATCTGGAGGCGTCATCAAGGCATCCTTGAGGGCGTGATGAGCCGGTGAAGAAGGACGTTCACCGCCTAATTTCTCCATGAGGGCGAAGAGGATTGGCCCCGTGGCAGCGGCATTGGCCTTGAGGTTGCCAATGATCATTTCAACGGTCACAGCGTCGTGCTCGGTATGCCAGCAATCAAAATCAGTGACCATGCTGAGGGAGGCATAGGCGATTTCAGCTTCTCTTGCTAAACGAGCTTCGGTGTGATTTGTCATGCCAATCACATCGCAACCCCACTTGCGGTACAGCTCACTTTCAGCTCTTGTCGAGAAAGCCGGACCTTCCATGCACAGATAGGTACCACCACGATGCAGGCGATGCCCCGAAGGCATCTCGGTAGTGGCTGCGGATGCAAGCAGATCACTCAATCTCTCGCAAAACGGATCCGCCAAACTGACATGGGCAACGCAGCCATCTCCAAAAAAGGATTGGGGCCTCTGCATCGTTCTGTCGATGAACTGATTGGGGACAACCATGTCTCGAGGGCGCAGATGTTCCTGAAGAGATCCCACGGCGGAAACCGAGATCAACCAGCGCACCCCTAAGGACCTCATGGCCCAAATATTTGCCCGATAGGGAACTTCGCTAGGAAGCAGGTGGTGCGAGCGTCCATGACGGGCAAGAAACACCACCTCAACTCCATTCAGCTGGCCAACTCTCAAACAATCAGAAGGAACGCCGAATGGAGTGTCCAAGGTGACCTCCTCAACGGATTCGAGTCCTTCGATCGCATACAAACCACTTCCTCCAATCACACCAACTCGCGCGTCTTGGAGGGAAGAATGGAGTGTGGACATGGTTTAAAAAAGGGCGCGTATTGACACTCATCTTGCTCGCTTGCCTAAGATCCGTTTTTGCCTTTGGTGCCTTGACGACAGTCCTGATGAAAACGGATGCCGGCCAGATCAAGCTGGAAATGTTCGATCAAGATGCTCCGAACACCGTCGCCAATTTTGTGAAGCTCGCTCGAGAAGGTTTCTACGACGGTCTTGCTTTCCATCGCGTCATCGATGGTTTTATGGCACAGGGTGGATGCCCCAACAGCCGTGAGGGTGCCAAAGGAATGCCTGGAACAGGCGGTCCTGGCTACACCATTAATTGCGAAATCAACAGCCGGAAGCATGCTCCTGGCATTCTTTCGATGGCTCATGCCGGTAAGAACACAGGCGGAAGCCAGTTCTTCATCGTTCATGAAGCTCAGCCCCATCTCGATGGTGTTCATACCGTATTTGGACAAACCGGTGACATGGATGTTGTTCTTGCCTTAAAAAACGGCAGCCGTATTGAAAGCGTCACGGTGACCGACTAATCCGTTAGGACCAGTGAATCAAAATCGGCTGGTCAGATTCGTCTGACCAGCTGTTTTTTTTGTCACTCAAAAGAGAAGCCAAGTCCCTTTCTTCCCGATTGAGTTGCAATGAAGGATGGAGACGTTGTTCCGCTTTCGCCGTTTTCAAGAAACCAAGCCTTTTTGTTTCTGTCCAAGACGCCAACGTCTTGAGAAACAGCTCAATCGCGGAAGTCTCGCCAGAAACAGTCCACACAAATTGAGGACGTTCCCAAAGAGCAAGGAGTCTTGGTGTTTGTTCTGCCTGCAAGGTAAGACTAGATTTGACGGCTAACGCCTCAGCCCTATGCAAAAGATCTGGGAGTTTAGCGATAAATTCTTCGCCACAATCCCAGGCCAAAGTTGCAATTTCAGCGGCATTATACTCATTAAACAAGTGTCCTAGTTTGTCTCTCTTTGTAGCTAAATAGTTGGCATTATGGTCACCTGGATTAATGATTAGTGGGACTCTGCTCACCACTTCCAAGCCATAACCACCGAGTCCTGCAATTTTGCGTGGGTTATTGGTCAGGAGTCTTAAGCGATGAATACCAAGATCACCAAGGATCTGCGCTCCAACTCCATAATTTCGTAGATCGGCTCCAAATCCCAGCTTCTCGTTTGCTTCAACGGTGTCAAGGCCTCCATCTTGGAGGCTGTAAGC
Organism: Synechococcus sp. CC9311; assembly: GCF_000014585.1. Lineage (NCBI taxonomy): Bacteria > Bacillati > Cyanobacteriota > Cyanophyceae > Synechococcales > Synechococcaceae > Synechococcus > Synechococcus sp. CC9311. The sequence continues at coordinate 1,264,790 of NC_008319.1, read as the reverse complement.
CTTCAACTTATTGATCAGACCAATGCCACGTCCCTCTTGCTTCAAATAAACAACAACACCTTCACCTTCTTGCTCAATTTGAGACAGCGCGGCTTCAAGTTGTGGCCCACAGTCACAACGAAGCGAACCAAAAGAATCCCCTGTCAGGCACTCTGAATGCATCCGAACCAACACAGGTTCTTGCAATTGCCCGGGGACACCTTTCACGAGGGCAACATGCTCACTGTTGTCCAGTTCATTGCGGAATCCGATCGCTTGGAACTGTCCAAACCGACTGGGCATCACACACTGAGCATGACGACGAACAAAACGTTCGTTCTGAAGTCGATAGCTGATGAGGTCAGCAATGCTGATGAGCCTTAAGCCAAATTGTTTGGAGTAGTTCTGGAGTTCTGGCAGGCGTGCCATCGACCCATCGGAGTTCTGAATTTCGCAAATCACCCCCGATGGAATAAGTCCGGCGAGCTGAGCGAGATCCACCGCTGCTTCTGTATGTCCAGCACGCTTGAGCACGCCTCCAGAACGGGCCCTCAGGGGAAACACATGCCCTGGACGCCTTAGATCGGATGGCTTGGCATCAGCCTGAAGCACAACCTGAATCGTGCGAGAGCGGTCCTCCGCTGAAATTCCAGTCGAAACGCCATGCTCAGGCCCGGCATCAATACTCACCGTGAACGCCGTTTGATTTTCATCGGTGTTGCGATCAACCATCAAAGGGAGGTCGAGAGCATCGAGACGATCTCCTTCGATCGCAAGACAGATCAAACCGCGAGCCTCTTTGGCCATGAAATTGATCTGCTCTGGCGTCGCAAACTGCGAAGCGCAAATCAAATCTCCTTCGTTTTCACGGCGTTCGTCATCGACGACAACAACGCACTCGCCATTACGGATGGCGTTGAGGGCATCGGGGATGGAGTCAAAGATCGGATCCATGCTCTCGGAAGCTACGGCTGAATGGCTCAGCGTTCTAGGTATCCAACAAGCTCTCATCATGATCGACGCCAGTACGATCAGCCGATCATTTCGCTCAGTTCATGGCGATCAAACGAGTTGCGGTCATCGGAGCATCCGGTTATGGGGGCTTGCAAAGCCTGAGGCTGTTGCAGTCCCATCCCGAATTTGAGATCAGCCTGCTCGGCGGAGAACGCAGTGCTGGCAAACGCTGGAGTGAGCTCTGCCCGTTTTTGCCCCTTCCGGATGATCCCCTTGTGGAGAGTCCTGACCCCACCAGAATTGCCGAGTGCGCTGATGTAGCTCTGCTCAGCCTTCCCAATGGACTGGCGAGTGGACTGGTTCCTGGACTTCTTGAACGTGGTGTTCGGGTCGTTGATCTCTCCGCTGATTACCGCTACCGCTCGCTCGATCAGTGGGCGAGGGTCTATGCCCAGGAGTCTCTCTCTTGCAAGCGCACGGATACTGACCTGTGTATGGAGGCGGTCTACGGATTGCCTGAGTGGAATGCTTCCGCCATCGCAACAGCACGATTGGTTGCCGCACCTGGCTGTTTTCCCACCGCGAGCTTGCTGCCTTTGTTGCCCTTCCTCAAGCAAGGGTTGATCGAACAAGACGGTGTGATCATCGATGCAAAGACGGGCACATCCGGTGGTGGACGCGCTGCGAAAGAACATCTTCTGTTGGCGGAGGCCTCTGAATCGATCTGTCCTTACGGCGTTGTAGGCCATCGCCACACCTCAGAAATTGAACAGATGGCCAGTGAGGTTGCAGGATGTGGCATCCAGTTGCAGTTCACACCGCATCTGGTTCCAATGGTTCGCGGGCTGCTGTCAACGGTGTACGCCAGATTGCGGGACCCTGGACTAACGGCCGAAGACTGCACCACTGTTCTCGATAGTTTTTACCGCCATCACGCCTGCGTCACGGTGTTACCTGTTGGCACCTACCCAGCAACCAAATGGGCCAAACACACCAACCGGGCCTTTTTATCCGTGCAAGTCGACAACCGAACCGGACGGCTTGTCTTGATGAGCGCTGTGGACAACTTGATGAAAGGACAGGCCGCACAAGCCTTTCAATGTCTCAATCTCATGGCAGGTCTGCCGGGTGAAACAGGTTTACCGCTAGTTCCCTTCTATCCCTGAGCTTCGCTGGGAAGTTTCTCGGCGGCCTGGCGCCAATTCAATCCTGCAAGAGCGATAGCCCAGGGCAGAATCCGATGTTCCTGAGATTGAATGCGTTGGGCCAGGGAAGCTCGACTGTCGTCCTGAAATACTGGAACAGCCGCTTGGGCAATGACCGGTCCGGTATCCACATCAGCCTGCACCAGATGAGCAGTGCAACCACTGATCCGTACCGACGCTTGGAGAGCTTGCCCAACCGCATCGAGACCTTTGAAGCTGGGCAGAAGGGATGGGTGGATATTGAGCAATCTGTTTGGGAAGGCTTCAATCAACACTGGAGTGACAATCCGCATCCAGCCAGCCATCACGATCAGTTCCACATCGGCCTCAAGGAAAGCCTTAACAAGTGCGTGATCGAGACTTTCTCTCGTCTCAAACTGTCGATGATCCAATAATTGGCAAGGGATATCGAGACGTTGTGCTCTCTCTTCAGCGCCACAACCTTGGTTGTTGACCACTAGGAGGTGAATGTCGGCATGCAGCGCGTTGGCAGAAATCGAGTCTTGGATCGCCTCGAAATTGCTTCCATTGCCAGAGGCCATCACTCCGAGACGCAGCGGTGGTTCAAAGTGAGGCCAATGCTGAATCAATGGGGAAATCAGCTCGAGACCTGAATCGAGAGAATCATCAACACAGTGGCTAAGGTTCGTACGCGCGGGCATCATGTGCTCATGTCCCATCTGACCATCCTGCCAACCGTCATCACGGACCTCGAGCTTCTTGAGGAAACTCTGTTGGCAGAGAACTATCTCGTACAGCGACCAGGGCTGATCAAAACGTTTGGCCAGGATATTTATTCAGCTGAATTAGTAGCCACAGATTGCAGCGGGCTGCAAATGGGCTGGAAGCGCGATGTCGATGGATCGTTGGTGTTGATGCTGGACCTTGGTCAAACCAAAGATTCCAAAGGACATAAAACGCATCTAAAAACTATTTTGCGGGCCTACGCCCTGAGGTCAGCCCTGCGCTCCGCAGACGAAACCAACTTGAGTCCTTCCGTTTCAACGAAAGACCAGCAGGGAGCTGAGCGAGCCATTTGTTGATGGATCGCGTCAGGATTTCGATCGATCTCTGTGAGCCTGCTCGTCAGCAACTCAGAGTGAAACTCGAGTGGAAACCTCGTGTCTTTCATCAATCGTGGTTGATGCCCGTATGGACTCCTGGGTCGTACACGGTGCGTGACCATGCACAGCATCTTCATAGTCTTCGGTTTCAACAATCAGGTCGTGTCATAAGCGCCAAGCGAGTTGCACCTTCGTGCTGGGAAGCAGAACTAGAAGACCTCGACCCGGTTTGCTTGACCTACACGCTGGAAGCCCGCCAACTCACGGTGCGCACCAATCACTTAGATCCAGATTTCGCATCTCTGTGCCTGCCGGCAGTGGTCATGCTGATTAATGGAGAGCGATGGAATCCGCATCTTCTCCATCTAACTTTACCGACCGGATGGTTAGAACACTTACCTCTGCCACGTGTTGACGATGGCTTTGAAGCAAAAGACTTTGACCATCTCGTCGATACACCCATCCACGCCGGTCCCTTTCATTCACGCCCTTTCAAAGTTTGTGGGCATCACCATGAATTACTAACGATTGGCGAACCACCGATGGGGTGGCCACCGACATTTCAAGCCGATATTGAGGCGATGTGTGAAGCCGCTTGCACGTTGATGGGAACCCCACCACCGGCTGGAGATCGCTATCAATTAGTGATTCAGCTTCTCGATCAAGGCTATGGCGGTCTTGAGCATGATCACGCGTCAGTACTTCAATTTTCCTGGGAAGCTCTAACTAAAAAAGATGGTTATCGACAACTTTTACAATTAATTGGGCATGAATACTTTCACCAATGGAATGTACGTAGGTTACGGCCCGGTGCCTACGTACCCTATCGATACGACAAGGCTGAAATCAGCGATGGACTCTGGTTTGCAGAAGGGGTAACCAGCTATTTTGATCTCACTCTGTCTCTCTTAGCATCTAAATCTGATCGGCAAACTTTCCTTGAGGATTTAGGCAAAGACATTTCTCATGTACTCCTTAATCCTGGATACAAGATCCAATCCTTGGCTGATAGTTCAAGAGAAGCATGGCTAAGGCTCTATAAGCAAACCCCCGCCAACTCTTTGACCCAGATCAGTTATTACCGGCTCGGGACTGTTATTTCATTCTGCCTTGATGTTCAACTAAGGCAGGCCGGTTCGGCACTCTCCTATGTCGTTCGAAATCTTTGGCAGAGCTTGGGACGTCATGGCAAGGGATATGAACCAAAAGATCTAATCCAGGCCGTGGCTGTTCGCAACAAGGCACTAGCTGAGGTTTTACCAACCTGGCTTGAAACAACGATGGTGGCTCCAATTCACGACAGCTTGAATGCCCTTGGCTTGATGGCCGTTCCGATTCACTCGCAGCATGCAGACGTTGGGATGCAACTTTCTAAGCAAAAAGGTCGTGTGTTGATCAATAAAGTGAGCCCTGGTGGTCCTGCCGAACAAGCAGGTCTCGTACCAGGTGATGAGGTGGTCGGCGCTCATGACTGGCGTCTCAGAGGTCTTGAGCATTGGCAAGCACTTCTTCAAGGCCCCGAACAGATTCCTGTCCTTTATGCACGTCGCGGCCGTCTCAGCTCGACAATCCTGAAGAAAAAGGATCCAATTGTTGAGCACTGGGAGATCACCTGGGACCCTGGTGCATCGTCATCACAAAAAGAATTACGTGATCGATGGTTTTCAATCGTGTGACTGAAATCTGGAAGCGAGTGCAGTCTCACCTATTCCATCGTGGTGCGACTCTGATTCTTTGTAGTGGCACTCTGGTTCTTGGCATCGGTGCTCTGGCCTGGTTGAGCAATGATCAAAGTGGTGCGCTTAAAGCCAGCAGTCCATCGCTGCTCGATCTACTTGATGAAGTAGGCAGCGAGGCGAAACGAGAACGTCAAAAAGCTCAGCCATCCAGCCAACCGCAACCCCCCAGGGCGATTTCCTGGTCTTCACCTCTAGCCAAACAATGTTCAGGCTTTGACGCGAAGGTCAAAAACCGGCTTGATGATCAACAACGCACACTCCAGCAACGAAGAGTGTCCGTAGCGACTGATCCTTCTAATTTTGGAGAACGCTTCAGGATTAATCCCTGGGGAGCAACTCTCAATCCTGATCCACGCGTCGTTGTACTCCATGAAACGGTGTACTCGCTTCAATCAGCTGTGAATACCTTTATGACTCCCCATCCCAGAGATGCAGATCAAGTGAGTTATCACACGGTGATTGGTCTCGATGGGAAGATCGTTGACCTTGTGGATCCACTCAAGCGCGCCTATGGAGCGGGCTATTCGGCTTTTCTTGGTGAGTGGGCCGTAACGAATGCAAAAATAAGGGGGTCAGTCAATAATTTTGCGCTTCACCTAAGTTTGGAAACACCTCGAGATGGCAGTAATAGCAGATCGACGCATAGCGGATACTCAACAGCACAATATGATTCATTAGCGCTTGTACTCAAAGACTGGATCGATCGTTTTGGATTTACTCCAGCGGCGATTACGACCCATCGGCATGTTGATCTTGGTGGAGAGCGTGGCGATCCAAGAAGTTTTGATTGGGATCAACTGCAAACACGTTTAGCTGCCTTAGAAGTTCTATGCCCCTAGCGAATCAGCATAGATTTTGTCATGTGTTAAGAGACTGTCAACCCCATAGAATCAACCCTTAAACCAACAGTTGAGTGGTGGGACGATGCTCCGAGAAGATCAAGCCATGTAACTCAGTGTCTTGCATGTATCGCAAGACGCGCCTTGGATAATCAAGTTTTCCGTTATGGAGATAAGCCAAAGTTGCGATCGCTTTAGCATCAACATACGAACGACTCGCAATTAGTACTTGATCAGGAGATAGTCCTAATTCACTTTTAAGTCGAGCAATTTTTGCCGCAAGTAACTCAACATTAGCTTCAGGATTCATTAAAAGATTTCTGGCTTCAGCGATTTCTGATTTTGATGGATGCAACGGAAGACGACCTTGATGAATTAATTCACTAATTCCAAGCTGGGCAGGGCCGTGAGTTGACACAAAACCTGAATGCACAACAAATGGAAGATCCTCTCCGGGCTTTGAATGCTGGATTTCATCAAACAAGATCGCTGTCACCAGCATCGGGTTCACCCGATAGCGTCGCGACTCCCTTTTGATGACTGGCTTTAGTGCTTGAAGTCGATTGACTGTTTGGGTTCGCAGAGGCTGGAATTGATCCATACCTCGGGTGAACAACTGAGCAAGTCGAGTCTGCGGCCCATGCACACCAAAACGGCGCTGCAACAGAAATAGTTCTTCTGGGCTGAAGACACTCGGATCTCTCTGGATGGGCTGCGTCTGGATCTCAGCATCGATCGATGGCAGTTGCGCGGTGCTGCGAAGGTGAGCAACGGACAAACAGATGAAGCCCAGAACTCCCGCTATGGCAACAACCTGACGTCCAAAAAGACTCACAAAACACAGTCAACGTTTCCGCCGAGAGAATAACCGCGATATTCCAATTCGTGGGCATCTCGGACAATCACGGATAGGTTCGGTGACGAAGGTTCTCCGCAAGAGATGAGCTTCCCGGATTTCAGCGCCATTGATAGCCAGACCCAGTGGCAACGCTTTTGCGATTTGCTTTGGTATCACGACGATCTCGGCCTTTGGCTCGATGTCAGTCGGATGCATCTCAACAGTTCTGCTCTCGAGACGCTCACTCCCCGACTTGAACAAGCTTTCAAGGCGATGGAGGACTTAGAGGGAGGTGCGATCGCAAACGCAGATGAGCAACGCCAGGTTGGACACTATTGGTTACGTCAGCCGCAGTTAGCGCCCGATCAACAGGTTGGGGCAAGCATCTCTGCTGAAATCGACGCCATCGATGAATTTGGCAAGTCAATTCTTGCTGGATCCATTCAGGCTCCAAACGGACAACCTTTTACGGATGTTCTTTGGATCGGGATCGGAGGCAGTGCCCTTGGACCTCTACTCATGGTTCGCGCTCTTCAGGACCATCAAGTAGGCCTTCCGTTCCACTTTTTCGACAACGTGGACCCCAATGGCATGAGCCGGGTTCTTGCAGGCCTCGGTGATCGTCTCCGTACAACATTGGTAATCACGGTAAGCAAATCGGGGGGGACACCCGAGCCCCACCTCGGCATGGAACAGGCAAGACATCGTCTTGAAGCTCACGGAGGCAGTTGGGCAAAGCAGGCGGTCGTTGTCACCATGGCGGGCAGCAAGCTCGATCAGCAAGCCGAAAAAGAGAACTGGCTCCAGCGTTTCGACATGTTCGACTGGATTGGTGGTCGCACCAGCATCACGAGTGCTGTGGGTTTACTTCCTGGTGCCTTGATTGGTTGCGATATCCGTGGGTTCTTGGCCGGGGCCGCCCAAATGGACGAAGCCACTCGCTGTCCAGATGTGCGTCGCAATCCATCAGCTTTGATGGCAGCAGCCTGGTATGCCGCTGGTGAAGGCAAAGGCAAACGCGACATGGTCGTGCTCCCTTACCGAGATCGTCTCGAGGTCTTCAGTCGGTATCTCCAACAGCTGGTGATGGAATCACTCGGCAAACACCTTGATCGCGATGGCAAGGAAGTGCATCAAGGCATCGCGGTCTATGGAAATAAGGGATCAACCGACCAACACGCGTACGTCCAGCAACTGCGTGACGGCATCGACAATTTCTTCGTGACGTTCATCGAAGTTCTGCGTGATGTGGATGACATCCCTTCGATCGAAGGGGAACGCCCTGGAGACTTCCTTGATGGGTTCCTGCAAGGAACGCGCTCAGCGCTTACGGAAGGAGGTCGTCAAAGCTTGAGTATCAGCATGCGTAGCTTTGATGCACGCCGTCTCGGAGCGCTGATCGCCTTGTTTGAGCGGGCCGTTGGTTTATACGGAGAATTGGTCAATGTGAATGCCTATCACCAGCCAGGAGTCGAAGCGGGCAAAAAAGCCGCTGCTGCCATTCTCAATTTGCAAAAACAAGTGGAGGAGGTCCTTTCCGACGGAGTGTCCAGATCTGCCGTGGAAATCCAAAAGGCCATTGGGTCAGGCACCGATGAGGCCATTTTCTGGATCCTGCGGCATCTCACTGGCAACAATCGTGGATACGTGGCACAGGGAAGCTGGGATCATCCAGCATCAATGCGCTTCAGCAAAGGCTGAACGGTTAGGAGCTCGGCACCAGGTTGACGAGCTTTCCTGGAACCACAATCACTCGTCTAGGGGGCTTGCCTTCAAGCCAGCGTTGGGCCACATCACTGGCAAGAGCCAACCTCTCTAGTTCTTCCTTGCTGCAGTCAGCGGCTACGGACATCGATCCCCGTACCTTTCCTTTGACCTGAATTACCACTTCAATGGACGCCAAGACCAAGGCCTCTGGGTCATGGTCAGGCCATGGCTGACAGTGAACACTGTCTTCACCGCCGAGTCGTTGCCAAAACTCCTCGGCCAGATGCGGTGCAAATGGCGCCAATAAGCGCACAAGAGCTGACATCGCTTCCTGCCGAACGCCAGGCGAGGCTTGCGCCAAGCCAGAGGAAAGGGAGTTGCTGAGCTTCATCAGCTCTGAAATCGCTGTGTTGAACTGAAAGTCATCGCTGAGATCCTCGCTAACGGCCTTAATGGCCTGATGCACAGCACGACGAATGTCACTGTCTGATTCGCCCGTTGCAGGGGAGACTCCGTCATGGTTGACCTCCGAATCAACCAAACGCCAAAGACGCTGCAAGAAACGGAATTGGCCCTCTACATCAGCGTCATCCCATTCCAAATCCTTTTCAGGAGGCGCTTTGAAAAGAATGAACATCCGAGCAGTATCGGCGCCATAACGATCGATCACAGCGGCAGGATCCACACCGTTGTGCTTCGACTTGGACATTTTTTCAAACAAAACTTCTAACGGTCCACCATCATCCGGATCGAGGGGATTGGATTCGTCTTTGACCGCCGCCGGGGAGATATAACGACCAGTTCTTGGATTGCGGTAGGTGGTGCCCTGCACCATGCCTTGCGTTAGCAAACGTTCAAAGGGTTCCTTTGTTTGCAGTAAATCACGATCATTTAATGCCTTAGTAAAAAAACGCGCATACAATAAGTGAAGAATTGCATGTTCAATTCCCCCCACATACTGCTTTACCGGCAACCAGCGATTCACAGAAGTTGCATTAAATGGAAGATCTCGATTATGAGGATCGGCAAATCGAAGGTAATACCACGATGAACACATAAAGGTGTCCATCGTGTCGGTCTCACGCCGAGCTGGTTTTCCACATTTAGGACAGGTGACACTGACCCAATCCTCCGCACGAGCGAGTGGTGATCCTCCAGCTCCTTTCAGATCAATTCCAGTTGGCAATTCCACAGGAAGCTGATCGCGGGGAACCGGAACAGCCCCACAATCATCACAATGAATGATTGGAATTGGACACCCCCAATATCTTTGCCTAGAGATCAGCCAATCTCGAAGTCTGTATTGACGCTTAGCCCGAGCCCAACCGTTTTCGGCCCCATGATTGGTAATCGCAGTTTTAGCCTCATCATTGCTTAAACCACTGAAGCCAGCACTATGAATCAGGGTGCCTGGTCCTGCCCAGGCTTCACCGTCATTAACATGTTCATTGGTACCTGAAACTTCAATCACTCTTTGAACAGGTAATTCATGTTGTCGAGCGAATGAGAAATCTCGAACGTCATGGGCTGGTACACCCATGACAGCGCCTGTTCCGTAATCGGCCAGCACATAGTCAGCAATCCAGATGGGAATCGATTTCCCATTGGCTGGATTGATAGCAACAGCACCTGTAGGAACTCCTCGTTTTGGTTGATCATCAGACGTTCGCTCATCTTGACTCAGTTCAGCCATGAGATCCCTGAATGCAGTCACCGAAATGCGTTCTTCACTTGTGGTGAGTTGATCAACAAGGGCATGATCAGGAGCTAAAACTAGATAGCTCACTCCAAACAATGTGTCTGGTCGCGTTGTGAAAACGGTGATTGAAGTGCCTGGATGGGCTTCCACTTGGAAATCGATCTCCGCACCAATGGAACGGCCAATCCAATTGGCTTGCATTGTGCGGACACGTTCAGGCCAGCCCTGAAGTTGATCGAGATCATCAAGTAGGGCATCGGCGTAATCCGTGATGCGTAAAAACCATTGGCGCAAGTCCCGTTTTTCCACCAACGCTCCAGAACGCCAGGAGCGACCATCCGCATCCACTTGCTCATTTGCGAGCACCGTTTGATCAACGGGATCCCAATTGACAGTGGCATCTTTTTGATAGGCAAGTCCGCCGGCATGCAGTTCCAGGAACAGCCATTGCGTCCAACGGTAGTAATCGCTATGGCACGTTGCTACTTCGCGATCCCAATCGATCGATAACCCCAGGCGACCCAACTGGCCTCGCATCTGAGCAATATTGCTGTCTGTCCAAACACCTGGTTCGATCTTCCGTTCGATTGCGGCATTTTCAGCGGGTAAACCAAAGGCATCCCACCCCATGGGATGAAGCACTGCATCACCCCGCATCCGTTGCACCCGTGCAATCACATCCGTAATCACGTAATTACGGACATGGCCCATATGAAGCGTTCCCGAGGGATAAGGAAACATCGACAACGCATAAAAGGCTCGCTGGCCTGGCTTCGGGTCCTGCGTTTCATAGAGACGCTGTTCCTTCCAAAGCGCTTGCCATCTCTCTTCGAGCGCAAGGGGTTGATAGCGATCAGTGGCCGAAGAGGCTGCGTTGGAGGATGGGGACGAGAAAGCCGTCACGGCAAAGGACCATTTGGACAGATCGTGACACAAATGCTGTTTTCAAAGGCCTCGGGGCAAAGGCCGGACCAGCAGCATGGCGGAACGACTGATCAAAACCGGGTCATCAGAATCAGAGGGTTGCAGCGCCAAACAATGTTGGTCTTGCCAGATCAGCACTCCAATCAGCCGACGTCCCTCGGATAATTCAAGACTAAGAATTTTCTTTTCACGAATCCATGTCTGCAGCAAGCGAATGCTGGGCAAGCTCGGATCAAAGGAACTTGGCTCCATAGATCAGAGAGGCGTCGGACATTTCATGCTGCAATTCAGCAAGATTCGGAGCATAAGACACGAGAGGCTTGATCACGCTTGAATATTTGCCATTGACCAACAACTGGGCATAGAATCTTGTCAAAGGCACAGGGCAGCCAGAGCAGCGCCGGTTGATCCAACACCCAAAGCATTGAGTCCCGACGCAACCCGCTCAACGATGAACAGGGTCCAGCCAATAGAGCTCTTCATCGCGGCTCTCATCAAGCTCTTGAAGGCCAGCTGCTGGGTGATTAACGAGCTAAGAGGTCATCACCAATCACAACCAAAATCATCAACGACATCAGGAACAACGCCACAACCATCAGCAGCACTACATGTGGGGGTTGGCAAGATTATGTACACCAAATCTGCCACTACATGTGTACATCGGTCACATGCGGGTCTCAGTGATCTGACCATCAAGCAGCTCCAAGCGGCTGCGGGAGTTAGTCCCAATCGTCACAGAAAAGCAGATCTAATCCAACTGGCTTTACATCAAAAAGAGAATGGGGGACTGGTCCTTGCCTAAGACCACTTCCTCTAACCCTCGCTACATCACCCGAAGGAAAGGCAGGGATGGCTGGTATTTCATCCGATCTGTCCCTCCAAAGCTCAGAGGCGCCATCGGGTGCTCGACATGGCGACGCAAGGCGGGCAAAACACTGGGTGAGGCAAAGAGAAACGCTCTCGTGTTCCTTGAGGAGACCGATCAGCTCATCAGGGAGGCCAAAGGCCAGCAGGAAACGCCAGACCAGAAGCTTCTGTCAGTAGTGCCGTGGAGGGGCCTGTTCCCTGATGACCTAGGCACCATCACCCCTCGCTACCAACAAGAATTCCCCGGCCGACCTGAAAAAGACCTGGAGGGGACCTGCAAGCCGCCCAAGACACCTGATGACCTTCTAACCCTCGCAACCCTGATGAAGAGCCCTGCACCATCCACAAAAAAGGAGTGGGAAAGGCATTTGGGAAAGCTGATGGAGCACTGCCAAAAGCAATTCATTACGGCACTAACCAGAGATGACGCTCTGAGCTACAGGCATCACCTACTAACGACCACAGCAGCCAGCACCACCAAGACACGCCTTAGGTATCTCTCTGGCTTGTTCAATGTGGCCGTGGATGAGGGCTGGATCAACAGCAATCCGATTGAAGGCTTGACCAAAAGGGTCAGGGGCAAGGCCGTGGTGAAGCAGGTGGTGAGACTGGACCAAGCCGATGAAAGATGGCAGAACCTGCCGAAGCACCATCAACTGCTCTGGCATGTACTCAGATGGACAGGCAGTCATGCCTCAGAAGCAGCAGGACTCCGATGGGAAGACATTGACCTGAACCAGGGAACAATCAGCTTCAAGGGGCATGAGACAAGGCCCCTGAAGAACGAATTCAGACAGAGAACTATCCCGATCCATCACAAGCTGATGGAGATCCTTCGCATTGAAAGCGAGCTCTCTATGGATCACTCTGGCTTGATATTCCCTTGGGCTTACAACCCAAACAGAGCGCGTTGGGCGGAAGGAATGCATTGGAGTGACATCATCGGCGTGTCACCCAAAGCAACACGTGACTGGGCAGCATCGTGTCTGAGCACGAAGAATCTGAATGAGAGGGCCATTCGTAAGTTATTTGGCCACAGTCCAAGCAATACAAGCATCTCTGGTATCTATGGCTCAGTTGATTTGGACACGATGAGAAGAACTTTGGACCAGTTGGAATAAAGAACTACTAACTAAAAACTATTAAACGAAGACACTGACAACAACAATGGACTGTGGGTTATTTATTCAAAATCAGGATCTTTTTGCGAAATCAGCTAAATCTATAAGCGAGCCTCACCAAATAGCATTTGTCTCTTCCCAACCACCACGTAAAAGATGTTTCCAGAGACTTACAGCGTCCTCGTACCTCATATATCGGCGTGACAAAAGAAGAGCAGGCTGTCCATAGGGCATCTCTCGACCATGATCCACAAGAACGCGTGCATCGTCATTTATGATGTTTGGGTCACTATAAAATCTCACTGACCAATACTTTTGAGAGTCCTGAAGCCATCCGTCCATCGTCGTGTAAACGATTGATCGTTTATAATTAAGCGCACTTCAATTAATCTTTGCCTAAAGAGGCCTGATAATGAGCTGAGAGACCGATGAGAAATCTGAGAAAATGATGAGACGAAGCTCAATCCAACCTGACCAACGCTCTTGGCATCCTTCCTAGATCCACTGATCCGCTCAAAACAGTTATGCAGATCTTGCTGATCATCCAAGCTATTGAACATGTACGACACCCGCGTGATCAGTACAAGCGGCTCCCATCCCTTGATCAACTCAAGCAAACTGTGAGCCATCAATCGGGCGCGCGAGTCAACCTCTCCCTCTAGATCTTTGTGGTCTCTGTGTAGGAAACGCTCCGAGCCAGAAACAATCAAAACAGCGGTAAAACTTGGTTCAAGGGAGTTAAGCCTGAGTAAGACTCCCTCGCAGCACCGCCAACATGATCCTTAGTTATCTTTTTAAGAGTGATGTGTGAAAGCAATCTTCCAAAACCAGAACCTAACGCTGATACATAACCTACTTCTAGGGAAATACGTATTAAACTTCCTGGGGTCTGTTGTGTCATTTACGATCAGCACCTTCCTCGTCCTGATTGTCTGGGCTTAGACGAACTGTTTAGATCGCGTATAAATCAATCAACATCCACAAAACAACACGCGCCAATCCTTCGAGGAGCACTGACCAAAAGAAAAGCATGAAAGACATTGCTTTACTTAACTACTTCAGCAGCCTTGCCACACCGTCTTTCCTCTTGAGGATTGTCTGATGCGAGCTGGCGATAAGGAGGAAGTTGGCGTTTAAGAGCCAGCGACGAGGGGGAGCATCAGAGATCTAAAGCCTTTAGTAGGCGATTCCACATTTCCTCTCGTACTTCTGGGTCACCAACCATTTGGATTACGCCTGTGGAAGGCCACCAATTCAATTTGAGGTTACTGACCTCGTCGTCAAAAAAAGCAGATTCGAAATCGTGTCGGTGCTCCCAATGACAAGGCACACCAAGTTTTTCAACAGCAGCCTTTAGCTGAAGCAAAGATCCGTGGAACTCCATTGAATTACTGCAGACAGATCATTATAGGAACCTAATGATGCCTAACTATTAGACGTAAATGCTCGGTGCTTGACTCCATAAAAAATTCTCAACAAGCCCAGCCAAGGAGTCGTAAGAGTAAAGACCTAATTCTTCTAAATCCTCTTCCATGTTTGGCGCTGATTTTTTCAGCATGACTGCGGCGTTTGACAGGCCTGAGAAGTGGCTGCAAGGCTTTGAGGCGAGCCTTAGCCTCTTCAGCAGAAACACGACTAGAAGTAGAGAGCCTTGTAAACGATCCTCTAAGGGCTGGGATTGTTAAGCACTAGAGTCGAATATGATGATCAAATATCACTTTTAACGAATCGTAATGGGCATAGATGCTGGCCTTGGCGCCTTTCAAGCAAACCAGTTTCAGACAAGAGATTGAGGAGATGTTGCAATTCAGCAAGTATCAGGGTTTAGGCAATGACTTCGTACTGTTGGAAGGTCGTGCTGGGCAACTTCCCCTCAACATCGCAGAACCAGATCCAAATTGGGTGCGCCAGCTCTGTGATCGGCGCTTTGGGATCGGAGGCGATGGCTTGATTTTGGCCCTGCCTCCAGAGCATGGCGAAGAACTGAGGATGCGGATTTTCAATGCGGATGGAAGCGAAGCAGAGATGTGTGGCAATGGCATTCGCTGCTTAGCCCGTTTTCTGGCTGATAGCGATGGTGATCAGCCAGGACGGACCTGGAGAACGGAAACCATGGCAGGCGTCATCGTCCCTGAACTGTGTGAAGACGGACAGATACGAGTTGATATGGGGAAGCCATTCCTTAATTCCGACCAAGTTCCGACAAATCTTCCGCAAGGACGGTCTGGACTTCCACAAGGAGAGATCGATCTCCAGGGCAGCACCCTTCAGCTTGCGGCTGTCGGGATGGGCAATCCTCATGTGGTTGTGCCCGTGCAAGACCTCAAATCCATTCCCTTTGACGCATGGGGATCGGCGCTGGAGGTCGATTCTTTGTTTCCAGCCAAAACCAATGTTCACTTCCTAGAAGTGATCGATCAGCACACCCTTGAGATCCGTGTATGGGAGCGTGGAGCGGGTCCAACCCTGGCTTGTGGTACGGGTGCCTGCGCCACACTCGTGGCCGCATCTCTGCTCGGTTTATCGGAATCAGAGGCCACGGTGAAACTTCCAGGCGGACCACTCGAGATCAGCTGGCCTGATCCCAAGGGCTCCGTTTTTATGACCGGACCCGCCGTATCAGTTTTTGATGGAGTTCTAAATCCTGAATTACTGCCACAGCCAGGACCAGAACAGCTCACTACAGCGGCAGCTGTTGGACGATCAACGCTATCTGGCGCTGATGCCTCCACGCCATCAACGCAGGCCGAGAACAGCTTGGACTGTGCGAACGATTGCAAAGACAACTGCAATCAACCTGACGATTGCTTACGCGATGAAGCACAAGCGCAGGTCCAAGAATTTTTGTCGTCAACATCTCTTGACGCCATGATCAACCTTGCTGGCGATTCCCTCGAAAAGCGAACCCTGTCCCGCTTTAAGCGCGATGACAGGCCCTGAACACCCCTACTTTTATCTGGATGGGTGTGCCACCGCTCCCCTAAGAGAGAGCGTGATCTCTTGCATGATCAGGGCGCAACAGGAGAGTTGGGGCAATCCTTCAAGCCTTCATCGCATCGGCTGTGATGCTGCTGAGTCACTCGAACGTGCGCGCCTTTCCATCAGCAACAGCCTGGGAGCTGACCGATCAGACATCTTGTTCTGCTCTGGTGCCACTGAGTCAGCCCATCTAGCCCTGATTGGACTCGCCAAAACCCAGTCACCAGGCAGATTGGTGATCTCTTCTGTAGAACACCCTGCTGTTGCGGCAGCTGCTCAGCAATTGGTTGCATGCGGATGGACGATTGAAGAATGGCCCGTGGATGCCTTTGGAAAGATCCAAATGGAACATCTGGATCGATTACTGCAAGCTCCAACCAAAATCGTCTCCTTGATCTGGGGTCAGAGTGAAGTCGGAACGCTTCAACCGATCCAGGTCGTGGGAGAGGCATGTCGTTCGAAGCGCATTCCGTTTCACACCGATGCCACCCAAGTCTTGAGCCAGGGTTGCCCGAATTGGAATGAGCTTCCAGTTGATCTCCTAACGGCCTCAGCACACAAGTGTGGCGGTCCAAGAGGCATCGGTTTGTTGCTCTTCAGACAGGAGATCGCTGAACGGATCCAGCCCTTATTTGCCGGCGGCGAACAGGAGAATGGCCTGCGAGCCGGCACCGAATGCCCGGTCTTAGCTCAAGGAATGGCTGCAGCATTCCGTGACATCGCTTCTTGTCAGGCGAATCAAATCGAATTATCAGGATCAGGGATCGCTTCCGTGCGCGATGCCTTGTTAGCCCTGCTTTGCCAAAACGATGCAATCCGTCTCAATGGGCATCCCACGGAACGTCTACCGCACCATCTCTCAATGCTGGTCTCCGATCGCCACGGTCAACCGATGTCGGGTCGTGCCTTGGTACGAGCCCTGGATCGTGAAGGAATCGCAGCCAGTAGTGGGAGTGCATGCTCCTCCGGCCGAGATAGTGACAGCCCCATCCTTAAAGCGATGGGCGTGGATCCCTTATGGAGGCGATCGGGGCTTCGGCTCAGTCTTGGCTACTGGATTAACCCTGCAACCTTGACTGAAATCAACGATCGGATTCAAAACGCCATTGATCGCATGAACCACAATCTCGCCTGACATCTAGGTACTCTCCGCGCAGCACTCCCATCGAGTTGAGTTTGTCCGTCACCCTTCCTGCCGATCTTGTACAGGCCGAGTCGATGACCCTCGCCTCCCTCAAGAAAGCACTGAGCGATCGTCAGCAACGACGCTGGACCGTGACCTGGCGCTTCGAAGGCCTAAGGGTTTTAAAACCAGCTTTGCGACTAGCCAAAGCATTGGAGGATGCAGGACACGACGTGGTGTTGGGCTGGCCTGATGCAGGGTCAGCGGCCCTGGCTCAGCGAGAAAGCAGCGAACTGGCGACTCACTGCTTTGCCCTCAAGGATCTAATGCTTTCCGAGGATCCCGAAATCACAGGTCGATTGCTCTTGGCCATTGGGCCGCAACCAAGTGATTACGAGATGGTCGAACAGATCTGCAAAAGCTGGCAGGGAACGGTGGTTCTTCTCAATGGAAAGCTTGAAGACGCTGGTGTGGGTATAGGCAGTGTCGCTAGGGCCAGACGCAAAGGGTTTCTCTCGATATGGCGGTCTGCTTTCCACTTAGAACCGCTGGCTGAAGGGGCACTCCTGCAAACCGAAGTGGAGATGTGGCATCTGTTTAAAGCGGATCCTGATGGTTATCGGTTCTTGGGAACGATGCCCTCAAAACCAGACGCAGAGGCCATTGACATGGCACTCAATGGTGAAAGTGACAGTCTTGGACGCCAATTAGGGGCAGTCGACCGTTTCATCGAGGATCTAAGTAGTTGATGTTCCTGAATATCGCTTTTACTGTGGCCAAGTGATCGGAATGGGTATGGCATTAAGAGACCGATTACGAGGGGTGTCAGTTCTCGATGTCACTGCTGGACTGATTGGTCTCATGGCCGTTGGTGGGGTGCTTTGGAGTCCCAAACTCTCTAATACGTTTGCAAAAGCGAACGGTTCGGTAAAAACCGTTCAGATCATGGTCGACGTCCGTCGTGTGAGTGCAGCAGACCCTGACGCATTGGTCCAGGAAGCACTTTCTTCAGGACGGGCGAGCATCATCATTCGGAATCAGCCCTCCGGAAGCGTCAAGTTGATTCGCGTCGACGACATCAACCGTGTGCTAGCGGCGGTTCAACCCGATGGATCAGTCGTGACGGCACCCGATCCAAACAGAGCAACTGTTGGCACATTGAATGCTCGCTTTGTACTTCAAGGTGATGCAACGGTGTCAAAATCCGGGGTGGTTCTCGCCGGAACCAAGTTGAAAGTCGGCACACCCGTAGAACTTGAAGGTGCGCTTTACCGCCTGAATGGAACGGTAAGTGGTGTGAAGGTGCAATGAAAGCAGCTCTCCTTGTCCTAACCCTGGCGTCAAGCACTGCAGCCTCAATCCCCGCTAGGGCCGAGCAGCCTCCGCTGCTAACCCTTCCACCACCGCCGTCCGACCAGCCTCTTCCCGATCTCCAGCAGAGAGGACGCTCCTGTGCACCTCTGCAGCAAGCTCTGAATCGCTTGCTCGCTCCCATTGCCAGGTCTTGGAGCGTTTCAGTGGTAAACAGCAATGGTGATTTGCTTGGTGACGTGAATGGTGCGATGGCACGCATTCCAGCCTCTAACCAAAAACTCATCAGTACGGCCTTCGCCCTCGACCGATTAGGCCCAGATTTCCGCTTGCGTACTCAGTTAGTCCAACGGGCTGATGGCACCCTTGAGCTCAAGGGGCAAGGAGATCCTGATCTTGGAATTGCTGGTTTACAGCGTTTTGCCATGGCCGCTATGGGACAGGGAGGAGCACGGGGAGCCTCGGCTGGTTCCGTGAATTTGATGGTGCAGGAAGAACCTCGCCAAAATTGGTGGCCAAACGATTGGCACCCCTCAGATCGCGCCTATGCCTATGGAGCCCCAATCACTCGCCTCGCCCTAACCAGTAACGCTCTGGGAGGTGCTGTGAGCGATCCCTACAGGCGGTTAGAGACGTTGTTCAAGAAAGAGGTTAAACGTCGCGGCGGATCCATCCAGGTTCAACAAGTGCAACCGATTCGCGACAGCCAACAGCCACAACAAAGCGACGATCAAATCGTGCTGCATGAAGAGACCTCTGCTCCGATGCATGCCTTGATGAGCCTTGCCAACACTGAAAGTCATAACTTCACGGCAGAAGTCTTGCTGAGACAAGCTGCTGACCAATGGGATGTGAGAGCGGCATCTGCGGCGGCACATCGTTGGATGCAACAACAAGGGATCTCCGTGGAGGGGCTCAGGGTTGCAGACGGCAGTGGGCTTTCGCGCAACAACCGTGTGTCAAGTCAGACCATCGCTGCGTTGTTGATGCGGATGGATCAACACCCTTACGCCTCTTACTACCAAGCCTCGATGGCGATTGCTGGACAGAGAGGAACACTGCGCAATTACTTCATCGGCTCACCGATCCAAGGCAAATTTTGGGGGAAAACAGGAACGATCCGAGGGGTGCGCTCGATTTCAGGAATTCTCCAAACGAACGACGGGCCGCGCTACTTGAGCATGATCTCAAATGGTGCGAGCCGACCCAACGCAACGATCGGCCAGATCTTGAGGACCGTGTACAGCCTCAGCCCGTGCCCTTCATCGATCTAAGACGGGAAGCTGCGCGACGTGCTTTGTTCATCGAGACGGCTTTACCCTGACGATTTTTTGCTTCAGGGCCTTCTGTCTCAGCTGCGGAACTATCGGGACGAATCATTTGAATTTTGACGAGTTCCTGGCGCCCAGCCAAAACCACTTGCGCCATCTCTTTAAGTCGTTGCTCTAGTTCGCCCAGGGTTTGCTCGGCGTAGCGGTTGGCACCGTCTTGAACAGAGGCTGCATCTTGACGTGTGCGCTGAATCAAAGACTCACACTGCTGTTGCGTCTGCTGACGGAACTGAAGTGCATCGTGATGAATCCGCTCAGCTTCCGTTTGAGCCTCTTTCTGGAGTTTGACCCCTTCATTGCGGATTTGCTCTAGCTCCTGAGCTGACTGCTGTCGACTTCGCTCATGATGCTCAGCCAATTGGCGCTTGAGTTCGAGAGCTTCCTGATCAAGTTGTTGACGACGTTGCAGAGCCTCCTGCTCTAACTGTTGACGACGCGTTGCATATTGCTGCTCCAGCTGGACCTGCTTGGACTGCATTTCGTGCTCCATTTGAGCGGCCTGCTGGCGAGAACTCTGAAGGAGCTGTTCGCACTGCTGGCGAACTTGATCTCTCATCTCATTAACTTGACGTTCAGCTTCCTGCCGAACCGCAGCGGCACTCACAAGCTGTTCGCGCTGAAGCTGGGCTTTTTGGACAATTTCGTCAGCCTGGCTGCGCGCTGAGGTGATGAATTCGTCCTTCTTTTGCAGCAACTGATCAGCTTGAGCGACCTGCCCGGGCAGCGACTCTCTAACGCCATCCAGGATCTCGACGGCATCTTGCTCATTGACTAGCCTTCCGCCACTAAAAGGAATGCGACTACCTTCGAGAACAATTTCCTCGAGCTGATCGAGCTGGTCGAGCACGGAGAACTGGATCTCGCTCATCGCAACTGGCTTATAAAGCCGAATTAAAGAACCTCTTGAGGTCTTCCGCCACCACCGCCGGAACCATATGTTCCACACGTCCACCAAATCGAGCCACTTCTTTCACAACGGAACTGCTCAAAAAGCTGTAGTGGGCTGCAGTACTGAGAAAAATCGTCTCAAATTCTGAGTCCAAAGATCGATTGGTATGGGCAATCTGGAGTTCGTATTCAAAATCACTCATCGCTCGTAATCCACGCAGGATCAACTGAGCATGGTGTTCTCGAGCGCAGTTCACGGTTAGGCCGTTGAAGCTGGTCACCGTGACCCCTTGCAAATGGGAGGTGGCCTGAGTGATTTGCTCCAACCGTTGATCAAGGCTGAAAGCTGGAGACTTACCTGGGTTCTGGAGAACAGCAACAACCACTTCTCCGAATAAGGAGCAACCACGCTCGATTAAATCGAGATGACCAAGGGTGAGTGGATCAAAACTGCCCGGGTAGAGAGCGCGCATCAGCCATGAAGGACTAATCGGATCCTATGCAGCGCAGGGTCTCTAGATTCAACGCATGCAGCGTCCTTTGCTAGAGCAACCGGAGCGCCTGGAACAGCGCCTGAAAGACATCCCCACTGAGCCGGGCTGTTATCTCATGCGCGATGCAGACGATCGATTGCTGTACGTCGGAAAATCAAAAACCTTGCGCAGCAGGGTTCGAAGCTACTTTCGCAGCAGCCATGACCTGAGTCCACGCATCCGCTTGATGGTGCGGCAAATCTGCGAAATCGAATTCATTGTCACGGATAGCGAGGCTGAAGCGCTTGCTCTGGAATCGAATCTCATCAAAAACCAGCAACCACACTTCAACGTGCTGCTGAAAGACGATAAAAAATATCCCTATCTATGCATTACCTGGAGCGAAGACTACCCCCGAATTTTTATTACTAGACGTCGAAGGTTTCGAAGCCCACTTGATCGGTTTTATGGACCTTATGTGGATGTGGGCTTACTGAGAAGAACCCTCTTTCTTGTAAAACGTGTCTTTCCACTACGCCAACGCCCACGACCACTTTATCCAAATCGCACCTGCCTTAATTATTCGATTGGCCGTTGTCCAGGAGTTTGTCAGGAGAAGGTTAGCTCTGAGGATTATCACCAAATTTTACGCAAAGTTGCGATGGTGTTTCAGGGGCGAAGTGATGAACTCAGGCAACTCCTGAACCAGCAAATGGAACGCTACGCCGAGAGACTTGATTTTGAATCTGCTGCGCGAATACGGGATCAACTTCAAGGAATTGATCAATTAACAGCTGATCAGAAAATGAGTTTGCCGGATGCATCAGTAAGTAGAGATGTTTTGGCTGTTGCCCAAGACGATCATTTTGCTGCCATTCAATTGTTTCAGATGCGTGCTGGAAAACTTGTGGGGAGACTTGGTTTCGCGGCAGATGCAACAGATTTACAGGCGGGATTAATCCTTCAGCGGGTGATTGAAGAGCACTACAGCCAGGTTGATGCTGTTGAGATTCCTCCAGAAGTTTTAGTGCAGCACGAGCTTCCTCAACAACGCTTGATTGCTGAATGGCTCAGCGAACAAAGAGAGCGCAAAGTTCAGGTGTTGCATCCCCAAAGGCGTCAAAAAGCAGACCTGATTGATTTGGTGATGCGTAACGCTGAATTTGAACTTGGCAGGGCTCGACAGAGCCAGGAACAGCAAGCCTTAGCGAATGAGGATCTCGCTCAACTTCTTGAATTAGCTACACCTCCAAGACGAATCGAGGGTTATGACATCAGTCATATTCAGGGCAGTGATGCTGTGGCCTCACAGGTGGTCTTTATTGACGGACTTCCTGCCAAGCAGCATTACCGCCGTTACAAAATCCAAAGCAGCAGTATTCAAGCCGGCCACAGCGATGACTTCATGGCCATGGCAGAAATCATGCGCAGGCGCTTTCGAAAATGGGCCCGCGTTAAAGCTGAAGGCGCTGACCTGGATCAGGTTCGGCGTCAATCCAGTAGCAGCCTGAACATGGATGGACTCCACGATTGGCCCGATGTCGTGATGATTGATGGCGGCAAGGGGCAGTTATCCGCAGTGATGGAGGCCTTACGCGAGCTGGATCTGCATGAGGATCTTGTGGTCTGTTCGTTGGCCAAACAACGAGAAGAGATTTTCCTCCCAGAAGCAAAGCAGCCCCTCGAGAGCGAACCAGATCAACTTGGAGTGTCTTTGTTGCGGCGGTTGCGCGATGAAGCGCATCGCTTCGCAGTGACCTTCCATCGACAGCAGCGAGGCCAGCGGATGAAGCGCTCTCGGCTATCTGACATTCCAGGGTTAGGGCCTAAACGCGTGCGTGATCTATTGGCCCACTTTCAATCGATTGACGCCATTCAGCTGGCCAGCGTGGACCAACTGCATCAAGCCCCCGGAGTTGGTCTCTCGCTGGCGAAGCAGATCCGTGCCTATTTTCATCCACAGGAAATGGATGAGGACAATATGGCGATGGCAGGTGAGGACATGGCATGAAACGCTGCTTTCAAGCCACAAAACTGATCTTCACTGTTTTGATCGCAGTCGCCATCTCTCTGATCAGTCCTGATCGTGCCTTGGCGGCACCGGGCCTGTGCACGGGTGTGGTGTGCGCCGATGAGATCACCCGCAGCGCTAAAAATCACTGGCAACTGCGCATGCGCCTGGAAGATCAACAAGGGCATCGGGAGCGTGTCGTGATGGACTGCCGAAACCAGCAGCTCAGCCCACGAGGCGGACTGGTGGATCGCATCCCAGCCACAGCGCTCGGACGGCGTGCCTGCCGACTAGCGGGAGAAGCCGGATAAGACGTTATGGAAATCACGCTTGTTTTTCCCCATCAGCTTTTCGAACACCATCCCGGAATTTGTGACAACAGAAGCATCGCCTTGATTGCAGACGGCTTGATCCTCGGAGGTGATCCTCAATGGCCGCTCACGATCCACCCACGCAAGCTCCAGTTGCATCAAGAATCGATGCTTGCCTATCAAAAGCATCTTGAGTTAAAAGGTTTTAGCGTTTTTACACTCACACCCAAGCAAAATCAGCAAACATCAGATCTTCTCAACCAACTAGTCGATTCTGGATATAAAACATTTTACTTGGTGAATCCAATCGATGATTTATTAAGCAAAAGAGTCAGAAACACCTTGGAACGGCGCCATTGCGTTCTCAATGTTCTGCCCACTCCGATGTTACTGACACCAACCGAAGTAATGGATGAACATTTCAATGGCCGACGCAAACCAATGATGGCCAATTTCTATCAAATGCAGCGCAAGCGCTTAGGGGTTTTGATCGATGATCAGGGAGCTCCTGTCGGTGGGCGTTGGAGTTATGACGCCGATAACCGTAAAAAACTTCCCAAAGGAATCAATGTTCCTGAAGAACCATCGATTGATTTACCCGTTGATCACCGATCAGCAAAACAATGGCTTGACACCTTTTTGGAACAGAGACTTTCTGGTTTCGGAACCTTTGAAGATGCCATCAGCTCAAAGCACCGCGTGATGTGGCATAGCGTTTTAACGCCGATGCTCAACCTCGGACTGCTTACTCCCCAGCAGGTTCTCAACCAAACGCTCGCAGTTGCAGAAACGAGTGAGATCCCCCTGAATTCTCTGGAAGGGTTTCTGAGGCAAATCATTGGTTGGCGTGAATTCATGGCTGCTATGTATCTGCGCCATGGAGTAACGATGCGCAACAGCAATTTTTGGAACTTTGATGATCGGCCTATTCCAGATGCATTTTACCAAGGGACCACAGGACTTCCACCTATTGACGATGCAATTAAACGCGCCCTCAACACTGGATATTGTCATCACATTGAGCGCTTGATGCTTCTCGGAAACATAATGCTTCTTTGTGGTTTCCATCCCACTCGCATCTACACCTGGTTTATGGAACTATTCGTGGATGCTTACGATTGGGTCATGGTTCCCAATATTTATGGAATGAGTCAGTTTGCCGATGGTGGAATCTTTACGAGCAAACCTTACTTATCAGGATCAAATTACGTTCGCAAAATGTCTGACTACAAACCCGGAGAGTGGTGTGGGATATGGGATGGCTTGTTCTGGAGTTTTATTCATCGTCATGAAGACTTTTTTCGTTCACAACCAAGATTGGCGATGATGACTCGAAATCTTGATCGCATGGCACCCGACGTGATGGAAACGCATTACTCCAACGCGCAACAGTTTCTTGACTCGCTCAGCTAGCGGCTTTCTATTGTCGAGATGAAATTGATGGGGTCATGACACTGACGCTTCCTCCTGAGGCTTACCTGTGGTTCAAGACCCTTCACATCGTTGGCGTGGTGGTCTGGTTCGCGGGTCTGTTTTATCTCGTTCGACTGTTCATCTATCACGTTGAAGCGGAAGAGGAGTCGTCACCTGTTCGCGAAGCCTTCAAAGCCCAGTACGCCGTTATGGAAAGGCGACTGGCCAACATCATCACCACACCTGGACTGATCCTCACAGTGACGATGGCTGCAGGTCTGTTGATCACGCAACCGTCCTGGCTGCAGCAAGGCTGGATGCACGCAAAGCTCGGATTTGTGGGCTTGTTGCTGGCCTATCACGTGTTCTGCTATCGACTCATGGGGCAACTGCAGGCTGGGGTCTGCCAGTGGAGCGGAAGGCAACTCCGTGCTCTCAACGAGCTGCCAACCCTGTTGCTCGTCCTCGTGGTGATGCTGGTGGTCTTCAAGACCCAGTTCCCCACAGGAGCAGCAACCTGGTTAACCGTTGGACTCGTGGTGTTCATGGCCGGAACCATTCAGTTTTATGCCCGCTGGCGACGTCTGCGCGAAGCAGCGCTCGCGCAGGAGTCAGCCAGTGACGCATGACCAGCACCCACTGCGGGCTGTTCTGAACACGGTCGGACCTGAGAGCTGTCCAGAACGCATCAATCTTCATTGCCACACCATTTGCAGCGACGGAAGCCTGGAACCCATCGCACTGATTGAACAAGCAACTGTCCGAAAACTGCTTCACATTGCGGTGACCGATCACCACTCGATCGCTGCCTACAAACCGATGGTCGATTGGCTGAATCAGGCCCGGGATCGGGGCGAGAGCACCCCGACCCTATGGAGTGGGATGGAAATTAGTTGCATCCTGCGTGGTTGTTTGGTCCACGTCTTAGCTCTGGGCTTCACTCCAGGACATACCGCTTTGTTGCCTTACTCCAGCGGCGATGCTGCGGTTGGTGCACCTCTGAGGGCCGGAGAGGTCCGCAAAGCCATTCATGAAGCGGGTGGGATTGCAATTCTTGCCCATCCAGGTCGCTACAGATTGGGGTTCTCAGATTTGATTGATGCAGCCGCTGAGCTCGGTTTCGATGGTGGTGAAGCCTGGTACGACTACGACATGCAACAACTCTGGGCACCCACGCCATTGATCTGCGAATCGATCGACAAACAGTTAAAAAACCTTGGCCTTTTGCGTACTTGCGGCACCGATACCCACGGAATAGACCTAAAAGGCCGCTAAGTTCACTTATCGATCTGGATGGTTGAAATGGGTCTTTTCGATCGGCTGCTGAAGTCAGGCTCCAAAAACGACGGTCAACAGGGCCTTCCTAAGGACAGTGTCAAACCGAAAGCAGAGGCCTTCTACCTCGATTCAGACACTTCCTCCTCCTACGGAAATGTTGACTACATGCGGGAAGCCAAAACCATCCGCCGCACCTTCCCAGGATCCGCCGACAATCCAGGCAATAAGGAACTGGTGACAGAAGTTGATGCAATGGATCTGAAAGTTGATACTCGTTCCAAGGGATTGGGCGCTGAAAAACCCAACGAAGAGCCCTCGATCCCATCTGTTTTTTCAAGTGGTGTCCCAACCCCTGTGAAAAAAACGTTCGCCGAGGCGATGACGAAGGAGCAATTGGATCAGAAACTCAAGGGCAACGCGTTGCGCACAGCTGGTGTCAATACACCGATGGCTCCGAATGCAGCCCCTGCGGGTCGCAAAGAAGAGTTGAAGCCCGAATCTGAAATCAAGCCAGCTGCATCTTCATCCTCTAAAGCGGCTCCTTCATCAAAACCTGGATCGATCGATCCTTTCAAAGCCATGGTCCGCGACCTCAACAGCTGAGGCCTCCTTTCTCGACAGCCTCCTCAGCTTGAAGAACCAATCCCCTGATCTGCTCAAGCTGATCGGGGGAAGGTTGTGACCACAATCCTCGATTTGCAGCTTCCAAAAGGCGTTCGGCCATATCTCTGAGAACCCACGGGTTAGACCTCCTTAAAAACTCTTGAGTGCTCTCTTCGAGCAGCCACTGATCGCAGATGGCCCCGTAGCACCAATCTGGAACTGCTTCAGTTGAAGCGTCGTAGGCAAACAGATAATCGAGGCTGGCGCCCATTTCGAACGCTCCTTTGTAGCCATGCTGTTGCATTCCTTGGATCCAGCGTGGGTTCAATAAACGGCTTCTCACCACCTTGTCGATTTCACGGCTGAGCGAATGAATGCGAAGTCGTTGCTGGCGAGAATGATCTGCAAACCAGGGCTGCACGCTGGTCCCTCCAGAGCGACGCACCGCTGCGGTCATCCCTCCATGAAACTGGTAGTAGTCATCAGAATCGAGTAAATCGTGCTCACGATTGTCTTGGTTATGGAGGACAACCTGCACGTACCGCAGAGCACCTTCTAACCCTTTGCGATTGGCACGAGCTTGAACATCGCCGTCGTAACTCCAGGAACTCCAGGCTAAAAACGCCTCGCCAAGTTGTTCCTGGTGCTCCCATTGACCCGAATCGATCAAGGCCTGCAATCCGGCGCCATATGCACCCGGTGCAGAACCAAAAATCCTGGCTTGAGGACCTTCCTGGCGGGTGATCGAGGCAAGCGGATTCTCATCGTCTGTTTCATCGAGTGTTGAGACGAGTTGCACAGCGCGATTCACCCAACCCACAAGCTGCGGGAAGGCATCGCGGAACAGTCCTGACATCCGCAAGGTGACATCAACCCGGGGTCGAGCCAACAGGCTCAAAGGAATCACTTCAAGGTCCACCATTCGCCGGGTTGGGCCATCCCAAAGAGGACGAACGCCAAGGAGAGCCAACATCTGTGCGATGTCTTCACCCCCGTTTCGCATCGTGGCTGTTCCCCACACCGATAGGGCAAGGTGACGCAGATCTTCTCCTTCCTCGAGTCGGTAGAGATCTAACAATTGCTCAGCGCTACGCCGTCCTAAATCCCAGGCCGCTTCGGTTGGAAGACCACGCAAGTCAACGGAATAGAAATTTCGACCCGTTGGCAACACATCTGGACGACCACGCGTTGGCGCTCCGGAAGGTCCACTCGCGATCCGTCGTCCAGACAAAGCAGCAAGGAAGGCCTTCTTTTCACTCGAGGCACAAGCCAACAATCGCGGTAATAGCTCATCGTGCAAGCGCAGCAAAGCAGGCTCCTTTTTGTCGTGGAGCCACTGCTGCAACGCTGGACATAGCGGTTCCGAGGGCTCGTCTGTGATCTGCTCCAGTAAGCGAAGCGCTTGACCATCGAGCCAACTCACAGCAGCCGATACACGTCGGGGCTGATCACAACCCAACTGCTCGAGGATTCTGCAGTCGTGGTCACTTAGACGGGCACCATCTTCATCCGACCAGGGGTCGCATTCCAGTCCAACCACCTTGGCCATCGCCTGAGTGATGCCTTGGCAACCACCGGATGGTGATCGCGCAATCGCCAGCAGGAGTTCTCTTTGAATCGATCGCTCAGGCTGACTGCCAAAACGGTGCAGGCCCGTTCTGATTTGCGCCTCCTTCAACTCACAGAGATAGGTCTCAACCTGATCAAGGCAGCGGGCCCAAGAATCGTTGTCTTGATCAGCAGCGCTGGATGGATCGTTTGATGAATTGGGGAAGGATGGCCAATCAAGGTGTTGAAGCAACTGCTTGATTTGCTGCTCGAGCACATCGCAGCGTTCAGCAGCAACTTGACGAGCCTCGACATACTCATCCAGCAAGGCTTCCAGAGACAGCAAAGATCCGTGCAACCCAGCCCGACCCAAGGGCGGAGTGAGGTGGTCAAGGATCACAGCATGTCCCCGACGCTTGGCTTGGGATCCCTCCCCCGGATCATTAACGATGAACGGATAAACGTGAGGGATCGGAGCAAGCGCCAGTCCTGGCCCACAGGCGTCACTCAGTCCAACCGACTTGCCTGGTAACCATTCGGCACTGCCATGTTTCCCCATATGGACCATTAGCTGGGTGCCATGCACCTCCTGCAGCCAGAGATATTGGGCCAAATAACGATGCGGGGGAGGAAGATCAGGCGAATGAAGATCACTGATCTGATCGGGGTCGTAGCCGCGGCTGGGCTGAATCAACACGGCCACATGACCCAGCAGCAGTCCATGGACAGCAAACCCCTTCTCCTCCAGATCCACAGCCTGTTCTGGGGAGCCCCAGCGGCGCTCAATCAGAGCTCGAGCTACAGGTGTGAGCTCTCTCCACCAGCGCAAGTAGTGGTTGAGAGGCAGATAGGCAAGCGGCTGAAGATGAAAACTCTCTGGATCGTTGCTGCGTCCCGACAACAGTTGGGCCATCAGCGCCTGCGACGCATCGGGACGCGACTGGCTGCCAAGATCAACGCCTGCTTCAGCAAGCCAATTCAAAATATTGATGGTGCTGGCAGGTGTGTCCAGACCAACTCCATTGGCCAAACGTCCATTGCGAACGGGGTAATTCGCAAGCACCAATGCCACGCGCTTGTCAGCTGATTCCGTTTGACGAAGATCCACCCAACCACGGGCATGGTCGGCCAGCCAATTCAGGCCAACAGAGTCGGGAACCAACCCTTTAACTGCCGTCGACAAACTGGATTCCGCATCCCGAACTTCACGGAAGGCACCGATTCTTGTGGTGATGCGACCATCCAACTCAGGAAGCACCACTTGAAGGGAGAGATCAATGGGGTCGAGCCCCTGGGTACTGGCGTCCCAGGCCTGCTTGGATCGTCCCGAGCAAAGCAGCTGCAACACAGGCAGATCAAGGCCATCCCAAAGCGGAGTGCCAAGCCCCGCCTCTTGAAACTGCACAGATGCAAATGCCGTGGTGCTCACGACCAGCTGCACATCCTGCGCTTGAAATGCTCGTTGCACCCCCTCTTGAACCACGGGATCTCTCAAACTGCTCACCCAGAGGGCACGCGGTGCTAATCCACGGTTGCGCAACGCCGTTAAAAGTTGATAACACCAGTCCGTGTCTGCGGCACGGGCATGAGCCCGATACAGCAGGACTCCGACCTTCGCACCAGGTTCATCGCACCAATCAAACGGGGCTGGATCAGCCATCCGTTCCGGCTGAAGATCGATGTCGTCATTGAGGGGGTCAGGGTCCTTGCACCGGGTGATGAAGGGATGAATCGCCTTCAAAACCTTGGTCATGTTGGGTATCCCGCCTTCGCGCAGCAACAGAGCGAGCTGTTGAGACAGCGTGGATGACACCGATCCAATCGGATGGAGTTCGTCGTTTTGATCCGCGGTGCCGGCCAGGACGATCAATGTTCGATGTTGAGCAGACGACTGCCAACGACGGCACTGCTCAAGCCCGTAGCTCCAGTGGCCCCGCCCTCCCAACAAGCGCACCACGAGCACACGAGCCGTACGACCCGTGATGGACAAATAATGATCAATCTGAGCTGGATGACGCAGACAATCAAGTGGCAAAGCACGCAATTGCTCCTTCAAGTGCCCCAGCTCTGGCTGATGAAGACAGGCTGAGAGCGTACTGATGTCGGTCGCAGCGCTCGTCAGAAAGAGAATGGGAGCCGGCGGTTGCTCCACAACGGTGAAATCCTCGTTGCTTTCAGCGCCAGGAAGACTGCTCAGTCGATGCATGTCTCCATTCTGGTCTGATCACATCTCACCAAGCGAGCAAGGTGAGTGAGAAAATTTGAGCATCGATCCATGAGCGATGCATCAGTTCCTTCCCTACGCCTGGTTTGAAGGCCGCTGCATCCCGTTTGAACAGGCCAAAGTTTCAATCGCTACGCATGCCCTTCACTACGGCACTGGTGCTTTCGGCGGCATGCGTGCGATTCCAGATCCAGAAAAGCCTGGCGGCATGCTGTTGTTTCGACCGGACCGCCATGCCAGACGGCTCTCCCAAAGCGCAAAGCTCCTGCTCGCTGATCTAAGCGAAGACACCGTGATGGAAGCTTTGGTTGCGGTATTAAGGGCCAACAAGCCCACCACGCCGATCTACCTGAGGCCGTTTGTTTACACCAGTGATCTAGGCATCGCCCCTCGTCTGCACAACATCGAGACTGATTTCCTGATTTACGGCTTAGAGCTCGGCGATTACCTCTCCCCTGATGGCGTGAGTTGCCGCATTAGTAGTTGGACCAGGCAGGAAGATCGCTCACTTCCCCTGCGCGGAAAAATCAGTGGTGCATACATCACTAGCTCGCTTGCCAAAACGGAGGCCGTCAACAGCGGATTCGACGAAGCCCTGCTGATGAACACCCGGGGAAAGGTGAGCGAAGCCAGCGGCATGAATCTGTTTTTGGTGCGCGATGGCGTCCTGATCACACCTGGCGTTGATCAGGACATTCTTGAGGGAATCACTCGCTCCAGCGTGATTGAGCTGGCAAAGCACATGGGATTGCAGGTAATCGAACGCCCCGTTGACAAAACAGAACTGTGTATCGCTGATGAAGTCTTCCTTACAGGCACGGCGGCGAAAATTACGCCGATTCGTCAACTCGAATCCACGCTCTTACCGACCAACCGTCCGGTGATGGATGCCTTAAGAAAACGCCTGGTGTCGATTACAGAAGGAAGAGATCCTGAATTCAGACACTGGGTGACCAGGATCGAGCTCGAAACCTAAGAATCGGCCATGGGATCAAGAGCGATTCATAGAATGGAATGAGAAAAGTAACCGAGCGATGCAGGCCGTCACCGAGACCCCAACCCTGGTCGCCTCACGGTTTTTAAAGCGTCTGCACGATCCGTCACGGCCCGTCTTGGTGTTTGACGGAGCGACAGGCACTTCTCTGCAGCAGATGGACCTATCCGCAGAGGATTTCGGTGGAGAAGCCCTGGAAGGTTGTAACGAAAACCTGGTGGTCACACGACCCGATGCCGTTCAAAGCGTGCATCGACAGTTTCTTGACGCCGGTTGTGATGTCATCGAAACCGATACCTTTGGAGCGGCTTCTGTCGTCCTTGCCGAGTACGGCCTAGAAAGCAAAACCTTTGAGCTCAACAAGCGTGCTGCTGAGCTGGCCAAAGAGGTGGCGATGGAATACAGCACCGATGAAAAGCCACGATTCGTGGCTGGATCGATGGGACCCACCACAAAGTTACCCACGCTCGGACACATCAGTTTTGATCTCCTTCGTGATTCCTATCAAGAGCAAGCGGAAGGACTGATTGCAGGGGATGTGGATCTACTCATCATTGAAACCTGTCAAGACGTTCTTCAGATCAAGGCAGCGCTCCAAGGAATTGAGCAAGCCTTTGAAACCAGCGGCGAACGCCGCCCCTTGATGGTTTCCGTGACGATGGAAACCACAGGCACGATGCTGGTGGGTTCCGATATTGCGGCTGTTGTTGCCATTCTTGAGCCGTTCCCAATTGATGTTCTTGGCCTGAACTGCGCAACAGGACCTGAACAAATGAAAGAGCACATGCGTTATCTGACAGAGAATGCTCCTTTTGTAGTGAGCTGCATTCCCAACGCAGGCTTACCTGAAAATGTTGGTGGGGTGGCGCATTACCGGCTGACACCGCTGGAACTGAAGATGCAACTCATGCACTTCGTTGAAGATCTTGGTGTTCAGGTTATTGGTGGATGTTGCGGAACAACGCCTGCACATATTGCAGCACTCTCTGAAATCTCCTCAGAGCTGAGTGCCGCACCAAGAAAGGTACGCTCTCATCACCATGAGAGAAAAGCTCTCAGTTACGAAGCCGCCGCGTCGTCAATTTATGGTGCAACGCCTTATTTACAAGACAATTCATTCCTCATCATTGGTGAACGGCTGAATGCCAGTGGATCCAAAAAAGTGCGTGAATTATTGAATAAAGAGGACTGGGACGGGCTAGTGGCTGTTGCTAGAGGCCAGGTCAAAGAAAATGCACACATCTTGGATGTGAATGTCGACTATGTAGGCCGCGATGGCGAAAGGGATATGCAAGAACTCGTGAATCGAGTGGTAACCAACGTGAACCTGCCATTGATGCTCGACTCAACGGAGTGGCAAAAAATGGAGGCAGGCCTGAAAGTTGCAGGTGGTAAATGCATCCTTAATTCAACCAACTATGAAGATGGTGATGAACGTTTTTTCAAAGTATTAGAGATTTCTAAAAGGTATGGGGCTGGAGTGGTAATTGGAACAATCGACGAAGATGGCATGGCCCGTACTGCAGACCAAAAAGTTGCGATTGCGAAAAGAGCCTATCGAGATGCTGTGGAGTTTGGGATTCCAGCTCGTGAAATTTTTTACGACGCACTTGCACTTCCAATCTCAACAGGCATCGAAGAAGATCGACGCAACGGGGCTGAAACAATCGAAGCCATTCGCAGGATTCGCGAAGATCTTCCCCAAGTTCACATCGTTCTCGGTGTGTCCAATGTGAGCTTTGGCTTATCTCCTGCTGCCAGAATCACGCTGAATTCAGTCTTTTTGCATGATTGCTGTGAGGCTGGAATGGATGCGGCCATTATTTCACCAGCCAAGATTCTTCCCCTCATCAAAATTAGCGAAGAGCATCAGAAAGTTTGTCGAGACTTGATTAATGATCGCCGTGGATTTGAAGGTGATGTTTGCACTTATGATCCCCTTACAGAATTAACAACCTTATTCGAAGGCGTAAGCGCTAAAGCGGCTCGTGAATCAGGGCCATCCTTGAGCGATCTTCCCGTCGAAGAACGACTGAAACAGCACATCATTGATGGCGAACGGATTGGACTGGAAGATGCTCTCAAGGAAGGGTTAAGCAGTTATCCCCCGTTGGAAATCGTCAACACATTTTTACTTGACGGAATGAAAGTAGTTGGGGAGCTATTTGGCTCCGGACAAATGCAACTTCCCTTTGTCCTTCAATCGGCCGAAACGATGAAATCGGCTGTTGCTTTTCTCGAGCCATTCATGGAGAAAGAGGAAGGCGAAAGATCAGCAAAAGCAAAGTTTTTAATCGCAACAGTTAAAGGCGACGTTCATGACATTGGGAAAAATCTTGTAGACATTATTTTAACGAATAACGGATACGAAGTTATCAACCTTGGAATCAAGCAAGATGTAAACGCAATAATTGCTGCCCAAGAAGAACATCAAGCAGATTGCATTGCCATGAGCGGCCTACTGGTGAAATCTACAGCGTTCATGAAAGACAACCTAAAAGCATTTAATGAAGCTGGAATCAACGTTCCAGTGGTACTCGGAGGTGCAGCATTAACCCCAAGATTTGTTAACAAAGATTGCAGCGATGTGTATGACGGCAAGGTCATTTATGGACGAGATGCATTCACTGATCTGCGTTTTATGGATGCCCTCGTAGCTGCCAAGTCCAAGGATCGCTGGGACGATCGCTCTGGCTTTCTCGATGGCACCCCTGAGGGCCTCTCAATCGGCGGTGATGCGGACCACTCAGATTCAGCCAACGCATCGACTCAAAGCTCCTCTCAGCAGGTTGAGACGCCTGATCTCAAGCTTCCAGTTACATACCATCGATCAGATGCCGTTCCTGAAGAGAAGGCCGTCATCACTCCTTTCCTCGGTGCATCCGTCCTGCAGGGAGAGGATCAGATTCCGCTTGATGAGGTGATTGCGTTCCTCGACCGCCAAGCACTGTTTGCAGGGCAGTGGCAGATGCGAAAAGCCAAAAACCAAAGCCGTGAAGAGTACGAGCAAGATCTCTCAGACAAGGCTGAGCCCATCCTTCAAAAATGGCTGGCGCGCGCGAAGGAAGACCAACTGCTGCAGCCGGCAGTTGCTTATGGCTATTTCCCCTCCGGCCGTGACGGCAATTCAGTGGTGGTATTCAACCCTGAAGGTGGTGCAGAACTGGGACGGTTTGACGTCCCCCGTCAACGCAGTGGCAATCGCTATTGCATCGCCGATTTTTTCCTAGACCTCAACGAGGGGGAACCCTGCGATGTGCTGCCGATGCAAGCCGTCACCATGGGTGCGGAAGCCAGTCGCTTCAGCGAAGAGCTGTTTCGCAACGATGCATACAGCGACTATCTGTTTTTTCACGGATTAGCGGTTCAGATGGCAGAGGCGCTTGCGGAGTGGACCCATGCGCGCATTCGCCGCGAATGCGGCTTCTCCGATCCCGACGGGATGCCTCTCAGAGACATTCTTGCCCAGCGCTACAGGGGAAGTCGTTACTCCTTTGGCTACCCAGCCTGTCCCAACGTGGCGGATTCTCGCCAACAACTGGAATGGCTACAGGCCGATCGGATTGGTCTGACCATGGACGAAAGCGACCAACTGCATCCAGAACAGAGCACAACCGCCCTGGTTGCCCTGCACAGCACCGCTCGCTACTTCAGCGCCTAGAAACCATGCAGCAATGTGGTGCCTCAGAATTCCTAGGCACTGCAATAGCTCCAATGGACTTCAGCGGCCCCGACGCCATCGATCATGCGATTAAGGCTGGATTGGACATCGATGGAAGCCCTCTTCCCGTTGCGATGCTCACTCTGTATCGCGAGGTGATGGATCAAGAGGCTCAACGAAAGCGCAGTGGAGTGAAGAAGTCGATGAGGAACCGCATCGTGCGCACGGGTGCCAAACATTTCAGCAGAGAGGTCTTGAACGCTCGCTTAATCGAGGCCGGCTGGGAAGGCCTCAAGGACAAGGAAATCAGTTTTTACTTCAGCTGACAGAACATTTCAGTCCGAGCTCTGCAGGATTACTCCTGGCAGAGCTTTTCCATCGTGTCGATGACTTCCTGCTGAAAATCATCCAGCGCACTGGACTCGCTCAAATCAAATCCTTCTCCCGCAGCGTTCTGCGCAAGATCCTGAAAGTGGAAGGCTCCCTCGCCATTGGCAAGGAACTCAATAGCCGATGACTCGCCACTTTCGCGGAACGCATCGCAGAGGGCGATGAACGCCGCGTCTTCAGTGAACTCCCAATCCATCGAGGAGGCATAACTGAACGACCTTTAACGCCTAACCCCCGTGTTCCGTCAACCATCTCGTCTCAGAATGTGCCAGTCGTTCGGCAGACTCCTGGCAGACAAAGCAAGCAAATGCCGTCACAACAACAAGAGCAAAAGCCAGTTGGGCAGGGTGATTTGAATGTTTTAGGTGGCGCGCTTGAAGGCTGTAGTTGTGAGCCGATGACAGGTTGGTTTCGAGATGGACTTTGTCGCACCGATCCCAGCGACTTGGGACAACACAGCG
Source organism: Synechococcus sp. CC9311 (assembly GCF_000014585.1). NCBI lineage: Bacteria > Bacillati > Cyanobacteriota > Cyanophyceae > Synechococcales > Synechococcaceae > Synechococcus > Synechococcus sp. CC9311. The sequence continues at coordinate 1,228,855 of NC_008319.1, read as the reverse complement.
TCTGCTGCGTGATGTCCGAACGATTTCTGAATTACAGCAAGGCCCAGGGAAATGACCTGAGCACTCCAGTGCCCGAATTTGGCTTCACTGGCCTCAAACCAGGCGATCACTGGTGCGTATGCGCCCCACGCTGGAAACAGGCCTATGACGACGGAATGGCTCCGCCAGTCCGACTCGAAGCAACCGAACACACAACCTTGCAGGTGATCCCTCTAGACATCCTCAAGTCGCATGCTCACCAGGGAATCTCCTGACCATCCCAAGCCAGAAAACGTCCGCTGTCCTCTGCTGATTGCTCGAGCAAAACATCCAGCAAGAGCGCTGCCGCTTTCTGAGGACTGAAAAGGCGATCCGGCGGAACAAAATTTTGAAACGGCTTGGAAAGGGCTGTATCGGTAGTTCCTGGATGCAACATCGTGACTGTGGCGAGTGGAAATCGCCGCGCCCACTCCACACTCAATGAACGCAAATACATATTCTGGGCGGCTTTGGCACCGCGATAGGCGTACCAGCCCCCAGTTCTGTTGTCGCCGATGCTTCCCACTCGCGCACTGAGACTCGCAAAGTGAAAAAGATGGTCTCGCTTCAAAGCAGGCTCAATCGCCTTGGCCAGCAGCAGAGGACCCGCAGCATTGATTGCAAAGGATTCCATCAAATGCTCTGCATGAACCTGCTGCAGACGCTTCTCAGGGGACAGGGAGCCTCCATGCAGTCGCCCTGTGGCGTTAATCACTAAACGTAGGGGCTGTAGATCCTCCAGGAGCCTCTGGGACAACGCCTCGAGGCTCTTTGGGGACTGAAGGTCCACCAGCCAATCATCTGCTGAACCCAAGGTTCGACCGCAGAGCATGACTCCCAGAGCGGGATGACGGCGTTGCAGTTCCTGCGCAATTGCCGTACCAAGACCACCACGACCAACGATCAATGCACGGCCAACCCAAGCATCTCTGTTGATTTCAGGCATGATCTAAAACGTTGTCCGAGGGACAGTGAGACAGCTCACCCCACTCTTGCTGGGCATGACCGCCACCGCGGGACTGATTGCTGTGGTCTCCTTGACCATCAAAGCGATAGGGCAGCTCGAACAACAGCGCAGCCAAAAACACACCCTTGAAAAGCTGCTAGAGAACTCCTCAACAGATCAGCAAACTGCGCACTCTTCTGCTGATTCCTCCGTTAACTCATCCGATCCATCCAAATCGGTTCAGCACCCAACACCTGGCGCAAAACCGATAGGTGCACCTGGCAACCCGATTGTGCGTGTTGCTTTGTTGAGTCAATCGCCACCTCGTGCCGTGGACTTATCAGGGCAGGCCGAGTGCAGATTTAGCAATGGTGAAATCGTTGAAAAAAGAACACTTGAAATGGTGCTGGCTGAACGTCGTTCAAATTTGGTGACCTGCCAGTCGGGCCAAAATGGTGCCGTGGTTGTCAATGAACGCTCCTATCCAGAGACTGTTTATTTCCTCAACAGAGGTACAGGTTGGATTGTCATTAATCAACTGCCTCTGGAGCGATATGTTGCCTCTGTGGTTGGCGCGGAAATGCCGAGTCATTGGAATCCTGAAGCCCTAAAGGCACAAGCTGTAGCCGCACGCTCCTATGCCCTCGTGCATCTTGTGCGTCCTGCAGATTCCGATTTCAATCTTGGCGATACAACCCGATGGCAAGCCTATGGAGGCCTCAACACTCAGAGCGTGCGTACAGCCGCCGCTACAAAAGCCACCAAGGGTCTCGTGCTTAGTTTTCAAGGAGGACTCGTTGAATCGCTGTATGCATCCACCAGTGAAATTGTTGCTGAAGCGCACAGTCATTTAGGAGCAAGCATGAGTCAGCATGGAGCACAAAACCTCGCTACGAAGGGGCTCAAATTCAATGAAATCCTCGGACATTATTACGTGGGTGCATCCCTAGCAAGTCTCAAAACAAATGAAAGCTGAGACGTACTGGAAACGAGCTCTCCAGCAAAGCGAGAGGGCATTGAAGTCGGGTTCATTGGTCCCACTAAGTACATCATTAGAGCATCTTTTTAGCAGTTCAGAAAACAATTTTGAATTGCGAACACTCGAAAGCAGCCTTCCTAAACATTTAAAAAGAAAAGGTCCTAAACCCAATCCATTCCAACCATGGGATCAGCAGCTGGAAGTTGCGCGCCTGGATCCAGGCCATGCCGTCATCCTGAACAAATACCCTGTCCAACGCGGACACATGCTGCTAATTACTTCCGATTGGGCCGCTCAAGATGGCTGGCTTAATTTGGCTGACTGGACAGCATTCGTTCACGTTGACCAAGACACAACAGGACTGTGGTTTTTCAACAGCGGACCAATTGCAGGCGCAAGTCAGCCACACCGACATCTTCAACTCCTACCGCGCAGCAAAGACGAGACAAGCTGTCCCAGAGATCTCTGGTTTCAAAACCGATTGATATCACAAAGAACAAACGAATCTTCTAGCGATCCTTTATTCAACGGCTGTTCTGTTGTCTCGCGATTAAGTCACAACAAAGATCCCAATAAGCAAGCACAAGACCTCTACAAAGATTACCTATCACTTTCTGAAAAGTTGGGCATTGGTCACCCTTCTCAAGATCAACGGCCAAGATCTTTTTACAACCTGTTATTGACTCCGCAATGGATGGCGATGGTGAGGCGAGGGAGAGAGGGTGCTGCAGGTTTCAGCATTAATGCCCTTGGATTTGCTGGATATCTATTGGCCACTGCAAACTCAGATGTGAACTGGCTGAAGAGGCACGGACCCGAGGCTTTATTGCGTGAAGTGATTCTCGAAATCAGTGAAAACACGGTTGTGGAGTAATCCCCCTAGATGGCTGTCTGAGGAAGGACAACCGGCCGATACCGACCACTTCTTCGACAACAGCCATGAACAAAACCCACGCACTCAGAAATCAACGGATCGAGCGTCATCTGAAACTTGTTGATCCAATTGCTGGCCATTACGCCAAGCGATCAGGACTAGATCGAGATGATCTCAAACAGGTGGGAATGCTTGGGTTGTTACGTGCTGCGGAGGGCTATGAGCAAGGCCAAGAGAAACCATTTGAGGTGTATGCAAGGCCCCATATCAGAGGAGCAATCCTTCATTACCTCAGGGACAGTGTGGGACTAGTCAGACTTCCCAGACGACTCCAAGAACAAGCTCAGAACACGATTAAAAACAGCACTGCAGAACCACAACGAAGACAGGCGATGTCTGCTGAGCTGGAGCTGAACGTGCATGCCTATCGTTGCCGACAGACATGGGAACCTCTAGACGAGGGAAGGGTTGCAGCAGACGTACCTGGATGGCAACCACTGTTGAGGCAGGAGCGGGCCAAACGGATCTGGAAAGCAATCAACCGATTAGCGCCTTCAGAGAAGAGGGCGCTAAATGAAGTGGTTCTGGAAGGTGCCAGCCTGCGTGGAGCTGGAACAAAGCTGGGAGTTAGCGCGATGACAATGCAGCGGAGGCTGAAGCGCGCCCTAGCCCAGTTGCGACAAGAGCTTGCCGATCAGGATTCGTCGCTGTGGTCCCGCTGAATTTGCCCCTCAAGTGTGGACATCGCTGCTGTTACAGCAGCAAGTTGACGCTCAAGGCCATCACGCCAAAAACGGAGCATCTCCAGCTTGCGTTGCTGATGGTGACTGCGCCAATGACTGGACTCACATGAGGGTTGGCAGAAAAAGGGAGGCAGCATGAGTAAACACACGATCTCCCATAATCCTGGCGAATTGTTCCAGAAATCGGGACTGCCAACACACACTTGGCGCTTCTGAACCAGACGATTAGGTTTGGAACTTGCGGAAAGCTCAAGCCGCAGTGCTCAAAAACCAGTCTCGCGTGTCTCACCGATTATCAAAACTGGTCTTAATCAGCGTCGCATTTGCGACGGTAGATTTAGGTGTCATGGAGCGTGCGCACGCCTATGTGCCACTGATGGCAGGACAAAGGGCTCGTGCTCTCAATGGCACCTTTAATAACGTTCCAGTCCTGCATTCCAATCAACCCGAAATTGTTAAAGGACCTGGAATCCTCGTCAACACAGCACCAGGGTCTGCGACTGCCGCAGAAAACAACCAACCAATAAAAAATGCTGAATTTACTTTTAATGGCGAATTTGGATTGCATATGCACCATAAATACTATCCACAAGACAGCAGTAAATTAGGTGGACGGCGAGCAAGAGGCTTATTAACGGTTGCTGCAATAGCTATTAACCCAGGAAATAAACCCGTTACCCTTAAGTTTAAAAGAGGCTCTGTTAAAAACAGTTTTGAGGCTCCTTATCACCCCAACCGTTTAATGGGGGTTAAGCCCCTCGGCCGCCGCCCTTGGAATACAGGTCCTGGTGACGCTACAGCTGTACAAATGCTGCGAGGAGAACTCGATCGCAAGCTCCCTCCTGAGATAACGATCCCGGCTCGAAGTCGTAAAGTGATTGTGAGTTCTGTTCTTCCTGCCAGAGGAATTATGAATGGGCTGCTTAGGGGTCGCAGTGACGGACCTTTCCAATTAGCTGTAATTGCAGCAGAAGAAACCAACCAAGAGCAAGAACTAATCTCCGTTCTTGACAGCAAGAGGCTGGCCCCAGGTCGTATTTATTTAAACCGTCTCAATGAGATTCGTACCGGCAAAGTCTTTTCGAGAGTTGCTGGTGTAGCCCTTGGCGATCAGTACAAGGCCTCGATTAATCACGATCTCTCGCAGGGGGCTCTGCACATTCCACTAACAAGCACTCGCAAGCATCATTTTGGAACCAGAGATATACAGGTCAATCAATTATCAACACGAATGATTGATTCTGCACTCAATAATGTGGGCACCTATGGCGTTCGATTTGATGTTGAGATGAATCTCTCAGGAGTTGGTGCTCACGAATTAGTTTTAAGCCATCCAGTGGCGTCAGGTCGAAAACCTTTCACTGCGTTTCGAGGATCAATCGGAATTAAAACTTCCGAAGGCTATCGAGAGGTTCATGTTGGGATGAAATCAGGGCAGAGTCTGCCCCTTGGACAAATCACCGCTAAGGCAAACTCTGTCAATCCAGTTACGGTAAGCCTTGTTTATCCAGCGGATGCAACACCAGGTCATCTCTTAAGCGTGGTTCCAGTAACCCAGCTCGCCATGCTTCGCCGACGTGAAGAGATGCTGGAAGCGGCAAGAAAAGCTGAAGCAGCGGCTAAAAAGCGCAAAGTTGTTCCTTCAACGCCACCACCGGCGATCAATTCACAACCAAAATCCCGTCAGGCCAAAGAGAACAAGCCAACGCAGATCATTAGATCTCCCCAACCTCAAGCCACACCTCGGACTTATCCCAAACCAGCCCCAAAGATTCCGCCTCCAACGCTTGCCGCACCATCAAGTGGTGCCAATCAGTTGCCGTCAGCAATGATCATGCCTCAGCGTGTGAATGACTCGTTGGAGCAACGCTATCGCGATGCAATCAAGGCTCAACAGGATTGGTTGCGCCGACTACAAGGTCAATAGGTTTCGCGCATTTCATTTACTCGAATCATCGCGGCAGGCTGAATGGGGCGTCGGATCACACTTGAACTTCCTGATCATCTCGTTGATCGCCTCGACGAGCTGAAGAAAGAGTGGTGCATCAGATCTAGAGGCGATTGCTTAACGCGGCTGCTGGAAGAGATCTGGCCTGATGAGACAAATCTCGAGACTGTGGTCAATGATCTACTCGAGAACGGAGCCATCGAGGATCCAGCGGTCTTTTCAGTCTCAAGCTCGCCTGATGCCAGCGGAACCACTCCAGACCAGCAACCCACGAAACCTTCTTACGACGAAGACCGGGCCATCGTTTTAGTGCGCAGAAGTCAGGACCCTAAGGAGCAAGACACAGCTTCGCTCTTCAACAATGAGACCAGTCAGCCGAGAGAAAGCAACACGAAAAGTCGAGGCATTGACCTACCAGGATTTGTTCGAAGCCGAACACAAGCGATCCGAACCAGCCTCCAACAACCTCAAGTACCAGAAGAACGGCCTGACAGTCCCTTTGTACCAGTGGTCAGTTATGACCATCTCATCGCTTGCTGCGCTAAAGCCATTGATCATTGGACTAATCTCTATGGATCAATGCCAGGAGCAACCGTTCTTGAAGCAGTGATGCTCTGGATGGCCAGAGATATTTGGCCCCAATTAGATGGAAGCGAAGGGCGCACCTTCACCTGGAGTCAGGTGAACCAGTCAATGCAGGATGTCTGCGCGGATTGGTCAGTGCAGTCTCCAAAATTTGAACATGTGATTGTCGCGGCTGCGGTTCTCGAAGATCCATTTGCCGCAGGCAGCTTGGAAGATCGCATTCCAACCTTGATACGCCGCTTTGTGAACCGCTTCAAACGAAGCAGGCGAGTGACGTCATTTGAAACCTTGGAATCCACCATGACCCTGCATGGTGCTCTGCGTTTGTTAGATCTGCCCACACAGGCTGGAGCATCACTCACCCTGCGTACCATCCGAGACGCCTACAAAAGAAAGGCGATCGAAGCCCATCCAGATGCAGGTGGCTCTACGGACGGAATGAGGCGACTCAACGAGGCCTACCAAATGCTGCGCGAGCTTTACAGAGACAAAGCGCCTCAACAGTCTTAATTGAGAGCCAAAACAGGACTCATCGCAAGACACAGTCAAGACTCTTTAGAGTATTAAATCTCAAATAAGTCTCAAAGCGAGTCTAGTTAAAAGTCTCATCCAAGACTCGTGAATGATTTATTTCAATGAACCTATTTTTCCATTGTTTTAAATGCAGAAACCTTCGGCTGCTTGTCGTCTGAGCCAACAAAAACCAAAAGATCATTCAAGAAGGAAGCCCCATTGAGCTGCGCACAGCAAAAAACGACCCCCTATTCCCCGTCCAAGCCTGACGATTGAATGTCCAAGACCATCCTGGCCAAGAAAAATGCATGTGATTGCAACACTCTCGAAACCTGCGTACCTGCTGTAGACACAGTGACGCAAGAACAATGGCCTCGCTGTTCAGCCCTAGCGAGTCCTTTAGCCCGTACCAGCATCCTCAGAGCCAAACACTGGCATCAGCCTTCAGCGCACAAAAGCAGACGCATTTATCTCAATCAAATCTCACAGCTAGACCCAAACCGAGTCTCAACTGGGACTAGCGAGGCTAAATTCCACAAGTCGCTCGCGATCATGAGTTGCTTGCCTTAGCGCAAATATGCTGCACTCCGCTCATGCAAAGCAGCTTGGCTCCGCTACTCACATAGGGGACAAAGCGCCATGCCTAGCTACATCACCCAAGTTGAAAGCAAGACTCATCAAACGTCTCGCATGAGATGAGATTGTTCAGGCGGCTATGGGATAAAAACAAGACCGTTTAGGTCGGGGTCTGCATCCCTTGAATCAGGTACTCGAAATAAGGAGCTGCGAGTGCTTGCTGGTCTTCGGAAAGTAGTGACAAGGAAGCATCTCTCATACAGCGCATGGCTTCCACCATGCCAGGCATCGGCACACCAAGACTGTTGTACATCTCACGGGCGCCCACAAGACCAATCTGTTCGATGAGCTCAGTGCTCCCTGCAAGAACTCCGTAGGTCACAAGGCGCAGATACCAGCTGTAGTCACGGAGGCACTGGGCACGTTGCTTCTGACCGAAGGCGTTGCCTCCCGGCGCAACGTATTCAGGTTTACGACTAAACAGCTGTTTTGCTGATTCATCGATGATCTTCTTCTCGTTCTCAGTGAGACTTCGAACAACAGATAAACGAATTGAACCCTGGCTGAGGAAATCAACCATTGATCGCAGTTCACCGCTGCTTGGGTAACGCAGATCGTCATCTGCTTTGAGAATCAGATCCCGAACAACGCTCATGACAGCTGGCAAGCTTGAATGAGTCTAGAGCTATCGATCGCTTCGCATGCACTTGCAGCGATTGGTGTTACGCCTTTGCAATGGCCCAGTCCTTGAGCGACCCACCAGTAGCTGGTCAAATCATCACAGTTTTGGGGACCGATCTCAATCACCAGGGCCTCGGCCTGGCTCGCTGGCAGGGCTGGGTTGTGATTGTTCCCCAGTTGCTTCCGGGTGAGGAGGCCCAGGTGCAATTGCTACAACGCAAGAAGTCGCAATGGTTTGCACGCCATCTCAAAACGCTCGTTGCCGCTCCAGGCGCAAGGAAGCCTCCCTGCATCCTTGCCAAAGACTGTGGAGGCTGTTCTCTTCAACACCTCGAGGAGAGCATCCAGGCGGAATGGAAGCGCAGCCGTCTTGAACAGACCCTGAAACGAATCGGTGGGATCAACATCCAGTCGCCTGCCCCGATCAACAACGATCTTGAACACTTGGGCTACCGCAATCGAGCTCTGATTCCACTGCTGCGAAAAGAGGATCAGATGCGTTTGGGGTACTACCGGCGCGGAAGCCATCGCATCGTGAACCTCAGTCGTTGTCCTGTCTTGGACCCACGCATCGATGCACTCATCAAACCCCTAAAACAAGACCTTGAAGGCAGCGGGTGGCCAGCTGATGCTGACTTGCATGGCGAACTCGGTCTTCGTCATCTTGGTTTACGCGTGGGTGTGCGAACCGGAGAACTGCTGATCACGTTGGTCAGTGCAACAGCCGAACTCAACGGTATGAAAGACCTGGCAGTGGAGTGGATGAACCGATGGCCTGCCGTAACCGGTGTGACCTTGAATCTGCAACCACGCCGTAGCAATACCATCCTCGGTGCGATCACCCATACCCTCGCTGGTCGGGATTGCATCAGCGAACGCTTTTGCAATCTTCAACTCCTTCTTGGAACTACCACCTTCTTTCAAATCAACACCGATCGTGCCGAGCAGATCGTGATGGTTTTGCGCAATTGGCTTCTCCAGCGTGGGGACTGCAAACGCTTAATTGATGCCTATTGCGGAATCGGAACGATCAGCTTGCCAGTTGCTGCAGCTGGAATTGGCGTGGTTGGTCTGGAGATAAATCCCGCCTCTGTTCAACAGGCACGACAAAATGCGGCCTTGAATGGACTCACTGATGCCAAGTTTGAAGCCGGTGATGTGGCCTCGCTGCTGAGTGATTACCTTCCAGATCACGATGCTCTTGTGGTGGATCCACCGCGAAAAGGATTGGCATCAGATGTGCTTGACGCCATTTTGAATTGCCCGCCCAAGAGGCTGGCCTACTTGAGTTGTGACTCGGCAACCTTGGCAAGGGACCTCAAGCGACTGGTCTCAGATAACGGTCCCTACGCCATAGATCGCATTCAACCTGTGGACTTTTTTCCCCAAACAACGCATCTGGAATGTCTTGTCCTCATGGAGCGCGTCAACTGCGAAGTTCAACCTTGAATTGTTTAACCAAAGCCTGTCGAACCTTGTCTTGCACTGGCTGAAGTTGTTCATCAGTAAGCGTACTGTCCTTGCCGCGATACCGAAGCCTGAAGGCTTGGCTGCATTGATCATCAGGGAGTTGACCTCCTTCAAAACGATCGATCAACTCAACACTTTCTAGAAGTGGCTTTCCAGCCTTACGAATGGCCTGCATTAAGTCAGCAGATGGCAGTGTCTTCGGTACAAGCATCGCGAGATCTCTCTCCATTGCTGGAAGTGTGGAGAAGGCTTTGAAGGAAGGCACCCAGCGGTTGCGACGTGTCACCGCTTCCAGGAGTCGTTGAAGATCTAGATCAAACAGATAGGTGGCATCGGGGAGCTCGTACTGAGCACACAACATGGGATGGAGCTGACCAAAGCAACCAAGGGTTCGGCCCTCCACCACCACGGCTGCAGCCCGTCCGGGATGAAGACGCGGGTCGTCCGCCAAGGGTCGGTCCTGGGTCTCAAGTCCTAAGGAATTGAAGACTGTGGCGAGTGCTCCGCGAGCCATGAAGTAATCAGGCACGAGTGCCTTGCCGCTGGTGGCCCAGCGTGAAACACGCCGTTCTCCGCAAATCACTCCGCCAAGACGTGCTGACTGCACAATCTCTCGGTCCAGAGGATGAAAAACATGGCCAATTTCAAACACCCAACAACCGGGCTGGGAGGCCTGAAGGTTGCGTTGGCAGATCTGAAGATGCTCTTGCCATAGAGCGGTTCTGAGATGGCTGGTTTCCGCCAACAGTGGATTACTGATGGGAATCCGATTGGGATCATCTGCGTCTGCACCGGTAAGCGATAAGCAAGTGATCTCTTGAAGCCCAGCACTACAAAGGCGACGACGTAACCGACGCTCCGCCTGCTGCCTATCGGTAAGCCCTCCTGGAGCCAGTGGGTCAGGCAAGTGAGCACCAAAAGAGTCGAAACCCACAAGACGCGCCACCTCCTCGATCAGATCCACCTCCCGAAGAAGATCCATCCGACGGGAGGGGGGCACCAACACCGTCCAACCTTCCTCAGAAGAGTTGAGGTGGCAGCCCAGTGCTGAAAGACACTCCTCCACCTGTTGGTCACTTACATCGGTTGCTTCACCGTCTTCAGCAACCAATGGACCAAGAAGTTGATGAAGAGCGTGACGACGCAAGGTCACCAAAGGTTCTGGGCCTTCATCGGAACAGCACTGCCAACTAAGGCCTGCCATCCCTCCTAGAAGTTGTTCCATGAGTTCAAGCGCACGACCCGCTGCAGGCAAGGTGATCTGACGCGGTAAACCCTTCTCGTAACGAGAACTTGCATCTGTGCGCAGTCCTGTTGCACGACTACTGCTACGGATCGAGGCAGGAGTGAACAAGGCTGATTCCAGCAAAATCTTGCGAGTCGTTTCCGTTACTCCACTCTCAGCACTGCCGATCACTCCCGCAATTGCAACCGGCCGATCGCGACAAGTCACCAACTGGACGCGTTCATCAAGTTCGATGGTGCGGCCGTCTAACCCTGTGAAGGACTCCTTTGCCCGACCTTGCCTAAGGCCAAAATCAGAAGGCGTCAGGTCGCTGCCACATAGCCGTTCCAAAGCATCAAGGTCGAAAGCATGAAGGGGTTGACCTTGTTCCAACATCACCAAATTGGTGATGTCCACAATTGCGTTAACAGGTTTCACACCAGCGCGGAGAAGTCTCTGTTGGACCCAGGAGGGAGCAACTTGTCCACCATCGAGACCGCTAACTTCGGTTAAGGCGTACACACCGCCCTCCTTCATTGCGGCAGCGTGTTCTTCAGAAGGGTTCAAATCAGTCACTGACTGTGGAGCTACCGGCTGAGGCAAATGCAGTGGTGCTCCTGTCAGTGCCGCCACTTCCCTTGCAATTCCTGTCATCGACAGACCATCAGGCCGATTTGCCGTGATCGCCAAATCCAAAACGGTGTCATCCAAACCGAGGCACGACGCCACTGCCGTACCCGGTGCAGGCAGGCTTTCCAGCAGATCGTCCAAGACAGCAATACCGTCAACATCCGTGGCTTGCCCTAATTCAGCGAGCGAACAAATCATTCCCTGGCTCGCAACCCCACGCAGCTCACCAGCCTTAATCGTGAGATTCACCGCAGGAAGAACAGCGCCAATGGTGGCGACAGGAACATGAATTCCTGCCCTCACGTTGCTCGCACCACAAACGATCTGAACCGTCTCTTCCGCCCCAATGTCCACAACACAGACACTGAGTTTGTCGGCATTGGGATGTTTGTCGCGCTTCAAAACATGGCCGACCACAACACCTTGAGCCAATCGACTCAAATCGTCGATCTCCTCCACCTCAAATCCAGCCATTGAAAGGCGTTCGCCTAGTTGATCAGCGGCTTCAGTTACCTGGACGAGATCCTGCAACCAGGAAAGGGAGACCCGCACGTCAACGATTCAATCGAATAGGAATCTTACGAAGCTCCGAGGAATGATCAAAACTCTTTGAGGTGTCAGCTGAAGATGTAAAGTCATCGTTTGTTACTACGCTTCGCTTTTGCGGCGCAACGTCCTTTATGGCTAAAAACAAGGGCGTCCGGATCGTGATCACTCTCGAGTGCACTGAATGCCGGTCCGCCTCCGCCTCTGAAAAGCGTTCTCCCGGCGTGTCCAGGTACACGACGGAGAAGAACCGACGGAACACCACTGAGCGACTGGAGATCATGAAATTCTGTCCCCAGCTCAACAAAATGACTCTCCACAAGGAAATCAAGTGATTTTGCAGGTGTTCTTCGTTCAACAGCTTTCCTGAGTTATGTCTAGTTCCTTCTTTAAGAAGCGTCTTTCTCCAATCAAACCTGGAGATCCCATTGACTACAAAGATGTGGATCTGCTGAAGAAATTCATCACCGAGCGAGGAAAGATTCTTCCCCGTCGTCTCACCGGGCTGACTGCGAAGCAGCAGCGCGACCTGACGAATGCGGTGAAGCGTGCACGCATCGTTGCATTGCTGCCCTTCGTCAATCCTGAAGGCTGATCCACTGGCTTCACCCTCTCTCCAACCAGGAGATCTTGTCGGCGTCCAAGAGTCGAAGGGGAATTATCTGGCTGTCGTCGAATCTCTTCAAGGCAGCAAAGCGCGCTTGAAACTCGGGTTCGATCGCAAGCCCGTTGTTTTGCCCCAGCGGCAATTGGATCTTATTTGCCCCCTGCCATCCGGAGCTGAGCTTCCCGATGGACTGGGGGCTTCTCCATGGAACCTGAAAGCCGAACAAGTCAATCCTGACTGTCTCGACCGTCGCAGCTGGGGCTCAGCATGGGTCTTGCTTTTAGAGACTGATGAGACCGTTGAGATTGACTTTTTCAGCGATCTGGTTTGCGGAGGAACCAGTCCAAGCCAATTAGCGCTCTGTTGGCTGGCCTTGATGGGCCCGCAACTGTGGTTCCGTTACAAGCAAAATCAGATCAAGGCGCGCTCAGCGGCAGAACTCAAACCGTTGCGCCGACAACACCGGCTCAAAGTTCTTGAACAGCAAAAGGAACAACGCTGGAAACAGCTGTTGAGCACCCGCAAACAGGTGGACCTGGCAAGTCTCCCCCAATCCCTATGCGACAGGTTCGAGCAGCTCAAGGACTTGGTTTCAGGTTCCATCGAATTCGCACAACTTGACCGGCCTATTCAGCAGAGCCTGATGGGTCTACGTCTTGATCAAGACAGAGCTGAGCTTCGACTTCTCTTGGTGGATCTCGGCCTTTGGGACCCTCATCAACTGGCATCGATGGCCGGCACAACCTGGTCATCAGGTTTCAGCCCAGCTTTACTCGAAGAGGCTGAACGGTTGGTGGAGCTCAATGCAAGCGAATGCCCTGGTGACTCCGAGCGCATCGATCTTTGCCATCAACGCTGCGTCACGATCGATGATGAAGACACGCGAGATATTGATGACGGGATAGCGCTGGAACGTCGCGAGGATGGCTCGCAAAGACTATGGATACACATCGCTGACCCCGGTCGGCTGATCGAGTCAGACTCAGCCCTCGATCTGGAAGCGAGGCGTCGCGGTAGCAGCCTTTATTTGGCGAAAGGCAATCTGCCGATGTTTCCAGAATCCCTATCCACGGGGCCTTTCAGTTTGCGAGCACGGACTCGAACAGCTGCCTGGAGCATCTGGGCCGAACTGACCAGCGAAGGCGAGCTCGGAGATCACGGAATCCATCGCAGCTGGGTCCAACCCACTTATCGACTCAGTTACGACGATGCCGATGAGTTGATCGAATTGGCACCCCCAGAAGACACCGACTTGGCGGAGTTAGATGCGCTCTTAAGCCGAAGGCGAGACTTCCGAGTCCGCAATGGAGCCCTGCTCATGGATCTGCCAGAAGGCCGGATCCGTTGTCGAGATGGTCAACCGTCTCTCGAGGTCAGTGAACCTGGTCGAGCAAGGCAGATGGTGGCCGAAGCCATGATTTTGGCTGGTGCAGTGGTGGCTCGTTTTGCGGAAGTGCATGACCTGGCCTTACCGTTCCGCAGCCAGCTTCCAGCTGACCTCCCCCCCAGTTCCGAATTGGAGGCACTCCCAGATGGGGCCGTTCGATTCGCCGCCATCAAGCGCTGTCTCAGTCGCGGACTGATGGGAACGCAACCTGCCGCCCACTTCAGTTTGGGACTTGCCTCCTACGCCCAAGCCACCTCCCCCATTCGCCGCTATGGCGATCTTGTTGTACAGAGGCAACTGCAAGCACAACTCAGTGGAGAAGATCCGCTTGATCGCGATGTCCTTCAAACCCTGATCAGTGATTTCGATGCAGCGGTACGTGAAGGCATTGGTATTTCCAGAGAAGACCAACGGCACTGGCAGCAGGTTTGGTTTGAAACCCATCGCAAGCAGGAGTGGGCTGCTCAGTTCTTGCGCTGGTTGCGCCCTCAGGATCAGCTGGGACTCGTGCGAATTGACGACCTAGCCATGGATGTGGCGGCTGAATGCCCAAGAGATGCAGAACCAGGGGAAAGCATGCTCGTGAGGGTGCATCATGTTGACTCGGTGCGTGATCAACTCAGACTGGTGGCCTCAGCCCACTAAATCCCCCTAGAGCCATGCAGGCTGATGGCCCGTAGCCAAGGTCCCCAGGGGTTAGCGACTGCAATTAAGTCAACAGTTGTAGGGCGTTCCTGATCCGCAAGCCAATGGCAGAGCTCGGGCTCCAGCGTGATCAAGGGCCAACGGCGGCCACCCACCAGTTCCAGTTCGTATCCACCATTGTGATCAGGCAACAATGTGCCTGACCAAACGGCCTGTTTAGGCTGGGAAGGAGGCGCGATCGAAACCTGTTCATCTAGACCGAGCCAACAACCATTCGGGCCAAGTAGCTCAGGGTTGTCAAGACAAGCGTTCTGCCTTTGTTGCCAATGGGGATGGTGCCAAGGTGTGTCCCAAAGCGGAACGATTCCAGAAGGAGCCGTGGGCTCCTTGATTAAGAGGTCTTGAAGAAGCCGAACGGGCAGAGCTGCGAGGGGAAGTCGAAGCCGAATCGACAGGGCCGCCGCAGCTCCAGCAGCCTGTCCCACATTAAAAATGAGTGGCTGCAACCTTGTGGCCCCATTGGCCATATGGCTGGTGCTGAAGCACTTGTCAGCAGCCAACAGATTGTCCAAATCAGCACTCACAAGCGCTTGATAAGGGATGCAGAAAGGAGTTCCAGACCAACGGCCACCCCATCGACAGCTTTTTGGGGTTAACGGCCAATCAGAACCTGGATAGTGATGGTCGTTGGCGTAATTGCCAACAGCAATCGATTCCAGCTCACCAGCATCATTGAAAGGAAGTGCCGCGATGGATTGACCGGTCGTCTGAGGAAGCAGCTCCTGTTCAATCAAAGTATGGACACCGATCATCCGGCGCCCCTCCCGCCAGTAGGGCATCGCTGCCAACCAGGGAGCTGGGCTTCCAGCTCCCTTTGGGAACGCATCGCCGCGCGTTAGCCAACCGGCACTACAACGCTGAAGCTCATCGGCAAAATGCTGGCTGTGAGCTTGCATCTCAGCCATCAATTCCTGCTCCGCCCTGGGATCGGCATTGAAGGCTCGTTCCAAACCTCGATGCCAGTCGTTGCCATGCAGGGGCCAATTCAGCATTACCAATCCCCCCGGCAAGCGGCCGTAGCTGATCGTGCGCTGTAAACCAAAGGCTGCGCAGGCCTGTTCAAAAGGCTCTGACAACAACAATGGTGTGCCATTTGGATCAAACTCTGAAGCAGAATCAGCCAAAGGACGATCACGCTGCAGCTGACCCATCACCACCCAGGTGGGGGACTGCACAGGCTGATCTCGAAAAAATTCTTCTGACTTCAGCCGCTGCTCACTAGGAGCGCTCGGTTCCCCCCACCTCTCCTGAGCGTCCCAGCCAAGCCGAAAGGGTGTCTCAACCAAGGGCAGTAAATCTCCACGATCACTGCCATCGATCACCACGTCACAGGCAATGCGATGGACACCATCCGAACGTTGAATCAACACTGCTTGGACCAAAGATCCAGAACGTTCGACGTCCAGCAGCTGACAGTCCGACCACCATTGAAGATTTGGAAGTGCCCGCACCCAGTTTTGAAGAATTCCCTCAGCTGTGCTTGGCCGGTAACCAAAACAACTCACCCAGTTGTGATCGAGGCCTTCAGGCTCGGCTTGATACAGAGCCCTAAGGAAGGCTCCCCACAAACCGGTCTGCCAGGGGGCGAGTTCATTGCCATCAGGACAACACACTCCGGCTGTACTGACCATGCCCCCGAGCCAGCGACCAGGAGTGAGCAGAAGCGTAGTGGCTCCGGACCGAGACGCCTGGAGTGCAGCGGCAACACCTCCAGTACCACCACCCCAAACCAACACTGGGATGTGGCAAGTTTGCGCTGTCATACCTGTGCCGAATCGCGACAGCTGATCCGCAATTGCTCATCCATTGATAGATGACCAAGGCAACGAAACCGCAGTGCCACAAGCTGCTCGTACAAAGGGTTGATTTTGCACATCGGTGGAATGTGTACCAGCTTGCGACCAAACAAAATGATGTCGCGCTCAAACGGGCACTGGGAAGGAATCAGGTGAACAATGAAGGATGAAATCCTCTCGTCACCGGGGTCCAGATCATCAAGCCAATTTTTCAGGGGCGCTAATGGTTTCCATGGCTGAGTGCCCCCAGTTGAGCAGGGAACCAAGCTGCTGATCAATTCTCTTTTAACGCCAAGCGCTTCGGCCCATATATGCAGTAAGTCAAGTTCCACTTGGCTGAGATGCCCATCAGCGAGAGCAACCACTACAGCTGACCTCAGAAATTGCTCCGCATTGTTGGGGTTCGAGGAGAACAGTCGTTTGATGTCTTCCGGATCAGGGGCTTGCCAATGATTCCAATCAAAGTCTTGGAGAGGACAATCGAGATTGAGCTGTTCCGCGAGCAGCCGCTGTTCCTCAGGATCGAAGTCTCCATCAACTAGGGCCAACTGGTGCAACGCCGCAAGCCAAGTGGACCTCGCTTCATCTTCGAACGCAAGGTTGAGAATCGGCATGGCGGAGCGAAGGGGGGTCGTTAGGATCCAAGGCCGAAAGGGGACCACCCCGAGACGACCATGATTTATACCCTTACAACCCCTCTTTACTACGTCAATGACAAACCACATTTAGGAAGCACTTACACCACGATTGCTTGTGATGCACTAGCCCGCTTTCAGAGACTGGAAGGCCATGAGGTGGTGTTTGTGACTGGCGTGGATGAACACGGTCAAAAGATCCAACGCACAGCTGCTGATCAGGGAATTAGTCCAATTGATCACTGCAATCGGATCACAGCCAGCTATGAAAAAGCCTGGAACGAATGGGACATCAGCAACGATCGATTTGTCCGAACCACATCACCACGCCATTTGCCGCTGGTCCAACAGTTTTTCCAACGTTGTGAAGAAGCAGGGGATATCAGAAGTGGACGACAAACCGGTTGGTATTGCGTTGGCTGCGAGGAGTTCAAGGATGATCCTGCCGAAGCAGTTAACCCAACTTGTTCCATTCACCAGAAACCATTGGAGTGGAGAGATGAAGAAAACCTTTTCTTTTGTTTGTCGCACTACCAAGAACAAATTGAAGCAATAATCAAACAGTCTGATTTCATTGCACCAGCGAGTCGTCGCAATGAGATTCAAAATTTTGTGGCGGGTGGATTGCGAGACTTTTCCATCTCAAGGGTCAATGTGGATTGGGGATTGCCCGTACCAGGGCATCAAGGTCACACCTTTTATGTCTGGTTTGATGCTTTACTCGGCTACCTCACAGCTCTATTAGACGACGGTGGGACGATTGACCTTGATCGCTTAAATACTATTGGCTGGCCAGCAAATCAACACGTGATTGGAAAAGACATCTTGCGTTTCCATGCTGTGTATTGGCCAGCAATGTTGATGTCAGCAGGTTTACCTTTACCCAAAAAAGTATTTGGCCATGGTTTTCTAACCAGAGAAGGGCAAAAAATGGGCAAGTCGATTGGAAATGTTCTTGACCCAGAATTGCTCTTGAATCGCTGCGGCACAGATGCCGTTCGCTGGTATCTCTTAAGGGATATTCAATTTGGAGACGATGGTGATTTCCAACAACAACGTTTTGTCGATCTCGTCAACAATGACCTCGCCAACACCATTGGGAATTTGCTCAATCGAACCTCATCGATGTCGCGCAAATGGTTTAACGAGTCCACGCCCACTGTTGCGTCCAAAGACAGCGATCAACATGCGTTGCGCCAAGCCGCAGAAACAGCAATCGCTTCGGCCCGGGAAGCTATGCCCTCCATGGCCTTTCAGAAAGCGGCTGAGTCCATCCTTCAACTCGCCATTCAAGCGAACGGATACCTCAACGATCAAGCACCTTGGAGCAAAATGAAGAAGGGTGGTCAAGAAGCTCAAGTCGCGGTCGACCTATACGGAGTTCTAGAAAGCGCTCGACTTGTGGGATGGCTTCTAAAACCTCTTGTTCCTGATTTGAGCGAGAGGATTCTGTCCCAGCTCAACCAACCTTCAACAACAGCTAACTGGAGCGGACAACTGGTATGGGGACGTCTCGAGTCTGGCCATCCCCTACCCCAACCTCAGCCAGTGATGCAACGACTGGAACTCGAAGAAGCACTTTGACTTTCGATCAGCACTTCCACTTCAGCAATTTGCTGAAAAGCGCAACCTGGATGACTCCAGTAATAGTTAGCGCCCTCGTGCTCGGATGCACCTCATCCACAGGCAATCGCTCGGGAACTGATGCACCGCTGCCATTTATGTTTCGCAAATTGGAACTCGAACAAAAAAAATCGAGTGGAGATATCGACTGGAAACTCTCGAGTCCTGAAGCACGCTATGAACTGTCACGCAGACTAGTAAGAGCCAAGCAACCCGTTGGAATCCTCTACAACAAAAACAAACCATCTTTTGAAATTAGAGCTGAGTTTGCAGTAGTCATCAACGATGGCGAGAAGATAATCCTCGAAGGCGATGTTCAATTGCAACAAATAAATGGACAAAAGCTATTAATCAAAGGAGAAAGATTGCGTTGGAATCCAGAACTCTCTCGCTTGGTGATGGAAGAAAAGCCAAGGGCATTTGATGCTCGTTCGCGAATCACCGCAACGGTTGCCGTTCTTCAGCAAGACACTAATGACCTCACTCTCAGCGGTCCTGTTCAACTCGATCGCTGGCAAGACAAGCTCGCGCTCACTGTGAAACCAGATACCGCTGTCCGAACAGGAAATGCACTTTGGAATCTAGAAAACGGCGCACTTGAGGCGGATGGACCAGTTCTTGGTCAACGTCGTAATCAAGAAGGTGTTGTCTTAGAGCAGCTCGAGGGACGAAAATTGACCGGAAATACCCAGAAAGGGGTCATTACGGTTAAATCTCCTGTGATAGTAACCATGCCTAAAAACAAAGGCTTGTTACGCGCCAAAGACACCAGCTGGAATTTCCGTAAACAAACCCTCAAAAGTAACGACCCATTTGAAGGGTTGATCGATGAAATCCAGATCAATGGTGAACGTTTTAGCGCTGCACTCGATCAAAGTACTGTGATCATTCCTGAGGGCTGCCGAATCAAACAACCAGGCGAACGGTTACGCGCGCGCAAATGCCGATGGAATTGGGAAACAGACGAAGTATTAGCGACTGGAAACGTTCGGGTAGAACGAGATGAAAACAATCAAATTACAGAGGCACAAACGCTCAATGGATCTGTAGGAGAGAAAGGATCACTGATTTTCTCAGCTCCAGGAAACAAAGTTCGTTCCGAGCTCACGATTGAGGAAAAGAAGAATGGTCAGGATCAAACACCCCAGCGTTCTCAAGCTCCAGTGTTGTTTTAAGTCTTTCAGCCCAACCCGTCAGCCATCGTTCATCGGATCGACTGAAACAACGCTCTGACCAGCCACCAATCACAACCCAGCCACTTTCTCCGAGGGGTTGCACCATCACGGAAGGCAAGCCGGGCAAAACGGGGTCAAACTCAACTTTGCCCGGGTAGAGGGCTGTTTTCACTAGGGAAACAAGCTCTTGCTTTTGAAGGGCTCGTCGACAAATTTGGCCAGGTTCAAAATCACCAGTTCCTAAAAGACCACGGCGAAGCAGAACCGAGCCCTTCCAAAAGACAAGAATCGTGGCTGCAGAGGTCGCGGTAAGAAATTGATGGCTACCCCACGCCATTTCAGCCCGTACAGCATCGGTCAAGCTGGAAGAGAGCACAAAACCCTGCTCTCCGTCCAACTCAACAGCTTCAGGACTGCGTGGGGAGGCCCGTGTCCAGAGGATGGAAACAAGCATCAAACCAACGCCCGCCATCCCGGCAAGAACATCGGCTCGCTCCAGGCTTGGAGTGATGGTTTCAGCGGTGCTGGCGTTAAGGATTGAAAGCCCCAAAACAAGAACGCCTGCGAGCAAACACCATTGGGAGGATCTCAACATATTTTGCAACTCATGAGCAGTCAGATCGATGCACTCTTGCTGAAATAGAAGCAACCCCCCAACGCTGATGACTGAATCTGAAGCCTTTGCCGCAATTGCGCTGGCCACAGTGGCTTGCGATGGAGTATTAGGAAAGGATGAAGCGCATGCTTTAAGACGTCAACTGGAATATCGAACTCCATATAAAGATCGAAGCGAAAGTGAAATGGCAATGTTGTTTGACCAACTGCTCAAACGCCTTCGCGAGCATGGATCAAATCAATTGATCAAAGATGCCCTTCCTCAACTCAAAGAGTCCCAAAAGGAAACGGCTCTCGCCGTGGCCGTTCAACTTGTTCACGCTGATAGAACTGTGACCACAGAGGAACAAGCGTTCCTCAACGAGCTTGCTCAAAGCGTTGATCTACCTCAAGGCAAAGCTCAAGCCGTGATGGACGCGATCATGGCTTTGAATTACGACAGCCTTGCCAGCTGACGGCAGACTCTCCAAATCGAACGTCACATGATGCCTAGCCTCTTCAAGTCTCTGCAGCTGCTCATCGCCGCAAGCCTCTGCTTCTTTTTGGCAGTGCCCGCGGTTTTCGCCTTGTCTCCCCAAGATTTACCAGCTCAGCCGCCGGAAGAAGCCGTACTTGATTCAGCTGATGTACTCAGTCGGGCTGGAAAGAAAGAAATTGAAAGTCGGCTGAATCAACTGGAATCCTCCAAGGTTGATGCCCGGTTGATCACACTGCGGCGACTGGACTATGGGCTGAGTCTTTCAGGGTTTGGAGAAGAGTTAGTGGAGCGGTGGTCAAACAATGAGAACAGAAGTGAACGTCCTCTCATTCTTTTCCTTGAAGAAACACAGAGCAAACAAGCTGCGGTTGTTGTCTCACCAGAGCTGAGCGATCAACTTCCAGACGCATTACTCCGCAGCACCGGCCGGACCACAATGATTCAGCCAATGCGCGATGGAGAGAGATTCCGCCAGGCATCAATGGATGGAATTGAACGGATTGCGGTCGTTCTCAATGGAGGCGAAGATCCAGGTCCTCCGATTGAAATAGAACGCACCACGATTCCCACAAACGTGCCCACGGTTGAGGAAACGCGCGAGAGCAACGGCTTCACCTGGGTGATTGTGCTGCTAGTGGTCGGAACCATTGTGCCAATGGCCACTTGGTGGGTCTTCTCCCGCTGATCAGATATGGCATTTCGCAATTGGATAGGAGCCTTTGGAAAGGCCAACGCCCTTGATGTCAACTCTGATCTCGATCGGGGCTACGAGGCGGCCTTATTAATCCAGAGCTTGGAGCTGGAGTACTACGGCGACCGACCCATCCGTCCCGATCTAGAGCTCTCTGTTCCGAAATCAGTCCAGGCAACCGTTCTGCGGAAGTTTCGTGTTGCCATCAATGTTTGTCGAGCATCGCTCGATCAACTGGAATACCAGCGCTCTCAGCTGGATCCTCAGGAACTGCGTCAACTTCAGCTCATTGAAAGTGTCGTGAACCGGTACAGCCCCAAACGGGTCTCGACCGCTCCGACCATGACTCGCGATCCAGATCCGCTTCCGCGATCACTGCTTGGGGTCTTCGACAAGGTGCGACGGCAGCTCAATCCAGCTGGGGAAGCGACATTAGTTGCAGGATTTCGGAGACGAAGGGATTCAACCCTTATCTCATTGAAAGTTCTCTTGCTGCTGATTCTTGTGCCTTTGTTAGTCCAACAGGTCAGCCGCACCTACATCATTAGTCCTGCTGTAGATCGCTTTGCTCCAGATCTCCCCTTCTTGAGTTACCCAAAGCCACAACTCGAAGAGCAAGCTGTAGAAAAATTGAGAGTGTACAAGGCAGAAATTGAATTCGATGCACTGCTTCGCGGTGACACAATCCCAAGCCAAGAAGAACTGCAACAACAGCTTGGGAAAAAAGCTTCTGAGCTCAAAGAAGAGGCCGACGCAGAAAGCACCCATGCTGTGAAAAATGTTTTAGCAGACATTTCTGCCACGATTGCCTTTGTCGTTGTCTGCTTGTTCAGTCGTGAAGAGCTCAGAGTTCTTCGAGGATTTTTTGATGAAGCTGTCTACGGATTAAGCGACTCTGCCAAAGCCTTCGCGATTATTCTTTTTACAGATATCTTTGTTGGATTCCATAGTCCAGAAGGTTGGACTGTGCTTCTTGATGGAATTGCCAACCATTTTGGATTCCCAGCCCGTGAAAACTTTATTCTTCTTTTCATCGCTACGTTTCCAGTGATTTTAGCGACCATTTTTAAATATTGGATCTTCCGCTATCTCAACCGCGTCAGTCCATCCTCTGTTGCCACATTGCGAGGTATGAACGGAGGCGGATAACTCCTTGGTGCATCCAAACGCCATAAAACCCGATGTTCCCAACGGAATCATTGTTGTAAGCGGACCCAGCCGTGGAGGGAAAAGCCGATGGGCTGAACATTTGCTCAACGCTCAAGAATCTGTGACCTACGTCGCGACCTCGGCTCAACGTTCGAACGATCCAAGCTGGGAAGAACGGATGCGACTGCATCGAGAGAGACGCCCCTTGCACTGGCAGCTGCGCGAACCAGGATCAAAGCTTGCTGAATGCATTCGAAGAGAGGAGGCCAATCAACCCTTACTGATCGATGCCCTTGGCGGTTTTACTGCCTTGCATCTTGATCACAATGATCTGCAGTGGGAGGAAGAAGTAGAAGAGTTGATTCAAAGTCTTCTTACACGAAAACGCCCCGTCGTGATTGTGGTTGAAGAAACAGGCTGGGGTGTTGTCCCAGCAACAAAGATTGGTGGATTGTTTAGGGACCGCCAAGGCTGGCTGGCCCAACGCTTAGAACAACACGCGACCGATAGCTGGCTTGTTGTTCAAGGAAGAGCTTTGAATCTCTCTCAATTAGGCATACTCGTTCCGTGAACAAAGTTTCAAACAATCAATCATCAGAGGAGCAGTCCCTGATCCAAAAACCCTTAAGGGTGGCACTATTCGAACCACGAATTCCTCCAAATACAGGAAACATTGCCCGCACTTGCGCAGCATTTGGTTTACCACTGGATCTAATTGAACCACTTGGATTCAGTCTTGAAGATCGTTATTTAAAAAGAGCTGGTCTTGATTATTGGCCCCACGTTGACCTCACGATCCACAAGGATGTTGACGCGTTTTTCGAGTCACTAGCTCAGCCCTCAAGGGTGATTGGCTGTAGCCGTCGCGGAGGGATTCTCCTTCGGAACATGGAGTTCCAAAAAGGAGATGTTTTGTTGTTCGGTCGCGAAGACACTGGCCTACCGGAAACAATACGCAGCCGCTGCCACCAAATCACGACCATTTCAATGCCCTGCAGTGCCGGAGAAGATGGCCAAGGAGGCGTGCGGAGCCTCAATCTTTCTGTGGCTTGTGCCATCGTCAGCCATCAAGCAGGTTCGCAGCTTCAGCTGTGGTAATTGGCAAGCTGACACTTCAGCCCTTGCGCCGATCTCACACACCCGCTACTTTCAGCCCGTTCCTGAGCTGTGGTGGCTTCTCCAGGAGCGTTAAAAATCGCTGACTCAGATGAAGCCCATTCTCGTTCTCGTTACGGCAATCGCATCAGGAACGTCCTTGTCTGTTTTGTCTCAGCACCCAGGATTTGCTGATGCCGGTCATGTAGAGGCCCCTGTCCTCTTGGCATCAGCACCATCAACCCAAAGCAGAATATGGGTAAAGGTTTCAAAAAGAAGCACTCTTAAAGATATAGCCGCGGATCTCGGGCTTTCCTCCCCTGATTTAACTGCACTTAACGACCAGTCATCCTTTGAGTCCATCAAAGCTGGGGCATGGATTGTCATCCCCGCCGAAGCAGAGGAAAGTCTTGTTAACGCTACCCGTGTTGACGGAACCACGGTTCTTCGCAAGGCACCACTTCAATCACCTCCTGCTCCACAAGCCGTTGTTCGAATCAAAGCCAACGAGTCTTTATCAACGTTTTCTCGAGATCAAGGTCTGAGCTTGAGCGAATTGCGCTCACTGAACCCAGGCCTCGATCTAGCCCGTTTAGCAATTGGCAGTGAAGTGCGAGTTGCCAAGGCTTCTCCACGCGCTCTGCTTGCGATTCGCCCAACTGGATCTGGAGGGGCAAGCTTTCCCTCTCTGCCAGCATTGCCAGGCATCGAAGAGGGTGGAGAAGGCAATCAAAGCTTCATGTGGCCCACAAAGGGGGTGTTTACATCCGGTTTCGGATGGCGATGGGGTCGAATGCACAAGGGAATTGACATTGCAAACAACGTCGGGACTCCAATCGTTGCTGCCAGAGATGGCGTTGTGAAATTTTCTGGTTGGAGTAGCGGATACGGTTATTTGGTGGAATTGACTCACCCCGACGGTTCATCCAGCCGTTATGCCCACAACAGCCGCCTGCTCGTTCGCAAAGGTCAGATCATTCCCCAAGGAGCGAAAATTTCACTGATGGGAAGTACTGGAAGAAGTACAGGACCTCATCTGCATTTTGAAATTCGCCAACGTGGTGGTTCAGCATTAGATCCAATGGCGAAGCTTCCTGCACGTCGGCCGGCCTAAGACGTTCAGGCGATCGTCTAAAATGTAGAGGTTATGGCTCGGTAGCTCAGCTGGTTAGAGCGTGGGATTCATAACCCCAAGGTCGGGAGTTCAAGTCTCCCCCGAGCCACTTTATGTATTGATCAGATCGTTAAATACGACTAAAACTCAGCGCATTTCGATCGCGTTAAGTCTTTCTCTGAAAGATGTTTGGTTGTCCTTTGATGTTTCTTCAAGCGTCAATATTGGTTGATCCTCGGGAACAGGATTTGGGCGTCGCTGTTGTCGTACAGACTGCCCATGGTGCGGCCTGGCCTGAAGGGTGAGATTTCTGGTATGAGGGTCACGGTTCAATGGCTGACTTTTGAGCTCACTGCGGACTTGATTTAAGAGTCGGAAGTGACCTGTACTGCTGAATTTCCGCAATAAGGCCTGATCCCAAGACATGGATTGATCAATCATCAAACGATATTAGAGCTCCATCGTCAGCAAGCTATTCGAAATTCACCCCACGGCACTCATGGAGGGCGTGATAAATTAAGCCTTGTAACTAGAAGTTGGACCGACTTTGGATTGAGTCTGGTCCATTGCTTCCGTCACTACCCATCGAGCTTTCATCATGACCGACAACGGTTGCCTGCGCGTGGGCCAACAGGCCCCTGATTTCACCGCCACCGCTGTAGTGGATCAGGAGTTCCAAGAGATCAGCTTGTCTCAGTACCGCGGCAAGTATGTGGTCCTGTTTTTCTACCCTCTAGACTTCACCTTTGTCTGCCCAACAGAAATCACGGCGTTCAGCGATCGCTACTCCGATTTCTCAAGCAAAAACACTGAAGTGCTGGGTATTTCCGTAGACAGCCAATTCAGTCACCTTGCCTGGATCCAAACCGCACGCAATCAAGGCGGAATCGGCGATATTAACTATCCGCTCGTTTCAGACCTGAAGAAAGAAATTTCCACTGCTTACAACGTTCTCGATGACGCTGAAGGCGTGGCTCTGCGTGGCTTGTTCATCATCGACCCCGAGGGTGTGATCATGCACGCCACGATCAACAACTTGCCTGTTGGCCGGAATGTTGACGAGACCCTCCGAGTACTTCAGGCATTCCAGTACGTTCAGTCAAATCCAGATGAAGTCTGTCCAGCTAACTGGACACCAGGGGAGAAGACCATGAAGCCTGATCCCAAGGGCAGCAAAGAGTTTTTTGCTGCAATTGGCTGATTGATACCTTCATAACCCTGTAAATTTCATGATTTACAGGGGGTTGAGGAGATCAAAACTGATGATTGAGTGTTCGGGATAGATCAGTGATCTATCCCGATTTTTTATGTCTCATCATTCCTTGATGCCGCACATTAACCAGTCCTACACAGCAACACATGCTCTGACTCATTACCTAGCCGGTATTAGCTTCGGCATTGCGTTCAAGCTGGTGTAAATTGCCTTTGTGATTGGCTTAGATCATCCCCAATAAGCAATTGAAAGATAACCACAAGTAGGCACTTATACAAGCATATTTATCACACTTTTGCTTATTTGGAGGCTTTTTATTTTATTTAAGCCTGGTAAAACATTGTGAAAAGGACCAGCTCTATGAAGACTGATCAAGCTCCTGAACAACAACATCCTTCGATCCACTTCCCTGAAGCAGTGCTTCTAGACCCGTATTTAAATCATTCGCCATCGCCACACGACTTCCATCGCTGACAACAACGCGCGTTAGGGTTGGCAAGCCACCACGACGTGCTCTTAGATAAATCGGCTCCACATAGAGAAGAGCATTCCCGAGTGGCACCACCAAAAGGTTGCCTTGCACAACTTGAGAACCCGCGCGATCCCAGAGACCAAACTGTTGACTGATTTCAGGATTCTGATTAATCAAAGCCTGAATCTGTTCAGGCCCAAAAATCGGTACATCACTAGGAAAACGCAGGAGAACGAGTTCTCCGTAATGATCAGCATCACTTCTGGCTGCCAACCAACCGGAGAGATTGGGACGTGCTAGCGGAGTAAGTGGTTGTAAAAGCAAGAATTCAGAGTCTAAGCTTCGCTTCAATTGTGCTGTTATATGATATGGAGCAACAGGAATCTGCGTCTTTCCATATAGCTCTTTTGGAACCTGCCAAACATCATCACCACTATAAAAAATACGAGGATCGGTAACGTGATAACGGAGCAATTGTTGAACCTGCAGTTCAAACATGGAACTAGGAACCATGAGATGCTGACGCAAAGAAGTGGGCATTGATTCCAAGGGTTGGAACAATTCAGGAAACACCTTCTGCCAACCACGAATCATCGGATCGTCAGGTTCACTCACATAAAGATGAACAGTTCCGTTATAGGCATCAACAATCGCCTTCACCGAGTTGCGCAAATATCGCATCTCCTTACCGTCTGGAAGTGTTGAGGCATAGGGATAGGTATTGGAGCTGGTGAATCCATCAACAATCCAATACTGATGTTGATCGTCATGATACTGATCAAGACCAGACTCCATGGGAACAGAAACAAGATAGGGATCACCTTTCAACTGCAGAAATGGTGCTAATGCCTTTACACGCTTTTTAACGTCTCGTCGAAGCAACAAACGTGAATCAGGTTTCAAAACGCCCGTATTAAGCAACCTTGGATCACGGATATAAATCGATGCAGCAATCCGCTGTCCAAAAGATGCCAGAGGAATGCCAGCTCTCCCTGAATAATGGTTGTAAGTGTTTACGTCGCCTTCTGGATGATCAAACTCCTCAATTTGAGTTGGAGCAACGGCATAGGGAGAAGGTAGCATTCCAAAATACAATGCAGGCCGGCCAATTGGTACATTTTTTTTGACATCAGCGCGACTAATATCAAGAGCTTTATTACCATTAATACGCTCTGAACTACCGATATCGCTAATGAAATAATCAGGTAGTCCGTCTGCTCCTCTTGAGTTCACTGGACTCATCGTGAATCCAAAGCCATGCGTAAAGACAAAATGACGGTTTTGCCAGGTGCGTGATCGCTTGGGGAGGGCTGCTTGGTCGAGTTCACGAGCAGCAAGGATCACCTGCTGGCGTTCAAGTAATTCAGGACGCAACTGATAGCGATCTACCGCTGCATTGGTAAAGCGGTAGTAAACCCTGAGCTGTTGTAGCTGCCGATTGGTCGCAAGAAGCGGTTGACTATCCCACAAACGGATATTGCGCAAGGTACTCGCACCGTCCCGAAGATCTTCGCGGCTCAATCGAGACGAAGGATCAAAAGGCTCAGTCTCAATTGCATCCAATTGATAAGCGTGACGGGTAGCCTCTATCGCTCGACTTATGTAAGGGCGCTCGAGCTGTAATTCCCGCGGACGCACCACAAGCCAGTGCATCAAAGGGAAGAGCACCATCTCCAAGCCAAAGGACGCGATAGCAATAAAGGCCAGAATCAGCCGTAACTGACGGCGTCGAACACTGGAAAAGGGTGATGGCAAAACAACAAACGCCAACACAAGCAGCGCAATCGAGCCAAGGGATCTCAGAGGAAGCAGCAGATGAACATCGAGCCAACCGGCACCTGCAACAATTCCATCCTGAGTCCAAAGCAACTGGTGCCTTGAGAGCCACATCAATCCTGAGAAGCTCATCAGCACCAAGGCAAACCCAGGTCTCAAACCATGTCGCTGACGCGCAGTTAATCCTGGAAAAGCCCAATCACTTAGGCAAGTTGAGCGTGTTAATCGACTCCATAAAGCTGTACTCAGTGTGAGTGAAAGCTGCAAAAGCACTAACTCGAGGCCAAACGCGATTGCAGAAAAACGACCTAAACCAAAGCTCACATCAGACCCGAGCATAGGTTCAACGCGGCCGAGATTAGGAATCGAAAAAGCAAGACTCCAGAGTCCCCAGCTCCGCGCAACGATCAAACAAATACAAACACTTCCATAAACCTGGGTGAGACCTAAACGTCGACTGCGAGTGAGCCCGAACATGATCAATGTCAGCATCAGAATCGACAAACTCAGCAGCGGCCAACCTGTCGAAAAGGGCAGACTCCACCAGTACGACAATGAAAAAGGTTCGATCCAGGCGAGCCAAGCCAGTCGCGTGTCAATGGCCAGAACGGAGAGAAGGACAAGGAGGCACGCCAGGAGACAGAACCCATAGCGATAGCCCGTTAGAACAGGGCTTCGCTCATTTTTTTCGGATTCAGACGGGCGCAGCCAAGACTGACGCCAAAGAGCACAACTACCAACAAACAAAAAAGCAAACAGTGCCCCACCTAATTGAAGGAGTAAGCGTTTGCCGTAAACAGACCCGAGTTCAAATTGATCGAACCAGTACCACTCAACCTGCAGCCTGGAGATAATGACAATCAAGGGGATCAACAAGAGCCCAAACCGCCCAATCGTCCAGATGATCTTTGCCACTGGAGTAGAGCGAATCAAGTCACAGCTGGCTTTTCAGCCAGAACGGATTGACTGAGGGGTTCATCAAGACCGGCTAAATCATAAAAACGCGAACTCGATAGGGTCTCTTCCGCAATCAAGGCCTCAACAAGACGGTCCATCACCTCCCGACGCGGCTCCAACAAGGCGATCGCCTCATTAAGAGCTTGAATTGCCAGCTGGCGAACACAAGCATCAATCGCTTTACCTGTGCTCTCTGCATAAGAAGGACGGGTATGGATTAAATCTCTGCCTAAAAAGACCTCCTGATCACTACCTTCAAGGGCAACGGGCCCTAGAGAAGAAAATCCAAAGCGAGTCACCATTTCTCTGGCGAGATGAGACACCATCTGCAGATCTCCGCTGGCTCCCT
The DNA here is from genome assembly GCF_000014585.1 of Synechococcus sp. CC9311. NCBI lineage: Bacteria > Bacillati > Cyanobacteriota > Cyanophyceae > Synechococcales > Synechococcaceae > Synechococcus > Synechococcus sp. CC9311. Next base: position 1,199,284 of record NC_008319.1, on the reverse strand, counting down.
GAGTGATTTCACCAGGACCAAACACAACCATCTCTGCAGCACGACCACCAAGTGCCATCACAAGGCGCGCCCGCAAATAAGCCTTGCTCACAAGGCCGGAATCAATGACCTCCTCATCAGGGAAGAATCGAGTGAATCCGCCCACACCACCGCTGCGTGGAAGCAGGGTCACCTTGTCCACGGGATCGGCATGAGGCGTGTGGGCTGCAACCAAGGCGTGGCCAATTTCGTGGTAAGCAATCAAGCGTTTCTTGGCACTGTCTTGGAGCGGAGACGCCGATAAACCCATCGTGATGCGTTCCAACGCAATTTCTAACTCTGAGCTCCCCACAAAAGAACGCTCATGCCGCGCCGTAAGAATCGCGGCCTCATTAATGAGGTTGGCCAAGTCAGCACCTGAAAAACCTGGTGTTCTTAAGGCCCAATCAGCTAAAGACACTTCGTCTGAGAGGGGTCTACTTCGGGCATGGACCGCAAGAATCGCTTCACGCCCTTTGCGATCAGGCAGGTCGACATGAATACGACGATCAAAACGGCCTGGACGCATCAAAGCTGTGTCGAGTACATCAGCTCTGTTGGTAGCCGCTAGCAGGATCACACCTGAATTATCCGCAAAGCCATCCATTTCAGTCAGCAACTGATTCAGGGTCTGCTCGCGCTCATCATTTCCTCCCCCAATTCCTGCACCGCGTTGACGGCCAACAGCGTCAATCTCATCAATAAAAATGATGCAAGGCGATTTTTCCTTGGCCTTGCGAAACAGATCGCGTACGCGACTGGCACCAACACCCACAAAAAGCTCAACAAACTCCGATGCCGCTATCGAGAAGAACGGAACTTCAGCCTCTCCAGCGATAGCTTTGGCAAGCAAAGTTTTTCCCGTTCCTGGTGGTCCCACCAACAGAACACCCCGAGGGATGCGGGCTCCAAGACGGATAAAACTCTCCGGTTGCTTCAGGAAGGTCACAACCTCCTGGAGTTCCTCCTTGGCTTCGCTGATCCCGGCAACGTCCTCAAAACGAACGGTAATTTCATCCTGGGGGCGGATTCGCGCCTGACTGCGACCAAAGCCCATGGCCTTATTAGCGACCTGCGCTGAGCGACGAAGAAGAAAGGAAAGACCGATCACAATCAAGGCGATCAAAGCCAAATTTCCTGCCAACCCAGCCAACGCTTGTTCTTGACGAACATCTTTCACCGACAGGGGTACGCCAGCAGATTCAGCTGTACGCAAAATTTGTTGATCATTCGCCAGCGTGGCGACGGTGGCGTTGCGGCCATCGTCGTATTCAACGATCACTTCACGACGCGCTGGAACCAATTGCAGATCTTTGACCTTTCCCTCTGAAATTTGCGTCAATAACTCGCTGTAGCTCGGAGGTGGATCCGATTTAAAACGAGCAAAAGGATTGGTGGACCTTTCCTTGGAATCGCTCCCAGATGCCTGGGAGACGATGATTTCACGATCTTCCTGACCTGAACTCACACCGTTCCTGCGATCTATTAAGAGTAGCGATTTGACGAGCGGACTCTCGAAAGTAGATTATGGGCGTTTGGAAGAGTTCCGGCTGCAATGGCTGTACCGAAGAAGAAAACCTCTAAGAGCAAGCGCAATCAAAGGCATGCTGTTTGGAAGGCAAAAGCAGCCACTGCTGCACAACGTGCCATGTCAATCGGCAAATCAGTGCTGAGTGGTCGCGCTCAAGGTTTTGTGTATCCGGTTGCTGATGACAGCGAGGACTGAATTTATTTCAAGGTGATCTCACGAACAGCGCGTTGGTTCGTGAGATCAATCACAACGTTGGATAGATGCAGATCTTGCAGCCACGAAACTGGAAATGCAGTTTCAATCATCCGAACAAAGTTTTGAAGAGCCGATTGAGGCACGACAACCCCGGTTGTCTTGGTTTGGGTGTCCACTTGCTGTCGCTTCCAAAGCCGGCTTGATGTGCCGCTTTGAGCTTTGAGGTGCCAAAGCTTATCGATTCGGTGCCAGAGAGGTGCGTAGTCAGGTACAAGCCGAATGAGCTGTTCGCGATACACCAGTTCTTCCCTTGTCAGCTCAAGCGAATGGGAGTTTTCAAGCGAAGAGATCTGCTCTGCAGGTACCTGATCGGGAACAAGAACGCCGACGAACCATCCCTCCAGAACAACCAAATCAGGAGTGGAGCGAACCCATTCACTGCGATCCCCTCGACCTTGACGGAGCGATTTATCAAAGCGAGGGGCATACAACACCCCCGTCTCTCGCCACTGATCAAGCGCTGTGGCCATCAGCTCCAGATCGTGACTACCCGGAATTGCCCTGGGCACTCCCCAGGGATTTCCTGCCATCCGTCGATCAAGCTCTGGTCCAGGCCAATAAAAATCATCGATTGAAAGGAAAGCGATCGACCACCCCAACTCGGAGCTGGCTTGCACAAGCCAATCGCAAAGGGTGGTTTTTCCGCATCCAGGGAGAGCACTTAATCCGAGCAGAGGACGTCCACCAATGTTCAAGAGAGACTCGGCCTGCGAAAGCAATGGCAAGGCCACTCCGAGCAGCCATTCATCGTTTACTTCCGCGGGCCAGACGCAACGGGCAAGCTGAAAACCTCCACGTTGCTGCCAATGACTCCACCAGAGATCAGGATCTGACCAACCCAAAGATTCAAGGAGCAAAGGAAACCCTTTGGGAGCCATTTGCAAAGGGTCAGGAGCCAAGCTTGAAGGCCTCAAAAACGACTGAAAACACGCAACCAATACGGATGTTGTCGAGGGCTAGCCACCCAATCGGCCAAGGTTCTTGCTTGACATAGGTCCGTGCTCGAATCAACAGCTCGATCACAACCACCATCAAGAAAACGACTACTGGGCGTTGGCCGATCTTTTGAAACCAATACATGGTGAAGTTGCTGCCCAAAAGGAACCCCAGCAGAAGGGAGAGAACACCAAGGCTGCGGCGACGCCAAGATCCGGTTAGCGCTCGTGTGAGTTGAACACCAATCCGGCGCTGAAACCGTTCATAGCGAGTGAGATGGGTCGTCATCAATCTGGTAAGACGAGAAGCATCTGCAAGTACTCCAGCGTGACAAGCCCATCCACACAAGGGGGGCCGCTCGAAACAGTGCATGGAACCTGGGTACTCCCAAGATGATCCAGCACCGCCACGGCTTGAGCCTGATAACGATGGAGCTCCTTATCCCATGGGGAAGGCATCAAGAGACAACGCAGGCCAGCCGTTTTGGCAGAAAGAAGGCCCGGGGTTGAATCCTCAAACGCCAAAGCTGAATCCGGATCGGTGTTGCTGCATTCGAGCGCTTTCAGATAGGGCTCAGGACGGGGCTTATGCCTTGATACATCATCTGCACTTATCACCCCAGCAAACGGATGGTCTCCGCCAGGAAACAAAGTGCCTAAAAGCGCGGAGACAGAGGGCCCGCCGCTACTGGTCACAATCCATTGAGCAATCGCACTTTCCTGAAGCTCACGAAGCACTCTTGCTACGCCTGGGCGAAGAGACACGGCTCCGGCACGCACTCCATCGAGATAGTGACGTTGTTTGGAAACACGCAGCTGAGCAAACTGCGCATCACTCAAGACCTCACCCTGCTGCTGCGCAAAGGTTTTCATCCGTAGGCTTCCACCAGGAATGCTGAGCAAGCGCTTGTAGGTCTCTGGGTCCCAGGTCCAATTCAAACCCTGTTCCGCAAAAGCTCGGTTGAAGGCTGGTCGATGCCCATCCATTTCAGTGTCCGCCAGGGTGCCATCCACATCCCAGAACACGGTTTTCAAGACAGGCATGACGGCCATGCAATTCATGGCAACAGCTTGAAGGACCGAGCACAATGCAGGCTTCTTAAGCGCTGGCCCGTTGCCGTCTGCCGTGTCCGTTCAGCAATGGCAACTACCAAGAGGAATAGACCTCACTGCTTTGGATTCGGTTCCACTCCCTTTGCCCCTCCGTGCACTGCTGTTCCGCCGTGGTCTGACAGAGCCGGCTCAAGTGAATGCACTTCTGAATGATTCAGCCCTACCAAAGCCTGGTGGCCACTTCCCTGAATTGGAAAAAGCCGTCCAACGTTTGCATCAGGCTTGTTTGAAGGCAGAGCGCGTTGCGATCTGTGGCGACTACGACGCCGATGGCATGACCAGCACAGCGTTGTTGCTGCGCACCTTGCGTACCTTGGGGGCGGAACCCCAGGCAGCGATTCCAAGCCGCATGGCTGATGGCTACGGCTTGAACTGTTCGATGGTGAATGAGCTCCACGACGCTGGAGTGCGCCTGATTGTCACTGTCGACAACGGAGTGGCTGCTCACGAGGCCCTGAGCAGAGCTGAAGATTTGGGCATGGAGGTGGTACTGACCGATCACCACACGCTCCCAAAGACACGCCCCAAAGCTCTCGCTTTGATTCATCCGGCCACCACGCCGGACCACTCTCCCTATCGCGGGTTAGCAGGCGTTGGGCTCGCCTATGTCGTCGCGCGAGAACTCGCAGAACGCATGCGCCAACCAGCCGCCATCGCCAGTGCTCGTGATTTGTTTTGCATTGGCACGGTGGCCGATATGGCACCGCTGACAGGCGCCAATAGGACTCTCCTGCGAGAAGGGTTGCTTCATCTCCATCGAAGTAACTGTCCGGGGGTGCGCGCCTTACAACAACTCGCAGGACTCGGCGATCGTCCCCTGCGCGCCGATGACATCGGTTTTCAACTGGCCCCCAGAATTAACGCGGTAGGGCGGATCGGCGATCCCCAGTTGGTAGTGGATTTGCTCACCGCTGACGACCAAAACAGCGCCATTGAGCTGGGTCGTCAATGCGACAGTCTCAACCGACAGCGGCGGGAGCTGTGCGATGCCATTGAGGCCGAAGCATTGGCCTTATTGGAGTCTGACCGTGATCCTTTACCACCCTTTCTACTTCTCGCACAAGGCCACTGGCATCACGGCGTGATTGGCATCGTTGCAGCACGTCTGATGGACCGATTTCAACGCCCAACCGCCTTGCTGGCTGCTGATGGCGATGGTCTGATGCGAGCCTCTGTACGGGCTCCCGAAGGATTCGCCGTCGACAAAGCACTCGACCACTGCACAGACCTTCTTGAACGCCATGGCGGCCACCCAGCCGCAGGAGGATTTACGGTAAAGGCCGCGCAAGTGCATCGCCTACATGAGGAGCTGAATGCCTTAGCTCTGTCCTGGATCCAAACGCGCGGAGAGGGAATTCTGGTGGAACCAGAAGCACTTTTATCACTCACTGCGATCAATCACGAACTCTGGTCTGCGTTGCTCTCTCTTGAACCCTTTGGGATCGGCCATCCAGCGCCACTGTTTTGGTCGAGAGGTTGCAAGGTGACATCACAACGATTGCTCCGTGGCGGTCACCTGAAACTCACCTTGGTGCAAGACAACTGTGAGAGAGAAGCCATTGCTTGGCGCTGGCAACAAACTCAACCACTGCCAGCCATCGTGGATGTTGCGTTTCGAATCAGCCTCAACCGCTGGCAAGGAGAAGCAAAACTGCAGCTCGAAATCCAAGCTCTAAGAGAACATCACGCCTGCTTAGATCTCCACCGCGGCCTTGGGGTTTATCGCTGCTCGAGCCCCTCCGCCTCAACCGTAGAGATTCGGAACCCCTCTGGAGAGCGACTGTCTGGATCGGTCAACAGCAATGGAGTTTTCGAAAGTGAAGACAACAGGGCAAGACACCCTTACGTTGCTGACCTCATTCAAGACGCTTGCATTGGCCTCGGCCTCCTGCCATGACTTCTGAACTCAAATCCACCAGCTCACGGTTCCGGGGCACAGCGTCGGTTTTCAACGAGATCACTCGACTTGGCCGCCACTTCATTGGCTTGCTGGTTGTTGGCGTCTTGATCGGGCTGGCTTGCCTCCCACTGAATCTTGTTGATCGCATTCAGGAGTGGCAGTTCCAGTTCCTGCCAACAACCGGCGAAAACCCCTGGACCTCCATCGGTCTGCTGATTGTTTTCGCTCCTTTGCTGGTGATGCCAATCCTGTTGATTCTTCAGCGAGGACCGTGGCGTGGAGGAGCTGGATCAGGAATTCCATCAACGATGAACGCCCTGGGAGATCCATCGTTGATGCCCAGTGCGATGGAAGCAGGGAGCACTGTGCACAGAGGAATCCTGTGGTCGGTGGCGACAGCAGCCATGTTTCCTCTGGGACGGGAAGGCCCGGTGGTGCAATTTGGCTCTGCTGTGGCACGCGCCTGTCAGAAACGTTGGCCCAATTGGATGCCGGCTCTTACCGAACGACAGATGGTTGCCATTGGCGGAGGTGCTGGCCTAGCCGGCGGCTTCAACACTCCCCTGCTTGGCGTTGTCTTCATGCTTGAGGAGCTCACAGCTGAATATTCAATCCTCACGATCTGGCCAGCTTTGCTGGTGTGCATCGCTGCGGCTGGTTTTTCGAACCTTGGAGGGGAGCCCATCTTTGGATTGGGGCTCATCAATGTGTTTGCACCCGAAAGTGAACAACTCTTGCTGGCCGTTCCGATCGGAATCGCCGCTGGTCTTGTCGGTGGATTCTTTAACCGTGGTCTGGTGTGGACCACATCGCGTTTAGCTCCAATGGTGCGGCAACGTCCACTGCGCACCGGCCTATGGCTTGGCGCCGCACTCAGTGTGCTTGCCCTGTTGAGCTGGGGAACTAGCACTGCGGACGGTGAAGCACTCGTGAAGCAACTGCTTGAACGAGGCTTACCAGAATTGGGGGCAGATCACAGTGATGTCCACTCTGGTCTCGTGAGCATTTGGATCACGGTGGTCCGGGTGATTGGCCCCATGCTCGCCCTGGCACCAGGAGTCCCAGGAGGATTGATCGATCCAGCTCTCACCTTCGGTGCCGTGCTCGGTTACAGCATCTGTGCGGTGATTGGATTCAGCACCCAAGTGGGTGTGGGACTTGGATTAGCAGCAGGACTGGCTGGAGCAACCCAACTGCCGCTGGTCTCCCTCATTTTTTCCTGGCGACTGGTGGGCGATCAACAGTTATTTGCAGGAGCTTGTCTCACGGCCGTAATCGCCGCTTACACCGGGCGGCTTGTCTCCAGAACACCGGTGTATCACGCACTCGCAAAGCTTCAGAGAGCTCCGCGCCTGTAAAAGAGGATAAAGATCACAGCTGGGCCAGCAAGCGTGATCAGAGCGAGGGCCCCAAAATTTGCAATCAGGTGGATATCAAATCCCATGGGAGGAAAGCAGTTGATCAGCATGATGCCTCCAAAAGGGTACGGGGCGTTCCACCGCATTGCCTTTAAAGAGAGGTATCACTGTGATGCCTTGTCACAGCACCATCCAAATTGAACCATGAGCCGCCCTCCCCTTCACTGGTCCTGCCTGAGTCAATGCGGTGCTTGTTGCAGGCTTGCTCCGGCGGAACGACCTGAAGCGCTTGAAGCGCTATCGGACGAGCAGCAAACGATCTACCTAGGAATGGTGGGGAAAGACGGATGGTGTCGACATTTCGACCAGGGAGGCCGACGCTGCAGAATTTATGAGGACAGACCTGACTTTTGCCGGGTGAGCGGTTTAGCCGATTTATTTGCAGTGCCAGCGGAGGAGGTCAATGCCTTCGCCATTGATTGCTGTCGACAGCAAATTCGCTCGGTTCATGGCGGAAGAAGCCTCGAACTGCGTAAGTTCGAGCGGTTGATCCGCTCACCTCAGAATTCCGATGACTGAAGCAGGTAGCGACAACAAGCTTGGATTCAACACCATTCTGCTGAGCACCTTCACCACCGTTTTTCTAGCTGAATTGGGTGATAAAACCCAATTAGCCACCCTCCTTCTATCCGCCCAATCCGGCGAACCATGGTTGGTGTTTATCGGGGCCGCGCTGGCATTGATCTGTTCAAGCCTGGTAGGAGTTCTGGTGGGACGCTGGCTCTCCACAATCCTTCCCCCAGAACGTCTGGAACAAATGGCAGGTTTGCTGATGGTGGGACTGGGTTTGTGGCTGGGCAGTCAGGCCTTGAAGTCACTGATGGAGACCCAATCACTCTGAAACTGTTATGGACTTCACCCTTCTCATTTCCACTTTTGTCACCGTGTTCTTGGCAGAGCTCGGTGATAAAACCCAATTAGCAACAGTGGCTATTAGCGGCACATCCAATCGACCCTTAGCGGTGTTTCTCGGATCATCCAGCGCTTTAGTACTCGCGAGCTTGATTGGCGCTGTAGCGGGAGGATCTTTATCAGCTGTGATTCCTGCCGACTGGCTTCAACTGATTGCTTCGACTGGGTTTCTAGTGATCGGTGGCCGCTTGCTAATGCCCATGCTCCAAGCCGGATTTGGATCCACCCAGGCCGAGGACTAAGGAAGGAATCGCGCACAGTCGGGCGATTAGAGTTGGGATGTCATTCACTGTTTGCACTACAACTCCTCGAGTGCAGCAGTTTTGATTCAACTCCCGGTCCTGAAGGCCGGTTTCTTGCATGCTCCGATGAAATTCACGGTCGCCGACCTTCTCGACCAGGTCCCCCATGACGGTTCCGTTGAGATCAGCAAGCTCGAAAAGATTCTCCGATTAACCAATCGAGCCGACAAACAATCACTCGGCATTGCGCTGAAGGGACTTGATCGACTTGGTGTGCTGAGCCTTGAAGAGGAGAGTTCAGTCTCCCGAGGTGACGACATTGGGTTGATTGAAGCCCGTTTGCGCTGCAGCAGCAAAGGATTCTGTTTTGCCATTCGTGATGACGGCGGTGAAGACGTCTATATCCGTGACCATCAGCTGAATCACGCTTGGAATGGTGATCGCGTGTTGGTACGCATCATCCGTGATGCAGGCCGCCGTCGATCTCCAGAAGGAGGGGTGCAATGCATTTTGCAGAGAGCCACCACAAGCCTTCTGGCTCAAGTGGAACAACAGGATGAGCGACTGCTCGCCGTTCCCCTCGATGACCGTGTTCTCGCCTCCATCGAGTTACCGGAGGGAGATAGCAACTATCAACTCGAGGGACCCGCCACATCAGTGGTTGAAGTGCAGCTCGATCGATACCCGATCGCTCAACACCCAGCCCGGGGTCATGTGGCCCGTTCGCTGCCACTCAACGGTGGTGTCGATGCTGATCGCGATCTCTTACTCACTAAGGCCCACTTACACAACAGAGCAACTGCACCAAGAACAACGATTAAGGCTCCCGTCGAGAAACGACGCAAAGACCTCACCGATCAGCCGTGTTTACTCCTGAACAACTGGGTGATTGATGGTGCTCCCCACCTACCTGCAGCCCATGTCATCCCCCATGAAGGTGGAACTCAGCTATGGATTCACGCTCCTGCTGTCGCTGAACGAGTGAACCCCGGCAACAGTCTTGATCAATGGTTGTGCGAGCAAAGCGAAGCTCTTTGTTTGGGCAATAAGTGGATTCCACTGCTGAGTCCGAACCTCTCCAAAGCGGCAGCGTTCAACGTTGGAGAAACACAAGCTGCAGTGAGTGTTCGCATCGATATTGACTCTGAAGGCGAAGCTCGGGACTGGGAATTCTGTTTGACACAAATTCGGCCTGTCGCTGAAGTGACCTCGCAAGCTTTAACGGCTTTGGCAGGGCGCAAGCCCCGTTCTCGAGCCATCCCAGCAGCACTGAAATCAATCAAAGATCACATCGGACAACTCGAGACACTGATCTTTTGCGCCAAAGCTCTTCACGCCGCAGAGTTAAGACAAGGCCAAATCGAATTGGATCTTCCAACCCCCGATTTGGAAACGCTGGGAGACCTGCGAGCCACCGAACCAGATGGTGGCAATCGTCAGTGGATTGAACCCCTGAGGGAAGAGGATCCCTTCTCAATCTTGGCTACGTTCCTACGAGCAGCGCATTCAACTTGGACTCAGCATTGCCTGGATTTCAATCTTCCAGCCCTGGTGCTTCAAGCCAATGATCCCGAGAGTGGATCCCTGAATGACGTCGCGAAAGCAGCCATTGCCCTAGAGCTGCCGATCTCCCTGGATGAAGAGGGCACCACTTCGGCGTCCGAACTCGCGCAAGCCTTAATTACAAGTCCATCCAGACGGGTGCTCAACCTGCAGCTGCGACAGACCCTCCCAGATTGCCAGTTCCGCCTGATCCAATCGAAAGCCAAGCAAATAGCACTCGCCAGTGAAAACGAGGCATCAGCGACTGAGACCAAAAAAGATCATGAAGAGCTCGACACTTCAGCAGACATTGATGCGATGTCTCCTCCTGCTCAGGATGGATCAACTCCGTTATTCGCTCCTTGGTGCTGTCCCACCCTGCATTACGCCGATTTATTGAACCAACAGGTGTTATGTCAGCTTCTCAACGACGGCAAAGATCGTCCAAGCGTTCGCCAAAAAGAAACGGTCAATTTGGGCAGCAAAGGTGCCGCTTCAACGCTGACCTGGCCGCTCTTCAGTGGGTCTCTCCAACAACGATTGCAGGAACTCCTCCAGGAACGCAAACTTCAACGTCTCAATTCTCGGCGTCGCCAACAAGCGGAGCTTTCTAGAGATGTGATTGCGATGGCGCAAGCACGAAGCGCCGAACCGATGCTCGATCACGAGCAACAAGGTGTGATCAGCGGCGTTCAAAGTTATGGGTTCTTCGTGGAAATTGCCCCCTCCATGGTGGAGGGACTGGTGCATGTCAGCTCCTTGAACGACGATTGGTACGAATACCGTTCTCGCCAAAACCGACTTGTGGGTCGTCGTAATCGCCGCGTTTACAAACTTGGAGATCCCGTCACAGTGCGTGTAACCAAGGTGGACGTTCTGCGCAATCAGATCGATCTAGACATTGTGCTTTCCCCGGAAGACGAACAGGAAGAGACCCCAATGCCTGTAGCCGTGAGTGAGGGTTAGGGGCGTGTCCTTCATGGAGCACCCTGATCGTCCTTATGTCCTTGGGGTAAGCGGCGCCTCAGCCCAACCGCTTGCTGAGCGAGCCTTACAACTTTTGCTTCAGAAGGAACGCAGTGTTCACCTGATCATGAGTCGTGGGGCGCATGAGGTTTGGCTCGCCGAACAATCCATCCAGGTCCCCGTCGATCCTGAGCTTCAGGAACGCTTTTGGAGATCACGGCTGAATGTTCAAACAGGATCATTAATTTGCCATCGCTGGGGAGATCAAGCAGCAACGATTGCTAGTGGAAGTGTGGCAACCCGCGGCATGGTGATTGTTCCTTGTTCGATGGGCACCGTGGGGCGTATTGCGGCCGGAGTAGCCAGTGATCTGCTCGAACGTTGTGCTGATGTTCATCTCAAGGAAGGACGACCCCTTGTACTGGCACCTAGAGAAATGCCATGGAGCCTGATTCATCTCCGCAACCTCACAACTCTGGCTGAAGCAGGAGCAAGAATTGCTCCACCCATTCCGGCCTGGTATAGCCAGCCCCAAAATCTCAGCGAAATGGTGGATTTCTTAGTGGTGAGACTCTTTGATTCCCTTGGTGAGGAGTTAAGCCCTCTGAAACGTTGGCAGGGTCGCCAGCCATGACAGCCTTTCAACGCTTGCTGCTGATTCCCTGTCTGAGTCCGGTGGTGTTGATGCTGTTGATTGCATCACTCAATCTCGGACAAGCGTCATCGTTACGGGTGCTCACTTGGAGGTTACCCCCATTGCCTATTGGAGCCTGGATCGCCGTCGCAACGGTGTTGGGATCGGGCGTCAGCGCTGTGGGTGGATTGGCCATGGTGACCTCGAGACCTGTCCTACGGCGAGAGGTTCGACGGCCGGTAACTGGGCCCGATGTTCAAGAGCCATTGCCTCGTGAGCAACCCCATCAGGCAAGACAAGCTCAACCCACCCCCTGGCCTGAACGTGACGTGCGCGATCCAGCTCCAACCGTCTCCGTTCCCTTCAGGGTGGTGCATCGAGGCAATCAAGCCAACGCAACACCAACCCAAGGCAAGGACAGCAGCCCAATTCAGCCAAGGGAACAACGTGCCCATTCATCTGCGGCCGACGCAGAGGGAACAGCAGGGGCTGATCCCGATGATTGGAATCAACAGATTGGCGATGATTGGTAGACAAAGCACTGGGCTGTCTACAGTTCGCCCAGCAATCAAAATCCGGTGAGCGAAACTCCCGAAACACCCAAAGCTGCAGCCAAACCAGCAGCAAAGCCTGCAGCGAAACCTGCTCCGAAGCCCAAGCTGGAGGACAAACCCTTTCAGGCGTTCATTAAGGACGATCTCATCCCCTCCCTCAGCAAAGCACTTAGCAGCAATCATCAGATCACCGCTTCGATCGATCTCATCGAAGGTGATCGTCCTGTTGTGGGAGGCCAATGCTGGATGGTCGCCGGAGAGTTACCTGGCGATCGGCGGTTCTGGGTCTGTTTTGAATCGGATTCGATCACATCCGGTAAAACCATTGCGCTCGCGGAATCCGGAACGGAGCCGAGCCTGTTGGAGTCCTTTTTGATCGATGAGAAGCGCATCAACCTGGCCCTTCTCCAGTCTCGGTTGCTGCAGCGTCTGAATGGCCAGAAATGGCTGGGTGGGAATTAACTGAAAGCTCGTAACACTGGGCTGTGGGTTACCAGAGGGCAACCTACGATGGGTTGTAGTGACTGACGCAACCGATGGTGCCTCCAACAGCCGTTACGGAAGCCACAGCAGTACCAGGGTCCAACGTAACGACGAAAGACCCGGCGAAGGACACGATCCTGACTCCTCGTTTTTACACGACAGATTTCGAGGCGATGGCCGCGATGGATCTGCGTCCAAATGAGGCAGAGCTAGAGGCAATCTGCGAAGAGTTTCGAAAGGATTACAACCGTCATCACTTTGTGCGCAATGGCGAATTTGATGGAGCAGCAGATCAGCTCGACCCCGAGACCCGCAAAGTATTCGTTGAATTTCTAGAACAAAGTTGCACGTCTGAGTTTTCCGGGTTTTTGCTTTACAAAGAACTCAGCCGTCGGATCAAAACCAAAAACCCCCTACTCGCCGAATGCTTCTCGCATATGGCCCGTGATGAGGCGCGGCACGCAGGCTTCCTCAACAAGTCGATGAGCGATTTTGGTCTGCAGCTGGATCTTGGCTTCTTAACATCCAGTAAGAGCTATACATTTTTCAAACCAAAATTTATTTTTTACGCCACATATCTGTCTGAAAAAATTGGTTACTGGCGCTACATCACCATTTTCCGCCATCTTGAGCAAAATCCAGACAGTAAAATTTTCCCGATCTTCAACTTCTTCGAGAATTGGTGTCAAGACGAAAATCGCCACGGTGATTTCTTTGATGCATTGATGAAAGCCCAGCCAGAGACAGTGCGGGGATTACGCGCTCGACTTTGGTGTCGTTTCTTTCTTCTCGCGGTGTTCGCCACCATGTATGTGCGAGATGTGGCACGCAAGGAGTTTTACGAAGCCCTAGGTCTGGATGCTCGGGAATATGACCGCTTGGTTATCGACAAGACGAATGAAAACACTGCACGAGTGTTTCCAGTGGTCCTCGATGTCAAGAATCCTCGCTTTTACAACGGTCTCGAACGCTTGGTGAACAACAACGCTGCGCTCAGCGCAGTGGATGCCACGCAAGCCCCTGCCCCCATCAAACTGCTGCGCAAACTTCCCCATTGGGTGGCCAACGGAGCTCAAATGGCATCCCTTTTTCTAATGGCACCGATCCGCAGCGATCGTTACCACCCAAGCGTTCGTTGAGAACTGGCAATCAACCAGAGCCTCTGTCACCAATTACCACCGCGATTCTCCATAATCAAGGTTGACGCAGACGAGGGGCTTGGTCGAAACCCATCCCGCTCTTAACCAGACCTTCAATCTGGATCCGGGCCACACACCCTGGAAAGATCGCCTGGAAACGCTTCTTCAGACAGGTGTCCGGGCTGGAGCTGATCTAGTTGAAGTGTTCCTAGAACGCACGGATCACCTTGGAGTTCTTGCTGAACAGGAACGCATTACCAGTGTGTCTCCATCCTTTGGGATGGGGGCTGGCATCCGCGTATTCCTCGGACATCGAGACGGTTTCGTTAGCACGAACGATCTCAGTGAATCCGGCTTAGCCCAAGCCCTTGACCAAGCCTTGGCCATGCTCGAATTGGAGCACAACACCCTCCAACATCAACGAGGGTTTGAAGGACTCCGTCAGCTCAAAGATTTTGGAGCCAATAAGGACGCCTGGCTCGCTCAGTCGCCTGAGCTCAGTGAAATCACACAACGACTGTTAGAAGGAACAGCTCGACTCGATCATCTCGGACAGCACCTTGAAGTCCGTCGTGGCAGCTTTTCACGCGATTGGCAAGAGGTCCTTGTTGCTGCCAGTGATGGAACTTATGCCCGCGACATTCGCCTGCATCAGTCCAGTGGCCTCAGTGTGTTAGCTGCAGATGGTGAGCATCGCGCAAACATCGCACGACGCTTTGGTTCTAGCGATCGCCCGGATGATTTACGGGAATGGGATGTGGATGCAGCGGCCAACGAAGTGTGCAGCAGTGCTGCAACCATGCTCCATGCCGATTACGTGGATGGAGGACAGATGCCCGTAGTCCTCGCCAATCGTTTTGGTGGTGTCATTTTCCACGAAGCCTGCGGCCATCTGCTTGAAACCACCCAGGTGGAACGCGGCACAACCCCGTTTGCCGATCAAGTTGGAAAAACGATTGCCAACCCTGCTGTGACAGCCATTGATGAAGGCCTCAGCACAGGCGCCTTTGGTTCCCTCTCCATGGACGATGAGGGGATGGAATCACAGCGGACGGTGCTCATTGAGGATGGCGTCTTAAAAGGATTTTTGAGTGATCGTGCTGGTGAACTGCGCACCGGTCATGCGCGGACCGGAAGCGGCAGGCGACAAAACCATGGCTTTGCTGCTGCGAGTCGTATGCGCAACACCTATATCGCTGCAGGCCCCCACAGCACCGATGACCTGATCCAATCGGTTGATCGTGGCTTGTATTGCAAGTCCATGGGCGGTGGAAGTGTGGGACCAACCGGACAATTCAATTTCTCGGTGGAAGAGGGTTACATCATTGAAAATGGCCAATTAGGCCGCCCTGTGAAGGGAGCCACCCTGATCGGTGAAGCCAAGGAAGTCATGCCAAGGATTTCCATGTGCGCCAACGATCTCGATTTAGCGGCTGGATACTGCGGATCGGTGAGCGGCAGCATTTTTGTCACGGTGGGGCAACCCCACATCAAGGTTGATTCGATCACGGTGGGAGGCCGCTGACCATGACCCATACACCTCTCAATGTGGAAGAGCTGCGGGACCAGCTCCATGCTTTAGCGACCAGAAGCGGAATCCGTCAGTGGGACCTTGGAGCCAGTCGAGGAATGAATGCTTCGGTCCAAGTGGATCGGGGTGAGGCCAAGCAAATGAAGGCAGCCCAACGCAGCTCCATCACTGTCCGAGTATGGAATGAGCAAGGATTGGTTGGTGTGACCAGCACCTCTGATCTCTCACCAGGTGGCCTCGAAAAAGCCCTCGATGGTGCCTATCAGGCCAGTTCGTTTGGCAACGCAGAAGACATCCCAGGCTTTTCGCCACTGGCAACAGCACCGATCCCAGAGCTGGATCGGCCTCTCAAACCCTCTCAGAGCATTCAGACATTGCTCAGCACGCTGAAAGATGTAGAAGGCGAGCTGCTTGCCAAGCACCCTGCAATCGCAACCGTCCCCTACAACGGCTTGAACGAGGGCAATAGCGAGCGGATCTACCTCAACAGCGAGGGGGCGCTACGCCACATGCAACGCACTCAGGCCAGCCTCTACCTGTACGCCCGTGCAGAGGAAAATGGAAGAAAGCCACGCAGCGGCGGTGCTGTTCGCGTAGCGCTTGGAAGTGCTGATCTTGACCTTAGTGGCTGCATCAGCGAAGCAGCCGAACGCACGATCAGCCATCTCAATTACCAACCGATCGATACAGGTCGCTATTTGGTCTGTTTCACCCCAGAGGCATTCCTTGATCTGCTCGGTGCTTTCAGCAGCATGATGAATGCCCGATCCATTTTGGATGGCGTCAGCTTGAGCAGTAAGGAATCGCTAGGTCAACAGATCGCCGTTCCGTTTTTCAATTTGCACGACAACGGTTTGCATCCCGATCACGTGGGAGCAGCTGCCTTTGATGGTGAAGGGACACCAACCAAACGTCTCTGTTTGATTGGCAACGGCACATTGGAGAATCTGCTTCATTCCGAAGCCACGGCTCGTCAGTTTGGTGTTCAACCCACCGGTCACGCCGGCCTGGGAGCCAAGGTTTCCGTGGGACCCGATTGGTTTGAAGTGAGTTCAAGCGAAGGGTCTAGTCGTCCCGTGGAGCATCTCGACCACCGCAATACGCGGGATACTTTCGTGTTGATCGAAGGCTTGAATGCACTTCATGCCGGCGTAAAGGCCAGCCAAGGAGCCTTTTCACTTCCGTTTGATGGCTGGCTCGTGAAGGATGGTGAGCGCATCTCAGTGGAAGCAGCCACGATTGCTGGAGACATCCGAGATGTTTTGAAAGGGATCGTGCACTTAGAACCCAATGAAGTGGTGACCCATCAAGGCGTTTCACCCCATGTTTGGGTGGATGGTCTAGCAATTACAGGCGAAGCCTGAGCTCCTCTCAATGAACATTTTGTTCTGGGGAACTCCCGACTATGCAGTGCCAACGCTGATGGCACTGCATCAGGCTGGCCACACGATTGTGGGAGTGGTAACCCAACCAGATCGACGCCGAGGGCGTGGCAAGACTTTGGTCCCATCCGCTGTGAAAGCCAAAGCCATCAAAATGGGGTTAAGGGTTTTCACCCCGGAGCGCATCAAGCAAGACGAAACCTGCCAACAACAACTCGCTGAGCTCCAACCTGACCTGTCTGTGGTGGTGGCGTTTGGGCAAATCTTGCCAAAAAATGTGCTGAACCAACCGCCGCTGGGGTGCTGGAACGGACATGGATCCCTACTTCCCCGATGGAGAGGAGCTGGACCGATTCAGTGGTCAATTCTTGAAGGAGACCCCGAAACGGGTGTGGGCGTCATGGCCATGGAAGAGGGACTCGACACCGGACCTGTTCTGATTGAGCGAAACCTACCGATTGGTTTATTGGATAACGGCCACACTCTGGCCGAACGCATGAGCGTTCTCACCGCTGAACTCATGGTGGAAGCGATGCCATTGATTGAATCAGCAGGACAAGGATCCGAGCCCGAACGCAGGGCACGCCTCAAGGTGATGAACCAGTCCGATCGCTCTGGAGACGCCAGTTACGCACGCATGCTCACCAAACAAGACCACCAGATCGACTGGTCAGCCTCGGCACTCAACATTCATCGCAAAGTGATGGCGCTCTATCCCAATGCAGTCACGCTTTGGAACGACAAACGCCTCAAACTCCTCCATTGCGAACCCCTCATCGATCGACTTAGAGAGGAGCTCCCCGCCGAAGTACATCCCCTCATCGGACGCTGGCCCACAGGAGGTCATCCTCCGGGAACAGTGTTGGAATCTGTGAAGGGGCTCGGGGTCGTCGTGAGCACGAGTGGCTGTCCGATCCTGGTTCGAGCCGCACAGCTGGAAGGGAAAGGGCGGAGCGATGGCGACTCACTTATTCAACAACTAAACGCTGCTGCCGAACAGCAATTCGGTACGTTTTCGTAACGCATGCGCGTTAGCGACGATACGTCCTCGTGCTACGAGTGTCTTTGCGGCTGCGCGACGAACCACCTGAGCGGCGACCGCGTCCACCGCTTAGGTCGAGGGGAGGAGCACTCAGAACGGTGGGTTCAAACCCAGGAACATTTTCCCGACGCAAGGACTCACCTGTGAGGCGCTCAATCGCCTTCAAAAGCAATGCCTCTTCAGCAGCAACAAGAGAGATGGCATGGCCGGTTTCTCCTGCACGACCCGTGCGTCCGATGCGATGCACATAGTCTTCGGCAACATTCGGGAGATCGAGATTCACCACATGAGGGAGCTGCTGAATATCAATCCCTCGAGCAGCAATATCTGTGGCAACAAGAACGCGCACCGATCCATCCTTGAATCCTTGCAAAGCCCGTGTTCGTGCACCTTGGCTTTTATTTCCATGGATTGCTGCCGCTAACAGACCTTGCTGGCTGAGACGATCCACGACGCGATTCGCACCGTGTTTTGTCCGGGAGAACACCAACACCTGAAGCCACTCACCGCTGCGAATGAGATGACTCAAAAGATCAACTTTGCGGGCCATATCGCAAGGATGAACAACCTGCTCCACAGATCGCACAGTTTGGTTGGCAGGGGCGACCTGAATTTGCACAGGATGGTCAAGCAACCCTGTCGCTAATTTCCGAATTGGCGCACTAAATGTGGCCGAAAACATCAAGGTCTGACGACGATCAGGAAGACGAGAAATCACCCGCCGGATGTCATGAATAAAGCCCATATCCAACATTCGATCGGCTTCATCAAGCACCAAAAACTCAACCCGATCGAACCGCACAGCACCCTGTTGGAGCAGATCTAGCAAGCGACCTGGAGTGGCAACCAACACATCAACGCCCTTCTGCAGACGCTGAATTTGAGGGTTGATCTTCACACCACCAAACACCACATCACTAGTGAGCTGGAGATACTTGCTGTACTCGCGAACACTTGCCAACACCTGTGCGGCCAGCTCTCGAGTCGGGGTCAGGACCAAAGCCCGTATCTGTAAACGCCCTGGACGTGCTCCATGGTTGAGACGTTCCAACATCGGGAGCGTGAACCCTGCCGTTTTACCTGTTCCTGTTTGCGCAGCAGCCATCACATCCCGCCCAGAAATCACAGCGGGGATGGCCTGCAATTGAATCGGCGACGGAGCGGTGTATCCCTTCTCCTGCAAAGCCTTCAGCAGCGGCTGACTCAAACCAAGGGAATCAAAACCAGAGGTTGCGGACTCCGACGGGACAGGGGAAGGGGAAATGGCCAATAGGGCGAAAGATTCAGCCTAAATCCACACCTTCAACATTCCGTGTAAAGCGAACGAGCTTGATTCCAAATCTGCTCTAGGTCCTCATCCGACAGGGCAAGTGCTTGCGGGTGGACCGAAGCCAACCACTGACGACGCTGTTCCATGCCAGTGCCATCAAAAAACTCCTGTCCCGCCGCTAACACCCTGAATTTCAGAAATTCAAGAAGCACAGAACGAGTTTTAATGCGTTCAGCATTAGTCATCGTGATTCAAACAACAAGAAGTAGCACCAGAGAAAGAGTATTGCTTATGAAAACAGAAATCAACCAACGATAAATGAAGCCAATGGGAATAGCGGCCCGCAAAATCGCAAATAATGCACCACAAACCAAGACCTACACTAGGAATTTAAAACCTGAATCGCAGCAGAATTAACCCCAAGCTCAAATATTTGCCCCAATGAGAGATGTTCAACGTAAGGAGCTAAAATTTCCAGAGTAGATCGACTTTGCCAATGTCTTACCTTTGTTTCTGGATGTGGCCAATAAACCAAACCCGGAACATTAAAATCGTAAATGCCAACAGAACGCAAGCGAATCCTCCAAAACGAAAAGGATTCAGGGGGATGCAAGTGGGTCCATTCCACATCACGAAATAAATAATCTGGACGGCTAAGATGTAGCTCAGAAGGAGAGAATGACAAATTCAATGTTCCAGGCCAATAAGGAGAAAGATCAAGGCCTAAGGCTGCAAAAAAGGGCGATTGCATCGCAATAGTCCCCTTGGGATAGGGAGACCTCCGTGATGCACCAGAGCCCGAAGCTTGACCTGAAGCAACACCGTGCCCCTTTAGGAGAACGGCAGCATGCCATCTAAGAGAAGTCATAGACGTTCTTCCCGGTGAACACAACGATCACATGGTCCATCAGGGAGAACGGCACAACGAAGCAAAGGGGTCAAGGCATTAAATCGGCAATCAGCATCTCCGATTACCCAACCATGACCAACAAATTGTGCGTCAGCAGGCTGTTTTTGTGGCTTAACAAGTAAAACAATAGAAGAGAGTTCATAATGACCTGAAAGCAACTTATACCGATGCCTTCTTTGCATGACAAGATAACTGGTTTGTTGATGAAAAAACCATTGGCCGGGCATTGGAGGATCACTCAACTCAAAGCGGTCGAGCAGAATCTGAGTGACTGACTGACGCATTTCAACAAGCATTGGATCAAACTTCGTGTCCCAACGTCTCTTTGCGCTCGGAAAAGCCCCAAATCATGAGCAAAGCAACAGTTAACAGGGTCCACCATTCGGGTGGCTGTAAGCCAGGCAAGGCCAGAGTTAAAATAAGTTTGACTCCTACCAAAGCGACCGCAAGATATCCGGCTGTTTCCAAGCGAGTATAAATTTGAAGCCAACGAATAAACAATCCCGAGGTAAATCGTAAAGCAACAACACCAATAAAAGCCCCAGTAATCACCAGAATAAGTTGATCACTAATCGCTACAGCAGCAGCAACACTATCAACAGAAAAAGCTAGATCCGTTAGGGCCAAGGCAACGATCGTTCGCGTGAAGGAGGTTGATGGTGGATGCTCTGAAGACCCGGACCGATCTTGAGAGCCTGATGGCTTGACCCAGATATGGGATAGGAATAGCCACAGCAAATAAAAACCAGCAATGAGTTGCAATGGCTTGAAAGCCAACACCCACTGAGCCAATAAAATCAGAGCAACCCTGAGAAAAAAAGCAATCGCAATTCCAAGGTCCAGCGCTTTTTTTTCCTTAATGGGGTCGTTTTGCTTTCGAGCTACAGCCGCTAAAGCAATCGCATTGTCAGCGGAAAGAACCAGTTCCAAGGCCACGAGCACTGGAAGGAGGGGCAGCAGCTCAGCCCATTGATCAACACCATCAAGAAGAGGCGTCAGTGAAGATAGGGCAGCTGAATCCATCGCAACAGCTTAGAAATGGTTACCCCCCTCCAGAGGCATGAAAACAAAGGTGGAGATTTGCCACATCGATAGCAACCGATGTGTAGTGCGTGTCAGCGGCTTTGATGGCGAACAAGAGCTTGGAAGCTCACTAGGAGAAGCTGCCGATGCTGAGGAAGCAGAAGACAGAGCGAGACAGCGGTTAGAGGAACGTCACCTGAGACAAAATCAAAGGAATGAGCCAAAACGAACCCTGCAAGCTGCCAACAAAAAACAACCAGAACCCGAGGCTCAACAACCAAAACCGGCCAGCAAATCTGACAACAAGGAACCTGACAGCAGTGAATCCAAGCCAATCAAGCCTGCCATGCCAGCTTTTCCAATATCCGCTCCAACCAACGAACAGCTCACGGAATCCAATACGGAGCCGAGCGAAGCACCCACAGACCCAGAGGATTGGAGCGAAGAACTCACAGCGATCGATCTACAACTCAAGCGCATTAGCTGGACCCGTGAACATGAGTCCAGGTATCTAGAGCGAGCGTATGGCCATGGGAGCAGGCACAAGTTAACGAGGTATAGCGACCTTGTTTCTTATCTCAATAAGCTGAAAAGCTTTGACGATGGGGCTGACGCCGAGTCAGCAGCGACTCCTCTACGCAGAAGCGACTTAATCACTCAAGGCGATGAAATGCTGACAACACTGCAATGGGATCAAGAAACCGCAAAACAGTTCCTGCAGAAGAAACTTGGAGCAACATCGAGACAACAACTTAGCGACGAACAACTGTTTGAATTCAACATGCTTCTAGAGGAGCAGCTGATAAACAATATGCCAAAATAGAATTAAATCAAAATCAGTCTTTTCATCTCTAGATCAAACCAAAGAGCAAAGCAACGAAAACAATGAATTTATATACGCAAAACAAAGTAGTCGTAAAAACCGTACTTTAACCGAACAAACGAATTAAACCTGTGGGTAAACCCACCAAACATGTTGGGTTAACACACTCCCTACTTTCGAGTTTTGGCAATAAAAATGAATTCACTTAAATCAAACAAATGACAAAAGTAATTGGCATTGACTTGGGCACGACTAACAGTTGTGCATCTGTGATGGAAGGTGGAACCCCCACCGTGATCGCCAATGCAGAAGGATTTAGAACAACACCCTCTGTGGTGGCCTACACCAAGAGCAAAGAGCAATTAGTCGGCCAAATCGCTAAACGTCAAGCGGTGATGAATCCAGAGAATACCTTTGGATCAGTTAAACGCTTTATTGGAAGGCGATCGGATGAAGTAGCGACGGAAACCAAAGATGTTCCCTACACCGTGGAAACGGTTGGAACAAAGGTCAAGATCAAATCAGCATGGATGGAGAAGTCATTTTCACCTGAGGAGATCAGCGCCAGTGTGCTTAGAAAACTCGCTGATGACGCTTCGAAGTATCTAGGTCAAGCCGTGACTCAAGCGGTAGTCACTGTTCCCGCTTACTTCAATGACTCCCAGCGTCAGGCCACAAAAGATGCTGGAAAAATCGCTGGTTTAGAGGTTCTAAGAATCATCAACGAACCCACTGCTGCAGCTCTTGCCTACGGGTTTGACAAAAAAGATGCAGAGAAAATCCTGGTCTTTGACCTCGGGGGTGGAACTTTTGATGTCTCCATCCTGGAAGTAGGAGATGGTGTCTTCGAAGTGATCAGCACCTGTGGAGACGCACACCTTGGAGGAGATAACTTCGACAAAGTGCTTGTGGATCACATGGCTGACACCTTCCAGAAAGCGGAGGGTATAGATCTCAGGAAAGATGCACAAGCCCTACAACGCCTCACCGAGGCAGCTGAAAAAGCAAAGATCGAACTCTCTTCTTCCACACAGAGCGAAGTCAATCTGCCTTTCATAACAGCAACAGCGGATGGGCCAAAGCATCTAACGATGACAGTGACACGAGGGAAATTTGAGGAGTTGTCTTCAAACCTGATTGACCGATGTAAGAAACCAATTCAACAGGCGATGCAAGACGCCAATCTCTCCAAGAGTGACCTGAACGAAGTAGTCATGGTTGGTGGTAGTTCACGGATTCCTGCAGTCCTAGAACTCGTCAAAGTTGCTACAGGCCAAGATCCAAATCAGACCGTAAATCCTGATGAGGTGGTTGCCATTGGTGCTGCTGTTCAGGGAGGTGTGCTCTCAGGCGAGGTGAAAGACATTCTTTTACTGGATGTCACACCTCTCTCATTGGGTGTGGAAACAATGGGTAGCGTGGTGAATGTAATGGTTCCTCGAAACACAACCATTCCTACGAACAAAACTGAGATTTATTCCACAGCAATGGATGGTCAAACAACAGTAGAAATACACATTATCCAAGGTGAGCGCCAGATGGTATCTGACAACAAGAGCCTTGGAACCTTCCGTTTAGATGGGATCCCTGCTGCCCCACGTGGTGTCCCTCAAGTAGAAGTAGCCTTTGACATTGATGCGAATGGCATCCTGAGTGTCACAGCTAAGGACAAAGGATCAGGCAAGGAACAATCAATCACAATCACTGGTGCCTCAACGCTTAGTGAAAGCGAGGTAAATCGAATGGTGAAGGACGCAGAAGCGAACGCTGAATCAGATCAGCAAAAGCGGGAAGCGATCGACACCAAAAACCAAGCGGAATCAGTGATTTATCAAGCTGAGAAGCAATTACTGGAATTAGAAAACAAGGTCACCCCTGAGTCCAGGACCAAAGTGGAGTTAGTTCTTTCTGAACTCAAAGAAACGCTTCAAACAGACAACACACAACACATCCAAGACCGTATTGAAGGAGTGAAAACTGCATTGATGGAAATGGGTGCCACTCTGCACTCTCAACAAGACGGAGCCCCTCAAGCTTCAGAAGAAAACAATGAGAGCGATGATGTGATCGATGCTGAATTTGTCGAATCACCCAAGTAAATATCCTCACTAGGATCAATAACACCAGAATCTGAATGGGGCAGGCACACCAACCTGCCCCATTTGATGGAATGAGCCTGGTGCCAGAGAGCCTTAACCTCAATGAAATGCCTGCCTGTCACAGGAGTCGCATCCGAGACTTCTTAAGATTTGCTCCATAGCGAAGGGGTTATATGGGCATACCGTGACAGAACAGGCGAAAAGCAATTAAATGGAAAGTACTCCAAAGAAAGGTGTGTTCTGCATGAAATGGGATTCGGATGGGGAGCTCTCTGTCCACGACACCCATGCACTGATCAAACGCTTGGCTAGTGCAGAAAAATCACGTCGCTCCATGCTTGATCACCATGAACTTCGCAGATGGCGATCAAGAGTCAACGGTGCAATGCAACCGTGCCAAACGCTAACCAGCTAGTAATTAGTGATATGGCGGTCAAAGCATCAATGAATCACCGTACAAGCTATACACAAGCAATCACCTACCTATACATCAATAACAATAAAAGTTGCGACTCTTCCCTAATTCATAATAGTTTCTAGGCCGCATCTACAGACAAAACAAACAATAGAACACCCAATCGCAGCTGAGATAGTATTTATCAATAAATAATATTGAACCACAACATCCCTAGTCACCAAATGTGATTGTCAAAGAACCATTCGGTCTCTAGAGTTTGGATACAAACAGGAGTCGCAACAATTTGGCAAAGAAAAAAAAGATCAAGCTTCCCTATTCACGAAAAGAAATGGTTGATTCACTCTGCTCCAAATGGAATTCAATGTGTGACGACAGCATTGAGAATCATCAGCTAAGTCCCGAACAATTTCGGGACTTAGCCAGAACAGAAACTGACGATGAACTTTATAGAGATTGCTGTAATTCCGCAAAAAAAGAAGGAATTACAATATCTGAGTTCATGGAACGCTATGTATAAGCATCTGCTCCTAAAGGATTGAATTAATTAATAACAGCGGAAAGATAGCTGAAGCAATTACTCACTTAAAAGATTCAATAGTCAATCATTTGACAATCCATCGAGTCCATAGAGTACATGTGAAATTTCATCTACGTTGACCCAACTGATCTTTTCATCATCAACATCAACAACTTGAATCACATGATGACCACTGGGATCTCTGGCTTCTTGTTTGCAGGACACAACCTGTCCCATCCACCAGCTGTGATCCTTTTTCAGTTCAACTTGATTTTCGCCTTTAACAATGATGTAATCACCTGGCTTTACACCAAGGAAGGCTGAATAAGCAACCTGTCCATAAGGAAATGGCGTGCGCTCCTTAGCTTCATAACTCATGACTTCAACCCTATCTTCTATAGCTCTAACCCATGAAAATGGCGAATGCCACTTTGGATGGCGAAATGTAAAGGCAATCTAAAAGACGAAATCCTTGTAAGGCCTAGCTGGGTGACCAAAAGGGGCCCTTCAAGATCAGAATTTGACTAGTGATAACTCAAATGAAGAGGAAACAACGATATAGAAGTAATCCTGCCTAGTAAACCAAGGCGAAAAATCACAACACATTGAATACGTCTGCAGACAAACCTAAAAGATTAGATTATAAAATCATAAGATCAAATCAAGTACTCGTGATGGCATACACATCTATAACCAATCAATGCATTTTTGCCAAAACCGAAGCATCATTGACAAGGAAAAAACGACTAAGTCATGAAAAAAGCTAAATACAAGACAAAAGAAAGGCTGCGAGATAGAAATGTTCGCTCAACATTCCACCCACAGCACCTTCTCTAGAGTCGTTTGATTGACTGATAGTGATTAGCAATCAAATACTTTACACATGGGCGAACCAGGATGAGTATCACAGATATCATCCAACACTTTGTCTTTATGACGATTGGCTGGATCGTCTAGACCACCGTTCTCCTTAGGGTCAAACTCGTCAGCAGTGTGCTTCTCATTGGTGCTGTAAGGGACTTTGAACTTTTCGTACTTATCAGTGATGTCTGTCATGATGAGTAAACCGGTACAGATTCATCGTAACAACTCTTTCCGCCCAATTGATTAAATGAATATGTCAATCAAGCATCCTGGCATAAAGTCTCACAATTAACAGGAGAATGGGAGTGCTCTTGTGTGAATTTCATCGAATAAGCTTGACATCATTTCCTGAACCCCTTGATGAGGGCATCACGTTGCTCAATCAAAACCAGACAAGCAAAAACAAGAGAATGCGAGTAAATATTTACATTAGCTGTAAGTCCTAGGCGAAAACAGCTCAACGCAACGAGAAATCAATTAATGTTGAAAGAAAATGGCAACAGTAAGCTTGATTTGCTAAGGCAATACAACTTACCAAATTACTAGAGATTTAAATTATTCTTGGCTAAGAGAAAATACTTTTGGTGTAGCCTGACGGATACCTTTAAATTCGCTTTGTCTGGACTTCCCGAAAAATGCCTTATCGGTTTGGCGATCATTGGAGGCTTTGTCTTGCTCTTCCCAATTGCCAAACAGGCATCCTCTCAGAACACATGCATATCTCATCACGCGAAGACGTCTTCAAGAGCAAGTAAGGGGACTAATCCTTCTGAAATCATGGGTAGTGTTCGTTATTGTGCTGGAGGTTCTTGACTATCAATATCTATTCAAAGAAGACTAACTGCGTTAAATAAACTATTGGATTAATGCACAATCATTTCTCTGACTTAAGCTTCCAAAGGAACCACCGAGCCTACATTAAATGCTATAATGTTTATTCAATGAAATCATAAAACCATTCCAATGCAAAAACAAAAACCTACCCACAAGGCTTGCAGTTACTGACATTTCTTAATTAAAATTGGTTATCCAAAGAACCAGCCATAACTATGGAGACCAATACCAAGAAGATTCACCCCGATATAACAAACACCAATCACAACCAATCCCGCGCTAGCGACTAGTGCAGGACGACGCCCCTGCCATCCTCTACTCAACCGCGTATGCAAATAAGCTGCATACACCAACCAGCAAATCAGTGCCCAAGTTTCTTTAGGATCCCAGCTCCAGTAACTACCCCAGGCCTCATTAGCCCACACGGCACCACTAATAATTCCAACTGTGAGCAATAAAAAACCAACCGTAATAGTGCGATAGCTAAGGCTGTCTAACAGCTCATTCCGAGTGAACTTTACGGAAGACAACTGAACCTCAGAGTCACCCACATTGCCGAGTGGAGTCGCAAGCGCTGCACGTCGATACCCTCCACTGCCAATCGAGCTGCTGCGCAGTTCCAAGGCATGACCACGATCAGTGACCAAGACAGCCACTGACAACAGAGATCCAACCAAAAGGGCGGCATAACTCACCATGATCACGCTCACATGCATCACGAGCCAACTGGAGCGCAACGCGGGAACAAGTGGAGAAGCCTCTTGCAGCTGGTCAGGAAGAGCAAAGCTTGCGAAAGCAATGCATCCCAGGCCCATCGGAGTGGCAGCAGCCGCAACAATTGGTGTTGGCCAGGATCTCTCAACTAAAAGTTGGGTGAGGGTGCAGGCCCAAGCCAGGAAGCAGAGCGATTCGTAGAGGTTGCTGATCGGGAAATGACCCGACTGCCACCAACGGAGAACGAGTTGAGCCGTCAAGGCGAGGTTTGCAGTTGCAATCAACAGCGTCACAAGGCCAGACGTCTTTTCTGAGCTCACTTTCCAGAAGGCAAGCGGCAAGGCCAACAGCAAAAGAGCAAAAGCAAACAATCCGAGCCCAAGAACCGGATCCATCCCTGCCAACTCCATGATTCGCTGCACCACTAAAGAGCTTGATTCTGACGTGTTGAGTTACCGGCTGGCCTGTCGCAACAACACTCCACCACCTGCAAGAGAAATCAATACGGGGCCCCACGCGGCCAAAAATGGAGCCAATGTCCCTTTGACACCGAGTGAACTAAAACTAAAGCTCAATACGTAGTAAACAAAAATAAGGACCACACTGATACCGAAACCCTGGCTACGACTTGTTCTGCTGTTGGGCTTTGCGCCCAAGCTTGAACCGATCAAACCAAAGACCAAGCAAGCCATTGGGACCGTGAATTTCTCTTGGATTCGAACTCTGAGCCTACGAGCTTCTTTGCGGTCCCCAGCATCTGATAGAAGTTGTTCAGCCTCAATAGCTTCAGAAACAGTCATATTGTTTGCATCTTTTGGTAATTTCGCAATCCGTAGTGGCGCAGGACTCAGAGGGTACAAGTAGCGATCAAAATCAGCCGATGTAGTGCTCCCTGATGGAGTGAGAGTAAGAATTTGCCCATCATTAAATTCCCACTTAGCCTGAGACTGATTCCATTTTGCCTTATCTGCGACAAGCATCTGAGTGAAACCAAACCGCGATAAATCTAAAACAGTAACGCCGATCATCGTTCCGTCTTCGAATTCTCGCGCATAAAATAATTGGGTTAAACCCTTACTTGATTTACCATCAGGCTCAGCAACTCGCCCAAAGCGAGAATAAACAATATCGTCCCCCTTCTCAGCAGCAATGGCTTTACCAAGGGCACGTTGCAATGTGAACTCAGCAGACCGGTTTGTTCGTGGCACGATCACATCATTGAAAAGAAAAGACAGGCTCGTCATCAACAGTGCCAAGGCGATCGCAGGTGCAATCATTCGACTTGCCGTAACACCAACACTTCGAAGTGCAGTCAGCTCGCTATTGGCAGAAAGACGGCTATAGGCGAGCAGAGACGCCATCAACGTGGCCATTGGAAAAGAAATCACCAAAAAGCTTGGCAACTTCAGCAACAGCACTTGAACAGCGATCGTCCAAGGAAGGTTCGATTCAACAATCTTGCGAACCAGGTCAAACATCACCCCTACGGAGAGGGACACCACCGTGAAAGCTGTAAGAGCAAACAACAAGGGCCCGATCAATTCACCAAGGAGCCAACGATCAATTAGGGGAATTCGATGAACAAGCCTGCGGAGCTGACGTTGAGCTGCAATCCAAAGATCATTGTTCAAAGCTGGAAACCCTCCCCGAGGTAGTGACGACGAACCAGTGGGTCATGGGCAACTTGATCGGATCGACCTGAAGCGAGGATGCTGCCATCCGTCAAAATGTAAGCCCGATCAGTAATTGCGAGGGTTTCGCGAACGTTATGGTCAGTGATAAGAATGCCCATACCTCGTTGGCGTAATCCATGGATCATTTGCTGTAGATCCGCCACCGCTAAGGGATCCACCCCAGCGAAGGGTTCATCGAGGAGTAAATAGCGAGGACCCTCCAAGCCAACAGCGAGAGCTCGGGCCACTTCGCAGCGCCTTCGTTCACCACCCGAGAGCTGATACCCGCAACGGTGAATAAAAGGCTCGAGATGAAAATCTTCGATTAATTGTTGGAGCCGGTGATGACTATCAACTTTAGAAAGTCCGCTTTGAACTAACACCAATTCAAGATTTTCTTGAACGGTTAATTGGCGAAACACACTGGGTTCCTGAGGCAAGTAGCCAATTCCAAGACGAGCCCTTTGGGGCATCGAGAGATCCGCAACGGGATGACCGTCCAGCAGAACTTGACCGCGATCAGGGCGCAACAGCCCAATGACTAAATTGAAGCTGGTGGTTTTGCCTGCCCCATTAGGCCCAAGCAAGCCAATCACCTCACCAGGCTTCAAGGTGAGTGAAAGGGAGCGAACCAATGTCCGGCCACCAAGGGTCAGAGTGACCTGATCAAGACTCAAACTCATGGCGTTAAGGGAGTCTGCGAATCGGGACTCTGCTTTAACAACAGGGTGGACTGAACTTGCTGACCTGGGATGGGGTTCGCCAGAGCGCGTTCATCATCAAGGTTGTAGGTAACCCGTTCAGCACGAATACTGTTTCCATCGTCCTGAACCACATCCACATCTCCGCTTAATACAAGCAGCGCTTCCCTGCTGAAGTACTGGGCTTGACGGGACGTTGCCACCATCCCTCGAGAGGGATAAACGATTCGAACATTGCCAACGGCGGTGACGACACCCGTGATGTTGTCAGCACTTTGTGTATCCGATTCGATCGTGATCAAGCTGTCTTCACCTGCTGCGGTCTGGGCACTCACAGGAAGAACAGAACCAGAACAAACCAGCAAGGCAACAATGGATAAGAGTTTGGCAGTCCAAGCGGTCATTACAGGAGTGAGGGAAGGAAAAAACATCAAGACACCCTCATTATCCCAGCCAATGTACATAGAAACCTAAGAGTGGTCACGCAACTCAGGAACTGGAAGTGCGACAGGATCGGTTTCCCGTTGAAGCGCTTCCAATCTCAAACGGGCCTGATCTCGAACCAATGGCAGATCGAGACCAAGATCTCCCGGAATAGCTGAGGAAAGACGTCCTACACCTTCACCCAACAAAATTGTTGCGCCTCTGAGATTGCCCCGTTCTAAGTGAACATGAGCGACTGCAATTTGCAGAATTCCTTGAAGTAATCGGCGGTCGGGACCGGCCGTTTCATGCCAGATCTCCTCAAACGCATCGTGAGCTTCATACCAGGCTCGTCGATTGAAAAGATCGACGGCCTGCTGGAATCGGGGATCGACCTGAACGCTCAACGCTTAGCCATTTTTTTAGCAGGTAATTTTCTTAAACGCATGGATTCAGGTGTGACTTCAAGCATTTCATCAGGTCCTATATATTCCAAAGCACGCTCCAATGTCATCTGAATTGGTGACTGAAGCGTATCCAAAACGTCTGCGCCAGCAGAACGAATGTTGGTGACCTGCTTCGCTTTACAGATATTGATTTCCATGTCTTGTTGACGAGTATTTTCACCAATAATCATTCCTTTATAGACTTTAGTGCCCGGAGTGATAAAGAATTGTCCACGATCCTCTGCTCCCTTTAGAGCATAGAAAGTAGCTGTACCTTCCTCAAATGCAATCAACACGCCATTCCTCCGAGTCTCAAAATCGCCCACCATCGGACGATATTCAAAAAACGAATGGCTCATAATTCCTTCTCCGCGAGTGGCACGAATGAATTCACCCCGGAAACCAATTAACCCCCGGGAAGGAACCACAAATTCAAGTTGCGTGCGATTGTCTGCTCCGGTTTCCATATTTTGCATTTCACCTTTTCGAGTTCCAAGCTTTTCAATGCAGCTACCAACTGCAGCTTCAGGAACATCCATCACCAATGTCTCCACAGGCTCACAAGGTGTGCCGTCGATAGTGCGGAAAATCACCTGGGGTTGAGAAACCTGAAATTCAAACCCCTCGCGGCGCATCGTTTCGATCAAGATACCGAGATGAAGTTCACCGCGACCACAAACAGAGAAACGATCAGGAGAATCGGTGTCTTCAACGCGTAGAGCAACATTCGTAAGCAGTTCGCGCTGCAAACGATCTCGAAGCTGACGGCTAGTGACAAACTTGCCCTCTTTTCCTGCAAAAGGAGAATCATTGACCACGAAGGTCATTTGCAGAGTTGGCTCGTCAACCTTGATAAGAGGTAATGCTTTGGGTTCATCAGGGCAAGCAATCGTCTCGCCGATATTGACATCGTCGAAACCAGCGACAGCAATAAGGTCACCGGCAGATGCTTCTGCAATATCCACTCTTTGCAAACCTTCAAAGCCTAAAAGCTTGCTAATACGACCTTTTTTTACACTTCCGTCATCCTTAATAAGCGTAGCTCTTTGCCCCTGTCTTATAACACCGTTGTGCACCCGTCCAATAATAATTCGACCGAGGAAGTCTGAATAATCGAGGGTAGTAATTTGAAGTTGTAGAGGCTTTTCAGGATCACCAACTGGAGGCGGTACATGACGCAAAATGGCATCAAAGAGAGGACGCATGTTGTCGCTCTCTGTTTTCATGTCGGGCTTTGCAAAGCCCCCTAATCCACTGCCAAACAAATAAGGGAAATCACACTGATCATCGTCAGCACCTAGCTCTAGGAAAAGGTCAAGAACCTTATCAACAGCCGTTTCTGGATCAACACGCGCACGGTCAATCTTGTTAACAAACACAATCGGTCTCAAACCCTGCTCCAGGGCTTTTTTGAGAACAAAACGGGTTTGGGGCATGGGGCCCTCATTGGCATCAACGATGAGCAAACATCCATCCACCATGCCGAGCACACGCTCAACTTCACCCCCGAAATCGGCGTGGCCAGGAGTATCAACAATATTGATTCTCGTATCGTTATAAGTAACCGCAGTATTCTTCGAAAGAATGGTAATTCCGCGCTCTCTCTCTAAATCATTGGAGTCAAGAACGCATGTTGGGACGGCCTCGTTGTCGCGAAAGATCCCGGACTGGTTGAGCAGGGCATCCACAAGAGTGGTTTTGCCGTGATCCACGTGGGCGATGATCGCAATATTGCGAATCGCCTTATTCGGGGCGCTCATGAGGTCCGTAACGTTATAAAGGAAACTTGGTAACGCCCGCAGGCGCAGCCGCGACATGCTATCTCAAAGTGAGACTTGCAACGCTTGATTTTCGCGCCCGATGCGCAAACTGCCACGCGTAACTCCGAGTCTGTGATCGATTTGCTCTCGCTTCCAAACGTTCGTTGACAACGTGCGTCCCAAAAGTGCATCGCTGTACAGCTGAACCCGCCGACGTGTTGCCTCGGCCTCTTCATCGAGAAGATCCAAGCGATAACGTCGAATTCCTGCATGACGCAAGGCGTGTAGGGCCTCGACCCCTGTCTGGGGCTTGCCATTAAAGAGCGTATTGCGACAGCCAAGATCCGCTTTCAGTGGATGCTCCACCCCACTTCGATCTCTCAGCATCACGGTGTGATGCTCACAGGGCCTTCCGCAATCGGTGTGATCGTGGCCTTCCGACAGAAACGAACAAAACAAACAGTGCTCCATATGGAAGAGAGGCATGTGTTGATGCAAGACCACTTCGATCCGTTCAGGCGGAGACGCCTGCACTAAATCAAGCAATTGGCTGAGGTTCAAATCACAACTGGCTGTGACCCGATTCAGCCCCCAGGTCTCGAGGAACCAAAGCAAGCTGAGTGGGTTGGCAACATTCAACGTGAAATCGCCAGCGCAGGGTGCCTGGCCCGTGAGTAATTCCAGCTGATCCGCATTACGCACGAGATAACCATCCGCTTTCGCTTTGAGAAGCGGTTCCAACATCCAGCGTTCACCAGGTCTGGTGATACGTGGTCCTGCCAACCAAACCCCCTCAGGCCAGCAGCCACGACCAATAGCAACAGCTTCCTTGAGCTCCTTCGGATGCTCTAGATCTGCAACAACTGAGGTAATCGGTCCCTCGCCAATCTCCTGAAGGGCACGTAACTGCTCGAGGCTCCGAACGAGCACAACCAACGATGGTGAATTGGACTGCTGCACTGCTGAGTCCCCACAATCAGCCAAGCGCTTGAGGGTGGCCGCAACGATGGGCTGAGGGTCCACTCGCTTGAAATCCACATCCATTCCCGCCTGTTGGAAGGCTGCTGTCAGTCCGCAATCAGCCATCTGCTGCAACAGCGAGCGGCGCATCCTGTTCAGCTCAGCGACGGGTAGAAATAAACCCGAGCCGAGGTCGGTTTCCAGATGCTCAAGACACCAACCCGTGCCACCCAAACGTCCAAGCTGAGAGATCAAACGCTCACGATCCAAACCGTGATCACGGGCTGTCACCAAAATGGCCTGACTCATCACGCTGCAGCGCACTCCATCAGGCAAAACAGGATCCACCAGCTCAAGAAGCAGAGGTTGACCTAAGTGCCCACTCACACGAACCCGAAGACCCCGTTCAAGCGGCGTCACCACGCGGTCCGCTCGACGCTGCCAGGTGCTTTGCCATTGCGGATCACTGGTGAGCCAAACCGAAGAGCCTGATCGCAAACCCGACACATCAACACGGCCCGGACCAAGCCGCAACCGCATGAGTCCCTTCGGCATCGTCTGAACCTCCATCACCCTTCCACCGATCTCACGCGGAGGGGTCAAAGGGTCGTACTCACGATCGTTCGCTTCAAGAACCACACCCTGACCGTTGCGAAGGCTCTCTGTACTACGCAACACCAACCAACCTTTGGGCTCCACTCGAACCAAGGCACCAATCACCGGTCCACGCTTCTTGCTCCAGCGACCATGCACGAGGAAACGGTGATCAATTCCCTGGAGCCAACCAGTGGACAAACCCCTGGAGAAACCAAGTTCAAGCTGGCGTTGAATCTCCACAGCATCACAATCCAAGCCATCGAGACTGCGGCGATAGGCATCCGTTACCGACGCCACATAGGTGGGATCCTTGAGACGACCTTCGATCTTGAAACTACTGATTCCGAGCTTCACCAAATCAGCGAGGAGCGGCCAAGCGGCGAGATCCTGGGGAGACAGTAAATAGCGTTGATCCCCGAGATCGAGGGATTCACCATCCACCACCAATTCATAGGGGAGACGGCAAGCCTGCGCACATTCACCACGATTGGCACTGCGCTGGCCCAGAGATTCACTCGTGAGGCACTGACCGGAATAGGCCACGCACAAGGCTCCGTGCACAAACACCTCTAGGGGCATGGCAAGGGATCTCTCCCGCAGTTGATTTTGCAGACGCTCAAGGTCTCGTAGGGCTAGCTCCCTCGCCAGCACAACCCGCTCGCAACCTGCAGCCGCTGCCTGTGCCACACCAGCGGCACTTGTAATCGACATCTGGGTGGATGCATGCAGGGATAAGGAGGGCACGAGAGCTTTGGCGAGAAGGCAAAGCCCTAAGTCCTGCACGATGAGAGCATCAACACCAGCCTGATCTGCAGCCAATAACAGATGGGCGGCCTGATCTAACTCATCACCAAAGATCAGAACGTTCACTGTGAGAAATCCCTTCACTCCACGGGCGTGAAGCCAGGCCATGATTTCGGGCAGCTCTACAAGCTGAAAATTCTCTGCGCGAAGTCGAGCATTAAAGGCCTCGACGCCGAAATAAACGGCATCAGCACCGTTGGAGACAGCAGCCATCAAGGCCTTCCAATCCCCAGCTGGGGAAAGCAATTCCGGGAAAGAGGTTGTGTTCAACGCCCAAGAGCAAGCTGACGTGCTGGTTCAAATTGACGCAAAGCATCGGCAGACCCCTCAAAACGCCAATGCCAAGGCTCATAACTGACACCCTGCGGATTCACCTCAGGAAAGGACAGCGTGAAGTGATAGCTGGCGGCGTAATCCTGCAACCAACGAAATGCCTGAGTCGTCTCAAACGAAACCGAAAGATTGGTATCTGGTCGGCTGCCATCACCAAGGTCAATCGCATAGCCAGTGCTGTGTTCGGAATAACCAGGTGGAGCCGAAACCTTTGCCCGTTCTTCGGCTGTTTGATTGCGTTCTGATTTCACATCAAAGAAAATCCCCTGCTGCAAATCATGAGAGCGATAGCCACTGATCAACCTGAGATCGATGCCATCGGAAGCAGCAGCACGACGCATCGAATCCAACGCAAGTGCTGCATCCTGATGCAACTCAATTCCAGCCTCAACAGGCACAAGTTGGCTGGCAATCGCTTCGTCATAAGGGAAATGTCCAAGCAGGCGACCGTCTTGATCCGGAGGTGCTTCAATCCCTTCCACCACTGGAACCGGATCCGAGAAAAACAAAAAAGAACGACGCCCCAACAAACCGGGGCCTAGCCAAACAGCAGCCAAACTGCCTCCACCTACAAGAAGACACGCGAAAAAGACACCAAACCCGCTTCGGCGCTGACGAGGAGCAGGCTTCGAGCGACGGGCGACAGGAATGTCATCCCGGGTGCTTCGGCGAGTGGCGACGGCCCTTCCCAGAGGATTCATGCAGTGTTGTTTCAATCGTAAAGGGGTCCGCCAGGGCCCAGTACCACTTTTCAGGATGCGTGATTAGTTTGAAATCAAAGACCCGGCGGAGTTTGCTGAGATGCTGAGAGTTGCCGTTGTCGGTGGTGGACCGAGCGGATCTTGTGCCGCAGAAGTGCTTGCACGGGCCGGCATCAAGACTTGGTTATTCGAGAGAAAGCTCGATAACGCCAAGCCTTGCGGGGGAGCGATTCCGCTTTGCATGGTTGAGGAATTCGATCTTCCCGATTCGATCATCGATCGAAAAGTTCGGAACATGAAGATGATTTCCCCTTCCAATCGTGAGGTGGATATCAAGTTGGATCCACTCGGTTATGACGACAACGCCTACATCGGCATGTGTCGGCGCGAGGTTTTCGACTCCTTCCTCCGCAACCGAGCTGCCGATCTAGGCACCACCCTTATTAATGGTTTGGTGCAAAAGATCGACACCGGCAACAAACGCCAAGGTCCTTACACCCTCCATTACGCCGATTACAGCGCTGGCGGTCCTACCGGCGAAATGAAAAGCCTGGAAGTGGATCTCATCATTGGCGCCGATGGAGCCAACTCCCGCGTCGCTAAAGCGATGGACGCAGGTGACTACAAGGTGGCGATCGCGTTCCAAGAGCGCATCAAACTGCCAGCAGAAGAGATGGCTTACTACGAAGATCTCGCCGAGATGTATGTAGGAACAGATGTCTCACCCGACTTCTATGCCTGGGTCTTCCCTAAGTACGACCACGTCGCCGTTGGGACTGGAACCATGCAACAAAATCAATCCTTGATTAAGGGTCTTCAGAAAGGCATCCGCGAACGCGCTCGTAAACGCTTGTTCAAGGGCGAAGTCATCAAGGTTGAAGCACACCCAATTCCCGAACATCCTCGCCCTCGCAGAGTGGTAGGCCGTATGGCTCTTGTGGGAGATGCAGCTGGATACGTCACCAAAAGTTCTGGAGAAGGGATTTACTTCGCTGCAAAAAGCGGTCGGATGTGTGCAGAAGCGATCGTTGAAATCTCCAAAAATGGCACCCAGATGCCCACTGAAAAGGAGATCAAGAACACCTACCTGAAGCGATGGGATCGCAAGTACGGAGCAACGTACATCGTGCTCGACATACTTCAACGCATCTTCTATCGCACCGATGCAGCTCGAGAAGCATTCGTTGAAATGTGCGATGACCAAGACGTCCAGAAGCTCACTTTCGACAGCTATCTGTACAAAAAGGTGGTGATGATGAATCCCTGGCAACAGGTCAAACTAACCGCTCGGACTCTGGGAAGTCTTTTACGCGGTCAAGCCCTAGCCCCCTCTTCTTACGACTCCGTTCCTTCAGCCGTAGGGCGATCGGATGGAGACTTCCTTGCCGACGAAGCCGCCCAAGCGATCAAAGCGCAGACCTCGGGCCATGCGCCAAAAAAAAGTGAGGCAGATATCGAGGAAGAGCGTTCCAAGGTCACTACAGGCTGAAGCCTCGTTCAGAGGCATCAGGACTGGATGCAATCAAATTGCGCCAGAACTGATGCCTGATTTTTCAAAACACCAAGAAGATTGAGGCGATTACGGCGAACATCGAGGTTATCCGTCATCACCATCACACTGTTTGGTCCATCAAAAAAGGCCTCAAGTGCCTTAGCTGCATCCTGCAAACCTTCTGCGAGCTGGATGTAATTCCCTGATTGTGCAAGAGGCGACAGGTCGTCCAACGATTGCAACAGCGAAGCTTCACTCGCTGATTCAAATAAATCGGGTTGTACAACCCCCGAAGGTGTGAGCTGATCGCTTCCGAGGTCTCCCTTCTCGGCGAGTTTGGCTGCACGTTGAACGACAGCTTGCACTGCCTGCAGTCGTTCATCGCGACGCAACTGATGCAGCAAGGCAAGACGTTCCCGAGCATCCACTGGATCGCTGAGCAGACGCGCATCGCCAACGGCCTCTCCAGCCACGGCTTGAACCAAATCGGCGGGGAAACCATCCTCCTCAAACTGAGACACCATCCGCTGTCGCAGTAAAAGCGACAGATCTGCCACTAAGACCTCCGGTTGCACAGCAAAAGAAGGAAATAGTTCTGCCCAATACCGCGCTGCATTCGACAGGAGGCTTTGCAAAGAAAGACGCCAACCGCGATCCCAAAGGATCTGAACAATGCCATTTCCAGCCCGTCGCAAGGCATAAGGATCGGATGAGCCACTGGGGCGATCGCCCTTGGCGTAGATGCTGAGTAGCAATTCCAAGCGTTCCGAAAGGGCCAAAAGCGCTCCTGCATCGCTGGAAGGAAGAGCATCTCCAGCACCGCGTGGTTGGTAGTGCTCAGCCACTGCGAGTGCAACCTGGCGATCTTCCCCCTCCTCTAAAAGATATTTACCGCCGATCAACC
Source organism: Synechococcus sp. CC9311 (assembly GCF_000014585.1). Taxonomy (NCBI): domain Bacteria; kingdom Bacillati; phylum Cyanobacteriota; class Cyanophyceae; order Synechococcales; family Synechococcaceae; genus Synechococcus; species Synechococcus sp. CC9311. Next base: position 1,161,421 of record NC_008319.1, on the reverse strand, counting down.
CCTGCAGCTCAGGGAACTCGCCCACCATCTGGCTCACCAAATCATGTTTGCAGAAGTGAGCTGCTCGCTTGGCATGAATGGCAATCTCTGAAGTGATGGAAAGCGAATCGATCAAACGCTCGGTCATCCAAGACATCCGATCACAGCGATCACGCAAGCTTCCGAGACCTTTCGCGAAGGTGACGCGATCTAGGGCATCTCGGCGCGCCTCGCTCGCACTTTTCCGATCCACATTGAGGAAAAATTCAGCATCGGCAAGGCGGGCACCCAACACCCGTTCATTGCCACGCACAATGGTTGCATCCGCACTATCAAGGCCATTGCTCACCAGCAAAAATCTTGAGAGCAGAGCGTCGCGAGCCTGAAGGGCCAAGGGATCATGGTGTGCGTTCTCCCGTTTCAAAGGGACATAGCGCTGGTGGGATTGCATCACAGTGACAATCACTTCTGGTGGCAAATCGAGATAACAATCGGCAATCTCCCCACTCAGAACCCTGGGTGCTTCCACAAGATCAACCAACTCTTCGAAGAGACTTTCAGGACAATCAACAGAAGCAGAACACGCCTGTGCTTCTGTTTCCAAGGCTGAGCGAATCAAGTGCTCACGTTGGGATCGATCCACCATCACACCAGCCTTCGCTAAGGCATCGCAATAACCATCCGCATGCTGGATCTCCACTGTGCTGTCGCGGAGACGATGGGATCGACTCAAGCGACCGCTTTGAACCGGTGGTGTAGCAGCTGAAAGAGTCACCGGAATGAGCTCAGACCCATACAGCGACACCAGCCAACGCACAGGACGACTGAAGCGCTGATCACCATCGCCCCAGCGCATGAATCGCCTGCCTTGCAACCCATTGATCCAGGCAGGAATTCGATCAATCAGCAGGGTTGTGGTGGCGTCACCTGGTGTACAAACCCGGGCGAACAAACAGGGCCCTTTTGAAGTGTCACGCGATTGGAGTTCGGCAGGGTCCACTCCGCATCGCTTAGCAAAACCCAAAGCAGCGGGACCGGGAATCCCATCCACAAGGGCCTGCTTCACGGGGGGGCCCTTGCGTTCTTCCTCTAAATCAGGCTGTCTATCAATCAATGACTCCACCACCACAGCAAGACGTCTAGGCGTCCCCGACACCCTGACTTGGCCATGACTTAAGCGAAGGTGCTTCAGATCGGACACCACCATTTGCTGAAGCTGCTTCAGTGCCGAGTGCACAAACTCTGCTGGCAGTTCCTCGGTACCGATTTCAAGGAGGAATGTTGAGGACACGCCGATTGGATAGGTAGGAATTGACTGTATTGGAAGCCGCTTCGCTAGTTTCAAAAGACCTATCCCTTGATTCCGTGAACGAAGGTTTGACGACGACCTCAGGGACGCAAGAAGCAGGGCGCGATCGGATGCTTGATGGCCCTTCAACACCTACAGAATCGATTGACACAGCTCTGTCGAAAGCTGAAAAGCGAAAGCTCTACAGCGGACATCTTCGAGAACCTTTATTAACAGAGCTGAGCAACGAAGAAATTCGCTTTAGTGAGGACGCAGTACAGCTACTTAAGTTTCATGGGAGTTACCAACAAAATCATCGAGAATTAAGAAAAATCGACAAGATTAAGTGCTGGCAGATGATGCTTCGCCTTCGAAATCCAGGAGGAAGAGTTCCGGCACAACTTTTTTCGGCTCTCGATGACCTTTCCAATCAATACGGAAACGGCACCCTACGTATCACCACACGCCAAGCCTTTCAAATGCATGGCATTCCGAAAGCAGACCTTAAAACAGTTATTGGCACAATCATAAAAAACCTTGGATCTACATTAGCTGCCTGTGGCGATATCAATAGAAACGTGATGGCACCAGCAGCACCATTTGAAAACAACGGATATCCTGCTGCTAGAAAACTTGCTGACGAAATAGCTGATTTACTCAGTCCAAAAGCAGCTGAAGGCTCTTACTTAGACATGTGGGTTAATGGTGACCTGAGTTATCGATTTAAACCTGCAAAACCTGTCAAGCAAGCTCGTAAACGACAGTTCGAAGAAGGGGTTTTTTCCGGAAGCCAGGATGAGCCGATTTATGGCGATACATACCTTCCAAGAAAATTCAAAGTCGCCGTTACGGTCCCTGGAGACAACTCAGTCGACCTGTTAACACAAGACATCGGTCTGGTTTTATTCACAAACAAAAACGGCACCATGCGTGGATGCAATGTTTACGTTGGCGGGGGCCTAGGAAGAACTCATAATCAAGAAGATACCTTTGCGCGTATCGCTGATCCCTTGGGTTATGTCGACGCTGAAAATATTTTTGACCTCCTACAATCAATTATGGCTCTACAAAGAGACCATGGGGATCGTGAGGTCAGAAAGCATGCTCGCATGAAATATTTACTTCACAATCGTGGAATTCAGTGGTTTCGCGAAACTTTGATCAATCACTATTTCAAACGAGATATCAAAAGTTTGATCAAGGAATCACCTGCAAAATTAATGGACTACCTGGGATGGCATCGTCAGAAGCCAGGCCTATGGTTTGTAGGTCTCCCATTCATGTGTGGTCGGCTAGAAGGATCTGTCAAAGCAGGAATTCGCACCATTGTTGAAAGATATCAATTAGAAATTCGACTAACACCAAATCAAGATTTATTGCTTTGCAACATCGGCTCCAATCAAAAATCGTCCATCAAAAGTGAGCTAACCGAATTGGGTTTTGAACTTCCAGCAGAGGTTGCTCCTCTTGTCCGCCATGCCCTTGCTTGCCCAGCATTGCCCACCTGCGGACTGGCCGTTACCGAATCTGAACGAGTGCTACCCGATGTTCTTGAACGACTAGATTCCCAGCTCAATCATTTAGAGATCAAGAAATCCATTTTGGTCCGCATGACGGGCTGTCCGAATGGTTGCGCGCGTCCTTACATGGCCGAACTTGGTCTTGTAGGAAGCGGCGTCAACCAATATCAGCTCTGGCTTGGGGGCAGCGCCAATTTGCAGCGACTGGCCCGTCCGTTCCTTCAGAAAATGCCTCTAGAAGACCTTGAAACAACCATCGAACCCTTGCTTCTGAGCTGGAAAGATGCTGGAGGCCGGCGTGGCTTTGGAGAACACATCTCCAAACTTGGTGATGCAACCGTTCAAGAGATGCTCAAGGTTCCAAGCTAAATAAGTTTGGATCTCGCCCATAAATGGCACGATCCGCATGAACGGTCCAAGCCCAAAGCTGATCTCCAAAACTGAAATGCCACCACTCATTCGGGTGACGTACAAATCCCGCTTGAGTCATCACACGATGCAGCAAGCATCGACGGCTATGAAATAAAGCAGCGGTTCCATCAGGATGATCAACGGCTGCGTCAACGTGGTGAAGCGGTAAGGATTCGGGTCCGATCGCATCGATCTCCCCCCCCATATCCAAGGGGCTACCTTGTGCATCAATGAGAGTGAGATCCACGGCAGCACCAGTGCTGTGGGGTGGCGGTATTAACAAATCAGTACTGGGTGGCGCCCAAAAACGAGCCACCTCTGCGCGAACGTTTTCCACGCGATTCAGCTGGTCTGAATCATCCGCATTGATGCCTTGGCGAGCACACTCCTGATCAATGGCGTGGTTCACCATGAAAGCTTGAACAGACACTGGACGCCAAGCATCGAAAATCCCAAGCCGAAGTGGTTGAAGTCCAGCCTCCGTCGTGATGCCCTGGAGATGAACTTGAGCAGCAAGCAAACGGCTCCTCACGCCTTGGCGAAGACAAAAGGGGTCTGCTCCGTTGCCATAGGGAGCACCTAATGACACATAGGGGTGCGGCTCCATGCAGGTCAAAAAAGACCGCAGCGATCGCAAAGATTCACCGCAATCGTCAATCAAGACGGAATGCCATGGACGCTGCATGCTGAAAAGGCAATGAGAACGCTGCAAGCAGATTGCCAGTTTGTTGGGAACGACGCATCCCAAAGGCGAGGCAAATCAGTTGATTGGCTAATTGAGTTGAACAGCTGCTGCAGCCCGCTTGCGTTGCTGTTCCAACAACACACGAATGTGCTCGAAAGACTTCAGGTCGGGATCTTCCTTCAGGATGCTCGCCGCCTCATCCCTGGCTTCCTCCAAAACAGAGCCATCGTCAGCCAGGCTGGCGAGAGCCAAATCGGGCAAGCCCGATTGCCGAGTACCAAGCACCTGACCAGGACCCCGAAAGCGAAGGTCCATCTCAGCAATCTCAAATCCATCATTGGAACGGACTAAAACTTCAAGGCGTTGTCTGGCCAATGGATTACGGCTGTCATTCACGAGTAAGCAGTAAGAAGCGGCCGCTCCACGGCCCACCCTTCCCCGCAACTGGTGTAACTGAGCCAAACCAAACCGATCGGCATGATCAATCACCATCACGCTGGCTTCAGGAACATCTACCCCAACTTCCACAACGGTTGTAGACACCAGAATCTGAGTGGTACCGGCGGCAAAATCAGCAATCACGGCCTGTTTCTCAGCACTAGCTAATCGGCCATGGAGCAGGCCGACGCTGAACTCTGGAAACACCTCCTCCGAGAGCTGACGATGTACATCAACCGCTGAGCGCAGATCGACTTTTTCTGATTCCTCCACCAGGGGAAGCACCACATAAGTACGCTGCCCCTGACTCACCTGTTCACGGATGAGTTCATAGGCCTCCTCACGCTCAGAACTCTTTACAACCCTCGTACGAATCGGAGTTCGCCCAGGAGGCAGCTCATCGATCTGACTGACATCCAGATCACCATGGAGCGAAAGCGCCAAGGTTCGCGGAATTGGCGTGGCCGTCATCGTGAGCAAATGGGGTTGCAAGCCTTTGTCGAGAAGACGGTTGCGTTGACGCACGCCAAAGCGATGTTGCTCATCAACCACCACCAGGCCCAGACGATCAAACGCGACTGGATCTTCCAAGAGGGCGTGCGTTCCCACAAGAATTCGCAAAGTACCACCAGAGAGATCGCTCAAAATTTGCCGTCGGCTGCGCCGCGGAGTTGACCCAGTCAGCAGTTCCACGCTGACGTGCAGTGGAGGCAACCAACAACACAGACTGCGATAGTGCTGCGCCGCCAAAACCTCAGTTGGCGCCATCAAGGCTCCTTGCCAGCCAGCTTCCACGGCCCTCAGCAGTGCCGCAATTGCTACAACGGTTTTGCCGCTTCCCACATCCCCTTGCACGAGGCGCGCCATCGGTTCAGGGCGCTCGAGATCCTGTTCAATCTCAGAGAACACCCGCTTCTGAGCACCCGTGAGTTCAAACGGAAGAAGAGAAAGAAAACGACCAACCAAACCTTCACGCTCCACCACCCCATGGAGCACGGGAGCTGAACGCTGACGTAAGGCAGCTCTGCGTTGCATCAAACTGAGCTGGAGAAGCAGGAATTCGTCAAACACCAAGCGATGACGCGCTTGCTGCAGTTGCTCACTGGTTTCCGGTCGATGGATCGCAACCAGTGCTTGATCGCGCGCCATCAAGCCACGAGCTTCCCGGCGCGACGCAGGCAGGGGTTCAGGCCAAAAGCGAACAGCAGGCAATACCGCTTCTACCAAGCTTCGAAAACGATCGGCCGTGAGTCCTTCGGTGAGGGGATAGACCGGCAACAACCTGCCAATTTGGCGAGAACGCAAGGGGGCATTGGCGCTTTCCATTACCTCAATCAAGGGATCTTGAAAGCTGACGCCATAGGGCCCGCTTTTGACCAAACCACTCACCGCCACGGTTGCCCCCACTGGATACTGACGGGTCTGACCATGGAGATAGGAGGGATTGCTAAATCGTTTTCCTGCCAAAAAGCGAGTCACCTTGATGCGACCGGTGGGGTCTTGCAGCTGCAACTCAATAATCGAAAGATTGGGGTTTCGAGGACTGGTAAATCCATGAGACCGACGCACCGTGGCCACAATCGTTGCGGTTTCTCCAGCCTCCAAAGCTTCAATTCTGCGTAAGGCGGAGTAGTCGACGTAGTCGCGCGGATAGTGCTGGATCAAATCCCGAACGACAAGCAAACCCAGGCTTGCCAGACGTTCTGCCAACTTGGGACCAATGCCATGAACCCTGGCAAGCGGTGACTCCAAATCGAGCGTGAAAGGTGCGGAAGCTGACCGACCAGGAGTGTGTTGCGACGACGACACCTTGATCCGCGGAGGTGCCATCGGTGCCGATGGTTCAAGGCGAGCGCGTAAACCATGGAGCCACTGCCGGGTGCCAGTGACGAGCCGACGCCGACCAGCATCACCAAGTTCGGGATACGAAGCAAAATCAGTGGCTAAAGACTGCAGACGCACCAAGCTGTCATTCGGCAAAGTCACCGAGGGCGGCGTTGCCAATTGGCGGCTCAAAAAGGCATGAAACCGTTCATGACGACCTTGAAGATCGAGAAATCCCCTATCAGCTTCTAAGGACAGGGACTGCTGCAGCGGGCGAAGCCAGGCAAGAAAACACTCCAAGCCCTGACGATCGAGTGCCGGGGTCAGTCCTGACCTGTCGTCGGCGGATTGGGCCACCACTGACTGTGCACCTCCTGACTGGTAAGACGGCTCTGCCAATGCCGCTGCTGCTGCACCATTGTGAGCAAAATGCTGCGATGTTGACGCAATCGGTACCGGCTATGCCGCAGTGAACCGTTGTCGTATTCAAGATCAGCCGGCCTGACCAAAACGCTGAGGATTTCCAAAGGCTGGTCTTGAGCGGGAATAGGCAACGGAAGCTTCAGCCGTAAAAGATTCGAGGGAGAGGGAAGCGCCTGCAACTGTCCAGCGATCGCAGCATCAAGAAGCGTGGTTGGGAGAAGGCTTCTAACCACACCTGCTCGCAGCAACTCAACATTGAGAGCGTGGGACAAATTTCGCATCCTGCGGCTTAAGGCGGCTTCCTGTCCATCCAGCCAGTTCACCAACGCAACTGGCATCGAAGGAAGCAATTCACCATCAGACTGATCCGCTGGAACAACGGATGAACCAAGGGCAGAGGCATCGGAGTTAAGACTGGCTGGCTCACCAGCCGGGTCACCCTGCTGCATCGCCTCACCAGCCATCAAAAACAGTGAACGCAAGAGATCAAAGTCAGCCGTTGTGCCTTCAGAAGAAGCCTCTGAATCGATCGGATCTTGAACAGATTGCGATTGTTCATCAATGGACTCAGTGGATGGCTGTTCAACCTGCGCTTCCAAGCGGGGAAGCAATCCCTCCAGAAGATCAGGATGCTCAATGGGAGGGCTAAGGCTTAACTCAATCCCGCCACGACTGATATCTGGCTGTTCACTCTCAGCATCAGCCTGAAGAGAGTGGCTCACCTCGATTTGGGCCTGCTGGCGATACTCCAATGCTTCTTTCTGAAGGCGCTTGGACAGATCCATGAGCTGCTCAACAGTCAGGAGACAAGAGCAGCGTTGAACCAGTCCATCAAAGGTCTGCTGGAGTTCGGACTGTTGTTCCGCAGATAGTCGAGAGAGTTGTTCACCCCTTTCACACAAGAGATGTCCAACGGCATTGCGGACGCTCGGCAACAAGAGGTTGCGCAGAAGCTGTAAATAAAGGGCTTGCTCTCGATACAGCAATGGAGCAAGACGCCGGCTTCGTTGTTGAAGCCGGCGCAGCTGTTCCTTAGGGTCGTAACCGCTTGTGGAGTGAGTCTCAGCCGTCAAAATCAGCTATTAGTCATCGATGCAACTTCCGTCGCAAAGTCGACCTGCTTGATTTCAATACCTTCACCAAGCGTGTAACGGGTGAAGCGGCGAACCTTGACGTTTTCGCCAATCTTTCCAGCAACCTCCTTGACCAAATCAGCAACAGACATTGAGCTGTCACGAATAAAAGGTTGGTCCAGCAAGGACATTTCCTTCAAGCGTTTGCCGATACGTCCTTCGACAATCTTGACCTTCATTTGATCTGGCTTGCCATCCAGGTCATCGCGACCCATCTCGATCGATTTCTCACGATCAATGATGTCTTGAGGAATATCGTCCGTGCTGACGTATTCCACGTTGGGGCATGCTGCAACTTGCATCGACACGTCGCGAAGCAATCCTTGGAAAAGATCTCCACGGGCGACGAAATCGGTCTCACAGTTGAGCTCTAGCAACACTCCCACGCGAGCACCGGTGTGGATGTAGCTACCAATCGCACCTTCTGCAGCGGCACGACTTGATTTCTTTTCGGCACTTGCAATGCCTTTCTGACGAAGCCATTCGACGGCTTTCGTCGTATCACCGCTGGTTTCTGCCAGGGCTTTCTTGCAATCCATCATCCCTGCGCCAGTTTTGTCGCGCAGTTCTTTAACCAGCTTGGCTGAAACGGCCGCCATGAGGTGAATTAAGTGGAGGGTCTATGAGAATGCCGCTACGGCTACGAGCACGCAGCGGCGAAAACTAAGCGTGCAAAAGCTGATGATCAGCCCTGGCCATCATCACCACGACCATCCTGGCCGCCGTGACGTCCTTCGTTAATCGCATCAGCCAAACGGCTCAAAACCAACTGAATTGAACGGACCGCATCATCGTTGCAAGGGATAGGAACCTCACACAAGTCAGGATCGCAATTGGTGTCCAACATCGACACCAAAGAGATGTCGAGCTTGCGAGCCTCGAGCACAGCGTTGGTTTCACGACGCTGATCCACAAGCACGACGACATCGGGAATACGTCGCATGTTCTTGAGACCGCCCAGGTACTTCTGCAGACGCTCGAGTTCACGACGTAGAACAGCACCTTCCTTCTTGGGGCGCATCGCGATAGCGCCACTCGATTCCATCCTCTCAAGATCTTTAAGACGATCAATCCTGGCTTTCATCGTGGTCCAGTTGGTCAGCATTCCACCAAGCCAGCGCTGGTTCACGTAAGACGATCCGCAGCGAAGGGCTTCTTGAGCCACAACCTCAGACGCTTGCTTTTTGGTACCAACGAAGAGAAAACGCTTGCCGCTCCGAGCAGCTGAACGCACCCACTTGTAGGCGTTATTCATGCAGACAGCTGTCTGCACCAAATCAATAATGTGAACTCCGTTGCGCGCGCAATAGATGTAGCGCGACATCTTGGGGTTCCAACGACGGGTCTGGTGGCCAAAGTGGGCACCAGCCTCCATCATCTCTGCGAGAGTGACAACAGCCATGTTTGTTGAGGGTTTCGGGTTCGCCTCCACCTGTCAGGTATGGCGTGTGATGAGCGAAAACTCAGAGCACAACGTCCAGCACCCGAAACGGACAGGTGTGCGGGTTGAGTAGGACGCCTTAATTTAACAAAGAGTCAGCTCATGTTTGGGAACACGCTGTCGGGATGATCCTCAACGGGCCAATCCTCATTGACTCCACCGATCAGCAATTGATCCAGCTTCACAACATCAGAGTTGAGCTGCTTCAAAGCATTGATTAAGACATCGAGACCAATCCCATCACTGGTACCCAAGTCCAACCAGCAACGGGCCCACTCCTCGTGATATTCGAGCTGACCCATGTTGTGCATCAAGGCCGGCATCGATGATGAGGCCTCGTCATTGTCGTAACTCATGAAGCTCAGATCCTCTGCTTCTTCATGCACTTGAAGGTTCTCGGCATTGAAGCCACCGAGCCGACCAATTACATACCAGCTGTCAAAAATGCCATCCACATAATTTCGCTCCCCTTGACTAGGAATTTCACTAAATCGAAGCCACACCCAGCAATTAAATGGATCAACCTCTCGGAAACGAACGTGCATGGCCTATTGGAGACCCTCGCATCATCGCTGTCTCAAAAGAGATCGGCCACGATCATGATCAATCATGCTGATCACAGCACTGCCATCAACAAAAGCATCTGAGCCGCATGCTGGAGCTGAACAACATTCGATTCCGGCCGGCGACGTCAGAGCGCGTTGTCCTGGACGAGATCAACCTCAAAGCATCGCCAGGCAAACCGGTGCTGATCTCAGGCAATAGCGGCAGTGGCAAAACAAGCCTGCTTGAAGTGATCAGTGGCTTAGCAGGAGAACAGAAAGGCTCGATTCTCTGGAATCAAGAGGTGCTCACGAGACGTCAAAGGCGCTGGCTATGTGGGGTGGTGTTTCAGTTTCCTGAACGCCATTTTCTGGGATTGAACGTGTCTCAGGAGTTAAAACTTGGCCACAAACGGCTCACGAGTGAGGAGCGAAGCAATGTGCTGAGGCGAGTAGGCCTTGGTGATGTGGATCTACGTCAGGCACCAGAACGTTTAAGCGGAGGACAACAACGACGCCTTGCCCTAGCCGTTCAGTTATTGCGTCACCCTCAAGTGCTGCTGTTGGATGAACCAACCGCTGGTCTTGATTGGTCCGTTCGCTCCGAAGTGCTCGAACTACTTCAAGGTCTCGCGCAAGATCGACTGCTAATCGTTGTAACCCATGAACCGGATCTCTTTGAGGGGTGGAGCGGAAACCATTGGAACCTGAGAGAGGGACGTCTCCACGCTCTGTCACCATTGCCGCTGTGATGCACAAACGCCATGGGTGACTGCCTTGTCCGGGCCACGGCAGCTGGCGGAGGCATCAGGCTTGTTGCGGTGATCACCACCGAAGCCACTCGCGAAGCGAGGCGGAGGCACCGCCTGTCTTATTTGACAACGGTGATGCTCGGGCGTGCCATGAGCGCTGGGCTGTTGTTAGCCAGCTCAATGAAGGTGCGTCACGGCCGTGTAAACCTTCGCATTGGCTCTGATGGACCCATCGGTGGTTTGTTTGTCGATGCAGGCAGAGATGGTCGCGTACGCGGGTATGTAGGGCATCCAGAACTGGAATTAGATCCAATCGAAGATGAAGCAGGTCACTACAGCTTTGATTTCAATGCCGCTGCAGGTACGGGCTACCTTCACGTTGTAAGGGACGAAGGCAAAGGAGAACCATTCAGCAGCACGGTTGAATTGGTTCGTGGAGGGATTGGAGAGGATGTTGCCTCCTATTTACTGCACTCAGAACAAACACCCTCTGCCGTATTTGTAGGCGAAACGATCAGTCAAGAAGGTCTTGAATGCAGTGGTGGACTGTTAGTACAGGTACTACCTAAAGCAGCAAGAGAACCAGCTCTTGTTGCTTTACTAGAAGAGCGTTGTCGCGAAATACACAACTTCAGCAAACATCTGCGTGACAACCAGGATCATCTAGAGGATCTGCTCAAAGATGTTTTTCCAGATTTAGATCCTCAACCAATTCCCGTTGGAGAACCGTTACAACCGATCCAATTCTCATGCCCTTGCAGCAGAGAACGAAGCATCAACGCCCTTAGATTATTTGGCAAAGAAGAGCTCAACAAGATGCTCAAAGAAGACAAAGGTGCTGAACTCACCTGCCACTTCTGTAGTGAGGTCTACAAAGTTGACGAAAAGGAGTTGTCAGAACTGATCAATAGCCTCTAAACAATCAATTCAAAGCAGCAGCAATATGCCAGCAACCAGAACTAAATAGGCTGGCAATGCCTCGAAGAGAATCGGATTAACGGGCAATCCTGCTTGGGTCGCGAGCAGGGCACCAATCACAGCTCCCAGAACCAAACCCAAGGCCACGAGAGCCAAACTCCAGCCCAAGGCACCCAGTGGTCTTCGACCCCGCTTGACCTGAGAAATAAACAAGCCAATGGTGGACAGAGCCAGCACTAAGTCGACAGCTGTGGGAGCAGCAAGAAGAAGCAACAGACCGATGCCTGCAGCGATGAGTCTCACCAGCAACCCCTGTCCTTCCACCAAACTCAAACTTGGAAGAAAACCGGCAGAGCTCAAACTGGGTCTTGGAAGAGAGAGGTTCCGAATTCTGGTTAAAAGAGCAGAAGCATTAACCGGCGTGGCTGAAGACGTTGATGCGCTTTGATTTTCAAGGCGAGAAGCCGTCACGGCAGCCGAACTAATGGTTCCGGACTGGCGTTCTCGCAAGCGGCCCATCAGCACTGCGTCATAAGCAGTTTCGATGCGAGCCCTCGCCATTGGATCGTCTCCAGCTGCCTTAAGAGAGGTTTCACGCGCCCGTTGAACCTCTTCAAACCCCGCATCAGCAGAGATTCCAAGCCTTTCATAAGGATCCTGGGACTCTGAACTCGAGCCGAGATCAACCCCTGACGCCATTAATTCAGTTCAATCTCTCTTGAGCGTATCGAGTTGGGCGGAGAATCGGGAGAGCTGAGTTGAATCAAAACAGAGGCTGCCCGTGTTTGAAGCCTTGAAGCTTTTCGAGTTGTTGTCTGCAATGAGGCACTTCAGCGCTGTCAAGCCATTTTCTGCGTTTGATCAAGGGCATCTGGGGCGGAAGGTGATAGCCCTCAACCACCTCAACACGATCTTGACCGGGACGAAAGCACACATATTCCGTACCGCCGTCCGAACATGGACGTAACAGCCAGATGTGTCTCAGCGCAAGCAGATCCATCGGAACAGTCTGGCGAGCATGAAGCAATGTTGCGAGCGAACTAAGAGTTGCGATTGCAACTCAAAGACTGATTGGCTCCACACCGCTCACAACAGGCGCGACATTACTGAGATCAAGCGCAGGATGCTCTTCAATAAGTTGGTTCAAATTCCATTCGTTTTTGAACAACAAAACGGGGCGATTCCATGCATCACGCACTGTCTTGCAATTAAAAATACGACCCACATCTTCCAGGGAAGACCAACCACCAGTCACCCAGCGTGCAACCTGAAAACCGAGAGGCTCTAAACGCGTATCAACGCCATACTCATTTTCTAGTCGATGCTGCACAACTTCCAACTGCAACTGTCCAACAGCAGCAAGAATGGGATCGCGCTTACTTTCGTCTGTGTCATAGAGAATTTGAACAGCTCCCTCCTCACGAAGCTCATTCACGCCTTTACGAAAGTTTTTGAATGCAGAAGGATTTGGATTACGTAACCAACTAAAGATCTCGGGACTAAAACATGGTATTCCCTCGTATTCGACCTTTGCTCCAGTATAAAGAGTATCTCCAATAGAGAACATCCCAGGATTATTTAATCCGATCACATCACCTGGATAAGCATCTTCAACAACAGCCCTATCTTGCCCAAATAATTTCTGAGGGCGCGAAAGACGAATGGTGCGGCCTGTCCGGGCATGACGAACGGACATATCTTTTTCAAAACGTCCACTACAAACACGAACAAAAGCAACACGATCTCGATGACGTGGATCCATATTGGCTTGAAGTTTGAACACAAACCCGCTGAAATCAGGACGCAATGGATCTACAGGGCCTTCCGTACCAATTCGTGCAACAGGCTTTTGGGCCATATCCATAAACGCATCAAGGAAAGGACGCACCCCAAAATTAGTCATAGCCGATCCAAAAAAGACCGGCGTAAGTTCCCCTGCATGAACCAGTTCAAGGTCCAGTTCTGCGCCAGCTGCTTCCAAAAGATCAAGATCCTCAACGGCCTGAGCTAGCAACTCTGGCTCCACCAAATTTTTTAATTCTGGATCATCCAAATCCAAGAGCTTTTCCTCAGATTGACGACCACGCTCAGCACGGCTGAACAGAACAACCTGACGCGTGCGGCGATCGATCACTCCTCGAAAGAGTTCCCCGCTGCCGATCGGCCAATTCACAGCCCAGGGAGTGAGACCTAATTCAGCCTCAATTTCATCCAACAGTGCTAAGGGCTCTCTTCCAGGACGATCCATCTTGTTGATGAACGTAAAAATAGGAATTTCACGCATCCTGCAAACCTCAAACAGCTTGCGTGTTTGAGGTTCCAGTCCCTTCGCAGCATCCTCAAGCATCACTGCGTTATCGGCGGCAGCGAGGGTGCGATAGGTATCCTCAGAAAAATCCTGGTGACCAGGAGTATCCAACAAATTAATCGTGCTACCGGAGTAGTCGAATTGCAATACGGTCGACGTAATCGAAATACCGCGCTGTTTTTCCAGCTCCATCCAATCGGAGGTGACCTTGCGTTGCTCACCGCGAGCCTTCACAGCACCAGCTTGCTGAATCGCACCTCCGTATAGCAAGAGCTTCTCAGTGAGAGTGGTTTTTCCTGCATCAGGATGGGAGATAATCGCAAAATTGCGACGTCGAGCCACGGCTTCGGCGAGATCTTCCTCACCGCTTAAGACGTTCAACGATTCGCTGCTACCAGTACCCAAACGCGTGCTCATGATCTCGCTGTTGACGCCACCAGCCTGACAGTCAATGGTCGAGGCAGCATCAAGATCACCACTGACCACAAACTTCAAGGTATCGGTCGTCGATCTCCATCACGGTGAACTGACCAAGACCAGCCTGGTCAAGTTGTTCGCGGACCTCATCTGCAGTGAAGGCAGCGATCAAGGATGCTCGAAAGTCGTGTTGCAACACCGAAGGAGCATTGCTCACATACCGTTCGCAAAGCGCGTCAACCTCCTGCTCATCGGAGGGACGACGAAGATCACGATGCAACATGAATGCGTTAGGCATGGCGAGCTGCTTGACAGACGCCCATAGGCTTTGAGGGTTATGGAGATGATGCAACAGGCTATTACTAACAATGACCGAAGCACCCTTTAATTGAGGAATATCCTCAAGACAACAATGACTTAAGTCAACAAGTAGATAGGTTAGATTTTGAATAGTAGGCCTTAAACATGAAAGTCGCTGATTAGCTATCCCAAGCATGGAAGGAGCCCCATCAAGTCCAATCACATCAGACAGGGGCCAATGAGCAGCAAGCCGTTCAGAGATATTCCCCGGTCCACAACCTAGATCCAAGATCAAACTATTTGCAGGGAGTACGGTGCAAGATTGATCCATCAGTTCCGACAAACGTTCGATGACTGATTGATCACTTGAACTAAAATCGGCGTCTGCATAGGCAATGACCTGATCAGGCACATTCATCAACTCTGGTTCAGGACAACGTTTCATCAGAGTTCGGAATAAAAAGACTCAACAAAAAGAGCCTGAGAAGGGAAGCGGAATTCAATATTATTCTCGGTAAGCACCTGAATGAAGAGCTGCTGAAGCCTAAGAACACTGTCTCCAAAATCGTACTGCATACGATGCAAAGAAGATATTTTCAGATCATAAACATAACGACAAGAGAAGATCTTCAGCAGACGACAATCAAAATAATGGAGATGGAGATCGTCATTGACAGCGGAGCGCCGCAGATCTGGAACACGCACCAACTGCTCTGAGTCTGTGGAGCAAGAGTCGCCAATCGTAATTTCATAGCAATGAATCCTTGCAAGTGATTCATCAAGCCGCATCAGCAACGATGAAAGCCAGAGCATGGCATTTATATGGACGACTGCGGCGGAGGCACTTGAACATGGCCTTTGGTCGCTGCAGATTGAGTTTCAACGTGCCAGGGAAGCAGCCTTCAGGGAAACAATAGGCCTCCATCCGAGGCAAAACACCGTTGATAGTGCTTATAAAGACGTGCACACCCTATCGGTGGCGTTAGGATACCCGAACGACAAGCCGACAAAAGCAAGTGACTCTCACCCCAAGCCGCACAGAAAAGCTAGATACACAGACCACTGGACTAGGCCCTAACAACGGCGACTTCCCAGCAAGTGCGCCCGCAGCCAATCCTGTGTTTTACCGCACCTACAGCCGTCGCTTGTCCAAAGGAAGAGAAAGTTGGAGCGAAGTTGGAGAACGAAATCGATCAGGGCTTCTCAAACTTGGCTCCCTCAATGCGGAGGAAATGGATCTATTGGCGAGGATGCAGTCTGAGAAAAAAGCACTTCCCTCCGGACGCTGGCAATGGATCGGTGGTACTCCATGGATCGAGAAACCTGAAAATTACTCAGGGGCCTACAACTGCACCTCCACAAATCTTGTGGATTGGGAAGCATTCGGCCTGATGATGGATTTAGCGATGATGGGATGTGGAACAGGCGCCATCATCGAACCCCACTTCATTGATCAGCTTCCAGTCGTCACCAATCCGATTGAAGTTCTAAGCGTTTCAAATATCGGTATTACACCCGCAGATAAGCGCCAAGAAGCCACGACCTACAGAATCAGCGATCACAGTGTTTCAATCAAGGTGGGGGACACAAGACGTGGATGGGTTGATAGCTACCAATTGCTCTTAGAACTGAGTAGCGATCCTCGTTTCGAAGGTCGAAAAGTTGAGGTCGAAATTGACCTTTCTGATGTTCGTCCCGTCGGTGAAACCCTCAAAGGTTTCGGTGGTATGGCGAACCCCGTGAAACTGAAAGATCTCTACGGTCGGGTAGCAAAATTACTTGGCAAAGCGATCGGTAGACAGCTCACATCCATCGAATGCTGTCTCCTTATCGACGAAGCAGCCGTGACGATTGTGGCGGGCAATATCCGACGCAGTGCAGGGATGCGTCAATTCGCATCCGACGACATTTCAGCTGCTGGTGCCAAGGAAAATTTGTGGCAACAGGATTCTGAAGGCAACTGGAGGATTGATCCTGAGCGCGACGCGCTGAGGATGGCTAACCACACCCGCGTGTATCACACCCGACCAAGCAGGGATGTTCTGCTTGAAGCAGTGACGCGTCAGTTCCACAGTGGGGAAGGCGCCATTCAATTCGCACCTGAAGCGCTCGCTCGCTCAAACGCCGATTTGCTAACCACCAAGGAACTTAGAGATGAATTTATCGAGATTTATTGCGACCAAGGCCGTGAGGAAGCAGGCCGCTGGCTCGAACAAAACCATGGTCCGATCTCAGAAGAGGAACTTGAGCATCGACTGAGCCGCTACGGATTAAACCCTTGCGGTGAAATCCTCGGTGCAGATTTTCATTGCAACCTTGCAGAGGTGCATCTCAACCAAATTGACCCCAAAGATGAAGCAGCGCAACGAGACGCCTTCCGAGCGGGTGCACTCTCTGTTGCCTGTCTGCTTAATCATAAATTCGAGGTACAGCGTTATCGCCAGAGTCGAGCTTGGGATCCAATCGTAGGTGTAAGTTTTACTGGTTTATTTGATTTCTTTGTTCATGCTTTTGGTACACCATGGTTGCAATGGTGGGAAGCAGGACGGCCAGAAACTGAAGAAGGCCTGAACTATAAACAGCAAGAAGCTGACTACTTGAAGCGGTGGAAATCAATCGTGAATGAAACCGTTTGGGATTATTGCGATCGTCATGGCCTGAGGCGTCCAAACCGCTGCACAACAGTTCAGCCCGCTGGAACAAAGAGTCTGCTGACAGGTGCTGCACCTGGTTGGCACCCTCCCAAAGCTCAGCGGTTTATCCGCAGGATTACTTTCAGAAAAAACGATCCTGTAGCGATGGCCTGCATGGACTACGGCTACACAGTGGTTCCTTCTCAGTCCGATAAGGATGATCAAGGTCGTCTATTGAACGATCCATTCGATACACGCTGCACAGAATGGTTAGTAGAAATTCCAACCGAGGTGAGTTGGGCCAATCTGCCTGGGGCAGACACTGTAGATATCAATGCGTTCTCAGCATTGGCACAATTTGACTTTTACATGCAAGTTCAATTGCACTACACGGCCCACAACACATCGGCAACGATCGAATTCCGTGAGCATGAGATTGAACCCTTAACCGACGCTCTTCATCAGACCATCCAACAGGGTGGCGGATACATTTCTGCAGCACTTCTCGCTCGATTTGATGCGAATGCAACCTTCCCTCGCTTGCCATTCGAACCAATCGATGCACAAACCTATAAGCTCTTGCAGAAAGAAGTCGTTGAACGTCGAGTCAACAATGACTTTTTCGACGCATTGCAAAGGTATGACAGTGGTGAGCTAACTGAAGCAGGTCCAGCTGGTTGCGATTCGGACAAATGCCTCTTACCTTTAGCAAAACCAAATAGCTAACAACCAAACAAAGGGCTTATTTTTTAAGTGTAAGCCCTTTGATACCAGAAACAATAAAAGCCAAACACAAAATCAAACTTTAATTTATCATGAATCAGTAATGTATTGCATTGGAAATATTTCTCAAACTGCAAGGTAAGAGAAAAATTTCCATCCGAGCCATAAAGATGGTGAGATGATAAAATATCCTTGCCTCCAGGAGAGGTGGTCGAGTGGTTTATGGCTCTGGTCTTGAAAACCAGCGTGTCTGCAAGGGCACCGTCGGTTCGAATCCGACCCTCTCCGTTCAATAGCAAAGCCCAGTCTACCACTGGGTTTTTTTAATGACTCGCTGTAGCACTGCAGAAGCTTGAGCCTGCTACAGAGTTACGGTAGTAACGTAATCTCGACAAGCTGCGCAAGAAATCCTGCAACAGATACGGGCTCTCGACCTTACAAACAAAGCACTCAAGAGCAGTGGGGGGAGGGGGCTAACAAAGTGCGGAAGATCGAGGTGTTTTTGTGGCGGGTTGGCAATGGCATGAATAGAATAGGAATTAGTTCTTGAAGACAACAAGTCCAAATCTCGGGCTCTACTGTTCTCTTCTTTTTTTACTTTGGATGCACTAATGAACAAATCCATTTGGGAAGAGCATGCAACCATACACAAGCAGATCGGAGAGTTTACACATGCAAACAAGGCAAAACCCCATACACCATGGCATCTGCTTGACAAAAGCCAACGGCGAGAAATTATTCAGCACAGACACAGCTGTAAAAACTACACGAAAATATTTCTAGGCGTCTTTATTGCAACCGTAGCAATCGCAAGCATTGTATCGATTAAAGAAGAAAGAAACCCGGCCATGTCATTGCTACAAAAAAACAGCATTAACCTCGTAGGAATATCATAGACAAGACATACCTGCTTAGGATAAAAAAATAAATTGACGGGACTTAATTAGATCCTTCAGGGTTCGATTTTTTGCCATCATCAGAATGAATTTACACACCAGTGTGCCTGAGTATGAGCCATTTCCTGAATTTCAAATGTCTTCGTTGAAATGATATCAACGTAGACCAGGCATTATGTTTTCAAATGGCAAAAGGCTAGCTAAATAACCGCTGGGGGCAAGTGAACTTTCGACAATGCGGACTAGCAGGGAAAACCAGGCAATGCCAACAAACAGCCCCTTGCACTCAGGCCACGAGATCCCTGTGCTCGATCATTATGGTGGCTAGGTGCTTTTTGGCTCGATCAACCTTCTGACGGACTCGTTCGCGACTAATTCCAATTTCGTTGGCGATTGACTGAAGGCTCTGCTCATCCACAACGTTGCGACGCAACAACTCTTGATCGTTATTCAGAGCTATTTTTGCTTGATCCCCAAGGCTTCGCTTAACTGCTTCCCACTGGAACTCATCATAGTTAAGTGTTGATTGCTCATCGCAAAGAAGTTCAGTAAGGGTTGAACCATCCCTATCTGCACCAAGCTTCATATCTAGCGATGCAATTCTTTTGGCAACAAAAGCGTGCCGAAGGTTTTTTAGCTGAGTATCACTAACCTCTAGTAGCTCGCAAATCTGCTCATCATTTAATCCCTGCGGCAGTTGATTGAGCTTTGCTAGCACAAGATTCATAGAAGTTGGAACCCTGATCGTCGCAGATGTCTGATCAATTGCCCTACTTATTGATTGGCGGATCCACCAATACGCATAGGTGCTGAATTTGTATCCCAGTTCAGGATCAAACTTCTCAACTGCACGGTTCAGGCCAATGCTACCTTCCTGAACCAGATCACCAAATTCCAATTGCCCAAGTTGACGATGCAGGTACTTGCGGCTAACGGTGACGACCAACCGAAGATTGGCCTTAATCATTCGATCTTTAGCTCGTTTGCCAGCCCTTTTTTGAGCAGGAGTTGCCTCGGGTGACTGGCTCATCCTCACTGAAGTTCCAAGCGTGATCTCCTCAGCTGCTGTGAGCAATGGAGTTCGGCCAATCTCATCCAAGAACTGATCAATGTTGCCGTTATCTGGGAAAGGCATCTAATTAAAAAACTTGACCGTCAGTTGTTGTGCTTAGAGCTTTGCCCATGCGGACGTGTATAAAGGAGCGCTTCGATACAAAATCGCAGGTCAGATCGATACCGACATTGGCATCAATTCGATCGGTGACCATCTGTAGGGTCTAGTGGGACTCATCAAAAGTCTGAAAGTTCAAGATCAAGACGGCAAGAAAGTCATCTATGCGAGCGAAACGAAGCAGATATCTCAGCCTTCGAGGCATCAAAAAATAACATAACAGAAGAAAAAACCTTTACTAAGGCAGAGTTTCTCAGCTACTCAGTGGACGAGATGACTCGTTGCCACTCCGAGAAGTAGCCCTCCTCAGATAATCATCTTGACGCAACATTCATCACAAGAGAAACAGCACAGATCGGTACCTTGACAGATCTGCAGCCAGTTCCTCTTCATTAAAGTGGTTAACTCTTCACAAGGGTTGGCAGCTACGGCTTCCACCCTCCGGGTAGCGCTTGTCGATCTTCAAACCAAAGAAAAATTGAAGGATTAAAGCTGGCCGCTGACTCGATTGACCTGTTACGTCGTTACTACAAAAATTAGCTTCGAAAGATTGTTGCGTGCCAGGAGCCAAAAAAGGGCAGAAAAATCAATCAAATGAACTGGACGTACTGAGCCTGAGCACGAAAGAAGATAAAGCGTACCGTTCACTCCAAGGCTTCGCATCTCAATGGTTCAGCTTCTGCGATCCTGATAAGTACATCACAAGAACGTGAGAACAGACAGAGATAGATATTGCGTCAAAACGAATGTGACGAAGATCACACACTAATTTGATGAGCATCAACACTAAACAACAGGAGTCAAGCGAAGCTGTTCACAGGTAATTATTTACCACTTCCATCAACCTATCACTCTAAAAAAATGACGATACAACCAACTCTTGGACAATTGTCTTTAATTGACAGTTTGCGTCGACGTCGCGCGACTATCGAAATCGAAAACAGAGAAGTGGATAGAGAGATTAAATTGCTAAAGACAAGCGAACAACTAGAGGAGGAAGCCAATCAAGACCCAATAGACTCTAGACAACTTGCAGAAACCTCGATTGAGTGGACCAATGAAGAGCAAGGGACTTCAACAACTAATTCAGCAAGCACTACTGATGGAACGCATGGGTTTGATAGGCAAGTAATTCGAGATGACGGAGGTCATGGGAGAAATAAAAGTTTAAGTTTAATTAGGTCATTAGCTGGAGATGAAGATGATGCTTGGCAAGGGCCAGGAATCGATAAAATAGGGACAATATATGACATTGCAGCAGAGATATACCCTCACGACAGCGACGCCTTCAGGGCTGGGCAAGTCATCAAATACAATTTGACAGGAGGTTATTCACATTGGGATCACAATCCACAACAGCAATTTGGTAACAAGAATGATTTTGATGGACTAAGCTTAAATCCCGAGAGGCAAGAATTATTAAGAAGCGTCTTCAAGTATCTATCGAATACACTCGATATTACTTTTATCGAAGATAATACCTTTACAGACTTCGACAATATTCTCGAAAACGACATAAACCCATACTCTGAGTATGACGGATATATAAGTTTTGGAGACGTAAACGAAGTGAATTATGCTTCGAAGAGGCAAATGCTTGAACGCAGGTTTTGCATTATAAATATAGATAATACAATAAATCCTAGTGGTGGAGTTGGTTCAAATGCGTGGACTGATGCGTTGCATGAAATTGGACATGCATTAGGCCTTTCCCACCCTGGCTCATACAATTACGACCCAGATCCAGAGAGCGAAAATCATAATGTAACTTTTGAAAGAATGGCTGAATTTTACAATGACACCAATATGCTAACCCTAATGTCTTATTTTAAGCCTAACAACAATCTTGGAGGCCTTGGTTCTCTTGAAAATCCGAATATCTTTGGCCCTCATATGAAACAAGCAACATTAATGCCAGCAGACTTTATTGCGCTAAGAGGAAGGTACGAAATTCAAAAGAACAATGCAGCACATGGCGATTGGAACGAAAAGAAGATAATTGGCGTAAATACAACAATTACAAATGAAGATCCTATTTGGAACCAAGTGGAATCACAAATCTCAACAAGCAGGTATTTTTACACTCAAGTAGCGAATCACAATGAGGATACAGTAGATTTTAGCAACACAACTGAAGACCAAAAAATCGATCTTCGTGTCACTACTGGAGATAATTACGATGCTTTTTGGTCAAACATTGGAGGTAACAAGAAAAATCTTGCTTTTTCCGAAGTATCAATATTTGAAGTCGCCAAGTCTGGAAGTGGTGATGACATATTAATTGGAAATAACGCCAATAATGCCTTATTTGGAAACGATGGAGACGATCATCTTATCGGCTGGGGTGGCGATGATGATCTTAGCGGTGGCCAGGGGAATGATGAACTATTTGGTGGCACTGGAAATGATCTGATTATTGCTGGTGAAGGTGATGACTATTTAAGTGGCTCAACAGGAATCAATGAAATGTACGGTGGCGTCGGTAAAGATACTTTTGTCCTGACACAAGGTTCAGGACATAGCACTATTCATGATTTTAGCGGTATTGATGATCAAATTAAGCTTGGTGATGGTGGTGAGAGCATTTCAATCATTAATAATCTAGATGGTAATGCAAGTATTTACCAAAATGGGGATCTTTTGGGAATCGTAAATGCAAAATCTGCCAATGCATTAGAGGTCAGTGGAAACTATATTATTGGAGTCGTTAATTATATGTGAAATGGCTGGGGCGGTTAAAAGAGATGCAGTTGAGCTTGCCAAGACATCTTACTGATCCTTTTACTCTTAATTAGAGGTGGGTTCTGCAATTTTGAACTCTTTGAACCCTGGTAACTGCAACCATAGATATTCAAATTTCAACAGGTTAGGAAACACATCAAACTAGGCACAATCCAAAGTTCATCAAAATTTTTCATACGGATATAACTTCTCGAAAACTTCAATGAAGAAAGATAGGTATCGCTAGAACAAAAAAATCACAGATACAACGGCTATTTGGAAGAAGACAGAACTGTATGGACTCTGATCTAACACTTAAAACAATCGAGATCTCCTCATACAACGTGATTTTACTGATCAAGATCTGTTGGCAGGTTTAAAGCCTGGTCCTGGAGAAACAGGAGTACCACCGTTGCAGAAGTTAGAAGCAAAAACTTCTTTGTCTTGAATCGTCCAGTCGGGTTTGTTGGCTTCATACCAAGCAATGCTGTCCGTGTAACACGTGTTCCAACGTTCCGAATGCTGAGCGATAGGTCGAAGTGAAATCGCAACTGAAACTGAACTCACGGTTGCAACAACAGCCAAAACAGGAAACAGATGAGCATTAATCATCTCGCGTGCTTGGGACATGGATGGAAGAATCGATTACGACCATTCTCACGAGATGGTTGGTTGATGTCAAACCCACATACGGTCTTTGACGAACATCGTTCCAACCAATGAATCAGAGGGGAAGATCTGCAATGGATGCGCGAGATCCACGGCCATGAAAAGGTGATCAAACAAAAGAAAACCCCGCCAAAGGCAGGGTTTCTCGACTTCTCTTTGGGCGTGTTGCCTAGTTTCCACTCCGCGAAGAAGTCTTCCTCACGATTTCATTATGCTTCGCAACTGGCACTGTGCCAGTGTTCGTCAACACTTGGGTGACTGGCACAAGATTGATGGAATTTGCTAGTGGCAGCAGCCTTCAAGTGAAGACTCGACAGGTTCCAAGCATCAACGGTTTGCTTCGGTTCAGTGAAAGATGCATGATTCATCAGGAGCGAGTAGCCCAAGCGCATTGCGAAGCGTATCTCTGAGAGATCACGGCATGGCCGTTGATAACCTGCTGCTGCCCAACATTGCGATTGTCAACGAAAAGCTCTGCAATGGTTCGTCCATAGCGGTCTGTAGTGATTCGGCGAATACGAACTAATCGACCTAAAACCAAAGCCCTCAAACCGTCGGCGGATCGTTCGGAGGAGGTGTTGTCATAAGCAATAGGACTCATCTTGGTGGCCCTAAAGCGAGGACGTTTTTTTAATTCCGGAGCATCAATACAAGCCAACCTGACTTTTTCAGCATCAGTGGTCGTACAGGTGTCCCCGTCGTAACAGCCCTGAAAACGAACGAGGGGCAGGTTTTGATCACTAGCTTTTGCAGCGACAACCTGAAGCGACAACAGAAAGACGAAGAAAGGAAGCAAATTGCCCATGACACAATTTCCACAAGAACGTTGGCATCACACAATATTCAGGGGAAACACCTGCGTTGCGCTGAGCTTGTCAGCAGAAGGCCTTAATCTAGATTCTGAGAACAAGATCAAGGACTATTGCATGACAGGGTTACAGAGCCTCAAGCTGAGAGAGATGTGGCAGTGGCCTACTTAGAAGTCGAGGCCCAATAGCGGCGATAGATCGACTGCGTTTTAGGAAGTGCGAAAAGAACAGCCATAACAAACTTTGTTATCTACTAATTGCTTGTTAGCCATAACGATTGATGGACGCAAGTATTGATTGACACAAACCAGGAAACATTGGGAATTCCCAACATTCAGAAAGATACTAGTGGGCATAAGTAAATCTTAAGATGATTCATGAGTTCACGGAGTAATTGGTGTCCTAGCAGGAGGCATTATTTGTCCATCAGCGAAGAAAAATGGTTGATCTCAAACCAGGGCAGGAAGTGTACAACTCAGGATGGACTAACAAAACATCAGAAATTAGAAATCATGGTAATCAAAGGCCGGCTTTATAGATCCAACAAAGACATTTCGATTCATATCTGCAGATGCTAGAAGAAAAAATCCAGGAGCCAGCAGTGAATAACTTCACACCAACCACAAAAACGAGGGGCTGTGCTGCAGAATTCGGTGGAAACCGCCTTAAGGACCCTGGATCGAATGGAAAAATTTGTCGATGTACGACTCAGCGCAGAAGAGGCGGAACTGATTGACTTTGCACTAGACCTAGTGGTTGATGCGTACGGCAAGAACCTAGATCAAGGAGGAATCGTTGATCAGCTCAAGGAAAAATACAGAGGCACAGAAGCCAGGGCTTTTGTCGATCAGCTACGTAGGCGCTGCTATATCGCCACGGATCTTGACTAAACGCACTTAAGCATGAAAACGTTGTAGTTCTTCAATTGAAGGGCAGGCATTCATCACCAAAATCATGGCTTTAAAGACTGTTATGTGAAAAAAATGTCTGTCTAGTACAAACTTTAAAAGTGAAAAGAAAGAGCCCCATTTGTACCGTCAAATGAATCTATAGGGCTTACAAGGAGCAAGTCAAAGGGTTTTCAACAATCATCCAAACCAACTAACCATCCAAAGTTTTCAAACAGAATCCGGCCAAAAGCAGTTCACAGGGGAAGACGTGGGTCTTCTCTGAATTAAAATCTAAAAACAAAAGGATAATACTTTATCAAAAAAAATTGCTTCAAACGCATATTAAGCCTCACATACAGATATCAACACAAATCACCAGACGAAATTCACCTACGCCAATACTCACCAATCGGTTTTGATGTGAACACTTTGCTTGCAAATAGGAACCACAATGCGAGAAGCTAAGCTCAATAAGTAATTTTACTCATGCTTGATATTGAACGGCTTACCCCTGATGGATGGAAGCCAAGTGCCAGTCAGGCAGATATTCATGCAGCAGTCAATTTCGCGAAAGAGCTTTGCATGGAAGAGCCTTCCACATACAGAGTTCTCCACAACAACGATTTAGTTTGTCTAGTACGGCAGCAGGGCATAATCTGGATCAATGCCAGCTCAGAAATAATGGGAGAAACCCAAGCTGAGAAAACTGTCTCGGTCTGACGAAAACTGCTCAAAAATCTGACCAACGCAATGTCTCGGTGGATCAAAAAACACCAATAGGCAAGATATTCGAATGACATGCTTGAAACAACAATCCGAGGAGAAAAGGTGTCAAACAAAAGAGAAGTGAAAAACTGCTGACTGGCAAATCGGTTCATCAGCCTCAGAAAACATGTTTTTATGTTTAACAAGCTGAAGGCTGAATTATTCCAAAGCATCAAGTACACCAGAAAAGCTCATTTCAACAAGTAAAATACGTAAAAATCAACTCAATTCAAACATGCAAAGAACTCAACTTTTTACTTTGATTCTTCTGACATGCACCCTTGGAATGAATCACATCAACCCTGCACTAGCAAAATCCACACGTAGCTTCAGTGGATCAAATCCAGCAGAGGTCGAGAAAAACGCACGAAAAGCTGGTTTTGACTATCCAGATGGAGAGATGCAATGCAGCAGTCGCTGTACCCAGAGGTGGGCAAAAGAGTAAAGAATTAATTGTGTTGTATCGTACTGATCAAAATTCAATGCGTTCATAAAGCTGCTTGCCAATTCTATTGATCCAACGATTCTCTTAATGCTCACAAAATAAGATTAAACGCCACTAATAATCAGTACTTTCAAGACTCCACGAGCTAACTTGCCAGCATAGTTACAATTAAAGCCAATAATATTGATGCCGGAAGTTCAATTTTGCTCTATGTCGATAAAACCAGTGGAAATGAACCCTGTATAGCTCATTCGTACTAGCAAGTTGGCTGCTTTTTTAGTTGCACAAAACAAAAATCCCCGCTTAGCGAAGCTAGGCGGGGCGGGTGATGGGGATCCACATCATGACATACTTTGGCTCGTTTTCCACAAAATCAGCCATTCAGCACCGTGTCACCACTCTTCTCCACAGCGTGTGGGAAAACTACTCTTGGTTCCGCTGATCTGTGGAGCGCTTGCTCAGATTCGTGGATAACAGCTGATCTACATGCTTGATATCGGCCTATTATCTAGCGGTGGGCTGGGTGATGGGGATCATTCCAGTGAACTTTCCCCCCACTCGAGGGGATTTTTAATTGTGATGCACCAACGAGGCGCCATCGATCTCTTGGTTTATAGCAGTGACAAAATTAAAACTGGCGAAGAACCAAAGCTCAACCATGGGTAAGTCTCAAGTGAGCACCATTAACATGGAATATAAATTTTGATATAATCATCATTATTCAACAATCCGATAAAAAACAACCCTTTACTTGATTTTGATTTCCGCAAGCATTTAGATAATCATACTGATAAATGCAAACCAAAAAGGTCAAAAATTTATACCATTGCGTGGCCTGATTGCAATAGAAATCTTTTCAAGAAGAAGCCCTAAGGATTGCTACCAAGCACAGCAAGAATGCAATTTACCGCAATTTCAAACAAGATTTAATTGTCAACAATCAGGTAAAAGCACTTGTCAAATTAAACAGATTTTAATACGCTAACGATAATATTGTTAGCGGGCAATTCAGTAAAATGCATATTTTTGAAGCCAACTTCGCTACAAAGTGTCTCAACAGCTTCAAGATCACGCACTCCCCAGGAGGGATTACGCTCCCGCAACGATTGATCAAAAGCTTCGTTGCTTGAACTCGTATGTAATCCGTTCCGACGAAAGGGCCCATAAAGAATTAAACGACCTCCAATCGGAAGGTGGTCAGATGCCTGCTCAACTAATGATTGACAACAGCTCCAAGGAGCAATGTGTATCAAATTGATCGCAACAACAACTTTTAATTCAACACTAGTTCTTTCAGGAAGAAGCCATGGCCGGTCAAGAACATCAAGTTGTAAGGCTGGCGGCATCAAATCACTCAAACACTCATGGGCAATCCAAGCATTGATACTTTTACAATGGCTTGGATCAGGATCACTGGCTTGCCATAAAATGCCAGGAAACCGGCGCTGAAACGTTACAGCGTGTTCACCACTTCCACTAGCAATTTCAAGGACAGCACCTTGTTCAGGCAGCAGTTCAGAGAGAGCAGCTCCGATAGGAGCACGGTTGCGCACCGTTGCCGGAAAGTAGAGACGATCTTGATTAGTAGGTGAAAGCATCCCTAAGCACGCAAATCAATCAACTAAGCAAATAATTCATTTTTAGCCATTCATCAAGCGTGATTAACACAACAACCCCTGAGTAACGCCCCATCAGTGGGGCCTGCTGAGTCAGCCTTCACGGGCAGTAGGCGGGAGTCGCCTTGAGCTCCAAGAATTGAAATTGAAAAGATCTAAAAAACGGGTTCCTACCGTTCCTCAGTTCCGCAACGGCAGGGTCCACATCAGGAGCAGATGTCATGGAACTCAAGCAGCAAAGGGATCAACCCCATTTGAGGGCCTAGCTTGGTGAGCAAAAATACGCACCTGAGGCCCATAAACCATGCCCAATCCATCACGTCTGGCTGCTCTACAAGCCATCCAACAACGCAAGCCAATGGATTGCGACAAAACTCCTTTCTTGAAGGAGATCTGGGCCAGTGACGTCTTCACCCTGGCGCGCATGAAAAATGCTCTGCCTAAAGAAGCTTTCAAGGTTGTTCGTCGCGTGATCCGTGACGGAGGCAAATTAAATTTAGAGGTGGCAGACGCGGTTGCTCAGGCGATGAGAGATTGGGCCGTCAGCAATGGCGCTCATTATTACGCTCACGTCTTCTATCCCCTCACAAACTCAACGGCTGAAAAGCACGACGGATTTATCAGCCCGCAAAAGGATGGCCAGGCCATTCATGAATTTTCCGGCAAACTCCTGATTCAGGGTGAACCCGATGGCAGCTCGTTCCCCAATGGAGGTATCCGCTCAACATTTGAGGCACGTGGCTATACAG
This sequence comes from Synechococcus sp. CC9311, assembly GCF_000014585.1. NCBI lineage: Bacteria > Bacillati > Cyanobacteriota > Cyanophyceae > Synechococcales > Synechococcaceae > Synechococcus > Synechococcus sp. CC9311. The sequence goes on along the minus strand of NC_008319.1, from coordinate 1,132,955 downwards.
CTTGGGACATCACCAGCCCTGCTTATTTAATGCGCACGCCCAATGGCGTCACCCTATGCATCCCCACCGTGTTCGTGAGCTGGACCGGCGAAGCTCTCGACAAAAAAACCCCACTGCTGCGCTCAAACGCAGCTATGAATCGCCAAGCACAACGTTTGCTGCGCTTGCTTGGCAACAAGGACGTTGCTGCAGTGAACAGTTCCTGCGGAGCTGAACAAGAATATTTTTTAATTGACACTCAATTTGCCACACTTCGTCCTGACCTACTCCTGGCGGGCAGAACTCTGTTCGGAGCTCCCTCTCCTAAGGGACAGCAATTTGACGATCATTACTTCGGTGCCATTCCTGAACGGGTTCAGGTCTACATGCAGGACGTTGAACACCAGCTGTATAGGCTCGGAATTCCTGCAAAAACTCGACACAACGAGGTAGCTCCAGGGCAGTTCGAAATCGCCCCTGTGCATGAAGCCGCCAACGTGGCGACAGATCATCAACAAATGATCATGACTGTGCTTCGTAGCACGGCAAAACGGCATGGATTTACATGCCTTATGCATGAAAAGCCCTTTGCTGGAATCAATGGTTCCGGCAAACATGTGAACTGGTCTGTTGGTAACAGCACCCAGGGCAATCTTCTGGACCCTGGCTCAACTCCCCACGACAACCTGCAATTTCTGCTGTTCTGCGCCGCGGTGATCCGTGGAGTGCATCGATTTGGCTCACTTTTACGAGCAGTCGTTGCGACCGCAGGAAATGACCATCGCCTTGGAGCCAATGAAGCTCCACCCGCGATCATCTCTGTGTATCTGGGTAGACAGCTAGAGGAGGTCTTCCAGCAGTTCCAGCGTGGCGAAGTAACCGGAAGCAGCACAGGCGATGTGATGCGTCTGGGTGTTGACAGCCTCCCTGAGTTCAAGAAGGACGCTGGTGATCGAAACCGCACATCACCGTTTGCATTCACGGGCAACAGATTCGAGTTCAGAGCCGTGGGATCTGGCCAATCAGTGGCTGGTCCACTGGTAGCGATGAACACCGTTCTCGCTGATTCACTCGAGTGGATTAACGACCAAATCGAAGCACATTTGGCCTCAGGCCAATCCTTGGAACAGGGCGCAGCAGACGTTTTAAAACAAGTGATGGACCAACACGGTGCAGCCGTATTTGGGGGGGATGGTTATTCCGATGCATGGCATCAGGAGGCCACCGAACAAAGGGGATTAGAAAACCTGCGCAACACCGCCAACGCCCTTCCAGTACTGCGACGAGATGACGTCAAGGAACTGTTTCAGAAGCAGGCTGTGATCTCACCTGTGGAATTGGAGAGCCGCTACGAGGTTTACAGCGAGCAATACACGCTGGCAGTAGAAGTTGAAGCCAAGGTTGCACTCTCCATTGTTAGGACACAAATCAGCCCCGCTGTTCAGAAACATCTCGGCTCCTTGGCACGAAGCATCAGCCAACAACAAGCAGTAGGCCTGAATCCCGATCAACGAACTCTGCAACATGCAGCAGAGCTACATCAAAGGATGCAGGATCAAATCAATGCTCTCGACGATGAATTGCAGCAGCTGCATCACGGCGACACCACAGCATCGATGAACCATGCAGCTAACGTCCTGCTTCCACGCCTACTGCAGCTGCGGGATGTCGTAGATGGCTTAGAAGGCCTGGTGGATGACGATCGTTGGCCGCTTCCTTCGTATCGGGAGATGCTGTTCGTCAGTTGAGCGAGGAGTCCGTCATGGCATCAACCACGAAGGCAGTAGGTCGCAGCTTGCTTGTCGGCCTACTAGCGGGTGCAGCCTTACCCATCGTCTTGGCCGCCGAACAAGCCCATCCCACCCAGATCGTCACCGTACTGAAGGTCAACAATGGCCAAGAGGTGCTGGTAGAAATCAATGGAGAGGGAAGGGCGGTTCGACTGGCCTGCATTCAAGCTCCCCTCCACCAGCAAAAACCCTGGTCGCAGCAAGCGAAAACAACGTTGAGCAAGGCACTACCTCAGGGCTCTGTTGTCCAAATGGAGCTACGGGCTCGTGACGTTTATGGGCGTGTTGTAGCCAGGCTCCTGAAGGAGAAAATGGACATTGCTGCCCCACTCGTCAGCAAAGGCCAAGTGTTTGCCTATGACGGTTACCTGGGACGATGCGACGACCTGAACTATCAAAAGTTGGAGCGTGAAGCTCAAAGCAGGAAAGAAGGCGTATGGGCAGTGGAAGGAGGACTGACAAAACCATGGGACTTGATCGAAGCAAGTGGGAAACAGGCAGAACCCTAGATATTTGCAACTTTGTAAAAATTGCCACAACTTTGGTCTTAGCAATCAGGCTTTATGGGTCAATACCTGAAAAAATTACATGAGCTACGAACCTGGAAGTACCGATTGCCGACTCTTGATTGATGCAAAACACCATCTCGAGAAAGCGCTGTTGACCTTATATCCCATGCCACACACCGATCACATTCAAAGACAATTGAAAGCGGTGTATCGTCAGCTCGAAGGAATGCATGATCTCAAACGGGCGGGTGGAACTCAGGTGTCGCTTCAGACTGCAGATTGGTCTTCAGGATCCGTTCAGTCGTAACGCAACAGCAAGTATTCAAAAGAATTCATAATTTACAGCCATTGATCCGCCACAATTAAAGGGTTGCATCATTCACTCCATGTTTGAAAATCGCGATCGCCCCGCCTGGATGAACTGGTTGTTTCTAGCGATTTTTCTATGGAGCTCGTGGCAACTCGCCGGATTTTGGTTTGAACAACTGCATGGCTGAAGCCGCAACGTCTTCAGCCTTCACTTAACGTGAACTATAAATACAAAGATCACTATCAAATCTCAACACAACAATTAGAAGAAAAACTCGAAAACCATTTAAGAGTATATTGCAAACTTAAATGAATCAAAACTGCCAGAACAGTCAACGCTACATTCAGAAGAAGACCATATCTCTTGATAGATCGCTACCATCTTAACAAAAGCATCAATGATTATATAATCCAAGACCTGGATAAAGTGGAAGCAACCCAAAGACTCCATTGATACACTAGATTGTAACCAATAAATAGCTCAAGAGAGATCTGCAAGCATAGCATGAGATTAACAATGAAACAGTATGGCAATTCCTCCAAGAAGTTTCACAATCTCAACCCAAAACGCAAGAGTTGAAGGAGTCAGCAATCAAGCCATAGAAACAAATTCAGAAAATCAATCCGAGAAACTAATCAATGATTGTTACAGGCAAGTATTTTTCCACCTCTTAGAAAATGACAGAGAAGTCTATCTTGAATCACAACTCCGCAATAATTCAATAACTGTACGAGACTTTATTAGAGGACTGTTTTTATCTGACCGATTTCGACGAGGTTATGTCGAATGCAACAACAACTACAGATTAGCAGAACAAGTCGTTGCAAGAGCATTTGGCAGAAAAGTATATAACGGAGCAGAAGGCTTAGCACTATCGATAATCATTGCAGAGAAAGGATTTAATTATTTTATAGACTATGTCCTTGATAGCGACGAGTACATGAAAAGGTTTGGCTACGACATTCCTCCTAGTGAAGTCTCTCGTCTTTTGCCAGGGCGAGCAACAGGGTCAGTGCCCCTATATCAGCAATATCCAAGATACGATTTTGATTGGCAGAAAAAACTCATATCAAATAAATTAATGATGTCAATTGCCGATCATTTACTCTTCAGTAATAAAACATCAATAGAAAAACTACTTTACGACAAACCAACGGGAAGAGCTTTGAAATTATGGTTACTTACACTCGCGACGAGCATAGGAATTTCGATCTGGATAATATTAGCAATTTTCAGATCAACATTTACAATTAATTGATCCAAAGCAAAAATATAGAAGCCCAAACAAAATCAAGGATTATACAAATAAAAACAAAGACTGCATAAAACTACGACATTATTCCAGCAATTGATCAATTCGGGGTAGACCGCACACTTCTGTCTTTAGCATAAGAAGAGCCGATTAACCCAATAGGACCAAAAACCAACCCAGCAATCAACCATATCCAATATTGTTGATTTTTTGATGCTGCCAATGAAGCACTTAAAAACCCACAAGGCAACAACACAAAAAATATAATCATTAGGATGTAGCTATTCATGTTAGCAAGCCAGAGTCATACCTTTTATAGATTAAAATTGGAATAAGAGAAGTAATAAATGACCGAGGAGGTTGTACATCTAATGGTACAAGAAAGTATCATATTCGCTAAGCAATATAAAATGAATTTAGAGCTGCCAACCATCAGCAAATATAAAAAAGCAGAAATGTTTAAGCCAATATCTATTATAGAGAGCCTATAGATCACTGATCGGCCAATAGGACGATTTGCCTTATGGCAAAAAAGACATACTTAGTATTTTTTCTCTCTTTTGATGGTTCCTCGCGCAATCTTCATGCCTCCCATAATCTCAAGCGCCAAAGGCTGTGTATGATTAAACCACCGTTCGATCGCCTCAAGCTCTTCTTCCTGGTACTTACCCAGCAACTCAACTAGACGTAGATCCATCTATTTGCCTAAGAATTAATTCGATTATCTTATTCAAAGGAATGAGCCGGACAAGATTAATAATCACATTCTATAGTGATATATGAAAACAAGAACTGTATCTCAGCCAGAAAGCAGAGCATTGAAGAGAACTCGCACTAGGGCTTCCCTAAGGCGCCAAATAAATCATCAATATCGAAAGGATTTCACTTTGATCATCTGTCCTCTCTTTCCATCTTCATCCTTCCAAGCGCCTTCCTGAATCAGCTTATTTTCATAACCGACAAATAATTTAGCTTTTGGCTCATAATCACAAATACGCGAATTAACTTTGATCAACTTAGTAGGGTGACTAACAAGAAATTTTTGCACCGCTTTATTCCACTCATAGAGCCTATTAGCATATTTTAATTTGGAATATATTGAATCAGAGGAGGCAGATATGGGTACGGGGTGCTCAACAGTAAATTGTGAAGCCTCTTCGGCAATGTTGATATTTGTTTTAGAAACAACTACATTCCCCTTATCTTTCCATTCTTCACATTTCTCAAATGCAACGTTTCTTGATGAATAGAAGTCAGCTTCGTGGTCTAAATCAAAACCAGAAACACCGAAGAGCAACAAAGATGACGTGAAAATTTTCAACCACCTCATGAACGCCAAGCCTAGTTCATTATTAACTATACCTATCAGCACAATCAATGATCTACATCTGAATTTCTGCAATGATTAAGCAGCAGACCCTGATAGGACATTGATCAGGAGAATCTCAACCACGCCAAGGACGAGACCGATGATCTTTACTGCTGGCCTTTGGCTTAAGAGTGGAGTCATACGATATGAGCTAACGAGACCAGATCTTGATTCGGCGAAAAGAAAGCAATCTGCGTCTGAATCGGGATTGAGGCTCCAATGCAGCCCTTACCCAAAGGATGCTGAATGAGTGAAAGGACACTGGTCAGGTTTAAGAGCTAATAAAGACTTTCACATTCCACAAGTAACAACCACCCCCATAGACGTTGCAGACAACTCATTGGTGATAGTATTTATTAAATTAGCTGGAATAAGCAGAAAAAAGGTAAAATAGGCTTATTTAGCTTCTATTAACAACATTGTAAATCCTTATGATCCGAGTATGAATAACTTTGATCAGATCGAGAGAGTGACCCGCAACCAAACCATAAGAATCCCTAAAAAGAAAGCCAAATTCACCCAACTTGAATCGTCTTCTCCGATTGCGTGTGCTTCCTTCATCACTTCTTCAACAACCAGATAGATCAGAGCAGCGGTACCGAAAGCCAGCAAGCCCGTTAAGTAAGGGCCTGTTAGATATTTAGCCAAGATTGTGCTGCTGATGAGACCAACTAGATAGGTCAGTGCCATCAGTCCACCACCAAGACTGCTTCGCCACCGCTCCCCCCCTCGGCGCAGCAGAGTCGCAAGGCCAAGCGATGCAAGGCCCATTTCCAATGCAACAGCTACGGGTATCACCCATCCCTCTGGTCCAACATCAGGGCTAATCCCTACCACTAGTCCATCAATAAGGCTGTCAACTAAAAAAGGAACTAATATTAGGATTATTGGGCGAGCATTGTTTCTTTCAGAAATTTCTTGAGGATCTTCTAAGACGGCGTTTACCACTATTAATAATGAAAAACCGAGGCAGAAACCGATGACTAGTCCCAATGGATGATTGTCACGACTAGCTGCTGGCATCAGATCCGCTGCGGCCATTCCAAACACCAGACCTCCAACTAGGTGGGCAATCAAGCCCCGCAGGCGTAGTCCGGGGCGAAAGCGGCTCCCCAAAATGCCGCCGAGGGCCATACTGATCGCCGGGAGTATCAAAAGCAAAGCGAGCCTGTATCAGATGATTCTCAGCGTATTCTCATTTTTATAGTCAGTGGAGTCATTGCTTCAAATTGTCATCTTTTAGTGGTCAGCGAGGATGACATTTGAAGTGGGATAGTAGTCAGCTGATCCTGCTCAAAAGTGCCTTCCATGTCGTGCATTGATGGCTACAACGAAACGGTCAAAAAAGTAAAAGGGAGTTCTTGAATCTGAACTTTTCAAGGGGAAATGTACAGGGGTGAGGGCCAATGAAGCCTTTCTAAATCCACAAGATACCCATCACAACAGTAGAGGCTGCAGACAACTAATTGATAGCAGAATTGATGCAATTATCTGCTGCAATGCCCCTGGCTGACACCCTTATTTTAGCGATCTCGTTTTATCTAATTTCTGCTCGATTATGCTAAGTAGCGAAGGATAATATGGGCGGTTATCAGAGCTAGATGTTTGACGGTATTAAGGAGTTATTGAATCAATCGAATCCATTAGCTTGGATGGCCCCTTGATCATCAACACTTCCTTTCCCCTCTAATACTTGCTTTACATTTCCCTGTACAGAGCAAACTATATTAAATTCTCTTTTGCCATCAGGTTGTCTAGTAGTGCCAAACACAAAAATACCTTTTGTTTCGCATTCGAAGTCATCACCACCAAATATTATGTCATGCACACGGACATCCCGGTTTCTTGGCGATGATGTTAATGCATTGATCACAGGTTGTTGTTGAACTTCTTTGCGTTGCGCTGTTGTAGATGCACCACCAAAACGTACTTTTAAATCAGCTGAAACTCTTGTCTCGAATGCTTCGTCGTAGGAGATGTTCACTCCTGCTGTTAAGCCATTGCTGATCTCATAAGCAACCCGCCCGAGCACACCAGAACCATCAGCGGATCCAAGATCACCATTTTGGTAGTAGTAACCAACGGAAGCATTCAGCTCAGGAGTGATGAAATAACCAACATCCAGCCCGTAGGTGTTGAGTGCACCGCCTTGATAAAAGGAGTTGAGATCTTGCTCGGTATCACCAATCGGAATTAAGGCATAAGCGTTGAGGTTCCAGTCATTGGAAACAGCTTCCGCATTGACTACCACCTGCTGGAAGAACGCACTCTTCTCTGTGCCGCTGACATTGATGCCAGTATCGGTTCCGCCTGTATTCATCGGGCGGCTGTCGTAACCAGCATTCAGCCCATACATCCAACTGCGGTCACCATTCAGCCAGCGGTAACCAAGCCTTGATGAGGTGCTGATGGTGGTCCCAGCAACATCGGTGTTAATGATGCTGCTGTTGTTCTCGTAATCAGAGAAATTAGCGTTAGCGAGGGCATCAAGAAACCAGACGCTGTTCTCGCCAACAGAGAGAGGCAGGAAGCCACCAATGCCTGCCTGATTCGGAGTACCCGCTCCTTGCAGCGCCCCTTGAAACCCCCAGTTGAACTTGACTGCATCATTGAGACTGATCTCCTGTAGATCAAAGGCATCGTCTTTGCCTTGAGCAGAGCCGCTGATCTGAGCCTCGAGCTGTTCTTTGCGTTGCTTAAGTTGTTCAATTTGCTCAAGAAGCTTGTCGCGTTGCTGCCGCAATAAAGCAGCACCACCATCCTCTTGAGCAATGGCAGGTAGGGAAGCAACAGAGATGGCAGAAGCCAACAGCCCCAAGGAAAGATGACGCAGCATGGGACGTTAAATAGATGCCGCAAGTGTTCCTCACTTGGACTGGTGATGCCAGCTGCAATAGGCAGTTTCAGTTTTGCTGCTGATGAGCAGGCAATAAAAAACCCGTTCGTGGCGGGGCTGCCCGTGATCCAAAGATCCACATCCTCTTTCAGATCGCAGATATGGGTTTCGGCGTAATCCGCTGGGTGAATGCCGATCTGGTGACTCACATCCTGCCGAGGGATCCATAGCAATTATCAGAATCCGCAGTCTGTTGGCATAACAGCGATATCTCGAATACAGATGTGTTGTGGCTGCTGCCAGCAGAAAAGGACAATTTTTGCGAGTTCTGCCGGATCAATGAACGTCGGATTGCCAAGCATGTCGCAGTATTCCTCAAAGCTGATCCCCATCTTCTGATGAATGGCTGTTCGGATCAGTCCGGGCGCAAGGTTGATCACACGAACGTTGTGCTCAGCCTCAGACATATTCAGGCTCTCGCCTAATGAGCGCACGGCGTGTTTGCAAGCGTGATACACAGGTGCTCCAGGCGCAGGCTTTCGATCACCAATGGAGCTGATATTGATGATTGTTCCGCATTTGCGTTTTCGCATGCCTGGCAAAACATGGTGAATGCCATTTGTCACCCCTTTGATCATCGTGTCTACTTCCTCATTGACCTGCTCAAGGCTGAGGCTGTCCAGTCCGCCGATGTGAATCATCCCTGCGTTGTTAATCAGACAGCCTGTGGGCCCGTACTGACTCTCTGCTGATGCGATGGCATCCCCCAGCGCTTTGGCGTCGGCTACATCGAGCTGCCTGTAAATCACTTGCTTATTGGCCAATGTGGAATCCACCTCCTGGTTCCTTGAAATCAGCAAACAGGGGTGACCTGCAGACGAAAAGGCATATGCCAAAGCCTTTCCGATCCCTGCGCCCGCACCTGTAATCACCACCAGTTGTGCTGTCATCGCCTCGACCGACTGACTAATTGTTCACAGCTTGGCAAGAGACCCTTTTTCTTAGTGACTCATTAACTCTGGTGACCAACATCCTGCTGTGAACTCCAGGACAATAAAAAACCCCGCTCGTGGCGGGGCGATGGTCTTTGCTGTCCCCACCAAGCAGGTTGGAACATCCAGCCTTTATGGGTCCATCGCCAATCAGACCAACAGCGCATGGTTTCTAATCAAGCCGATTTAGGCATCAATTCAGAGACGGTTGGCATTGGATCCTGCTTCCCATCAGCAATTGCTCGGGCACGGAGATAAAACCAGCTTTCGGTGTCTCCACTCGCTTCCATCTTTTCTGCGATGGTTTTCCAGTTGTTGATTTCAGCTTGATCCATGGAAACTTTTAATTCCTACCAATTCTGGAAATCAAGAGAAGGTCCCGCGACTTCTCCATGTCGTAATGACCGTTACCCCGCTCCAAACGGATGAAGTGACCTTCGTATCAGATCCCTCCAAGCGTTAAAAGTGAGCAATGAATCAGCTGCTGATCAAGATCCGACTTGCTGTCGGCAGAATTCTTCTAACACCGCAAGAAATTCCGATTCCTCTGGTGGATCATCAAACCGTGTAGCGCATTGCACGCAAAACCTGATCCAAGTATTGGCTGGTGTGTCGCCTGCAGCGATGATCAAAGAATAGGCATTTTCAAACTCAGCACCATCCTTCAGTAGCTCCCCGATGCATTGATAAAGCACCTCCATGCCGCCAATTTGCGGATCAGCAAAAACAGCGCGGATCTCTTCTTTGCTTGCCATTGAAGCGATGACCAGTGAGTGCCATCCAGATTGTGGATGCTACCCGCTGGCTGGCACAACTAATGAGCTGAGGGCGAGTACAGAGCTGCGGTGAGAGTGGTGCGGATCATGTCAAAGGAGCCGATAAAGCTCAATGGTGTAATCGCCTGCATCTTTTCTGAGAGGCTTGATTTTCTGCCGATAAATCGGAGAGTTCCAGAAGTCAATTGCTGCACACTCTGAAGGGAAATTGATCAACAACGTCACATGATTTTGGTCTCGGTTACCTTCAAGAATGCGAAGAGGTCTTGGATCATTTAAGTAATAAGACCCAGCGTGTTGGTGGAGTCCAGATTCCTTAAGTGCTTGCCCATAAATTGTCATCTGCTGGCGATCATTGGTTACCCCATCAACCACCATGACCACTGGATTTTGACTGCAAACCCCAGAGTTATCTGATGCCATGGCTGGAACAGCTAAGGAGCCGAGTGCAAGAGTTGTAGCGGTGAGTGTGGTGCGGATCATGATTTCTTCTGAGAGTCGTTGGTCATATTGATGCGTTCTTGTTCTGCCATCGCTGGGTTCGCTTCTTTGGAGTGAGATCAGTCATATCCTGCTGCAGAAATGAGAGATTGAGTTACCTACGCGTCGGTGAATTTCGGCAGTCTCCAGTGGAGCTTGCAAATAAGCCTTGACCAAAAGAATCATCACGTTGTTCTTGCTGATGGCTTCATCAGCAACTCCAGCCATGGCACACCATCGTCATCAGTGGGAGCCCTATGACACCCATCACAACAGGGTGCATAAAAGGAGACCTTTCAAGGAAGAGGTCGTTACGAGCTACAGGCGTCCTGGCGAGAGAAAAGTTGTCAGAACTTACAGGAGACCTTTCAAGGAAGAGGTCGTTACGAGCTACAGGCGTCCTGGCGAGAGAAAAGTTGTCAGAACTTACAGGAGACCTTTCAAGGAAGAGGTCGTCACGAGCTACAGGCGACCTGGCGAGAGAAAAGTTGTCAGAACTTATAGGAGACCTTTCAAGGAAGAGGTCGTTACGAGCTACAGGCGTCCTAGAGGGAGAAGAGTCATCAGGACTTACGAGCAGCCCTTTGAAAGGGAGATTGTGACCGACTACAGGACACCAATCAGGTCGCCAATTAGCAAGGTTGATACCAACAGTTGTGTTGAGGGAAGCGTTTTGGGCGGCCTAATCGGTGCTGGCTTAGGAGCGGTCTTATCAAGAGGTGAGGGGCGCTGGGTTGGAGTACCTCTTGGTGGAGCTGCAGGCGCACTGGTTGGATGCCAAGTTGATGGAGGCTGAATCGTTAACGCTGGAATAGCTCCAAAGATGGAGTGAGCTAAGGCTTAGCTGACTCTTCGTATCGGTCATTTAACTGATACGAAGAGACTTGGTTAGCAAGATTTATGTTGAGCGACTAAGCAGCCATCAGCAACCAACCCTCAACCAAAACAGCTTGCGATGGCTCTCTTCCGAGCTGCTCGGTACAGAAGATTCGAACCCGGTTCGAGCAAGGTCAGAGACCTATTTGACTGAGGATCCCTTGTCCAGTCAGCAGTTCGGTGCCCAAGCCGATAACGAAGCCCAGCATTGCCAATCGACCATTCCAAGTCTCAGCGAAATTGCTGAAGCCGAATCGGGTTTGAGTTGAGTTAGTCATGTCATTGATTGAGTGGTGAAGCCTCACTCATGTGAGGCATTGATTGGCTGCGATCAGCCAGCTACAGCTGAAATGCTGTACGGAGCTTCAGGGGAGCTGGTGGGCATTGGGTCGAGCTTGCCCAGTGCCAATGCTTTGGCGCGGATGTACATCTCACTTGATGTGGCGCCAGCAGCTTCCATTGCTTTGGCGACGACGTCCCAGTTGCGTACTTCGGTAGACATTTGAAACTGTTTTGAAGATGGGATAACCATCGCCAGCCAAGTCGCTTTCTCGTGACGGTGAAATCCGCATAGTGACCGAACACGCGAAACGAGTCGGTTCTCGATAAGTCACCCGGGGCGAACCAGGTCAAGCTGGCATTCCTACAATTTCATGATTGGTGGGCTGGCGTCGTCGGCCGCTGTGCTGCCAGGGGGATCGCCTTGTTTCCGTAACCAGCGTTCAGCCCATACATCCAAGATTGATAAACATTGAGCCAGCGATAGCCAAACCGTGATGAGGTGGAGATGGTGGTGCCAGCCACTTCTGTATTGATCAGGCTGCTGTCATTGCCCTAATCAGCGAAGTTGGCGTTAGCCAGGAGATCAAGAAACCAAACGCTGTTGTCTCCAACAGAGAGAGGCAGGAACCCACAAAGCCTGCCTGATTCGGAGTACCCGCTCCTTGCAGCGCCCCTTGAAAACCAAAGGTGGGTTTGACCGCATCCTTCAGGCTGATGCTCATAACACCAAGCTCATCAGTACCTCCTTCTTTTTGAGCAATGGCAGGTAGGTCAGCAATAGAGATGGCAGAAGCCACAGCCCCAGGGAGATACGACGCAGCGTGGGGCGTTAAATACATGCCGTAAGTATTCCTCACTTGCACTGGTGATGCCAGCTGCAATAGGCAGTTTCAGCTTTGCTGGTTGAGCATCCGCACTTCTCAACATTCTAAAAACTTAGTGGCTTGCTATATCAGGCAGCAACAATTGCAGGAAGGCCAACATCTGACCAAGACCTGCAAGCTCTGGGCACCCCCCTGGCAAAGCACTGTCGGTTGGGCACCTGAGATGGGGTGAGTCAGGCAAGCCCCAACAGATCTTTCTGCGGGGGCAGTCCTGGTCCTGGACGGGATCCAAGAAACCTATCAAGTAGGTCTCAATAATGTTCTATCAAATTCGTGCAGCGATTGAAGTTTGCATGAAGACAAAAGGCGAAGTCCCTCAACCTCCCGCGGGCTTCTAAATCGCGAAAGATTGATGGTTGTGGGACTGTTGACCCCGTCCAAAGAGTCACGTCAATATTTTGATACCTGCTTGAGACTTGGTTAGTGCGAAAAGTTCTCAATAGCTGTGACCATTGAGCTTTTCGCATGAAAAACGGCGAATCTGACCCACCTTGCAATGGACGGCATCGCTGAACACGATTTAGGCAGGGCCGCAGTAACTTTCGGCGTCTGCCTTCACGTCTTGAGGAAAGATCTGCTGCTGATGTCCATAGCCATGGACCTAGAGCCTATGTCCACTCTGATGTCCACGGCCAAGAAGCTTGAAGCCCCTAAAGCCAGTCAGGCGATCGATTATTCGTAGGGGTAGTGATTAGGAACAAAGAACTGTTCATTCATGGGAGGCCTCTTGTAAGAGCCCTGTTTTGGCCTGGGTGGTAGGTCAATGGCTGGAGGAGTCATGTCTTCCCATGGCACTTTGCTGAGTACATGCCTTAGACAATTAAGACGAGCTCGCCTCTTGTCATCAGCTTCTACCGAGAACCATGGTGCTTCAGGAATATTCGTGCTTGCGAACATCACATCCTTTGCCTCAGAAAACTCCACCCAACGATTGCGTGCTTCAAGATCCATCGGACTGAGCTTCCAGCGACGGGTGGGGTCATCGATGCGTGATTGAAAACGGGTTTCTTGTTCTTTATCACTAACCGAGAACCAATACTTCAATAACAACACGCCACTACGAACCAACATTCGCTCGAACTGAGGGCAATCCTCGAGGAAAGACTCAACCTCATGAGGGGTACAAAACCCCATCACTCTCTCCACACCAGCACGGTTATACCAGCTACGGTCAAACACAACGATTTCACCGGCAGCAGGGAAATGTTCCACATAGCGCTGGAAATACCACTGCGTTTTTTGACGATCAGAAGGGGTTCCCAAAGCAACAACTCTTGCCCCACGCGGATTTAAAGGCTCCGTTAAGCGTTTAATTGTGCCCCCCTTACCAGCTGCATCCCGTCCTTCAAACAGGATGATCATGCGAAAGCCCTTTTCTTTGATCCAGTACTGCATTTTGACGAGTTGAGACTGGAGCTTTTCCAGCTCTGACTCGTAGATCTTTTTCTTGAGTCGTTCGCCATTGTGAGTTGGCCGCTCATGTCCATCCCCATGCTGTTCAGCCGACGCCACGCTGTTGGGATGGCTGCCATCAAGCTCATGCATCAGCGCATCAGTTAGGGGTTTCGACGAACTGGGTTGGTCTGTTCCTTTGCTTTTGCCGTTGTGTTTTGACTTTTTGTTCTCCTTGTGGCCCATGAAAAGGGATCAGCAATATTCCATTGGTGCCTCGCAAATCCAAAAAATGGGCAGAACATCAGCTTTTCGCAACGTTCTCAACCAAGAGCTCCATCGGCAATGACAAACGAATAGCGAATCGTCCTGGAACCTTCACATCATTCAAACCCTCGGCATAACAGCAATCGAGATGACCACCATGAAGACGCGCCACATGCACAACAATGGCTAAACCCAATCCACAGTGGCCCTGTCCTCCACGCGAAGAGTCGAGGCGGTGAAACGGTTGAAGGGCCTGCTCCCACTGACGCTGGGGCATCCCTTCACCCTGATCCCAAACTTCTATCGAACACTGATCAGCAGTACGCAGCAAGCGCAACACCACAGGGGCTTGGCCATAGGTGAAGGCATTGTCAATCAAGTTGGCAACAGCACGACTCAGGGCAACGGGCTTCACCATGACCTCAAATTTGTCCAACTCAAGCTGCAATTGATCGGCAGGATGACTGCTCGCCACCTCAGCCAGCAATTGATCCAAGGGAACGGGCACAGAGAGTTCTTCATCACCTCCACCGGCGAACAGCAAAAACTGGCCTGTGATGCGTTCCAGAGACTGCAAATCATTGGCACAACGCTCGCGTTCTTTTGCGCTGAGTTGAGGCATGGACAAACGAAACTGCAGCCGAGTAATTGGTGCCCGTAAGTCATGGGCGATTCCAGCGAGCATGGTGGCTCTCTCGTTCCGATTGGCCGCCAAACGTTGCACCATGGCATTAAAACGGCGCGTAAGACGCTGAACCTCAGGAGCACCACGAGCAGGAACAGCGTCAGGATCGATTCCATCCCCAACCCTGGACAAGGCCTTTTCCAGTCCACGTAAAGGAGCCTCAACCTCCACAAGGAGAAACAGGCCGCCACAAATCATGCCCGCCCCAACCAGTGATAAACCCAACAGGGTGGGTTCGGGCGGCCAGCTCATCGGTGCACGAACATTCACGCGCAACCAAATCGGTTCCAGCGGCGAAATCAGCTCAATCCAAATTCCGCGTTCGCCCTCGTGATCGCGATCCGCAACGACCATCGGGCAATGGGAGAGCCGTTCACAAAGCTGGATCTGAAGGGCTTTCGCCTGGCGTTGAAAGCCTGCTGACGGAACCTTTTGATCCGGCTTGGGGTGGATCGCAACAGTGAGGTCGAGACCGGTGAGTTCAGTCACCAGATGGGGGGGGTAACGCTCTAGCGCCAACTCCGTGAGCCTTACATTGAGCGCCAGATCACGGCCTAGCTGCACCGTTTGCAACTGCTCAAGCTGCTGTCCAAACAAGACCTGTAAAACCAATAAGCAAAACGCCCAACTGCCAAGAGCAAGGCCACTCCAACCGAATAGGGATCTCAGTCGAACTTGCCAAACCCGTGGGGTCATTCCAGCCCTCAACGCGAACGAGGTTGTCCATCAGGAACAAAGACATAGCCATATCCCCAGACCGTTTGGATGTAGCGAGGACGTGCAGGATCCGGTTCGACCAGTTTGCGCACCCGCGAAACTTGCACATCCATGCTGCGACTATCCGTATCAGACCCTGGTCCACGCGCTAGTTCGATCAGCCTTTCTCTTGATAGAGGGCGATGGGGGTGCTGCACAAAGGCTGCTAACAAGCTGAACTCACCACTGGTAATCACAACAGGCGACCCGTTGCGAAACAGAGTTCTGGCAGAAAGATCAAATTGATTCTCTCCAAAAGTCACATCACCTCCTTCAGCAAGGGGAGTGCCCGCAGGAATCGAACTACGCCTTCTCAGCACTGCTTCGATGCGTGCTGACAACTCACGGGGAAGAAACGGCTTCGCCAGATAGTCATCAGCGCCTTGCTCTAGGCCAATAATCCGGTCAACACCATCTCCTCTGGCCGTCAACATGACCACGGGTAGATCGTCACCGGCATCTCGCAAGCGCCGTAAGGCTGTTAAGCCATCATCACCAGGCATCATCAGATCGAGCACGATCAAGTCTGGGCGTTGAAATTCAAGCCTTGCCTCAAGCTGCTTGACATCACTCAGACAGCGAACGTCATACCCCTGATCAATCAAGTAGGTGCCCACCATCTGACGAAGCTCCGGGTCGTCGTCCACAACCCAAATCATCGAGACTTTTTTTGCGGGGGAGTTCAAGGCAGTGGAGGAAGGCTGGGTCATCGCCATACCATCCAAATCAACGAAGAACTCATCACCACTGTCGCCACATCAGTTGAATGCTCCGATCGTATGGAGCAACAAGCAAACTGTCTCGCTGAGGCGGACCATGTCACAGTTAATTGACGATCTGTCATCACTCAGACATCTCTTCACCGATCACACTCCATAGTCTTCTGTAATGGAGAAATGGGTCACTTTCACACTCGTTGCCCTGGGAGCTGGTCTCCTGCTGCCAGACCAGAGTGTGCAAGCTAATCCTGTAAGGCATTACGGCACCCGGATGGAAGCGTTATTCGTTCGGATGGATTCCAATCGTGATGGACGTCTAGAGATCAAAGAAGTTAATGGCCAGCCTTACCTCAAAAGGCGACTGCAACGCCATCCAACCCGAACCTATTTGTTAATTGAGGACATCAGGCCGTCGGCAACCCACCCAAGCGGGCTGCGCTTACAAAGACGCTTTCAACAAGCCGATCGAAATTTTGATGGTCAATTAGATCGCAAGGAGGTGGCATCTCTTCCCTGGCTTCAGCGCAATTTCGAAAGTTTGGACCGCAATGGTGACGGCGGCCTGACCTTGAATGAACTTTGGATGATGCAGCGATCACTCGCTCCACGAACCAGATCACGTTGAGGACCGCCTGAATTAACGGGTTCTTCTCAGCCGGCGGCGGCGAGACGAACGAGAGCTTCGAGAGAGACCGTTGGGAGATTGAAGTGCTTGTCGACGGGCTGATGATTTGAAAACAAAGACAAGCGTGCGCACAAATCGAATTAACCCTGAGATCAACGCCAGCAGACCCACCACCAGTAGTGCAGCAATCAAGATCACTGCCGACAAACCAAGAAACGCTTCCAATAATTGACTGAGGCCGCGAATTAAATCAGCAATCGCTTCACTCACAACAACGATTGCATCGACCTTTGTCGGCAACCAGCTCAAGCCAGCGAGAAGACCGCTACCAAGCAATAACAGAAGAACTGACTCCAACAACATCCTCCAAACAGGCAAGCGCTTGGACTGTCGTTTGCGTTGGCTGAAAACGCGACGTTCTCTCTGAGTACGAGGAAGACGGGGAATGTTTTTCGAAGTCATGTCACTAACGAAAGCTTCACGCGACGCATCCAGCGTTCAAATTCAATGAGAACCAACTCATTGGGGCAGTCGATCAAACTGAGGTCGCCAACCGTGCAATCTCCATAACCACTGTGATGAAGAGTGAGTTGATAATCAGAACCACTCAAGCCACAAACCTCTGGATCACTGCGTACAACGACATCCAAGGAGGCTCCAATCCTTGCGACGCGGCGTCTCAGATCGGACCAACTAGCGGACATTGAAGACAGGCAATCGAGGCCAATATATGGGCGACAACCGCGAGAGGGTCAACGCGATGGATCAGCTTGTGAAGGATCGCCAACTGGGTCTGGGCTAGAAGCCTCTACGGGATCAATAGGAGCCTTGGTCTCCTGGTTGGGCAATGGAACAAAAATGGCCATCACTCCGACCACAACCAGCGCAACACCACCAAACACAGGCGCAACTAAACGACGAACCAAGGGAACCCGCTCGACCAATTCACGACGACTCAAGGGGTGATTGATGATCTCGGGCCAAGCGATGGACACGCGATTGTCAGAGCGAAGCGCATCGAGGCAGCGCAAAAGATCAGCTAAATCAGCATCATCCAATTTGATTGTCAAAGGTGGAACATCGGGCTGACTGCTCGTGAGTTCCAATTGATGCCCACCATCCACAGAACGAATGCTCACTGGGTGGTGAGACCATCCTTCGGGCCTCGAAACCCCGGAGATTTGATGGCGTGAATAGGGAAACACAACAGCCATCAAGGCTTCTAGGTGATCGCGTTTCCCCTCTAATTCAGGAGCACCAACCAATTGAAGACGCCAAGCCGACAGAATCCCAATCACACCTTCGCCATGCCCAGACGAAAAGTCGGGCAGTCCATCCACCTCTAGCCTGGCCGCCGTTTGGTCGTAGCGATAAGAGAGCTTGAGCATCGAGGTCATCAGGGTGTTGGGTCAAGAAGACTGGCCCGAAGGCGATCAACTCCACCAGGACCCGCAGCCAGAGCCAGGGTCAAAACAAGTTGTCGTTGAATCGACGAGGAATGGTCGGAGCTGAGCAAGCGTTGCACTGCACCGCGTCGAAGATTGAAACGCTCAGCAATCAAATCACTCAAACGTTGGTCAACCAAGGCCCAGCGCTGCTTGCTGAGGTCAGCGGGTTCACGACTCGACAGGAGTTGGTGAAGCATCGGATAAAGCCGATCAGCCATCGCACAGAGAAGACTGATAAGAGCCTCTGTGTCAGCCGCACCAAGTCTTCCACGACGCGTGGAGCGTCGCAGCGGGTTATGGCATCGACGCTTCCAAAGCTCCACTCGATTAGGGAAAAGACTTTCGAAGCCGAGTTGTTGCGTAGCCCAAAGCATGGCCTCACCACCATTGAAATCCAAGGACTCCACAGTGAGTAAAAGGAGATCGAGTCGCTCCATCCCACGACGACCAAGCACTGCAGCTGGCAAAGACGCTTCTTGGAGAGGAGTGACTGTTGCTTCAGTCATGGCTTAGTGGTGTACCGACTCGAGTCATACCGCTTCGACTTCAATCAAAACAAGCTTGGTTGCAGTGCTAACACACGAGCAGGAAAGGCGGGAAGCAGCCTGCTGTTTAGCAACCAACAATGATTGACCTTATCTAGACATCTAACTCTAAGGCTTTAAACAATTCTTTCAAGGGAAAGGAGGCTACAGCTGAAATTGACACAAGATCAGAGCCAAACAAGAAACGAGAGAAACAACAGCTGGGGATTGCGACGCATAAGACAAAGCAGGAATTACTCGAGAGAAGCTCAGATAAAAACTAAACCGCAGCAAAGCAACAACAAATCAAGCTCAATTCACCTCAAAAGCAGTGCATATCACCACGAATCAATCAGGAATATCAATGCTATCAGTAACACTTTCAACAAACTTTTGAATAACCATCGAAACCGTAAGACGGTTTAGAGAAGCTGAAGCACAACACAACTCAAAATGATCTATCGCCATATCTGCGATGATGACGCTCAAGTCTCACAAGCATGCGTCCTTGGATCTTCATCACTACGTTCAAGATATTCCGGACTTTCCAAAACCAGGAATTCTGTTCCGCGACATATCCCCGATGTTGCGTGATCCCGTGGGCTGGGCCGAGGTGATGGATCGTTTAGGTGTGCTGTGCGATTCGTTGAAGCCAGACCTGATTGTGGGAATAGAAGCCAGGGGTTTCATCGTGGGAATGGGTTTGGCAACGCATAAGAAGCTTGGGTTTGTTCCAGTCCGCAAACCAGGGAAACTCCCCGGCAAGGTCTATGGAATTGATTACGCCCTGGAATACGGAACTGATCGGCTCGAGATTCATGCCGACGCCATGAGAGGCCAACCAAGAATTCTGGTCGTTGATGATCTGTTAGCAACAGGAGGGACCGCCTCGGCCACGGCTGATTTGGTCAAACAGGCTGGCGGTCAACTCGTTGGTTGTGCCTTCATCGTGGAACTCACAGAATTAAAAGGACGAGGACGCCTTCCCGGTGATATCCAGGTTGAATCACTCATTCACTACTCCTGAGATTGCTGCCAGTCCAAAACATCTTGGTATCCCTGCAAGCTCAGAAGACCAAAACTCCAGAGCACCACAGGTAGGGGTGCCTGTTCCAATTCGGATTGGCGCAAACCAAGGTTGATGGCATTGGCACTCAATCCAAGCTTGCCCTGCAAGTAGGCCAGCAATTCTGCGGATGGCTTGGGTTGTGGGTCACTGCTAATGACCATCAAAAACAATCAATTGCACTCACTCTGGCAAGTGATTCAGAAGCGTGCATGGTCCATCAGACATCGCCTGAAGCGAAACACGGCGAATCAAGGGAGAGTGCTTGAGCATGAAGAGCCCAAAACGCCGTACAAGAAGTAGTCCTAACTGACGATTGGAGAATAATCGAACAAGAAGATCGGTGGCAAAGCCAACAGCTAACAAATCAAAATAACGACGCCTCGTGTAACGACGAGGAATTGCTTTTAGACCCCGCCGAATGGAGGAAGCAGAGGTCAGCAGCTGAAGAAGAGTTTCAACATCACGCCAACAAAGGTTGAGACCCTGCCCTCCCACAGGGTGACAGCGATGGCCAGATTCACCAACGAGAACAACATTATCTCGATGCAGTTTTGGCGCCAAGCTAATTTCTAAGGGGAAAGCTGCGGGTGAATCGAGCAACGCATCTGGCTCAAGACCATGGGGAAGGATCGTACAAAGCTGGTCTAAAAAGGCCGATGTTTGGAGACCAGCCAGCTGACGACATCGATGAAGAGGAGCACTCCATACAACTTGAAAGTCTGCATTTCCCAGCGGAAGAATGGCTAACGGGCCTTCTGGCCTAAAGCATTCAAAAGCCTTTTCAGAATCAATATCTCGAAAACGTACTTTTGCAGTTAAACAACCCTGCGAGTAAGAGTGTGACCACCAAGGAAACCTGAGTTGTGTTCTCGTGGGTGAGCGAGGACCATCAGCTGCAATCACCAATCCAAAATCGTGAGTGGAATGAAGAGATTGATAGGAAGCTTCGCCGAGGTGAAGTTCCACATGGGTGGATCTCTCAAGTCTGCTCATCAAGAGCTTCATCAAGACAGCGTGATCCAAGATCCATCCAACCGTACGAGATGATCGATTAGATGAATGAAGATCTGATTCTGTAAAATTTACAGATTGATTGATACCACGATCTTCAAGACTCAAGGTCTTAAATGGTGATAAGAAAGGAAATAACTCATTCCAAAGGCCTAATCGCGTTAGGAGACGTCTAGAGGAATGAGTTAAAGCATAAGCCCTACTTCGAGAACAGATTTGATCTGCACTCAGGGGATCAAAAAGATGAATTGGATACCCAAAATTTGCAAGGCCAATGGCAAGCAAACTTCCCGTTGGACCGGCTCCGTTAATCCGAATCGGAGCGAGGTAGCCGGTCATTACTGTGATCAGCCGATACCAAGAAGTCCACGGGTGAAAGCTTCACCACTCATGGCCAATTCGGTTGCAAGCAAAGCAATGAAACCAAGCATAGCCATGCGGCCGTTCAGCTTTTCTGCACGCTCATGGAAGCCCCAACCACTCTCAACGTCCACAACTTGCATGCGTGGCTCAGTAGCAAAAGCATTCAGACGACCACCATCTTCTGTGGTTACGGTTGCGCCGCGGATGGTTGCTGCGTTTGTAGAGGCCTGAGTCATGAGGAACTTGCCGGTGTTTTAAGAAGTGTAACCCATTTGTGAAGAAACGTTGCGCAAGCGCATGCGGCAGAGGTCTTCGAACGCAGGTCGAAGCAGGTATGGGTACTCTCCGATCCACATCCGAAGACCAGGAAGCCAAGCATCAGTAAGAGCGCCCAATCTCGAAAAATCGTTGCGGTCACTCAGCACCACACAGCGGATCAACACTCCGGCGCGAATCGATGCATGGTTCTTCGTCATTGGAAAGGAGATCCGTCCGAGATAGCCGTCTTCATCAGCGAGCTCCAGCACCATCCACGTTCTTCGGTTTTCAATTAATTCGAGCTGGCCACGGGCATCAGCCTGCTCCCGTTGATTTTCCACTCGCTCCTGCCGATAGGCCTTAACGATCTCCCCCTCAAAAAGAGCCGCCGAGGGATACCGGCGTAAAACGGCATTTTTTTGACCGGCTTCCACAATCGGCCCCCACAGCACATAGAGCAAAAACACAACGCCAATCATTAACAAGATCGAGCCCCATCGACTGGATAACTGGCTCTGACTGATTAACAGAGTGATCACTCCCCCAATCGTGGCAATCAGCACTCGCTGGAGAACTTTTCGTGGATTGCCAAGGGCTGCTTTGAATTGTTGACCGGTGGCAACAGCGGGTATCAACCGATGCAACTCACCGGGACGAAGCGGAATCAACATCCTGCCAACCCCTAAAGAAGACGCTCGAGGCCGTAAACCAGCGCCTGTAGTTGTCGCACTTTACGGATGCAAAGCAACACGCCTGGCATATATGCAGCCCGATCAATCGTGTCGTGCCGCAGGGTGTAGGTCTCACCTGGAGAGCCAAACATCACTTCTTGATGAGCCACCAGGCCAGGCAATCGCAAAGAATGCAACCGCAGTCCACTCGGACGCTGCCCACCTCGGCATCCAGCCAGAGATTCATGTTCATCCACTTCTGATTCATTAAATTGTTTTCCGAGTTCCTCCATCAGTTCGGCTGTTTTGATGCAGGTTCCGCTAGGAGCGTCGGCCTTGCGGTTGTGATGGAGCTCGGTCAGCTCGGCGTGGTCATAAAACCGGGCAGCAGCGGCAGCAGCCTGCTGAAGCAACACCATTCCCACAGAGAAGTTGGGAATCACAGCCCCACCAATGGATGCCTTGTCGGAAAACGATTGGAGATCCTCAAGTTGGGCGGGTGACAGCCCCGTGGTCCCAATCACGGGATGCACGCCATAGGCGATCGCGGCTCTGGTATTGGCATACACCACAGATGGGTGGGTGAAATCCACCATGACGGCACCTTTCCCAGGCCCGGCATCTCGAACGGCCTGACTCGCAGAGCACAAGCAGCCTTCTAGATCCGCAGTAACAGCCACCTCAAGGGATTGAAGCCCCAGTAATTCGCCCACGTCATGCCCCTCTTTGCCGGGTGTGTTGTCCACTGCACCCACCAGATGGCAATCGGGAGCCATTTGAACTGCTCGAATCACTTCAGCACCCATTCGACCCAGCGCACCGGTCACCACAACAGGGATCGAACCGGTCTGGATGTCGCTCATGAACGTGTTGCAGATGGACTCAGCCTATGGGGCCAGGCGCGGATGTAACACGAAATGCAGATCTCAGGCAGAGCGTCACAGACACCCGTAAGCTTCTTTACATTGCTCATATGTGCTGATGTTTACGCAGGTCCGTTCCGCTGATCGTCGGATTGTTCCTGCTGAGAACAACAATCATCAATCGGTCATGAAGGCCGTCTACGTCGTTCTTGAACCGCAATATCAAAGTGCATTAACACAAGCAGCGATCAGTCTCAATGCGCAAGATGGTCCGATTGGGATTGAACTTTGCGGTTATCTCATTGAGGAACTTCGTGATGAACATAATTACGCAGATTTTCAAAAAGACATCGCTGAAGCCGACGTCTTTATTGGATCCCTCATTTTTATTGAAGATCTCGCCCAGAAAATTGTTGATGCAGTCAGTCTTCACCGCGATCGACTGAAAGCAGCAGTTGTCTTCCCCTCGATGCCTGAGGTGATGCGCCTGAACAAGTTAGGCAGCTTCTCGATGGCTCAACTCGGGCAGAGCAAAAGCGCGATCGCCGGCTTCATGAAAAAGCGAAAAGAAGCTGGTGGCGCGGGTTTTCAAGACGCAATGCTCAAGCTCTTGAATACGCTCCCAACAGTGCTCAAGTATTTGCCTGTTGAGAAGGCTCAAGACGCTCGCAGCTTCATGCTTAGTTTTCAATATTGGCTGGGTGGCACTCCAGACAATCTCCGAAATTTTCTGTTGATGCTGGCTGATAAATATGTTTTTCCTGCATCAGAAGGTGATGGACGTCCTGAACTAGCTGTTGCCGATCCAGAAGTTTTTCCTGATCTAGGGATTTGGCACCCACTAGCACCTCAAATGTTTGAGGATTTAAAGGAATATTTGAATTGGACGGCGAGTCGCCCAGATCTCAACGACAAAGCCCGCAAGGGACCAGTGATTGGTCTCGTGCTCCAGCGAAGTCACATCGTGACTGGAGACGACGCCCACTACGTGGCAACGATCCAAGAACTTGAATTCCGAGGTGCACGCGTCATTCCGATCTTCTGCGGAGGTCTTGATTTCTCAAAACCTGTCAATGCGTTTTTCTACGACCCGCTCAATTCAGAGCAGCCTTTGGTGGACAGCATTGTTTCTCTTACAGGTTTTGCCTTAGTTGGAGGTCCAGCGCGTCAGGACCATCCCAAAGCCGTTGAATCTCTGAAAAAACTCAATCGGCCTTACATGGTTGCCCTGCCATTGGTCTTTCAAACCACGCAAGAATGGGAAAAAAGTGATTTAGGGCTTCACCCAGTGCAGGTAGCACTGCAAATCGCGATTCCCGAATTAGACGGCGCAATCGAACCGATTGTTTTATCTGGTCGTGATGACGCCACGGGTAAAGCTCATACCCTGCAAGATCGCGTGGATGCGATTGCTGAGAGAGCCATCCGATGGTCATCATTACGCCTGAAACCACGGCAAGAGAAAAAGCTAGCTATCACCGTTTTTAGCTTTCCCCCAGACAAGGGAAATGTAGGAACTGCAGCCTATCTCAATGTTTTCGACTCGATTCACAGGGTTCTTCAAGAGATGAAGGCCAAGGGATACGACGTTAAGAACTTGCCACGTGATGCGAAAGCACTCATGGAAACGGTGATCAACGATCCAGAAGCACTTCAAGGATCACCAGAACTCTCGATCGCGCATCGAATGAGCGTTGAAGAGTATGAAAGGCTCACTCCTTATTCAGAACGTTTAGAAGAAAACTGGGGAAAACCACCGGGCAACTTAAATAGCGACGGACAAAATTTATTGATCTATGGACGTCATTTTGGAAATATCTTTGTAGGAGTTCAACCAACTTTTGGTTATGAAGGTGATCCTATGCGCCTTCTCTATTCACGCAGCGCGAGTCCTCATCATGGTTTTGCAGCCTATTACACGTACTTAGAGAAGGTTTGGGGAGCCGATGCAGTGCTCCACTTCGGCACACATGGCTCACTTGAATTTATGCCCGGCAAGCAAATGGGCATGAGTGAAAGCTGTTACCCAGACTCCCTGATTGGAGCCTTACCGAACCTCTATTACTACGCAGCCAATAATCCATCAGAAGCAACGATCGCAAAACGGCGAGGTTATGCATCCACGATTAGTTACCTCACACCACCAGCTGAAAATGCTGGTTTATATAAAGGACTCAAGGAGCTTGGTGAGTTGGTGGGTTCCTATCAACAACTGAGAGAAAGTGGTAGGGGAGTTCAAATCGTGAACGCGATCGTAGAAACAGCACGCTTATGCAATCTTGATAAAGATGTCACGCTGCCTGACGAAGATTCATCTGATCTCAATCTCGAAGAGCGCGACGCCATTGTTGGGGCGATCTATCGCCAGTTGATGGAAATTGAAAGTCGCCTGCTTCCCTGTGGCCTTCATACCATCGGTAAGCCGCCCACGGCAGAAGAAGCGATTGCAACACTGGTGAGTATTGCCGCCTTGGAGCGTGAAGACGACGGGCTTCGTTCTTTACCGGGACTACTCGCTGAATCGCTTGGACGCAAGATCGAAGATATCTATCAAGGCAACGATGATGGCGTTCTTGAAGATGTGGAACTCAATCGCACGATCACAGAAGTTTCACGCGCTGCTGTGGGATCGATGGTGCGTTCGCTGACAGGAAGCGACGGTCGCGTCAATATGCGCGAAAGCTTTAGTTGGTTCCTGAATCTGATCGCTCGGTTTGGATTCAAACTGCAAACACCTTGGTTCAGAGCCTGTTCGAGTGGTGGTTTCGCAAACGTTGACAGCACTGCGCTTGACACCCTGTTTACCTATTTGCGTTTCTGCCTCCAACAAATTTGCGCAGATATGGAAATGGAAAGCCTGTTAAGGGCTCTCGATGGGGAATACGTTCTGCCTGGCCCCGGAGGAGACCCAATCAGGAATCCAGGGGTACTGCCGAGTGGCAAAAACATTCACGCTCTTGATCCTCAAGCGATTCCTACCAGAGCAGCAGTGGCTGCAGCCAAAGTTGTTGTCGACAAATTGATCGAACGACAGAGAGAAGAACAGGGCGATTGGCCGGAAACCATCGCTTGCGTGCTCTGGGGAACTGACAACATCAAAACCTACGGAGAATCACTCGCTCAAATCCTTTGGTTCATCGGCGTGCGACCTGTTCCCGATTCTCTAGGCCGGGTCAATAAGCTCGAGCTCATTCCCCTGGAAGAACTAGGGAGACCAAGGATTGATGTTGTTGTGAATTGTTCGGGTGTGTTCCGAGACTTATTCATCAATCAGATGGCGCTAATTGATCAAGGCGTGAAAATGGCTGCTGAATCGGATGAATCTATTGACCAAAACTTTGTTCGAAAGCATGCTCTTGAACAAGCAGAGAAAGAAGGCACAAGTCTTCGTGATGCTGCTTGCCGTGTGTTTTCCAATGCCAGCGGTAGCTATAGCTCAAACGTAAACCTGGCTGTAGAAAACAGCACCTGGGAAGAAGAGGGAGAGCTTCAGGAGATGTACCTCTCTCGCAAAACTTTTGCCTTTAACGCCGACAACCCAGGCGAAATGGATCAAAAGCGTGAAGTCTTCGAATCCGTGATGAAGACAGCAGACGTAACCTTCCAAAATCTCGACTCCGCTGAGATTTCACTCACTGATGTAAGCCATTATTTCGACAGCGACCCCACCAAGCTGATTCAGGGACTTCGCGATGACGGAAAATCACCAACAAGCTACATCGCAGACACAACGACGGCGAATGCTCAGGTTCGCTCCTTAAGTGAAACAATTCGCCTGGACTCGCGCACCAAACTGCTCAATCCAAAGTGGTATGAAGGCATGCTCGACTCTGGTTATGAAGGAGTGCGCGAAGTTGCGAAGCGCCTGAACTTCACGCTTGGATGGAGTGCTACTAGCGGATCTGTTGACAACTTTGTATACGAAGAAGCCAATGAAACATTCATCAATGATCCAGAAATGCGTAAACGCTTGCTGGAACTTAATCCCCATAGTTTCAGGCGAATTGTTGGAACATTGCTTGAGGTGAATGGACGTGGGTATTGGGAAACCTCCGATGAAAACATTCAGCAACTGCAGGAGCTTTATCAAGAGGTTGAGGATCGAATTGAGGGAGTCAAAGATTCATAATCAACTCGATCATCAATCGATGCAAAGAGATCAGATCGGATTAGCGCGAACCGATAATACTTGCTTAACTACTTCAAGATATAGCCGACACCTCGAACAGTCTGTATCAGTTTTTCAAGTTTGGGGCGCTCAATTTTCTTACGCAAATAACGGATATAAACGTCAAGAAGATTATCGTCTCCTGTCCAGCTTTGTCCCCACACATTGTTCATGATTGTTTTTCGAGCCAATACCATTCCTGGATTTTGTAGAAAATAAACCAAGAGGTCATACTCTTTAACCGTGAGTTTGGCTGAGATCCCATCTCGGATCACTTCACGTGTATCGGTATTCAGTTCTAGATCTGTATGACGAAGCACTGTGCCATCGAGATGGTTTGCCCCCATCGATGCACGGCGGAAGAGCGAATCCAAGCGGGCATCAAGCTCTTCGTAAGCAAAAGGAAATGACAGGACATCATCAGCACCAGCCTGGAGTGACTGAACACGTGCCAAATAGTGATCATCCCTAACCAAATTAATCAGAGGCACAGATATTTTCTTGGAGCGAATTAGTCGAATCAGCTGAAGTGAAGCTTGAAATTGAAAGTGACTGACATCAATAAGGATTAAATCAGGACGATCCTCAAGGCTTGAGGATAACCTTTGATCTGTAAATTCGTCAATCAACAGAATATAGAACTGAGAAGACTTTAGATGTTTAAAAACAACAGAAGTTGATGGTGGCTGATCAGAGAACAAGAGAATTCGCCGATCTGAATTAAGCATTGAGTCGCTTCGAGGTCTCTTGGCATTAATGGAATGAGCTTAGACATCGAGGCCGTCAAACCCATCTGACATCATAGATGGAAGGTTAAGGTCATCAACCGCGCTAAGGTCTAGATCAATGGCTGCCATAACCGACTCGGCATCGTAATTTCCTTGATCATCGGCACGAAGATCAAGCGAATCATGATGGTCGGAGTCGAGAATGAGCTCTTCAGCTACTGAATTGAGAACCTGCTGTTCGAGAGAATTGTATTCTTCGGAAGAAATCTGATTCTGATCAAGAAAATCACTGACCAAGCTATCCAGCTCATACATCAAACCAGCTTGACGGGTGGTAGATCCTGGAGAATCAATCTCGCTGGTTCGTGCCATGTCGAGGAATTGACTGACCACATCAGTGATCGATCCTCCAATTTCAGCTCCTGCAGAAGTGATATCAATCATATTTAGGCAAGAACGGAATAATCCTCAGCAACATCAAGTGGCATCTCATCCATGGAATCGATTATAACCATATCTAAATCTACATCGATATCGAGTTCGTTTTCGTACTCCTCGTTACCAATCGATAAGTCTTCTATGGCAATATCAGAATTAATAATGTCTGAATCGAGATTACTGTTGATCATTTCATACACCTCTGCGATCACATCATCTTCTACAGGATTGGATTCGAGGTACTGACCCACAAGATCCTCTGTGCTGAAATCATTGGCTTCTTCAAGCTCGTTGGACTGGGTTAATTCTGTGCTTGTAGTTGTTAATGGAGTGCCTTCATTGCTCTCTGTATCTTGATCAAGATTAGTGCTTGAGTCTTCAGCCGCAGTCGATGAGTCTCCTACAGGCGTATTGGAATCAATGGTTGTAGTTAACAAATCAATTTCGTTATTCCCAAGCTCATCGCCTGTGGTTTGTGTCGGATCAGGATCTATCTCATTGGCCTCAGGGGAGAGTGCTTGTGTTTCATAGGCGGCAGCTGTTTGTGCTTCTGCCTGTTGCACCGCTTCGCTGTTGAGCCCATTGTCTTCAGCGATCTGGTTGAGATTGTCCGTCAGATCCAGCAGAGCACCACTACTCAACTCACCATTAGCGACCTGAGCCAGCATGCCAGCGTATTCACCCTGAGTAAGAACCTGCACGGCGCTGACGGCATCCACCGCATTGTCATCAGGTGTCAGGTTGAGAATCGAACTCTCAATGGCCAGTTGGCTGGAGGAGAGGAACTCCAGAACATTGGCATCGATGCCATCAAGGCCGAGTTGTTCGGCTACATCGTTGATCAGCGCCTTGTCTGCCAGTTGGATTGAATTATCTTTTCCGTTGGCCACGATCTGGTCGGACAGCGCAGTGAACACCTCAAAGGACACCTCTGCAGGAGAGATCTGCTGCTGAACAGCGCTGAGTTCGGCCAGTTGAACGGCGAGTGTCATCACGCCTGCCGTGGTGGCGAACACCTCGGCTGTGCTGGTCATTGGGTTCAAGGATGTGATCGCCGTCTCTGAAGGCAGATCGAGTGCTTGTTGCAGCTCGGACTGCGCCGTCTCCCGATCGTCACCGTTTTCGATCCGTGCCTGCAACAGACTGGTGAGTGGTGTGATCACATTGCCTGCGGCTGGCCCAAACAGATTGATGGCGTAGCTGAGGCCTGTTTCGGTGTCTGTTCCGCCGGTCTGCACGGCCCGTGCTTCACCGAGAGTGAAGATGCCGTCTTGATTGACATCGAGGTCTGCCAGGGGGATCTGCCATGCGACTTCACCGTTTGCATCGGTGACCCCGATCAGTTCATTGGCGTCGATGGATCCATCGAAGTCTTGATCAAGGAAGAGTTGTGCACCTGCGATGGGCCCATCCAAGGTTGCGGAGTTTGCTGCGATCGTGATGTTGCCATTCAGGCTTCCTGTGGGGAGATCAACGTAGAAAATATCGTCGCTTTGATTCGTGTAGCTGACATTGATTTCGTAGACGATTCCTCCAATTGATGATGTGAGACCTGAGTTCGTGGCTGATACGCCGCTAATATTGTCTCCAACGATTTCAATTGTGTCTGATCCGGTCTGGCTGGGTAGATTGAAGTCTGTGATGACATCGATGCTTGAGATTGGATTGACGATGTCGATTGAAATGTTGTCGAAATAGATTTCATCCTGGTCTCTCCAATTTCCGCTCGATTTAAATCGAACCTTGAATGAGCTGTTGCTTGCGACATAGCTGGTTAGATCCAGTGTTGTGCTCCCCGAATTTGAATTTCCTGTGACCCTAAATCCGCTGCTTGTTTCAAAGCCTCCTTGATTCACATAATATACTTCAACGTATCTAGTGGTGCCGCCTGCGCTTTCATTCCAATCGAATGACAATTCAACAGTTCCACCCTGGTTTATCTGTGATTGGTTGATGGTGATCAGATCACTTGTCAGGGACCGGTTGTTGTCAGCATTGTCGAATTCAATGGCTGTGCTGTTGATTGGTCCACCATTGCGATATGCACTTTTGATAAGGCCAGTGTTTGCATTTCCTCTGCCGCCGAAGTCCCCAGGATTGTTGTCGCCGGTTTCAGTCCACTGGCTCCAATTGCTTCCCGATAGTTGTGTTCTGTCGTCAAAATTATCAAAGAATGCGTTTTCTGTAGATTCTCTCCCCTGCCCTTTGAAGAACACGAACTGATCATCACCATCCCCGCCGGTCATCGTGTCGTCACCAGTTCCTCCAGCAATCCGATCGTCTCCTTCGTCTCCAGCAATCGTGTCGTCGCCTTCCTGGCCATAAATCGTGTCGTCGCCACTTCCGCCACTGATATTGTCGTCGCCCCCACTGCGCGTTGTGCCATCGTTTAGCACTGTTTCTTTGGCTACTTCATCAGAGTTGTTTCTGATGTAGTTGACCGTATCTTCTCTATCCCAGTCGCTCTGGCTTTCTAGAGCTTCAAAGACTTTCCAGCCATCACCAATCACCAAGTTATTTGATGGGACCTGTACTGTTACGCCTGCTGTGTTTTGTACAGTGTTTCCGATCAAATCGTCTGTATAGGTTACATCGCCAAAAATAAGGTCATCCCCATCATCTCCGTTGATTACGTCGTTGCCTACATCATTGAGTTCATCCAGGCCTGTCAGTTGGCCGAGGACATCCTCAAGCTGCTGCCCTGTTGTAATTGCTGTTGCTTGACCCCTGATTTCGACTTCACTTAGTCTGCTGGTAGCCGTATTGCCTGTGGCAATTCCAACTGCTTCGATCGAAAATTGCTGATTCTCGATCTGTAGCCTTTCGTCAACGGTGTCGTCCGGTCCACTACCGTTGTAGTTTCCTTGTATGTGATCTATTGCGGCTTGACTAAAAGTATTTCCAGGCCCATTGACCTCTTGGGTGTCATTGCCTCTATAATAAAAAGATGGCTCTCCATCCGATATGAATATCACCTTATCTTTATCCGTTTGATTAACATTTAACGGTGTATTGGATGTAATCCCACCGCTGATCCAGTTCAGGGCAGTGACCAATCCTGCTTCGTAGTTTGTCCCTCCGCCTGCCTGGAGGTCATCGATGTCTTGGAAAGCTTGGTTTAGAACCGTTTGATCGTCGCCACTCGTAAAATTGTAGTATCCTACATCACTCCCTTCGGTTGAGTATTTAACAATTTGCACTTTTGCTGTTGCGCCACTTTGAGCTATTTCGCTCAACAAGTCTTTTGTTGCGGTTTGCAATGCACTAAAGCGCGTTACTGACGCATTGTTGAAGTTGATGTTACTCAGAATCATGCTGCGCGATACATCGAGCACCAGTGAAAGATTTATGCTTTGGTTTACTAGTGATCCGCCGCCGACGTCTCCGATTAATATGTCTTCGCCATTAGTTCCTTCGATTGTTCCTGACCCTGTTGGGATTATGTCAGATTTGCTCACTAAATCGTAATCAACTTTGTAAGGAGTAGTTGAGCTTGCGACGTCACTTATATTTTCTCCGACTTTTAGCACTGCCGGCGATGGCGCCCAAGTTACTTCAAAGTCGCCGTCAACAAAGTCAAGATCTTCGTCTGTTAATTTGACATCATAATTCAATGTGGTATCAGTTGTTCCGTCGATTGTTGCATATTCTTTGACGGTGTAATTTGACTGGCTTGGATCAAGTGTGATTGTAAAGACATAGTCAGCAGCGTTCGGATCGGCCTGATCGGTCGGCGATAGGCTATTCCACTCGGCGAGTGTCTTTGTCGATGCAATTAGTTCTGTTCCATTGTTGATTAGGTAATAGCTGACCGTATTACCGCCACTTTTTATTAAAGCGTCGTCGCCATTATTGATTCCAGTAAATGTAAGTGAGCCTAATTCGTCTGCCCCAGGCCTAAGCGCTGTTGGATTCAACGTCTCCGTTACTTCATCTGATCCGTCATTATCGAGTGTCGCGTTTGCAGGTGCAAAATCTGCTGGGCCGTCATCAAAGAATTTGAAGCCGTCTGCGATGTCGCCGGTTGAGACGGCCTGAATGACGTAATCACCATCGGAATCGGTGGTGCGGACATCAGCGGAGACGGAGATGTTGAGAACGCCGAGGTCGACGGAGTCCCCGGAGTCCCCGGTGGCCGGGTCGATAGGTGTTGTGCTGTAGGTGCCGCTGGGAACGGTGCCGACCCCAACGGTGCCGGTGCCATTGGTGATCAACGAGTGTGCGAAGGCCTCGTTCTGGGTTTGTGTGATCGCACCGGTGGCCTGGTCGATGGTCAGGGTGAAGACCGAATCGCCATCGGTGCTGCCCGTATCAGCGGTACGGCCGACGATGGTGCGGCCTGAATTGGTGAGATAGGCGTAGACCTGCGTACCCGCTACACCGACACCATCAGACAGGGTGAGTTGTGTATCGACCGCGCCGTTGGCATTGGCTGACGAGGTATCGAGGTCGAAGGTGAAGCCATTACCAGCGGTATCGATGGTGACCTCTGCGGGAGGTGCGTCGATGTCGGCGCCGTAGTCAGGAGTGACAGCACCCGTGAAGGTGTCAGCGAGAGCGGCAGAGGTGACAGTGGCAGGAAGTGCCTTGTCATTGCCGTCTAAGAGACCACCATCGCCGGTGTTGAGGCTGGTCAGCAGAGCGGCTGAGATGGTGGGTGTGGCAATGGTGCCTTCTGCTGGGCCGTCATCAAAGAATTTGAAGCCGTCTGCGATGTCGCCGGTTGAGACGGCCTGAATGACGTAATCACCATCGGAATCGGTGGTGCGGACATCAGCGGAGACGGAGATGTTGAGAACGCCGAGGTCGACGGAGTCCCCGGAGTCCCCGGTGGCCGGGTCGATAGGTGTTGTGCTGTAGGTGCCGCTGGGAACGGTGCCGACCCCAACGGTGCCGGTGCCATTGGTGATCAACGAGTGTGCGAAGGCCTCGTTCTGGGTTTGTGTGATCGCACCGGTGGCCTGGTCGATGGTCAGGGTGAAGACCGAATCGCCATCGGTGCTGCCCGTATCAGCGGTACGGCCGACGATGGTGCGGCCTGAATTGGTGAGATAGGCGTAGACCTGCGTACCCGCTACACCGACACCATCAGACAGGGTGAGTTGTGTATCGACCGCGCCGTTGGCATTGGCTGACGAGGTATCGAGGTCGAAGGTGAAGCCATTACCAGCGGTATCGATGGTGACCTCTGCGGGAGGTGCGTCGATGTCGGCGCCGTAGTCAGGAGTGACAGCACCCGTGAAGGTGTCAGCGAGAGCGGCAGAGGTGACAGTGGCAGGAAGTGCCTTGTCATTGCCGTCTAAGAGACCACCATCGCCGGTGTTGAGGCTGGTCAGCAGAGCGGCTGAGATGGTGGGTGTGGCAATGGTGCCTTCTGCTGGGCCGTCATCACCGAATTGAATATTGCCTCCCAAGTCAACAAAGGCTGTAGCGCTGAGGACTTGTCCTGAGCCGTAATCGTCTGTGACTCTTGCTGTCAGCTGAATCTGGTTATCGGCCAAAAGCATCCGATCCAGAATTGTTGCTGCATCACTTGTGGTGGTGTCAATGCTATTGACGTGCTGTATGGGTAAAAATTGTTCAAATGTCAGAAGTCCAGTGCTGGAGTCAATAAAGGTTCTGAAAACCTCATTGCCGCTAACAGTCGTGGGCGATATTGACCCAAAGATGGTTCCATTGACTTCAAAAAGATAGATGTCGTTAGTGCCACTCTTCAACACTGCTGTTTGATCAGCCAGGTTGTTGGCGTTGAGCGTTGTTCCTTCTGGAACTTCTAACTCCAGGCCATAAGTGATTTCGCGGGATACCAGTCCTGCACTCGGGGCTGAAACGGTGAAATTGCTAGCAAAGCTGACTAAAGCGATTGCGCCTAGACCGCCGGGTCCAACAATTGATGGATCGAATTTGAGTAGGTCTTCGGCTGATTGAACACCAACGAAATTTCCATTGTTCAGCCCACCATCAAAAACCAGTACGTCGCCGAAGTCCTCGACTGAGATGGTCGGTGGAACTGGATCGGGGTCTGGAGTTGGTTCTGGTTCTATCTCAGTGTCTGCAGGTGGTTCAGCATCGGGAGCAAAATCTTGCGGTTGAGGAATATCTGCATCTGAAGATTCTGCAAGAGGCGCTGTTAAAAGATTTGTAGGAGAAACAGCATCAATCGTGAAGGCTTCTTCTAATCCCTCAAAAAATGGATTGGCATCAGCACCTAAACCACCAGCATCTACAGGAATATTGCCTATATCACTAGTGACTTGCTGGCTGGGGGGTGAAGGGTTAGCAACTTCAACAACAGGAGTTTTAATTTCAACGTCATTAAATTCAGTGACTCCTTCAGGATTATCTGCGACTCCAGCACCCTTATAGGACTGACGATTGGGCACAAAATTATTTTTGTTTTCCTCAGCAACAGACGCTTCATCAGTAGAACCATCAACGACCGGTGAAAAATTATCCAAACGAACCCTGTGCAACTGTTTGAATGGTAATTACCAGTTGCGATTAAAGATCAAACCAAGAAAGCATTTGGCCTAAGCCCTTCACAGAATAGAGCTGCGATAAACCGAAAGTCGTTGCACAGCAACGGGTTCAGAGAACTGAATGCAAACTGAGAATTTCTTGAATCACTCATTCACGCATCGCCCCATTGAGCGTTCGAACGAATGGATGGAAGAGATACTGCAGAACATTACTGCGCTGCCCTTTTATATCTGCAACGATGGGCATTCCAACTTGAACAGGGTATTTTTTATTAGAGGAATCAAGGTACTGCCGATCAAGTTCAATTGTTGCATTGTAATAAAACTGGCGGTCATCGGGGTTTTGAACAGTATCCCCAGAAATTGACGTTAAACGTCCAGGAATAGTACCGTAAACAGAGGAATCAAAAGGCTGAAGATTGACATCAACATCTTGTCCAATATGAACAAATCCAATATCTTGTGATGGGATACGAGCTTCAACTAATTTTGTGGTGCCAGCTGGTACAACCGACGCAACCACAGCTCCAGGTGCAACAACAGCTCCGCGGGCAGAAAAACGAAGGTCACTAACTGTTCCTGATACTGGCGCTTTTACAACCATTCGTGAAAGCTGGAAACGGACTTTCTTGATATTTTCTGCAACAACCGATTCCTCATTAACCAAGGCTGCTATTTCTGAATTTTGTTCGAGTACTAAGCCTGATTGAAGACTTTGAAGATTAGCTTTTGCTTGAGCCAGTGCCTTTGTAGCCTCATTGCGTGCACCACGAATTTCCTCAACCTTCGCTTGAGCATTAACAAGTTGAAGCCTTGAGCTTGCACCATCTTGTGTTAGTGAAGCCCACATGTCTCTTTCTTCAATCAGTAGTTTCAACTGTTTATTGAGACCATTGATTTCTGCAGATTTCTCAGCAACAACGGCGCTAGCAGATTTCAATTGATCTGATGCATTCGCTAATCGACTCGTTAGAAGATTCTGTTGTGCATCACTTACTTTAATTTCACTTGGATTTAAAACGTCAATGTTATTTTGACTGGGCAATACATCGTCTCCGCGAATTGCGGCGCGCAACTGTTCTTGCTGGATAATAAGAGCATCTAGTTTAGATTTTGTAGCCGAAAATTCACTACCAACCATTTGCGGATTTAATTGAAGCAAGGCTTCTCCCTTACTGACTGACTGACCATTTTTGACGTTGACAGATGAAACAATACCACCCTCTAAATGCTGAATGATGTTAACGGAACCTTGAGGTATAACTTCACCGGAAGCTTCTATAACCTGGGTAATCGGCGTAAGTGCGGCCCACGGGAAAAAGATAAGAGCTGCTGCACCTAAGACATAAAGGCTTCTTCTAACGAATAAATTATCCTGCGGGTCTTCGAGTTCTAATGCCTGAGCTAATCTATTTCTACCTAATAATGTATTAGAGTCTGATGCTGACAAACCAGGAAGTTGACTAAGAAGTGAATCGGCTGAAGTAGAAACCTTTGAACTAGAATCGGGAGCGATTCCATTTGAGCTAGAACCTGGAGCGATTCCATTTGAAGTTGAGTTGGTCATGAAAACGAATGAAATTAGAGAAAAGTCAGAAAAATAATTTAGTGATCTAAGTTTTAGATTGAACCAAAACTTCGAGCTCTTTTTGTGTTCCCTGGAAAGTAGACACACCTTTATCAATAATGCAAATATTGTCGGCTAATTCAAGCATTTTATTATTAGACGTTGTCAGGATAATACATCGCTCTTGCTTTGAAAACATACATTGTTTAAGTTTAGGAAGCGCATCAACAATTGCCTCGAATTGTACAGATGTTAAGCCCTGGCTAATATCATCAATAAGAAGAATTGGTGAGTCCTTAATCAGAGCCTGGGCCAAGCTAATAAGTTTTTGTACTCCGACAGGAAAGTGATAACTCATATCATTATTCAAGTAAGTGTCAAAACCTTCTGGAAGATTGGCGATGAAATCATAAACACCAATCAATTGGCAAATTTCCTTAACAGCTTCAAAAGAAGCATCAGGATTCATTGCTGTAAGATTTTGCCATAAACTTCCTTTTAGGAATTGACTATTGTTCATTACATATGAAATATTGCGTTGAATGTCTTCATTCGTAAACTGACGGTAATCTTTGCCATCAAACGAAAGGGTACCATTTGCAATTGGATAAAGTTGTGCAATTACGTTGAGCAATGTTGTTTTACCACATCCTGATTTACCAGTTATGGCGTAAATTGTACTGGGCACAAACCTAAGGTCAACTTTTGCAAGTAATAGCCTTGAAGTGCTAGGAATACGACAAGATAATGAATCCAATTGAATGGAACCATATAATCTTGATTTGGTGTTAATAGATGGTCTGGTTACAGAAGAATGATTCCTTAGTTTTAGAAAACGATCAAGCTGGCTATATTGATTTTTAATCGTGTCAAAACGAAGCAATGCATTCATTAAGGATTGAAAGGGGGTAAAGACACGCCACACAATAAACATTGCGGCAATTAAGTTTCCAAGAACATTATTACCATCAGGACTTGTAAACATTAGCCAAGCTCCAACTGCAAGCGTTAAAGTACCTGCCATTTGAGATGAGGTTGAGGTTAGTATTTGAAGAATTCCTGCTTGCTTATTGAGAACCAAACCACTTTTAGTGCTCTCACCAGATAATGCACGAATACGCTGTACCCAAATTAATTCTAGATGTGCAAGTTTTATTTCTTTAAATCTTCTCACTAATTCTAACTGTGCTTGCAATATACCAACGCTTGTTTTTATATTTAACTCTTCCGCTCCACTGTAAAACTTCGATAAAACTAAAATTATTGAGCCACTTATCAACATGATTACAATCGGTACAAATACAAGATTTCCAGCAAGAAGACCAATTGCAATCAGGTAAATTATAATGAAAGGGAAATCAAGCAACGCTAAAGCTAATGGTCCCTTTAGATAATTAAGCATCGCATCTAAATTTCTGATCCTCGTGTTGTAGTTACTTAGATTGATGCTCTTAAGTTGGGAGTAGTCAAGTCCTAGGAATTTCTGAGTAACTCTCATTCCAAAAAGTGAATCAAGCTTTCCAGCCATCTGACTTATTAGATTTGAACGCCACTGACGCATATTGAAT
This sequence comes from Synechococcus sp. CC9311, assembly GCF_000014585.1. Lineage (NCBI taxonomy): Bacteria > Bacillati > Cyanobacteriota > Cyanophyceae > Synechococcales > Synechococcaceae > Synechococcus > Synechococcus sp. CC9311. The sequence continues at coordinate 1,095,021 of NC_008319.1, read as the reverse complement.
TCAAGGATAAATAAAGCTCCAATTCCAAAGAATAACAATAATGATGATATAAATGCTTCCCCTGGAATGGCAATATTGTAAATTGCTCGCAAATAGAGTGGTAGTGACAAGGCGAGCAATGATATTCCAAAACTAATCCAATAAAGTGCAGAAATTTTATTGGAGAATCGATAGGCTATGTGTTTGATAATTGATACATCTTCATTGGACTTTATTTCGTCAAGTATTAAAAGAAAGCCACCTGGCTCAATCTTTTTAAGATCAAAACGACCTTTTGCATTTCCGGCTATAATTGAATCTTGATCTTCTACAAATAGAACAAAAGGTTGATCACTTGGGTCAATATATAAAGCTGGTAATGTGTGAATGTTGATTGATTTAAAGTCTTTCAGCTTTTTCAGTTGAGAATTATAACCAAGTCGTAAAAATAAATTTCTTGTATCTACAAGATCTATTTCTTGTGGATCTCTTCCGATTATATTTGCTATTTCGTTAATTGATCCTGTCCATTGAATCTCTTGTAAAAGAAGCCTAATACAAAAGACAAGCGGTAAATCAGGGCTGAGAGATAGATCTCGTATCAGTGGTGTATTTTGTGTGTGTCCCACAATTGTTGAATTTTTATTCGAAGTTTTCATTGAACACCTCCAACTTTAGTCATTGACAATGTTTGAATCGTTTGATTGCATATTTTGCCCAAAACAGGACTTGTACCTGCTATCACTAAGGTTGTACGACCGTTACAACAACTTATGATCGTCTGTATACCCTCAATAAATGGCTTTCCGAACGTACATCCATTTAAGTCGATTAGAAGTATGAGCGGATTTTTAGATAGGCCAGAAATAATATGAAGTAATTTTTCATCATCTGAAGATAAGCCTGAACCCATTTGACTTCCTATAGTTGTATCGTAGCCAAGTGGTAGAGTTTTTATCTTTTCATCAATCCCTAATAAATATGACCAGAAAAGAGCGCTACGTTTATACTTTGAAGGCTCAAAACAGCTTAAATTTTGGATTAAAGAACCATCAAAGGATCTGAAGGATGGATTTACATACGCTATTTTATCAATGATCTCTAATCCAGAATATTCACTTAGCGGAATATCATTCAGCAGAATTGTCTGATCATTTTCAGCTAAAACAATATTTTCAAACATTCTTGTTATCTCCATACCATTTGAATTGGAATTAATCCAATGACTTTCATTGCGGTGGATCTTTAGCGTGCCGAGTTCTGATGTTGTAATTGTGAATATGTCTGTATTCGTTGGAGATATTGTATTTACTGATTTAGTGTTGTTGACCTCGATAATTGGTGTGCTCATTAGAGCTTGGTATTCATCCTGTGAATGCACTAAGCTTCGATAACTGCTCCATAATGTGGAAAGCCTTTGCCAAGGATTGAAGATTTTACCGATGAGTAAAATTGCTGCAGCCAAAGCACCAACCAATAAACGATCGTTGATGACTAAAATTGCACCGAGAGTGGCTACTGCTGCAAGTGTTGCCTGACTCACTAGATTGCCGAACGCTTGGTGTTTTAAAAGGTATTGATTATTTTTCATTCTTCGCCAAGATAGGCGTTCTTGTAATGGCTCTAGAGAAGTTAAATACTGCGTGTTTAATCCGTTCGCTTTGATTAGATCTACAGAATCAACCGTATCAATCTGGGTGTTTAATCGCTTGATCTCTAGTTGATCTTGTTCTTTGCTAACATCTTCAAAGTCTTTAGCAAATGATAGGGATTTAAAGAAGAATACACTAATTCCCACCAAAACCGGTAAGGCAATAATCCCACCCACCATGAATAAGATTACAATGAATATCAATGAAAAAATTAAATCAATTGCTGTTGTTAAGGACTGCAGTGCTGAGTTGTCTTTCAATAAATTAATACTATTGAGTCTAGATATGTGTTCTGAGGGTGATGATTTTAAAAAACTTCGTATTGGAATAGATACAAAGTGACTAATCGCATTGACTCGTTTCTCATGGGTCACTCTTGCACTATCTTCACCGACCAAATCAAGCCTCATTATCTTTAGCCAAACCGAAATCATCATTAATACGACAACTAGTATTGTCAGCAAGATTAAGCTTTCAATTGCTTGCCTAGGAAGAATTACAGAATAAACAATATTAATATAGATAGGTGCTGATAGCTCTAACAGATTTATCAATACGGAAGCAATAATTATTTGTCCGATTCGATATTTTTTCCAATCAAATTGCCTTAAGGATTGAAAGTATCGATGATGGGATAGCTCATGCAAAAGTTGTTTGTATTTAAAGGCTTTTCTTTTGAAATAACTATTAGGATTGAATTGTAGTTGTTTCACGGCTAGACAATGAGTGAATCGAATATTTAAAGCATAGTAATTTTTCTTGCGCTGTCAAAACTTTTTGACCCCAAAAGTGCAAATTCGTTGCATCTTGAATGCTTTTTTTAAATTTTCATTATACTTTAAGCGTAATCTTAGAAGTCACTCATCAATCTCTCAGTATCCTTGCGCTGCACACGAATAATTGTCGATATACTGCATATTTAAGATCAATACCGTGTCCGTTAAACTTCTTTTAAAAAGTGATGTGACTCGAGTAGAAGTTCTAGGTCAAGGAAACACTTTTCCCCTCAATTTTTCTATTATTGCTCCCTTCACGGAGACTTCATTCGTTGAAGAATTAATTATTCAAAAGTTTGGAACGACACGTTTAGATCCTAATCAGTTATTTACCTTCCTATCATCAGATCCGTTGGTGCAAAGTAAGTTTGATGGACCTGAGATTATTTCGGGGAGTCTGTCTAATGAAAATCATATAAATCAATCTGTTGATTTCAATTCTCAGGCTTTAGGCAGAAAACTGGTTCTTTGTGGTTTGCTTTCTGATCAAGATCTTGATGAATTGCTCGACAGATTTCAGCCATTTTCCAATACACAGCGATTTGGTGAATTTCTTCGGCTTAATTTGAATATCCCCTTCCAGATACTTGATTTCTTTCTCACAAAAAGTCTTGCTAATCTAGATTTTAACAGTTTAAAGCTTGGCGAAAGACTTGTCAGTCTCGGGTTGGTCTCCCAATCCTCCATAGATCAAGCACTTGAACGTCAAAGTATCAGTGGTGGCCGGATCGGCGACATACTTGTCAGCAATAATGATATTAATCCTCAGTTGACAGATTTTTTCGCACAACTACGGCTCAATGAGTCTGGCATGTTCGTTATTTAAATTATTTCAGGATTGTTTGATTCATTTATTTTGTTGCCTAAGCTTAGTCTTTGTTCAGACAACTTTATTTCGTTTTGATCAGGCTATACCTTAATAGCGAATATTTCAAACTGGTTTATAAACTTAATATTGATTTATTGTCCTGCTTTCATGTGTCAACAGTTGATACTGAAGCCAAGCTAACTGATGTTTGATATGCGCTATCATTAAATTTTCAAGCAATCAGAAAGTTCAAACGTCTTTAGGCTCATCATATTTCAAGCTTTGTTTTCTTGAGTATGCAATCAATCATATTATTCATTTCGTTTGCATTCACATAATTCATTGAGACTTGCCCGTCCAGTGATTCGTAAACGTTGTGCAGCCCATAGTGCATAGATTTGATCAATCAATGTTCCAATCAAGGGCCATTGGGTTGGGGCATAGATCCAACCGAGTCCCACATGGCGATACGCCTCTCGGAACACAGCCACGTCCTTTAAAACTTCTCCGTTCGCCCGAATGGCATGGATATTTGTCATCGCTTGTTTATACGTAATTCCCTCCCATTGAGCAGGGTCATATACGTCTTGATCAATGTCTACAAAAGCAAGTTTTCCGTCACGATCCCGGCGTTTCAAAAACTTCACTTCACGAAGACATAACGGACATCCACCGTCGTACAAAAGAGTGAGGCTTGGGCTTGGTTCACTCATGCTGCGGTTCTCTAAGCGAATAAAGTTCTAGCGATTGGAAGCAATTGCGGAGGCCATCGTTACCACTTGGTGAATAGGCCCTACGTCGTGTACACGCAATATCGCCACACCTGCATCCACCGCCCGTGCGCACACCGCAGCAGTCCCCCATAGTCGAGCATTGGCTCGTGGCTCGTCCAAAACAGCCCCAATAAAACGTTTTCGGGAAGGACCTAGCAATAGAGGAATTCCTTCAGCAACGATGCTCTCAAGCTGTTTGAGTAGGGCTAAATTTTGCTCGGTTGTTTTGGCAAATCCGAGACCTGGATCCCAGATCAACTGATTTTGATTCACACCTGCTTTTTGAGCGTGCTCTGTAGCGGCTCGTAATTCATTAATGACTCCTTTCACAACTCCAGTCCTGCCGTAGTCGGTGCAGTGATCCATTGTTTGACTATTCCCTCGACTGTGCATCAGCACAAACGGGCAGCCTGCGCTTGCAATCAGCGAGAACATTTCTGGGTCCCGACGCCCACCGCTCACGTCATTAATCCAATCAGCACCAGCCTCAAGAGCCTGATTGGCGACCGCAGCAAGAAAGGTATCCACCGAGATCAAAACCTCAGGGTGTTCTTTACGAATAGCTCTCAAGGTTGGTAACAGCCGCTTGAGCTCTTCTTCCGCTCCCACTTCCATGGCATTTGGCCTGGTGCTTTGGGCTCCCAGATCCAAGCAATCCGCCCCAGAGGCAATCTGACGCGACGCCTCAGCCAATGCCCTATTCAATTGGTTGAACTGACCACCATCGCTAAAGGAATCGGGAGTGAGGTTGATCACTCCCATCACGGCAGTGCGCGTGCCCCAATCCTTCGGCCAGCGCATCGAACGTCAGCTCTTGACGTAATTCGCGATCCGCCCAAAACCTTCAGGATCCAGGGAGGCGCCGCCAACCAAAACCCCATCGATATCACTCATGCCCATCAACTGATCAATGTTGCCTGGTTTCACCGAACCCCCGTACTGAATGATCAAATCTGGTGAGCCAACCCAGCTACGAATCAATCCGCAGATGCGATTGGCTTCACTCGCCTCACACGTTTTGCCGGTACCAATCGCCCAGATCGGCTCATAAGCCACAACCAACTGGCTGGGGTCCAGACCTTCTAAGCCCTGCTCAACCTGACGACGGATCACCCGCTCAGCTTCACCCCGGCTGCGCTGCTCGTCGCTTTCACCAACACAAACAATTGGGATTAATCCATTGGTTTGAGCTGATCGAGCCCGATGATTGATCTGTTCATCACTCTCGCTGAAGTACTTGCGAGGCTCACTGTGGCCAACGATCGCGTACTGGACGTTGTGCTCCTTGAGCATGCTCGGGGAAATCTCAGCGGTGTAAGCGCCCTCTCCCTCCCAGTGCACGTTCTGGCTGGACAGTTCAAGGCGGGTTCCTTCGCTCAGCTCAGCAAGCGTGCTGATAGCCGTAAATGGCGGAGCCACCACCAAATGTCGGTCATTGGGAAGCTCTGCAATGAGAGGAAGAAACGTGCCAATCCAGGCCCTGGCTTGTGCACAGGTCATGTGCATTTTCCAGTTTCCAGCAATCACCGGTTTGCGCACGCTTCAGTCCTCTGCAGCTCAGCAGCTGACAACTTAAGGCCCAGCCTGAAAAGAATCCGAAACTTCGGCAGAGTCGACACCCATTTGGACGCGATCGCCAGCTTTCAGTTGACGACCACGCCGTTGCTCAAGGTCGCCATTAACGAGCACCTCACCCCCCTGGATCCTCAACTTGGCTTCTCCACCCGTCGCGACCCAGCCCATCCATTTAAGGAATTGATCAAGTCTCATTCCTGCACCAGTCAGTCCTATCGCCATTGATAGTCTGACCTGATGCTGAAGCCATCAGAAGCGGGATTCCGCAGGTTGATTCCACTGCTGCGACCTCACAGGCGGCTCCTGACGATCGGCACTCTCTGCATGCTGGTTTTTGTCGGCAGTCAACTGGTGTTGATGCGACTGATGGGCAGGCTTTTGCCCGATGTGGGATCGGGTGATCTCAAGCGAATTCTGCCGGTCATCGGCCTCGTTCTGTTGGTCTTTGCGATCCAAAAACTGGCACAATTTGGTCAAGACTCTCTGCTTGCAGGTCCTGCGTTACAAGTCAGCCAGTCGCTAAGAAGAGACCTCTTTCAAAGGCTTCAGAAGGTGCAGCTCGGTGCCTTGGAGAAAATGTCGTCCGGGGATCTCACCTACCGGCTCACAGAAGATGCTGATCGTGTGAGTGAGGTGATTTACAAGACCCTCCACGACAGCATCCCAAGTGCTCTGCAATTGGTGGCCGTACTTGGCTACATGCTTTGGCTTGACTGGAAATTAACGCTTGCGATCCTGCTGCTCGCCCCCTTCGTTGCGTGGCTGATCAGCCTGTTTGGGGCAAGGGTGATGATCGCCACTGAACGAAGTCAAAAAAAGGTCAGTGAGCTGGCAGGTCTGCTGGGAGAGGCCATTGAAGGCCTACCTCTCGTCCGCGCCTTTGCCGCGGAGCCCTGGTTGGAACGCCGGTTTGAAGAAGAAATCGATCAGCACCGGCAAGCTCGCTACAACACCTATCGCCTTGTTGCCCTTCAACATCCCGTAGTCGGGATCATTGAGGTACTTGGTTTCGCCACAGTCCTGGTCTTAGCAGCGATCAGAATCAGCAGCGGTGATCTTGCAGTTCCTGAACTAATCAGCTACCTCACTGGCTTGGTGCTGCTGATCGACCCGATCGCCCATGTCACCGCGAATTACAACGAATTTCAGCAGGGACAATCCTCACTGCGCCGTTTGCGTGAAATCGAAAAGGAACCCTCGGAACCGGCAGATCCTGTGCCATCGATTCCCCTTGGTCGCCTGCGCGGAGATTTGAACTTCGATCAAGTCGAGTTCTCTTACATACCAGGACAACCCGTTCTTCAAGACTTCAACCTCTCCATTAAGGCCGGACAGGTGGTGGCCCTTGTTGGACCTTCTGGGGCTGGTAAAACGACGCTTTTTTCTTTACTCCTGCGGTTTAATCGCGTTAATCATGGTCAGCTTCTCTGTGATGACAAAGATCTGAGCCAAGTCAGCGCGCGCGACCTCAGACAACAAGTGGCTCTTGTTCCCCAACGCAGCAGCGTTTTTTCTGGAACGATCGCGGAAGCGATTCGATTTGGCCGACAAGCCACACAGGAACAGCTCCATCAAGCTGCAAAGCTTGCCAACGCCCATGACTTCATCATCCGTCTCCCTGACGGCTACAACACCCGTCTTCAGGAACGAGGCACCAACGTTTCAGGCGGACAACTCCAACGCATCGCCATTGCAAGGGCAGTGCTTGGCAATCCAGCCGTGATGCTGTTGGATGAAGCCACCAGTGCACTTGATGCAGAGGCGGAGGCCGCTGTTCAACTTGGGCTCAAGCAAGCCATGCTTGGGCGAACCGTGATTGTGATTGCCCATCGTTTGGCAACGGTTCAGGAAGCCGATCTCATTGTTGTTCTCGAACATGGTCGAATTTGCCAACAGGGCAGCCATGACGATCTGATGAGTCAGGGCGGCAGATATCGAGAACTGTGCGAACGACAATTCATCCGCATCAACGAATGAATGGTTTCAACCAACGCAACAGCCAATAAGATCTTGGCGTTTGCTTGCCGTTGATGACCAGCTCTTCCGTTTCCCAAGACCAGAATCCAATTCTGACCTTTGAAGGCAAACGCTACGACCTCAATAAGCTCCCAGATGATCTCAAAGAGCTCGTTAGAGGAATGCAGGTTGCTGATGCCCAACTCCGTATGCATGAGGACACCCTCAAAGTGCTCGCAGTTGGACGCCAGTCAATGGCCATGCAGCTCAACGAACGACTCAAGGAAGTCACTCCCCTAGAAGACGCAGCCTGATCTTTCAAGCATCTGAGTCTGACCCTTCAGACAAAAACAGCCTCCCGGTCGTTCCGGAAGGCTGTTTTATTGCGAAGAAAACTCTTATTAGTTCCAAATAGATAGCGAAGGAATCAACATTCTGAATCACATTGTAATTCCAGCAAAACCATCAACTGAGCGTGGTTGATTGCTGACGAGTCTTGAAGTCGTAAGAACGTGTCAATCGGAACACTACTGGGGAAAGCAACAGCAAGCCGATCAGGTTGGGGATCGCCATCAGACCATTAAGAATCTCGGCAATCGTCCAAATCACACCCCCCGAAGCCACCGCACCAAAGACAACCACAGCAACCCATACCAACCTGAAAGGTCGAATTGCCTTCACCCCAGCCATATATTCAAGGCACTTCTCGCTGTAGTAACCCCATCCCAATATTGTTGTCAAAGTGAAGAAAATTGTGCCAAAAACAACAATCCAATCAAAACCAGGAAGTGCAGATCCAAAAGCATTAATTGTGAGAGACACATTCTTAGCCCCGGAAACATAATCCGCCTGGGAGTACAAACCGCTAATAATGATCACAAGAGCTGTCATCGAACAGATCACGATAGTGTCGATGAACGTTCCAATCATCGCCACAGAGCCTTGGAGAACAGGATCACCAGGCTTCGCAGCAGCCTGAGCAATCGGCGCCGTTCCCAAACCTGACTCATTCGAGAACACACCACGTGCAATACCACGCTGAATCACCACACCGAGTGAACCACCAGCAGCAGCTTCTCCATTGAAAGCATTGGAAAAAATAAGACCAAAAGCTCCAGGAATCTGTTCCAGATTTGCAGCGAGAATGACTAAGGCTCCAATGACATACACAGCTGCCATCAGCGGTACAACAATCTGAGTGACCTGGCCAATCCTTTCAATTCCTCCAATCAAAACCGCCAAGGTGATCGAAGCCACGACGATGCCGGTCAACAACGGCGGGATCCCAAACGACACTTGCAAGGCTTCAGCCATCGCATTGGCTTGAACCCCATTACCGATCCCAAATCCAGCAAGGGCTCCAAAGAAGGCAAACAACCAGCCCATCCAGGCCCAGTTTTTACCAAGTCCATTGCGAATGAAATACATAGGACCGCCCACGTGCTCACCAAGCTCATCCACTTCGCGGTAATGAACTGCCAACAGCGATTCGGCGTATTTCGTAGCCATACCCACAAGGGCGATCATCCACATCCAAAACACGGCCCCAGGGCCACCAACCGCGATTGCTCCTGCAACGCCTGCAACATTTCCGGTGCCAATCGTCGCAGCCAACGCAGTCGTCAGACTTTTAAAAGCACTGACATCACCATCACCACTGCTACTACGGATGGATGCGATCGCTTCGCGAAAACCAAATCCAATACGGATTAGGGGCTGAAATTTCAGCCCCAACATTAAATACAAGCCAGTGAGGCCAATTAACCAAAGAGTGAACGGCCCCCAAACGAAGCCATTGATTTCGGAAAGCAGAGAATTCACTAAACATCAAAAGCTTTGGGCAGTATGCCCAGCTTTTGGTGTGTCATGCCAGAAGCTGCAAATCTTCGAACAAAAACGTTTGCTCAGAGGCCTCTGAGCCAGGGCCGGCAGCCGTAGTGATACGACGTGAGGCAAGGGTCCAAGGACCATTTCCTGGAAGAGGGGCAAACTGATCCTCAAACGTACTTTTTCCACCCTTTGACTCACCCGTTTTGGGATCGGCATATTCGCTGGTGTACGTATGGCTTAGATAACCATTTCCAGTGTCAGTTGTGCTCATGGTGTGAATAGTGACCACCGTTCCATGAATGTGACGGTGGACCATGGTGACAATATCATCTTTAATCCGATATTTATCCCCTTGACCTTTTCCGCCAATGATGACTTCGAGGCCTTCATCGGTGTAATCGCCAGCTGTAAATATATTTTCAGAATGGGTCTGTTCAAATGTGCGACGCACACGATGAATACAAACTTCCCACAATTGTGAAGCAAATGCTTTTTCAACTTCAGGATCAGAGACCCCCTCAACCTTGGCTTTTAAATCAGCGCCAACACGGAAGGTTCCTTCAACAGAACGGTCGCCTTGTAGCCAAATGCAGCGACCTGAATATCCAGAAAATCCTGGATCCCAGGTGTAGCGGTTTTGATAAGCAGCACGAAAAGCATCCCGGCAATCGCTGCCTGGAGCAATCACTGTCGCGGAGGTCGAGGTCAAGGGATCAGCAGCAAGCTTTTAAAACCCTACTGGCCAGAAAGCGATGCGTGGACGTCTTGCAAAGCATGAATCACGATTGTTCGAGTTTGTAAGGCCTCAATCGCCTCTACAGCAGCACGTGCACCAGCCAGTGTGGTGAGGGTAGGAACGGAATAATCGAGCGCAGCCCTGCGCAAATAGCGATCATCATGCGCAGCCTGGCGTCCAATTGGTGTGTTGATCACCAGCTGCACACCACCAGAACGAATGAGGTCTTCGATATTGGGGCGTCCCTCATGCACCTTAAGAACGGACTCCACCTGCAACCCTTCATTACGAAGTGCTTGAGCGGTTCCAGAGGTTGCCATCAATTGGAAACCCAATCCGATGAGCTGGCGCGCCACGGGCACCAAAGCCGGCTTATCGCGATCGTGCGTAGAAAGAAAGACCGTTCCAGTGGTTGGAAGCGCTTCACCTGCAGCTAGTTCTGCTTTGGCGAAAGCCATACCGAAATCGGATGCAGAACCCATCACTTCACCAGTTGAGCGCATCTCGGGGCCCAAAAGAGAATCAGATCCAGGAAAACGTCGAAATGGAAGCACCGCTTCCTTCACGGTCTGCAAAGGAGGGACAGGCTCTTTCAGCAAACCAACCTGGCTCAGCGTTTCACCAGCCATCAAACGCGTTGCAAGGCGTGCCAAAGGAACGCCTGTGGCTTTGGCCACAAAGGGAACAGTGCGAGAAGCACGAGGATTTGCTTCGATAATGAATACTTTTTCTTGTCCATCTGCAGCCCTTTGAACCGCAAATTGCAAGTTAATCAATCCTTGAACTTTCAACGTGATCGCTAACGCCTCACTCCAACGACGAATCAGAGATAAAGCATCTTCACTAAGGGAGATGGAAGGCAAGCAACACGCTGAATCTCCGGAGTGAATTCCTGCAGGCTCGATGTGTTCCATCAAGCCACCAATCACAACCGTGCCCTCATGATCACAAAGGGCATCAACATCAACCTCAACAGCATTCTCCAGATATTGATCAATGAGTACAGGATGATCTGGCTCAACTTGAACAGCTTCTTTCATATAACGATTGAGCTCTTCCTCGTCGTACACAACTTCCATGGCACGCCCTCCTAATACGTAAGAGGGACGAACAACAACGGGATAGCCAACGTTGCCAGCAATCGACCGCGCTTCCACTTCACTTCGGGCCAAACCATTACGAGGTTGACGAATCTCTAGTTTCCGAAGAATGGCCTCAAACTGTTCGCGATCTTCTGCGAGGTCGATGGATGCTGGTGAGGTTCCCCAAATTTGAGTCCCAGTCGCCTTTCCTTGCGGTGTGGAGAGCCAATTTAAAAGAGACAATGCGAGCTTGAGAGGTGTTTGCCCACCGAATTGAACAATCACTCCATTCGGGCGCTCTGCCTCAATCACATTGAGCACATCCTCGAGCGTTATCGGCTCAAAATAAAGACGGTCACTACTGTCGTAATCCGTAGAGACTGTCTCGGGATTGCTGTTTAACATCACCGTCGCAAAACCCTGATCCTGCGCAGAAAAAGAGGCGTGGCAACAACAGTAATCAAATTCAATACCCTGCCCAATCCGATTAGGTCCACCACCCAAAATCATCAACTTTGGCCTCGTCTCCGTAGCAACCTCAGTGGATGGAGCCATGGGCTGAAGTAGCCCATCTGGCTTCAAACGAAAAAGGGGACGTTCATAGGTTGAGTAGTGATAAGGAGTGGAGGAAGCAAATTCAGCAGCACAGGTGTCGACTGTTTTGAAGACAGGTGTCACACCCAACTGGTCTCTGCGCTCTCGAACATTCAATTCTTTACTATCAACAAACCAGGCTATTTGCCGATCGGAATAACCCAATGTCTTGAGCTTAAACAATATTGTCTCATCAAGATCTTCCAGGCTTTTGCCCTTCAAAAGATCAGACTCAGCATCAATTAATCCTCTTAACTTTGCAAGGAACCAGGGATCAATATGACTTAATTCATGAATATGCGCATCGGTCATGCCTGACAACATGGCGCTGCGGACAGCCAAAATTCGATCGGGGGACGGTGTCCGTAGTGAGCGTTCAAGATCGGTTTTGGAGCACGATGGCTCCGGTCGGTCCCCCCCCCATCCGGACAGGCCAGTCTCCAGTGATCGCAATGCTTTCTGGAACGACTCTTCGAAACAACGACCGATGGCCATCGCCTCACCAACCGACTTCATCGCGGTTGTCAGAACAGCGGGAGATCCACGGAACTTTTCAAATGCAAAACGAGGCACTTTCGTGACCACGTAGTCAATGGTGGGCTCAAAACAGGCTGGTGTCTTTCCAGTGATGTCGTTGAGGATCTCATCGAGGGTGTACCCGATTGCCAACCTCGCAGCGATCTTGGCAATCGGAAATCCAGTGGCCTTACTCGCTAGTGCAGAGGAGCGACTCACCCTTGGATTCATTTCAATCACCACCACTTCACCGTCAGCAGGATTGATGGCGAACTGGATATTGCTTCCACCAGTAGCCACACCAATCTCACGAATGATCGCGATCGATTGGTCTCGCAGCCTTTGGTATTCCCGATCAGTGAGCGTTTGAGCCGGTGCAACGGTGATCGAGTCACCGGTATGGACCCCCATTGGATCCAAATTCTCGATGCTGCAAACAATCACCACGTTGTCTGCTAGATCACGCATCACCTCAAGCTCAAATTCCTTCCACCCGAGCAGAGATTTCTCAATCAAGATCTGAGAAACAGGACTGGCATCAAGACCCGTCTTGCAAATAGCGCTGAACTCCTCAGGGTTGTAGGCGATTCCTCCACCGCTTCCCCCGAGCGTGAAGGCAGGTCGAATAATGCGTGGATAGCTGCTAATCGAGGCACCAACCGATTCCGCTTCTTCCAAAGTGGACGCGATTCCTGAAGGGCAGACGTGAACACCAATGCGCTCCATCGCCTGCTTGAACAGTTGCCGGTCTTCCGCTTTTTGAATCGCTTTGAGATCGGCACCGATCAGCTCAACGCCAAACCGATCCAGCGTTCCATCTTTGGAAAGGGCAACCGCCAGATTCAGGGCAGTTTGCCCTCCCATTGTGGGGAGCAGGGCATCGGGACGCTCGAGTTCAATGACGCGAGTGACAACGTCCGGCGTTAGCGGCTCGACGTAAGTGCGATCCGCCATTTCCGGATCCGTCATGATCGAGGCCGGATTTGAGTTGATCAAGATCACCTCATAGCCTTCTGCCCTCAGGGCTTTACAAGCCTGAGTTCCTGAATAGTCGAACTCGCAGGCCTGTCCGATCACAATCGGTCCGGAACCCAACAGGAGGATGCGACGAAGATCGTTCCGCCGGGGCATGGGCCTTCAATACAGCCAAACCAGCCAATACTCCCATGTGGAGCACTTGAAAGATTTCATCAGCAACCTTTCGGGTCGGTTGGTCGCTAGCGTTAGAGCAAAGGAGTCCTTAATCCACCATGAGTGAGCTCCAGCGACTGAAAGGGTTGCTGCCACCAGAGATGCAGAGCTGGGTGTTCGTGGAAGCTGCTGCTGCTGTGGAACCTGCTTTGATCACTCTTGAAGAGATCGGCAGAGATGAGGTCGAGATTCAGGTTGATCTTGATCTGTGGGACCGCTTTGCGCTTGATCACAGAAACCTTCTGTTTTGGCACGAGGTTGGTCGGATCCAAAACGACACCATTCCTAGAGATGGTTGGGAAATGGCTGCTTTAGCCATCGGCCTGGGCGGTGCGATTGGTGAGCTTTGGGTGCAAGACGGTTTGCTGTTGTTGATGGCCCTGGGCTTGTCTGGGTTTGCTGGCTATCGCCTCTATCTCAAAAACAATGCCGAAAAGCGTCTTCGTGATGCGATCTCAGCCGACGAAAGGGCGATTGATCTGGCTTGCCGATTTGGCTACAGCGTTCCGAATGCCTACAAAAGTCTGGGTGGAGCTCTGAAGGAGTTGGTGGAACAGACACGCAAAAAGAAAAAGAGGAGCTTTTACGAGGACCGGCTTGAGGCACTACGCAAAAGCGCAGGAAAAGCAAGAGCAGAAATGGCTCAGCAGCAGGGCTCCAATCAATCCGTTACCAGCGAGAACGTTTATGGATAGTGAACAGCTGGCCGAGCTTGCAGCGGATGCTTGCGACGATCGCAAGGGTGTAGATATCCAGCTCATTCGGGTTGATGAGGTTTCAAGCCTCGCCGATTGGTTGGTGATTGCAGGTGGTCAGAGCGACGTTCAAGTCAAGGCAATGGCCCGATCGGTTGAAGACCGTCTGGAAGAAGAAGCCAAACGACTCCCCTTACGCAAAGAAGGGATGAACGAAGGTCGCTGGGCCCTGCTCGATTACGGCGAATTGATTGTGCACATCCTTCAATCAAACGAACGCAGCTACTACGACTTGGAAGCGTTCTGGAGTCACGGTGAACGCCGTCCCCATCTAGCTTCTGAAACATCGGTAGGCCTCTGAGACCTGTTCGTATGGCTGCGACTATCTCCTGTCCTGTTCCTCCCGACCAACGTCCTCAGGAAGAGTTCACCCAGCTGAGCCAATCGTGGTTTTTTGCCTGGCCGCGTCATCGACAAATTGATTTAGACAAGGCTTTGCTTTTGAGTTGGCTTCTGATCGTTCCTCTCACGGTGCTGATTGCAAGCGGTAGTTGGAGCTTGAGACACGATCCAATCCGTCTTGTCCTCGCAGGTGCTGTTTCTGGGCTCGTTTTGCCGATGTTGTTATTGGTACGTCAATGGTTGGGTTGGAGTTACGTCCACAAGCGTCTTCTTTCTGAACGGGTGGAATACGAAGAATCGGGTTGGTATGACGGGCAAGTTTGGGAAAAACCCTTGTCCTGGCGGGAGCGAGATCTGCTGCTTGCTCAGCATGAAGTTCGCCCGATCCTGGGACGGCTTGGCAGAGCCATGGCCACAACAACAGGGCTGATTCTTGGTGGAGCCAGCCTCTGTCAGGCCCTTTAATTTCCCTGACCTTCTTTCACTGATACTCCCTCTATGACACTTCCTCCTGGCTACGGCAGATCGACCAGAAATTCCGGCTGTCCTGCTTTTGAGGTCGTGCTGAAAAGAGGTTCATCGGTGGAATCAGTCCATCGCGTGCATGCCGTTGTCTGTGATTCAAAGGGAAGAATCCTGATGAAAGCTGGGCAGGCCAATCATGAAACCTTCGTGAGATCAG
Source organism: Synechococcus sp. CC9311 (assembly GCF_000014585.1). Classification (NCBI taxonomy): domain Bacteria; kingdom Bacillati; phylum Cyanobacteriota; class Cyanophyceae; order Synechococcales; family Synechococcaceae; genus Synechococcus; species Synechococcus sp. CC9311. The sequence goes on along the minus strand of NC_008319.1, from coordinate 1,079,774 downwards.
CACTCAAGCCCTTTCAAGCCTTGCCTGCTCTCAGCAGTGGCGCCTCTGGAAGCTATGACTTTGGTGATCGAGGCTTGGCAATTAGTTGCGCCTCGCATGCAGGGACTGCCGAACACGCAAGGGAAGCGTTCCGACTGCTTTGGAACGCCCAACTGGAAACTGACGCTCTCCAGTGCCCAATTCCTGGATGGGGTCATAGTCCCCTGGAGCACAATTGCTCCGGCAAACATGCTGCATTCCTTGCCACAGCAAGAAAAATGGGGTGGCCCTTGGAGAGCTATCTCAAGGGAGATCATCCACTGCAGCAAGAGATCAATCGACGCGTTGGAGAATTCCTCGGACTACCTGCTGAGGAACTCGTCGCAGAGCGCGATGACTGCGGTGCGCCCACCCTGCTTTTGCAACTCTCCCAGATCGCTTTGCTCTATGCCCATCTCGGCTCTTCAACCCATGCCGAACTGGAGCAAATCAGCAGAGCCATGCTCGCCCACCCCAAACTTGTTGCAGGAGAAGGCCGTTTCGACACCGAGTTGATGTCCCGCTCGCATCAGCAGGTAATCAGCAAAGGTGGCGCCGAAGGCGTTCAGTGTCTCAGCAGAACAGGAGATGGCCTGGGAGTGGCGATCAAAGTGGAAGATGGCTCTCGCCGGGCCAAACAGGCTGTAGCGCTCCATCTCCTGCGCCAACTGGATTGGATTACTCAGGGGAGCCTGGACGATCTGGAGGACAAGATGTTGATCATGGGTCCAGGAGTGAGACTTGAAGTGAAGGGAGAACTACGCGCGTGAACCCTCACAATCGCTGGAGTTGCGAACCCCAAGTTGTATAGTTTTGGAGTCAGCGCGGGGTAGAGCAGTCTGGTAGCTCGTCGGGCTCATAACCCGAAGGTCGGGAGTTCAAATCTCCCCCCCGCCACCAAATCAAAGCCCCTCTTTATGAGGGGTTTTTTGATGCCAGATTCTCTCAACACCTTGAGAATCCAAGAATCGTGCCAAACCCGGCATCCTGAGCAAGCAGGATTTTCAACACTTAAAAAGAATTCGAATCAAAAAATTATTTAACAAATACAGCCCTGAAACAAAGCCAAACTAAAAATATTAGCGTCAGATCATCAGTTGCTCAAAACTAGATCCCAAGCAAGCCAGTTAATCCAACAGAACCTCCTCCACGTAGCAGATAAGCGGACAAGCCTCCTCTCCTATTCGCAATCAACATCAGTATTAAAGGCTAAGAAAGCCATCAGCTACTACATCGAAATACCCATCATGATCAACAGATTGAACCACTCCTGATTAATCAGACTGATACCTACTTAGGCAAATCAGGGCCCTCAAACCATGTCAATTCAATCAACTGCTTGAATCATCGAGACGTTGACATCCACTCCGATCAAACGATCAGCGGGCGAAGAGGGAAACTAAGAACAGGTCATCGCTCGAGCTGTGCCGCTGAAACCCTTCGAAGCCATCGTGATCGGTTCAGGTGCAACCGGAGGTGTAGCCACCCAAACGCTTGCTGAAGCAGGGATTCGCGTCTTGGTGGTGGAATCAGGCCCCGACCTGAGCGCTCAAGAAGCCCTGGGCAGCGAACCCATCAACAGCATGAGACGCGTCCGTGGCCTGCTCAGCGGTCAGCACCGAAACCAGGCCCAGCATCCCGGCTATTGGAAACACAATCCACGTCTCTATGCCGATGAACGGCGCTATCCCTACTCCACACCAAAAGATCAACCTTTCCTCTGGACACAAGGGCGCCAAGTTGGCGGCAGGAGTTTGACCTGGGGTGGAATCACCCTGCGACTCTCTGATCTGGAATTCAAAGCTGCAGAGCGGGATGGCCACGGACACTCCTGGCCTATTTCCCATCAAGATCTAGATGCTCATTATTCCGCTCTGGAAAGGCAATTTGCCATTCATGGCAACAGAGATGGACTCGCACAACTCCCAGATGGTTGCACTATCGCACCCCTGAGTTTCACCCCAGAGGAACAACAGTTGGCTGCCGCCCTCCAGGGCTCGGCTGACATCGAGATGATTCACTCACGCGGTTTTTCAGCGCATCAACCATCCCCAAAGTGTCCATGGCCGCCATCGAGCAGTCCTGGAAGCAGTCTTAAAACGGCCCTCTCCACTGGACGCGTAGAGGTGCTGTCAGGGCATCTGGCAGAACGCCTGCTGATGAACCGTGATCGAAGTCGTGCCAGCGGAGTCGTTGTGATCGATCAACGCAATGGAGAGCGAATCAAGCTGGAGGCCCCTTTAGTGGTTCTGTGCGCTTCCACAATTGCGTCCCTGCGATTTTTGTTGCTCTCAGAACGGTCAGCGACTGAAGGAGGTTTTGAAGACCCCTCCGCAAGCCTGGGACGTCACTTGATGGATCACGTCTCAACGTGTCGCTTCTTTCAAGTCCCAAGCAGGAGTGGCCGTGAATCTCTCCAAGAACTTGATCCCACCAGCCAGTTGTCGGGAGCTGGAAGTTTTTTCCTTCCCTTTGGAAGTCTTCCACCACAACGCTCTGGAGCGCTGCCCTTTTCCAGGGGGTATGGACTTTGGGGCGCGATTAATCGCTTTGATCCACCTTGGTGGTTAAAAAGGAATCCCGACTGCCGCTTGGGATTTCTGATTGGTCATGGAGAGGTTCTTCCCTCCCATCAGAACAGGGTGACCTTGTCGGAAACAGTGGATCGCTGGGGAGTCCCCATTCCACATATCAGCTGCCGATGGGGAACGAACGAGACAGCAATGGTGGCTCATATGCACACCTTGATGAATGAGGCCATTGCCCTAGGCGGAGGGGAAATTCAACCCTTAACCGATCTGGTCATGATGCCGCTGATCGAACCCATTGTCGGCAATTTGGAAGCGATGAAAGCAGGCGCTCCTCCACCTGGTTATTACGTGCATGAGCTGGGTGGAGCTCCGATGGGCAATGATGAGAACGACAGCGTTGTGGATTCCTGGAATCGACTCTGGCGCTGTCCGAACGTCTTAGTCGTTGATGGCTCTTGTTGGACCACTTCGGCGTGGCAAAGTCCAACATTGACGATGATGGCCATCACGAGGAGAGCTTGCCAGCAGGCTCTCAAGCCTGAGAACGCATGAAAAGATCGTCGAGATAGCGTTCGGTAACTGCTCGGTCAGTACAACCGTTTTGAACTAAAAATTGAGCAATTGCAGAGCTGAGCAAACGGTATTGATCCCAGCGTGGATTCAATCCAATGAAATCTTTCATTCCGCGATAAAGCAGTTCAGGGATTTCTGCTTCCATGCTCACCAATGAAAGTCCTACGTCACTGAGTGATTCAGCCAAAGGAGTGTCGCAGTGCTCAAGGTGATATCGATCCATGGAGTGGGGGGAAATCCTCAGCGGTGAACACCACCTAGGAAGACACACGATGGGGGTAGCCGTCAAAGCCGAGGCAATCAGCCCGTCTTACGGGAAGCACTGTTGAGAATCATTCCAGCCCAGTGGGTTTCGATAATCATGGAGCAGTTTTTGAAAGCGCAAACGGACTTGCAAAGCGGTGTCAAGTTCAATTGAATCAAAATTGGAAAACCCACAGCCCCTCAGCAACGAGCAAGGATCAAGCCCAAAAGCCGGTGGAAAACGAAGCAATATCTGTGGAAAAAGAGGGAACAATAAGCTCAAGACTTGATTGATTAGCCTCGCTTATATTCACAAGTCTCATTGGACTTGCGTGAGACAAGACGATTGGAGTTCGTTGGTCTGAGCAGTTCTTCATGGTTCAGAGGCGTCCGTCTTCGAATCTGCAAGGCGACCACGAAGGGTGCTGGGACCTAAGGGATGTTCAGCATGCGGGTAGGGGTGATGCCCATGGTCATGGTCATGGGCGTGGTCATGGGAGTGGTCTCCATGCGTATGAGACTGATGCCCACCACCCAGCGGAATTGGGACACCATCGGGCTGACAAGCACCAGTGCATTCGAGCTCACACAGATCGCAGCCATCGGTCAATCCCTCCACGTGGTGATGGTGGCTGGCCTGGGCTAAGCCCACCTCAGTCTCAAAACCCAGCACCTGTGCTCTGTATTTACAGAGCGAGCAATTCATCGCTGTCTCACCACCAAGAACTTCATCGACCCGCTCGATAAACGTGTCTTGCACCATTGCGTGATCTCCGAGATAGGAGGCATGCAGAAATTCCACTTCGGGGTGATCGTTAGCGACGCGTTCACTGTGCTGGCGGATCCTGGTCACAAGAACACCAGAAAACAGGAAATAGGGGAACACGATGATGCGCTTAAAACCGAGGCGCACTACATGTCGCAGCCCTGGCTCCACCAACGGGAACGTCACCCCGGAGTAAACGGTTTCACCCCAGCCGAAGCCAAACCCTTCCACCAACATCCGTGCGACCTTCGCGACGTTGGAATTGGCATCGGGATCCGATGACCCCCGTCCTACAACCACCAACATGGTGTCGGACAAGGGAACGTCTGGATTGGCATCCAACGCCTCTTGGATCCGAGCGCCTGCGGCTGCAATCATCAATCGATCAACACCTAGTTCTCTGCCGTACTCGATCTCCAAGCCCGTTTCAGCGCTGTAGGTATTCAGCACTGAAGGGATGTCATTTTTGGCGTGGCCTGCTGCAAACAACATGGCCGGAATCGCCAACACCCGCTCCACCCCTTGCTCTCTTAAGCGATCCAAACCATCCCTAAGGATTGGATTGGCAAATTCCAAAAACCCGTGTTCAACAGAAATAGGACTCATGCGCCGGCGCAGACCGATCGCAAGACGTTCAAATTCTTCAACCGCTAAACGATTCCTGCTCCCATGACCACAAATCAAAACGCCGTAGGGCGATGGTTGCGACGCAATCGGCTCTGAACTCACTCGGTTCGTTCCACTCCCACGACACTATCCTCGGCATTGTTGATTCGCGCTTGATGGTCTTGCCACGACCACCGGCTTGCATCGGAGTCACAACGTGACAAAGCATGCTGCGCTTTGGAATCCACTGGCGGACGATTCACATCCAGCCGGTTGGATCATGTCTGATGGAATCACCCTTTCCAACCAGATACGCCAAGGAGTCCAGCCAACCCCACTGTTGATTTGCGCAGGGGGCACCAGCAGTCGCTGTGCTGCCGATGGGCTCTGGACACTCGACTTAAGAGCGGGCCATCGCCAGCTGATCATCAGCGAAGAAACAGATGAAGTGGAGATTGGCACAGGGCTCACCATGGCTGAAGTTTTAGAAGGTCTTCAAAACCGTGGACGCTCGATCCCGGTTGGCTTATCCACCATTCCAGGGTGTGGCTTTGTCTTAACTGGTGGCATCGGCCCACTAACCCGATCCCAGGGTCTCGCCATGGATCACATCGTGGGACTGCGAGGTGTCTGGGGAAACGGAGACAGCTTCGACCTTTCAGACCCGGCCAACCGAGCAAGCGTTGAAATCGACATTGACAACGAAGCGCATCAACAGTGGAGAGGACTGCTCGGTGCCGCTCCATTCCTGGCGGTTGTCACTGCGATTCGACTGCGTACTCAGAAACTCACACCATTAGTGATTTGGCGAAGCGTAGGCAGCATTCATCAACTAGCCGTCGCCATCGAGGAGGCAGAACAGTGGAACCACAGTGCCAGCTTGCAGTGGGCCTGGAACGAAAAAATTGAGCTCTTCATCACTTGCTGCGCTGACGACCCTGCAGGGATGAAAGCAATGGAGTCGCTGAGAACCCTTCTGGGCTACTGCGCTGAATCCAGCATGACGATCGTTGCCGGCCAACATGCTCAGCCCCCATTTGGAACGCTGGCAAGATCTAACACTGCACAGGGACACCTTCATAACGAAGTGATCAGCAGGCTGGGGCCTGCCTGGAGCCAACGATTGCCGTCACTGATCGCAGACCTCAATGAACTCATAAGCAACCGTCCTCATATCGGATGCCAAATCAGTGCTCAGCAACTTGGGGGAATGAGTGCTCTGATTCCCGTTTCACGCACATCTTTCATACATCGCGATGCCATCTGGAAACCATGGGTCAGCGCAGCATGGACTGCAGGTGATGCAAAGGGGCGAGAACGTGCACTGGAATGGTTGATGCGCACCAACAACCTCCTCTCCGACTACTGCCCGGGCGTTCACCTCACTCAGATCCATCCACATCTGTCTTGCCATAAAAAAGAACTCAATGACGCCTTTCAAGACTGGCTTCCAGGCCTCAATCAATTGAAGTCGCGTAAGGACCCCCGTGGGTTACTGCCACCGCTCTGAAGACAAGACACGAAAAAGAATTAAAAGAGCGAGGGCACCACTAGATAGCGGGTCTAATTAGTAGAAAATATCTGCCAAGAGAATGACCTGTCGCAACAATCAACACCGCTCTTAGCGTGGCTTTATCAACCAATAGACAGGAATTAGCACAACACTTGCCAGCGATCATTTCATCAACAACGTTGATCACCTCATCAACATAGCCACTACACTCTGCATTTCATTAGCATTAGCCAGGAAATTTTTGATCCAATGTCCTACTTTATTTTTTACTACCACCAGTCACCATTACGGGGTCAATATTTTGTAGCCCAGGGCCAGTCAATTGAGCAATGAACAAAGTAGTCATTTGCTTGAGACATGTGAGTGAAAAGCAAGGGTTGTTTCCCCCCGATGAACACACCATCTCCCAAATCAATAGACGAGGTGATGACCGGCATTAAAAAGTGCTGAGATCTTGCTTACACTGCACCAAAATCACTTCAGCACCGGAGATTCACTGCAGATACTCATGAATGAATTGAACCAGCTGAGGCACCATCCATTTCGTCTTTACTTGAGCGGCTACAGCAATGATCAACAACATGGTAATGGACTGAAAAAACGAGGACGAATGCTTATCTTTAATGACCAGGAGGACAGATGTCTCAAGTAAAGACTGACGAGCTTTGGGTGGAAGCCACAGAGACAATGCTGCTGATGCGCCATGTGCATCAGCACGGCTTCCAAGCTGATGGCTGCACATGGCAATCGGCCAAACAACAGGGGAATAGAGCAATCAGACGAATGGGATCTAAGAAGTTTGCTGAGGCCGTTCAGGAGCTTGTTTCTCTCGGCTATGGAGTCGTGAAGATCGAAAAGCCGCTCACGTATCGCTCTCTTAAGGAGATGGAGAACGTCAGCAACAAGAGAAGTGATAATGACTGACGACCTTCTGACAGCATTGCCCTCACCCAAGGGCAGATGGTCCTCATCAGAGTGATAATTAATAAGGAGCTGAGTGATGCCCAAGGCGAAAAGATGCTATAGAGCCAAGAAGAAGATGACAAGAAAATGAACGAAAGCAGTTCAATAACCCTGCTTCAACTTATCCAGGAGGTTGCCTACTGTGATGGATCAATGTCTCAGGAAGAAGAGGATTTGATCGTGTCGCTTATTGATAGCTATGGTCTTAAAGAAGATCGTGATGCCTTGAGAAACAGGCTTGTTGAAGGTTATTCGTCGCTGTCAAATCATAAAAGTGTGGCGAGGGGAAGCACCAAAAGGATTGTGCGTGATGAGCTTTTGAACCGCTTGAGAGCGCTCAAGACAAAGGAGGAACGAGATCTTGCAGTCAAACTTGCTTATCTCACTGCAATGGTTTCACGAGAGAGTGATGATTCGACAGACATGAATGCCAAGGAGCTCGATCTTTTTCAAACGATCACTGGTGCAGTTCAGTGCCCAGCGGAACGTGTTCGCGCTATTCAGTGGGCAGCTGATGAAGAACTCCAGGAATGGAGCATTCCGTCTTTGAAGCAAGTGCTCTTGAGATGGCTGGCCTAACTCACAATCTTTAGGAGTTTATGGGCTTACAAATGCTCTCCTTTTCCACAGATCAACTTTTACTGGGATGAAGACCGCTCCCTCAACCAACATTCACTCGGCAACGGTTAGCAAAACGCGTGAGCCAAGGTCGACGATTCAACTGGGCTTAGCCAATTCACAGCACATCCAATCGCAGTCTTGCCAATCGGTTTTCATCTGAGCCAAGCGATCAGGCAAAAACTCTCAGTACTGATGGCGATCCATTGATCGCTGATTCGAGCTTCAAGCCCCTCGAACAAGCCAAAGCGAGCCTCAGGATCGACGCACTTATGGCTTGAGTGTGGACGAGTCAGCAGTCATTCGCGTCGAATCCTGGACATCAGCAACTTTTGCGTTCCCGCTGCCTAAGAGCGATTTCTGACAAAACCCAGGCAGAGCCGCGGTAATCTTCGGCGCCTGCCTGTATGTCCTCAGAAAAGGATATTCAGCATTAACGCGTTCCCTGAAAAGAAAGTGGCACAGACGCCCATGGCTTCCTCTCCCGCAATGGGACTTCAGAACTGGTTCAGCAATCCGAGACGAGATGTTCTATCGGGACTGGTCGTGGCCTTCGCGATGATTCCAGAAGCGATCGCATTCTCTGGGATTGCAGGCGTGGATCCCAGGGTTGGATTGTTTGGAGCCTTTTGTCTCTCCATAACGATTGCCTTCGTCGGTGGACGAACAGCGATGATCACCTCCGCAACGGGATCAACAGCCCTGTTGATGACCGGATTGGTGGCGACAGGAAATGCAAGAGGAGAAGGACTAGGGCTGGCCTACTTGATGGCCGCAGGCATTCTCACCGGCGTCTTCCAAATTCTCTGGGGTTACTTACGCCTGGCCTATCAGATGAGGTTCGTGCCTCTGGGCGTCTTAAGCGGATTTGTGAATGCTCTTGCTTTATTGATCTTTCAGGCTCAACTTCCTCAATTGGGGATCAATCTTCACTTTGGGGAAGCTGGAAATGACCATGCCATGCACGCCCTAAGCGGAAGTCAAATCCCCGTTGTCTGGGCACTCGTCTTGCTTGGACTTGTCATCATTTATGGCCTACCACGTATTACACGCGCCTTACCTTCCCAGCTAGTAGCGATCATTGTGATTACAGCTATCAGTATGGGGCTGCAACTAGACATTCCTAAGGTTGTGGACCTTGGAGAGCTTCCTAATGGTCTGCCTTTTTTCAATCTTCCCTTTGGCGATGTTAGCAATCAAAGGGTTCCCTTTAATTTAGAAACGTTTGGAATTGTCTTACCAACAGCTTTATCGATCTCACTCGTTGGCTTAATGGAGACATTCCTCACTCAAGACATTCTTGACGAGAGAACTGATTCCAATTCAAACAAAAATACTGAAGCCAAAGGTCAGGGAATTGCAAACATCGTGTCCTCCCTATTTGGAGGAATGGCTGGCTGCGCGTTAGTGGGCCAATCAGTCATGAACATCGACAATGGTGGCCGAACACGCCTCTCCACCCTGTCATCCGGAGTCAGCCTTTTAGCAATGATTTTGCTTGCCAGTACTTGGCTTAAGCAAATCCCCATGGCAGCTTTGGTCGCTGTGATGATTGGAATTGCAGTGAGTACAGCTGACGTGGCTGGCTTGCGAAATATCCGAAATATCCCCAAAAGTGATACTGCCGTGATGGTGATGACTTTTGCAGTCACCATGCTCACAACGCCCCACAATCTTGCGCTTGGAGTCCTTGCCGGGGTTGCTCTTGCAGGTATTTTATTCAGCCGTAAAGTTGCAAAAGTCATTAGTGTTGAAGCGATTAAAATCAACACTGACGAATGTCGCTATGTCGTAAGGGGTCAACTATTCTTTGTGAGCAAAGTTTATTTTTTACAGGGATTTGATGTTCACGAACATCCAGCACGAATCACCATTGACATGAGCCAGGCACATATTTGGGACCAAAGTGGTGTTGGAGCACTTAACCAACTCATCCGCAAGCTCAGACTTGGTGGATCCGTCGTAAATGTTGAGGGGTTAAATAAAGAAAGCTTGAATCTGTTTGAAAGGATTGGAAGCCAGCCCGAAGGTAGTCATGGGTGATCACGAACCAACTTGATGACTATTTCTTGTTATAAAGGAGTGCCAAACAAGCCGTCATATCATTCCGCATACCATCGAGACGATTACTTATCTCAACGTCATTCGGATTTAACTCAACATAGCGAACCGTTACGTCATTACCGATGCTCATGATGAGACACAGTGTTTCCAAATCATTCGTTTCAACAGCCCTCATCCGAGCCCCTTCGAGCATGACTTTTAAAAGAGACATTTTATTGTAATAAGCTTGTTGATCAGTCTCCTCCCAAGCCATCGAAGGGGAAACTATTCCAAATAAAAACAATGCCGAAAACAGGGCGGATCCCGCAAGGGTTCGGATCATCGAACTGTTAACGGACACTTGCGGAAACTAAACCAGTTCTTTGAATTGACAAGAACGATCAGTCGAGATGAACGAGGTCTGACACACTTGTTCCTTACCAGAGACAAACAGATGAGAGTCCATCTTCTTGCGCTGCCGCTGGTTTCTTTCCTATTCATTTTGAATGGATGTGCCACGCTTGGAGAAGGCGGTGCGTCAAGACTCGATCTCATCAAACGGAGAGCTGAGCTTCGCTGTGGAGTGAGCGGCAAGATCCCAGGGTTTAGTTTTCTGCGAAGGGATGGTTCCTTCGCGGGACTTGATGTGGACATCTGTCGAGCCTTTGCAGCGGCACTTACTGGAAGCCCTGATCAGGTGCAATACAGGTCCTTAACCGCTCCAGAAAGATTCACAGCACTTAGAACTGGAGAAATTGACCTCTTATCGCGCAACACCACGTTCAACCTCAGTAGAGATGCCGTCGGAGGAAATGGTGTCAGCTTCGCCCCTGTTGTCTTCCATGACGGTCAAGGGCTCCTAGTCAAGCGTCAAAGTGGGGTCTCCGATCTCAACGACCTACAAGGCAAGACCATCTGCGTGGGCTCAGGAACCACGACCGAACAAAACCTCAACGATGCTTTTCAGGCCAGAGGGATCGACTACAAACCCATCAAGTATCAGGATCTCAACCAAGTGATCGCTGGCTACCTCCAAGGTCGCTGCAGTGCAATGACGTCCGATCGTTCTCAGCTCGCCGCGGCAAGATCCGGATTCAACAACCCTGAGCAACACGTCATTCTTCCTGAAGTCTTGAGCAAAGAACCCCTCGCTCCACTTGCAGCAGGTGGTGATCAGCGTCTGGCGGACGCCATGCGCTGGGTGATCTATGCGTTGATCGCTGCAGAGGAATTAGGCATTACACAACAAAACATCGGAGACAAACTTGAAGAAGCCCAACGTCGACCTGAACTCACACAATTGAGGCGATTTCTTGGCGTTGAAGGTGAATTAGGCGAAAAACTAGGTTTAAACAACGATTTTATTGTGAAGGTGATCCAAGCAGTAGGTAATTACGGTGAAATCTACAATCGACATCTCGGTCCGGACAGTGCTGTTCCTATTCCAAGGGGCCTCAATAATCTGTACAGGAATGGAGGAGTCCTGACCTCACCCCCGTTCCAATGAATCGTTCAAAACGCTGGTGGTGGCAACTCATCATCGTGCTTGTTCTCCTCACAGTGATGGGGATTCTGATCAACAACCTCGCCGTCAATCTCATAAGAACAGGGCTAGGTCTCAGTTTTGATTGGTTGTGGCGACCCGCAGGTTTCGCACTCAGTGAGCACCCACTTCCGTATCAACCTTCAGACAGCACAGCCTGGGCGCTGCTGATGGGATGGCTGAACAGCTTGCGAGTGATCGTTGCAGGAATTGTGTTGGCAACCCTGCTTGGCGTCAGCACCGGTGCTGCTCGCCGCAGCCTGAATCCGTTGTTAAGGCAATTAGCAGCTCTGTATGTGGGATCAATTCGTCAGATTCCTCTTCTATTGCAGCTTCTGTTCTGGTACTTCGTTGCCTTTCTGGGACTTCCCTCAGAGCCATTTGCACCCCTTGGAGCCGTGATCCACCTGTCCAATCAGGGCATCAGCTTGCTTGGAGTAACTCTCAGTGTGGAGTTTGCAGCTGTCCTCGTGGGACTCAGTGTGTTTACGGGAGCATCCATTGCAGAAGTGGTTCGCGGTGGTCTCGATTCCGTCCCACGCGGACAATGGGAAGCCTTCCGCAGTCTTGGCATGACAGAGGGACTTGGGTTACGCCGAATCGTCCTTCCCCAGGCTCTTCCTGCAATTCTGCCTGCACTCAGCAGTCAATATTTGAATCTGGCCAAAAACAGCACCCTGGCGATTGCCGTTGGCTACGCCGATCTCTACGCAGTGAGTGACACCACCATCACGCAAACGGGTCGAGCGATCGAAGGATTTTTGCTGCTTTTGCTGAGTTTTCTACTGCTGAACTTGCTGATCAATGGAGGCATGCAGCTGCTGAACCGCGCTGTTTTAAAAAGCCAGCACCATCATTAAACTGAAGTTGTATAAGTCCATTGTCATGAATACTCGCCGTATCGCTGCAGTCCTTTTGATTGTGGCGTCTGTTGTAGCGATTTTGCTGCCCTTTGCTTCAGCAACCCTTCTAACCATTGGATTGGGAGGGATTGTGTTCGTAGCTGGACTGAATCAACTGCTTCGGATTGGAGATATTCCAACCAATCAAGGGAAACTTTTTAAAGGCTTGTCAGGTCTGCTCTACATCGGCGGTGCTGTCTTTATTCTGATCGACCCTATCGATAGTGAAATCAGCCTCACGCTGTTTGCAGGCGTCCTTTTGCTTGTTGAAGGGGTGATGGAATTAGCAACAGGAGCCAGTTCCCACGCACCAGCAAGTGGTCTTGTGGTGGTGGATGGAATCGTGACTGCCGTGCTCGGATTGCTGCTGGTGATCGAATGGCCCACTGACAGCCTCTGGGCATTGGGAACCATCTTTGGAGTGTCGCTTTTCCTTTCCGCCTTGAACTTGCTCAAGCCCACGGATGCACCACCAGCCGCCAGCTAATGGCGAGAGAATTCCAACCTCGGCAGCAGCGCTATCGGCGTTGGCGCCAAAAACCGATTGAGGCCGCATTCAGCGTTCTCATTCTCGGTTTAATTGTTTGGGCTCTTTGGTCAACGGGGTCCTGGCTCATCACAGGAGCTGATTGGCGGGTGGTCACTCACAACCTTCCGCTGTTTGCCTTTGGCAGTTACCCCGCTGATCAACGCTGGAGGCCTTTGGTTTGGATGGTCGTTCTCCTGTTGCTAACGATCACCACCTTGGGCAGTGATCACTTACCCCAACCGCTGAAACGCCTCCGACCTTGCCTTCCCTGGGCATGGATCCTCATGGTGCCCACAGGAGTCGTTTTGCTTGCTGGATCCGCAAACCTCCAAGCAGTGCCATCTCGCGCTTGGGGAGGTCTCACCCTCACATTGCTACTGACAACAGCGAGTGGGTTTCTAGCGCTGCCCCTAGGCGTAGGGCTTGCTATTGGCAGAACGTCCAATTTGGGTTTGGTCGCGATGCTCTGCCGGATCTATATCGACCTCATGCGTGCCGTTCCTCTCATTGCGGTGCTGTTTTTCGGACAACTGCTCCTACCTCTCTTCCTCCCAGTTGAGATCGAAATCAACAGAGTGTTGAGAGCTGTGATGGCTTTTGCACTGTTTGCAGCTGCTTATGTAGCAGAAGATGTCCGCGGAGGACTGCAATCCATCCCACCCACGCAAGCGGAAGCGGCAGCGGCACTGGGTCTCAATGCGTCTCTCACGATGAGACTGATCATTCTTCCCCAGGCACTAAGGATCGCTGTTCCGGCTTTAACCAACCAAGCGATCGGATTGATGCAAAACACCAGCTTGATGGCGATTCTCGGATTGATAGAACTGCTAGGAATTAGCCGAAGCTTGCTGGCAAACCCTGACTACATCGGCCGTCATCTTGAGACTTATGTCTGGCTTGCTGGTGTGTATTGGTTGCTCTGTTCAGCGATGGCCCTCTTAGCGAAGCGAATTGAACGTCAAGGACACTTATCGACTGGCTCTTAAGACCGCTCCTATCCACACAACAGTTATGACGATCGCCATTCAAGCGCAATCCGTTAGCAAGTCTTACTCAGACGATCATCGAGCTCTTGATGAGGTGAATCTCAGCGTGAACCTTGGCGAAGTTCTCGTGGTCATGGGGCCCTCTGGTTCAGGGAAAAGCACCTTGATCCGTACCTTCAATGGCTTGGAAAGCATTGATGAAGGCCAGTTGGAAATCGTAGGGATTCAGTTGGATTCCAACCATGAAGAGCGACAGATCAAACGAATCCGGCGCAGAGTTGGAATGGTTTTTCAACAGTTCAATTTATTTCCCCATCTCTCCATACTGGACAACATCACACTGGCTCCAATCCGCGTCAAAAAGGCCAACAAGAAAGAGGCCGAACTCCGTGCGATGTCGCTCCTGACCCAAATGGGGATTGCTGATCAAGCCATGAAACGTCCTGCCCAACTCAGTGGCGGGCAGCAACAACGCGTGGCGATCGCCAGAGCCTTGGCGATGGATCCAGAGGTAATGCTGTTCGACGAACCAACCAGTGCACTCGATCCAGAACGCGTGAAAGAAGTTCTCGATGCCATGCGCGCGCTTGCTTCAGCAGGAATGACCATGGTGGTCGTCACGCATGAGCTGGGATTTGCCCGTGAGGTCGCTGACAGGGTGCTGTTTATGGATGCAGGAAAAGTGGTGGAACTGTCAGATGCGACGACATTTTTCAGTCATGCCAAAGAAGAGCGCAGCAGGCGCTTCCTCAATCAAATGACTAACTGACAACGTCCATCCAACTCGTGCAGGGCGCGCTCGGCGGCCACGAGCTCCCTTTCAGTCTGCAGCCAGCTTTCATTCCCTACAGGGAGGCTATTGATTTGCTCAGCCAAACGCTCCTGTAAGCGCTCACGTTGCGCTTGCAAGGCTTCACTGAGCCGCACAACTCTCTGGGGAATGGAACAGAAAGGAGCCGAAACAGCCACTGAACACCTGTCGTGGGACAGCTGAGACTTTGGCACATCGCCATAAATACTCCTAGTCTTCTCCGAGATCTGGCAGACAGCGCGATTTTTCGCCTCCTGATTGGAACCGATTAATTCGACGAAAACGCTTGTCATCACTGGAAATCCTCCGGCATCATGTTAGTTATCGTGTTAGGTATCAATGGGCAGGAGACGTAAAGGTCCAATACAACTCAATAGAGGCGCTACTTGGTACGTCCGTCTGTGGGTTCCAGAGAAAGACCGCAAGGCAGTTGGCAAAAGCACTCTCATTCGGTCTCTGAAGACCACTGACCATGCGGAAGCATTGGTTAGGTATGGAGCTGCTTACAGGCGGCTAGAGGCAGAGCTAGAGGCTCTACTCAATTCCGCACCGTCGCTACGGGAACAGGTGAAAAAAGGGTTAGAGGGACCTAATGAACTCCCTACAGATAAACCGCTCAAACAAAGAGAGCTCACAGAAATACAGGTTGGCGCCTTTGATCCATCAGATCAGGCACATCAATCCGTTTTTAATTTCTACGACAGGCGACCCCTTAACCAACACATCGCGCTTGCTGGAGCAGACGAGAAAACTATTTTGCAATACCTCACATGCTAGGTATTTTCATTTCACGAACCACGACACATTGCTGTCACTGAATTGGATCTGAGTTAACCGTGCTGCGCCTCCTGGCTGAACTCATTCCAGGCCTTCTTGGTGGTTATCTGCTTGGACGCTTCAAACCAGGGTGGGTCAAGCCCCTAGCAACGCCACTCGTGCGTTACGGCGTTCCCATCAGCCTGATGGGATTGCTGTTGAAAGGTGGATTAAACAGCTCACTCCTCAGCACGGCGGCCACGGCCGCGGCCGCCATCTTTGGCATGCTGCTGGTGCTCAGACGTTGGCGCCGAGAGAGCGATCAGTGGCTCTCGCCCACGCTTCAACTGGGGAGTTGCGTCGGCAACACGGCTTATTTCGGAATTCCGGTCGCTCTGGCTTTACTCCCCCCGGAGGCCCTTTCGATCAGCATCGGATACGACTTCGGTGCAACCCTCCTGTCTTGGGGCCTTGGACCCATCTGGCTGGCTGGATCAAGCCAGGAGGCTCATCCGCACCGTTGGCGTGTGTTGATCCACCACCTCAGTTCAAGTCCTGCGTCACGAGGACTACTGGGCGCCTTGCTGGTGATGGCTACGCCATGGCAAACAACGATTACGTCCGCACTCTGGATGCCTTCAAGGGTTGTGATCGTGCTGGCCTTGATCGTTGTAGGCATGCGACTTGCAGGCCTTTCAGAGGAGAGATCCGAAGCAACTCACAACACAGCAGCACCGATTGCTCCCAGCCAAGCGTTGAATGCTGCTCTGGGGTGCAAACTTTTGTTGTTTCCTGCACTCGTCTTAGGACTCACCCTGGTCCTTCCTATCAGTGCTTTCGCACGTCAGGCCCTTGTCCTACAAGCTGCAGCTCCCACTGCCATTTCCGTCCTCCTCATGGCAGAAACCGAGCAGGCAGACAGCTCTGCTGCCGCACAACTCATTTGGCGCAGCACCCTCCTGGCGATCGTCACGGTGCCAATTTGGGCTGTGCTGCTGAAGACATTGGGAGAAAGACTCGGAACGTGAGGTTCATCCTTGCCGTGCGAACCCTCTTGCGAACAGGAAGGGCGTGCATCCATAACCGTTGGCAATCAGGTTCCATTACCAGCAGGTCGCCATCGGCAAGTGCGAGTTCCACTCGACTGCGACTTTGGCGATGACGAAACTGCAATGCCCTGGTGGCACCAAAAGAAAGGGACGCGATTGGACATCTGGCATCAATCTCTGGTTCGTCATCGGCATGCCAGCCCATGCGGTCATCTCCGTTCCTGTAGAGATTGAACAGACAACCATTGAATTGGGCAGAGCAACTCTCATTCACCTGCTCAAGCAAGGGTGCAAACCAGTCAGGCCAGCCCTGGCCTCGATGAATCACACCGCTATAGCGGTAAGACACCGAAGAATCGGCGAGAAAAGCCGACAATCTCGGCACACGGTGGTACTTGCCGTAGACCCGAACTTGGGGCTGCTCCCAGACAATCTGTTTTTGACAAAGGCCAAACCAGTAAGCAGACGCCTGCGGTTCAAGCCAGCCAACACGATGGTTCCAGCTCATCACTCGTGGGTCTTACCTGAAACAAACCGGTAACGAGCCATAACAGAGACGAAAACTTCGAGGCAACTCCCCATACATTCTTCCCATGGCAGCTCGTATCACGGAAGAGGAATTTCTCAAACGGGCGCGTGAGCGCTTCGGTGATCACTTCGATTATTCGGAGATCAAATACCGCAGCTATAAAAGCCCGGTCAAAATTCGTTGTAACAAGCATCCGGTACAACTGATCAACATCACTCCGGAGAAGCATCTCCAAACCACAGGAGGCTGTCGGCACTGTTTAAGAGAGAGACGAATTGCCGCCTTGGAGCGGGAACTCAATCGCGATGCCGCTCAACGGCCAATCAAAACAACAACAAAAAAGAAGCAACTATCCACTTCAGGACTGAAGGCTGACGCGTTGGTAACAGAACCATAACCACTGCTGGAAAAGCAAATTGCGATGGGAACGCCACAGGGTTCTGGGGTGGTCAGAGTCAAAATTTTCAGGCGGAGGAACATCGCCGCGGGCTCGATCGCGCTCCATTTCCCCCTGCAGCCTTCCAACGTTGTATTCCGGATGGCCGAGATGCATGAGCTGACGCTGGTCTGGCGTTTCAAAGATGGTGTAGCCCACCTTCTCTCCATAGGCGAGAAGCCTCAGTCGACCCTGGCGTTGAGCCGATTCCATCGCCGCATCAGGTAATCCCGCATGACGGCTTTGCGGACAAAGAAATTGATCATCCTGGGTCCCCATCAGGGGATGACCAGGCACAAGACTGCGCATCGGAAACACCCCAAACAATTTCCGATCAAAGGTGACCTTGTTCACTCCAGCGAGATAAGCCAGAGCAAACCCAGCCCAGCACAGTCCGAGGGTGCTGGCACAAGATTGACGAGCCTCGCTGATCAGTTCAACCAGTTCTGGCCAGTAGGTGACTTCTTCAAACGCCAAGTGCTCCACTGGAGCACCTGTGATGATTAATCCATCCAATGAACGCTGTGACTGTGCCTCATCCCAGCTCACGTAGTGCTGGTTGAGATGGGCTTGATCCCAGCTTCGGTAAGCATGGGATTGAAGGCGAATCCAGATCGGTTCAATCTGAAGAACCGATAGACCCAGAGGATGCAGCAGGTTGAATTCGTACTGCTTCCCTAAAGGCATGATGTTGAGAATGCCAATGCGCAGGGGGCGAATGTCCTGACGCTCGGCTTGCTCGGGTTCAATCCAAGAGATCCTGTTCCGTTCAACAGCGGTGATCTTGTGATAGTTCCGAGGAAGTATCAGTGCCATCAGCTCAGATCCCTTCCAATGACTGAGTTTGATTCATCATGTATGCAATGACGAGCGGCCTTTTTTATGCAAGGTTTTCTCTGTTCAACGTAGCCAGGGCTCATGCACCGTGACTTCAGTCAGAGTGCGTCAAATGATGGGGAGTTCTAACCATCCTCAAAGCGATTGATCACCTCAGCCTTGGACTCCAAGTGACCAACCGCCTCTCCCAAAATCAGGTCGCCAGAGCCTGCTCAAAATCAGCCTTGATGTCTTCGATGTGTTCCAAGCCCACTGATACCCGCACCATGGTCGGAGTGACACCGGCTGAGGCTTGTTCATCGGCACTGAGCTGCTGATGGGTCGTGGAGGCTGGATGAATCACCAGCGTCTTGGAGTCGCCAACATTGGCGAGATGGCTTGCCAGCTTGAGGCTGTCGATGAAACGCACCGCATCGTCGTAGCCACCCTTCAGGGAGAACATCAGCATGCAGCCCATTCCACGATTTGTGAGATAGCGCTTGGCAGTTGCGTGATAAGGGTCGCTGGGTAATCCGGGATAGCTCACATGAGCAACACTGGGATGCTGCTCTAACCAGGTCGCCAAAGCCATCGCATTTTGTGCATGCCTTTCCACGCGCAAGCTCAATGTTTCTAAGCCTTGCAGCAACAAAAAGCTGTTGAAGGGACTGATAGCGGGTCCCCAATCGCGAAGACATTCCACCCTTGCCCTAAGAGCGAAAGCGATATTGCGTTCATCGGGTAACCCCAGCATTTTGCAAACGTCACTTCCGAAACCGAAGGCATCCCAGTGAACAAGGCCGTGATAAGCAGCGCTCGGCTGACTCAGCAACGGGAACTTGCCATTGCCCCAGTTGAAAGTGCCGGCATCAACGATCACACCACCAAGACTGGTGCCATGTCCACCAATCCATTTCGTGGCGCTCTCCACCACCACATCAGCGCCATGCTCAATGGGTCGAATCAAAGCTCCTGCCGCACCGAGTGTGTTATCGACAATGAGAGGGATGCCACGTTCCTTAGCGAGTGCGGAGAGGCCATCAAAATCGGGAATGTTGAAGCGGGGGTTACCCATCGCTTCGACATAGATCGCCTTGGTGTTGTCATCAATCTGTGCCGCGAAGCTGGCAACATCGTCGCCATCAGCAAACTTGACCTGAATCCCTAGGCGCGGAAATTGCACCTTGAACTGGTTGTAAGTACCGCCGTACAGAAAGGATGTGGAAACAAAGTTGTCTCCTGCCTGCATGCAGTTTGTAATCGCTAAAAACTGAGCTGACTGACCTGATGCGGTCGCTACGGCCGCCACCCCTCCCTCCAGTGCTGCAACGCGCTTTTCAAAGACATCCGTTGTGGGGTTCATCAAACGGGTGTAGATGTTCCCGAATTCCTTCAACCCAAACAGATTTGCACCGTGTTCAGCGTTGTTGAACACGTAAGAGCTGGTCTGGTAAATCGGGACCGCCCGAGAATTTGTCGTGGGGTCAGGGACCTGACCAGCATGCAACTGAAGGGTCTCGAAACGTTGTGATGTCAAGGCCGAAATACGGATAACTCCTTTCTAGCTCGCGACTTCCGTTGCAGGTTTCCAATTGTTGTCAGGTGCCGGTTTTTCAGTCTCAGCAAGAGATGGAAGAGTGTCACGCAGCAGAGGGGCCAGGCGACTGCGCACTTCAGATCGGAAAGAACTGGCCGCTTCCGCACTGAGGACTGGATAGGGCTGGTCACCCTCTTGCTCGCGCAGATGACGCCACTTGCTGTTTTCTTGGGCCTTAAGTTCTTTTAAGGCCGACATGAAGTCGTAATTCATCGTCTGACCATCTGCAGCTGCGAGAGGACCAGCCTGAGCTGCTAATTCCTCCCGGACCGCATCAAACGCTTTGGCTTTGATCGTGTCGGGAAGGCCAAGCACTGGCTGGTAGTAATCGAGCAAACGTCTTTCCTCCTCCAGCAAAATCGGCCAAGCGCCACGGGAACCTTCAGGTAAGGAATACCCAGCCTCAGCCGCATCCATCGCCTCCAAGTGAAAGCAGAGCCAGCGGTAATAGGACTTCTCGTTAATCGCCTTTTTCGCTGCAGCCTTGCCCGAAACAATCACAGGGAGCGCAGCTTCAGCCTTACGCAAAAACAAACGATCCTCACGTTCGAGGTTCATTGCTCCCCAACGCTGGCGATAGTCCCAAAGCTCGGCGTATCTCGCCACTTCATCCGTAGACCAACCCAGGGTCTTGAGCTCATCGGCCCGATGCGTCAGTTCCTTCGCCAAAGAGCTCAGCCTTCATCTCATCAGAATCGTAGAGGTCAAAGGCGATCACGCCAGTCACTCAACGTCAACCTGCAGGACGGCTGTGCGGATTCTGACGTAAATACAACAAGACATCGGTGGGCCGTGTCTGGTTGTACCCCTCATGAAGCCATAGATCGCCGGCCGAGGAGGCGTAGTGAATTTGCCAGTGATACAAACCGCGATAAGCAAGAGGATCCCGTTTCAGCAGGTCGGCGTAATGGAGAACAGCCCTGCCGTAGTGATCGCTGTTGTTGTAACCCCAGAGTCCTTTTCGGATGTCCTGAAGGCCGCCACGCCGAACCAAATAACGCGCTGCCGCATGAATGGCATCCCAAGGATCGCGAATATCACCACCACGGCCAATCCCAGGTTCCATCCAGGTCGTGGGTAGAAATTGCATCGGACCTTGCGCATTGGCTACTGAAATGCCATCAATCCGACCCATTCCCGTTTCGACCAAATTCACAGCAGCCAGGACTTCCCAATCAATGCCTGTAGACGCTGACGCACTTCGATAAGCCTTGAGCAATTGATCTGGAGGAGCCGGAGTTTGGATACGCCAGGCAGGAAGCGTGGACGAAGCAGGACCACGATGCATGGCCAGAAATGAGCGACGCGCTGCGATGTGCTGATCAAAAACCCAATGCCAGCGGTCATTGAGCTTCAATCGCACTTGGTCGGCGAGAGCAGGGCGATGCGATAACACCCGATAGATCACCTGCTGCTGATGCGCAAGAGAGGGAATGGCCTGTTCAGAGACCTCGGGATTACGAATCGCAAGCTCGATGTCTGACAACAACAAGGCCAGCTGATCGGGGTTGGCTGGAAACAGCGGGTAATGCTCTCCAGAAGGAGCACGGGGAAGATCTGGCCTTGTCGGGAGCACAGGAACAGCGAGTTCCACTGGTTCAACCTGTTCCAGGACGGATGGTTCTTGATTCCGGTTGGCCTGGAGTGCGGGTGAGCGCCTACAGCCCCAGGCCAGGGGAATCACCAACAGGGGAAGAGAGACCAGTAGGCGGCGAACTGAAGTCATCATCAAAAGCCTCAACGCTCCATCAACAGATCAGAAAGCTGCGACGGTCATGGAAGTCTGCAACCTCTCCTGGATGGGAGAGAGCCCAATAGCTGAGCCGGCCATCGCGGTCCTCCACAACCATCGTCAAACCAAGTTCTGGCATCTCCTCAATCGGCCACCAGGGACGTAAATCCAAGACCACATCGCAACGACAGTCCCGTCGCGTTTGTCGCACGGTTACCGATGGAGGCAAAGCCTCAACCAAGTCAGATCCAGCCTGTCGATAGCTCTTGAAGCTGTAAAGGTTCCAATGACCTAATGGCGATACGTTTAGTTCCCAGTACTGCTGCGAACCAGGCAAACCGATGAACGCCTCAAAGCAATTGTGCTTCCAAAGCTCATCGCAGCGATCACCATGCATCGAAACGCACGCTGGCTTTAGTGAAGGCAAGGCAAGAGCAAGCAAATCTCCATCGCTGTATGCCGGCCGAAGGTTGTAGCTGAGTTCAAGGAGGCCTCCTTCGCTCCAAACAAACTCGGCACTGAGCAAAAGATCAGGCGAATTGTGAGGATTGTGAGGAAGGAGCGGGCAAACCTGCCGGACCATCACGGGATGGCGCGACACTTCAGCCCGCTCCTGAAAGTTCGCGAATCATGAGCTTTAGGTCATCCCCCTGGGCTTCGATCGATTGGGTCAGAGCAAATTGCACCAAGGCTCGATCCAAATTGTGAGAAGGGCGTTCTGTCCGAAAGTAACGATCGCCATCCAGGTAGTCGGTTAAAAAGCGCAACCCAAGCTCAAACGGAATCAGGCGAATGCAGTCTGGTAGATAGCGGAAATCCTGCTCCGACAGGAAGGACCTCCCCATCGTCAGATAGCCCTCAAGAATCGCCCGACAGAGTTTGAGATCGAACGACACCAACTCAATCTGCAGGGTCTCCTCTCCAAGAGGATTGCAGCAAGAACGCAAGCAATCACCGATGTCGTAGTGAACCAAACCGGGCTTAACCGTATCGAGATCAATCAATCCCACCGCGCGTCCACTGAGCTCATCGAGCATCACGTTGTTGATTTTGGGGTCTCCATGAATCGGACGGCGTTGCAGCTCTCCGCGAGCGCAAGCAGCTTCCAGCACATCCACGCAGTTGCGTCGACGTTCCACAAAATCAAGCGCACTTTTCAGCCTCGGATCGAGAGATAAGCGTTCCTCAAGCAACTGAGCTTGGTCTCGGCAAACTGTGTCGAATTGCTTGAGGTAGATCGGGGCGATGTGAAAGCCTTCAAGAGTGTCTGCAAGGTCGCAAGACGGTAAATCACTGATGAGGTGATGGAACATGCCCAATCCATATCCCACCTCTCGCGCATGCCCACAATCACGGATCACATCACTCGTGGTGGCCGCTCCGATGTAGGTGATCGACCGCCAAAACTCTCCGTTGTGCTCGACCCAATGGCCTTCGCTATTTCGTGTTGGGAGCACCTTTGGAATCTCCCAACGTCGTCCAGCCAATTCAGGGGGATCCGTGGCCAAACGTTGTTGAACATGCGTGCCGAGGGCAAGCAAATTGCGCATGACCAGCTCGGGCTTTTCGAACACGCTTGTGTTCAGACGCTGCATCACAAAGGCACGACAATCCGCCTCCGCCGCTAATGACACCAAGAACGTGTCATTCACGTTTCCAGATCCCAGCGTGTCAATCGAAGTGATTTGCTCGGGCGGATGAAACAGTCCTGCAATCGCGTCGAGCGATGGGTAAAGCCTGGTAGTGGCATCGGCCATGACGAATCGCATGAGACTCAGAACGAAACAATGCCGTGTATCTGCTGATCCGCCAGCGCTGAGTGTGCGGAAAAAGAGCCGGGAAGCGGCAGCATGGGGGCAGAACACCCGCTCAGCAACGGTGCCACGCTTTTTACACACTGCTGACTGGCAAATCGGCAAGCCTTATCACTGGATTGAGGATCCTCAAAAACGAGCTCGTGTTCAGCAAGAAAGGGTCAACGCCGTTTCACGTATTGCAGCCATAGCAAGCGAGCAAAACCTTGATGCCGTGATGGTGGCCGGTGATCTGTTCGACTCGAGCACGGTGTCTCCAGCCCTTGTGATGGAGGTGATGGAAGCAATCGCTTCCATTCCATGTCCCGTACTTGTGATTCCTGGAAACCATGACCATGGAGGTGCCGGTGGCATTTGGCAGCGCCAAGATGTTCAACGTCAGATGCGGGAACGTTGCCCAAACTTGGAGCTCTTACTTCAAACAGAGCCTCAGGTCATTGCAGGAATGGTGGTGCTCCCTTGCCCGTTGCTGCGCCAAAGAGACAGTCGCAGCCCCGCAGATTGGCTGGAATCTTTGAACTGGAGTTCGTTACCCCAGAATCAGCCCAGAGTCGTCCTCGCCCATGGGTCCGTCCAGGGCTTTGGTGCAGAAGAACAGGTCAACCAACTGCATCACGATCGATGGCCTGAACAAGAGTTGGACTACATCGCTCTGGGTGATTGGCATGCCCTGACTCAACTAAACCCTCGTGCTTGGTATTGCGGCACCCCTGAACCCGATCGCTTCCCCACAAGTGATCAAGACCAACGCTCGCAAGCACTTCTGGTTGACCTCAAACGGCAACAGCCCCCTGATGTCACACCGATTGCAATCGGTGCCATCTCCTGGCACAGAATCGAAGCCAAGGTGAGCAGTAAGGCTGATCTGCAACGCCTCAAAGCAACGATCGAATCCTGTGTGGGGAGCAAGGTTGGGAAAGATTTATTGAGGATTGAGCTAAGCGGACAACTGTCTTTTCAAGAGCACCAACAGTTGCAACAGCACTTGCAAGATTTAGATCAACAACTGCTGCACCTCAGAATCCGCGGGATGCCGAATCGCAAACCCGAACCAGGTGAATTTCAAACGTTCTTACAACGCGACGATGCGCCCTTGATCAAAGGAATCACGAAAGAACTTGCGTCTGAGCTGGAAGACAACAGCACCTCCAGCGCTGAACACAACGATTTGGATCGAGCCATGCTCGAACAAGCGATGCTTGAACTGCAAAGGATTGTGCTGGAAGAAGCAGAGGATCAGGAGGCTTAATGCGGCTGATTCGTAGTGAATTCACCAGCGTTCGCCGCCATCAAGACTTAGCTCTGGACTTTGCTCCAGGGTTAACGGTCATTGGCGGAGCCAATGAAAGCGGCAAAAGTTCCTTAGTCGAGGCTCTGCATCGAACGCTATTTGTACGTGCTGCCTCCAGCGGGACGGCAGCGCAAGATCTGCGTTCCCAGGTCCATGCCGGCCATCCCCAAATCAAGCTGGAATTTGAAACCAGCGAACAACACTGGACCCTTCTCAAACGCTTTAGCGGTCCCAGTGGCACCACCCAATTGGAAACCAAGGGGCAAGTGGCCCTCATTGGATCAGCAGCTGAGGATCAATTAGCCCATCTACTCGGCGTTGATGAGATCCTCAACAGCAGGCAGGTCAACAAAACATTGCCCAGCCGCTGGGCGCATCTTTGGGTGAAGCAGGGTGAATCGGGTCGCGACTTGCTGAGCCTCAGTCATGACCACTACGACCTCAATAATTTGATCGAATGCTTGGAACAACAGGCCGAGCAATCACTTCAGTCACCACTGGATCAAAGGGTTCACAGCCAACTCGAACGTCTGGTGTCTGAAAGCTTGAGTAGCCGAGGCGTGCGACAGCAAAGCGAACTTTGGAAGCGTCAAGAGGCTCTTCAAGCTGCCAAGGAGCGTCACGCTAAAAGCCTTGAACAACTCCAGGACTTTGAGCTGTCCTGTGAGGAGCTTGATCGGATTGAAGACAAGCTGCGCAATCTGGAACTCGAGCAGTTACCCGAGCTCCGGCGAAAGCGCCAACGTTTGCTTCAACTGCAGGAAGCGCTTCAACAATTGAAGCCACTCACCCTGCAGCAACAACAACTTGAAAGAAGCTGCGCCACTCTTCGCAAGCTGGCGGCAGACAGCACGGCCTGTCATCACAATCTTGCCAACCTGGAGCGTGAGCTCCAAGCCTTGGAGACGACCTGCAACGCGGGAAGCAATCAAATCAAAAAGGCACAGCAACGGAGCGCAGAACTCGAACAACAACGACAGGCCCTGGAGCAGCAAGGCCTTTTGCTTAGACAACGCAAGGACCGCGACGAGCTTCATCAGCGCCTCGAGAGGCTGAATCGCCAACATGAGGAACGCCAACGACTAACTGCACAACATCAACAACTCAAGGTGGCGTTCAACAACATCGAAGGTGGTACCGCCCAAGACCTGCAGCAACTGAACAAAACGCAGGAAGAGCTTCGAGCCATCCGCATCCGCATCGAAAGCATGGCCTCAACAGTGTTGGTGGAATCTGCAGATCAAACCATTGCCATTGAGGGGTCACAGCTAAAGGAAGGTGAATCGTGTGAGCAAGCAGGTGTCTTCCGCATTGAAGTTGGAGAGCACGTCCGACTTCAGATCAGCCCTGGTGAAGGCACAGGACTAGCCTCACTCAAAGACGCACAAAAATCCCTTCAAATCGCCTTAAAAGCTGGATTAAAACAGTGGAAAGCAAACTCCCTTGAAGAAGCTCAACAACGCAGTGATCAACGCAACCATCTTCTCCAACAACAAGCGCTGATCAAAGCCCAACTCAGCCAACTTGCCCCTCCTGCAGGACAACAAGCGCCAAACCTCGCAGAGTTACGACTTCAGTTGGACGCACTCAATCAAGGCCTTCCCTCCAAGGATCTAAAAACAGATTCAGATCATGAGAAAGAACTGGATCAATGCCGAACTCACTACCGAAAGCTAAAAGACGAAAGCGATACTCATCAGAAACAAGTTCGCCTACTGGAGATTCATCATGATGCTCAACAGAAACAATGGCAACAAAAGAATCTTCAACAAGAGCGACTCAAAGCAGAGCAGAAGCAACGAACTAACCAACATCAATCGCTTGAACAAGAGATGGGATCCCTGGAACAACTCGCACAATCAATCGAAACATTGACATCTCAGCAGCGACTATTGGAAACCCATATTCAGGAACTTAGACAACCATTTCCAGCCCCAAAAAGCTCCGATCCGAAAGCAGATTTAGAGACGCTTGATCGCCTAGAGCATCAGCTCACAGAGCAGCGTCACGAGCTTGGGATCCAGCGAGGTGCACTCTTTGAACGATGCGAATCTCTCGGGAAAAGCGATCTCCACTCAGCAGTGGCTGAAGCTTCAGCAAAGCTTGATTTAGCAACGCAAGCTGAACAACAAGAAGCACTCTTGATCAGCGCCCGTAGCTATCTACTTCAATGCTTTCAAAAAGCCCGTAGCGATCTCTCTCAGCGCTATTCCAATCCTTTGAAATCCAATATCAATCAGGTCCTGCAACCCTTGCTGGCAAACCCCAATGACAGCTGCTCCCTGAGTTATGACCCAAAAGATGGTTTACAAGAACTAGGTCTCGAACGCGAGGGCACACTCTTTGCCTTTAACCAACTCAGCGGCGGGATGAAAGAACAATTGAATGCAGCCCTTCGCATCGCCATCGCTGACACCCTCAAAGAACGGCATGGGGGCTGCCTTCCCCTGGTCTTCGATGACGCCTTCACCAACACTGATCCTCAACGCATACAGGGAGTTTTAGAGATGCTGCAGCAAGCTGTTTCAAGGGGATTACAGATCATTGTTCTGAGCTGCGATCCAGACCCCTACAAATGTATCGCCAATCAAGTGGTGATGATTGATTAAAGTGCGTTTTCAATAACGTTCATGGCGCGAAGGTAGGCAGGAGGATCATCATCTACTTCCATATCTTCAAGGCCTGAATCACCTCGAATCAAGCGTCGTGCATTATCTGCGATCACTGCATTAACAATAAGATCCATAGCCTCAGGAAGTTCCAGATTCTGTAGAGCTTCTGCGTAGCGACGGCTATGGGAGGGGCGAACAGATTCCTGACAATAGGTAGACAATTGCCGGCTATCAGTCATAACTGAAAAGGCAACATCTTTAGTTGCCTGTCGGCCATAGATAGCCATATAAAGCAAATTAATCATGGATGCATCATGAACAGGAATGGAATATTTACGCGCAATTTGAGGCCAATAACGCAAGGCCTTCAATCCCTCTAAGCCACCCTTACGTAAACCAGCTTCTTCACACCACCCTTCCAGTTCCTCCATGCTCTCAGGACAGCGTTGCTCAAGACGCATATGGTCTGAAAGCACCTGACCAACCTGAAAGTTCCGCGTTGGCTTACCTGAAACAGGCATCATCATGCTGCCTCGAACATCAGCAACCATGGCGGTGAGCTGGGCAAAGGTATGGTCCCGAACCTTCTCCATATCCCCTTCTCGCACAAGGGCCGCTTCAATTCTCGGCACCCCATACCCCAGTTCAGTAAGGGAAAATGGCTGTCCGTTATAGAGCCGTTGACGATCGCGGCGCGCCATCGACACCGTGGCAGCTTGATCCAAGCATTGATCCAAGAGAAGCGTCAGCAAGGTAGGCAAAACGCCTGGATTCTGTTTGTGAAATGAATACCCAAAGCCCGCAAACACAGACGCCATGTTTTTAGCTGCCTTGATGTACTGGCCTTCCACGTTGTGAACACCCGGTGAAACCTGAATATTGGGCGAAAGACGATCCAGCAAACGCGCCCCCAACAAAGCCGTTAATGCATTGGGATGACAGAAGTTGGCCGTGAAACTATCAAGTGGATTGCGTAAGGCTCCATGACGATGAAAACCTGAGAAAAAAGCCAAATTGGGCTCTTTTTCACAGAGCACATAAGACTCATTGGCAATTTGGTCATGACCGAAGGAGCCAGCAAGACAGGCAATCACCACCTGCTCTCTGTTGAGCTCCGAACGCAGCCTGCAAGCCTCTCGAAGATCGTCCTCAACATGATTGCTATTGGCACTGAGGATCACTAACTCACAGCGCATGAGAAGATCGGCCAACGAGTTGGTCACGCGCTTGCCTGCAAGCTCGTGCGTGGCCATTTCCTCAATGGTTGCAACATGGACTTCGTCCATGCCTTGAATCACATCGTCAGGAAAAGCGCCAAGCAACTCTCGACCAGGGCGAGGTGCCAACAGAAGATGGCCCTCACTATTTTTCTGCATGGCGCAGTTGTAGGCAAGGGAGGCGGGATAGAGCCCCACGCTGTAAAGGCCAACCTTGCCTTTCTCCAGCTCCAATATTCGGCGATGGATGGCGTCCCGATCGAGAGACGGTGAAAAAAATGAGTTGCTCTTCAGCACCGTCTCCATCAACCAACCGCTTTGCACACCCCAACACTAAAGAAGGCCTGGCTAGACGCGATGTTCGAGATGAAAACCCACACGAGCCCGAGCAACCTCCGCAGTTAGAACGAAGTGACTGGAGCTCAAATATTTTTGCCTTCAACCACTGCCAGCAAGGCAGCCAGAGCGATTTCATACCTTCACTCTTAGACGCAAAGGCGCAGATTCCAAACAAAGAAGGCAGACACTCCGTCGTACAGAAATCGACGACAAAGATCTATCAATGCTCTCCGGACTATCACCCTAAACCTAGAAACATTGAATAGGCTAAAATAAATTCAACAGGCACAGAATTCTCCACACGCTAGATCGATCCACAACAGTCCTTAAATTTTTTTAGCCGAATCGATGAACGCAACCCAGTAAATCTTGCTATAAATTTGCCATGAATGACAAAATAGGAATTGCGATAAAAATCAGCGCTTCCCCCCTAAGCCATAACGGTTACGATAGAAACTAGAGAAGGATTCCAAAGTGTTGACGCTATACGGAGGACAAAGAACAAGGGCAAGCCTGCCCCGCTGGTACATGGGAGAGAAAGGCATCTCCTTCAACTTGATCGAATTAAATCATCAGAAAGGTGAGAATCTCCAAGCAGGATTCCTTGCGATTAATCCGTTCGGAAAACTACCAGTACTGATTGATTCAAGCATTTTAATGCCAAACGGAGAGCCACTTAAGCTCTTTGAGAGTGGGGCAATTCTTTTGCATTTAGCAGAGCAATATAGCGACGACATAAAAACGATTGGGCATAGAGCTTTAACCAGTCAGTGGCTGCAGTTTGCCAACTCAACGCTATCGATTGCCCTGTTTGCTCCCAGCCACAGAGAGAAGGAATTTCCGCGCCTGATGAAAGAGCTGGATCGCCAATTAGAAACTGGTGATCACCTGGTAGGGAACGTCTGGGGAGCAGCCGATTGCACCATTCAGGCCTACCTGGCCTATTTACCTTTGCTGTTTCCCCAGATCGATCTAGATCCCTACCCGTCAATCCAAGCAACGATCGAATCCGTGGTGCGTCGTCCCGCCTATCGCAAAGCCATGGGACAAGGTTGAGTTGCCTGCTCAATGGAACAGAATTAAAAAAAATCAACCCACATGAGGATCTCGGTTAAGACACCGGATCGCGCAATCAAACCTCTTCAACACTCCTGCAAGGACATCGTTTAAACAATGGCAGCACTAAGCCTTGATGCACTCCGCGACGAAATGAGGGCCGAGACAGACTTGCTGATCGTGCAAGACCTCGATGGAGTTTGCATGCCCCTCGTCAAAGATCCGCTCACACGCAGCCTTCGCGCTGACTACGTACAGGCTGCGGCAGCCATGCAAAACCAGTTCAGCGTGTTGACCAACGGCGAACACGAGGGTCGCCGTGGTGTTAATCGACTCGTTGAGAAAGCCTTAGGCGACGACCAGAAGGCACAACGAGAAGGGCTTTACCTACCAGGACTGGCCGCCGGAGGCGTTCAATTTCAAGATCGTTTTGGAGTGGTCTCACACCCTGGCGTGAGCGATCAGGAAATGAGCTTCCTGGAATCCGTCCCTCAACGGATGCATGATCTGTTGCTTATAAAACTGAGTCAAGTCATGCCTGAGTTGCAAGGCCAAGCACTCGAAGACGAACTCAAGCTGGCAATTCTTGACACCCAGGTCTCTCCAACTATCAACTTGAATAGTCTATTCAGCAGAATCAAAGGAGACGTAAAGCGGCAAAAACAGCTGCAGTTAATGTTGTCGGATTTGATGGATTCCCTTATGTCAGCTGCAACAGCAGCTGGACTACCTAAGTCATTTTTTCTACACGTCGCTCCAAACCTGGGACAGGATGCTTCTGGCCAGGAAAGAATCAAACCAGCTGAACCTGGAGACGTTGGCACCACTGACATTCAATTCATGCTGAAGGGAGCCATCAAAGAAGTGGGCTTGCTGGTGCTCATCAATCGGCACATAGCGCAAAAAACCGGGACGGCGCCGCTCGGTGAAACCTTCAATGTGCGCACCGCGCCCCATGACCATCAAGCCCTGCTGGATCTATGTCATCAGCACATTGAACGAGACGCCATTCCCATGCTGGTTGGAGTTGGTGACACCGTGACATCCACGCCATGTCCATTGGGCGATGGTTGGCTGCGAGGCGGCAGTGACAGAGGATTTCTGACCCTTCTTCAACAACTAGGTGCAAGCTATGAGCGCCCATCCCGGGTTGTTCTTGTGGATAGCAGTCACGGTGAAGTCGATCGTCCGAATTTGAGTGACAGCAAGCTCTTAGGGATCAGCGATCCAGAGGACCCACTCCGTTTTGATTGCCTCGTCAAGGGAGGTCCAGAGGAATATGTCGACTGGTTTAAAACCTTGCCTCAACCTGGATAGTTCTCCAACGAGAAATGGGGGTTACTCCACACCCAGCACCCCACTACTCAAAAATGGAGATGGATCTCAAAAGCAAAAACAAGCAATCCCCCAAGCCCATCACCTTGACTTCAATCTCTTCAGCGAATGAGCAGCAACGCCAACAAATCAGCGTGAATGCTTTCCCTGCGCTAAAGCGTGGCGAGCTTGAAACGCTTCAAGTCAATCTCGGCTACCGCTGCAATCAAAGCTGCAGCCATTGTCATGTAAACGCAGGACCGTGGCGCACAGAAATGATGGAGGAGGAGCAGATCAAGCGGATTCCGAAAGTTCTCCAAACCCTGAATCTCAACTGTCTTGACTTAACTGGAGGCGCTCCAGAACTGCATCCCCAGTTCCGATCACTCGTACGCAATGCAAGGGGCCTTGGCGTTCAAGTCATTGATCGCTGCAATCTGACGATTCTGCAAGAACCTGGCCAAGAAGACCTAGCTGCATTTTTGGCCAATGAAGGAGTGAAAGTGGTTGCCTCTCTACCTTGTTTCGAAGAAGAACGAGTAGATAATCAACGAGGCCTGGGTGTTTTTAAGCGCAGTATTTCTGGATTACAAAGCTTAAACAGACTAGGCTATGGAATGCCAGATAGTGAACTTGAATTAGATTTAGTATTCAATCCTTCAGGGGCACAACTGCCTCCAGAACAAGGCGAATTAGAACATATATATCGCGACAAGTTATTGAAAAACTATGGCATTCATTTCAGCAAATTATTAACAATCACAAATATGCCGATCCAGAGATTTGCACAAACGTTGAAAGCCCGGGGCGAGCTAGAGGCTTATTACTCATTGCTTCATCAAGCACATCGAGACAAGAATCTCAACTCAGTGATGTGCAGAAGTTTGATCAGTGTCAGCTGGACAGGAGTGTTGTTCGACTGCGATTTCAATCAGCAATTAGGCATTCCTGTGAGCTCTGGGCCAAAAACGCTGGATGAGCTTCTGAATCAGACTGAAACCGTCAACAACCAACCGATTGCTGTTGGCGCTCACTGTTTTGGATGCACAGCTGGAGGAGGTTCCAGCTGTGGTGGAGCACTCAACTGAGCTGATCAATATCAACAGAGGCCGGCGCGAATAACAACACCCTCTCTCCAACTCGACGCTCTTGCCCCTGAAGGGCATAGACACCACCAGAAACGAAGTCAGCAGTTCGCTGAGCGAGGTTTTCTTCCATCTCCGAGAGATTGAGCAGAACAGTGCGTTGTTCACGTACAGCCATCACCGCATCCAACCCCTCCTCGAATCCGCGAGGTGTGAGAACAATAATTTCGTTAAAGCCTGAGACGCCAGAAAGGTCCATACTCACCAGATTGACGGAACCTTCTGCTCGCCACAAGAGCAGTAATAATTAATCAATGATTGATTCAGATCCAAAGACCAACGGGGGACACTGCGGCACGAAGCCAAAGAAATTCGCAATTGGAATTGCTCCGCTTGGAACGGTCTCCATCGGAATTGTGCCCATGGGGGTGATTTGTATAGGAGTTGTTCCGATGGGGGTTGTCTCGATCGGGGTCGTCGCGATGGGCGTGATCAACCTTTCCGTCGTAGGGATGGGACTGTTGGCGATTGGGGTCAACACCATGGGCGTTTGGACAGCAGGACCGATGAGCATGGGAATCGTGCAACTAGGCAAGAGCAGAACGGACCACAGCGGTCATCACCATGGCCAGCCAAACCAGAATCAGGACGGTGATGACCCGAGGTTCTTGGCCTACCCAACCAAGGCCGAAGCAGAAGCCGTAGCCGAGTCTCAAGGCTGTAAAGGGGCCCACGCGATGGGTGACTTCTGGATGCCCTGCTCAGAGCATTCAACAAGCGAGCAATGATTAAAGGCAGTTAGGACACACAGCTCGAACGGTCAAACTTGATTCGATCAGTTCAAAATTGAAACGCTTGGCTGCTTCGCGGCCAGCCTCAAGAACCGAGGTGCTTTCAAATTCTTCAGTGCGTCCGCAACGAACGCAAATCAAATGGTGGTGATCGCCATGATCATCGCTTGCGAGCTCAAACCGACGACCTCCGTCACTGAGTTCAAGCTCCTGCAGAAACCCCATCTCAACCAGCAGTCTCAGGGTTCGGTAAATCGTGGCCAATGAGACTCTTGCCTTTGAATCCACCAGCAAACGATGGACATCCTCAGCACTGAGGTGAGTGCCTCCACCGATCTGCTCGAACAGGTCGAGAATCAGCCGACGCTGTGGCGTTAAGCGCCTGCCATCCAGATGCAATCCACGCTCGAGGGGCCCTTCAACCGGAACTGGCAATGAAGCCATTGGCGTCTGCACCGGAACAACTCTTCTCAACAGTACCCATTAATGCGAGAGGAGAACATGGCTGGTGAAAGACCGGTAAGGTTTGATTCTGTTTTTCGATCATTGTGTCTACCTCCTGGCGAGTGTTGATGCGCTTTGTAGCCAGCGGGCTGTTCCTGCTTGCACACGGATTACTCGTGCTCGAGTATGTAGCGCTTGGCACAGCCCTGCACGGTGTTGCTGAAATCTTCCTTGCACCCTGGGCGATCCGTCATCGCGCCTGGGACTTAATCGTGATCGGAGTGGTCTTCTGCGTTTTTGATCTATGGGGAACGCTCAGGCTCACCAACACAATCGGCTGAGAAGTCACTGATCGATCCACCAACGCTGAACCAATCCAGACACATCAGGCGAGGGCGAAGGAACGGTTACCACCGAAAGCCGCTGTCGATCACGGGCATAGTCGTAACGACAAAAGCCAACACCAGTGCCAGAACAGGAGGAGAGGGCAGGTAGTGCTGATCCTGAGGGATCTTGCTTAGGGGCCTGAATGGCTGGATCAGGTTGTGGCAACCAGCCTGAGGCCAACAACGATGCATCTGCCGCGCGAATCGACTGACCAACTTGCAATTCAACAGTCGAGGAAGACGAGGAAGACATGGAATCGGCGAAGCCAGCGCCACCAGTCAGGAATGGCAAGACGAAGAGTGCCAAGCGCAGTCCTTTCATCGCTTCCAAACCATGACTGACTTCGGCATAGCAAGACCGCAAGCCGAACGTCATCAACGAGATGAAACGCTGAGAACCATCAATCGCCGCAGCTGCCCTGGGGAGCTCGAGCGGTTGAAGTCAGATACCGGGTCCATCACAGAACAATTCCGACAACCAACAACCAGCTCCAACGGCAAAAATCGTCGCTAACAAGGAGTGAACACACTTACAAAGCCAATGTCCGCTCAGGCCGTAATCGACCTTGCCAACGCGATCAAAGCGGATGCAACCTTGAAAGCGCTCTGCGCATCAAACCAATGCGCTGATGTTGATGATCAGTGCAGTGTTGCCAAAGAGAAAGGATTTGATATTCATCCCCATGACTTTGATCAATTCAATAATGGCGAACTCATAGAAACAGACCGTGAAGACACGTTCCTAAAGCCATCATGGTGGGACCGGATTTCATAACAGTAAAATCATCGACAAAACAGCATCAAACAGCTTGCAGTCAGGATCAATCGAGACTCCACAACGAATCCTGATCACAGGAGGAAGTTCTGGAATCGGACTCGAAGCAAGCAAGCGGTTAATTCGAAAAGGGCATCAGCTCACACTCCTTTGCCGCACAGAAGAGCGTTGTCTGGAAACAATTAAGACTCTCTCAGCCAATAAAGCGGAGCAGATAACAGCAGAGGGACTATCAATCAACCTTGAAGATCTTCACAGCGTTGAAACGGGTTGCCGCACACTCCTTCAAGAAGATGAGCCAATCGACACCCTCATTTTAAATGCAGGGATTCAAAATGTAGGGATTAAAGAACCACAATTCACCAAACAAGCAATAGAAGAAACATTCTGCGTAAATCACCTCGCTCATCAACACATTGTCATGCGTTTGCTGCCATTATTACTCAAAAGCAAGAAGCCACGACTTGTGATCACGAGCTCTGAAGTGCACAACCCGGCGAGCGGAGGAGGACGGGTTGGCAAACCAGCCACACTTGGATCTCTTGACGGATTAAGACAACACAAACAGTTCGCAATGATTAATGGTGAAACTATTTTTGACGCTGATAAAGCCTACAAAGACAGCAAGCTGTGCAACATCCTGATGGCACGACACCTTGCCAACAAACTCAAGAAAAGTGGCAAAGAGATACCAGTCATCACATGGAGCCCAGGACTGGTAATTCCCAAAGGCAGCGGAGGATTTTTCCGAACTAGTCGTCAACAAAACCCCATTGGTTTAGCTCTCTTCGCCTTCGTTGCGAGAGATTTACTAAGACTGACAGAGACGCTGGAAAAAGCAGGAGCACTACTTGCAGATCTAACCAATAGAGACAACTACGAAAAGAATGGATTCCAATACATCAGCAATCAACTAATCAGCCCTGGACGCCATATTTTCAAAGAAATTGAAACAAGTCAGGAAGGAAAGAATGAACAAATTGGCGAAGAGTTGTGGACACTCAGCAAAAATCTGATCCATCAAAAATTACTTAAAGCCCCCTAAATCCAATGCAGCCCTAAAGAAAACAGGATCACACAATGAAGCATAAATAGATACGCTAAAACGAGCAAAAGTCGAGATGCGGCAAGTTATACGACTGAGCCACGGAGAGGTGATGGAACTGTTTGGCAAAAAAGCAAAAGGATCTACAAAAAGCGAAAGGCTTTAATGCAGCAACCATGATCCGATCATGAATGAATTCAGAACAATCGAAAACTCGGAAATCATTAGAGTTCACACTACAAATGGATACCAAAAGCGGAAGAAGTTTATCAATGAGGATCTAAGAGGGCAGATAGCAATATTAGATAGAACAGTCAACCTTCTAGGACAAAAAATGAAGTTAGTTTTTCGCTATGTGGAATCCTCTTCACCCAAAATACTCTTGAAAGTTATGAGCTTCCAAGTGCATCTCAATCACGCATTGACCAGCCTGCATCAAAAAGGAAACTTGATAATGAACACAAGCCCCTATCAAAGGATTGAAAACCAGCGGATAAAACCAACAATCCACTAGCATTATCCGACAACAGAAGATCCATTCAGCAGTGGCAATCACCCTTTACGGCGGTCCCCAAACACGAGCATCCATGCCTCGTTGGTACATGGAAGAGATGGGAATTCCCTACGATCTTGTGGAAGTATCGTTAGCTGAGGGTCAAAATCTTAATGAGGACTTCCTATCGATTAATCCGTTCGGAAAACTTCCAGCAATGAAGGATGATTCCGTTCTTGATTCCAATGGTAATCCACTCGTTTTATTTGAATCAGGTGCCATCCTGTTGCATTTAGCAGAGCATCACGGAGATGAGATTAGGCAACCTGGCGATCGCTCATTAATCAGCCAGTGGACACATTTTGCAAATTCAACATTAGCCTTTGCAATTTTCGTTCCTGATCAAAAGCTAAAAATCTTACCGCGACTTCTTACTGAAATTAATTCAGAAATTACAAAAGGATATTTGATCAACAACAAGTGGGGCGCTGCCGATTGCGCCATTACATCTTACTTAGCATACATCAAACTATTCTTTCCTAGTGAGGACCTTAGTGCATACCCTGCAGTCAATACTTTGATCCAAGCCACTCGCGAACGACCTGCCTATAAAAAAGTGATGGGACTCAAATAGAAAGGGCATAAAAATAGACTTTAAAAGATGAAGATTTTTACGATTATGATTGAAGCGTCTTAATGCAATTCAATTTAATAAAGCATAAACCGCACAATTAACATCCATCCATCAAACCTATGAACGACCTTCGTAATACATTAATTTTGCACAATAGCGGAGTTTGGCAGGGATGCTTCGTCAGGCTGGATCACACTGGACAAGAACAGGAACGCTTTTCCACTTCCCTTGATGTGAAGGAGGCTGATGGAATCATTCAAACCTGTTTGACCTACAAAGAAAGTGGACGTCAACAGTCGATGAACTTCGCATCGTTACCTCCATCGATGCAGGTCACACAGACAGGGCACTGGTCAACAGGTCCAAGCTCCATCACACCATGGAACTGGGTTGCAGAGGTCTGCGTCGGCAATCAACAACAACGGCGTCGAATAATCGTTCGCCACGGTGTGAGTGGACTTGATCGTGTCATTTATGTTGTAGAAGCCAAACACGGCATAGTACAACAAAACCCACCACAACCACTGCAATGCCAATCAACATCCTTTGGATCGCTACTGATATGGAACCCAGAACCAGGCGTTGAATTATTTCTTGATCCCAGAGATCGACAGCAAGGAGACATTACAGGCTGCGGAATTCGCTGGTGCGATCACAACGGAACCACCCATCAAATTTTGCGTCAATACAACACAGCAGGTGCTCTTTGTCCTTTATCAGACAGTTGGATTATGCCATCCAATTGAGCCGAAAAACAACAATCAGGATTGAGCCCATTGCCCTAAGGGCCTTTCTCGATTCTTAATCGAATCCACTGAGTCGTACACCATCTCTTGCCAATTCGATGCAGGCAAGCCGGCGAACAACATCAAATTGAGAGGGTACTGATCCGAATCTGTGCAACGGCGAAAGTCGTCACGGAACAAGAAAACAGGTTTGTTCAGAGCATAGGCAGCTCCAACCTCCACCATCACTCCCTCATCTGGTGGAGTTCCATTGACGATGGCAAACACTCCGTGAGCATCTCGGACATCCTGCATACATTGCTGGGCCACGCGATAGGCCCATCCAGGCTTGGTGGTATCAACATTTCCATTCCGCTCAAATGGCTCCCAGACCGTAAGGCCAAGCTGGGATAGAGCAGCAACAAACTCAGGAATCAAAAGACGTTTGCACTGGGCAGAGAACCCATAAGGAGAAGCAAGATAAATCGTTTTCGATGTCATGAAGGAGTCTCAGTGAGTGATGGATCGAGAGGCCCGATAGCAACTTTCATCCTCTGCTGCAAGGTCGACATTTTCCCAAGGAAAGACCAACCATTGATCGGGTGAGATCGTTGTTGCAGTATTCCACCATTCCGGAGAGCACTTGCTCATCCAGACCACAAAAGTGGCATCAACCTGTTGACGAATCGCACTCAAGGTCTGGCCAGTTTCATACACATCGTCAACAACTAGACAACCATCCTTTGGTTCTGTCAGCCAAGGAAGAGAGAGACTGTGACTCAATGCCACTGCTAAACAAACACCACCACGCGGAACTCCATAAATACCTATGAATGAGTGAGAGGCATAGCGTGCAGTGATTTCCTCAACTGCCCAATCAAATTGGCTCCAAGTGAGTTGCTGCATCAAACAGTAGGGTGCATGAAACCGTAGATCGCCTGCTCATCGTAGTCACTCAAAGGTGGGCACTCAAGTGAAGAGGGAGGTTCACCGAGAGTTTTCCGATGTTCCTCAATGACCTTGGCAACGCAACTTGCATTTGCAAACCACTTGACTAGCAACAAAAAGAAAACAACAAAATACGGAATATTTAAGTTTAATGCAGCGAAGGGTTCAGAAAGCAAGCCGTTACTCCTCCATCACTGCAAGGCAATGCAAAACATTTGGTGCCGACATTTGAGAGACAAAACACGTGAATGAGTGTTTCGTTTGCAGATAATTGGGTTCCTTCCTAAAAGGCTTTGCCATCTTTTTTACAAGTCGTTGACGCTCTTCCTTCATTGCAAGCTTGGGCAAAACAGGCATCATTCAATTGCTTGGAAGCCAATTTTGAAAAATGCTCGAGCCAAAACGTTACGAGAACAGCAGTGAATTATGACTAATCCTTTCTGTGGTGGTTGCTGTGACACAGGCAAGTGTTGGGTGAGAAGAGAACTGCGAGACAACGCTCGAACCAGATGTCACTGTTATTCTGATCACTTAACAAAATCAATTTTCAGCAGTCGTATTCGATTTCTGAACGCTGTTGATGCCTAATCACATCGTCATCCCTCATCTGCGATTCGTCATAATCAAGTGCCCGAATTCGGCAGGCAGAGGCTTTAAAGGGCTGGTGCTCTCCTTCACGAATCAAGGTGCCAATGGGCTGTGCTGAGGCGATACTGATCTGCATCAGTGGTTGCTGCTACTAATCCATTGGTAACAACTTTCAAGCAGGGCAACAGCGTCTGTGCTGTCTTCCAGATCAAAGGAGCTCATCGATCATGGATCCACCATTCACTGTGATACGACTAATCACATTACTTTGATCACCCATAACGCTTCATAAAGTTTTCAAGGGTGTAGAACTCATTGTCTGTAGAGGTTTCCTTAATCAACTCATCAAGAGTCTTGGCTTCCATTGCTGATTGATACTCTTCAAACGAGAGGTCAATCCCAGGATCATAAGCATCTTTGAACAACTGATTGTATTCATTGCATAGCGCTTGAATAATTTGCCTTCGACTAAACTCCATCAGACAGTCCTTAAGCCTTCTTCATTATTATGCACCCTGCCCGGCACAGCTCAGCAGAGCATGTGCTTCAATTCATTTGCATTACAATCAACACTCAATACCACTCATCACCATACAAAACAAATCGCAGATAAGACAGGAAAATCTTTAAACGATTTGACCAGAATTAAAAGAAGAGCACTATATTCTCAATCCCAAAATATCTCAATTTACTTCGCAAAAGAAAGCAAGGCCCCCTGAACTTAGAACTCACAAACCTTGGTATTCATTGGACAGCCTTCGCAACAGGTTGGTCGTTTTAAACGTTCCTGCTGTGCATTAGATGCTGCTGCCAAGCCAAGCGCCACAACGAAAGCAGAAATAGCTGCAAGCACCGGGAGTCTGATCACCATTAACGACGCGAAGATCTCGAAAAACCATTCTTCATTTGAATTAAAACATTGATTCACCAATTCGCCAATCAAATAACAGACAATTCAACCAGACACAACAGTGGGCTTCCCACTATTCCTGCAATCAATAAGTATAAAAAATATTTAAAATACTATTTACAGTTAGCTTAAACTGGCTTGAATACCAAAACTCAACTGTTAGAAAGCTCCCCTGATTAGCCAAGAGCCACACTTCCCTCAGCTCTCACTCTTCAATTAAAGGCTCAATCCTGTGCCGTTAGTCTTCTTCCGCAAGAGGGTCTGGAATGGAATCAGTCGGAGCATCGAATTGTCCCTCGAGTACATACTCCAGACGCAACTTCATGAATGTGATGAAGGTGGAATCTGTTGAGACCACTGCTGCTGAAGGTTGTGGCACCTTCGCTTTGATCTCAGACAATTCAGGCGCATTCAAGAAACTGGGATTGCGAACAAGCCAAAAATCAATTTTTTTGCCTTGTTCGCCGTAATGCCTGCGTCTTTCCTTCAACACTTCTTCTAGGGGTTCTTCTTCCGTCAGGAAGCGAGCACTCGCTGCAACAAAGTGATGGATGGTCATGAGCTAGTGCTTCCGAACAAGGGGTCACGTCTTGGATTCTGAACCAGACACTTCATCTCTCTTACGGCTTCTTGTAAGCCCACACAAAGAGCCCGGGCAACAATGGTGTGACCGATGTTGAGCTCCTCCATTCCTGCAATTGCAGCAATGGGCTCCACGTTTTGGTACGTCAATCCATGGCCTGCATTCACCCGTAACCCCATCGACCGAGCCTGTTCCGTTGCCTCGATGAGACGCGCCAAGGTTATGGGTTGTTCTCTCCAGCTGGCCTCTGCATAGCGTCCTGTATGAAGTTCAACCCAACGGGCACCACTTTGCTGACAAGCCTCCAGTTGGTTTCGATCTGGATCCACGAACAAACTGACGGGAATGTCGTTGCTCTGGAGCGTATCAATCACAGAAGACAAGCTTTTGCACTGACTGCGGACGTCTAAGCCTCCCTCTGTTGTGACTTCTTCTCGCCGTTCAGGTACCAATGTGACCATGTCTGGTTGCTCTCGCAGAGCAATCTCCACCATCTCTGTGGTGGCAGCCATTTCCAAGTTCAAACGGGTGCGAACGGTTTGACCTAAGAGGGTTAGGTCGCGATCTTGAATGTGACGGCGATCTTCCCTGAGGTGAATCGTGATCCCATCAGCACCACCCAACTCAGCCATCAAGGCCATCGGCACAGGATCAGGTTCAACTGTTCGCCTGGCTTGGCGAACATTGGCGATGTGATCAATGTTGACCCCGAGACTGGCCACAACCCTCGTCCAAAGATTTCAACTTTATGCGCGGGTGGTCGCCGAACGAGACGCCGCTCTAACTGCCCAAGCATGAGCGATAGGGAGACATGAGCCGCCTACATTTCATCCCTGTAGGACAGCGGTATTAAGCCGTGGGCAGCGTTCTGAAAACTAGAGGAGAAGTCTTGGGTTCAGCGATGAATCCCTTCTGGTCATCGCTTGCGATGTTGTTCACGCAAGACTTGGCTTTGCCTTGGTATTTCCGAGAGCGTCATGTGCTCGGAGCCCATCATTTGCCTAAAGAGGGTCCTGTGCTTTTGGCCCCGACCCATCGAGCTCGCTGGGATGCCCTGATCTTGCCCATGGCAACGGGCCGACGGATCACCGGCCGTGATTGCCGCTTCATGGTGACGCGAAGTGAAATGACAGGGCTTCAGGGCTGGTTTCTCTATCGGCTTGGCTGCTTTCCCGTGGACCAAGGACGTCCCACACTGACGACGCTTCGCTACGCAATCGATCTCCTGGCAGCTGGCCAGCAGGTGGTTGTGTTTCCCGAGGGGCGAATCAACCGCACCGACGAACCGATTCGTTTGCGCCAAGGGCTCGTTCGTCTTGCCCAACTGTCCAAAACGAATGGGGTTCCCGTCAGCGTTGTTCCCGTAGGGATCGCCTACAGCGAGGCCAGTCCCCCCGCCTCTAGTAGTGCCGCAATCTGCTTTGAAGCCCCTCTTCTAGCCGAAGGAACGGGTCGGGAAGCTGCAGCTCATATGAGTAAGCAATTAGCAGATCGGATGCATACGGCTGAACAAGCGGCCCGACAGGCAGTGGGCCGACCACTAAGAAGCCACTAAAGTCCGCCCACTGTCCGGCTCAGTTCATGCGTTCCCGTCTCACCATTACCGCTTTAGCCCTTTTGGCTGGTTTGGCTGCTGCTCCCGTGCAGGTGTTTGCTCAGTCTTCAGATGGAACAAACTCCTCTGTGAGCAAAGTGCTGGCGTCAAGCGGTGCTGGCTTCAATGTTGCTGCTGTCCGCACCCTTCTCAACCGGGGCGATTCAGCAGTGGCATCAGGAAATCTGGATCAAGCCAAAACCGATTACGACAACGCTCGGACAGCGGCCAAGCAGCTGTTGGCTTTTTATAGGGATCTCAGTGGTGCTTTCAGAGGTCTGGATGCACGGATTCCAAGGGAGATGGATTCCAAAGGACGCGAAGCTCTTTCCCTTTTGGCGCAAGCCAATTTGCGTTTGGCTGCTTTGTTCAGACGCCAAAATCAGCCAGAAGTTGCAGTGCCTGTTCTCGTTGAGGTTGTGCGTCTGATGACTCCAGCCAGCAACGAGGGGCAGAAGGCCTATCAAAGCTTGGTTGAGCTGGGGTTTGTAGAGACACCGTTTGCTGGGGCGAAATCAGCGAAATAAGAAGCGAGCCACAGGAGTCATTCACGACGTTGATCTGCCAGCATCAGCTCAGTTCAATCCCGCGTTGCATGGTTCAGTCAGAGGCGGTGAGTTCGGCGATTCGCCGAGCTCTTCCAGATGCTCAGGTCTCAGTAGAAGACCTCACGGGAGGTGGAGACCATCTTCAAGTCACTGTGGTGTCTGCAAAATTCGAGGGTCTCACCCGAATCAAGCAGCATCAATTGGTCTATGGCGCTTTGCGTGAAGATCTTGCGAGTGAGGCCATTCATGCCTTAGCTCTCATCACTTCCACTCCTAGCTAATTGTTCGCGCCTTCAGTCCTTACCCCTCAACGCCATCTTTGATCCATGGATTCCAAAACGAAAGAGCGTATTCAGACGCTGATCCAGTCAAGTCCCATTTTTGTGTTTATGAAGGGCACGAAATTAATGCCGCAGTGCGGGTTTTCAAACAATGTTGTCCAAATCCTCAATGCCCTAGGCATGAGTTTTGAGACCTTTGATGTTTTGTCTGACATGGAAATTCGTCAGGGGATCAAGGATTACTCAGATTGGCCCACGATTCCTCAGGTTTATGTCAAAGGGGAATTCATGGGTGGATCCGACATCTTGATCGAGATGTACAACAACGGGGAGTTGAAGGAAAAATTAGAGATTGAGCTCGCCAGCTAACTCAGAGCGATTCGATCTCACCTAAAAAATTTGATCGTTACCAGTCGCGATGGGGATGGCTGTACAACGTACTGACATCTCCATCGGGCCCAATAAAGCTTGATGGATCCATAATCCAGCGCTCAACAAGCGACTCAAGGCGAGCCATCTCACGCGTTTCCAGAGCACTACAGCGTCTTAGTGCGTGCAAATAACCATCCGCATACAGCCTTAGCTCAGACGGGCTGTGGTATCTGGTGGTCAGCTCCTGACAGGCATCGCACAGCGACTGGAAGTGTCGAATGGCTTCCGGATGCTGAAGGGATGTCATCTTTAGTGTGAGCTGCAGCCTCTGCTACCAGCAAGGAGAGGAATGGTACTACCGTAAACGCGGTTTTCCCTGCTGCGTGACCTCCTCATCCCGGGACCTTCTGGACAACAGTCCTGACTTGGTCTCCAATTCACAATTTGTGCCGTCTGCAGGTCAGCCACGAGAACCGTTCCGGGTTCTGGTTGTTGAGCCCCATCCCACGCTGCGAACCGTTCTGGTTCAGCGCCTGCGTCAAGACGGTCACCTGACTGCAGCGGTTTCCTCCCCTGCAGAAGCTCAGGAACTTTGCCAGGACCAATCTCCTGATTTATTGGTTTGCGCTGAGCTCCTCGAGCAAAGTTCAGCTTTGCGCTTGGCCCAGCAATTGCGTGCGCCAGTCATCGTCTTAACCGCTCGTAGCGGTGCTGAGCCTGTCGTAGGACTGCTCGACGATGGCGCCGACGATGTGCTTCGCAAGCCCTTTGGTCTCGAAGAGTTAGCTGCACGCTGCCGCACCTTGCTTAAACGCGGTCACAGCGGACTACAGGAGCGTGTCAGTGTTGGGCCCCTTGAAGTTCACCTACTACTTCGACAGGTCACCCTGCGCGAGAAGCCTGTT
Source organism: Synechococcus sp. CC9311 (assembly GCF_000014585.1). NCBI lineage: Bacteria > Bacillati > Cyanobacteriota > Cyanophyceae > Synechococcales > Synechococcaceae > Synechococcus > Synechococcus sp. CC9311. The sequence continues at coordinate 1,035,464 of NC_008319.1, read as the reverse complement.
GAGCTCAGCCCTAGGGAATTCGCCTTGCTCTGCGCTCTGCTGATGCCTCCAGGAATGGTGCGGAGTCGTCAGGAATTGCTGCGTATGGCTTGGCCTCCCTTCAGTGGAGGCCCACGATCCGTTGATACCCAGGTGCTCACTCTGCGACGCAAGCTTGAGCAAGCAGGGTTAGGAGATGGGGGTGGTATCACAACCGTTCGCCAGCAGGGCTACCGATTCAGCCTTGAAAACATCAGGGACTAAGGATCAGTCGCTTGTTGGCTTTTGCTGCAAGTCAGGAAGGTCAAACGGTCAGGGAGATCACCCAATCAAACTGCCCCAACCAATGCATCGCCCGACTTTTATCGGGACCATGCTTGGCACTTGGGGAAGCCAAGAGAATCCTGTGATGAAAAGAGCTCACAGAAGCTGAGGTTGCATGATTCTTGGTCTAAAGCGAGACGGGCAACAAACTTGATTTCATCTAAACCAGCAGCAGTAGTGGAATACACCTGTTTATTTCCAGCAAAAAGACTGCTAAGTAATGTTTCCACTAGCACGGCACTTCCTTACCAAAACCCATGACTAGTTTGGTAATAGCGAGCAGCCTCGTTCTCTTAAATGTGGCATTGATCTCCACCATCTGTTATCAGTGCCGCTAATCAAGGACGATTAAAAGCATGTGCAAATTCGCATAAACCAAGACATTTAACAGGAAATTATTCAATTTTCATTAATCAAATGCAGTGGTAATGAAGTCTTCAAGATCACTCAAATCACGAAGGAGTAACGATCAAACCTTGCCGAACAGCAAACGCTACGGATCCTTCACCAACGAGCATCAAAGCAGCTAATGCAGCCAGAAGCTGATAAGTCCATGGAGGTGTCAACCTGCCAATTCCGGTCGTTCGTAATGAGCTCTGGGATTGAATCAAATCAAGAAAACGATCAAAGTGTTCAAGACGCTGGGGAAGCAGACGTTGGCTCTGATCGTGGGTTGTGATGTAAAAAACCTTTCCGCCCTGACTCGTACCCACAGGAACGAGGGCTTTCATCTCGGTCCATTCCAGGCTCCAACCTCGACGCAGCAGCCAGCTGCACCAGGCAGGGTGTCCGACCGTGATTCCCGAGCTCGTGACAGTGACTTGTTCGCTGAGCATGGCCAAAACAACTAATAATCCGAATTGAACAGCGGCAAGCAGCCACAACCTCAGGGATGCAGGCGCAAGAGCTGGCAACGGCAGCACCAAGGCTAAGTAAACGGTAATCAACGTCCCTCGAATCAAAGGGGAGAGCTGAAAACAATGGCTGCTTTTGTTCATCGATCCTCCGTAGAGCCCGGTAAGGGCTCGATCACGTCATTGGGTCTGTAATACCCACCAAAGACTTCTGCCTCACGACCTTTCCAGAATTCACCCAAACGCATGAGATCAGAGTGGGCCTCTTTGATGCTGCACATGTAATCCTCTTGACTCATGCTGCCGCGAGCTTCCTTGAGCTTGGCCAATCGCAATATCTGCAGCATCCAGGGTTTACTCAGGTCCCCTCTACTCTCGAGATAACGAGCCAATTCAGCGGCGCTGGGAGGGATGGACTCCACGATGGGCGTTGCCAAAGTGCCCAAACCTTAGGCAAAAACAATGACCCTTAGCGTGATCTGCCAATGCAATGTGGAGTGTGGGATTGACTGGAGGCGCAAAATAGTTTTCCATCACGTTCACAGCTAAATCATTGGCAATTTGAAGAGAATCCTTCGTTGCCAACACGAATCAATCACAAGAGTTAATAGCACAAGCACAGCCTCCGATGGTGCTGCTACTCGTTCAATCTGGAAGAGACCAAGAGTTCAGGCCAAGGTCCGCCCCGATTCTGTGGCTGCAGGCGTAACCACTAAAAGCAACTGCATTGAGCCCCTGACCCGGGAAACAGGAATCACCAACGCAGTACAAATTTTTCAAACCGGTGCGGTTAAACGGCATCGGCAACAACCCAGGAAGTTGATTAGCGGGAATCGGCCCATAGCTGCCACCCATTCGGCCAAGGAAGCGCCGATGTGTGCGGGGTGTCCCGACTTCCTTGAACTCAATGGAACTCTTCAAGCCTGGGAGGAGGACTTCGAGCCGATCGATGACGCGATCGGCATCCTTCTGTTTCTTTTCTGCATAAGCCGAAGGGGAGAGGCCTTTCCAGTAGCTCATATCACTCTGCGTAAAGGTGTGCAGGATGTGACGTCCAGTTGGAGCCAGAGAAGGGTCCAGAAGAGATGGCATCGATACAAACACCACGCCTTGCTCTGCTTCCATCTCAGCCCAGTCTTCAAGCAACAGGTGATGACAATGAAAACCCTCAGGAACGACAGATGCATCAACACCGAGGTGCAGTGACAGGAATGATGATGAGGGCTGGTAACGCTTGCGCCACGTAGTTTCAGCGGCTGGCGTGTGATCAGGGCCAACCAGAGTTGACTCTGCGGACCCTTCCCCGGCGAAGGTATCCCAGCGGGTGGCGTTACTCACAATTCGTTTAGCTCTTAGCTCCTCGCCATCGGCAAGCCGAACGCCAACAGCCTGACCTTGTTCAATCAGAACGTTGGTCACGCGATGCTTGTAGCGAATTTCACCACCATTGGCTTCCAGACCAGCCACGAGTTTTTCGGCGATCACACCTACGCCACCTTTCGGATAGTTGATGCCACCGGCATGCCGATCGGAAAACACCATGCCTGCATTGATCATGGGTGTGCGATCTGCTGGCATCACGGACCAGCAAAAACATTCCATGTCGATCAGACGTAAAAGATCCTCATCCTTGATGTGCTTTTTGGCCACATCTCCAACATTGAAAGGCAGCCACCGAGCAAGACCAAGGCAAGCAAGTGGAGCCTTAAAAAATACTTTTGCGAGATAGGCCGGATCCTCCAAAGAAAGCAGAGGCATCGCATCTAAACAACGAAACACCTGCCAACAGGTCTCGTAAAAAGCGCTAATGCCTTTGGCTTCATGGGGAAAGCGAGCACTCATTCGCGTGATGAAGTCGTCGTAGTTCCTGTCCACGGCCATCGTGAGGCCGTCTGGAAGGTGATATTCAAGCTGCACAGCATCAGGAACCGTCGCGCAGTGTTGGCCCACGTCGGCCAGTGCTCTGGTGAGCAGGTTGGTGTGCCCCTTCTCTCCAAATCCAAAAATCATCGAAGCACCAACATCAAAGGTGTATCCCGCTCTGCGAAAGCTGCCTCCAGATCCCCCAGGAATCAGATAGCGCTCGAGAACCAGGGTCTTAGCTCCCTTCGCGGCCAATTGTGATGCTGTGACCAGGCCACCGATCCCGGATCCGATGACAATTACATCCCAGTCAGGCATCGGAGCGACGATTCATCCTTCGATCCAGACCCTAGGAGGCTCCGGTCGTGGAAAAGGGAGGGGTGGCGGTCAAAATCACTTCTGATCGCACCGGCATGGCTAGGAGCTCTCGGCAGCGCTCCTCAATTCGTTCTCGGATCAGATCAATCGCAGCACCATCCATCGGTTGATTTGGATTGAGATACACCACCACAAAAGACGTGCGCCCCACCTGCATCACGGTGAGGTCCAACAGCCAGCATGACAAGCCGGCGAGCAAGTCTTCCAGAGCAAGTCGAGTGCTGCGAACGATCTCCGTTTCTGCAGATGCACCTGATGCCTGGCCAAGCGTATTCAAAAAGGTCTGCACAGGGTCTTTAAGGATGACCATGCTCACCAGCAAAACCAAAATTGAATCGGCGATTGGGCTTAAGGATGCCAAAGGCGTTCCCTTCAGCAGCGGTGCGCCCAGCAAAGCAATGCCTGTAAGCCCACTGATTAAGGCATCAATACTCGCGGCCCTTGCCTCAGTTAAAAGCAATTGAGACTGACAGCCTGAGCGATTCCAATCATGGTGATGACGCCATGCCAGACCCCAGCAAATCGCCACCATCGAGGTGGAGTAAATCGCTACGGGGCCAAGGGTGACCACCGCAATGGAATTTCCGCTTGCGTAATCAATCAACGTGCTCAGGCCACTCATCGCGGCAAAACTGAGGACACCGATCAGGACAAGTGAACGGAATAAGACGTACAAGACTTCTTGTCCGTCGTAGCCGTAGGGATAGGCCCGGTCGGGAGGACGCACCACATTGCGACTAATTCTCGAAGCGACAAGGCCTGAGCCCACCATCACCGCTGAATAAAGACCATCGAGGAGAAGGGCATAGGACCCTGAAAGCAAGTGAACCCCAATCCCAGCAACGGCCATACAGGCGCTGGCATAGACACCAATGCGCAGCGAGCGGATTTCGATTTGACGCGCTTCAAGCGGTGCAAACGACATTGTCTACCTGGCTCTCATCGATTGTTCGCTGAAGATCCGCCAAGGCTCTGTCGCGATAAGCCCCATAACGGGCTCGCTTCTCTCTAATGCACTCCTGAAGTTGAGGCATCAAACCAAAATTAGGGGGCATCGGTTGAAATTTTCCAGACGGCGCCTCACTGATGAAATGGGTGAGTGCCCCAATCATCGTGGTGTGTGGCAACTGCATCGGGTCATGCCCATGAACCAACCGTGCTGCATTCGTACCAGCCAACCAGCCTCCTGCAACAGCGGCTGCATATCCCTCAGTGCCTGTGATTTGGCCAGCAGCGAGCAAATGAGGGCGGCGGCGAAACTGAAGAGTTGGCTCTAACAGTTCTGGAGCCTCCAAAAAGGTGTTGCGATGCATCACCCCAAAACGAACAAAATCGGCCTGCTCTAACCCTGGGATTAAACGCAACACCCGTTTCTGTTCCCCCCACTTGAGATTGGTCTGGAAACCCACGAGATTCCAGAGCCGCCCGTCTTTGTCTTCCTGTCGCAATTGCACAACGGCATAGGCCCGTTTTGCGCGGCGCACATCACGGTCATTCACATCTCCCCAGCGCGGATCCCATAAACCAATTGGCTTGAGAGGTCCATAACGCATCGTGTCCTCTCCACGACGGGCCAACTCTTCAATCGGCAAGCAGCCCTCGAAAAAAGTGGCACTGTTCTGGTCAAAGTCCTTCAGTTCGGCTTGTTCGGCATCCAGTAGGGCCGCTCGAAACGCCAGAAACTGGTCTTGATCCATCGGGCAATTGATGTAGTCGGCATCGCCCTTGTCGTAGCGACTGGCCCGAAAAGCCTTGGTCATATCAATACTTTCACCCTCAACGATCGGGCTCGCCGCGTCGAAGAAATGGCAATCTTCTCGGCCAGTGAAAGCACGTAGATCGTCGGCCAAGGCTTCACTGGTCAGAGGGCCGGTTGCTAGGACGGCGATCTGATCAGGATCGGGCAGAGTCAGCTGCTCTTCTCGACGAATCGTTACCAAAGGGTGATCGTCGAGGGCAGATGTCAGTGCTGCGCTGTATCGGCCACGATCAACAGCAAGAGCTCCGCCGGCGGGAACAGAATGGTGATCAGCTGTTTGGATCACGAGTGATCCGAGACGCCTTAATTCTTCCTGCAACAAGCCTGCTGCACGGTCACTGCTGAGAGCTCCGAAACTGTTGCTGCAAACAAGCTCAGCAAACTCTGAGCTGTGATGAGCAGGGGATCGCTTGAAAGGTCGCATCTCCCAGAGCGTGACGGGAACGCCAGCTTTCGCGACCTGCCATGCAGCTTCTGTGCCGGCAAGCCCGGCACCAATCACAACAACCGAGGACTGTTCGCTCAAGGACGAAGGAATCGAGATCTCAGCTCAACCCTATCGATCACCATCAAGCACGGCTTCGTTTGATCATCAGCTGGAGCTGGCCAACAGCAGCACGACCGATGTTGAACCCTGCCCAGGCAAGTGCCAGAAGGATCGGAGAAGCCACGAGCACGAGCCGAAGGTCCATGAGTTCATTCACTAAATCTTTTGGAGTTTAAGGACAGTCGGGAGAAGCCGGGATCAACAGTGGGCAGTCCGTTTGGTTTTGCAGCAATTGAGACCACTGCGCAGCTAGCTCGGCGTAGTGGTCTGCATGGTGCCACTGATCCTTGATTTCTTCCTGACTCAGCTCACGTTTCACCTTGGCAGGCACGCCGGCCACAAGCGTTTGGGCTGGGACATCCTTCGTGACCACAGACCCAGCAGCAACAAGGGCCCCTCGCCCAACGGTGACTCCATTGAGCACAACGGCACCGATACCAATCAGACACCCAGCCTCAAGCGAAGCCCCATGAACAACGGCTCGATGTCCAATCGTGACGTTTTCGGCAATGTGAACGGGAAAAGTTGGATCCCCGTGCAAAACAGCACCTTCTTGAACGTTGCTACGAGCACCGATATGAATTTGTGCCATATCACCACGCGCAACTGCCGTAGGCCAAATGCTTGCCCCTGAGCTCACAGTCACATCGGCCATCAGCACAGCTCCAGGTGCAATGAAGGCATCCGAAGCAATGGAGGGCTGGTGCCAAAGGTTGTCCATTCCTAACTCGGTCATCAGTACTGAGAGGAAATATCATGCGGGAGGATGGTTGAGTGATAACCTCCAGGGGTGCCTGATTGGCATGCCTATGCGGCGGGTCGCTAGCTCAGCGGTAGAGCACTCGGCTTTTAACCGATTGGTCCTGAGTTCGAATCTCAGGCGACCCATTTGTTCAAAGCTAAACCTTTTTCCATTCTTGATTAATGGACTTAGGCAAAGGCTCCTTGGATCGGGAAGACAATGAAATACGTAGCGATAGTTGATGATGATCCACGATTACGAGAATTAATTCGGGATGAATTAATTGACGAGGGAGTGGAGCCAATTGTATGTACGGACGGGGAAGCTTTACTGGAGCTGTTAGATCAACGCAAAATAGATTTAATCTTGCTTGATTTAATGATGCCAAAGATGGACGGCATGACATGCCTACAACGGCTAAGCGAGCGTTCCAATCTTGTTCCAGTTTTGGTCGTTACGGCCTTCAATGAAGACCAAAAACGCAGCGAAGCAAAGGCTCTCGGTGCTAGCGATTACATTCTCAAACCAGACTTATTCGAACTACTCCCTGAACTGCTTGAGCGATATCTCTAAACAGAATTAGTCATATCAGTGAATGACTTTGGGCGTGGAAATCGCAAAGTTACAACAAGACCCTTAGGGCCTGAGCTAGCGGGTGCTTGAGGAGATGAACAACTCGCTGATCCTCCCATCCCTTCAATCAGGCTTTTCACCAAAGACAGCCCCAGTCCTCCTCCATCAGTCATGTCGGCATTTCGATGTTCCTGGACACGTGTAAATCGGTCGAACACTGCAACACATTGCTCATTACTTTGGATGCCAGGACCATTATCAATGAATTGCAGCTCTATATGGGATTCTGCTTGAATCAGTCGGATCTGAATCAATGGCTTGGAATTACAAAAACGACGACTATTGTCAAGCAGATGATCAAGAATCAAATGAAAAGCATCCTGATCAACGATAACTTGATAGTCATCAGCTTCATTAGCAACATCTACCTGAAGACAGCTTCTTAAATCAGAACTGAGCTTGAAAGTCCATTGATCAATAAAAGCTCGCAAATCATCGATTTGCAACTTCCAACGGCGATAATCAGTATCCAACTCAGAAAGCAATAAAAGATTGTCAACCAGAGTTGCCATCCTTTGAGTTTCCGCAGTGGCATCAGACAGGGATTGCCGAATATTGTCAGAAAACTGTTCTTTACGCTTTAGTCGATGCAGATTTCCAGTAATAATTGCAAGCGGTGTTCTTAATTCATGAGCAAGATTATCGATAAATTGTCGCTGCCTTGCCAAGGCTTTCTCCAATGGATCAAGATCACGAAATATCAACAAAACAAAGCCCTGATTCATTTGAATAATCAGACGCCAACTCACCGATCGTTTAATCAGTCTTAACTTCTCAGGATCATTAGCAAGAGTAGAGGGTGCTTGTATTAGATAGGTATTACGACCTTCAGCAGATAAGGCTTTTTGTAGAGGATGACTGGGATCTTCATCCCGCAACGGACTGCGATCAAGATGATGAAACTGCAGCAAAGCTGAAAGTGGTCGTCCAACCATCTGCAATGTGATTCCTCCTCCCCAAAGATCTGCTGCTTGCTGGTTGGCCCAGCGCACTGCAGAGGATTCGTCAACGATCAACATCGCTTCACCAGTTGAATCGAATGCAACTCGCAGCAATCCGAGCGACTGACTCATCTGCTGTATCAGCGATCTGGAGTCTGGTGGCCCTGAAAAGCTGTCTTCAACAGGCATGGGGGCCCTCCAAGGGCCTTAGCGTTGCCGCAAAGCTCCAACCACCAGAATCGCTGCATTCGGCAACGATGAAATGTTCACTACGGATCTCAGCTCCGTTACTACAAATGGTCGCCAACTCGAGGGGGTGATCCAGAAGCTTTGAGGTCTCTGTGAGTTTGAAGCGAGAGAAGCCTGCGTGATGGAGCTCACGGAATGATTCGGGCAAGATCATCCCAATCGTTTGACCCACCAAACGGTCGTCCCAGCCATAGATCAGGCGGAAGCGATCATTGAATTCAACGACCTTCCCCTGAGCATCCGTTCGAACAAAAGGGAGATTGTGTTGCTGCCTTAACGCATCAACCGCACCAGGAGTCCAGGAATCTGACATGCCCGGAAAAGCTTTTTGTCAGCTTAGACACGCATCTACAGGATCAAGAGAACCCATTCCTTTAAAGTATTCGGGCTGCGGGGTGTAGCGCAGTTTGGTAGCGCGCCTGCTTTGGGAGCAGGATGTCGCAGGTTCGAATCCTGTCACCCCGATGCCTAATTAGCCAGTCCCCAGCTGGATTCTTCGCCACTCGAAAGGGTGGCTTTTTTATTGCCTGGAGAGTGATGTGCCAACTGTGTGCCAATAGACCTCTAGTCGTGGACTGTTTTTGGCACAACTTTCCGAGCACCAGGACCTACCCCTTGTCATCACAGCCATACTGTTTTCAACTGAACCTCAGGTTGCTGATGGCGCTGGTGTGAGCCTTTCAACCGCTTGTGAGCGCAGAGCAACAAAGCTGAAACTACCCACTGCATTAGACAAAAGAAAACCCCGCGAAAGGCAGGGTCTCTCGGCTTCTCTTTGGGCGTGTTACCTAGTTTCCACTCCGTGAAGAAGCCCTCCTCACTTTTGAATAATGCCTGAGAAATCCGGCTGAGCAAGTCCCTTCGTATCAGTTGATTGATTGTTCTGCGGAATTTCCTCAGCATGTGCTCGGTCAACTCCCTACAAGGTTTGACTCCTCACACCCCCCGAAGAAGGCTTAGTCGCCTTCTTTTTTTATACCTTGACTCATCCTTTCGAGTGAGTGGCTCTGACCCCAATAGGCAATCTCGCCAAACTGCACTGATGTGGCAGAAACAGCCCGATTACGCCCGATACAAAGAGAAGCTCAACGGTGAGGGCTGGCTGGTCAACAGGCAAGAGGGAACGCTCATACAGATCAAGCCAGATGCACCAACACAACATGCTCAGTTCGTTCTGGTGAGCTACTACCGCTTTTCAACACGGCTTGGTCAACCCATCAGACAACAGCGGATGCTCAGGCACCTAGGCATCGAGATGTGGGTCAACCTGCAGAAGATCGGTTGGCATCGCTGCTCAGCGCCTAACTGAGCAACCCATTTGGAAGGACAGACGAGCTGGAAAGATCCTCAGATGCTGCACAGAGGGGGGGGCTGAGGCGGCATAAGGCTCAGCGGTTGCAATGGTTTTCAGGTTTCACCAGAAAATCACCAGATCTCCACCCTGTTTCCACCAGGAGATCACCAGGGAATCACCAAGAGCGCAGTCATCTTCATGTTGTCGGGGGTTCAACCCTCTCACTCTTTGCTTTCAAACCAATGACTGCTTACACACCAGACCAATCACGAATTGAGCTTCTCCTTGATCAATTGGAGGAACGTCAACGTTACGACGATCATGTCATTTATCAGGCTGACGTCATGCCAACTACGCAAGCTGTAGACAATGCATTTGAGCCTGCAATCGTTGAGCCCACGACCAACTTTTTTAACCCTGATGGACCAGTCGCTGAACTTCCTTCGTTCACGACAATTATCGACACACCTACCAAGGCTTTTGGCATCAAAGATTATTACCAGGGCAGTGATGCAGCAGAGATCTTTGAGCTAAGGGATTACCACCTATTCTCTAACCCCATTAATCGAACGGTAGTTCTTGCAGAAGGTGGAGATGACATTGTTCATGGAACACGTGTCATGGATCAGGTTAGTGGCGGTGATGGTCATGACACCGTCTACGGATGGTTTGGTGACGACCAGATACAGGGCGGTAATGGCAACGACATGCTCTATGGCCAACAGGGCAATGATGGGATTTTAGGAGACAATGGCAATGATTACATCGATGGTGGCGAGGGCAATGACTACTTAGATGGAGGGACAGGAAACGACTTGATGTTCGGCGCTAGTGGTGACGACCGCATGTGGGGAGGTGATGGCCATGACAGCATGTACGCAGGTGAAGGCCGAGACATTCTCTCCGGCGGGAATGGCAATGACGTCTTGGATGGTGGCCAAGGCAATGATGTTCTTACTGGCGGTTCTGGCGCTGATACTTTCGTCTTCTCGGGGGGAATGGATGTCGTCAAGGACTTCAACTGGTTTGAAGGTGACAGGATTAACCTTGCTGGTTTCCAGGGGACTGTTTCTGTTAAAGAGTACGTAGATGCATCGGGCACCGTTCACACGGCTGTTTCTAAATCAGCCGACAACTTTATGGTGTTCGAAGACAAGTCTGGTCTGGAGATTGTCGAGGGTTTAAAAGGGAATGAAGGATTGAACGTAGTGGCAAGTAACTTTAATCTACCTGGCACTATGAACTCCTTGCCCCAAGATTCTAGCGAATCTGAAGATTTAATCAGCAGCATGATCGTTGCCGATTCACTTGCCTTCTGAATGCATCAAAACCACAATCAGATCATCAGAGCCCCGCCACGAGCGGGGTTTTTTATTGCAGAGGGGAATGCTTTAACCAGTTGACCCTTACCAATGACTCTCGACACTCAGATGACACTGGCTCTGCTGCAAGAGCTATTGATGGCACTGAGGGCTAATGACGCTGATGGCTACAAGTCTTGGCTAGCCCTTGGCATTGAAGAGCTTGGAAGGGATGTAGGTGGTGATGTCGAGTCTGAGTGGATGGTGCCCCTGTTGGTTGAAGCAGAGAGAGACAGGCTGAGCCGGGTGTGAGTCTCTAACCCGCTTGAGAGAGCAGAACAGCAAAGCCGAGACTGCTGACTGCAGCAGGCTTTCTGCAGCCTTGTGAGCAAAATCACAGCCACTGTTGAGCCAGGGCATCGAGTGAACTCCTGAATTCGGAGATGGTGAGTTCACAGGGGGCAAACAAAGCTTCCAAACCTCACTTCTAATCTCATGGCTAATTTCTCTTTCAAAAAGATTGGAACACTTATTATCTTGCCAATGATTGTTTTAGCAAGCATTACTGCCGAAGCCTATTCAGCTCCGAAAGTATGAGTGTTGAGCCAATCTCAACGCGGACAAGTTTTCCGCAGAAGCAGGTCTATCAACCAACAATTAACAAACAATACTAATCAACATTGCTATCACTCACCAATCTCAGTTGAATCTAAAATCGAATATTCCCAAAATGACGCGTTTGCCAGATTTTCTGCAAAAGAAAACGGGATAGAAGAATGGGAAGATAAAGGTTATGCCATAAGCAATGTTACCCCGCAATGGAAATTCGCCAAAGATAAAACCATTAGGTACGAGCAAAGGACTGGATACCCAGGAGGCGTGCCAACCTCTGGATGGATAGCAATTCTTAAAGCAACGCCATGCCAGACTTATAACCCTGGCCACAACATTCCCTAAACATTTGTCTGAAGTTGATTTATGCATACCCTGCTCTTATGAGTGGGGTTTTTTATTGCCTACGGAATAGCAGCAAAGCTGAAACTGCCTACTGCAGCGGGCAGCAGCAACACAAGCAAGGCATCGTTACGGCATCTAATTAACGCCCCATGCTGCGTCGTCTCTCCCTAGGGCGGTTGGCTTCTTCCATCTCTAATGCTGCTCTTCCTGCCATTGCTCATGAGTCGGTTGCACTGATGGCAGTAAAGAAGTGCCGCCACTGATCACCAGTGGTCGATGCAGAAGAGGAGCTGCTCTCCAAAAAAGAAGAGTCTGCCTACGTAAAACGAAGAAACCCACCGACACCGCATTCGAAGAAACAAAAATCGAACTACAAATGGTATTGAAGGTAGGCGTCAAACGATACAAAGAAAATACACAATCACACTCAAAAAAGAAATTAATACAGCAATTTGAGACGTCTTGTCTATGGATGTATGAAAAAATCAAAGAGACAGACGAGCCAAGATGTATGGCCAAGTTACCCACAAAGATTCAGCTCATTGATCAATGTGTATTGGAAGCTGAAAGGCGCTTTGGAAGAAGCTGGCCTGAAGGGCTAGCACACCACATAGCATCCCTACACTGCACATCAACACGCTTTGTTGTGTCGCGAAGATTGATCTTGGGAGAGATCAGTTAATTAAAGACGCCCCTTATGTTGCTAGTCAATTACAGGTTGAGTGAACCTAAGAACGATTCACTCAACCTGTAATTCGACCATTGCTGGGAACGATAATTATCACACTAACAAATTCAAAAATCTAGCAACCACAATAAGCAACCTGGATGTAGCGACGACTGCATCAAAACTTTGATGCTTCGCTGCCTTGCCTGAAGGCTGAGCTTTTTTCAACCTGCCTGAATTTTGATCCAATTCACGCTCGATCCTATTGACCTCATCGTATGTGGAGCCCATTCGAATACTGCGATATAACGAGCAGAAGAACGCACCCTTGAAGGATGGCGCAAGGAACCAGGCATGGTCTTTCATTTTTTCATTTGGACAGATGCCTGAGCGATTGACTACACCTAATAATAATTTACGCTCGTGTTAATAATAGAAACTCTTTATCGCTTTTAGGTTTATAGGTTCAGGTGCATCTTGATAGTATATTCTTTCACCTTCTACTTCTCTTTGCTTTCGAGAAAGCTCACCTTGAAAGCCAAGAAAACGTCTTGTAGCTTCTTCTAACTTGCAGGTTCTATCCGTAACATACTTTTCATAAGTGTCTGCATCATTGAAGTGTACTAAATAATCAATACGTTCACCTTTTCCTTCCATTCATCACAAGCTGCTTCTGCCTGTTTCTGTGATGCATACTTGCCACATCCAACTAGCACAGATGCAACGAAGATAGAAGCTAGAAAGAGTGTCTTTTTCATAAGTCCATCATACCAATCACTCAACCACCCAAAGCACCACTAACTACAAACATCTAATTTGATTGTCGAATTTCGCTTACGCATCCCTTCACAAAATTCTTGGTTGATTTTATCTAAGGAAGATGTAGCTGTATTAGCTCCTTGATGAGAAGTCTGTACCGTTGAATTGATTAAAGAGCAAACAAGGACAAGTAAAAACAAAGCAATTGATGACTGACCAATCCAACCTACTTTCCTCGCATTGGCAACTTTCATGAGTTGTGATTGATAAGTCATTTAAGTGTTGCAGTGCTTGATCTTGCTTACATGAAAGCTTGCTTAGATTTTGACAAAAAAGTCTGAAGCCTTATATCTTCCGCTCCAAGCAGCAGAAGCACCTCCAGGGGCAGAGAGTGTTTCTCTAACAAAGCGAATTCTCTGCGATCAGAAGTGGACCTTGACTCTCCTACAGGAGCTACTGATGGCACTTAGGGGTGTGCCAGTTATGTCAAGCTCGTTCACAAACCGTTTCAACTGCCAAGTACCACAAGATTTGCAGGGATTGATCAAGTTCCTTGGATGCTTGACGCCTGAACAACTGAGCTGTGATGGCCTGTCTAGCTACCAAAACAGTAATCCGCGCAGTAGCAACTGGATGGCATGGAGGCGCCTTACTAGGCCATTGGCGCAATGCTCAAAGATGGAGCTGAAGACTGAACCTGAGGTTTATTGATTCGTGGCCGGGTTGATCGGGCGAAACATGTAAAGACATTCCCTTAGAAGCAGACGATCCACATCACCTTCGAAAAGCCCGGCGACTTAACAGTAACTGAGGTCAGCGAAGTAACGAGGCATCACTAACCGCCGACATCGCCCTCAATACCTGACAGGGCTAGAGTTCTAAAGATGCTTGCATCTTGAGTCCAGCATTCAATAATTCAGATAAGAGTGTTCAGGCAATATACGCTCACTACCTTTATTTTTTTCACTACCAGAAAACTTAATTGGAAGATTTAAGCTCACTATTCACTTATCAATCGCCAACCAAAGTCAATTTTTTAATACACAAACAATGAGATTTAACTTTGATCATTGGTCTCTTGATCTTCTTGGTGGATGCTTCGGGATCGCAATTGGCTTGGGCCTAGTTCGGTTTGATTTTGGAATTATTGGCAGCCTGATGGTAGACGCTAACTGGATTAACATTGAAGATATTGGAAGACTAGCTGCAATCAATATGTTTGGCTACCTTGCAGGGGCTATTCAGCAGGCTTATATCAAGCGCAGACAGGTTTCAGTCAGATTTGTATTTGCAGGACTAATTGTAATCATGATTTCGATTATTCTTGAGGGGAGATATATAAATTTCACAAGTCAATCAATTTTGCGATTACTGTGTGGATGGGGTGCTGCACAGCTCGTTGCTGGACTGCCATCTCTCGCTCTTGAGCGTGTTCCTTCCAACTGGCGAAGACAATCAACTGGGGTGATCATGTGCGGAGGTGGAGTTGGTGCACTTCTCGGAGCTGTAGCAATCGGAACTTTTTCTCCTACTTCTGCCCCTACTGCATGGAATGTTCTTGGATTGCTGACTGTGTTTCTCAGTTTGCCGACTTTAAAACTAATTTTTACAAACTTCAAACTTCAGGCTAACTTCGCAAAATCTAATTTTAAGAACGTTAGTGATGTCCGATCGAGAAGCAAAGCTGGGGCTCCTGGTAGTTCAATCTTGTTCATTATCATGGGATTTGTCTTTATGCAGATAGGCCAAGTACCTGTAATTCTTTATGAACCATTGATTGCAATCAAGAAAATCGGCTTGACTCCCATGGTTTCTAGCAATGTGGATGGCTTATTCGGATTTGGACTAATCATGGGTGGCTTAATACCTTCAATTACGTCTTCAAGATTAACAACCAAGGCGTTTTTACCACTTATATCTTTGTTTGGATTATTGGGAGTAATTCTTTTTGGAGCGACGCAAAACGTATCGGCACTGTCTATCTCCATTCTCTTAATTGGTATTTGGGATATGATGATTGGCACTTTGACTATAGATCGTCTTGGACAATTGTGTAATGAAGAGCTTCAGCGAAGATATTGGGCTTCTGCTACATCCTTTGGCTCTTTAGGGTTCATCATCTTCTCAATTGCAACATCGCAGCTTTCAGGTACCAATATCAATCTTGTTCTTGTGCTAGGGATTGCCTCAGTTGTGATTCATGCTCTTCTGGAATTCATGCAATGCTTAATTGTTGTTAAGCCTAGGCCACTGATTGCCTCTTGTGGATCAGACGAATAAGAGCATAGATCGCAACAAATTCTCGTTCACTAATTTTACTTAGCAAAGCAAAATTTTGCAGCTAGACTACCCCCCTCTGCCCCAACAGGACTTCCGGTTTACACCGAGCCGCCAAATCATTAACATCATCCAGCTCCTCCTGTGAAGCCAACGTCATCTGCATATCGATAACCAATGCAGATAGTGCTAGGCAGATATATTTCGAAAGAGCTGGGGTCAGCACTGAACATCAAGCCACAGATAGTTCACTTGGTATATTTAAAGAACCATACAAGTTAAACAGCAACAGAATAAAAAGATAAGTCTATTTAGACGGAAATGTGTTTACAATTTTGGTTGGATCAGAGAGAAGCAAATGGACATTTGGGATGTCAAATAAAAAGGGCATCAACCCAGCGCTAAGTCAGGTCGCGGAATTCTATTAAGTCATATATACTCTCAATGATATTCCTCGCCACCTGCGGGGTTTTTTATGGCAACGGAGAATGCTTTACACAGGATCTTTTGAATGTGTCGAAGCCAACCTTTGAACATGCTCTCTGAGCGGGTCGGCTAGCGTTTCATTGCAAGCAATAAGTACATCAAATACAACCGCATGAAGCCACTGAACCTGATCGCAGCGGCGCTTTTCACCAGCGCGTTAGTGTTTCCTTCGATCGCACAGGCGTGCACCCGCACCCTCTATGTCGGCTCCGAAGAGGTTGTCATGACCGGTCGGTCGATGGACTGGATGCAGGATATGGCGACGGACCTCTGGGCCTTTCCGCGCGGCATGGCGCGTGAAGGAGCGGCCGGGCAGGATTCTCCGAAGTGGGTCTCCAAATACGGCAGCGTCATCGCCTCGGTTTACAACATTGCCAGTGCCGATGGCATGAATGAGAAGGGCCTGGTCGCCAACATGCTCTATCTAGCCGAAGCGCAATACGGCAAGGTCGGTGACAAGCCGCCGATGTCGATCGGGCTGTGGGCGCAGTATGTGCTCGACAATTACGCCACCGTCTCCGAGGCGGTTGACGGTCTGCAAAAGCAACCTTTTCGAATCATCGCTCCGAAGCTGCCGAATGGCAAAGCCACGACGGTTCACCTCTCAATCTCCGATGCCTCCGGTGATTCCGCGATCCTGGAATACATCGACGGCGAACTCGTGATCCATCACGGCAAGCAGTACAAGGTGATGACCAACTCGCCGACCTACGACCAGCAGCTCGCCCTAAATTCCTACTGGGAGAAGATCGGCGGCCTTAAGTTCCTGCCCGGCACCAACAGCGCGGCCGACCGCTTCGCCCGTGCCTCGTTCCTGCTCAGCGCGGTCCCGACCGAGATCGACAAGAACTACATCACGGCCGTTCCGGATGGCACTTATGCCAACCAGGCGGCCGCCGAGGTGGTCTCGGTAATGCGCTCGGTCAGCGTCCCTCTCGGCATTACAACGCCCGGCTCGCCAAACATCTCGTCCACCCTGTGGAGGACGGTCGCCGACCAGAAGAACAAGGTTTACCTCTTCGACTCGGCCACCACCCCGAACGCCTTCTGGGTCGAGATGGCCGATCTCGACCTGTCGGATGGCGCGCCGGCAAAGAAGCTGCCGATCGCCGGTGGCAAGTACTACGCCGGCAACACAGCGGAACGCTTTGTTGAAGCAACTCCGTTCGAGTGGTTGCAGGCCAACCCGTCCACGGATTGATCGGTATCCCATCGAACCGATTACCCATCCGGTCGAATTTCAATTAAGGAAATCATGTAGTAACTCACTTTTATGATCGCGATGATGGCTTTGCAGCTGGGTGTGAGCCCCTAGTCCTTTTGGGGGATAGCGGCAAAGTAACAATCACCCAAATAGGTATTGATCAAACCAAGGCAGGCACGAGACAATTCGAAGATGAAACACAGATTCACTAGATGCCTGCCTTTACTCTTTTTGACAGTCGCAACAGGATTAGCAAGCTGCAAAAACATCACATCAAATAAGCCACCAATTCAGGCAGGGCAAGTCAAAGAGTCAGCTTCTAAAAAAGTCATAAGAAATCTTCCAAGCGAATGCACTATTCAAGAATATTCGGCAGAAGAATTATTTGATAATTCCAAAAGTGGTATTGCTGTTGTATTGACCGACTCGGGGGTTGGTAGTGCTTTTGTTGTGAAGCATGAGAACAATTCAACACTGCTTTTGACCAACGCACATGTTGTACAGGGAAACAGTGTGGTGACACTTAAGTGGTCAGATGATTCCAAGGACCAGGCTGCTGTAGTAAAAATTGGAGACGTTCAAAGCCTGGACAACGATTTAGCATTGCTCGAAGTATCAGGAAATATAGGCAAAGTCTTAAAGGTCAAACAAGGCAAGGTAAATACCGGCGCGGATATTGTTGCCATAGGCGCTCCTCGTGGCTTGGAGTTCACCATTACCAGGGGAATCGTCAGTGCTCATCGCGATAATGGCCGAGTAATTCAGATTGATGCTCCTATTAATCCTGGTAACTCAGGCGGAGCAATCCTGGACAAGACAGGTTGCGTTGTAGGAGTCGCAACATTTATCCGCAGAGACAGTGAGGGCCTTGCATTCGCAATTTCTTCGAGCCAGCTTCAGAATTTTCTTGTAAGTGACGTAAGAACAATATCCGATAGCCCTACACTAGCTAATCGCATTACTCCCTCTGGTCCGAATGTAAGCATGGGGGATAATCCCAAATGCTGGTTTCAGCAAGACGTTGGGGGAGAGCTTGAAGCGGCTAACTGCTTAGTTGCCTCACGTAAGAATAATAATGGTCACTTGGTTTATGACCTAACCGAGACCGTAAGTGGATTAAAGAGAACAATAGTTCTCTGGGAGGATGAGAAAGCTGAGGTGATTTTGAAGGGTAAAGCTTATAATGCAAGTTGGTGGACTGATCCTGATGGAGATGTGCGAATCAGAGTTAATGGTGGAGTCTTTGCATTTGTTTTGCCTGATTCAGCAGAAAGAGAGAAAGATTTAGATCGCCGTACAGATGCAGTCTTTTATGAGCGCTACCCCGAGCTTAAGGGAAAAGTACTCGGTTCATCTAAGGGGAAATTAGCTCAAGAGTGGCTGAGCATTAGGGAGTCATTGAAGTGACTTTAGAAGGTCGAAGCACTTGATCAGATCGAGGCACGGATTGCTCGATTCCTTTCGCGCTAGTTGCAGGCTCAGAACCAGGCAATTCAGAAAATATTTTTGAGCAAGGCCCTGGCCAGTGGTGAATCATTCAACGGTGTATAGATCAGGCGTGATCTTGTTGGTCTATCGAAGCTCGAAGACCTGAACGCTGAACAAACACGGTTAATTCAACAAACAACCTGCTGTGAAGGTGGTGCCTCTCACTCAACCGATAGGCAATCTCGCCAAACTGCACTGATGTGGCAGCAGCAGCCCGATTACGCCCGATACAAAGAGAGGCTCAACGGTGAGGGCTGGCTGGTGAACAGACAAGAAGAGATGCTCATCCAGATCAAGCCCGATGCACCAACACAACATGCTCAGTTCGTACTGGTGAGCTACTACCGCTTATCAGCACGGCTTGGGCAACCCGTTAGGAAGCAGAGGATGCTCAGGCATCTAGGCATCGAGATGTGGATCAACTTACAGAAGATCGACTGGCAACGCTGCTCACCGCCCAGCTAAGGAATCATTTTTTGATGAAGTTTTGCCCCTGTGAGCAACATCACAGCAGCGCTTGATCCCGATCATCGCCTCAGCCATTGATTCGTGAGATGGTGTGTTCAGCAGAGGAAAGACCTTTGCTAATAATGCATCAATCTTCTATTTCCAATGACGAACTCTAAAGACAATGAACGGCTGCGCTGCATAAACAAAATTACTAGCGGAAATCCACAGAGGTATCTGAAACATTTCCTCCAGAAAGGATTGCTTGGCGCTCTTACAGCCACAGCAGTCCTACATGGTGATGGCTTGGCACATACCTATGCAGGCCAACACATTCATACAAGATCAGCCGCCTTCCTGCGCAACTGCATGGGCCAATCACCAGCGACGGTTGCCTCTATCAACAGTGGGTGCCCGAACCGTGAAAAAGGGTTGATCGGCATTGGTTCGTCGGTGATACGTCTGCAAACGGTGCAACGTGATCTTTCGGGTCAAAAAGGACTTTGGTACTTGGTGCGTGTGATCCAAAACCAATCCTCAAACCAGGCAGCCTCCAACAATGCGCCAGCAGGTTCGATTGGTTGGCTGAGAGCGAATAAGTTCTAGCCGAAACACGCAAAAGCATCTGCTAGTGCGGAGTGTGTACAACGGGTTCAGGCTGTTCTGCCTCAATAAGAGTGCACCAAGCAGAACCATCAGCTGGTGTGGACGGAAGAGGGAAGCACCTGCAGCCCCCTGCACCAGCGTTCACATCGGCACCAATGCCAGCCCCCAAAGGCTGCGGCAGTGAGTGTTGTGCGAATCATTTTTAATGGGACTTGCTTGCCAAGTTCCTGAAACCGAACCTTCCAGGGCGGCGGTTACCACTTTCGAGAACCATCTAGCGGCAATAGACCAAAGAGATTCCACTTAGTGGTACTCATGACACAAACAGTTCTTCAACCCGATCTCACTACAAAACAAAGCCGCCGTGCACACCTCGTAAAAATTGATTTGGATGAGGCCATCTACGAGGCCGCCGAACAACATCCTGATGTTTGGCCACGGGGACTGATCACCAGAATCGCCACTGAGCTTGGAGTCACACCGGCAATCGTTCGCCGTGAAAGGACCATTCTTTTACCAGGAGTGAAGAGCGCACCTGAACGGGGCTGGTGACCATTCAGATATCAGGCGGGTGGAAGCGATGCCCGCCCAAGTGGTGACTTTGGCCCGTCTACGCGAAGAGACCGAGCTGCTTGACCTAACAGACGGCAACCACCCCCAGAGCCCTGCCTAGTGAATTCAATCGATTTGACCCCATGCTTCCACCTGCTGGCAGCCAGCGGAGAGCTTTCTTAAGTGGATTAAGGCAGAGAACAGCGTTCACTCAATTGGCGAGAGTCGTCAGCTGGTAACCAACGTCCGCCATTTGCGTGGCACCACGGCCTCGCCTCATTGACACCACCAGGCCAATAACGCTCTGCGTGACAAGTTCCTGATGTTTTGTCTTGGAAGTTGAAGCAACCATTGGTTTCCTCGTAGCAGCGCAGGTCAGTCGTCCCTCTCCACCCGCATGAGCTCAAAGTGCCTGCAAAGACAGGAGCTTGGCTCGATACTGTCGATGCAATTAATACGAGTGAGCCCAGACAACGCATAAAAAGAGTGTTGCTGAAATCTGTTCTAGCCATGTGCTTTGTCTTTGTAAGGCCATCAAAAAACCCCCGCCTTAGCAGGGACCGTGGGTGATCCTGATTGGTTGTGGTGAACCAGCACGTCATCAGAGCAACAATGATTAATTACAACGGCACCAACGAGAATTCCATCAATTGATAATTGCCAACAATCAGCAGTTTGCCAGTTTGAAAATGTGGTTTCACAATGCCTTCCCAAACTATCTTTATCTGAAATCTCCACTTGCCACTACTCATCTCATCCATGGCATAGACAAAGGCCTTGGATTTATCACCTGGATCATTAACAGCATGCTCATCTAATTGTGCATTAGAACTCTTGGGGCGAAGTAGACTATCGACGGCAAAGAACACTGCGGCACCGAGAGAAACGCCAACAGCAGAGCCAATAACAACACGACCAAGTCCATTCATTCATTGGCATCGAACGCAGTCAGCATCATTACAAGGATGGGGTCAGTACATCCCCCATTCGAACGTTGTGCGCTTCAGACGCATCCACAAACCGAGAGAAAACAATCCAGAAGAAGTCATTCAGGATTGTCTCAAGCTAATCTCTAGAATGATGCACAAAAGAACTTCATACTCGAAAAAATGGTGGTATGAATACCAAGCAAGTTGCCGCTAGAAATACGACAAAGCAACGCCAAAGGCAACTTTGAAAAATTCATAATCAAAGAAGATCTTTTGCTTATGATCAAAACGAAGAGAACAGCAAGCAACTAGATAGAGCATAATTAGAAGCCAAAAGAATCATGGAGAGGTAGGATCAATTAATTAACACTAGTGAATACGTGCGGATTAACCCATCTGAGCTGCCTCTGCAGAAAGCAGCCGATGCATGCAAAAAGCTGTTGGCAAACAAAAAGGTGTTGGTTTGTTCTAAAAACAGGCTCACGCTTACTGCACTCTGCCTTTGCACTCCAATTCTGCAATCACTGGTAGGTGGTGCAACAACTGAGGATGAAGCGCTACAAGTTCAACAGAAAAATCATCCAGATATATTGATTACAAGTGAAGACCTTGAAAGCGGCTATGGAATAAGGCTTGTAGAGAAAGCCAAGAATTATTCTCCTGAACTAAAAGCACTGATTTTCCTTCAACGAGAAACACCTGAAGTAGTCCAGGAGGCAATGGAAGCAGGCGCTGATGGCGTGATGTTCATTTCATCCATAGGTACTGGTGATGGTGACTTCATTAACGCCTTAAGTACTACCAATAGCGGCGGCATCTACTACCCAAGATCTGTACGAGAGGCTGCCACAGCAAAGGTAAAGTCCGCACCAGTACTTGTAGACCCACTATCGGAGCGAGAGCTGGATGTGATTCGCTGCATTATCAGAGGAATGAGGAACATTGAAATTGCTGATGCATTATTCATTTCTTCTGAAACAGTCAAGAGCCATGTCAGTACAGTCATTCAAAAGCTTGGAGTAAGAGATAGAACACAAGCTGCTGTTTTTGCTATGACGCACGGCTTGATTGAAGCAGGAATTTGAAAAACCCAGCTCGAAGCAGAGGATGATGGTGGTTGATATTTAGCCTGTCATTGTTGCTTAATCAGACCAGATTCAATCACTCTCATTGGCTGCTCACCCGAGGGAAGGACAAAAATATCAACAAGAATAACCGGTTCTTTCCCAAGATTTGCAGCAGACATTGGCATATCTGCAGGCATGTAATAGCAGTCTCCGGCGCCAAATACTTGATCTTTCTTACCTTCAATAAAATCCGTTATTTGTCCTGAAATAACACAGGTTAGACCAGAGTGATCGTGAACATGAATTGGCACACGCGTACCTGGAAGTCTCGTGCCGCGAACAACCAAAACTCTTTGCCCATCGTGCCTTATATCATCAACAAGAGTTTTCTTGTTACTCAGTCCTGCAATGATTCCAGGCAGCTCCTTACTGTTAATCATTTTGACAGGCTCAACCTGAGCCATCACCGAACGAGACACACAGCTGAAGCTCAATGCAGATGAGATGCTGAGCAAATTGAATAGGACGTGGGATTGCTTCACGAACAAAGTGCTGCTTGCAAGAATATAATCAGTTGTTGGGAAATATCACAGCTTACATAGAATCATCAACAAAAGACATCGCTCGTGGCGAAGCTAGTGAATGTGCAGTCGGGAGATCGATAGCGAAACCTACGCGCACTGCTTTTCCCTTGCGGGTTTTGCTTAGCTCTCAGCCATAAGGCTTCAGGCTTACCACTAGCTGCCATGTCAAAAGCATTTTCCTCTCTTCTTCAAGTCCAAGAGGCAGCATCTAATTGGTTTTAACCCCAGCAATCAACCTCTAATTTTATCAATCAAATTAGCCTTAGCATTAACCAACCTTCCAACAATTCTGGTAATTTCTCCTTCTCCAATATTCAATTCAGATAATTCTTCGAACTTCTGAAGGAATAGTTGATCGACTTCTTCAACAAAGGAGTCATAGTAGGCGCATAGAGCATTCATTTTTTCGTCCCCGTATAGTCTTTCCATTTTCTTGATTCAACAATGAAGAATTATCCTATCAACATGAACTAATGGCTTGGTATAAAAAGTGCTACTAATGGCATTTAAAGCAGAGCCAGCGTCATGTGAGTATCGAGTGTCATTAGTATGTGGCAACTGCTTAAAGCATTCCAAGCTGCAATAAAAAACCCCACTCATGGCGGGGCAATAATTTTGAATCGGGGGGATCGATAAGCACGAATCCTCCAGGAAGTTTAAATTTGACAAAAAATGTCTTAGGAATTTATCAGAGCATTCATGATTATTGGCGCTTGCAGCCAATGTGGTTATCGACACCAGACTCGCCCAAATACACAACAATTGCTTTGGATTCCTTGACGCCATTAATTCCTTTGTGGCACCAGTTTATTGCCTCTATGTAGCTATCACCTGCTTTTACTACTCTTTTTCCTTTAGAGCCATAATCAACAGTGAAAGAACCCTTTGTGACGTAAATCCACATTGGAACCGGGTGTTGATGCCAATCAGTTGACTCGTTAGGACCAAGGGTTACGCTCAGAGGATTGATCACTGGAGTACCTTTAGGATAGTTATATTGCTGATTCAAAACTGTTGTTGATTTGTTTTCAATCTTTATTGGAGACGACGTAATACCTCCTTCGTAGTTATGGGCATACGCAACACCGCTTAGTGCTGTAGAAATCCCAAACAGAGAAATAGTTAAGAGTTTCATTTTAAGCTTAAAAACTGTCTTTATTTTAATAGCTTTATTTCGCTTGTCATCCTCTAAGTCCCGCGACCTACAACCGCACATTCGCCCGAATGGTTATTTAGTTGGTCGTTGAGCAGCGTAGCCAACCGATCTTCTGCAAGTTGATCCAAATCTCGATGCCTAGATGCCTAAGCATCCGCTGCTTAACAACTGATTGCCCTAGGCCTGCTGACAGGAGGTAGTCGCGCACCTGGACGTACTGGGCATGTTGTATTGGTGCATCGGTCTTACTTGGTAAGACCTGTGTCTATCTATCCACCACTACAAAACCGACTATGCGCTGATAATAGAGCGATGAAACTTGAAGCCTCATTTTTGGAAGATGCTTACCCAGGTGTTGACTTCTGGGAGGTTGAGAAGACCTTTGAGCTGAAGATCAGGGTGATCGCTGAGTCTG
Organism: Synechococcus sp. CC9311; assembly: GCF_000014585.1. Classification (NCBI taxonomy): domain Bacteria; kingdom Bacillati; phylum Cyanobacteriota; class Cyanophyceae; order Synechococcales; family Synechococcaceae; genus Synechococcus; species Synechococcus sp. CC9311. Next base: position 1,011,006 of record NC_008319.1, on the reverse strand, counting down.
AGACGCCAGAAGAGGAGCCATCAGTCTCTTTTGCGAGAGGCGTGCTTGATAAGAAACTGATAGGAGATGTCGAGTTGCCGGACGAGGCCAACCTATGGCTTGCGGACTATTTCAAACGAAATCCACAAGCAGAAGATGTATTTGATGACATGTGCAAAGAGCTGGTGTTCAAGACCGGAGGCAAGATTGCCGTTGATGGAGCGACAAAGGGATCAAATAAAGCAATTGAGGAAAACGACCGCATAAGCCACACGCTCAAAGCAATAGGTCTTGACGTAGGTGACGACCGATAAGAGTTGAGAGGAGGCTGGAGACAAGAAAGACCAGTGGACCGGTTTCGGTCAGATAACTGAATCCGCAATAAAAACATCGCTCATGGCGAGCCGCAATGTTCCTATTGACCCCTTAATTTCAGCGATTACATTATATCGGAGTCGGCCAAATAAAGCCTCAGATTTTGCGTGCATTATCTTGTACTCTCTGGCTTTAAGTTCTGCATCAAAAGAAAAAGATTAATTGGATGATCAAAAAATAAAGCAATAATTGTTTTTTCATCATTAGTTACCGTAGTAACTACAGAAGTAACTCAATACCCAACCAGGACCGCTTCCTGAGTCCTTAAGCTCTAATCGCATCATTGCTTCTTCTTTGGATATTTGCCCTGAATCGACAAGAGCACATGTATCCCTCTTAGATGTGCAAGATACCAAAAGAAGCAGGATAGGAAGTAGTAGCAATGTCTTTTTCATTTATATTCAATACAGGAATGTTGTGACCATTTCGTAAGCACCTTCATTCTTCCTTTTAACCCATGTGCCGGATTCCATTGCATCGTTCCTCATTCCTACGATTGTGTTGTTAGCCTTATCGTTGACACAAATACGGGAAAGGACAAGTTCCTTCCCATTCATTTGCTTGGAGTACCTCCTTCCCAAGGATGGAGTGACAAAATCACAACTTCCTTGTCCCACAAAGCGACCATAGGTTTGCCAAGCATTGTCTTCAGATAGTGATTCGTGAACATCACCAGTCTGCTGCCAACCAATACATGCCGCCTCTGCTTTCTCAAGTGAGGAATAGACCGTAGGTTTTAACGAAGAATATCGATTAACAACTTTTCCAATCATTGGAAGAATCAAACTTAGAAACAGCAAGACGATAACCGTCTTCCCTTTCCTGGACTTCCAATCCATCTTGTTAGTAAATATGCCCATGACTCATATCAGACCGATACCAGCAGAATAGGCATGAATCCCTTATGCCGTTTGACTGACCCGAAGACACCTGTGCATGAAGGTGGTGCTGGATGCCAAGATTCAGCAGCTTGAACAGATCGCACGGGATAGCGTTGCATTAGGCACGGAAAACAACGCGATTGGAACTATCAGGTTGCCCGCTGTGCAATAAGCGGTATAAAGCGCCCATTGGCTCGATGTGATGTTCGTAACAGTTTTCGGTCAGAAAGGTGGTGTGGCCAAAACCTGCACCAGTGTTCATTTGGCGGCGATTTGGTCAAATCAATACCAATCAGTGGTTTTGGTTGATGCCGACCGTAATCGTTCGGCCAGTGCCTATGGGTCCCGTGGGTTATTGAACTTTGACGTGGCCCCGATCGAAGCGGCGGCCAAGGCCACGCGTTATTCCGAGGTGGTGGTCACTGATGGGCAAGCCAGCAGCAGCCAAGAGGAAATTAAAAATCTGGTGGATGGCGCTGATGTGATCATTCTTCCCACCGCTGCTCAGACGCGCTCGTTGGAATTGACTTTGGAGATGGCCGAACATCTCAAACAATTCAATGTTCCTTTTGCTGCCTTGCTTGTGAAGGTGGACTCGCGCAAGGCCAAAGCTACGCGTGAGATTCGTCAGGCGCTTGAGGCCGCAGGGATTTCAGTTCTGCGTGCGCAAATCCCCCTGCTCTCTGCTTTTGAAAAAGCAGAGAATGCTGGCGTCACCGTGGATCAAGCAGTTTCTGCGGCGGGCAAATCTGACCCTCGCCGCATGATCGGTTGGCATGCCTACACCCAGGCTTGTGAGGAGATTGCCGAGCTTGCCCCCAAACGTGGCCAGGTGATTCCGATGCACCCCATCGGCTGGGATACCACGCCACTAGAGAATCGCCAAGTCTCTTAAGTCTTGCTGTAGAACTGCTTTTGTGATTGCCATGCACCGATTGGACCTGGATTCCATATCCGCGAAGTGCTGAGGCTTAGAGGGCTCCTGCCGTTCTCTCAAAAGCAGCCAGAGCACTTTGATGCTGCATCTATCCCAGACAAAATTTTCAACCGACGAGCCACACACACATCTTGGTGAGTTAATTGCCCCGCACTGTGTGGCGTTATTTCCCTTAGCAGACTGCTGTGAGATGGCTCCTGAGTGAAACCTTCTTATGACACATGTCATAACCTCACTTGAGCGGATCGACCATTGCTTGCATCTAGCCGGTGCGGAAGCAGATCGGCCTGAAATTGGTCACCAGTCGACCTGGCGACCAAATGGGCGGAGAAGCGACACAACACCCGAAAGGGAAAAGGAGCGAGCGCGTACATCACTATCAATATCGCGACAGAACAACTCACACATCACAAAAAACAAGTGAAACTTTTAAATTCAATTTTCTTGGTAACTGCATCCTTTTTGCTTTTGAATCCAATTTACGCAAATGAAAAGAATACTGAATGCATTATAAGAGGTGGGCCTGATTTGAGCATTGTGAAATATTCAGGCACATGTTTGTTTAGCAAAGACAAGAAGGGAAGTTTCAGAATTAGAAAAAGTGAGGGCGAAATAATACCTTCAATCACGCAAGTAAGTGTTTATGTATTATCGCCAGGGGTTGCGGAAGTTCGCGGATTGACATCACACGGAAATAACAGCAGGTGGGGTCCAGCAAAAAGAAGTCAACAAGATCCAGCTTGCTGGACAGGTTCTGACTTTGAGGTTTGCGCATATTAAATTTTGGTAGTAGAAGAATTCTCATCCATCAATGGGTGCCGTCGAAGTAACGACCAGTAGACTGATAGAAACATCAGCACCTGCGGTAAAAAATCGGCAGAAGTAAGAATAGACACTCCTTTCTTAATCCAGTCTCCATCAACAAAAAGAGACCCTGAATGAAATTCAGAGTTGCTGTTATTGATCGTAAATTTTGCGCCACAAACATTTTCCTCCAAAGCCAAAACGAAATCTATTGGCTGAACTTCCAGATGTTTCGAACGACTGCGATCAAAAACAACCACTTTTGATTCAGCAGAAAAGGCTATAAGAGCAGATTTGTAGTCTTTTGCGGCAAAACTTGGTCAGTAGGCATGGAAGACCCGTCCGAATAGATTTCATGAATCAAGAGCTTCTTGGATGGGATTCATAGTCTTTTCATTCTTCAATACACACTCTTTGGGAGTTGGCCAACTCCCAAAGAGTTGATCACGATCTAACATGACGTCTTCGCCAAAACTGTGCATCACCAGCAAAAGCAAGGCATCCTTAGGACATCTAATAAACGCCCAATGCTGAGTCGACTCTCCCTGGGCCTGTTGGCTTCTGCCATCTCTGTTGCTGCTCTGCCTGCCATTGCTCAAGAAGACGGCAGTGCGGATGATCTTGGTGTGATGAGCATCAGCCTTAAAGATGTGGTCAAGCCGACCTTTGGGTTTCAAGGAGCACTGCAAGGCGCAGGAACACCGAATCAAGCAGGCATCGGCGGGTTCCTTCCACTGTCTGTTGGCGAGAACAGCGTTTTCTTCTTTGATGCATTGGCGAACGTCAACTTTGCTGATTCCGGCAACGACAGCAGCATCATCAACACCAAGGTCGCTGGGACCACGATCAGCACCTCATCACGGCTTGGTTATCGCTGGCTTAATAGTGATCGCAGCTGGATGTATGGGCTGACTGCTGGTTATGACAGCCGCCCCATGAATACAGGTGATGCTGATACAGGAGTCAAAGTCAGCAATAAGCGCAGTGTGTTCTTCCAGCAGTTTGCTTTCAACGCGGAAGCAGTCTCTGACAGTTTGAACTTTAATACGTATATCTTATTTCCTATTGGTGATACCGAACAGCAGCTGAACAGTGTCTATGATGGAGGAGCACTTGACACCTACGGGCTTGATGTTGGTTATTTCATAACCCCAGTGGTGAATGCTTCTGTTGGGTACTACTACCAAAAGGGTGATTTAGGAAGTGCTGATGGTTCTGGTGTACTTGGACGAGTTGAGTATCAAATCAGCAATGGATTAACAGCAGGAATGAACATCTCCTACGACGAAGCATTTGAAACCAAAGTTTCAGCAGACTTTAAAGTTCGCTTTGATGGACCAAAGACAACAGCGCAGCAAAAAGAAGTACAACAACAACCTGTGATCAACGTTTTAACATCAACGCCAATCAACCGGGAGGTAAGGGTACACGACTGCTGCTATGACGATACGCCAGAAGATGACTCCAATAATTAAATTGATGAGCTTACTAGCACGATTGAGCAGAAAATAGATAAAACGAGATCGCTAAAATAAAGGTTTCAGCCAGGAGTTTTGCAGCCCCGCCACGAGCGGGTTTTTATATTGCCGACTGAAGAGCAACAAAGCTGAAACTGCCCACTGCATCTGGCATCACCAGCAAAAGCAAGGCATCTTTGCGGCATCTAATAAACGCCCAATGCTGAGTCGACTCTCCCTGGGCCTGTTGGCTTCTGCCATCTCTGTTGCTGCTCTGCCTGCCATTGCTCAAGAAGACGGCAGTGCGGATGATCTTGGTGTGATGAGCATCAGCCTTAAGGATGTGGTCAAGCCCACCTTTGGGTTTCAAGGAGCACTGCAAGGCGCAGGAACACCGAATCAAGCAGGCATTGGCGGGTTCCTTCCACTGTCTGTTGGCGAGAACAGCGTTTTCTTCTTTGATGCATTGGCGAACGTCAACTTTGCTGATTCCGGCAACGACAGCAGCATCATCAACACCAAGGTCGCTGGGACCACAATCAGCACCTCATCACGGCTTGGTTATCGCTGGCTTAATAGTGATCGCAGCTGGATGTATGGGCTGAATGCTGGTTATGACAGCCGCCCCATGAATACAGGTGATGCTGATACAGGAGTCAAAGTCAGCAATAAGCGCAGTGTGTTCTTCCAGCAGTTTGCTTTCAACGCGGAAGCAGTCTCTGACAGTTTGAACTTTAATGCGTATATCTTATTTCCTATTGGTGATACCGAACAGCAGCTGAACAGTGTCTATGATGGAGGAGCACTTGACACCTACGGGCTTGATGTTGGTTATTTCATAACCCCAGTGGTGAATGCTTCTGTTGGGTACTACTACCAAAAGGGTGATTTAGGAAGTGCTGATGGTTCTGGTGTGCTTGGACGAGTTGCGTATCAAATCAGCAATGGATTAACAGCAGGAATGAACATCTCCTACGACGAAGCATTTGAAACAAGAATTTCAGCCGATATTAAGATTCGCTTTGGTGGTGCAAATACAACAGCACAGCGAAAAGAAGTACAGCAACAACCTGTGATCAACGTTTTAACATCAACGCCAATCAACCGGGAGGTACGGGTACACGACTGCTGCTTTGGCTAACGCCTGGAAGATTAAAATCAAGTACAGCGATGATATTCCTGGCAAGATTTAGCAACAATCAGATAAATAAGACCACTAAAACAAGAATTTAAACGGAATGAATGAAGCAGAAAAGGCATCATTATTCATTTGTTCTTATCAGCTCATCCCAACCAATTACATCAAACCCATTATCAATAAACCACCAGCAAAGCCGAAACTCACACTACAGCAACTCCAGCATGCCAAATAAGCATTGCAGCAAGGCTCATTAAGATTACAAGACAAACTGGACTGATTTAGCCATTCTTAAACTATTCAACCACTGAATCAATCAGCTTATTCGATTCGAAAACGTTAATCAACTCCTATAATACTGAATAGCCCTTTTGATGCAGCTATTAAAAAGAAAACAGATGTAAATGCAATCAAATTAATACTAGCTAGATTAAAAATTTTCGGACTATCCTGACCTTCAATTGGCAATTCACTTGATTCAGTCTCACTGTCCCAATAGCCATAGACAAAACCACGTTTGGCATAAAATCTCCTATTTGACGGCTTGATTGAAATATATCCATGTTTCTCTATGGCTAGATTTTGAGTAGTTATTTTCAATGATTCAATCTTAAGTAATTTTTGAATCCACTTTGCATGCGCTATCAATCCTATAACAATCCAGAAAATAAAACTTGAACCAACCAATCCAGAAAGTAAATCAAGTCCACTCATAATTGCAGCTTTGAATGAATAAAGTAGCTTAAACTGAGAACTAGCAACAGTATGTTTGTTTTTTACCAGGCATGTCCATAAAAAACACAAACCATCTGCTCAATCGTTTCACGATAGTGTGATTTTAGAACTAGATCATGAATTCATTTTATTTGAAAAATTTTCTGCATTTATCTAATTTGATGCGCAACATTTGCAGATCATAACAAGTCCTGCATAACATCTAATCCCAATGCACGTCACAACAGAGTCCATCCATGATGAGACATGATGCCTTCAACATTCACGGGGCTCTTCAGTTCTCCTTTTACAATGCATTCATTTTAGGCTACATATTTCCATTTGCTCTTGTCTGCTCGCTCCACAGTGTCTACACTCCACACATCAAACTTATGCAATGTCATAAAGCCTTATGGGAGAATTTCTTAAGGTCATCGTCCAAATCAGTCTCATTTCAATTGCTTTAATGTTCTACGGAACTATTCATCATACAGCAATTATCTACTCAGCAAAAGAGTCTAAAAAGAAAGGGCTTTTTGCAAGGCAAGTTTGGATTGTAGCAGGTGCTTCAGCATTTACTTTTTTTGGTCTTGTCGTTACTCAAAGTAGTTGCATAAACTAACTGCTTACTCCACTACACATTTACGGCCCAGCCACGAGCGGTTTTTTTATTGCTGCGACGAATACTTTAAGCAGGTAACTCCTACGAATGACCCTCCACACTCAGATTTCGCTGGCTCTATTTCAGAAGCTGCTGATTGCGCTTAGAGCCAACGATGCTGATGATGACAAGGCTTGGCTTGCCCTTGAGATTAAACAGCTCGGGAGGAAAGTAAGCCGCTGAGGTGGAATCGGAATGGGGGGTGCCGTTATTGGTTGAAGTGGAAAGGGACAGGCTTATGACTTGGAAGCTTGATATAAGCATCTAGTCTTGTAGGAGAGAGTGTGTGAGCAACATCACTGATCTGCACGATCAGTCTCAACAGCTCACTCAGAGGTGCCATAAATAGTATTCACACTAGAGACAGTAACCACTCAAATAACTGAACAGGGATTCTAGAATTTTCATACAAAATAACAATTAGAGTAGTTTTTGATGGCCGATAGTTAGCGCGATCACACGATCCAACGCAGTATTGAATCTGAAATCTTACTCCTAACAGCAGCAATCAACGAGTAACCACCAGACCCAAAAACTAACATCAGTGCATATAATAATAAATACAAAGATGATGCTTCAAATTCATAGTTATGGGCATCAACAATTCCAAGCGGAGCACCCTGCAACCCTGTATCACTAAAGTGAAAAACCAGAGCAAATAGCATCGTTGATGACAATCCAAGAAGCGAGGCACGTGTAAAGATGCCAATTATCAAGAAGAAAGAGCCGAAAATTTGTGTATAAGCGGCAAGACGAGTCCAATACGAATGATCAAAAGGAAGGTATGAAAAATAATTATCAACAATGAATGACGTAAACCCATCAACATCTGATAATTTTTCAATGCCATGGTGAAGCATTAAAAGGGAAACAAGAACTCTTGCTAATAGCAGTGTCACGTCTGCAAATGGCTTTGTATTCATTTGATTGATAGCAATACACAATTTTCGCCTTACCGCATTCACAAGAGGTACATATGTGGTTTTTGCTTGTAACATATAACAAGAGAGCAATGAAATAGCCCTATGAGCTCTATACATCTGCTTGCCCACTTAAATAAAGCTAGATCAAAATATCGATTGGACAATCCAATGAGCTCCTTGTAAAAACTCTCCTTCAATTTTTGATTAACGGCATGTTGAGTATCGCTGCAGCCTTTGCTTTCGTGGCGCTATTTCTACGCACCACGATACTGCTCTCACTAATTGTGTTCCTCTGGATAGCCAGGACGCCTAAGGAGCGCAACCTCAGCTTCTTTAGAAGGCGGGGAAATTACCCGGTTGGTGAAGTAAGCGGTTACTCGCTCCACTGGCCCACCCAAGCATCACAGCTGGTGAATCCAAGCAAGAGTGAGCCACTTGTCACCAAAAAGAAGACCGAGCTATCGAAGGCGGTGAATCCAGGAACGAAGCGGCGGAATCCTGATTTCGTTTCCAGCAGCTTCCACGTGCCTAAGAAGGTCAATCTCAGGTTCGATATGGACCGGTTGAACGAATGCGTCGAGGCCGCTGAAAAGCAGGACGAAGGCTAGAGGCTGAATATGGAAACGATGCCCGCCTAAGTGGTGAAAGCTCAGAAGCCAAAGACCCCTATGTCTTGGACATATCCAGAAGCTCCAGGGGCTGTGTCTTGCACGTAGCCCAATGATCCGGGATTGCCGTATTGAGCATCAGCCGCATTTGGCATCAGCCCGTCGACTGCGAAGAACGACGCCGCACCCAAAAGACCGCCAGCAATAGAACCGACAACAACTCCTTTAAGACCTTTCATTTATTTCCTTCGAATGCAGTCATTGTCACTTGAAGGGTGGAGTGAGCACCCCCCCAAAAAACGTGAGTAACCCTGCCTGCAGGGACACAGAGTTTCGGGATATCGGTTTTATTGGTTAGGAGTGCTTCCTGCAAACGGTGATGCTTGAAATGTGCTGGTCATCAGCCATATGCCCAAATAGGTGACGACAGTGAAACATACGGCTCAGCCTTTCTGAGTTTGGGGGTGAGGCTGGAGGAATCAGCCCCAACGACAACATGAGCAAAAACACAATCCCTTTGCGCGACGAGCTGCTCCAACTAGCAGCGCAGACAGAAGATGATCAACGGCTCGCTGGGGCCTGTTTGGTCCTTCGTGGAGAAGCCGACACCATTATCTGGGCCGACGAAACTGAACAGTTGTTGCGGCGCCCAAACGCTCCCGCCTGAACGCACTTGCTCTGTTGCCATTCGCATCGAATGGCACAAAACAACGTTCTCAATATGCTGCCGGGCTTTCTGATCAAAGCCAGCGGGTATGGGGCGGAACGAAGAATGTGAACAAGATGGGCAAGAGCCTGCAGCGATAACTGCATGAAAAAGCCAAGGCCAATTGTATTGAAAGGGAGACCATGGAGGTGGCTTCCTATTGATCCCCTAAGCGATCAATATCTACCTGGATTACGGGCTGGCTTCACCCAGAACACTGGCGCGAGCCTTTTATCTATCGGCTTCATTCTTTAGTAGTGCCATCAGCAGCTCTTGAAACAAAGAGGCTACGCTTCTCTTCGAGTACTCGAGCGAACCATTCAAGGATTTCATCAATTGCGTCGAATACGAGATCAAGATTCTCAAGACTAAGCAGTAAAAGTGATCACCAGGAATGCAAGTTGAAAAATGTGCAGACTCTACTTAATCGATTAATAGCATATTCCGACTAAAAGAAAAGAGACATTTTAAAAATTTAAAAACTAGACAATTCATAAATCAAACCTTTTCTTACTTTTGTTGCTATAGTCCGATAGATCTGAACATCAATTCGAGCATGCGCAGGCTTTTAATTCCAACTCTATTAGCAATGGCCTTTTGGCCAAATCAAGTGTTGTCTCGAGTTAATTCTGCAGAGCAGCTTGATGGTACGAAATGGTGCACTTTTAATAAAGCTAATTCCATAGCAAGGATCACCTACCGAGGAGATACAAGCTATTTTTCAAGTGGCAATACATGCATGAGAATAGACAGGATAGGAAAGATGGGTGCCTGGAAGGTCGACTTCGAATGGTGGAACCTAGAGTCAAAGATTAGGGTGAGAGAATATGCTTTGGCTTCTACGGTTACACCAAAAATTCTTGCCTATCAAGAGGCCAAGTCTGCCAAGGATCGTCGTTCTCCTTATGCAAGCACGACTCCAGGCACTCGAGGCGCGGGATATATTCACATTGTAGACAGCAAAACATTGAGACTCTCTCAGCTGGGCAGAAGTGCCAATGGAGATGTAACACTGCTTGTGTACTACTTGGAAAGAGTTGATGCCTTTCCGGAATTGACTATACCGCTGACATTTCCATCACCTCAGTCTAAATAGTAGCGATTCTGAAAAGATTGACGAGGGAGTAGGACAAATTGAAATTCATCCTCTTGAGTGAGAGTTATGAACCATATGCTTTTCTCGCCATACTGTTCTCACGTGGCAGAGATCTTTCGAAAAGCAGCGACTACTTCTAATAAGAAGTACATAACTGGAAGCCTGAAATCTTTTGGTACCATCATTAGCTCCTAAAACATAACCAGCGTCATCTGACTCTCAAGGGCCATTAGCCTTTGGCAAAAGCTTAAAGCATTCTCCGTTGCCATAAAAAACCCCGCCAGTGGCGGGGCTGTTCCATATTTTGCCGGGAGATCAATAGTGGCAATAATGTCGCCATGCTGGTTTCGCGTGTATAACCTGCATGACTCTATGACAAAAGCATTCAACCACTAAATCGATATTTAATACCATCAAACTCACCTTCGAAGAAATCAGAAAAGCTTGATATTAAGGGAAGGCTTGGATGGTGCAGTCTTGGCAGGAGTATTGGACTCTTTGCCTGGATTTACTGTTTTCTTGGAAGATCCTTCATAACAGCTAGTATTGACAGCTTGGTCTCCAGCAAGCACATCCCGAAAACTAGTATTCAGATTAATTGTTGATGAATCAAGCATTACAGCTTGAGTTGCAAGCACTGCATATTTTCCTTTTGATGTGCCATCTACGATTGTTCCTTTTGGAGGCGCCCATGTCGCCGAAAATGTTCCACGCGTTACATTGGTTCGAATAGGTTCTTCGCAATATCCTGCTCTTGTAAGATCAGCACGAATAGTAGACAAGAGGTTATCTAAGGTTGTTTTTTTGTATTGACTATTGAGTGAAAGTTGTCCAACAGTGTTGGCACTAAATATGGTTTGAGAGTTTTTCTGCAAGGACGAAGGCAGTGTATTCAGCAGATGCTTAGCTGATTCAGCGTGAGCTACTGATAGAAAACCAAATGAAGCAGTAATAAAAACAAGAAGAGTCGTTCTTTTCATCATCAGCCAAATGCAAACCTTTTCTTAGCCATGACTGGCAAAAGAGTCACCAGTCAAAGACGATTTTTAAGACGATCAACACGGTTAGTGATTGCTGCTCTATCCCCCCAAAACACTAGAGCCTGACTCCCAGTTGCCAGGCCGTCAACCTGTCTCGCTCAACTTCTACCAACAAAGGCACCATCCACACAGATTCGACGCCTGCAGCTACATCCCTTCCAAGCGTTCAATACCGAGTACTAGCCGAGCCTTGTAGCCATCAGCGTCATCTGAGTGTCGAGAGGGATCGAACCCAGGTCATCAATCAGCCTTCTTCGTATGAAGCGGCTACAGCTGTGTCCATTAGCGCACCATTACCGATGGACCGCGCTGAGTTTTCTTGCATGTGGCTTGAAATAACACCTGTTTCGGCTTGGACGACGAACACAACTTTGGATGGGCTTCCTTTGAGACCCCGCGCTAAAGCACCTCGATCCCATTTGCTTTAGGGGTCAGAGCACCTTTCAGCTCATTGACTTGCAAGTTTTTGTAGGTCTTTGAGCAGTTTTCTGCTTTGAGCGGTGGTGACCCCTTTCCAGTAGTTCTCAAGTGCTGTCATGGGTTTTCCTCTGGCCGTGAATAAGTTCTACGGGCACTTCACGAGGACTGAAAAGCGGAGACAGCCGTCCCACATGGTTCGGTTTCAGGAACATTCCAGACCAGATTCCACGGGAGCATATTGACGGGCTTGCCCGACTCCTGACAGCTACTTTTGCCAGTACAGACGACCCACCCACTTGAAGGAGACCAATGGTGAATGACTGATGTGATCCACGTTGATGGTGGGGCCCGAGCCGCCAGAATTCCAACGATGTTTCAGATTAAGGATATAGATACCGGAATAATCGATTAGGTCAATGCAGATTTAGTGACGCACATTGCCGCCAGGCTTTGATCTCATGAGCGTAGCATTTGCCGCCATTAAGGAGTGCCTATGCCGAGGCATTTGATTACATTGTTGTGGTCATAGTTTGTAAGAATGAAGCCACTATTATTCTTTAGATTGCTGCGGTCTCCGTCATAATTCCACCCCCACCTTCCGCCTAACTTGTCAGTGAGCATGAATGTAAAAGTTCCATGCCCAGGCTTATCCCAAACGTATGTCATTCGTGGGCCGTCATCCCATATCAGAGTGAATTTACGAAAATCACCTTGGTTGATGTAGTGGACCTCGGTCCACTTACCCCCGTTGTATTGGCAGGGGATGCGCTGATTGTTGCTCTGAGCCTCTACAGCAATGGCCCCAATGGTGAGGGCTGCTGCGATCAGTGTGGTGCGGATCATTGTTGTGAGTGGTTATTCGTCATCGAATCCATGGGCACTGGCTGGAATACCGCCAATAGATGCCTGCGTGACCGCTGGCCACCATTCTCTGCTGCACGTTGGAGCCGTTTAGGAACAGCTCGCCAACGGTTCTCCCATAGCGATCAGTTGTGATCCTGCGCAGACGTACCTGACGGCCCACCACCATTCCACGCAGATGATCCCTAGCCGCACGAGCTGGAATCGGGTCGGCTCGTTTACCCCTTAGTTCTGCGGTGTCGATACAAGCCAGCCTGATCTTTTCGCCTGTGCTCGTTCGACATGTATCGCCGTCGTAGCAGCTGCTGATCGTGACCAACGGCATGGCCGCCACAGGGACGGCTGCAAGCAACGCCACAAGTAAAGAAAACTCCAACCAAAGGCAGGGTTTCTCGGCTTCTCGTTGGGCGTGTTGCCTAGTTTCCACTCCGCGAAGAAGCCCTCCTCACAAGTGAATCGTGCCTCAGAAAACTCGCTGAGCAAGACCCTTAGCTCTGGGTTCATTTTCTAATGCGACCTATTCCGTAACCAACTGCCAGCCCTATGGCACCGCCAAGAGTGCCAGCACTCAGCGAATCAATATTTTCATTATTCAGCGACTTAATGATTGGGAGCAGGAATGAAGCGGCAAGCAGCAGAACAACGCCTATCAGTACTGCATCGAGATGGGGCTGCTTGCGGTTAACTCTTGCAATGCGGCTTTCTTCTGCTGGTGGAGCAACTCTTGTATTCAGCTCCTGCTCAATCCGCTCAAGTTCCTTTTGTGCATCAGTTTTAGCCATGGGGCAAAACGTAGACCCACAGCTCAGCAACCTGCATTACCCATGCGGGTGAACGCACTCATTCAGTTGCTCTTAATTGCAAGGAATGCACAAACCGAAGCACCTATGAACCAGTACCACTGCCCTGTTTAACCTGTTACAGCACCAAAGAGACCACATCCAACCCATAGCCAAGTCTTTCTTCGACTTGTTTTCTTCCTCATTGGCTTGACGTGGGCTTGCCTCAATCTTGCCAAAAGAACAACATACCGAAATCGAGTGATTTCACTACATCCCAGGGGCTCATCAGTTAACGCCTTGCCAAGTGGGTGCCCAGAGCTTGCAGATCTTGGTCAGGTGCCGCCCCTGCTGGAGTCACTGAGCCTGCCTGCACGGATCTTGATTCCAACCAATCGTCAGATGATTCAACGCTGCAGTGGTTTTTAGCTTGTCGTCGCGTTTTCACTTAAAGGAAGTCTGGATCAACTTTTAGGTGATCCCCCCAACGTGATCAACGTTTGGTCTAGCGATTGTGTTAGTAATGGATCACGCCAAAGAGCTTTAAAAAGAGCCCACTGCGCGAGAACAGATAACCGTTTTTTCAATGAATCGAAAAACATTGCCTACCGAGAGGGGCCACTCATCTTCGAGACCAAACGTGTCCAAAACAACCAAACAGCAACCAGAATTAATCACCTGGGAAGAGCTAATCGGCAAACGCTAAATATGGCGCATTAAAGCGACAAGCAAGCACTAAATATGGTGCTTACGAGTCAAATGTCATCGCCACCCTTGCCTCTGCCTTCGTCGTGAAGCAGGCATCAGACGCATCACGACAGACCGCTATGGCCGCACCGGGGCTGAGCTGTCTGTGGATAGCTCAAACGTGCAGCAGCAACTGGTTGCAGCTGGCCATGCAGAGATTGATGGGAAGTACACGCATCAATGCCCGTGGAGAAAGTGATTTGGTTCTTTTGGGGGATGCGCCTTCACCACCGTTTCAGCGACTGTGCCAACAGTCGTCATCAACCAATGGAAGGTCCCAGGAATGTCGTTGTCGGTTCTGCTGTTGGCGGTTTTCTGGGTGCAGCGGGGTTCTTCGCGATGGAAAGATGGATTCCCATGACTGGGGATGCTGAAGCCTGGGAGGAGAAGCTAGTCCCGCAGCAGATTGTCTCTAAAGGGAACTCACCGAATGCAGCACCAGACAAGCTGCGCGAAGCCTGTTTGTCTGGTGCTTTTTTTGAAAGAGGTGAATTCGAACAGAGTGTCTGCAAACAATTCCGGCAAGTCACCACCTAGGTGGGCACCGCTTCCAGGCTTCGATGGCGATGTATGTGAGCATCCTGCGAATCACTGGCGAGGCACCTCCCTGCGGTGATCGTGAATCAAGTTGTCGGCAATTTTTGATGGCCTGCTTCCGAAGGCGATCATCCGCGCTGGCACATTCCGCACAACTGGGAATTTGAGCAAGATTCGAAACAGCAAAGGCAACCTGAAGGGTTCAGCATCGTTGAGAGCGTTCTTAATGATGCGGTTCTGAACCATGGTCTGGAACCCCTGAATTGAATGAACTGCCCCCTCCCGCTGCAATTGCACAGTCGCCAACTGATCTGAGCTGATGGATTCTCGTTTTAGCGGTTCTGTAAGCAGATTTGCAGCCGAGATCGCATCCTGAATAGCCACATTGATTCCTACACCACCGATTGGGGACATCACATGGGCAGCATCGCCGATCAGAAGAAGCCCTGGCTGATGCCACGTCTTCACGAAACTGGATTCAACGGATAAAACCACAATCTGCTTCCAGGTCTGCAGCACATGTACCCGATCTGCAAGCCAGGAAACGTGGCGACTCAGATGCGTGCGGAAAGCGTCGAGACCAGCGGCCTTGGTGGCCGCAAACTGTCCTTTTAAGAGCACATAACCCACCTGCCACTCCTGGTCACGTTCCAAAAGCACAACCAGATGCCCTCCACCAACGTGGAAACGGAACTGATCATGGGGATCGTCTGACCTTCGAGGCACACGAAACCAAAGCACATCCATCGGTGGTGAGGTTCTCTGCAATTCAGCGCCGCAGAGACTGCGAACCTTGGAAAATCGCCCATCTGCTCCCACGGTGAGAGTGGCGCGAACCTCTTGCAGTTCATGCTGCCGATCTCTGTAGCGCACTCCATGAGTGGAGCCTCTCTCCTGAATAAGTTCCTCGACCCGAGCCCCCATCACCAGCTCGAAACCGGAATAGCGGCTGGCCTCCCCAGCGATGCATTGAAGAAACTCAACTTGCGGAAGCACGGCGACAAACGGGTAACGCGTGTTCAGGCGACGAAAGTCCGCCAAATTGGTAAGTATTCCCTCAGAACACAGCTGGGCCATCTCCATTCGGCCATGTGGAATTTCAAGAACACGCTCAGCCAGGCCGATCTGATCAAGGGCCTCAAGAATCGCGGGGTGAATAGTGTCTCCACGGAAATCTCGATCAAAGTCGAGCTGCGACTCCAACACCGTGACCTTGATCCCCTGACGAGCCAACAAAAGACCGAGCATGAGTCCGGCAGGCCCACCCCCCACAACGCAGCAATTAATAATGCGATGCTCGATGACGTTGTGACACATGCCTCATCAATCAACTCACAACTGCATCATGAGCCGAAAAACATGCGGTGGAATTTTGCAGGTTCCCGAGGGTAACTGAAGGACAACAACTCTCTTCGAAGAGGGAGACTCAAACCTTGCCCTCCTGGCTGCTCTTCAGTCAACAAAGACAGCATCCATTCCGATTCCACCTCAGCGACTAATTCCCTTACCAGCTGTTCAATGCCAAGGACCAACCAACTCTTGTAGCTGTGCACGTCATTAGCTCTGAGTGCCATCAGTAGCTCTTGCTGCAGAGCAACTGTCATCTGACGTTCAAGGGGCATTACCGGTGGGAAAGACCTAGAGCATTCCCCGTTAAAAATCGCGAAGGGCTTATTTCTTCTGTTCTGATCTCTTAGAGCTGGAAGATTCAGGACGTTCAACGACTCCTCCAGTGTCTTCACTCAGCTGAGTGTTCACAATCTGAACGCCTACAGCCAGCACTGCAAGGCAGCCAACTAGAACCAAAGCCCACATGTTGATTCACGGTAATGGGAGTCGGTTAAGGGTGAAGCAGCTTTAGACATTCGACACAGGATTTAAATACAATGACATTGTTGTTAATCGAGTAATCACTATGCCGTCGTACTGCGTGGCACGTGACAGCAGAAGACTAAAGATTACGGGTTGCCATACCCTTAAATGAGACCGTTTCTATAGCGATCTCGTTTTATCCAACTCCAGCAACATCCCCTGGTGACGCAGCTAGTGAATATTCAGTCGGAAGATCGATAGAGATAGCGATGCCCCCGGCTTGTCAATTGCTGATCTTTTATAGCTTTTAACAAAAGAAGAGGAATGCACCAGACGATGTACTGAGTTCAACTCCTGTCACACTATTGCAGTATTGCCCCGCTGATAAATACCAGGCTCAAGACTTCCAATTGAGAAATCCTGTTATAGATGCATATTCTCGTCGCATTCACAGGCCATTGCTGTTCTTTTTTCTCATTCTGGAGAAGATCAAATTCCATTAGAAGGACTATCGTAAGAAATCTGCTACTCATCTCTCTCTAGCCTGCACGAAAACTATTGCCGCTTTCTTTTCCACACAACCAAACTGATTAGTGGCGAGCAGAAAAAAGTGATGCGAAAACAAGATGTCCGCATCTGTTCTGCCCATTCTTCCTTCTCAACCAACCATGAGCGAACGCACTTACATTCATGGCAGCAGTCAACGCGAACAACAACGCCTAATCCAGCAGGCCGAACAGCATGCCTCTCTTCTTGAAAGCAACCTGGAACTGCATGCCAATGAAACGCTTCTGGAGATCGGCTGCGGAGTGGGTGCAGTGCTCGCTCAAATTGGCCTGAAACACCCTGAGGCAAGTCTTTGCGGAATCGACATCAACCCTGCACAAATCAATGGTGCCAGGCGGTATCTCCAAGAAATCGGACTGAACCAAGTGGACCTGCAGGTTGGTGATGGCTCTTCCCTTCCATGGGCAACAGGGCAAATCGATCGAATAAGGATGGTCTGGGTGGTTGAGCATCTCCAAGATCCAATAGCGGTGCTGCGCGAGGCACTGCGGGTTTTACGACCAGGCGGCACGATTCACATCACAGAAACTGACTACGCAACTCTTCGTGTCTCCCCGCCAGACCACGCGATCGAAACAATGCTCAGCGCCTTCATCGATCATTTCAATCGTTATGGCAATGCTCATGCCGGGGCTGCACTCGGACCATTGCTGGAGCAGGCAGGATTCCGAGAAGTAAGCAACAAAATGCAGGGAATCCATCATTGGTGCCCGAGCCAGACCACAACACTGCAGAAACTCTGTAGCTACTTGCTCGAATTCATTGAACCCGAGCGCGAAGCACTTCTTGCCGCCGCCCTCGATCCAACATTCGCTGAGCTAATCGACAGCGGCCTGAGTCGTTTTGGCCAGCTAAGTGAACGAGACAATGGAGCAATTAGCATCACTGCCTATCAAGCACGCGGCATCAAAATGGCATAAAGAGAACACTGTGCCATAGTCAGTTCACCCATCAAACGGCGATCACTTAACAGATCAAAGTTAAAAATCAAAGACAAACAAATATCACTTTTAAGCCTCTAGTGCAAAGCTTTTCCTTCTGAACCTCAATCAATAAAGGCAGCATCCACTCGGATAGAGCTAAGCAGCTGCAACGATTCAGAGCTCTTGAATGCCAAGTGGAATCGAGGCCTTACAGCCTATGCAAGGCAAAAATATTTAATTAGTCATATCTGTTCCTGAAGCTGCAATTTGCAATTGGAATTGTGAAATGCGATCCAAAAAAACCACGTTTTTTGCTTGCAAAGGAAACATATAGTTGACCATACCAAGCAGCTCCTCTCACGACTTAACCAAAATTCCCATGTTGCACCCACGAGAATCGCACTAACAACCTCGAGACGATCGCAAACAAACACTCCTAGGTATTATTTACACCGGAGCATGTACTTAATGTGGAGAGGATGCCGCCAAAACAAGTTAAGGTAAAAAATATTCAATTCACAAATGAACGTCTATATCACTCCGACTGCTGCTTCTGAATTAATGCGCCTTTCACTCGTATCGCAAGATGGCATTGCCGGTAAAATGTTTTTAGGTGTCACCAAAGGCGGATGCGCCTCTTGGTCGTTTTCCGTAAGCGCGTCTGGAAATCTGGAAACCCCTATCTCTAGAAGCAATGGCCTAACGTTATTTACAGAAAAAGCACAAGCAAATAACTTAAAAAACATTACAATGGACTATATCGAAAACCTGGCCGGAGGAAGCTTTGTATTTTCAGGAAAAGAAATTCACGTAAAACCATGTGGCAACTGCTTCGAATTTAAGCCAAATCAATGACCAAGGATGGGGGTGCTTACTCTTAACCCACTTAGCTACATTGCCTATTGGGTTGATGAAAAGCAACGGCGTCACAGATGGTGGTATGGATGCGTTAGCAAGTACATCTCAGGTAGTCAGAGAGGAACCGTGCGCTTTCAGTCGAGCTGGTTATTGACAACTGAAGGTTGGGTGTTTGAGCCTGTTTGGTGGGAGCAATGAAGAAGGAAGGCCCATGTGCAGCAGTCAACAAGAAGAGTACTGCTATGCAATTCATTTATGCATCAATTTGAGAATTGGCATTCTCTTGTGAGAATTCACTATTCACTGCAAAGTCCCACCACTCTTCAAGACGTTGCGTAGACGCATACCAGATCTCACCAAATAAGCCACCATGAGCAGTGTCGTCTTGTATCAGAGAGCGGGCACCTGTAAGCAGAGCTGACTCAACTGGCACCAGTCCATCACCGAGGCAGTCATCAGCATCAATTGCTCTTAGGTAACTAGCATTAGCGCCCTTGCGGCTGAATGCTGAGGCATTATTACTAGACAAATCAAGTATTCCCGCGATAGCGACATAGTCGACTCCAGATTCATGACATCCGGGAAAGCGGCGGTCCACCATCGCCCTCAAGGGTGTTGCGCGGACTGCCTGATGAGGACTTCCGAGCGTAACCAAGCGATCACATTTTTTAGAACCGGCATAAATACTTCCATCGAAAGGTTCATCGCTGAGATAGAGGCGCAACATCACTCCACCAGAACTGTGCCCAATCAAGGTGACTTTTCCACTAGGCGACTGTTGTTGAACTTGTTTGACCATGTCATCCACACGGTCGAGCACACGTCGCCATCCAAATTTCCAGATAGTCAAAAGCCAATCCAATCGAGTCATAGGAACCACCAGAGCATCACAAACTCCCTGGTTCTTTAGCCATTCAGCCATAGGTCCATAAGCCTCTGCTGTAATCAGGAATCCTCCAAGAATCACAACCGGCTGCTGTGGATCAATATTCTTCACCACTCGAATACATGGAGTAACACCATCATCAACGAAGAAGGATGGGTAGGGAGTGATGCCTTGATTCCTTACGTGTATGCCATGAGTAGCTCCTGAAGCAGAGCCAGCGTCATGCGAGTGTCGAGAGCATTGGGAAGTGGCTACTCCTCAAAGCATTCCCTGCAGCATTAAAAACCCCGCTCGTGGCGGGGCAGTTGATGGCGATTGCTTTTGGATCAATCAACTTCTTGTCCCATTGCATCATCAGTGGGCTGAATACATCGATGAGTACAGGGTTAAAGCCCAATGGTGCGCAGCCAGCCCTCACCGCTGATCAGTTCTGTCGCTGTCGCAGCGACGAATCCAATCATTGCTAGGCGACCAATGAGCTTTTCTGCTCGCTCGTGGAAGCCCCAACCAGCATTTGGTGTGGCCAATTCCAGACGCGGCTCTTTGGCGTACACATTGCCGTGTTCTTCACCATCTCTGGCGACAAGGCTGGTTGGTGCGTAGATAAAAGCTCTGCCGTTGTAACGGAGTGTGGTGGTGGTCATGGGTGTCTCCGAGAGGGACCAAAACGGTCTATGCCTGCTTCGTTCCGTCAGGAAGATGGGCAAGCCGTCAAGAGAGGTACGGTTTAAGGAACTTTTCAGTCGGTTTATACGGGAGCAAATTGGCGGTTAGTACTTCACTTATGACTGCCACCGACCGAAACAAGGCACTCCACTATGTGCCGCTGACGTTGAAGCCGGGATGGAGTGATGATGGTGATGATCAACAAAGTTGACGCAGGCGAGTGCATCAAGACACCAAACGCTGATATAGGCAACAGAGAAAAGCAACAACCCTCCAATGCCTGCTTGGTTTGGTGTTGTTAGAGCTGGCGCTATGCCTTTGTTGCTTAGACCAAGTCCTTCAGGCTGACGCTCTTCTCACCAAGATCATCAGCACCAACGTCTTCTGATCCAATGGCAGGCAAAACAGCAACAGAGATTCATAAGCCAGAAGCGCTCAGGGAAAGACGACGCAACTTGGGGCATTCATTAGATGGAGTGCAATGCCTAGGCTTTACCGCTGGTCGGTAGGCAAGCAAAAGACCCACTCATGGGGATGATGGGAGAGGTCAAAATCATGAGTTTTGATGACGATTGTTAAGTGACGAAAACAATCGTCATTTGTCTCAGTCGTCGTAGTTCTACATATTGGTAAGCATCGGATGAGGCATGGGAGCAAAACCGTAGAATAGTTGATGAAAGGATCACACCTGAATTATTTCGGGTGAAAGTAGAGCATCATTTCAATTCAGTCTTCTTTACGGCAGATGGAATGTTGAAATCAAATCTAAATTGCAATTTACCCATCAAGGAATGGCTATCTATTCCTTTGCTTAGACTACTCCTTGTGCCACTTTTGAGTGAACCATCAAAGGCAAACCCCAATGTCGATGGATTTTGCAATGAGCCCAATACTGGCACATACCTAATAGTGAGCCAAGGAAGCAAGAAAAGAATCCCAATTGGTCAACTTCAGCTGGAAACTTGGAAATCAGATGGAACCTTAAACGGAACACGTTTCCTCAGAGAAGGAGCAAAATACAGCACAAATTCTTACACAGGCAAATGGAAGAACATTGGCAATTGCAAAATCAAGGTCGACCGATCTGACGGCGGCATGGACAGCAATGTAATACTAAAACCCAATGGTGATGTGCATTTTGGCATCATGGTGACACCCGGCATTGTTGCAAGTGAGCGTTGGTTCCCGCAATCAAAAATGTCTTGTACAAAAGAAACGATTGCTGGTGAAGTATTGAGCTTGCAGGAGGGCCATCAGTTTAAGGATGGTCGATGGCAATCCAACAGAGTGATTCAGAGAGAGAACTGGAGTAACTGGAAGATGTCAGGCGTTGCAATTTCCTCCTACTCGGGAAAGTTTGAAGTTGCTACTTATCAAGGTAATTTCACGCAAATTAATAATTGCATTGGAAGAATTCGGCAACAGGATACCTATGGCGTGTCATACGACTACATAGCCATTCTTCGCTCAGACAGTAAAGGGTATGCCTATTTACAAACACAGGGAGATGCACTTACCGTGGCTATCCTTGAACACATCGAATCGAAATGATTTCATAAAAAGCTTAATCAGCAAAGTTTAAACCTTGAGGAAGCATATTTGGCAACAGAAACCCCGGACATAGCTGGGTTCCGGACCGGGAGATCGCTAACCACGAATTCAGTAAATTTTATATAACTAGATATTTGGAGATCATTCGACTTGCCCCATTCACTTACCTAGATGAATTAGAGCAAAACATTAGTACATCCTTTTTAAGCTAAGTTAGTATTTCCATTGAAGAAAAGTCTTCATTCTTTCCGATAGGTATAGGCATAAGAATAACCATAGACACAAACAACCTTAAGGACCAAAGTTGGATTGGGACGGGAGTCATCACCCGTAATGAGACGGTCCGTAGAGGAAGCAACCGTCTTTCCCTGAGGAAGGGAGGTTGCCTTACCCCTTAGGTGGCCCTCTTCCTTGATGGCTTATCTCCTTTAACCAATTGCGTGAACACTGATCAGGGCCTGAGGGGTCTCATACACCACCCTGAAATGCATCCTTATACCCTCTCCCTCAAAGTGCAGGCTTAGTTAGGCGGTGAGCAGCGTTGCCAACCAATAAAAGCTCACCAAACCGAGCTGAGCATCGCTCCTAGCCTGTTCACCAGCCAGGCCTCACCGCTGGACTTCTCTTTGTATTGGCCGTAGTTGGGCTGCTGCTGCCACATGCGAGCAGTTTGGTGAGATTACCCAGACGGGTGAAAGCTAATCATTCGAAAGATTATTTCCAGCCAGCTGGGGAGATGAAATCGGAATGCGAACGATCCCAGCAACTCCACGTAGGCAGCGTCGATGAGGTGGATTGGGTTGATCTAAACCGAAAAAAACAAGGGAGTGAATTCACTCCCTTCGGCATAGTCAAGAACCACAATTACAACCACAAGCGCCTGCGGCGTCATGGCAAGGCTCATTATTGCGGTGACCACTTGCACAGGCATCAGAGCAGTAGCTATGGCCATTTCTAGAAATAGCAGAAGAACTGCTTACTTCACAGGTGCAGCTTGAACAGGCACACTTTACAACTGTTACTGTCATTGGCTTATTCCATCTACAATACTTCTAACAGCAGACCGAAATACAGAAGCTGAAAATTGGATGAGTGTCACACAATTAACACAATAGTGAAAATGATTCCCATTTCTTGCCAGTAAAATCTAAGAATGATAATTGTTTTTATTGAGACTATTTCCACTCTGGATTTGCTCTACGGTGAATTCGGATAATCTGACGGGGCAGCGTTAAACGTTTACCGGGGCATAAAGGGAAGAACAATTATTCAGCCTCTTAAGTAATCGTGACGACAAGAGTCACCAAATCTGCATAGAGTTAACGAACGGTCCCGTCAATGCCAACTGGCCCTAGCACTGCACCTTCCAAAACGCTTGTAGTTTGCGGGATTTTCTTGTGTCCGATAGCCGGGTTTTACCAGTGAGTCGGTCGGCTTTCCCCCTTGTGAGACCTGAAACGGCCGCTTAACTTTATTTCAGACGAGAGAAACCAATGCTTCTGACTGAAGTCGTGACTCTGTCCATCTCAAATAATTGGGATGAATGGGTTCAAATCTTTGACAGCAAAGAAACCTCAGAACTCCATGACCGCTACGCCATGCAAGTTCTCTTCCGTGGAGTGTCACCTAAGGATCCCAAACAGGTAGTCGTAATCATTCAGGCTCCTGAAGGAGCTACTGAACAATTCCTTCGTGATAACAGAGAATATGTGGAGTCGAATGGAGCAGTGATGGATTCCGTAAACACAAGTATCTGGATTGGTTAAGCAATCTCACATCAGTTAAAGTTGCTTCTCAACACACCTGCACCCTCAAAGAAAGAAGGGGCATTTTTTTAATCACTCATAAATCAATCCATATATTTATCGCATTCCAAAACCACAAAGCAATTATCAATATGAGTAATCATCCATTTCATCAATAGATATTTAAAAACTTGGAACTCCGGACAAATTTCCACTATCAATACTCACACGTTTACATCATTAATTGAATTACCACTGCTATAGCGATGAATCACCATCAAGGATTACATTCATTCTAACAAATATCAAACAGAGCCTTATCATTTATTCCTAGAATAACAAAGCACATATCTAGAAGTAATATTCTGACCTTACCTCGGAGCAGACACATTGTGAACTCATTGTTCAATGTCTCAAAACGTTAGCCAATGATTTAGCAAGAGATTGCATATCGAATGGTTTTTGCAGGACAGCACTAAAACCACTTTTTCGATAATCCGCCAAAATTGAATCTTGGCTGTATCCACTTGCTACAATTGCCTTGATTGATGAGTTGACTGTTTTCAGCTGATCAATAGTCCATATTCCGCCCTTGCCTCCAGAAATAGTAAGATCCAGTATCACCAAATCAAAAGGCTCCCCCTCATCCAAGGCACGTACATAGACATCTAAACACTCCTGACCATGCTCAGTACTAGTAACAGAATGTCCATGTTCTTCAAGCATTAGGCGAAGAGATGTTCTCACCATATCTTCATCGTCCATAATTAATATTCGAGCACAATTCATAGGCTTTTGATCGACGACTACTGACTTAACAGGAGTATCAGCATTCCGAACAGCTGGCAAAGAAACACGAACAACCGTTCCTTTGCCAATGTCACTTTTAATTTGCAAGTCGCCATCATGCCGCTTGACAATCCAATATGCACTTGTCAAACCAAGACCTGTGCCATGGTCTTTAGTCGTAAAGAACGGATCAAAAATCTTCTCCATATCCGTTGGTTTGATGCCAATTCCACAATCAGTTATCTCAACAACAACCATCTCTCTTGAATTGCCATCTTTGCGATCCCATTCATTGCGAATATGGAGATTAATTTGACCACCTTCTGGCATTGATTGTTCTGCATTCAGAATAATATTGTTAAAGACTTGATGTATCTGTCCAGAGTCAATATCAACATTAGGCAATGATGACTCACATTCGATAAAAGCTTTTACGTTAGAGCCATGCAAGCTCATTTCCATCGCTTCTTTTACAACATCTTGCAACGCCCAGATCATTCTAACAGGATTTCCACCTTTGCTAAAAGACAACATTTGCTTAGTCAGCCCAGCTGCACGGAGACAAGCCTGACTCGCAATCTTTAAATACTTAGCATCAATCCCTTGGTTGTTATTTAATCTCTGACTAAGATCAATATACCCCATGATAACTTGCAGAAGATTATTGAAATCATGCGCTAAGCCACCTGCAAGCCTGCCAATACTCTCCAATCTCTGAGCACGCAACACTTCGGCATCTAAACGCCTTCTATCGGTAAAGTCTTCCATTAAGACAATGGCCTCACCAGTTTCGCGCTGATCAAACTTCAGTTTTAGCCAGTGTATTTCACCCTTTGAGTCTTTAAAGCGAACTTGACTATCAGAGACATCATGATCAGTATTTTTAGTATTCTTAACGAGTGTTCTCCACTTTTCTAGATCATCTGGTAACACGTATGAGTCAATTGCAGTTCCGATGCTTGAGTTAATATCAAAGCCTAATATTCTATTCCAAGCCATATTAACAAATTGAATTTCTCCTTTACCATGCCTATCAAAACGAGCGACAATAACCGGAAGGTTAACGAGAATATCCCTAATACTTCGTTCTGACTCTGCAAGACGTTCAATTAGCCTTGACTGAGCAACTGCTGTAGCGTCTGGGTCATGATGACGATCAATAGTCATCAGTCAGAATCACGAACAATTGCTTTAGCAAATTCGTTATGATCAACTACATCAGTGAATAATGGAAAAATTTCCTTACAGAACATATCTTGTTCAACTGGCGTTCGACTGGACGTGCAGTCGGATAAAATCGTTACTTCAAAGCCGTTTTCCTTAGCAGCAAGTGCAGTGGCGTTAACACAAAGAGAAGTCACGCAGCCTGCAATCACAAGTCGTTCTATTCCTTTTTTAACAAGCAAGTCCTTCAATTCGGTATTAGAAAATGCATTGAAACCTCGCTTCCCTGGAATGATTACAATTCGATCACCATACTTTTCAATCTGCGGCAGGGTTTCAGCACCAGTTGTACCAACTTTGAATGCCTCTGCATCTTTGATTGCTTTTAAAATACCCATCGGATTCTCTATCTCATGATAACTTTCACTGAATACGATTGGTGTATTAACAATAGTAATCGATGTGTCCAAGATGCTATCGATGACTTGGATTGTATGCTCGAGGGTTCCAGAAATGCGATGAGATTCTTCAACAACAGAGTAAAGAATTCCATCAGGGTCAAAATAATCCCTCTGAAAGCCTATAAGTAGTAAAGCGGTGTTACGCGGAGACACTGGAGACATCGTCTTAAGCTGAATTGAGAGAGGTTAACTTTAATCCATGAATGCTAAGACAATTAAGCATCATTGCAAAACCATCATGGAGTAGGAGTGTTGTTACTTTCTCTATTATAGCGATGGTGTGGGATCAATGACCTTGCGTCAGCAATGTTATTGATGATCGCCTGAAATCCTTTAAAACAATAAAAAAGTGGATACATCCTCAACAGCATCTCTAAAGAAAAATGCATTACTGGCCTAGACAAACAATTAAGCAGAAGATACAAGCGACTTTTAAGAATAAATCAAGCATAAAAATCACAGGATTCAACAGTTAAGCCCATGATGAATAGCAAAACAACTCTACACAAGGATAAGTCGTAGGTTAGTTATATCGAACGACAAAAGAGAATCAACCAAGTGCTCAAATAGCGTTGAAAACTAGACTAGGGCCTTATTCTTACAATCATCTGCTCCACCATGAGCAATGGTCTTTGCAGATGCTGAGAATGGTTTAAGCAGTCGTCTCTTTCTAATCACACTGGCTGTGATTCAGGAGTAACTGACTGCAAAGAGTTTTTCTGACAGGGAGAACGCTGCAAATTTATGCTGTAACGTCGTGAATTGGATAAAAGAAGATAATCCTAAATTCCTTTCTGTGGAGAAGGATGCTTAATTAAACTGCAGATGGTTTCATGCAAACAGTAATCCTGAACATACGACAGCAAGAATAGTAATGATTAGTGTTAAAGCTTTTTACACAAGAAACAGTGTATTGCAATCAGTTACTTAGAATGGGAAACAGATTCTAGACTTGATTCTAAACAGTTTAAACCAATATAATGAAGCCCAATGTCTGCTTTACCATCACAGTCTAAACCCTTACTATTGCCACTAGGTGGGTCAATATTGACCAACACATGACCAGGATCGGAGGGATCTTCTCTATATCTAATCATTGCTTCACCTGAATTACAGTTGACGCTACTCACATCCCTCACTACAGCCATCTTAGCGATCAGCAGCTTAGAGCTTGCACCAGAATTCATACAAACGGCCCTTCGCATCTCTGCCTTGTTGTTAACAGACATAAGATTCAAGTTTTTATTGATCGGTTTCGCATATACTTGCCCTGCGAGAATGAAACCACCAAGCATTGCGAGTGCTAAACGTTGATTAGACAAAACTGGACAAACTGACTACATCTACTCATAGCAAGAATCTAAAATCTCCGCCAGTGACGGGGAGAATCAATTTTAAGGAGAGATCAATAGCGACACATGTTCCCCCTGATATTCCCAAAAGGGGATATATAGCTACCTCATACTGTCCCATTTCTGGAAATGAATTTGAGCTAGATATTTAGCCAAAGATGGGCATCTTTATAATTGCGCAATACCCCATCTCCTCATACCCTAGAAGGGTTGGGTTCTCAGCTGAGCTTTCCCTCAAAAGAGCTAGAGGCTCTCTCTCAGCTGCCATGACATCACCCTATCGTTCTCTGCTACGACCAATAAACCCGCCATCCAATCCGATCAATCCTTGTGCTGCGTGAATCGGTCTAATTCAGAGCGGATCGAATGAGGCCCTTGTTACATGCATCTATTCACAGCCGTATGCACTTCATTAGCTACGCCATCTAACAACAAGTGATCAATCAAAATGTGCGGTTGGCTCTGACTATCAACCTTCACTGGATTTTGATGGTTAGGCACCCGGTTTGGATGACTTGGTGGCGCATGCAGTGAGTCGCCCCTGGACAGGGCGGCTTTTTTTTGCTTCATAGAAAATAAGTATTTGATACTACTGACACTTGCATGCTTCGTGGCCAAATTGATAGCAAGGCGAAGCACCCCCGTGCTCGCTGAAGAGGACAGTCAGCAGAGGACGACTGTTCTTTTTTTATGCTCATAGAAAAATGAGTATCTATCTCTACGCACATTCCGCGATCCAATAGTCGTCTTTGTATTGACGCTATAACTGGGGAGATTCGGCTTTTTAAGAAGAAGAGCGGGCATGAGAATGCGACCATTATTTTTTTGGGCTCAACAGGGAGGAGGTGATATGTGGTCAGATCAATGGATGGACTTCCACTCCTTCATGACCTCTAACATCCTCGATATCGAGTGCCAGCCAACCCCTGTACCCATCAGCGTCATTTGCTCATAGTGCCATCAGTAGCTCCTGAAGTAGATCAAGCGTCATCTGAGTGGAGGGTTCATTGGTTGGGGACAATTGCTTGAGGCATTCAGCGCTGCAATGAAAAACCCCGCACTTGGCGGGGTTAGGCAGTGTTGATCTGTTTATCAAGAAGCTACAACTTGAAGTGGCATGCTTTTAGTTTGTATAGCCCTTATTTCAGAACTTATGATTGAAGCTTTGCTGGTTTTGCTTCTTCTTCCCTGAGCTCTGCGTCAATGATCATCATTGCAGCACGCTCATTATTGGCGTACTTGACCCTTCCTAATAGATAGGCCGCCTCATGTTCAGAGATTCTCTGATCATCCACAACTGGATCAAGAAAGACGGTTGTTCTCTGATCGGAGGCACGTTCAGCTATTGAATACAGCAGAAGAACAGAGGTTGTGACGTCTGCTTCCATGCGGAAGACATTGGCAATCACCTCTTCTGGGTCAGGCCATGTCTGCCGAGGTGCTTCAATCGTGTCTAATTCAACTGTCTGACCACGGGAGATCAGGTAGTCAGCGAATTTTGCTGCATGTTCTTGCTCTTGCTTACCCTCATTGCGCAAGTATTCAGCAAAGCCAGTGAGTTCGCGCTCTGCAAACCAGATCGCCGCTGCGAAGTAGGCCGCTGAAGACTGCCTTTCCAGATTGAGATGGGCTTGAAGCTGCTCCACCATCTCTTGTGTCATCGTCTCTGCCATTGCACGACCAGAGGGGCCTGTTGCAATGGCGAGCCTGCCTTGAGCTGTTGCTGGTGTTTGAGTCATGATTATGTCCAAAAGGAGGACTTCTCTGTTCTATTGCACTTTTGCCAATTTGTAAGGGGTATTAACCGAACATTATCGAGCAATTATATGCTGTTGAGAATCACATTCAACTAGACCTTTCTTTCGATGCGTGTATCAAATAATCCGAACAATTGCTGTTGATAATCTTTTCCAATAAGCACTTGCTTTTGATCTGCTTCTGATCAGCACAAAGCCGCACAACGGATCGTCTGCTCGTTGATCCACACTCGATGCCTAGACGCCTAAGCATGCGCTGCTGACGTACAGATTCCAGCAGGCATGCTGAGAACCGATCGAAGCTCACCAAAACGACCCATGCCTGTTGTGTTGGTATGTCGGCTTGATCTGGATGAGCATCCCATCCTTGCCTGCCAACCAGCCAGCTGGACTTCTCGTTTTATTGGCCGTAAGCAGGCTGCTGCTGCCATAGCGTTGGCATTTGGTGAAATTGGCCATACGGCTGCAGTGACGACCAAGGGCTGCGGCTTCAATTTCAGTGGTGACCAGGGAGGCTTCAGTACATAGTCGTTGAATTGCTGCGGCATATATCAGCAATACATCCATTGCAGGCCGTCTGTTGCTTGCCCTGCTCTGTTGGTCGGATAGACGCCAGGAGTCATACCCCTAGAACGCAGACCTCCAAATGATGCTCTCATAAAGCTTCAATCGATAGTTGCGACCGAGTTGGAGGGAGAAATTCTTACTCCCACATTTGTTCTTGCACTACATACAAGTCATGGCCGCACCCAATGATCCTGATATTCCACACTGCAATAGGGGTGTGAGAGAGGCAGTAGGCGTGACCCCACCCACCAAAACAAGCAACCACGCTTGAAGAGGTCTCCCTCTCACACCAAAAGCATAGACATGAAGTGCCTTCTAATCCTTTGCCTGCCCCACTTAATTAATCCAGTCCTAACAGTGAACTGATGGGATAAGAAAAGCCCCGCTCATGGCGGGCAAACCTCTTAGTCAATAATAGAATTCAATTAGCATGTGAATGCAATACGAGCGATTGGGAACCCTTCAACGAATAGCGTGTCTTCTTAATCAGTAAACATTGACACCAAGGATAGATTTTGCCATTCGCAAAATTTTAAAAAGATATTCAGCCAACTGTTTATGAATAAAGAAGTTGCAATCAATAGCCACCAGGGTCACGGGCGGGCTTTTCCCAGAACACATTCAGGGTGTAATGCCCCTCTCGTCTGAAGCTGAGCATCTCAGCGGTACTGCTCCTTGTGTAGGTCTTGCCATCTTCTGCAGCTGGAAAGGCAAACTTGTAATACCGAAAATCATCTACATAAACGTTGCCTTGATACTGGCTAAAACCACAGGGTCCTGCGATTGTTCGCATCGAGTCATCATGCCAAGCCAGGGTGCAATAGGCCTTTGTGCTGTCTGCCAAGGCTGGTGCAGGCAAAGAGCCGATTGCGAGAGCTACTGCGGTGAGTGTTGTGCGGATCATTTGTTCTGACTACGTTTACTTGTGCCTTAAGGTTACTTATTTCTGAATGTAATAGGAGGTAGGAACACCAACTGCTCCTGCATAAAAAACCAATACCTTTGCGACTTCTGTTCCAGTGTTCTCACAAGTATGCAAATCATTTTTAAATGTGGTTGGGAGAACGACTCCTTTCACAAAGCGCTTGGCAAGTCCTGTAACAGGAACCTCGCAAAGGAGTTCTCCTTCTTGAATAAATGCAGCTCCTGGTATCTCATGGGAGTGTGGTTTTGATTTAGCTCCAGGCTGGAAGAGGATTGTTTTTACAGTGATCAGTGGGAGGCCTTGGGGATATTTGTACTGGTCTCCCTTCCAGGAAGATGATGCTTGCAGGAGCACTTCAGAAGAGATGGGCTCAGGCTTTTGCTCTGCTTGTTCAGCAAAAACGATCTGAGTCCCGCAGCTGAGCAAGAGCAGTGCTGCAGCAGTGAGTGTGATGCGGGTCATTGATGTTCACTAATTGTCGAAACTGGTTCGTTCGTGCAATGTGACTGATCGAGGAGACGCATTGCACGTCCCACTAATAGGTGATTCCTTCTCCCTTAAAGAATGATCGCCTGCCCTACCGTCGAGCTTCTTCCAGCCTTTGCCTGTGTCGCGACACACATGATCGATCCAAGGGATACATCATTCTTGAAATAGCAGTGATCTGCTGCTCAGGCAAAACACATGACAGAAGGCCAGAGTGAAAAACAAATCGTTTTATGCACAGACAAAAGAAAACCCCGCCTAAGGCAGGGTCTCTCGGCTTCTCGTTGGACGTGTTTCCTTGTTTCCACTCCGTGAAGAAGCCCTCCTCACGGATGAATTTTGCCTCAGAACACCATCTAAGCAAGTCCCTTCATATCAGGTGATTGACTGATCTGCTGAATGTCCTCACCATGTGGTTGACCAACCCCTAAGAGGGTTTGGCTCCTCATCCCCTCCCCGTAGAAGGCTTAGACACCTTCTTTTTTATGCCTTAACAAAAGATTCTTCCTTTGCTCTAACGCAGCTCAGTGCAAGAGATCAGAAGAATGATGGCCAGAAAGCTTGGCTTTATTCATGCGCGGCGCTCAATGGTTACAGCTATTGAGAACTTTTCGCACTAACCAAGGCTGAGGCACACGCAAACTGGATTTGTGACTCTTTGGACGGGGTCAACAGTCCCACAACCATCAATCTTTCGCGATTTAGAAGCCCGCGAAAGGTTGAGGGACTTTGCCTTTTTAGATACGAAGAACTGGAAACCTAAGCGTTAGGTTTTCTAGAACCCGTCCAGGACCAGTACTGCCCCTGCGGGACGACCTGTTGGGGCTTGCCTGATTCAACCTTTTCAGGAGCCCAGCAGGCGGTGCTTTCCCAGGTAGGTGATAGAGGTTTCAACTCTTGGTCAGATGCTGCCCGTGCTGCGACTGCCAACTTCTGGTGCTCAAGGCCAACAGAGTGCGAAAAGACCAGTTTCATCAAATATGGGATACAAAAGAGGCTTAACTCAGTTCGTCGCCAGGAGACGTGCCCCTGAAATGCAGATCTACAAATGATCCCCTCATACACCTTCAAGCGGTCGTGGCGACACAGGTAGGGGAATGAAATTCATACTGACAGTACTTTTTTTTGTACAACACACAAGTCATGGCCTCACCCACTGATCCAGCTATTCGATTCTGCAAAATAAACAACCACGCTTAAAGAGGTCTCTCACACTCCAAATGCTTAGACATGAACTACCTCCTAAATCTTGTTCACCTTATGTCACTAGCAGTGATAGAAGCACTCATAACCTCATCTCCAAGCGAATGACAATCACCACGCCTGTAGGCGAAGTAGGCAACTCAGAGTTGGATCAGGCAATATCATTTCCACGCCTCCATACATTGAAGATTATTCATTCAGCAAATCCCAACATGATATTTAATTTAGCGCTGAATACGAATCGCAGTTTCTGATTCCAAATATTTGACGCTGCATACAGCTTAATGAATCAAACAAAAGCTAACTTTGAGCAACAGAAAAAATCAAATCATTGGTCACAACGCTAATGAGCCGATAGCGGCAACACATTAACAATGCCAACCAAAAATAATTAATGGTCATCATACAAACCAAGCAACATCCATCAGGGTTAAGAGGCATTGCAATTAATGAGTAGCATTCTAAATTCGCAACAAAGTTGACAAATCGATTGCACGTGGCTAATCAGTAGAAAACAATACTAAAAGTATGCTGCGTACTTTCTTGTTGGCATCAGCATTAACGTTGACAGGAGTCATGCCAATGCAAGCTGGGCACCATCACGGTGGAGGCGGCCATCACGGTGGAGGCGGACATCACGGTGGAGGCGGACATCACGGTGGAGGCGGACATCACGGTGGAGGCGGACATCACGGTGGAGGCCATCACGGTGGAGGCCATCACGGTGGCGGATGGCATCACGGCAATGGATGGCATCATAATAATTGGGGCTGGTATCCAAATAGAAGAGCTGAATGGGGTATAGCTGGCTTAGCAACAGGAGCAATCATCACCTCTGCGATTGCCAACTCACGAGCACAAAATTCCCCTACAATTATAGTTCCAGAAACCAACCGCAATCTGGATTACGACTTTCAGCAATCATCACCGCAGCCTACAAGTGTTGATTTCACCTATTATGTTAATGGAATTAGGGTGAATGCTCAAGCAAATTGTCAGCAAGGTCTAATCAATGGCAATCAACCTGCCAGCGCAGCGGATGTACATACATTAAACGCTGTTTGCCATGCTGCGAGCAATTAGCAATTAGTCAGTATCAAAAAGCCTATATGTGCATGAAATTGATTACCACTGCTACGAGCGGCGATTTGAGTGAAGCGGAAAATGATTTAAGCTAGTTATTATAACAAAAAGCCAATAACAAACAGATGACACTGAGAACAAACATTTATGATAACCGCAAATCTTGACTCGCTCTTAGTTTGAAGAGTTTGGAAAAGATGTAACCGCAGAGATCGACTGTGGATCGCTGGTACCTATATTAATGATAGGCAAGAAAGATAGGCTAAAGACTTGGAAGCCAGGAAGAAGCATTTAGTCTTTACTTTAAGCGACAAAGCAACAAAAATAACTACTCGGATGGGCAATATGGAGATAGGGGTACTGCAAAGGGGGCTCAAGAGATCAAGATAAATTCTATCGTGCTTAAATAAATTCGAACAACATGTCAAAACTCACACTGCTGGCATTCTTTCCATGAATTCAAAGGACGTCATCAGCCGGAAGGCTAGGTGATGAAAATCGGATGCTTATCTGTATTAGGAACAAACCAGAAACCTTGCCCCTCAAAAAGATTAAATCTGTGGACTGTGGCTCTGTTCTTAGAAGGCTCAATAGACCAGCATCAACACACACATGTACTGAAATGCCATTAAAACCATGACAAGAATCCTCTTCGTACTCACATCACACAATCAACTAGGAGACACAGGACTAGCCACGGGGTTTTGGCTCGAGGAGTTTGCTACTCCTTACTACGTATTCAAAGATGCAGGAGCTGAGATTACACTCGCATCTCCAAAAGGTGGGCAGCCGCCAGTTGACCCCAAAAGCGAAGACCCGTCAGCACAAACTGAGGCCACTCGACGTTTCAGAGTAGATAGTGCTGCGATTGGAGAACTTGCGACGACAACGAAGCTTGACTCAATTTCTGCCGAAGAGTTTGATGCAGTCTTCTACCCAGGGGGACATGGTCCTTTGTGGGATCTAGTCGACAATGATGCATCGATTCGGCTGATCGAAGACTTCTGGCAGAGCAATAAGCCAGTATCCGCTGTCTGTCATGCTCCAATTGCATTAGTCAACGCCAAAGACAAGAGCGGTGTTCACATTGTGAAAGGGCGAGAAGTGACGGGATTCACAAACTCTGAAGAAGAGGCTGTCGGCCTCACAGATATTGTTCCAATATTGGTGGAGGAAATGATGATTTTGCGTAGTGCCAAATATTCGAAAGGAGGCGACTGGGAGTCCTACGCCTGTCAGGACGGCAATCTGATCACCGGCCAAAATCCAAGTTCCTCAGAAGCAGTAGCAAAACTTGTTCTTGCATCACTAAAACAAAATGAGAGCTAGCTACGCCTGGCAGGAGACAAGACAGCCCATTCAGGTAGTCCAACTACAATACAAAACGAATCATTGCTGAGAGATTTTTTAGAACAAACCCATTCGCTCATTATGGATTAATAGATATTGTCTTATACATCTAAGCAAGTCATTAGGGTGTTGGGCAATGAATATTCCTACGAATCAAAATCCAAGTGTATTGAACAGAACAAAGCCCAGAGCTGCTAATATGCTGCTTAGAGTTCAATCCAATAATAATGTCAACGCGAATATTATGTTGCCTTCTGCTTGCAGCGTCTGTTTCTGCCTGTGGGATACAGAATGATCAAAAACTAGGAGGCATTTCCTGCAACCCCCCAACAAACTTGTCAGAGCTATCAGGGTTGTATTCAGCTAAAAATATCGGGATTAATAGTATCGGAAAACATATTGGAACATCCACTCTTTCAATTAATGTCGACGTTGATGGTGTCATCAATGGCACACGATCATGGGAGTCACAAACGCATTCTGGGCATACAGATGATGGAAGACTGACCAAGTCTCAAGTTGAGAAGATAATAGGCGTGATAGACCCATTTGATTGTGAAATTGGCTTAGCAGAATATGATGAGCCTGGCACTTATCGGGGCAGACTGCTGCCAGACGGGTCAATAGATATTATTCTTGTCCAGTCTGGCAAGCAGCCAGTAGCGATTAGAAACCATTACAAGAAAAAGAAATAATGGAATAGAAAACTGATTAATACTTGCAAGGAGCACAATAATGAGCAAATGCGGCAGATTTCCTGACGATTTTATAACTGTCCAATCAAATACGTGCTATGCCTGGCGGCAATTATTAAACTTGACATCACATGATTAATTGGTAGTTGCATTTAATTCTGCTCGATAGCACAAATTAGAGTTCTACTCGTATCCCTAGCTGACCACCCCAGCTACTCCAAGAAGCGTTATTCCAGTCATTGAATCCATCATTAGTATTAAAACGGGAAGTTGCTCTATAAATACCTTCGGCAAACAATTTGGATCTAGATGAGACATCTATAGACATGCCAGCTTTAAATTGATATCCCCAAAGAGAGCGATTGAATGCATCATAAGACAGACCTGCATCAGAAAAGTTTCGTACATCTAAATTTGAATATCCTATTCCAGCACCAAAGTAAGGCGTCCAACTTTTTTGACGCAAAACATCCCAATATCCACTTAGGAAGGCTGATTGCTTTCGGGTTTCTCCGCCGGAAATATAGTCAAAATCAACACCACTAACATTAGTGTAGCCTCGCAATTGACTGGCATCAATCGCGTAAGTTACTTCAACTCTAAAACCGTCAAAATCAAGTCCTAATCCTAACTCTGCAGATGCACCTGGATTGGTATATTCCTCAAAAGTTCCAGCCTCTCCAGTATTGGTACGGGTTGTTGGATTATTCGCTCCGGCTGCCCCAGTTATATACAACTTGGGAAAATCGGCACTGACCTCTTGAGCACTGGCAGATAAAGCAGCAACAGAGATGGCAGAAGACAAGAGGCCTAGGGAGAGACCACGCAACATGACAAATTTATCTAATGGGGCAACGATGCCTCGCTTGGCCTGCTGATGCCCGCTGCAGTAGGCAGTTTCAGCTTTGATGGTTGAGCATGCGCTCCTCTCATCTCTAATACACCCAAACTTGCAAAAAGATGCATGGGAGGAATGGGATTATGCGGACGACTTATCGCTAAAAAACTGACGTTATTCCAGTGTTTGTGTTGCGTGAGACCAGTTTAGGCATGGAGTGGATCAGAACTGTCACACCTTGGTGGCTTGAAATATCAGGCAGCAACAATGTTTTGCAGGAGGGCGAACGCCAAACCCAGGCCTGCAAGCTCTAGGCAACCACTGGGCAAAGCACTAACGGTAAGGCATACGAGATGAGATAAGTCCAAGGAATGATGGAACTTATCCAGATTAAAATCCAATTCGTACCTGAATGCCAGAAGGGTTGTAATACCTGTATCCATTCCTGTAGCCATATCCATAGGCGTATCTAGGGCGTAGTGGTCGATAACCGCCATATCTTCCAATACTGTGGGAGTTACGGCGATACCGATGCCAATCCCGCCTGTCATGACGGATGGCTCGGCGTATTTCCCTGTTCTCAACACGGCGATTATGTCTGTTGTAGTGATTGCTGTGATGGTGATGGTTAGCTTCAACCGCCGGAGCTATGGCCAATGATGTCGCTCCGACAATTCCAACGAAAGTCGTGGAGTTAAGCACCATCTTTCGGATAGAGACAGAGAAAACGCTCGATTGCTTAGCCATCGCTTTCCATTCAATCCAGCCAGTTTGACGCAAAGTCAGGTGTTCATTACTGCATCAGTGGCAGTCCTTAACCAAAACCTGGAACTCTGTACACCTGTACTGGCATAGCTGCAGAGATGGAGTGTATGCAGGCAAATAAGAAGGTGAGAGCCCAGTCCTTTGAATAAACAAGACATTTATAGATCTATAACAGAACTGGCAATCGAAGATCTCGATGAGGTGGCTGGTTTAACAATTGCATCGTTTAGCTTATGGGTTTATTACAGCCAAGAGCGTTGTGCACCACTTACCCTACGAATTCAGCTTACCCAAGGAATCAATTCACGGTTGAGTAGGTATTGGAGGGTTCAAGAAAGAGTTGACCCTGGTCGTAATCAGGAATTAATGTGAGATTTAGTTAATTGTAATTCAATCATTATCGAGTTCAAGGCAGGCAGAGCTACGGTAACTATTGGCGCCTTGCTACTCGTTTAAAAAAACCTAACGCAGACATCCACAACAGAAAACATTGATAACAGGTGGTAGACCGAGTGGGTGAATATCTCCGATTATAAAAAAATCACAAGACAAACACCTTGCAAAGTAGTGATGTAGTGCTAGCCAATCACGTCGCTTTTAGCAGAGAAGTTATGATTAGCCGAAGAAAATCTCATTCCAAATACAGCTAGGCATTGCACAAAAAAAGACAAAGGTTCTCTAGGCCTCTGTCTTTGGTGCGCTGGAATAACCAACTCTCTATCAATTTATACCACAGTTTACATAGGTAAGGTCAATAGACAAACTCACTTAAAAGCATTTCTATTTAACCACTTAATCACCAAGAAGAAGAAGTCCACCAATCCTCTACTCCTTGGCGTGTGAGATTGAACCACTGCTCCCCAGCGTTGGCTACCTTTCAAGATGGCTCTGTTAATGGTTTGATGACCATGGAACATCAGTTGGGTACAAAACCTCGAACCCTCAATGCCCCTGATCCTCAGATCACTGGATGGATTGACTGAGTGATGAAAACGGGGTAGTGCGGATCTTGGGCGTGCACGTTGTGATGGTTTTGGTTTTGCTCGCCTATGGCCCAGACAAAGGCTCCAAATGAGCATGTACCATCGCAAGATATTTGCATTGATACATCATTTTTGCGGCAGCGCCCTCGAGCTGAATAGATAGAGAATTCGGGAGCAACGACACAAACCACTCATTTGTTACGTACATAAAAAACGCGCCATAGGCAGGGTTTCTCGGCTAGTCGCTGGGAGTGTTGCCTTGTTGCCACTCCGTACAGAAACTGTCCTCACAAGCTTTGACTCCTTACGCCCCTCGAGAAAGGCAAAAGTCCACCTCAGCTGCAAAACAAACGGAACAGACGAGCCGGGGGGTTTACGTTTCGTTACAAATCCACTAAGATTCGTAACATACGTCGAAAGCGCCTTCCGATGACTGACTACTCAACAGCCATTTTTGGCTTGATCACCTTCACTGCAGTCGTCTCCGCTGCTGTCGTGTACATCCTTGCCCAGCCTTCCGACCTTCCTGTCGTGAAGAAAGCAAAAGCTGCTCAAGAATGAGTTATAGGCGGAAAAACCTCTACTGGATGAAACCATGAACACACAAGACCTGCTTGTACTGCTTGTCAGCTTCGGTACAGCTTGCTTCGCTCTGAACATCTACAAACTGAACCAAGAACCTCAGCAGTGACCTTTATCAAATGTTCCTAATCGCTTAAAACAAGTGAGGTATTTTGTTGACAAAAACTATTTTAAATTATCGCTTGAGGCTGCAGTCGTTGTACAAACTCCAAAAGGTCAATATTGAGTAAGATATTTTAAGTTTATAGATGCATCATCTCAAAAGCTTAGCCAGAGGCAATGTTCCAAAACATTAAAAGTTTTATTCTTAATTGACAGATGATAAAAACGATGGGTTTTCCTGTTCAAATCTCTATTTCTTGCTATCAAGAACAACACCACTTTCTTCCGCGCACCTCCTAACTCGGTTGTAGCAGGACAAACAAAGGTGTAGTAATTGAGTCGTGGGCTGTAGGGCATCTGCCACAGGAGTCGCCATGGCCAAGTCCCAAAATAGAAAATAAGTACTGATCAGATCTTCCCAAAGCTAGGGGAATCAACACAAAGATTCGATGATGCAAGCCACTGGATAAGCAATGATCAATTCTTCTACGTTGATTGGATACAGGGGTACTGGACGAGTGAAGCCCTCAGGCCAAACGATTCATTTATCTACAGCCAACGGATGTCAAGCACAATGGGCACGAAACAAGTGGTCAGGCTGCCTCTGCATCCTGCTCCTCATACAAGTCCTTGAGTTGATCCAATTCGACCATCAAATATTGAATCTCAAGCCAGTCTGTAGAAAGCTCAATGGCACGTTCTAACCGCTCAATCTGACGCTTAAGAAGCAAGGACACAAGACAAGGACAGGTCTAGACATCAAACCGCTCTCTGCATGAGATGCAACCCCGCAAACCCAGATAGCAATCAGATGCAGAGAATTTGACCAGAAGCAGGACCTCCAAACCCTGGGGAACCATCAAAGACTTTTCTTCACTGTCTACGACTGATGAGATGCGCGCTGCTTTGCTGACTGCTCAAAACGTATGAGTTATTCGATAAATGAAGAAAAATCGGGGAGGATCCTGATGAACCAACATTGGAATCAATGGTCTCAGCTATTTACCAAAAGCGAAGCAAAACAGTTTAATAGCTCCATCAAAGTGGTAGAGAGGTTCCAGAAGAGCTGCAATCATGA
Organism: Synechococcus sp. CC9311; assembly: GCF_000014585.1. Classification (NCBI taxonomy): domain Bacteria; kingdom Bacillati; phylum Cyanobacteriota; class Cyanophyceae; order Synechococcales; family Synechococcaceae; genus Synechococcus; species Synechococcus sp. CC9311. The sequence continues at coordinate 971,155 of NC_008319.1, read as the reverse complement.
AGTAAATCAAGAGTGCATAAGCTCCACCACAGGCGGAGGGACGTTTGTAGATGTATGTGCGAAGGAATTCAAAATTGCGTACAGATATCTAACGCACCAAACAACAAGAATGAATGCCTGATTACTAAAAAATAAAATGTCGACAGCAAAAAATAACGTATACATCCGTCACATGAGGAGTAGACACGCCTCATGTGACGGAACGGGATCCTGGATTTCTGAGATACCACAAACGATCCTCATCTATCGAGGCATTCCCTATGCAAAGTGATCTCAATTGATCACAACGAAGACCCATTTCTCATCGTGGGAGGTTTTTCTTAGGGCATAGCCATTAAGGCCCAGCCTTGATTGATCCGCTGAGCTGCCGAACTTGTGACCTACTACATCCACATCGATTGATCTCCAGAGTTGAATCATGGGTCAAGATACATACAACCACGATACTTTCTCTGAAATCTTGCAACCAAGTGAGAGTGTAGCGAGCGTAAATGCTATCAGACTGAGCAAGTGAAGGATCTATTAACTCGCCAACTCAGAAAAATACGCTAGCTCATGCAAGAGCAGTAAGTATTATACAAGTCAATGATTTGCATGATACTGAAAAAATTCAAAAACGTGTTTTACATTGAGCTGCATGGATTTGTAGCTCTCCTGCGAAAGCATTCGTTGATGGGTTATAGGCATATGGAGCCTTATTGCCTGAGTTCAGTCTGCCTGCCGAGCAATCAAAATTCTTTTGATCAATCTCAAATCGAAAATTCTCTAATTCGTAACCAGGTGATTGTTCTGGAACTGGTTTACCAACCTCAAGAGGAGGCATCGGGGGAATAGGTGGACCTGCAAAAAGTAATGCAGCTGGCAGGCCATTCGACACTACGCATCTAAGCCGAGTCCGGTGTTGGATGAAGGATTTGAACAAGGTACGGATCATATGTTTGTGACACCTCCAGATCGCACGAAAGCGTATCTTGTAGGCGTACGAGTAAAGAGTTTAAACACTCGAAACCTCTCTTAGACATAGGGACAGTCAATTGAAAGGGTATCTCTAAATAGTGCACAGAGCTATAAATCGTGAGTGATCTTAATCCATTACAGAGAAACCAACAACACTAATTCACATTTCCTGGGCAAGCTCTAGCCCACACAAACCACTAATTAAAAAGCATTAAAGGGAAAGAGTCAAAAACTAAATACCAACGCTAACAAGGAAAAATACATGCAATGCTGAGAGCACTGAAAAAGCGAACCGGATGACTCAGAAAGTGTAGAAAAAACTTGCAATCACTAACAAATCCAGCATGCATCTCTATAGTCACTGTAATCACAGCCTAGCTCTAAATGCTCACTAATCAATAGCTCAAGCATAAGCATTACATTCTCCAAATCACAAATGGATTACTCTCAAAAAATAACTCTCCTTGCCACCATCACGGTGAAATTGAATGTGCCCGAGCTTCAGAGCAGGGAACAACTCAATCTATGGATCAAGTCGGATGCAGCTCGCATTCACTTCATTGACCATTTGAAGCCTGCATCGTTTGACAACCTAGAAGTGGTAGAAGCAGCATCAGAAGCAGACTTCGTGAGTTAACAACTCTCGTTGAGACAGCCTTTAGAGAGGTGAAGGAAGACTGAGATCTCTGCTATAAGGGCAGATGCTTGATCACTCATATTTGTATATCAGCACGACAAAAGCAATCGGGCATCCTGCCAACAAGACTAGGGCTTCAGTGTTCCAAATGCAGGTCATGGCTGAGTTCACACACACCATTGGGTTCACCTTTACGGCCTTTCATGCATTCAGCGTGACCAATCAAAATCCATTGATGAGTGTCGAGGAAGCTAGACAGTTACTCTCAAAGGCTGAGATGAGAAAGGCGATAGCAGATGAAGCTATTGATGAGATCACCAATGATCACGATCCCTCCGAGAAGTTGGACAACCTCAAGTTCTATTCAGATCATTTTGTTACAGAGCTGGTTGAAGCATTAGCAGATGGATCTGTAGTTATTCACGAAGTCGAAACTGAAAAAAGTTAGTGTGGCTTCATGCATAATCGCACTATGCACTAGCAAACGAGCTTTAGCTTTTACACAATACCGATTAAGTGACTACAAGCAAGCTTAATTCGTGACCGAAAAGTTAAACAACAAAAACAAACAGCCTAAACACTTAGGCATCAGATTAGGATTTCGTTCAACCAAGCATAAAAAAAGTTAGAAAAGATGAGCTTATAAAAGGAAACTAATCACAAACTTCTCCTCCAAAGAACGAAGGGAATAATCGTCACCAACATTAAAACACTATACACAGCAGAAGGAAGGCTAAAACGACTCAATCCTCCTTGAACGAGTTGTTCACTGATCAGTGAGCCAACAACAATGCCAATCGTTCCATTTTGAAAACCAGCCTCTACAGATAGGGAGGTAATCTGAGATTTATTTAACTTCAGCAAATGACCAACCGCTAAACCTATGATTAGCATTAAGAGATTGAGCAGAAGCAACACTGGTCCGAGGACCGGAAGGTAAGCAATAAAAACATCCCACTGACCAATCAATACTCCGATCAAGACTGCAACAAACAAACCATTTGCCAATTGACTACTTGGCAACTGCCAACGAACGGCAAGTTTTGGGTTCCACTGGCGAATCCAGACACCTAACAGAACCGGCAATGTCGCCAAAGAAAAGACTTTTAAACTCAATGAGAAAATTGACAACCCGACGTCTTGCTGGGGGATAAGAATTGGAGCTGTAAGGCTCAAAATGAGTGGGAGAGTCGCAGCTGTAACAAGACTGGCCAGTGCGGTATAAGAGATTGAAAGCGCTACATCTCCTCGAGATAGCTTAGTGACAAGACTTGATGTAATACCTCCAGGACAGCAGCTCAAAATCATGACTCCAAGAGCAAAATCACCTTGCAGGCCAAAGATCCTTAGCAATACAAAAGCAATGAGTGGAAGCATTAAAAACTGAGCAATTGCCCCAGCGATCAAGGCTTTTGGCTGATGAAAGGCAACTTCAAAGTCTTGTGGTTTCAGGGAAAGCCCCAAAGAGAACATGATGAAAGCGAGACTCCCAGTTAAAAGAAGTTCGATCAAAATTCTAGAAGCGACATAATACCTAACGATAATACATAGACAGACTCGTTCATTTGGATAGTACCAAGAGGAATCATATACTGATAAAGCTCGAAGAATTAAATCAATAGAGCTCACGAAGCATGAGACGAATCTTTTTCAATCACTTATTGAACAAAATGAGCAAGGCCTAGAAATTCGCAGCAGATATGCCCATACCATTAAAGAAGAAACAACAACTCAAGGCAGCATTAAAACACTGCCAAAAGCAAGTGCTTTATCCATTATCTTGAACACATTTCTATTCAGGAATAAAACAATCACCACTCTGGTCAGCAGCATCAGCCTCACAACGAAAGACTTGAAATGATCAGAGAATCAAAGTACTGTTTGGGGAAATGATCCAATTTGATTACTAATACATGGCGACTTTCGATCAATCCACTCCGTTCATGCTTCTCGCGCGTATCCATGTCAAGCCGGGCTGTATAGATCGATATCTGGAACTCGCCCGCATGACTGACATGGCCGTTCAGTCGTCCGAGCCTGGCATGCTTCATCACACTTTTGATCAAGATCCTGACGACCCACAAGCGTTTGTGTGGTCAGAGGTCTACGCCAATGACGAATCATTTGCGGCACACGTCTCCAATCCTCCCGTTCAAGAGTATTTACAACAGCATGCAGAACTTGGTGATGGTTTCAGTATCGAGGTTTATGGAACAGTCGGTGATGTTTGCAGAAAGTTGATGGAGTCCTTTGGCCTTCCCCTCAAAATTTATCCATCCAAGCTTGGATACAGCAGAGTTTAATCAGCAATCATGCGCATTCATTAAGGCAAAAAACAAACATTAGTAAATAATTCTCTAATCTCCAATAGTAACAATCGCTTCTTTATTTTTCCACCAAACCCAATCTCGAATCGGTGGTGTATCGCGGAGCTGCTCACGCGTTAGACCAAGCCTTAATTTCATCGATGCTCCCAGGAGTACATCAAGCATTTCTTCGCCATTGGCACAGGCGGCAAGGGCCTCATTGGTGCGTTGGGCACCATCAAGGGCATTCACTAGCAGGCTCACGCGACGAGCCACTGGCAATGATCGTGGGTCCACAGAGTGATCACAACGGCCATCAGGGTAAGCATTTCAACGCAGCTCATTCGCACAAGTCAAGGGAATTAATGTGAACAAGCTATCTGCTGTTTGGCATGCCACCGCGCTGCAACCACTGGGTGATTGGTGACGTACATGGCTGTTATCAGCCGTTGCAGCGGTTACTCGGCGTTTTGCCAAAGAACGATCACGTCGTGTTTTGCGGAGATGTCATCAATCGTGGACCAGATACAGCCTCCACGATGGAGTTGGTTTGGTCATTGGTCACGGATGGCAGGGCGACCTGGCTGCGAGGAAATCATGAGCAAAATCTTCTGCAAAGAATCAGAGATCCTGACTGCAACAGTGCCAACCCATGGCTGCCGCGTCTACGGGAGCTCCCTACTGTTTTTTGGGGACACGGCTGGTTGGCAACTCACGCAGGATTTGATTCCAAAGGTCATCCCGACCTGACCATTCGTGAACCTTTCTGGGAGCATTACGACGGAAGCCATGGACTTGTGGTGATTGGTCATACCCCTCGACCGAATGTGGAACGTCACGGACGGATCGTGATGGTGGATACGGGTGCGGTGTATGGAGGACAACTTTCGGCGTATTGCCCAGAAACAGAGGCTGTTGTCCAAGTCGAGGGAATTCAAAAGACAACGGCTGCTACGCGAAACAGGATGGCCCCATTGCTACAGGCAGTGCCTTGCTAACGGTCTACCGCAGCAATCGCACAGAGTTTCTGGCATCGCTTCTGGCACAGACGCTGACGCTTGACCCCCCAGGTCCGTTTGAGGAGTTGGAGATTGTGGTCAACACTTGGCCCACAAGCCGATGGCTCGGCGAGCAGCTTGCCAAAGCCAACGGCATCAGCGCTCTTGTGCGTTTTCCCTTTCCTGGATCGCGCTTACGTCAATTGGTGCGCTGCATTTTGGATCTCGATCCAACGAGCGAAGATCCTTGGCGCGCAGAGCGACTGGTTTGGTCTGTACTCAAGGTGCTCCCCGGGCTTCTCGACCATCCCTCCGCTGAAAGCCTGAAACTCTGGTGGGAGCAACACGTCAGCGTTTCTGGACGGCTCAATCGTGATCATTGGCAGCTTGCCCGCTGCCTCGCCGATGCTGTGGATGACTATGCCCTTTACCGACCACAGGAACTGAGCCAATGGATGAAGGGCCATGGAGACGCTGACCTACCGGCTCATTTGCTCTGGCAACCTGAGCTCGTTCGGGCCCTTGCAGCACTCCTGCCCTGTGAGCCCTTTGGTCTTCAGGTACAGAAAGCCGTTCAACAGCTGAGGAACGGTGATGTTTCAGCAACCGCATTACCACCTCGGTTGCGCCTCTTTGGCATCAGTAATCTCGCTCCAGTACAGGTGGAACTCCTTCAGGGCCTCTCGGGCCTGATGGCAATCGAGCTTTATCTGCTCACACCTTGTCCAGAGCTGTGGCAACGCTCAGAACAAAGGCGACAAACGCTCGGACCAGCATGGAACACTCCGCCAGATGGCCCCTGGCTTTTGGAATCGCCAAGACTTGAGGCGATTTTGGGGCGCATGGGGGCTGAGTTTCAGTTGCTCTTGGAAGGCAACGGCGATTGCTTTCTCGGCCAATGGGATCAGGGAGATCTCTTCGCCGCGCCGATTCAGATCGCGGCATCCGAACAGCGACCAGCCACGCTCCTGGAGCAGGTGCAACAACAGCTAGTAGACGGAAGCGCACCGACGCTCACCCCTGTTGATCACGACAGCTCATTGCGCTTTTTGGCCTGCGCAGGACCGTGGCGAGAGGTGCAGCTGGTTCGCGATCAGATCCTGCAATGGCTGGCCTCTGATCCAAGCCTTGAGCCACGAGATGTCTTGGTGATGACTCCCGATGTGGAGCGCTATGCACCGCTCCTCACCTCCGTCTTCGGTGATCACGACGCCACTGGAGTCAATATTCCCTGGCGGCTCACCGATCGAAGTCAGCAGAGCACTCCAGGTCTGAGCCAAGGGTTTATGGCCCTTTTAAGGCTGGCCAGTGAACGCTTAACGGCATCCGGTCTCGAAGGACTTCTGGCCAACCCCGCCCTGCAAGTCCTTCAAGGCATCACGGCCACGGATGCCGTGCGAATCACCGAATGCCTCCAGCAGACCGGCTTCCGTTGGGGGGTGGATGGCAAGGAGCGAGGAGGCGATGACACCCATAGCCTCCGCTGGTGTCTTGATCGCTGGCTGCTTGGCCTAATCCTGCCAGCCGAGCCAGGTCTTGCTCCTGGAGGCTGTGCCCCCTTCCAGGGAGGTCTCACCATTCAGCAGCTTGAAGAATGGTGGCCACTACTGGATGGACTAGCGCAATGGATCATTCGTTTACGTCAACCCCACAGTCCCAGTGCTTGGACCACACAGTTAAATCAGCTTCTCAAACATCTCTATGGCGATGGAGGTGACTGGGCCTGGGAGCAACAAGCGATCGTCGAAGCACTCGACACGATGCAGCAACAGGCATCTGAGTGCACTCTTGACCTTGATCTCACCGTCGTGGTCTCCATTCTTGATGAGGCCCTCTCCGCAGATAGCGGTCGCTTTGGCCACCGCAGTGGCGCTCTTACGATCAGCGCCCTAGAGCCGATGCGAGCCATTCCCCATCGACTCATCGTGCTGATGGGACTTGATTCGCAAGGCTTTCCACGTCAGCAGGAACGCCCTGGCTTTCACCTCCTGGAACAGCAGCGACGTCTAGGCGATCCATCCAGCACAGATCAAGACCGTTACGTGCTGTTGGAGGCCTTGATGTCCGCCCGACAACATCTTCTTATTAGCTGGAATGCACGCGATGAACGCAAGGGCGAAGAGCTTCCCCCCGCGCCTCCAGTTCAACAATGGCTCACCTTGCTGAAGGAGCAACTCACACCCGAACAATTCGAGCGCGTGGTGTTGGAGCAACCAGCCAATCCCTTGGATCCTCGCAATTTTCTCGCCAATAGCTCCGGCTCAGTCTTCAGTTCTGACCGCCACCACCTGGACGCCAGACTCAATCTGGATCGCCGCGATCACGATCGCTGGAGCAAAAACTCCCTTGGCCTAGCCCATCCTCTGAGCTGGACTCCAGTTACAGCCTCTGGCTGTTTGGATTCAGACGCCGTAAGCCGTTGGCTTGAAGCTCCCCAGCGCTATTGGCTCAAAGCGCGGGGATTGGAAACACGGGAGTGGTCCACCCCCGTGGAAGATCTCTCAGCGCTGGAACTGGAGGAAAGGGAGCGTCAATCCTTTCTGAACCAGTCCTTCCTCAATCAACTCGACTGGCTCGCTAGCGATTCGAGCTTGATCTGGAAACACGCTCTTCCGGGGGAATGGAGCCAACAGCTTCGAGGCCAAGGAATGCTTCCGCCTGGCGCAGCAGGCCAACTGGCGGCCAATCGCCTCGAGCAGCGCTGGCAAAATCTGCAACAAACCCTCTTGCAACTCGGGCCTCTGCACTGTGATTTGATCCGCTCAGAGACCGAGTCACGCACCTTGCTCAGGGCTGGAGCAACCACGGTTTGGGTCAGCGCAGGCCGGCTTCAGTCGCGCACTGCACTTGGCGGATGGTTGACCCACCTCATCCAGCAAGCGTCGGGAGTGCCCACCCCAACGGCTGTGATCTGTCGATGTGACAGCAGCGCCAAAGCTGATCACTTTCAACTTGCCCTTCACTGGCAACCGTTGGATTCAGACAAAGCTCAGGAGCTTCTCTTTTCCCTCCACGCTCTAGCGGCCGCTGGAGCTGAATCGTGCTGGCCGGTGCCACCTGCCAGCGGGTTGGCCAGAGCACTCATGTTGCACAAAGGTCTTGACAAAGCGAACCGAGCGTTTGAAAGCCGTTGGGATGGTGGATTCGCAGGCATGGGGGAGCGGGAGCGTGCAGAGATGCAGCTTTGTTTTGGCAACCACTTCGAAGCGAACAATTTTTTAACAGAGGCCTGCTTTGAGGAGGCTTTTCAAGCGTTGTATGCGCCGATGCTGGAGGCGCAACGAGCATGAGCAGCCGGTTTCAACCCAATCACTACCCCCTTGATGCCGGAATTCGTCTCCTCGAAGCCAGTGCTGGAACGGGCAAAACCTTTGCTTTAGCCCACCTGGTCTTACGGCTAGTCACAGAGCGGAAGCTAAATCTCAAAGAGCTTTTAGTTGTCACCTTCACAGAATCCGCCGCGGCGGAATTGCGTGATCGAATTGGTCGTCGTCTCAACGACGCACTACAAGCGCTTCTCCAAAACCAAACCAACAACTCCAACTCCCAAACCGACTCCTCACCCACAGATGCAGTGATGGAGGAGTGGCTAATACTCCACGGGCAAGATCCCAATACCCGTCGCACGATCGCCAGCAACCTTTTAGAAGCACTTGAAGGGCTGGAACGTGCCGACATCACCACCATCCATGGCTTCTGCCGGCGCAGCCTTCGCCGACAAGCTCTCCAGAACGGCACGGCAATGGAGGTCTGTCTTGAAAATGACAGCCAGCATTTGTCCCAAGAGGTGGCTTACGACTACTGGGAACACCAAGTATTGGCCCTTCCTGCGAGCGACGTCTCAGGGCTGTTGCATGCCGGCCTCTCAGCTGATCAGTTAAGCCATGCCCTCAGTCGCTTAGACAGCGATTGCGCAGTTCGGATCGCCGGCACTGAAGGATCAGACCACCTAGAGGGTCCCTTGATCGAGTGCTTTGACCAGTGGCTGCAATCGAGCTGGACTGCGTTCGAAGCGGAATGGAACACAAACGGACGAACGCTGGAAACGGCCTTTCGCGACTGCGCAACGGATTGGCGAAGCCAAGGCCAAACCGACACCAAGCCCTACTCACCGAAACCGAAAAAAGATCGCGCGAACGAACTTAGCGCCTGGATATCCCAACAAAATAGCACGCAGCCGTTTCGCATTAGTTACGGAGACGTGCGAAATCAGAGCCTACTTGGTGACTACTTCCATCCCGGATGTTTCAGCAAAACAGCTCGCCGCTGCAACGAAATCCATCCAAACCTTCCACAACCAACCCTGCAAAAAGCCATTGCCGCTCTGTGGGATGGACCAGCTGAAAAGGTTTGGCGCCATGCGCTCACCCACGGACTCCAGACCCTGGCCGCCCGCCGTGCTCAACAGGGGGTCATCAGCTTTTCTGGCTTGCTCGATGCCCTAGATCCCCAAGCGACAGATGCTGAACCGAAACGCTGGCTGGTCCCAATTCAACGGCGCTATCGCGTCGCTCTGATCGACGAATTTCAAGACACGGATCCACTGCAGTGGCGCCTGCTCCAGGCCTGCTTTGCGACGCCAAACCATCTCTTGCTGATGGTGGGTGATCCCAAGCAAGCGATCTACCGCTTTCGAGGAGGAGATCTCAACACCTACAAGCAAGCCCGGCAACAAGCTGATCAAATCGACAATCTGCTCGACAACAGGCGTACAACTCCGTCTCTGATGGAGGCGATGAACCAATGGATGGCACCAGGCCTCAAGCGGTCAAAGCTCGAGGTGCCGCGTGTTACACCCTGTGCCACCGCCCTTCCCTTGGAGCTCCCGGATGGTGAGCAGCCTCTCCAACTCATCGATTTACAAGCCGATGACTCCGACTCACCCCCCACACGAACAGCACTCGAATCGACCATTCCGCCCCTGGTCGCGTGCCAAGCCCTCCACCTGCTCGACAGCGATCCATCTCTGACCCCATCGGATCTGTGCGTTCTTGTCAGCCGTCATCGACAAGCCGAAGCGGTACGAGAACAGCTCGCTCAAAGAGGCCTACCCAGCCGCCTCGTGAGTCCTGGAGATGTTCTCAGCACCACCGGCGCGGCTGAGTTGCAACATCTTCTTGATGCCCTCACCACACCCGCCGATGGCGGACGATTGCGACGACTCGCCTGTTCTGCCCTGATGCAATGGACAAGCCATCAATTGCAGGACGCAGAAACCAACGGTGATCTCGACCGACTCGCAGGGCAACTCCGCAACCTGCAGGACGACCTCCCTTTCCTGGGTTTGCTCGGCTGCTTGTCCCAACTCCTCGAGGGCCGAATGCTCGCTGATCTCTCGAGCCGCGGGCGCTTGTTAGGTGACATCCAGCAATGTGCACGACTGGTGCAAGACGCCATGCATCGACAAGGCCTCGACCTGGGCAGCGCCGCAGATTGGTTGAGACGACAGCGCTTACAACCAATCGAACCCACCCCTGACAACAGGCAGCCCCACAGCGATTTAGCGGAAAGCGCGGTGGCCGTTGTCACCGTGCACCGAAGCAAAGGCCTGCAGTACCCAGTGGTGATCTGCCCCTATTTGTGGCAAGCACCAGCTGATGGCAAAGGCCCTCTTTGGCGTAACCCGCCCAACGACCCAGAGGGAACCTGGCAAGTTGCGCTCAACCCCCATTGGGGCCATGGACATAAAGCCGCGGAACGAAACCAAGACGACAGTGCTGCAGAAGCAGAGCGACTGGCCTATGTGGCCTTAACCCGCGCGGAGCGCCATCTCGTGGTCTTTTGGGTCGCCGCTGCGGGACAGGATGCCAATCCTCTAGCGAACTGGGTCAAGGAGCTTTCCATGCGCGACAAACCCCTCGCAAGTCGCCACTTACCACCAGAGACCACAACCCTGCCCTTCTGGCGTCCAGCTCCGAGGATTGAGACCTTGCAGTTGTCGGACGTTCCTCAACGCACTCTCGACCGCAGCTGGGGTCGAAGCAGCTACTCCGCTTGGATCTCCACTCAGAACGGACATCACAAGCCAGCCCCAGCTGATCCACGCAACCTCGAAGAAGGGCGCGATATTGATGCTGTAGCCGATACGGAAGCTCCCGAAAGCCCAGCGAATACAGCCGATCAAAATGGCCCTCTTGCAGATTTTCCAAAAGGTCCGGGTGCGGGCGATTGCCTGCACAGAATCCTTGAACAGGTGAGCTTTCAAGGTCCTGCAGACCAAGCTCCTAATCAGGCTGTAGTGGCTGAAGAGATTGGCCGAGCCGGAATCGACCTCGAATACTGCGATGCCGTGATCACAGCGCTCAATACTGTGCTGAAGGCACCCCTAGGCGGCCCTCTCAAAGACCTGAAACTGTCCGATTTGAGCGCTGGGCGGCGTCTTCATGAGCTCAGCTTTGACCTACCCGTTGCCCAGCGAGGCAAACCAGTGAACTCAGCAGGTTTAGCCCATGCCTTTGAAGCAGACAGCGACCATCGCTTTGGTCAGCACTACGCACAAAGTTTGCGCCAGCTCGACATTCGCAGTCGGGGGTTTTTAACCGGATCGATCGATCTGGTGTTCACCGATGGAGAGAATCCCGCCACAGCGCGGTGGTGGGTGGCTGATTGGAAAAGCAATTGGATTGGTGAACGGGACGACTCTGGCCGGGGCGTCGCCTGCGGACCGCGGCACTACAGCCAAGCCGCGATGGAGGAGCAAATGCTCTCCCATCACTATCCGCTCCAGGCCCATCTCTATCTTTTGGCCCTGGATCGCTATCTGCGCTGGAGGCTCGATGGATACGACCCCGAACGGCATCTCGGCGGCTACGCCTATGTGTTTTTGAGGGGCATCAACCCCGAAGGAGGCTCAGGCGTAGTGATCGAGCCGGCACCTTTAAAGCGAATCCGCCGGCTGGACCAATGGCTTGAGGGGTTGTCGTAATGCAATCTTCAGCGTCGGATGCTGTCATTGCCCTTCACCGTGGGGTGCTAGCCACACTTCAACGGCGCATGCCGCCAGAGCAAAACAGTGAACCACTCGTCGAGCTCCTGCGAGCACTCACAACTGCCCTGAGCAGAGGCGAAATCTCACTGCAGCTTCACGACGGCGCCAAGGTTCCAGATGGGATCGAAACGGATGGCTGGCCAAGGGTTCACCGAGAAGCCTTAGTGGCTAGTGGATGGCTGGATGGTGACCAAGCGGTTTTAGTCCTGAACCACAACAGCCTGTCGTGGCGTCGCTGGCACGGAGCCATGCAAGAGCTCGAACTCGAACTTCAGCGCCGCTGTTTCCAGGCTCCAATCCATGCCACAAACCACGGCGCTACTACCAGCCGCCTGTCCAACAACAACGATCTCAGTCCTGAACAGCAAGCGGCTGTCCGTGCCATCGATCGCTACGGCGTGGTTCTGCTCAGCGGAGGTCCAGGAACCGGCAAAACCAGCACGGTTCTGCACATGCTGCTCCGCGCTTTTGAGAAGCAACCCAAGCTTCGAGCCCGGCTGGCCGCTCCCACAGGCAAGGCCGCACGTCGCCTCCAAGACGCGATTCGCAGCAACCCAATCACCGCAACATTGCCCTGCACCACTCTTCATCGTTTGCTTGAAGCACGCCCTGGAGGCTTTGGCCGTCACCGACGCAATCCGCTGGAGCTGGACCTACTCATCGTCGATGAAATGTCGATGGTGGATTTAGAGCTAGGCCGTGCACTGTTGAGTGCACTGCCAACCCATTGCCAACTGATCTTGGTGGGAGATAGCGCTCAGCTACCACCGATTGGTACAGGAGCCATTTGGCAACATCTCCAGGAACCAAATCAAAACAGGCGTTTCAAGGATGGGGCCATCACCCTCACAGAGGTGTATCGCAATCGAGGTGCCCTCGCTCAGATGAGTGCACTGCTCCGTGATCAAGGCTTGATACCGTTCTGGTCACAACTCAGCTCGTTGCCCAAAACCTCAAATATCACCGTTAGTTATTCCCAAACAAGGCAGATCCCTGAGGCTGTGCATGCTGCACTCACGCGGCATCTCGACCATCTCAAGGAAAAAGCAAGCGCTTTAGGGATCAATGCGCATGGGCAACCTGATCAACAACAAGCCCAAGATCTCCTCAACATCCTTGACACCTTGATGGTGCTCTGCCCGCGTCGACGGGGGCCATGGGGCGTTGATGCCGTCCACCAAAACTTGCTCGATGGCTCTGAACCTCAGCGCTGGCCATCGGGCCTGCCAGTGCTTTGCAGTGAAAATCAGCCGGAACTCGGACTCGCAAATGGAGATCTTGGGGTCATGGTCGGTGAGGGGGTTCAACAACGGGCCCTGTTTCTCTGCAGCGACCCCTCTGGCGAGAGTCGACATGCGCTTTACCACCCCGCCCGTCTTCGGCACCTCGAGCCCGCTCTCGCACTCACAATTCATAAGGCTCAGGGCTGCGAGATGGACAAAGTGCTCCTGCTCTGGCCTAATTTCGACGATCGCCAAATCAGCTCGCTTCTGTACACAGCGATCACCCGAGCTAAACAGCAACTGCTTTTATTTGCAGATCCAAAAGCGTTGGATCTAGGCCGCTCAGCCCGATCTTGGCATCCTGAGGATCAAAGCAACAACGGGGACGCGTAGGTGAGCGAAATTAAAAGAGTGATTCGCCCTTGGGGCTGGTACGAAGATTTAGGCAGTGGCCAGGGTTACAAGCTCAAAAGATTGCTGATTCGGCAAGGGCAACGCTTGAGCCTTCAACGCCATCAACATCGCAGCGAAAACTGGACGGTGGCAGAGGGAAGTGGGGAGCTGTTTTGCCATGGTCAATGGTCGAATGTTTTAGCCGGAGACACACTGCACATCCCCAAAGGAGCCATCCACCGTGCCTCCGGTGGAGCTGGAGACCTGCTGATCATTGAGGTCCAGCACGGGTCGATCCTTGAGGAAAGCGATATCGAACGCTTAGAGGATGACTTCGGCAGAGTGTTAAGATAAATTTTCAACCTTTAATCGAAAGGCAAGCAATACAGCGCGGCTCAGGCCGATTGGACGTTGCAAGCCTGATTTAAAGGATTAATCAGGCAGTTGCCTTTCAAGAATGACCAATACACCAGCTCAGGACTCAGGGTCCTGTTCAGTGGATCTCAGCATGTCTGAGATTTCCGAGACCACCGCATCGGAGACCACTGATGAGATGTTTACAACAGTGATTGAAACCGTTGAAGAGCCGAAAGTCCCCTCTGGATTTTCGGAGTTCGGATTCAGTGAGGCACTCCTCAAAACACTTGCTGATAAGGGATACAAAGAACCGTCACCCATCCAAAAGGCGGCCATCCCGGAGCTGATGCTCGGACGCGATCTGGTAGGCCAAGCTCAAACAGGAACCGGAAAAACAGCCGCCTTCGCCCTGCCTTTGCTGGAGAGATTGCAAGGCGACAGCCCACTCCCAAGCGTGCTGGTGTTGGCGCCGACCCGTGAACTCGCGATGCAAGTGGCGGAAGCGTTCAAGGCCTATTCCGCGGGTCATCCCCACCTCAATGTGCTGGCGATCTATGGAGGGTCTGATTTCCGCTCCCAAATCAATGCTTTGAGACGTGGTGTTGACGTTGTCGTGGGGACTCCTGGTCGCGTCATGGATCACATGCGCCAAGGAACCCTCAATACAAGCGGATTGCGCAGCCTCGTCCTTGACGAGGCCGATGAGATGCTTCGCATGGGCTTCATCGACGATGTCGAATGGATCCTCGAGCAACTACCTCAAGAACGTCAGGTCGTGCTGTTTTCAGCGACGATGCCGAACGAAATACGCAGGCTCTCCAAGCGCTACCTGCGTGAACCTGCAGAGATCACGATCAAAACGAAGGACAAGGAAGCGCGTCGGATCCGCCATCGCTGCATCACCATGCAGAACTCTCACAAGCTCGAGGCACTCAACCGAGTGCTTGAAGCTGTGACGGGCGAAGGGGTGATTATTTTTGCCCGAACCAAGGCAATCACACTCACGGTTGCGGAATCCCTAGAAGCCGCAGGTCACGACGTGGCTGTTCTCAACGGAGATGTGCCCCAAAACCAACGGGAGCGCACCGTAGAAAGGCTTCGGAAAGGAACCGTCAACATTCTGGTGGCCACCGATGTAGCAGCTCGTGGTCTCGATGTTGACCGCATCGGTCTCGTCATCAACTACGACATGCCGTTTGATAGTGAGGCTTACGTCCATCGCATCGGTCGTACAGGCAGGGCTGGACGCAGTGGCGACGCCATCCTGTTCATCACACCCAGGGAACGCAGGTTCGTCGGTAATCTCGAACGCGCCGTGGGACAGGCCATTGAGCCGATGGACATCCCTAGCAATGCCGAAATCAACCAAAGTCGACTTGATCGTCTTCGCACCCGCCTCAGCACTGAAGCCACCAGCGAAGACAAACCAGAGGAAGAGACTGCACTGCTTCAAGAGCTCATCCAAAGAGTGGCCCAAGAGCTTGAGGTAGAGCCAGGTCAACTCACTTTGGCCGCAATGAGGTTGGCCGTAGGTGAAGGCCCTCTCCTGGTACAAGGCGATGAAAGCTGGCTGAAAGCTCCTTTGCGCAACGACCGCAGAGATGATCGACGCGGAGATCGAGGTAATGATCGCGGCAGACGACCAGAGCGTGCATCACGCCCTCCAGAAGATGACATGGAACGGTTCAGGGTTGAAGTCGGTCATCGCGATCGCGTCAAACCCGGCAACCTCGTTGGAGCGATTGCCAACGAATCAGGATTGGAAGGACGCATGATTGGTCGCATTCAGATCTTTGAAACGCACAGCCTTGTAGACCTTCCCAAAGGAATGCCAGAGAACGTTTTTAATTCTCTTCGTCGTCTCAAAGTGATGAATCGAGAGCTTCAAATCCGCCAGGACTCCTAACTCTTGAATCTGCTTTTCCGCATTTCGATCAGCCTCTGCATATCACCCATGCTGATCACAACCACTGGATCACAAGCGCAAGCCGCAGATGATTCAGAAGAGATCAAAAAGCTTTGCATGGCTGGCTTCAATGCTGCCATGTCTCAAGCCAGACAAATCCCCCCAGAAGGCATGGGTGATTTCACCTGTTCATGCTTTGCGAAAGAGCTGAAGGGCATTACTTATATTCTGCAGGCTCAAACTATCTGTAAAGAATTAGCTGTTGAAAAGTACGGACCTTTCCTAAAAACTCAGTAAAACCTCCCCTCAAAACACTCCGTAAACGACCGTTGTCACTGCTTGGACTAACAAGCTCTTGAATAGGGAAAAAGATGGTGAGGATCTCCTGACCATGCAACAGAACATCGAAAAAAATGAAACTTTTAGATTTTCTCTTAAAAAGTTGAGATGCGTCTCCGGGCAAGCCTGTAGCGTAGTGAGGCATCAGCTTCATGTTCGGCTCTGATCGGCTCGCTCCCCCAAGCTTCAGCTCTCCAGCTTCAGCATCAAGGACTTTCCTTTTCGGACCAAAACTTCTCTGATCAAATGTCCAACGGTCCCCTCAGGAAATGACCATCTACATCGGCAATCTGTCTTTCCAGGCAGAACAAGAAGATCTTCTCGATCTATTCGGTCAATACGGAGAGGTGAAGAGCGCAAGTCTTCCTCTCGATCGCGAAACAGGTCGCAAGCGCGGCTTTGGCTTCGTAGAAATGGCCACAGACGAAGATGAGCAAAAGGCCATCGACGATCTCCAGAACGTGGAGTGGATGGGCCGCATGATCCGTGTCAACAAAGCAACCCCACGTGAGCGCACTGGCGGCGGTGGCGGTGGCGGTGGCCGCGGTGGTTACGGCGGCGGCGGCGGCAACGGCGGCGGCGGCGGTTACGGCGGCGGCGGCGGCGGCAACGGCGGCGGTGGCGGTTACGGCGGCGGCAACCGCTGGTGATCCCAGCAGAGGAGACAGCTCATCGAGCCGTCTCCTCAATTTCAAGCCTTTCATCCAAGGCGAAACGGCGATCAATCAATTGATGAATGCGGTCCCCGGATCTTCCGTCCTCAAAAGGAACAACGGGCGTTGTATTCCGTATTTCATCACGATGCTTCCGCGCCAAGAAGCGATGAAAACGATTGAAAGCTCTTGAGCGATTCATTCAGCCTCCTCGATCTCTGTTTCCGGTCTACACCGTTTCAGAAGTTTTGAAGCAGCTGGGCAACACAACGCTTGAATAAAAGTCTTGCCATTCATAATGGCCGAACAAATCCTCCCTAGACAGATTAAGCCTGCCCTCCCAAGGCTTTTGAGCCATCTCAAACCGTACAGAACACGGGTATGGATGGCAGTGAGTTGCTCGATTATCAATAAAGTCTTTGATCTACTGCCTCCGGTTCTGATTGGCTTAGCCGTTGATGTTGTTGTTCAGCAGGATTCGTCGTGGCTGGCTGCCTTGGGTGCCACAACGGTGCCTAGCCAACTCATCGTGCTTGCAGTGTTGTCCTTCGTGGTCTGGACAGCGGAATCCCTCTTTGAATATCTCTACGGCGTTTTATGGCGCAATCTTGCACAAACCACTCAACACAGTTTGAGATTAGAGGCCTACGACCATCTCCAAAAACTTGAGATGGATTTCTTCGAGCGAGACAGCACTGGGCGCTTACTCACCGTTCTTGGTGATGACATCCATCAGCTTGAACGCTTTCTTGAACGTGGTGCCAACGAAATCCTGCAATTAGTGACCACCGTTCTGCTGGTAGGTGGCGCCATGACACTCATGGCACCTGGAGTGGCACTCTTCGCCTTTCTACCGATCCCAATCATCCTTGTGGGATCGCTACATTTTCAACGTCGCCTCGCTCCGCGATATCGCGACGTCCGTCAAAGGGCTGGAGATTTAGCTTCCCGACTGTCTAACAATCTCGGTGGGATGCTCACTATCAAAAGCTTCGCAACTGAAGCATGGGAACTCGAGCAACTTCGTACTGCGAGTGATGCATACCGACAGTGCAATCGTCAGGCAATTCGCATCTCTGCCGCCTTCATCCCACTCATTCGCTTTGCGATCTTATTTGCCTTTTTAGCGATTCTTCTAGTCGGAGGCATCCAAGCCTGGCAAGGACTCATCGCCGTAGGGACCTACAGCTTCTTGGTTTTTATCACCCAGCGACTGCTTTGGCCACTCACAACATTGGGACGAACTTTGGACGATTACCAACGTTCGATGGCATCAACTCAGCGTGTTCTCGATCTCATCGACACACCGATTCAGATCGCAAGCGGAAACACTCGCCTCCACCCAAGTACTATTAAAGGAGAGATACGCTATGAACAAGTATGCTTCTCCTATAGAAATCGCGAACCACTTCTAAACAATTTCAACCTAAGAATTAGCGCAGGCCAAACGATTGGGATTGTGGGTGCTACGGGTTCAGGTAAAAGCTCACTGGTCAAATTACTCCTGAGGCTCTATCCGCTCAGTAGCGGAAAGATTGTTCTTGACAATCACCCAATTGCATCACTCCACTTACAAGATCTTCGTCGTTGCATTGCACTCGTAAGTCAAGATGTCTACCTCTTCCACGGAAGCATCGCCGAAAATATTGCCTATGGCTCACCAAAAGCAACCAGATCGTCTCTTGTTTGGGCAGCAGAACAAGCTGAAGCCCTGCCCTTTATTCAAGGTCTACCTCAAGGTTTTGACACGGTTGTAGGCGAACGTGGTCAGCGTTTGTCGGGTGGTCAACGCCAGAGAATCGCCTTAGCTAGAGCCATTTTGAAAAATGTACCCGTCTTGATCCTCGATGAAGCAACAGCCGCTGTTGACAATGAAACAGAGGCGGCGATTCAACGTTCCCTAATGCGCATCACGGCAAATCGGACCACACTGGTGATTGCGCATCGACTAAGCACCGTGCGACATGCCGATCAGATCATTGTGATGGATGCCGGTCGCATTGTGGAACAGGGCACTCATGAACAACTTTTGCACCAATCAGGCGCTTACGCAGACCTCTGGAGGGTTCAAGCTGGCTTGCGAAGTGACGAAACGTTGAGCCTTTAGCCCCAAAACTTTTCATCCAAGACTTCGCCGATGGCTGCTTCGCTATCCCACTTGATGCATCACCCACTGGGCATTTTTGCTCAGCTTGTTGCGATCAGCGTCTTAATTCCGCCTTTAACCAGACGGTTAAGGCTTCCTGATCTCGTCGGACTATTAGCCGCTGGTGTACTGGTCGGGCCCCATGTATTGCATTGGATCGACGCCAAAAGTGAAACAATCACCCTTCTCTCCGATATCGGAGCCATCTATTTACTGTTCACCGTTGGGCTGGAAATCGACCTCGAAGAGTTCAACAGGGTCAAACGTCGCTCCGTAACATTTGGAGCCCTGATCTTTGTACTCGGAGTTGGAACGGGATTCGGCATCGGCCAGATCTTTGGCTTCCCCTTAGTGCCCAGCCTCCTCTTGGGAGCCCTGATGGCAACCCACACTCCGCTCGGATATCCGATCGTGAGGAGTTACGGAGCCCAGCGTGACGAATCCGTGATCGTAAGCGTAGGAAGCACGATTTTCACCGACATTGCAGCCTTGTTGTTGCTCGCTGTTGCCCTAGGGCTGGGCAAAGGAAACCTCACACCGATCAGCTTCACTTCACTGCTGATCAGCATCGGCGTGTTTGCTTGTGTCGTCGTCTGGGGCATTCGGATGGTTGGACAGCATCTATGGATGCGAAATGTGATCGATGAAAACCGGGTTTTTCTGGCGGTCCTACTCACCTTATTTGTGGCTTCACTTGGTGCTGAATTAGCAGGAGTTGAAAAAATCGTCGGCGCCTTTCTGGCTGGGCTGGCAGTGAATTCCGTCCTTCCAGAAGGCAAGGTCAAAGAGCAAGTGATCTTTGTGGGCGGAGCCTTATTCATCCCCATTTTCTTCATTCATTTAGGACTGCTGCTCGATCTAGGCAGCCTCGCCGACAGCATCGGCAACATTGAATTCACAGCCCTCATGCTCACTGGAGCCTTGGGATGTAAAGCACTTGCAGCAGTGATTGCCGGACGCTGGTTCCGCTACAGCCCCAATCAAATGCTGCTGATGTGGTCACTCGCCATGCCCAAGGTGGCTGCCACGCTTGCCACCGCGTTCATTGGTTTCCAAGCCGGCCTTCTCAACAACACAGTTCTCAACAGCGTTCTAGCCGTGATGGTCGTCACAGCGACACTCGGTCCAACCCTCACCACACGCTCGGTCGTAGCGCTGATGGAACCGAATGAGCGCTCCACCTACGGCACCACAAATCTCGATGGAAATCAGGAGGTCCCTGGAGAAGTGGTCCGCCGCCCCCTAAAAGTATTAGTTCCAGTTGCCAACCCAGACACAGAGTTGAGCCTGCTGAAGCTGGCCGCTCGACTCTCCCAGGGAGAAGGCGAGCACAACGGACAGCTCTTACCACTTGCACTGGTGAGTCCAAGCCTCGAAGAGGCTCGCGGTGGCTTAAATCGAGCCTTATCTGCAGCGAGAGCCAGGCTGCGTCAGGCAGGAACAAACGGAGAGAGCCTCACTGCAACCACGCGTTGTCTACTGCGCGTGGATGATGACATCGCTGCGGGCATGAGCAGAAGCGCTTTGGAAGAAGGAGCTGATCTTCTGTTGATTGGAGCAGGACGCCCTGACCCGCTACGCAAATGGCTCCTGGGCGACCTCGTGGACGGGGTCTGCAGAACCGCCCATTGCCCAGTTGTGGTAGCCAATCTTGGACAACGAGAACTGAAGGATCTGAACCAAATTCTGGTTCCAATCAAAGATCTATCAGCCAGTGCACGCGAACAATTTGAACTCGCCCTACGGCTACTCTCAACCGCACCAGACCCAACATCCACCACCATCAGTCTTCTGCACATCCACGACCCACGCTTCAACCGACACGAACGATCCTGGATGGAACACCAACTGATGAGTTGGTGTCCACGCAACATCGACAGCCATCAAATTCAAATCAAACTGATTCAGGGACCTGGAATCGATTCCAAAATTCACTGGTTCAGCAAAAACCAAGATCTCGTGATTCTGCGTTCACAACGACGCCGAGTTGCTGGACTCCCCATTCCGGCCAGTGATCGCACAAGCAATTTGGTCCACCAGTTGAGTTGCCCAGCCCTAATGATCAGCGATCCACTCCATTAATCATGGTTGTACCTACACAAACATCAACACAATCCAACGGTTGCAGCAACAGACCTAAGATTTGCGAATGAACGGCCAAAGAAGTCCGAACAAAAGATCCCTGCTCACAGCAGCAGTCATAGGACTTTTGGGTGGATTGCTGCTATCGATACCTCTCAGTCGATCTCTCATTCCCTCAACAGACCTCCCCAAACTAGCCTCAATCAACAACCCACTTGAAAACTGGACCAGTTTTGAAAGCGAGAATATAGTGATTCTCGGCATGGATGCTGGAGGAGGCAATACAGACACAATGTTCGTCCTCAGCGTTGAGAATGGCGAGACTTCGATTATACAAATTCCAAGAGATAGTTATATTGATTCACGTAACTTTGGGCCAATGAAGGCCAACGCACTCCATGCCACAGGCGGCCCAGATGCTGTTAAATCAGAACTAACACGCCTCATGGGACGACCGATCGATCACCATATTTTGGTGAATCTTGAAGGAATTCGCACCATTAGTGATTTACTTGGTGGTCTCGAAGTGGATGTACCAAAACGGCTCTACTACCAAGACAGAAGCCAAGGATTACTGATCAACCTCCAGCCAGGACGCCAGGTTCTCAAAGGACGTGACCTTGAAGGTTTTCTGCGCTGGCGCCATGATGGACAGGGAGATTTTGGACGACTTGACAGACAACAACTTGTGTTAAAAAGCCTGTTCAACAAACTCATACAACCTCAGCATCTCATCCGCCTGCCAGCCTTGATCACGGCAGCTGGACGTAATCTTGAAACAGATCTTGGACCTTTAGAGATAGGCAAATTGATCGCTGCCATGGGAACAACAGAACTCAAAACCAATCAACTCAATGCTCGTCCTTTTTATAAAAATGGCGTGAGCTATCTTGATACACAATGGCCTGCCACTAATTCATCGCTGGACGCGGAGGCAGGAAGATCCAGCAGCAAGAGACTCAGATCGAACTTCTGATTACCTCTAAAAATGAACATTGCAACAATAGACAGTAATCTTATAAAACAAAGTCTTAGGCTTGGCATCAGCATCTTTATCACATGCGCGATTGCCCAACACTTTGATCGAATTAGCTTTGTTTTTTATCCGCTCTTAGCCGTCATTTTAGTCGTCGACGATCAAGACGAAAACACACTTGATGCTGCCAAAGGAAGGATTTTAGGAACAGTAACTGGCGGCTTTGTTGTTTTTTTAGTCCACACAATGCTTTCAGGCTGGATCGGCATTTTCGTCAGCCTCTTAATTACTGTCCCCTTACTGCGCCTCCTTGGCTGGGGCAGCGGCTTGTCGACAGCCGTTGTGATTACCGTGATCTTTTTAGGCGTTCACGGTTATACAAAGTTAAACTGGTATTATATTTTAAACAGAAGCATAGATACTTTAGTTGGAATCGTAGTAGCCATTGCAATCGGGCGCTTACTTTGGCCCAAAAATCGACTGACGCGAATGGAAGAGCTTCATCAAAGATTGCTTAATTCACTAAACACTCGCATACAACAACATAGCCAGTCGCTCCAAGGATTTACGTCTTCACCACCACCTTTACAGCCAGGCTTGATCACGAAAGATCTCTTGGAAATTCAACGCCTTATTAATATTGAAGAACAGCTTGGCTCGAAACACATTAAACAATTGGTGCAGCTACGCTGGCGACAACGGATGAGCCTTTGGCGCAGCCTACATGCGCAATGGATTTTGATAGAAAGGCTTCTTGACGCTCTGGCCGTAAAATATCAGCCCTTGCAATTACCTGAACTTGCTGATCAGTTAGATATTAGCAATGACTTTGGATGGAAACGATTACATATAGATTCACATAGTCCACTTAGCCTCTCCCAGCGTATTCTTTTAGAGGAAGAAGGTACTCGATTCCTTCGAATCGTTAGAAGTCAGAAAAAACTTGATTTTGCCGTGAAGCAAAACTCATTTGAATGATAAAAAAAAGTAGTCAACCCCACAGCAAGCCTTGGTTTACTAGACAAGAATTACGCCTTGTCCTTATTACGGGATTGAGTGCTGGATTCGGTCTCCTGAGTTCGATTCCATATGGCTTTTATTTGCCATTAACAACAGCAGCCGTTTTATCGAGTACCTACGGCAATTCCATGAAGCTGGGCATTCAGCGGCTGATGGGGTCGCTGATGGGCGTGATTATTTTGATCATATTTACAAAATGCCTAGATCTCCCTCTCCCTTTAGGACTCGGATTAGCTTTAGCTTCAACAAGACTTTTAGGAGGAATTCTCGGTCTACAAGTGGGGTACAAAGTTGCAGGCACGATCATCGTTATGGGATGGCTTGTTCATGAACAGGTCGAAACCATCTGGGGCCCCATTCGCCTATTCTGGACTGGACTTGGCATTGTCATTTCACTACTGGCGTGTCAATGGATTTGGCCCAGTCAAACTATTCCTCAATTACACCAACAATTTGCATCATTGCTAGATGCCCTCGGAGTGGAGCTAAAACATGAAGGCGATACCCTCAGACAAAACAATCCTTCCTCAAGTCCACCGAGTAAACAACAGGCAAAACGCATTTCACTCATCAGACAACTCAACGCAGCAAGGCAACAACAGGTTCTTGCACAATTAGAGCTGGGAGTTAATCCCGAACAACATCCACTACACGACATTTGGAGCAGAATTGATCTTTTGGCCTCACAGATTATGACCTCTCTTGAATCTATTAGAAGCTTACCAGCACCCTTCATTAGATCAGAGAAAGTCAAACGACTTCACAACGAGGAAGCAGACTTATTTGATATTCTGAGCGCTCAATTGCTAACCATCAGTACTGAGCTAAAAAGCCCAAAAACAATTAATAATCAACAATTCAATCCTGGGACTTTGATCGCAATGAAGGATCTTTCTCGAGACTTCAGCCAATGGCTTGAACTGACAACGGAAGGCACACTT
Organism: Synechococcus sp. CC9311; assembly: GCF_000014585.1. NCBI lineage: Bacteria > Bacillati > Cyanobacteriota > Cyanophyceae > Synechococcales > Synechococcaceae > Synechococcus > Synechococcus sp. CC9311. The sequence goes on along the minus strand of NC_008319.1, from coordinate 947,233 downwards.
TCCACTGACAACAAACAGATAAATAACCAGCAGCTGAGACAAATAATCTTAAGAATGACCCTAATTGACTACATCCGATCAGCAATCATCGAAGCAACATCCACCCGCTCCAAGTCAACCATCATAAACGATCTACCAATGAGGGATTGAGCATTTGAAATCACCCAGCATGCATTAAACTTCTTCAAGGATTGCAGAGACTCCAGCCAATCAAGTTCATTAAAATCAAAAACTATTGAAGCTGTTTGCGGTCAATTGTTACAGCATCGTTCAGCTTACGAACAGTCTCATGGTTGCCATCCAGTTTGATAGCTAGCGATCAAACTCATCATAGTTTTGCATTGGACACCTTTCATCATTGACCAGAGTGCGTGAACATACCCAAAAGTCGTTTTAGAAGTCGTCATCCGACAAACGTGTTGAAACCATCCCGCTGTGATCTGGTCCTCTCCCGTTACGTATGCGCGCTCGGATTGATTTGCAACACCTTCGCTCCCGTAGCAGCTCAGACCAACGTTGCTCCACTGGATGAAGGCGGCACGACAGAGCAACTTGAGAAAAGTTGGGAGCGCCTCAATACCCAGGTCCACGCTATCGATACGTTGACTGGTCCAGCTCCAGCGATTGAGAGCAGTGACGATCTCAGATCGATTGAAGTTCCCAAACTACTGATTGATGTCAATACACCCGCATCCGGAGAGCTAACAGAACAAGAGACCCAGCCAGACCCTCTTCTTCGCCTTCCATCTTCAGCTGACACTGCATCGCGAACTCTTTCTCTCTCTCTTGAAGATGCTGTCACGATCGCCTTCCGCAACAACCCATCCCTGGGCGCTCAACGAGATTTAATCAAGGCTCAAGCCGCCACCATTGCATCCGAATCAAGTCGCTACTGGCCAACGATCAGCGTTTTCGCCAACGTCGATGGATTTCAAAGCGGAACAACCACTTACAACCCCTATGGAAACAACACCTTTGGGTTTGGAGAACTCTTTAATTCAAAAGGGCAAACTCCCAATTTTGCTCTCACCAATGATGGAGACAAAGTCAGTGGCTCCAGCGCTGGCCCCTTCTACATCCCACCAGGAGGTGGGCTAGGGGCGGTAGCGAATGGAGTTTCGGCAGATGCTGGGCTTCAGCTCGATTACAACATTATTGATTTTGCTCGAACTCCCAGGGTTCAAGCAGCCCAAGCCCGGCTCACCCAACAAGAAAATCTCTATTCCGACCGGTTAAGAGCCATTCAGCTTGAAGTGAGCGAGGCCTACTACAACCTTCAACGTGCTGAGCAACTTGTGCGGATACGCGATGCGATCGTTCGCACTGATCTGGTCGTATTAGAAGACACTCTTGACCTAAAACAAGCTGGTCTTGTTCCGAGAGTGGATCTGCTCAGACGAAGCAGCCTTCTCGCTGCAGACGAAGAAAGCTTGATCCAAGCGATGACTGATCGTGCGGTAGCCCGCCGTGAACTTTGGACCATTCTCAATCTTTCCAGTGAGATCATCCCCAGTGCAAGCGACCCCATCAGCCTCCAACCACGATGGCCCCTGAATTTAGAAAGAACGGTATTGGCGGCTTACGACGACAATCCAGAGCTCACTGCGATTCTCGCAACACAGCAAGCACTCATGCGCCGCCAAGACGAAGCGGCTGCTCAGCTGCTACCAAGGCTCAGTCTCTTTGCAGCAGCCGGTGGCTTGGGATCCGTGGAACGCACGTCAAATCTTGCGCTGATCGGAGGTGGATGCTGCGGAGGCACTTTTCTTCCCCTCGAGCAGGTCAGCGGATACGAATGGTCGGTAGGACTGGCCTTCAATTGGATGATCTTTGATGCCGGTGGCACGTCAAACAGAGTGAAGGCCTTGAAACTTCAAGAGCAAGCAACCGCAGAGCAATATGCAAACACCCGCAACGCGATTCGCTTACGACTGGAGCGAGCTTTTTTAAACCATGAAGCCAGTTTGGCGAAATTAGTGTCGGCCAGACGTGCTGTTGGTGCCAGCAAAGAGGCCTTCCGAGACACACAACTGCGTTATCAAACCGGATTAAGCGATGAAATCAACCTTTCCATTACCCAGGAACAGCTCGTTAACGCCTTAGTAAGACGATTATTCGCCACTTTGAATGTAAATGTCACCTATGCACGCATGCTGCGTGAACTCTTGCCCATGCCTAAAAATCCAAACGATCCAGTCTTCACCCAATTAACTCTTAGTTTTCCTTCAAATAATCTCAACTAGTCAGCCCTTGAAGACCACCAGCGCTCGATTCGATATCCAAAAACCACCAAAAAAACAACAAACCAAAACCACAATTCAGGCGGATTAGCATTTAATAGAATAATTAACAACACCAATTCTGATATTAGCCAAGGAATCTCTTGCTTAAGTAATGGACGCATTGACATCGTGGAAAGATCAGGGAAGGGTGTCAGGTTGACGAAGAAAAGGCAGATCAAAGACACGATCAATCCTCAATGTGCGGTAACCGCCTGTGATCGAACGAAGCCCGGGCAAGACATAGGTGATCGGTGAGCGCCATTCCACATAAGCAAAGGTGTCTACGGTCAAACCATCGCGGATCGGGAAGACGCCACTGCCATTAGAAAGCGTCCAGAGAAAACCATCATCAGACCTTGATCGACGCTGCAAACTGATCTCAGCCCGCATCACTGGGCCATCTCCGGCCAAGTCTTCAGCAAGCTGTGCATTGCCCGTTGTGGTGGCGATATCTTCCTGGGTTGCAGGCAACGTCAGCACATTTTTCACCTTCCCTTCAATTCCACCAAACCGGCCCCTTTGGTTCCAGCGCGGGACCACCTCAACAGGCAACCCAAGCGGTAGTCGTCGCGCATCAGCAGGTGGAAAGTAGGCGACAGCGATCAGATCAGGACCGTTACCTCGAGCCACCTCCCCCCTTCCAATCGTGCCAAGACGATCACCCATTTTGATGGTCTGACCCGGAATCACTTGAAGATCCAGCACACTGCCATCACGCTGAGCTGTAATCGTGCCATCAAAGGCCAATTTCGCCTCGCTGACGCGAATCTTACGCTTCAGATCATCAATCACAAAGGTCCGATCGAGCTGCTCAGACTCAACATCAAGTTTGATTTGCTGAAATATTGTGAGAGCCTGTTTGCCCTGAATCTTCAGATCATCCAAGGCAACGCTGGTGCTGGTCAGTCCTTGTTCTGCGGACACCACTTCACTGGATAGAGGAGCCACCACAGCACGTCGCGATAACCATTCAAGATTTCGAAGCTTCCCCGAAAAAGTGCTTTGCAATTCACCCAGCCTTCGCTCGTCATCTTTGAGCTTGGCGAGAGTGGTATCAAGAGCCTGTCGTGCAGTCTCGATACGCAATACATCGCGCTGATTTAACTCGATATTTTGTTTTTGAAGCTGGTTTAAATTCCCTTTTTCTTGCTCTAGTTCACGTTCAAGCTCAGGCAAATATAGCGTCATGAGTACCTGCTGTTTCTCAACGCGATCACCCACACGCACATCAACGTTGAGAACTTGACCAGCAGACCTGGCATTCAAAACGCCAGCATTATCGGGGTAGATCAGAACACCTTTACCTTCAACTTGAGTAGGAACTGGCCAGAATAAAAGCCAAGCTGTGAACAATCCCCCCATTCCTGCCAAACAAGCCCCAACCTGCCGATGGTCATCAAGACCATCCCAGCGCGTTTTTAACTTACTGAAGGATATTAAAGACACAGGGAATGTCGCTGTTGCAGGTACATCGTGAAAACCATGGATGAGGACAAGTCTTTCAACATCAATCGTCTGTCATCAATGTTCGAAGCTCGGCCATCTCAATGGTTGAACCCTTATCAGATCAACAACGTAAACGATGTAATCACAGATTCGAACAAGTCTTTAACGCGAGGCCAGCGGCTTTCATTCGTGCTGGTCGCAAGGGTGTACAAGCGGCCCCGATCCACAACGACAGTGGCCAACTCATGGCGATCACGATCTTGAAGATGCACGGCGTACTCCAGGTCATAGAACGTATGACCTGAGGCCTCTCGTTCTCGTGCCTCGATCAGCTCGGCATTGCGTCCGCTGCCCTCTGGGGCGATCACATCACGGCGCAAGCGTTCTCCTACGGCAACAGCACTGCCCAGGTTCTGTAAATCGTTGTCGGCATCTACATCCGATACCACAAGGCTTACCGTTTCATCACTATTAATCAGGTCGTGAAAGACAACGGTGGGGCCTCCCGTCATCGCCACCCGCGTCCAACCGGTGGGGTAGAGGAAGGCGTATCTACCGTCAGGGCTCTGGAACGAATTAAGACCAGCTCCAGCACCGCTGCAGGCGGTGAGCAATAAAACACAGACAACGCTGAGGAGCGATCGGAGCGGAACTTGTAACGGGAAGCGCATCGAATCGTTCATAAATCCATCCCATTCTGCCCGGAGATCTCCCTGCCTAGATTTCAGAGACTTGCAAAAGAGTTCTGAGCGGCTTCACCCGACCGCTAGCACGGTTGATCGACCAGTTCGAACGTCTCCCTGGCATTGGTCCAAGGACTGCACAACGACTGGCCCTCCATTTGCTACGCCAACCAGAAGAGCAGATCCACAGTTTTGCTGACGCTCTCTTGGCGGCAAGGAGTCAGGTAGGGCAATGCCAAACCTGTTTCCATCTCAGTGCCGAACCCACATGTGAGATTTGCAGGAATCCAGAGCGCTCGATCGGGATGCTTTGCGTTGTAGCCGATTCAAGGGATCTACTGGCCCTCGAACGCACCAGGGAATATGCCGGTAGATACCACGTTTTGGGAGGCCTGATCTCTCCGATGGACGGCATCGGTCCGGAAATGCTGCAGATCAGCAACCTCGTGAAAAGGGTTGCAGCAGACGAGATCAACGAAGTCATCCTTGCGCTCACCCCCAGCGTGGAAGGTGATACCACCAGCCTCTACCTGGCTCGCCTGCTCAAACCATTTACGGAAGTCAGTCGAATCGCCTACGGCCTTCCAGTTGGAAGCGAACTCGAATACGCGGACGACGTCACCTTGAGTCGGGCTCTTGAAGGTCGTCGAGCAGTTGAATGAAACTCCCAGACATGCGGTCATGAAAGCGAACATGAGCCGTTACAGCGGAATACGCCCCAGTGAGCGCTTGCCGGAATGGTTGAGACGACCCATCGGTAATGCCTCAGCGATTGAACAGGTGCAAACTCTGGTCAAACAGAATGGGCTCAACACGATTTGCGAGGAGGGCCGCTGCCCCAATCGAGGGGAGTGTTACGCAGCTGGTACCGCAACTTTCTTACTCGGTGGCTCCATCTGCACCCGTAGTTGTGCGTTCTGCCAAGTGGATAAAGGACGTTCACCTGAAGCAGTGAACCCTGAAGAAGGTGAACGGGTTGCAGAAGCCGTGCTTCGCATGGGACTGCGCTACGTGGTCCTCACGGCCGTAGCCCGCGATGACCTTGAAGACCATGGGGCCAGTTTGTTCACGAACGCGATGGCGGCGATTCGTGCCCGCAATGCTTTGATCGCCATCGAAGTACTCACCCCAGACTTCTGGGGCGGTATCGCCGATCAAACCAAAGCGCTTCAAGCTCAACAGAAACGTTTAGCCACTGTTCTGAAAGCACAGCCAGTTTGTTTCAACCACAATCTTGAAACGGTGAAGCGACTACAAGGTGAAGTCCGCCGTGGGGCGACTTACACCCGCTCGCTTGGGCTACTTGCCGCGGCCAGAGAACTTGCCCCATCGATACCCACCAAAAGCGGCCTGATGCTTGGTTTGGGCGAGAGCAAAGATGAAGTCATCAACACCTTGAAAGACCTACGCAGTGTCGATTGTCAGCGCATCACCCTCGGCCAGTACCTAAGGCCATCCTTAGCCCATATCCCTGTAGCTCGTTACTGGCACCCCACGGAATTTGCAGAACTTGGCGCCATCGCCACCGACCTTGGATTTACTCAAGTGCGCAGTGGGCCATTAGTGCGCAGCAGTTATCACGCAGCAGGAGACTGAGCCGTCCAGCGCTGAACAGCTCGCTGCTGCACCTCGGCACAATCAGCCGTCATCAGCGCACCAGCACCACCCCAAACCATCCGCAGAGGCAAGTCCCAAACAGCTGCCTCCACCTCATGCACCGTGCTGAAACCTCGTTGCTTGAAGTAGCGCACCAAACGCCGATGCTGACCCTCTGCATCCCGTATCGCCAACAACCTGGCCCTCTGGCAAGGAGTGGACTCAAGCGCCCAAGCCATGGTTGCGGCCCAAATCAGATCTCCCGTCCCAGCAGGAGCTTTGGGACGAACTCGCATTGTGTCGAGCTGCAGTCCAGTGGTGGCGCCATAGGCCCAGGCTTTCATCTCGCCCTGGAGTTGCAAGCGATCAGCGGGCAGCTGTTCAGCCACAACCAAGCGCAAACTCCACAGTCCCAGGGGGCGTCCAACTTTGAGGCGCAGCAGCAAGCCACGTTCTCGTGCCTGAGCTTCTAGGTCATTGAGCATCAGGAAGCGGGCAGAGAAGAGAAAGGACTCACCTCGACCACCGAGGCAATTGGAAGCGGGCCATACAGGTGCGGGAAAAGAACACCTGTGTAGATGGCATCTGCTCTCAGAGGGGCAGACAGCAGCTTTGGATTAATTCTGAGCGTTAGGACGGCACCAGCGTCGGCATAAAACCGATCAAACGTGTCTTGGAGCTGCTCTTGCCAAGAGAGATGAATGAATCCCACCTGCTCGAGAGAACAGCCACGCGTTGAAACGCGATAGTCGCCTCGCTGGATGGCAGCCTGCCAATCGGATTCCAAGGCGAGATGAAACAACGGTTGATCCATGGGAATCGCAATGGAATCGGCCGGGAAAATTGGTTGCATTCCACCTGGCAACCAAGGATCAGCACGTTGCATCAACCGTTCCATCATCGGGTCATCGACAAACCGCGTGAGCCAGTCCCGCAACGGTGACAAATCTGGATCAGCATCAAATCCAACCGCATCCGCAAGACGCCACTGCCGTACAAACGGCCATAGGGCCCCATCCGCCAAAGCCATCCGATCAGCCAGCAACCAGCCGTTTTGACTGATGCGTTCGCTCCAGCTGCGCAGGATGACAAGACCAGCCTGGCGATGGTCCTCTTTTACGGCACCGGGATAGCGATCGGTGTACTTGAAACGATCGAGATGATGCTTAAAAGGCCCGTCATTTTCTTCGATCAAAAGGTCCGAGTCCGCTTTTCCCAACACGCCTCGGGTGTCAGCCTGCAGCAAAGCCCAGCGCATGATCGCCAAACTCTCATCAATAACGCTGCCATCCGGAAGGACCAGCACCGGAACCGTGCCCTTAGCAGAGACCTCCAGCATCGCGGCAGGCTTGGCTTTGAGTGCAATCTCACGCCACTGCACCATCAAACCTGCCTGAAGCAGAGCCCAACGAGCTCGCATCGCATAGGGACAACGGCGAAAGCTGTAAAGGATGGGCAGCAAGCGAAGCCTGAAAGCAAGTCATGGCCACTGAAGCACTAGCCGCGTGCAGCAAGCTGGTCAATCTGTTGTTGGCGCATCGCAAATCTGCGGCGATCTGCATCTGTGAATTGATCGATGCAATGCAAACACTGCACGCCCTTGATGTAGCTCGGCAGACTCTGCTGCTCAGACGAAACCGGTAAGCCGCAAGCGTGGCATAAGCAGTAGTCACCTCGTTCCAACTGATGGTTCAGCGCAACGCGCTGATCGAACACGAAACACTCCCCTCGCCAACGGCTGTTTTGCTCTGGAACCTCTTCGAGATAGCGAAGAATGCCTCCACGCAAATGATGGACTTCGCCGAATCCCTGCTGCTGCAGAAAACTGCTGGCCTTTTCGCAACGGATTCCTCCCGTGCAAAACATGGCAATCCGCTGAGGTCCATCACGCTCGATGCGAGGACGAAGCTCCTGATCCACCCAGTCGGGGAAGTCCCTAAAACTCTCGGTTTGCGGATTCAAGGCCCCCGCAAAACTGCCGATCGCCACCTCATAGGTGTTGCGCGCATCGATCACCAACGTATTGGGATCATCAATCAAGCCATTCCAATCTTGTGGATCTACATAAGTGCCCACACTGTCTCGAGGGTCCACTTGAGGCTGCCCAAGCGTGACAATTTCGCGCTTGCTCCTGGCCTTAAATCGTCGAAACACTTGTTCGGGATTCCAGCTGTGCTTGACCTCCAGGGATTCGTAATGGGCATCACCCAGTGCAAGTTGGCTGCGTAGAAGGGCAAGCAAGCGCTCCACTCCAAACGAAGGACCACAAACCGTGCCGTTCACGCCTTCAGCAGCGATCAATACCGAACCGAGAACGGTTTCAGCCTGAGCCAGGGGAGGAAGGGCGGTTAGCAGTTTCTGTTGATCCGCCTCAGCCAACGGAGTAAAGGCATAAAAAGCTGCGACCAGAAGATCATCCTTGTTCCAATCAGCTCCCATCTCAGGTTCCATCAGGCAACAACAGCACTGCTGAAGACAGGGTGATCATCGCTCAATTCAACAAGCCGACCAAGATCAACTGACCTCAAAATGTCGCTCTCAGCCTGAATGGTCAGAGCTGCATGAACGGATTCCCCCGACAGTTTCTGATAGGTGAGCACGTCAAAGCTTGAGGGGTCGGATGAGACGGTTCCTTGTGTCCCATCTCGTAAAAGATATTGAGCCACTGATCTGAAAAGAAAAAGTCGTTATGTCGTTTCGTTCGAGCCAAAGCAAGAGATCTCAGAAGATCCATTCACGCAGTCAAAGCCACCACAACTAGAGACTGAACTACGCGGCAAGCTTCTCTGAAGCAGAAAGCCAGTTGGCCTGCACGCCGGCGGTGCGAAGCAGCTCACGATCAGCCTCCACAGCAGGGTTTCCTGTCGTGAGAAGCGTTTCGCCATAAAAAATCGAATCCGCCCCAGCCTGCAGACACAAAATCTGAGCCTCTTTGCTGAGCTGTTCCCGACCTGCACTCAGGCGAACCCGACTGCCAGGCATCAGGATCCTCGTGACGGCAATCATGCGAACCAACTCGATCGGATCGATGGGAGGGAGTTCCTCGAGAGGAGTGCCCTCGACCGCCACCAAAGCGTTGATCGGGACGCTCTCTGGGTGGGGGTTGATCGATGCCAGCACCTGCAACATGGAGGCCCGGTCCCCAATGGTTTCCCCCATGCCAATGATGCCGCCGCAGCAAAGGGTCACTCCCGCTTGACGCACCCGCTCAAGCGTCTCAAGACGTTCTTGGAAAGTCCGAGTAGTGATGATTTTGTCGTAGTGCTCAGGACTGGTATCGAGGTTGTGGTTGTACGCCGTTAGCCCCGCCTTCGCAAGACGTTGGGCCTGGCCATCGGTGAGCATTCCGGCCGTGACGCAGGCTTCCATCCCCAAGGCACGCACGCCACTCACCATCTGCAACATCGCCTCGAATGGGGCACCATCGCGGATTTCACGCCAAGCCCAGCCCATGCAAAACCTATCCGCACCAGCCTGCTTAGCAGCTTTGGCACGCTCTAAGACAGGCGCAACCTGCAATTCGGGCTGGCCTGTGACATCACTGCTGTGATGCATCGATTGAGGACAGTAGGCACAGTCTTCTTCGCACCCACCGGTTTTGACACTCAATAGCGAGGCCAACTGAACGTGATATCCAGGGTTCGATGCACGATGAACCCCCTGAGCACGCCAAAGCAAATCCATCAGGGGAAGATCCAGAAGCGCTTCGATCTCGCTTCGTGTCCAGTCATGGCGCACTTCAACCGCTTCCGTCATCAACCCTGAGAGAGAACCTCGAACCCTCAGGATCCCAGAGCATCGGCGATTAGACCACTAACCCCCCAAAGCGACGGGTTCGGCTTTGATAATCCAAGAACGCACCCACTAAGGCCTCACGATCGAAATCGGGCCAAAGGACATCGGTAACGTGTATTTCGGCATAGGCGAGCTGCCACAGCAAAAAATTGCTGATTCGATGTTCACCACTGGTGCGAATCAAGAGATCGGGATCGCTTTCATCGGCTGTGAACAGTTCTCCAGCAAGGGTACGCTCATCAATTTCGGAGGGGTCAAGCTCCCCACTTGCAGCGCGTTCAGCCAGCCGTCTGGCCGCGACAACCAGCTCGTGCCGTCCCCCGTAGTTGGTGCAGACGTTGAAATGAATTCCATCATTGGACGCCGTACGCTTCGTCGATTCTTCGATCAAGGACTGAAGACGGGAAGGCAGAGGCTCAAGATCGCCAAGAAAACGGATCCGCACCCTCTCCGCCTCTAAGGCCTGTAGCTCCCGTTCCAGCACCCGCTCAAACAGAGTCATCAAAAAATTCACTTCATCGCCAGGGCGAGACCAGTTCTCCGTTGAGAAGGCGTAAGCGGTGAGAGCCTTCACACCCCAATCGCTGCATCGACGCAAGGTGGCTTTCAGGGCCTCTACGCCTGCCCGATGCCCCATGACACGCGGCAAGCCCCTTGATTGTGCCCAGCGTCCATTGCCATCCATGATCACTGCCACATGAGCCGGCAAACGCTGAGGAATGAGCTCGGCAGGAAAAACCTCAATCCGAGCGTCATCTGAACTGGTGGCCAAGCGTTGACTCAAAGCGATGAGTCCTGGGAAATATTTTTTACGCTACGTGAAGACCCCGTTTTCGCTGAAGTAGAGGACACCGGAGCCGCCATCAATTCGGTCAATAAATCTTGAAGACGCGAACTGGTGATCGGACGCTCGAGCTTTCCCTGATTCGCGAGGGACAACGTGCCTGTTTCTTCAGACACAACGACACAGATGCAGCGGTCGAAGCGTTCGGTAATGCCCAGAGCAGCAAGGTGTCTTGTGCCGTAGCGGCTAATGCCTTGACGCGACAGCGGCAAGATGGCTCCAGCGGAGACAATCCGATTTCCCTTCAGCACGACGGCACCATCGTGGAGAGGTGTGTCTGAGGCAAACAAATTGAGCACCAGTTCACTGCTCAGCTGCGCATCGACAGTCACACCTGGATTCAGGAAATCTTCAGGGCGTAAATCACTGCCTAAATCCACCACAATCAAGGCACCACGACGCGATTTAGAAAGGCGACCTGCAGCATCAGTTAGTTGAGCAACGGTACTGGCGGTCGCTCTGAGCTTGCTTTGAGGATTGCCCAACAGAACGGCGAGCCGTCCCGTGCCTAGCAATTCCATCAACCGGCGCAATTCTCCCTGCCAAAGAATGGCCAAAGACAGTGAGCAGGCAAGAACGAGTGCATCGACCAAAGTCGATGTGAGTGGGAGATTGAAAAACCGCTTAACGAACCAGGCGAGAGCAACAAGAAACAGGTACCCCCTTAACAGCCAAAGGGTTCGCTGCTCGTTGACTCTCGTGAAGAGAAGAAAACCGAGAGCAGAGGCGCACAAAACGTCGATCAGCAGGCGAAGTTGCAACACCGCCATTGCGTTTATGCACCCCTTATGCTTTCAAACTCACTTTACCGAGCGCAGGCGATCTGGCATCAGGTCATAACGAAGTAAATCCTCAGGCTGCTCACGCCTCTGAATCAATTCAGCCTCTCCTTGATTAACCAACACAGCAGCAGGTCTCGGAATCCTGTTGTAGTTCGAGCTCATCGAGAGGTTGTAGGCACCCGTCGCCAGAACCACCAGCACCTCACCGCTTCGGCAGGACGGAAACGACAGATCCTTGAGCAATACGTCGCCTGATTCACAGTGCTTCCCGGCCAAAGTGATTGTTTCGTCTGCCTGCGCCAAAGGACGGTCAGCAAGACATGCCGTGTAGAGAGACTGGTAGGTAATCGGACGCGGGTTGTCGCTCATCCCTCCGTCAACCGAGACGTAGGTGCGAATGCCTGGAACCACTTTGCGCGCGCCCACGGTGTAAACCGTCACGCCACTGGATGCCACAAGAGAACGACCGGGCTCGCACATCAAACGAGGCAGCTCAAGACCGCGCTCACGGCACGCCAGGGTCACGGCTTCTGCCACCACCTTGACCCAGGCATCAATCGACGGTGGATCGTCGGATTCGACATAGCGAATTCCAAGTCCCCCGCCGACATTGAGATCACGGACTGGATGACCAAGCTCCCGGGCCAACTTGAGAGCATCAGCCATTACAGCTGCCAAATCCCGATGCGGATCCAGTTCAAAAATCTGCGACCCGATGTGCGCGTGTAGACCTTCAACACGGGCCCAAGCACACCCAGCCAATGCTGTCAGCACGGGCTGCAACTGATCAGGATCAAACCCAAATTTGCTGTCGAGGTGTCCCGTTCGGATGTACTCGTGGGTGTGGCACTCAATGCCAGGCGTGAAACGCAGCATCAAGCGAACCGGTCCTCCACCTTGAGGAACAAGCTCAGCTAGACAATCCAAATCGTGCTGGTTATCGGCCACCACCATCACCCCATGGCTGTAAGCGAGGGCGAGCTCCTCCACAGACTTGTTATTTCCATGCAACACCATGCGTTCTGGTGGCATCCCTCCATCCAGAGCTGTGAGCAGCTCTCCAGCTGAAACGGCATCCAGACCAAGTCCTTCTGAAGCCACGAGGCCTGTAAGAGCCAAGGAGCTATGGGCTTTGGATGCGTAAACAGCAAGAGAATCGCCGGGGTAATGACGTTTCAAGGCTTCCCGATACTCCTGAGCCGAGGCGCGAATAGTCACCTCATCTAGAACGTAAAGAGGGGTTCCATATCGCTCTGCAAGTTCGCTCAAACGACAGCCCCCCACCATCAGACGGCCCAGATCATCGAGCTCAGCTGACACTGGAGCCAGATTCCGATTGGGGCTGACGTGATCACAGCCGGATTCATAAGGGGTGGCCATGGAGTCGTCAGAGGCGGGCAATGGGGGCAATCTAAGAAGCGACGCTTCTCACCCCTGACGCAAACAACGATCCGACTTAATCAATCGCATGTCTTGGCATGCCTGAGACTCGATGCGCGAACTCTCAATGGTCTTTGGAATTCAGACCACTGGGAGCGAGAACTCTCTGATCCTCAGAGACTCTGTATCGGAATCGCTGCAAATGCAGACGACTTATTGGCAATGGCCTGTGGCTGGGTTGTCATGGATGAGCTGCAAATCACTCTGATTGCAGTTGCTCCAGAGCAACGGCGCCGCGGATTGGGGCGCACTGTTTTGAACCAGCTACTGGCGGATGCCAACAACGCTGGAGCTAAACAAGCGTTCCTTGATGTGGCCGAAGACAACTTGGGAGCAAAGGCTCTATACAGCGCATTGGGCTTCAAAACCATTGGCCGCAGGGCCGGCTATTACCGCAATGGCAAAGACGCCTTGATTCAGTCGCTAGAGATGCAATGAGAAATTAAACTCAATTGAATCAATTCAGTATGCGGCGGGTAGGGATACCCGCACTGATCAAACAGAAACCCGCACTACATTTCTGCATTGATTAACACTTTTTGAGAGGCTTAGCCCAAATCACTACTGGGATCTGAGTTGGTATCGAGAGTGATCACAACAACTCTTTATCCCTGATAGCTTAGTTTCACCATTAAAGGCCCTCAAGATGTTCGAGCGGTTTACCGAGAAGGCCATCAAGGTGATCATGCTGGCCCAAGAAGAGGCACGTCGCCTTGGCCACAACTTTGTTGGTACAGAGCAGATTTTGCTGGGTCTGATCGGTGAAGGCACCGGCGTTGCTGCCAAGGTGCTCAAGTCGATGGGGGTCAATCTCAAAGATGCTCGGGTCGAAGTTGAAAAGATCATTGGCAGGGGATCAGGCTTCGTTGCCGTTGAAATTCCCTTCACTCCCCGCGCCAAGCGTGTCCTTGAACTTTCTTTAGAAGAAGCCAGGCAGCTTGGGCACAACTACATCGGTACTGAGCACCTCCTCCTGGGTCTCATTCGCGAAGGCGAAGGGGTTGCAGCACGAGTGCTCGAAAATCTTGGTGTGGACCTAGCCAAGGTGCGGACTCAGGTGATTCGCATGCTTGGCGAAACAGCTGAAGTGGGTGCTGGCGGTGGTGGTGGTTCTAAAGGATCTACCAAGACCCCAACACTGGACGAATTTGGCACCAACCTCACCCAACTAGCAACTGAAGCGAAACTGGACCCGGTGGTTGGACGTCACAAGGAGATTGATCGGGTTATTCAAATCCTCGGTCGACGCACGAAAAATAATCCTGTTCTCATTGGTGAGCCTGGTGTTGGCAAAACTGCTATTGCCGAGGGCTTGGCTCAACGGATTCAGCAGGGAGATATTCCAGACATCCTGGAAGAGAAGAGAGTTCTCACCCTTGACATCGGCTTGCTGGTTGCAGGCACGAAATACCGCGGTGAGTTTGAAGAACGGCTCAAAAAGATCATGGAAGAGATCAAGTCAGCCGGCAATGTGATCTTGGTGATCGACGAAGTTCACACGTTGATTGGGGCTGGTGCAGCTGAAGGTGCGATTGATGCAGCAAATATTCTTAAGCCAGCGTTAGCGCGTGGAGAACTTCAATGCATCGGAGCAACAACGCTCGATGAATACCGCAAACACATCGAACGCGATGCGGCTTTGGAGCGTCGTTTCCAACCCGTCACGGTGGGCGAACCCTCCATCGCAGACACCATTGAAATTCTGAGGGGACTACGTGAGCGTTATGAGCAGCACCATCGCCTCAAAATCACCGACGCGGCCCTCGACGCAGCCGCAACATTGGGCGATCGCTACATCTCCGATCGCTTCCTTCCCGACAAGGCAATTGATCTGATTGATGAGGCTGGAAGTCGAGTTCGTCTGCTGAATTCCAAGCTGCCTCCTGCAGCGAAGGAAGTGGATAAAGAGCTACGCGCTGTCCAGAAGGACAAAGAAGATGCTGTTCGTGATCAAGATTTCAGTCGCGCAGGGGAACTACGCGACAAAGAAGTTGAGTTGCGCGAAAAGATTCGTACTTTGCTGCAAAGCAGCCGAGAAGAAGCTCCAGCCAACAGTGGTGATGCTGACCAAACCACCGACGCTGCTGCAGGAGAAGCCGCGGCCTCTGCTGCACCAGAAGGATCCACAGCACAACCACAACTCCTCACCACTCCCGTCGTTGACGAGGAAGACATCGCACACATTGTGGCCTCGTGGACTGGGGTCCCTGTTCAAAAGCTCACAGAAAGTGAATCCGTCAAATTGTTAAACATGGAGGAAACTCTCCACAAGCGCTTGATCGGACAAGACGAAGCCGTCAAGGCAGTCTCCAAAGCGATTCGTCGTGCTCGGGTTGGCTTGAAAAACCCTAATCGGCCGATTGCAAGCTTCATTTTCTCAGGTCCTACAGGTGTCGGCAAAACAGAACTCACTAAGGCACTCGCCGCCTACTTCTTCGGTAGCGAAGAAGCGATGATCCGTCTTGACATGTCGGAATTCATGGAGAGGCATACGGTCAGCAAATTGATCGGTTCACCTCCGGGATACGTGGGATTTAATGAAGGAGGGCAGCTCACAGAAGCCGTTCGCCGTCGTCCATATACGGTTGTGCTCTTTGACGAGATTGAGAAGGCTCATCCAGATGTCTTCAATTTGCTATTGCAACTTTTAGAAGATGGTCGTCTGACAGATTCCAAAGGAAGAACCGTTGATTTCAAAAATACTTTGATCATCATGACGTCGAACATCGGTTCGAAAGTGATTGAAAAAGGCGGCGGTGGTTTGGGCTTCGAATTCTCTGGTGAAAATGCCGAAGAGAATCAGTACAACAGAATTAAATCACTGGTCAATGAGGAACTGAAGCAGTACTTCCGTCCTGAATTCCTTAATCGTCTAGATGAGATTATTGTCTTCCGTCAACTCAATCGTGAAGAGGTGAAAGACATCGCGGAAATCATGCTTAAGGAAGTGTTTGCTCGAATTGGTGACAAAGGGATTACTTTGACGGTCTCCAACGCTTTCAAAGAACGTCTTGTTGAGGAGGGATACAACCCTGCTTACGGAGCAAGGCCCCTGCGTCGTGCGGTGATGCGCCTGCTCGAGGACAGCCTGGCTGAGGAAGTCCTCACCGGCCGCATCAAAGAGGGAGATTCCGCTGAAGTGGACATCGACGACGATAAAAAAGTGGTTGTTCGCCACCTCAAAACCGCCACTCCAGTGACACCGCAATTGGCCAACGCTGGGGTCTGAGTCAAACCATGACCACGTCGTTGGTTTGCCACACACATGCCATTGCTCCTTCCCGGGTCATTCGGGGAGAGCAAGCATGGCAACGTGGCCTTCCTGCCATTGCAGACCTCTGTCAAAGACCAGCACTGCTAGGGCGTAGCCCAGCAACTCAAGCCATACGTGATGGTTTGAAGGCTGATCTCATTTCAAACGAACTGACAGTTGAAGAAGTTCAACTCAACTTCGACTGCTGTGAGGATGACCTCATTCGCCTTGAGGCCTCGCTCAAGGCAACTGCGTGTGACTCCTTGATTGCAGCAGGAGGAGGCAAGGTTTTAGACGCAGGAAAGCTCCTGGCCTATCGCCTCAAAGTTCCTTGCATCACAGTGCCGCTCAGTGCAGCAACCTGCGCAGGTTGGACAGCTCTCGCCAACATTTATTCCCCAGATGGAGCGTTTGTTGCCGACGTGGCACTCGATGCTTGCCCAGATCTCCTGATTTTTGATCATGGGCTGGTTCGCCAAGCACCGAATCAAACCCTTTCCAGTGGTATCGCCGACGCCCTAGCCAAGTGGTACGAAGCTTCCGTGAGTAGCGGATCTAGTACGGACGGAATGATCCAACAGGCCGTTCAAATGGCCCGAGTGCTTCGCGATCAACTTTTGATTGATGCCCTTGACGCCATCGCTCGTCCTGAGAGTGAGGCCTGGGTCCGGGTTGCTGAAGCCTGTGGTCTTACCGCCGGAGTGATTGGTGGCCTTGGAGGAGCGCAGTGCAGGACGGTTGCGGCCCATGCAGTCCATAACGGCCTAACGCAATTGCCTTCTTGTCACGGCAAGTTGCACGGGGAAAAAGTGGGATTTGGCATTCTGGTTCAGCTTCGGCTTGAAGAACGCCTTGGTGGCAATCAACTGGCCGCCCAATCCCGTCGCCAACTTCTGCCCTTACTCAAGGAACTTGGTCTACCCGTTTCTCTCCAAGATCTTGGGCTTGGAGAGACAGGATTGCATGATTTGCGCGCCATTTGCAGCTTCGCCTGCCGGCCAGGATCCGACCTACACCATCTCCCCTTCGAGGTCACCGAAACCGATCTGCTTGAAGCTCTCGTGAGCACCGAGGCTGACAGTCGCTCCATCAATACGTCTCTGGAGACTGAAGCTTGACCAACAAGCGCATTCTTGAGAACGCAGCCTCCACTCTTCTCGATCCTCTGGCCCGTGAACTGCTCAAAGGCTTGGACTGGTTGGAACTCTCCTGCACCGATGCGGGGGCTGACCACTATCCAGTGGTAACAGTGGGCAGTGGGCCACCGGTGGTGTTGCTGCATGGATTTGATAGTTCCAATCTGGAATTCCGACGTCTTGTACCCCTGCTTAAAACCAACAACACGCTGATCATTCCCGATCTCTTCGGATTCGGGTTCTGCCCAAGACCAGAACAAACCAGCTACGGACCTGAGCTGGTCCTGAAACATCTCGATGCACTTCTGGATACCTTTTCAACAAACGAAGCCATCGGTGTGATCGGGGCCTCAATGGGTGGGTCTGTTGCGATGGAACTCGCGCGGCGACATCCCGACCGCATCGATCGCTTGCTGCTTCTCGCTCCAGCAGGACTGGACGGCAAACCGATGCCACTACCTCCAGTGCTTGACCAACTGGGGGTGTGGTTCTTGGGCAGGCCTGGCGTCAGACGAGGTTTGTGCAGACAAGCCTTTGCCGATCCAGACAGCAACGTTGGCGAACCTGAAATTGAGATTGCATCCCTGCATCTCAAGGTGCCTGGATGGGCGCGTTCGCTAGCGGCGTTCGCCCGCAGCGGAGGGTTTGCAGGTTGCGGTTCACCACTTCCTTCTCAGCCACTGCATGTGCTCTGGGGGGAGCAGGATCGGATCTTGCGCGCTCCTCAAAAACGTTCCGCTCAGGAGTTATTGGGGGACAAGCTTGAATTGGTTGCCAACTGCGGGCATCTTCCCCATCTCGATCAACCGGAGTTGGTGGCAAAACGCTGGCGGGGATCAGAATGCCTGCCATGAATGCAAACAGCTCTGGTCCTCTGCTTCAACTGCTCTCCAATGGTTTGCAGATTTGGATCCGAGGTCAATGCGATGAAGTGGGTGAGTTGAAGCTGACTCTCCAAGGATCAGCCTTGCAACTCCTGCGGGGCAAGCTGGAAGGTGTGTCCTTAACAGCCCGGAAGGTGAGTTTTCAAAAACTCCCCCTTCTGCGTGCTGAGCTGAAAACGGGTGCCCTTCAAGCACACATCAATCCCTCCAATCCTGGCCAGCCGATTCAGCTCTCCCATCCCTTCAACATTGATGGGGAGGTGGTGTTAAGCGGAGCCGATCTCAATCGTGCAATGGCCAGTGATCGTTGGAGGTGGCTGGCAGATCTCCTCAGTGAGCAATTGATGGGGCTGACGCCTCTTCGTTCCTTGAGCATCGACGACGATTTACTGGAATTGCAGGCTGCCGTGATTTCAACACATGATCCTGTACGCGCTCGGTTCGGCCTACAAGCCTCAGAGGGCACCATTCAGATCACCCATCTCGAGACAGGAAAATCGTTTTTATTGCCGATGGATCCTGGTATTCACATTCAAAAAGCTCACCTCAAAGCTGGCCAATTAATTCTTGAAGGGAAAGCAACTGTCAGCCCCTAAACTTTAATTTACAAGAACTAACTTGCGATCAAAGGCATCACCAAAACCAAGGCGTAATACACCACCGCAGGAGTGAATAAATAACTATCAATCCGGTCAAGGATCCCCCCATGACCAGGGAGAGCATCGCCAGAATCTTTAACACCTGCATCTCGTTTCATCATCGACTCAGTGAGATCTCCGACGAGCGCAAAGAGAGCCACCAATGCTCCAAGCAAGCCTCCACTCAACCACCCCAGAGTCCACCCCATAACACTTGCCATCAAAGCTCCCACCACAACAGAGCACAACGCACCTCCGATTGCCCCCTCAATCGTTTTCGACGGAGAGATAGGAGACAAAGGATGACGCCCAAATCGACGACCAATCATGTAAGAGCCAATATCACTCGCAACGACCATCAAACAGGCAGCAAGTGTGATCAATAATCCCGATGAAAGCCAGGAATTATCAAGACTTAAACGTTGCAAAATGGGAGCAACATCAAAATCAGTGAGATTGCGAAGTCTTAACCAATGGCTTGGCAAGAAACCGAGATAAAACAAACCGAAAATTGAAGCGGCAATGTCGGCAATCGATCCTGTTACGGGCTGCAATAACAACCAACCACAGATTGCTGCACCCGATAAAGGCAGCACTGCATCAGGTAAAAGAGCCGGAAGACCTCCTGAATTGGCCCACTGCGTGCTGAAGAGCAAGAGCTGGCATGCCACGAGCGTTGTTTTTGTGGCAGGCCTCATGCCTTTGAACTGGGCCATTCGGAAAAATTCCAACAAACCCAGATGCACGATCACCCCCAACGCGAGCGTGAACCACCACCCGCCGAGGCCCACCACCAGCAAGCCAAAAGCGCCAGCCAGCAATCCACTGAGCAAGCGCTTGCGATCAAAACCCTTCTTGGTTTTGCCTTGGCTGCTGCTCGCTACGTCTGAAATCACCCCAGTTGCACCTGCGGCTCTTCAGCCAGAACTTTCACCATACCGGGCACCAGTTCCGGCCATCTGCGGTGCTGACTCAACAACCACTCCAAGCGATCCAATCCAATTCTTTCGCCAGGGATGAGCAATGGAACGCCTGGCGGATAAGGACAAATCATTTCTGCGGCAATACGTCCAGCGCTGTCGTGGATAGACAGCTCACACGCTGGAGCCCGAACAGCAAGCGCTGGAAGCAGTTCAGGCGTTGAACAGGTCTGTAACGGCGGCAAGAGCAACGGTTCCAAAGGCCCAGAACTGGGGTGAGACTCCTGAAGCCTCCGCCAAAGTCGTTGCATACGTTGGGCCAACCCATGCTGAGACGCCAAGCCCAGGCAAAAGGTTAAACAAAAGGGTTCTGGAAGTTCAGCGATTAATCCACGCTGCATTAACCATGCATCGGCATCCAAACCACTGATTCCCTTCTCAGCCGTCAGCAAAATCAAACGCAAGGGGTCATCACTGCTCCTCAACGGCAGTCCTGCAGCAACAAGTCGAATGGCAAGCTGACGCGCTTCTTTCAATCTTCTCTGCAGCAAGCGTTCCCAGGTTGGGGTCAGCATCCAATTCAAAGTGGCCTCACAGGAGGCCAACAACAAGGCACTGGGGCTGCTGGTCTGAAACCTAAGCAACGACGCTCGCACTGCTGCAGAACTCACACGCATGCCCTGAAGCCAAAGAACAGCTGTCTGCCCCAGACCAGGTGCTGATTTATGCAAGGAATGCACAACGAGATCAGCGCCCGCATGAAGGGAGGAGCGAGGCAAGGCTTCCCCACCAGCGAAAGCAAAGTGGGTGCCATGCGCTTCATCCACAAGCACGGGCAAGCCGCGACGATGCAGGGCTGCGATTAAAGGGGTGGGGTCGGATGCATAACCGTGATAGGTGGGATGCACCAACACGGCGCCCACGATCGACTCAGGGATGGAAGGCAGAGCTGTGAGCGCGCTCTCCAAACCCTGCGCAGACATCGCACCCGGATGTCCACGATCAGAAAGGAATGGAACAGGTAAAAAAACAGGCCGAATCCCTCCCAACACGCAGGCAGCAATCAAGCTGCGATGCGCATTGCGCGGTAACAACACAGCCTGGCCAGGTCCAGCCAAGGCCGAAAGCGCTGCTTGAAGCAAACCAGTTGAACCGTTAACACCGAACCAACAACCGGCAACACCCAACCGGGAAGCCAGTCGCGCTTGCGCATCTGCAACAGCACCATCCTTCTCAAGGGGCCCACCAATCTCAGGAAGTTCTGGAAGATCCCAACTACCGGGTGGCTTCCGCAGCAGGCGCTTCAGAGCTGGCGGCAAGGCTCTGCCCCGACCATGCACCGGCAAATGCAACGACTGCCGCCGATCAGGCCATAGCAACGGAATTAAGGAGTGCATAAGGGCCTGCGCTTCTTCAGTCCAGCCAAATCGATCGCCCTACAAACTTGATAGCGATGAACGTTGATCACTCCGAACAGTGATCGCGCAGGGCAGGGCTCGCACAACAGCCAACGGATCGAAATGACAACAACACAACAACGATGGCAACGCAACAGCCAATTAAACGAGTTGAAGGAACAATCTGCCTAAGATTCACTTCCAGAAGATTCGAACGTGTTGGATATGCCAGAGCGAAGCCGTTTGGCCGACAACACGCAATTGAAAGACTCTTCAGAAACACGCATGCGTTACGCGCCTGGAAAAGATGCGCGCTGGCTCTTATTGAGACCCTGGATTTATCTACCGCGGATATTCCAAATCGTCTGGGCACTAACTGGTTTAGTGGTCAGCTTGCTGCTTCGTGGCAGAAGTAAAGATTCCGAGGTGCAGCGCAAACTGGCGAGAACCCTTCTTCGAACTCTTACAAATCTAGGGCCTTGTTTCATCAAAGTGGGACAAGCCCTGTCCACACGGCCTGATCTGATCCGACGTGATTGGCTCGATGAACTCACCAAGCTTCAGGACGATCTCCCCTCTTTCGACCACGCAATCGCACTACAAACCGTTGAAGAGGAGCTAGGAGCTCCGGTGGAGCAACTCTTCGAAGACTTCCCCACCGTGCCTGTTGCGGCAGCCAGCCTGGGTCAGGTCTACAAGGCGCGTTTGCATGGTCAGCATTGGGTTGCGGTGAAGGTGCAGCGGCCCAATCTCGCCTTTATTTTGCGCCGTGACATGGTGCTGATTCGCACCTTGGGCGTTTTGGGAGCACCTTTTCTGCCTCTCAACTTGGGCTTCGGATTGGGAGAGATTATCGATGAGTTTGGTCGCAGTTTGTTTGAAGAAATTGATTACTACTGCGAAGCCGACAACGCCGAACGCTTTTCAACCCTGTTTGCTGATAATCCAGCCGTCACAATTCCAAAAGTAGAGCGATTGCTTTCAGCAAAGCGAGTGCTCACCACCTCCTGGATTCATGGGACCAAGATGAGAGATCGGCAGGAGTTGAAATCTCAACGTCTCAATCCCCCAGCCCTCATCCGCACAGGTGTAATCAGCGGCCTACAACAACTTCTCGAATACGGATACTTCCATGCAGATCCTCACCCAGGGAACTTATTTGCCCTGAGTGGTCAAACTGGAGATCTCGGTCACGTGGCCTACGTGGACTTCGGAATGATGGACTCCATCAGTGATTCCGACCGTTTAACACTCACTGGTGCGGTCGTTCACCTCATCAATAAAGACTTTTCTGCCCTGGCCAACGATTTCCAACAGTTGGGATTTTTGGCACCTAACGCAGATCTTGAGTCGATCATTCCTCCGCTGAGAGAAGTGTTGGGCGGAAGCCTGGGTGATTCCGTGGGCACCTTCAATTTCAAAGCCATTACCGATCGCTTTTCGGAATTGATGTACGACTATCCATTCCGAGTGCCAGCTCGGTTCGCCCTCATCATCCGTGCCGTTGTGAGCCAGGAAGGTCTTGCCCTGCGTCTTGACCCAGATTTCAAAATCATTGCAGTGGCCTACCCCTACGTGGCCAAACGTCTCTTAGCTGGAGATACCAAAGAGATGCGCGAAAAGCTTCTAGAGGTCTTGTTCGATTCCGAAGGTCATCTTCGCCTCGAACGACTGGAAAGCCTGCTAGAAGTCGTGGGCAGTGACGCTCCCACACCTGGTGCTGAGCTCATTCCAGTTGCAGGGGCAGGTTTGCGCTTATTGCTGAGTAAGGATGGCGCAGACCTACGCAGGCGAATGCTGCTCACCCTTGTGCGTGACGATCGCCTCAGTACGGAAGACATCAGGTCCCTGACCTCCCTGATCGGACGAACCTTTAGCCCTCGTCGCATTGCTGGGCGCATGCTGCAGCAACTGAACCCACTAGCTCCCGCTTAGGGTCCCCCAACGCTTTCACCTCAAACTCACAACCTCACTGTTATGGGATTAGCCCCTGAACTCATGCCCATCGAGTTAGATCAAGCCGACCTCGATGCACTCAGTGATTTCTTTGGTGATCTTGATCCCAGTGAAATCTTTCTGGAATACACGCCCATCAATCAACCGCCCTATCTAATAGCAGGCCTGGGGCTAGCGATCGGTGTGTTGTGCGGCCTCACTTTTGCGAAGCTGATCCAGATTCGATTAGACGGCTGGAAGCAAGATCGCCTCGCTCTTTTGCCACTTGGAACGGCAGAAGTCACGATGAGTTATGCCGGTACTCTCCTCGGAATCACCCTTTTCATCGGAGGGTCGCTTCAAATCTTCGGCTTCGCTTCAGGCGCTGGATACTTAGTTTCCATGCTGCTTTCGCTCCTCACAGGAGGAGCTTTATGGGTGCAACTGGAACGGTTAATGACTCAAGTGGAGTCAGGCAATTTCAAAGCAGTTGACTTCGACAACTTTGACGAATTCTTCTAATTCAAGTTTTAAACAAGGACATAGGCCTGGAGTTGTTCGTCACCCCTACGGAGCATCTCCAAGCCTTCACGCTCGAGTCTTCGCGTCCGATCGCGACTCATCTTCATCGATTTAGCAATACCCGTGAGGCTCATCGGCTCTTCTCCATCCATTCCATAGCGCATTCGCAACACTTTTCCCTGCAATTCAGGCAGCTGGCTCAATAGATCCCGCAGGTCTCCCTTCAAGCATTCACCTTCCACCTGATCTGACGGCAGTTCACCATCACCCGCCAGCAGTTCCAGCAATTCGGTGTCGTCGCCATCGCCCACCTTCATCTCCAAACTCACAGGCTGGCGGGCACGGCACATCAGATCCTTCACTTCCTCCTCTGGAAGTTCCACAAATGACGCCAGTTCCGTCACCGATGGGGTGCGGCCGAGCTCTTGGCTCAACTCCCGTTGGCCTTTCTTCAGCTTGTTCAACATTTCGGTGATGTGGATCGGCAAGCGAATGGTTCGGCTCTTCTCCGCAATCGCGCGGGTGATGCCCTGACGAATCCACCAGTACGCATAGGTACTGAACTTGTAGCCCCGGGTGGGATCAAACTTCTCCACTCCACGCACCAAACCAATCGTTCCCTCCTGGATTAAATCCAGCAGTTCCATATTCCGCTTGGTGTATTTCTTCGCGACGCTCACCACCAGCCTCAAGTTGGCGGCCACCATCCGCTCCTTAGCCCGGCGGCCTGCCTGCAGCTTTCGCTTTAACTGCGCTGCACTCATGCCAGCAGCTTTAGCCCATTCATCTCTCGCGACCTCTTCTCCGCCACGTTGATCCTTGAGTTCCGCTTCTAGCGCCTCTAAATCCATCAGTTCCTGCACCTGACGGCCCAGGGTGATCTCCTGCTGATGGCTCAACAACGGCACTCGGCCGATGTCTCGTAAATACGAACGCACAAGGTCCGCATCGGGAAGCAGAGCCAATGGCGCCATTAGCAATTACGAAACTCTTACGTTTCCTAAACTACCACTTTTTACAATTTTCTTCACGTTGTGACCGCTGTTTTCTGCTTAACAGAATGAGCCATTACGGAGCCAAAACGGTGGAAGAGACGATGGCATTTGTGCTGTCCAACGATGATCACTGATCGATGCCAAGGAGTGAACTGGTGACCCGCCAACGGTTGCAAAAACTGATCGCAGCTGCAGGGATCTGTTCGCGACGACACGCTGAAGAGCTGATGCGCGAAGGCAGGGTCACGGTGAATCAAGTCACAGCTGGACTTGGCGACCAAGCCGATCCAAGCATCGACCGCATCGAGGTGGATGGCCGTCCCCTCTCTCACGCATCAAGACCCAGGCTGATCCTGCTCAACAAACCCCGGGGGGTGATCAGCAGCTGCAGTGATCCGCAAGGACGTGAAACTGTTCTCGATCTCATTCCAAAGTCTCTCCGGCGAGGTCTCCACCCCGTTGGCCGGCTGGATGGAGACAGCCGAGGAGCGCTCCTATTAACCAATCAAGGTGCGATCACCTTGCAGCTCACTCACCCCCGCTACTCCCACAGCAAGACCTACAAGGTTCAGGTCAGAGGCACGCCCACCAACACAACACTGAATCGCTGGTGCAACGGTGTGGAATTGGATGGCGTACCCACACAACCGGCAGAGGTTTCTCTTCTGAAACAAGGAGCGAACCAATCCCTTTTAAAAGTGATCCTCAGAGAGGGAAGGAATCGCCAAATCCGCAGAGTGGCCGATGCTCTTGGCCACCCGGTATTGGATCTTCAACGAACAGCGATCTCCTCCATTGATCTCGGTTCTTTGCCGGAAGGCCACTGGCGTGAGTTAACACGTTCAGAATGGACTTCGATCCGTTTGGAACGGAACGAGTGCTCCTCATAACGGCATCGCCGAGATGAAGTTTCCCCTCCCTTGGCGACGGCTCAAAAACAAGCCACACGCTCCCACGTCACTTGAGAGCCGCAACAACTCCCTGGAGGAGGCGGGACAACTGCTGCGAGAACAAAGAGAACGAAAGGGTCTCAGCATGCGAGACCTTTCGAAAGAGGTGAGAATCACAACGCCGGTCCTAGAAGCCCTTGAGCGCGGCTGGCAAGACCGCCTCCCAGAACCCGCCTATCTCGTGGCGATGTTGCAGCGGTTGGAATCCTATTTCGACCTTCCAACAAACAGCCTTAGTACAGCCCTGCCCAACAGACCAGGATCGGATCGCCTAGCGACCAATGGTCGAGGCACGCGTTTCACTCTCGGCAGCATTGACATCTTCACCACCTGGCAAGGGAGCGTGGTCTACGGCGCTGTGATGATCGGATCGATTCTGGCCTTGAACCATCAACAACGTCATCTGATCAAAATCAATGCCTTCTCGCCAAGGCCAATCCCGATCAATACACCACTCGATTCTGATCAGATTTTGAAAGGCTTGCGCCCGCTGGAAGAGGTGGTCACTGCCGGGCCGGAACAAACGTCTCTACCTCTCGATCAACTCACAAGACCCGGCGTTTTAGCAATCAACCTCACCCAACCACGGCAGATCAGCCTGAGCAGTGAAGGAGGAGATCGAACCAACCTTCAAGGCGCTACCGGAACCGTGACCTTGCAGCTGCTACCACCAGTTGACCTCAGCATCCAACCTCCTCCTGGCGAGGCCGACTCGGTGAGCTGGAACGGACAGGCGCTCGCTCCTAAAACCAACCAACCCGGCTCTTATCACCTGCCCCAGGCCGCAGCTCTCTCGCCATAACCCTTAAGAGCACCCTGCAGGGCCTCATCAAAAGCGCTCATCCTCCAGCACCAATTGCCGCCAACAGTGCCTGGAGTATTGAAGCGAGCTTGATCATCCAAATGCAGCAAATCCTGTAACGGAGACACCACGAGTTCAGCGGACGTTTCCATCCCGAGTTCCATCAATTGCCATCCGGGTGCTTCAACATGACACCCCAGCAGCTCACCCACCTGGCGCCTAGACGATTCATCAAGTCGCTGCCACCACCCCATCGTTGTGGGGTTGTCATGAGTACCGGTGTACACCACCCACTGGCGTCCTTTGATATTGCGCGGCAGATAAGGGTTGCTTGGGTTGCCATCAAAGGCGAACTGCAGAACTTTCATTCCTGGTAAACGAAAGCGATCACGGAGCCGTTCCACATCCGGCGTGATCACGCCAAGATCTTCGGCAACGATGGGAAGCGTCCCTCCCGCGTCTCGACGCAGGAGCTGCAACAACTCATGGCCGGGTGAACGCTGCCAAACCCCATTTTGAGCCGTGTCGTCATCGCCGGGGACCGCCCAAAAACCAGCCAAAGCGCGGAAATGATCCAAGCGCAACCGATCAGCAAGCCTCCACTGGCGCCTTAAGCGATTACGCCACCAACGAAATCCAGTTCGCCGATGTCGAGCCCAGCTATAAACCGGCGTCCCCCAGAGCTGACCGGTCTCCGAAAAATAGTCGGGAGGCACTCCGCTTTGAAGCCGTAAACGTCCATCAGCAGCAATAGAAAATAAGGATCGATGGCTCCAAACATCAGCACTATCGCGAGCCACATAAAAGGGCAGATCACCAAGAATCTCGATGTTTAAATCTCGAGCTTGCACGCGCAGGCATTGCCACTGTCGATCGAGATGCCACTGAAGAAGTTCCTGCTCCAGCAGTGCTTCACCATGCTGAAGACGCCATTGAGCCAAGGCAGCAGGTTGCTGAACTGCGAGCGGATGGGGCCAAGACCACCAAGGCAAACCGTTGTGTTGATCACGCAGCACCACGAAATTGACGTGATCCGTGAGCCAATGGGTTTGGTCAACCCTCCACCGTTGAAATTCTTGTTGACGCGCAGAAGACTGCTGAGGCCAATGGGCTGCAAGCGCGCGAGCCAGTGCAGCAGCACGCGCATCGGCCAGATGAAAGTCCAGTACGGCAGGCGATTCCGCCTTGGCATCAGCACCAGGGAGACGCCCCAGATCACTGGACTCTAAAAAGCTCTCTTCTGCCAAATCTTCGGCATCCAGGAGCCAAGGATTTAAGGCAAAACTGGAGGGTGAGCTGTACGGAGACCCTGTGCCATCAGGCGGAGCAAGGGGCAAAATCTGCCAAACGCTGACGCCATGGCTCGCCAAAGCCTTCAACCATTCACGGGCTGATCGTCCAAAGCTTCCACACACCGGTGAGTCCGGCAAAGCTGTGGGGTGAAGGAGTACACCCACCCGCCGATCCCTTTCGCTTCTGGAGTGATTAACCATCGAAGCAAAACATTCGGGGTGCTGGATGGTCGAAGGGAATACAAATGATCCGACCTTTGTGATCTTACGGAGCGTCTCAACAAGGATCGAGGCTCTTTCCTCAAGCCCATCGCAATCACTGAGATCTGCTAACTCGCTTCGTTTGAAAACGGAAGATACACGCCCTAGCGTTGGTTCAGATCAATCTGCTAACGACGTGCTCGCCCCCCTCTTACCGCGCCATGATTTTCGAGAACGTTCTCCGGATC
The DNA here is from genome assembly GCF_000014585.1 of Synechococcus sp. CC9311. Classification (NCBI taxonomy): domain Bacteria; kingdom Bacillati; phylum Cyanobacteriota; class Cyanophyceae; order Synechococcales; family Synechococcaceae; genus Synechococcus; species Synechococcus sp. CC9311. The sequence continues at coordinate 919,192 of NC_008319.1, read as the reverse complement.
AAGTGAGGGTGGCCGTCTTCGGGGCCACTGGGTACATCGGACGATTTGTTGTGAAAGAGCTGGTAAGGCGTGGATATCAAGTGATGGCATTTGCCCGCGAATCCAGCGGAATCGGAGGGCGCAAAAGTGAAGCAGACGTCGTAGCCGATTTCCCTGACGCAGAAGTGAGATTTGGCGATGTCACCAATCCCACTTCACTTGCAACGCATGCCTTCAGTGAACCCACCGATGTCGTGATTTCTTGCCTTGCATCGAGAACAGGCGGCAAGAAGGATTCATGGGCGATTGATTATCAAGCCAATCTCAACACCTACAACGAAGGGAGGAAGGCTGGCGTAGCGCATTTCGTGATGCTTTCAGCCATCTGCGTACAAAAGCCAATTTTAGAATTTCAGAAAGCGAAGCTTGCCTTCGAAACTCTGCTTAGGGAAGACACAGAAATCACTCATACGATCGTTCGCCCAACAGCTTTTTTCAAAAGCATTGCCGGCCAATTTGAGAGCTGCAAAAAAGGTGCACCTTATGTCATGTTTGGGAATGGAGAGCTGACAAGTTGCAAGCCAATCAGCGAAAAAGATCTTGCATGCTTCTTAGCTAATTGTGTAAATGAAGCAGACAAAGTGAATCAAGTCTTGCCCATCGGCGGACCTGGTCCCGCGCTCAGCGCACGCACACAAGGGGAAATACTTTTTAAAACACTTGGCCGCTCGCCCAGAATGCTGTCATTACCGATAGCAGTCATGAATGCTCCAACTGCCATTTTAGAAAAAGTGGCAGTGCTTGTACCAGCGGTTGAAGACACAGCCGAATTCGCCCGTATCGGCTGTTATTACGCAAGTGAATCGATGCTGGTCTGGGACGAGACACGTGATTGCTATGACCCCGATGCAACCCCCTCTTTTGGCGATGACACCCTCGAACAGTTCTTTGCAAGGGTCAACAAAGAGGGAATGGCTGGACAAGAGCTAGGGGATGCTGCTCTTTTTTAAAAGACACTCGAAAAATCGCCCAGAGAAACAACAGCAAACAACTCAATGAGAAGCAACAAGCAATAGTCAAGACCTTCTTCTTAATTACTTGACCATTACTTCCCTAGACTCGCCTTCCAACAAATTATTTTACACCCGTCAAATTCACTCAGACAACTGATATCAATCAAGTCATTCATCTCCAATCAACATCTAATTTCAGCTTTCTCCTAGGCCTTTGATTCCCAATTCAGCGAGAGTGAGCAAGACTGTCTGATCAATCATCAAACCATCACGCATGGGGGATCCAGCGTTGAGTGAGGACTCGCAGCAAAAGCAGAGCAAGGGCTGGTTAGGCGACCGCCCTGGACGCAGTCTCCTGAGGATTGGTGCTGCCTTGCTGGGCACGGTTCTAGCGGGCACAGCGCTTGCAACGGTTTGGCCCAAACCAGACCCAGAAGGCGCCGATGTGCAGTCGTCCAACGGATCTCTAGCTCTCGCTCCGCTCCCAGAACAAGCCGTGATGGTGCTGGTCGTCGGCCTCGACGCTGACACCATTAATGCCACATCCAACCAAGCGGCGCCGCAAGGACCCAGCAACGCCGACAGCTTGATGTTGGTCAATATCGGCAAGAAACAACCCGTTCAAATTTTGCAATTGCCGACAGAGCTGGCAGTTCAACTGCCAGGAGTCGAGGAGATGCAAGCTCTTTCCACAACGTGGAAACATGGCGGAATCGCACTCACCTCCGACGTCGTAGGCGAGCTCATTGATCTGCCGACGAACAAGCCAGATCGTTACCTGGTCCTCTCCAGACAGAGCTTGCGCAGATTCGTGGAAGGGCTTGGAGATATCGAAGTCAATTTAAATCAGACCTACAAGTACGAGGACAAATCCCAGGGGTACAACGTGAATCTGCAAGCAGGACTGCAAACGCTCAATGGCGCCCAGGCGGAACAACTCGCACGTCATAAGCCCAAGCCCAATGACGACCATCAGCGAAGAGTAAGACAACGCCTACTTCTCCAAGGAGTGCATCAGCAGTTAGCTGAAATCGATGCCGTCACAGTGATACCTGAGCTACTGAATGTGTTCTCCAACCAGGTCACAACAGACATCAGCGCCTCGGAGATGCTGAGCCTAATGGCTGCAGCAATCAGCGCACCCTCGGCACCTGTCATTACGGAGCTTCCGCTTGCACCTCGAGCTGGTCAGCAGAGACTGCGCGAATTGAAGCCGGATCTGAGCCTGCCAATCTGGCCAGCGCAGAACTGATCGAGAGGTTGAGGCGCGAGCCCTCCCTCAATTGTTAAATAACCCTCAATTGTTAAATAACCCTCAAAGGTCAAATTCACCTCCTGCGGCAGTCCATACGATCAGAAAACGGTGCCTATCAAGACCACAAGAGCTACCAAGATTCAACGATGAAGCCCTTGATGCGCTGGACATCAGTGCTAATTGTCCACCTTGAATCGCAGCTTCAATACCAGGACTAATGGATATTTTCTAGACATCAACCAGGGTGAAAAGCTGCCATTTGTAGAGCCGCGGCGGCTTTTAGTGACACACGTGTAGTTGTCACAATGATGACCAGAGTTGATAGATCCTTAAACGAGAAGCGTTAATCCTGAACACTTGGTCGATCTTTTGTATCAGAACGAGCTTTCTTCATAATTTCTCCCGTTAACAAGCTGCTCAAGCGCTAACGAGGGCACTGCTACTCCTCCTAGGTTCTCGTCAATGATTTAACCAACATGTCAGCTCAACATCTTTCCAGCCTTAAGTGGAGCGATGAGGGAGAGCTTTCACCGCAGGACACTTGGAATTTGGTAACGAAACTCACTAAAACTGAGGATCAATCAAAGGCCTCAAACCTTCTTCATCTGTCATCCAAGCATTCCCACGCCAAAAGCAAGAAGACTCATAAAAAATGAATGCATTCAGTCAAATCATGCTGATCTAATTCGTCAACACTTTAAATTCAGTAGTAGAAAGTGCGCAGAATCAATCATACGTGACTCAACAATCTCCTCTATAAAAATTTAAAAACACTCACCCCTTAAATTATTTAATTTAAAGCAAGCCTTGGCAATCATCCCGTAGTGTATCGGTTTCCAACGAATTCAAGCAAACAAAAAATTATATCAACTTACAAATTCCCATTTAACAAAAAGATCGAAAGCCCAAATTCAATATTCACACAGCAGATCAGATTCGTTGACAGGATGTTTCTAAAAAAGGATCATTGTGCAAGGCCCACTCAAGTGGCACAAAGACACACTCGTGGATTATTCAAGTGACACAAATGCGTTGCACATCAATCACCAGTTTTCAATCAGTGCATTCGAGACGACAGCGGCAAGAGCCAAGCAACTAGCGACAGCAAGGAAGCCCATACAAGGAACTGCAAGACACAATGATCATTTCCCTTGAAATCACACGCTGTCTGTCTCACTTGAGACCAATCTGAGAATTGCCAGAGGTTCCCCGGCATTGAAAACAAGCAAAAGGCCGGACAGCAGGCAAACCAACCTCATTCACCTTTGGATAGGGATTGCCTACTTGTCGTTACAGAACATCTGCCAGCTTCGAGAATCAACGCGCCAAAGCGTTCATCTCTGGATTCATGCGTATCCAACGCTGCTGAATGAGACGGGCCAGCTCATCAGAAGCAGTCCCATCATCGTCAGTTGTGTCCAAGTGACCACACCAGGGCAAGCCATCCATTCGGCGGGCCGCCTGATCCCAGCTACCCCCAAGTTGCGCCAAACCAAGCAAAGGAATATTTAGGGAATGACACAGGGCGACAGAAGCTGGTGCCATGCCAGGGATTAAACCAGCTGCATTGGGCTCGGCCAACAGCAATACAGGACAACGCCAAGCGCCAAGCGCATCCATCCAGCTTCCGGAGGAGCCTTGCGCCATCGCCGCATCACCGCTCAAACAAAGCAGTGTGGGGTGGTTTCTGTCGCGCTGAAGTGATGCCAGCGCCTCCAAGCCGCTGTGAGGTTCCGAAGCACAGGCCAACGGCACCAACTCAGCCGAGAAGCGATCGACAAGCTGACGAGCACCCTCGCGCATCGAGAGCTCAGGAAGGGGTCCAGCTCCAACAAGAGCCAAGGTGAAATCGAGCATCTAGCGACCCTAGGGAGATCCGATCCACACCGTTTATGGATAGGAAGACGATGCACCACTACGATCGGTTCATCGCCGTTCTTAAGCGCGGGCATCGTGACAAGTTTTCTCACCGCTGCCCGAGCAGAGCAAGAAAAGTTGCAGCACGACACGCGACGTCTTCGCCTATTTAGCGGCACCTCAAATCCCGCACTAGCCCGTGAAATTGCGGCCTACTTGGGTGTGCCTGATGGCCCCAAGGTTTGCAAACGCTTCGCCGACGGTGAGCTGTACGTACAAATTCAGGAATCGATTCGCGGCTGCGATGTCTTCCTGATCCAACCCACCTGCGCTCCGGTGAACGACAACCTGATGGAGCTTCTGATCATGGTCGATGCCTGCAGACGGGCATCGGCACGACAGATCACCGCGGTGGTTCCTTACTACGGATACGCACGGGCAGACCGCAAAACAGCCGGTCGAGAGTCGATTGCAGCCAAGCTCACCGCCAATCTGCTCGTTAAATCAGGCGTCGATCGGGTGCTGGCGATGGATCTGCACTCCGCTCAGACCCAGGGGTATTTCGATATTCCCTGTGATCACATTTACGGCTCTCCCGTACTTGTGGATTATCTCGCCGCCCAAGACCTGGGAGAAGTGGTGGTGGTGTCTCCTGACGTGGGTGGCGTGGCCCGAGCGAGGGCCTTTGCAAAACAAATGAACGGTGCTCCTCTGGCCATCATCGATAAGCGCCGAACCGGTCACAACATGGCTGAAAGCCTCACCGTGATTGGCGATGTCAGCGGACGCACGGCAATCCTGATCGACGACATGATCGATACCGGGGGCACGATCTGCTCTGGTGCCAAGTTGCTAAGAGAGCAAGGTGCAACTGGCGTCATTGCTTGTGCCACCCATCCCGTTTTCTCTCCACCAGCGATCGAACGCCTGTCTGTTGAGGGACTGTTCGAGCAGGTCGTGGTCACCAACAGCATCCCAATCGCGTCCAACCATGCCTTTCCCCAGCTGCATGTGCTGTCTGTCGCCAACATGCTGGGCGAAGCAATTTGGCGCATCCATGAGGAAAGTTCTGTTAGCTCGATGTTCCGCTAACTCAACCCAAGATTGATCCGTGGTGTTGCGACGTTTCTTTTGGGCCCTCAGCCTGCCATTCACCCTGCTTATGGCCCCGCCAGCCACGTTTGGCCAAGCCACAAACGTATTGCTGAGCAAAAGTCGTTTACCAAGTGTTGAGAGAAAACAGGCACTAGGTGTCTGGCTCACCAATAGCCCTAGTCCGCTCTACTACGACCAACGCAAGATCAAACAAGCGGTGGATGAGCTTGAGCAAGCAGGATTTTCTGTGCTTTATCCCAATGTTTGGAGTCGTGGAACAACCTTTCACACCAGTGAATTTGCCCCGCTTGAGCCATCTTTAAAGGCTGCTGGTGTGACGGTTGACCCCATTTGCACCTTGAGCCAGGAAGCGCACAAGCGTGGGATGAAAGTGGTTCCCTGGTTTGAATACGGATTAATGGAGCCCGCCGGAGCAAAGGTGGTCCAAGACAATCCGGACTGGGTGTTGTCTCGGGCCAATGGTGACCCGGTGATGAAGATGCATGGCAAGGAGATGGTGTGGCTTAATCCAGCACACCCACAAGTGCGTCAGCGCTTCATCGGCCTCGTGGTGGAAGTGATGAAACGTTGCCGAATGGACGGCCTGCAACTCGATGACCACTTCGCTTGGCCTGTGGAATTGGGGTACGACCCTTACACATCAGCGCTTTATAAAAATGAATTTGGCATTGCACCGCCCCGCGATTACACCAATCGCTATTGGATGACCTGGCGTCGCCGCAAACTCACGGGTTTACTTCGCGACCTTCGTATCCGCTTGGAACAAGAGTCGCTGCCAGTTCGCATCAGCTTGTCACCAGGACCATTTCGATTTGCTTACAACAACTGGCTTCAAGATTGGGAGCTCTGGGCCGTGGGACAGCTGATTGATGATCTCGTTGTTCAAAACTATGCCTATTCCCTCAGGGGATATGCCAAAGATCTCGATCAACCCGCCCTACGCAAAGCGCAAGAATGGGGCATCCCCATCCAAATAGGTGTCCTTGCCGGATTTGGCAAGCGAACAACTTCGATGAAAGTATTAAAGGAAAAAGTACGGCTAGCCAATGATCGAGGATATGGGGTGATCTACTTTTACTGGGAAGGATTATGGGGACTACATTCAGGAGCAGAAGGGGCTCAATTCCGCAAAAAAGTATTTACGCAGATGGGGCGTCAATAATGATTACAACTCAAGACAAAGAGCTTGCATCGCATTCAACTGAAGCGTGAAGAGAGAAAATCAACAACGACCTCTCTCTTCAAACATCAACAATGATGATGAGAGCAACTTTTATCCCAACATCATCTCCACAACTTCGCGGGTGTTAGAGGAAAGCTGAGCAGCGGAAAGTTGATCCAGCGCTGCCTTCACAAGCGCTTGACGCTTGCTGCTGTAAGTCGCCCAGCGACTGAAAACCTTGGCCAAGCGCGACGCGGTAATCGCATTGCGCTGATCCAAGGCAATGATTTGTTCAGCCATAAAGCGATAGCCGCTGCCATCTTCCGCGTGGAATACCAAAAGGTTTCCAGCGAATCCACCCAAAACCGCACGCACCGCATTGGGCGCCATCGGATCAAAGCGTGGATGCTGCAAGAGAGCAGTCACCCGTTGCAGTCCATCCGCGCGAGGCGTCGACGCTTCCAAGGCAAACCAACTGTCAAAGATCACTGGCTTCTCTTGCCAACGGTCGTGGAATTGGCGCAACGCTTCCTCTCGTTCTGGACAATCCAAAGGCTGTAGCGCCCTTAGAGCTGCGCGTGCCAAGGTCATTGAAGGACCACTCACAGCAGTCAAAGCATTGGCGCGCACCGCTGGATCACCGGCTGCAGCAAGCCAAGCCCAGATCAAACCGGTGAGTTGTCGCTGTCCCTGCCCTTCGGGCCAAGCCAATGCAAGCTCGGCCGCCACCTGATTCAGCCGCTCGCGCAGCAGTGGGGCCAAAGAGTGACCCAATTGCTCGCGGAGCTCGCAAGCCGCTCGATACAGAGCTGGGGGATCAGCCTCCTGCTGAAGTGCTTCCAACTCAGGGCCACCAGGGAATGCCATCAAAGTGGAAAGCACTGCAGGATCCTGTTCTCCATCCGGGGCCAGGAGCACGGTCAAAGCCTCCACCATCTGGTGTTCCAGTTCGGCATTCGGGCTTTCAGATGCCCGAGCCAGCAACATCCTTCTCCACAGTTGTTGTCCCGCATCCCAACGGGCGAATGGATCGTTGTCGCCAGCCAAAAGGGTGAACAACTCAGCTGGTTCTTGACTCGCCTCCCAGTGCACTGGAGCAGAAAATTGCCTGAAGAGTGAAAGAGCAGGGGGCTGTTCTGAACAAGGCAAACCCATGAGTTCAAGCGTTTGCTCCTCCTGATCCAGGACAAGGAGCTGCTCTTCCCCAGGCACACCATTGGCTGGGACCAGGGCCCAAAGCAAGGGAATCACAAGGGGCTGCTTGTGTGGTTGCCCCGGCGTTGGTGGCGTGCTTTGACGCAGGCTTAGGCGCAAGACCCCGCGAGTGGCATCCCAGTCACGTTTCACCGTCACCGTGGGAGTACCAGCTTGGTCATACCAACGCTTGAACTGTTCTAAATCAAAGCCAAGGCGTTCACCCTCAATGCACGCACCTTCAGCAATCGCCGACACAAAGTCGTCCGTCGTGGCAGCTTCACCGTCATGGCGTTTGAAATAGAGAGCCATCCCACGCATGAATCGTTGCTCGCCCAAAAGCGTTCTGAGCATGCGGATTAACTCAGCACCTTTCTCGTAAATCGTGGTCGTATAGAAATTGTCAATCGCCTGGTAAGAATCTGGTTTCACCGGATGGGCAGTGGGGCCAGCATCTTCTCGAAACTGCGTGTTGCGGAGCATTGCCGCATCTTCAATACGTTTTAAGGCCTCTGAATGAAGATCAGCTGTAAAACATTGATCCCTAAAGACAGTGAGTCCTTCTTTTAACGACAGCTGAAACCAATCGCGACAGGTGATGCGATTACCAGACCAATTATGAAAGTACTCGTGGGCAACAACACTTTCAATCCGCTCCAGTTCGGCATCTGATGCTGTTTCCGCATCGGCAAGAACCAACTTGGAGTTAAAAATATTCAGACTCTTATTCTCCATCGCGCCCATGTTGAAGTGGCGCACCGCAACGGTGTTGAACTCATCAAGGTCATATTCCAAGCCATAAACCTGCTCATCCCAGGCCATCGAACGCTTTAACGACTCCATGGCATGAGCAGTGAAGGGCTCATCGCCTGGCTCAACATGAAGCCTCAGGCACACATTGCGGCCTGAAAGGGTCACGAACCGATCCCGAACCTCGTGAAGATCTCCGGCCACTAACGCGAACAGATAGGAGGGCTTTAGAGATGGGTCCTCCCAAGTCACCTCGTGGCGTGTGGGATCTCCAGCGAGTGGCCCCGCACTTAAGGCATTGCCATTAGAGAGCAATACCGGATAACGCTCGCGATCGGCCTCGATGCGAACGGTGAACCGACTTAGAACATCGGGGCGATCCGGATGATATGTAATCCGCCTAAACCCCTCGGCTTCGCACTGGGTGGTCAACATTCCCCCACTGGCATACAAGCCTTCCAGCGAAGTGTTGGCCTGAGGGTCAATCACGCACACCGTCGTGAGCTGAAACGGCACCTGCGGGGGCTGGTGAATCACCAGTCCTTCCGCGGTAAGGCTGTAGTCGGAAGGATTGAGTTCGTTGCAATCGATCGCGATCGATTGCAATCGCAAATCCACCCCTTGAAGCTCAAGCGCTTGGGGCTCCGATCCCAACACCGGCGTCAGCTCCATGCGGCAGGTGACCTCAACGGCATCGGAACCGATCACCACATCCAGAGCAATGGATGGAATACGACAAGAAAAGGGTTTGTAATCCTTCAGCCGGATCGTCGGAGCAGTGCTGGAGGCGGAAGCCATGGGGAGGTGTATCTACAACGATCTTGGCGTGCAGACGTCACCTCCGTGGAGTCACCAAGCTAGGAACTGGTGTCTCCACTCTCACTTCGTCTTGTTCCGATTATTTGGCGGCCTTCTGTTTCTTCAACGCCTCTTCCACCTTTTTCTTGACATCGGCGGGAACCTTGTCGGGGCAGAACTGCATCGCACCGGTGATGATTTGAAATTCAGCGCCAGCAAACAACTGCTCATTGGTCAGCTTTTTGCTGCCTGTGGATGCAACCATGCCGCCATGCCGTCCATTAAGGAGTTGGACATAGGTTGCCGCGGCTACGCCAACAGCTTTCGGGAACTCAATACCTGCAGTGCGTGCATTGCATACGTAGGACGACCCCATGCCGCGATAGAGAAATACATCTTCATTGCTGGCAGGCGATGAAGACGCTTTGCCAGCCGACTGGGCCATCGCAGCAGGACCTGCTAAGCAGAGAGGTAGCAGAAGCAATGGTGCCGACAGAGCAGAACGGAGTCGGTTAAAAGGGCGCAAAGGATCAAACCGGAATACGCAGCCATGGTGCCGCATGTTCACCGTTTCGGGCTAGGGGAGAGATGTCTAAATTTGACTCAATTTGATTCAAATCGGATCTTTTTCAGGCCTGAATCGGAGCTGAAGCATCCTCTAACCGTGTTTCATGGTGATGTTCAACGATCTCGAGCGCGTTGTTTTGCCAGCTGTAAATCGCTCGAGAGCGATAGCGATCCTCATCAATCAGCCGGGTGTACTCCTGCACATCCCAGTCTCCGTAATGGGATTCAAATACCATCTCATGTTCATCGACCTGCCGAATTTGGGTGCGATGAGGGCTTGGATCGAGATAAGCACGATTTCTTTGAAGTTGGTGGCCCATCAAAGTGGCTTCCATCACACCAGCCTTTTCGTAGCGAGGCTTCTGATCAAAAAAGTCGGTGTCGCGTTCAGGCCACCAACTGAATCGGTAGCGGGGCTCACCGAATTGAAATTCAGAAAAGATCTCAACCCGGATCATCATGTCGAGGAAAAAGACTTCCTCATTGTTAAAAAGGTACTGACGTCTTGATCGCCAAAGGCCAAGGTTGCGCGCAAACCACCGTCTCAGATTGCTATCGAGATGCAAGCGCTCAGAAGGAGGGGGTGCTCCGTTGGGTGGGTTTGAGCCTCGTTGTTCAAGCGGCAGAAGGGGCATGCCGTCTCCTCGGTAACAACAGAGTGTTCTCCTTCTTTTAGCGGATCTGCGAGGTAGAGCAAAAACCCATAAGGTAAGCCTCAACATTGCGAAGCCCTCTCGGTGGATGGGATTGATCGCAATCCGCGCCAAAAACTGAGTTTGTTACTCGTTGCCGGTCGCCACCATTTGTCCAGCCGCGATCTTCGCGAGTTGGTGGAATTTTTGCAGAACGAAGATTGCGGGTTCGACGTCAGTCTTCAAATTTCAGATCCAACCCAACAACCAGAGTTGCTGGAACTCCACCGCTTGGTTGTCACACCCTCGTTGGTGAAGCTGCAACCACAACCAAAACAAGTCTTTGCTGGCAGCAGCATCTTTCAACAACTCCGAGGCTGGTTGCCGCGCTGGCAGCAAGACGAGGTGGTGAGCGGACTCGGTTTAAGCCTGAAGCCAACAGAACTTGATGGCAGCAGAACCCAACGAGAACTCCAGCTCGAAGATCAATTATTAGTGCTGCGTCAGGAAAACGAAACTTTGATTGACCGTCTGCAGGCTCAAGAGCGCTTGCTGAGGATGGTGGCTCATGAACTGCGTACGCCACTCACGGCTGCAACGTTGGCCGTGCAAAGCCAGGAATTAGGCCAGATCGATATCCATCGATTCAGGGATGTCCTGAAACGACGCCTCGAGGAAATCGCCCTGCTGTCGAAGGATCTGTTGGAAGTGGGAAGCACACGCTGGGAAGCATTGTTCAACCCTCAACGGCTCGATTTAACCAGCGTTGCCGCTGAAGCGATTCTCGAACTGGAGAAACTGTGGCTCGGTAGAGATGTGACCATCCACACCGACATCCCTGCAGATCTCCCCAAGGTGTTTGCAGATCAGCGCAGGATGCGCCAGGTGCTTCTGAATTTGCTGGAGAACGCTCTGAAGTACACACCCAACGGAGGCTTGATCTCTTTGACCATGCTTCATCGAACCAGTCAATGGGTGCAGGTGAGCATCAGCGACAGCGGGCCAGGGATTCCGGAAGAAGAACAACAACGCATTTTTCTTGACCGCGTCCGGCTTCCTCAAACATCAGCTGGGGCCTCTGGCTTTGGTGTTGGACTCTCGGTTTGCCGGCGCATTGTTGAAGTGCATGGCGGCAGGATCTGGGTGATTTCGGAACCAGAAAAAGGAGCCTGTTTCACCTTCAACGTGCCCATCTGGCAGGGTCAAGGTCAAGAGAAGGAGAACGTTGTCTTGACGGAGGGTCAGGCTGAACCGTAATTTCACAGGGTGCCGGAAGTTCGGAAGAGCTCTCGATCACGTTCTTGGCCCCATCGTCTAGAGGCCTAGGACACCTCCCTTTCACGGAGGCGACAGGGGTTCGAATCCCCTTGGGGCTACTGAATCACTAGATGAGACTTCATCTGGTTGGATCATCACTCTCCTCTCGAGGGGAGTTTTTTAATGAATGGTTCAGAAGACCCTTAGGGCTCAGATCGAGACATCTCTGGAGGAGCAAGTCCATTCCAAGGCCGATGAACTCAAGATCGTGCTCTCAAGATGAGAAGCCAAGATCATCAATGAGATCAAGTCCATGGCCTGGAGACAACGACTCTCTTTCTCATGCAGAGAAGGACAAGAGACTGAATTCCAATTGAATCCAATGCCGACAAGCGCTGAAGAGATATCGAGATAACTAACGAGCAGCTCTGAGTCTCGCTTCGGCTTCAACAGCCTTGAGGTTGGTGGTGAGATCGTCACGCAGTCGTTGTTCGATTAGGCCTATTGGCATTCCCAAACAACCCTGAACAGTGAGTTCGTAGAAAAGGGCCGTGGCCTCGGGCATGGTTCTCAGCCGCCAGGTTCCCTCAAAGCGCCGAAAATCACCCTTTGTCATCTTGAATTTCAACGCTCCATCAGGAGCAAATTCTTCAAGCTCCAGCTCAACGGAAGCCGAAAACCTCATTCCCAGAAATTGCTGACACCCCTCTTGCTGCAAATAAACCTTGTTGCCTTCTCGTCGCAACAATCGACTACTTGCAAGGTTGGGGATGAAGGCGCTGAGCTGATCGTAATCCGTCAGAACATTCCAAATCTGATCTGCTGAAACTGGTGTCAAAAGCTGAGCAGCAAGGCGGCGTACGCCATCAGGCATCCTTTCAACAGTCTGTTCAATAGGCTGATGGTGCGACGACATCGCCCCTCCTGTGGGCATTTCGCCGCGCTTCAGTTGTGTCAGACCACTGAAAGATGCCAAACCGTTTTCGCTTCTAATCCTGAGAGATTGACGTCGTTGACTCTAAGGAAGAATCCTCAATTCAGCGAAAACTGATTGGCAAGTCAGTGGTGACGCTTATAGTCGCGCCATATCTGGGCATTTTCAATGCGAGTAAGCGCGACACCACAGACATCTGATGAACGGGCATTCACGATTGTCTTCACAGGCTTGGGTGGGCGTCGGGCAGAGCTATCTCGCTTAAACGTCTCGTACGGCCGTCTTCGGGACACCATTTGCGTTCTTCTCTCCCGGGGAGCACGCATCCAGTCCGTGAGTCCAGCGGGCTCAGAGCCAGAATCCGCACCCGTTCAATCTGCACCACCTGTTTCCGCCCCTGTGACCACTTCCAAACCAAAGCCAAAGCCCGCGGCCAAACCTGTGCCGGTGAATCTCTACAAGCCAAAAGCCCCCTTCCTCGGAACTGTCACCGAGAATTATTCCCTCCTCAAAGAGGGCGCGATTGGTCGCGTGCAGCACATCACTTTCGATCTGAGCGGTGGTGATCCACATCTGGAATATGTGGAAGGTCAAAGCATCGGAATCGTTCCAGCTGGTGAAGATGCCAAAGGGAAGCCACACAAACTTCGCTTGTACTCCATTGCAAGCACTCGCCACGGCGACAACCTCGAAGGAAACACCGTCTCCCTCTGCGTCCGCCAGCTTCAGTACGAAAAGGATGGAGAAACCATCAACGGTGTTTGTTCCACCTACCTTTGCGATGTTGAGCCGGGTAGCAAGGTCAAAATCACAGGACCTGTCGGCAAGGAAATGCTCCTCCCTGAGGACGAAGAAGCCAATGTGATCATGCTGGCTACTGGCACCGGTATCGCCCCGATGCGCACCTACCTGCGTCGCATGTTTGAGCCAAAAGAGCGAGAGGAGAACGGTTGGAACTTCCGAGGCAAAGCATGGTTGTTTATGGGAGCACCCAAAACAGCAAACCTGCTCTACGACGCTGACTTCCTGCATTACGAGAAGGAATACCCCGATAATTTCCGCTACACCAAAGCCATCAGCCGGGAGCAACAGAACCCCAAAGGCGGTCGGATGTATATCCAAGACCGCGTGTCTGAACACGCTGAAGAGATCTTCGCGATGATCGAGGACCCCAAGACGCACGTGTACATGTGTGGCCTGCGTGGGATGGAGCCAGGTATTGATGAAGCCATGTCCGCCGCAGCGGAAGCCAAAGGCCTTGATTGGTCTGAACTTCGACCCAAACTCAAGAAGGCGCACCGTTGGCACGTTGAGACTTACTAAACCTCAGATATGACTGAATCAAGCCCGCCATTGGCGGGCTTTTTTAATGCCTAACTCTGTTGTTTTTTCAGGAGACAGCCACAAAACACGGCCTGTGAGAACAATTGCGCTGTCCAATCGAGAAATCCTGGTTAAACCTGCCTAAGAGGTGCTGTAGCCATGACCGCAACGATCACGAACCCACTGAGGGTTGGGCTGCGACAGGAACGAGTCATCGCTCCGCAGTGCCTGGTGATTTTTGGAGCGAGCGGCGACCTCACCCATCGCAAGCTGGTTCCAGCCCTCTTCGAGTTATTTCAGCAACGACGACTTCCCAGCGAATTTGCCATCCTGGGTTGCGCCAGAAGGCCTTGGAGCGACGACGAATTCCGCAGCAAAATGGCGGAGGCCATGGGAGACAAGGTTCGCGACCATCCCGAGGCATGGGAGCAATTTGCAGCCGGGATGTTTTATGAGCCGGTGGATCTTCAGAAACCGGAAGACGTCGTGAAGCTCGGGGGTCGCCTGCAGGAGATCGACCGTCTGAGAGCCACACGAAGCAACCGCACCTTTTACCTCTCGGTGTCACCGAAGTTTTATGCGAGCGGCTGCCGAGCCCTCGCCGATGCAGACCTCTTAAAAGATCCCCAACGAAGTCGCGTTGTCATTGAAAAACCATTCGGACGGGACTACGGCAGCGCCCAATCCCTGAACAGAGTGGTTCAAGGCTGCGGCCAAGAGAACCAAATCTTTCGCATCGACCACTACCTCGGGAAGGAAACGGTCCAAAACATCATGGTGATGCGGTTCGCCAACGCGATTTTCGAACCAATCTGGAATCGCAACTACATCTCAAGTGTGCAAATTACTGCCTCTGAAACCGTTGGGGTTGAGGAACGGGCCGGGTACTACGAAACCTCGGGTGCACTGCGCGACATGGTGCAAAACCACCTGACCCAAATGTTGGCGATTACCGCCATGGAAACCCCTGGGCGCTTTGATCCCGAGGCCATCCGCAGTGAGAAAGCCAAGGTTCTTCAAGCTGCACGCCTGGCCGATGAACTTGAACCCTGGAACTGCTGCGTTCGCGGACAATACGGGCCTGGAGGCAGCGACGGTTCACCTCTCAGTGGCTACCGGCAAGAACCAGGCGTCGATCCGCAGAGCACCACGGAAACTTACGTGTCGATGAAGCTGTTCATCGACAACTGGCGCTGGCAGGGCGTTCCTTTCTATGTGCGCACCGGCAAGCGCCTTGCCAAGCGTCTAAGCGAAGTGGTTTTGACTTTCCGTGAAGCACCCGTCCACCTCTTCGATGCTGCAGGTGGCAGTCCAACAGCCAATCAGCTCATCCTGCGAATTCAGCCCGATGAAGGAGCTGAATTCAAATTTGAAGTGAAGTCTCCAGGCTCCGGTATGCGCAGCCGGCCTGTCGAGATGGAATTTTCCTATGACGAATCCTTCGGGGAGCCATCAGATGAGGGCTATGTGCGCCTTCTGGCCGACGCCATGTTGGGCGATCCAACGCTCTTCACTAGGAGTGATGAAGTGGAGGCAGCTTGGAGGCTTTACACCCCGCTGCTGGAACTGATCGAAGACAGTCCCTGGAAACTGCCCATCCATCCCTACGAGTCACGCACTTGGGGACCTGCCGCTGCCGATGCGCTGCTAGCCCGAGACGGCCTGCTCTGGCGTCGCCCCTAAATCAAGCCCCCAACAAAATTCCAAGCTCACCTCGATACCGCCCCTCCTCAGCTCGCAGCATGTCTCCTCAGCTAACTCTTCAAACTCCGCTCGAGCTACCTCCATCGGAAGTTCCTCACTACCTCGATCAGCTGTGGTCCCGCGATCAATCAAGCAACATTGGGGCCCACACCTTTTGTCTGTTGATCTGGCAGCCAGCCTGGGTGGAACAACAACTTGTCCGCACTGGAAGGATCGAGGGTCCCATCATGGGCATCCAACGCGACGAGGTGGAAGAGGCTGGGCGAAAAGCAGTTCTCGAGCTTGATCTCCCTCTCAGCACCCCACCACTTGGTAGCTCGGTATCAAACTGTCTGGCCAAAGTTGATGGCAACCAAACCAGTGATGACCTTCGTGGTCAACATGTGGATGGGGCCTTAAGCGCACTGAGGCCACGGCGTTTGATCACCTTCGCACCCAGCCTGGATTCCACTCGCCCGTTGGAAACCTTGGTGGCCGCCTACTGCCCCTTACCGGAAGAGGGGGGAGGCACCGTTGCTTGTGGAGATGTAGTGGTACTCCGCGGCGGAACAGAGGCCTTGCAGGAAGGACTCAACACGTTGCAGCCCTTACTCCCCGACGACCTGCCCTCTTGGGTGTGGTGGAACGGGCCCCTCGATGAGTCGCCTGAGTTATTGGAGCAGCTCTCTATCGCTCCTCGCAGGCTCATTCTGGATTCCGCTCTTGGTGATCCCGTTTACAGCCTGAGTCTTCTCGCCAACAAGCTCGCAGGCGGCCAGGCCGTGAATGATCTCAACTGGCTAAGGCTCGGCAGCTGGCATCAAACGCTGGCGATGGTGTTTGATCCACCGCATCGTCGCGATGCCCTAAGCCACGTCGTGCAACTCGACATCGATGTCGAGGGAGATCACCCAGTCCAAGGTCTCCTATTGGCCGCTTGGATTGCCGATCGACTGGGTTGGACCCTCAAGGACTCCCATCGGCATGATGCCAAAACCGGCGATTCCAGCATCAGCGCGGTGTTCCAACGCCCTGACGGCACCGAGGTGCCGCTGCGCGTGTCTCCGGTGCCCATGGGACAGCCAAGTATTCATCCTGGACAAATCGTGGGGCTACGGATGATTTCCAAACCCGAGCATGGTGGGGCAATGTGTGTGATTCTCTGCGCGGAATCCGGAGGTTGCATGCGCCTTGAAGCCGGTGGCATGGCCAGCATGGAACTTGTGGAAGAAGTGGTGCCATTGCTCCATACGCACGTGGAAGCCGACATGGCCCGTCTTCTGGAGGGTGGGCACGATTCCTCCAACCCGCTCTTGGCTGCAGCGGCCCCTCTGGCTGCCAAGCTTCTGAGTTGATTCCCAGCTGAGCAGCATGGCCTGTGTGATCGCTGCTCCATCCAGCAGTAGCGGCAAAACCCTGCTCAGCCTCAACCTGATCGCCTGGGCGAAACAGAAGGGATTGAGCATTCAACCCTTCAAGGTGGGGCCTGATTACCTCGACCCCCAAGTGCTTGGGGCCAGTGCAGGGCGCCCTTGTCGCAATCTCGATCTGCCCTTGTGCGGACCTGACTGGGTCAAGACCAGTTTCCATGGGTATGGGGGGCGCTGCGACTTAGCCCTCGTGGAAGGAGTCATGGGCCTGTTCGATGGGATCGGCTCAACAGGAGAAGGAAGCAGCGCAGCCGTGGCCAAACATCTCCAATTACCAGTGGTGTTGGTGGTGGATGCCGGCGGCCAGGCGCGGTCGCTCGCCGCCCTTGTGAGCGGATTTCGTGATCTTGACCCCGACTTGCAGTTGGCTGGTGTGGTGCTCAATCGGGTGAGCACTGAGCGCCATCGATTACTTCTCGAGGATGTCTTATCAGCCATTGATGTGCCCTGCCTGGGCTGTCTTCCACGGGATTCAAGCCTTGAATTGCCGAGTCGGCATTTGGGTTTAGCTCCAGCGCATGAACTTGATCAAATGAACGTTCTCCTGGGGAAATGGGCAGCGATCGCTGATCAACATCTCGAGATGGGGGTCTTTAAGCAGTTGATGGCAGCGCCAACAAAAGGGCCAGAGCCAATCCAAACCGTGCTGGGGACTGCACTGGAACAGGACACCCAGAGAAAACCAATGCCAGTGGCCGTCGCTCAAGACAAGGCCTTTCATTTCCGTTACCCCGAAATGCAGGATTGTCTCGAGGCATTAGGGATGCCGATGATCCCTTGGCACCCCTTAGAGGATGAGCCATTGCCGCAAGCGGCCTATGGACTCGTCATTCCTGGAGGCTTCCCAGAACTGCATGCGGAACAACTCAGCCATTGCAAACAAAGCCTTTCAGGCCTCCGCGACTGGCTGCAACACAAACCGCTTTACGCCGAATGCGGCGGCATGTTGATGCTGGGGACCAGCTTGATGGATGGGGAGGGACAAACGCATGCAATGGCTGGAGTCTTACCGTTTCACGCCCAACGCGGAAGATTACAAGTGGGGTATCGCCGCCTAACGGCAACCCGCGACAGCTTGCTGCTGAAGGCGGGTGATCAGTGGATGGGCCATGAATTTCACCGCTGGGAGCTCAGCGAGGAACCTGTGGGCAAATGGCAAACGCTGTGGCAGGTTGATGGCTGGCATGTTGATCGCAGAGAAGAAGGATGGGCACTTCCGACAGTTCACGCAAGCTGGGTGCATCTTCACTGGGCCAGCTCTTCGACGATCTCATGCCGATGGCGCGCCGCTCTCGAAACCGTGGCGACACAGATCGAGACGAATTCATAAAAACCACGCGTCAGCGACAGCAGCCCTTGAAGGAGCGCTGGCGCTTCCTGATCGAAGGCAGCGTGCAAGGAGTGGGATTCAGAAACAGTTGCCGGCGACGAGCTCTCGACCTAGGCCTTTGTGGTTGGGTTCGAAACCTCAAGGACGGTGTAGTAGAAATTCAGGCGGAAGGAGACGAGTTGGCCTTGAACGAGCTTCGTCTGTGGTGTGAGCGAGGACCAAGCGCTGCAACCGTTAAACGAGTCCTGCTGTCCAAAATCCCCGTGACTGGCAATGACTGGTTTGACGTTCGGACATAAGAGGAAGAAGACAGCGACAATCTGCAGCTGAGCCAATCAATAGCTAACGCAAACAACAGTCCACTAGATCAACAGATAGCTAAATCAACAGCCAAACCAATTAAAAGCGCACTGATCCACACCATGGGCAACGAACGTCGGCTCTGGTTGCTTCGCCACGGAGCCACTGAATGGGCCAAAAACGGACGGCACACAGGCAGCACCGATATTCCTTTGCTGCCTGAAGGAGAAGAAGAGGCACGGCAACTTGCGCCTGTACTCACATCTAGGCCGTTTGCAGCCGTGTTTAGTTCACCCCTTCAACGGGCAAAACGCACGTGCGAGCTAGGCGGCCTTGGCCAACAACGACGCATCATGGAAACGTTGCGCGAGTGGGATTACGGCGATTACGAGGGGATTACAACCCCAGAGATCCGCAAGGGGATACCCAACTGGACCGTTTGGAGCCATGGCTGCCCCAATGGCGAAAATGTAGAGGCAGTGCAACAACGCTGCGAACAAAGCATTGCCATGGCCTTAGCGGAACCGGGCGAAGGGGATATTGCACTGTTTGCCCATGGGCATGTGCTGCGCGCCTTAACAGGCACATGGTTAGGGCTGGGTGCCGCAGGTGGACGTTTGTTCCAGCTCGGAACAGGAACGATCTGCATCCTTGGCTTCGAGCGAGGGCAGCGAGCGATCGACCGCTGGAATGCCCCCACCAACGGCTTGTTTTAGCCGTTGCTTAAGCGCAAGCCCTAATACGATCGCTCTGGAATGTTGTGTATCCACTAAACGATGAGCGACACCACGCTCTGGGCTGAGCTGCTCGCCTTTGGCACTGGCATCGGCCTATCCCCGATCCATATCGCCGTTTTATTGCTGTTGCTCTTAGGACCGCAGCCCTTAAAGCGCGGCGGATGGTTCGTGGCGGGATGGGTGCTAACCACGATGGCGACATCAGCCTTACTCGTGACGGTGGGTCATTCGCTGGTGCTGGACATGACGCAAGGCTCCCATCACCGCACCGGCTTAGATCTCCTCGCTGGTGGTGCCTTAATTGCAGTTGGCGGCAGGGAATTAATGCGCTCGTTGACCGATGGAGACACACCGCCGGCATGGACCGCAAGCGTGGATCGCTTTGTGAACATGCCCCTCCCACTGTTGTTGTTTTTGGGTGCGGTCGCGGAAGTTGCCAGTCCTGATGATCTCGTGCTGTTTGCAAAATCAGCCGGCGTTGTCTTGGCGGCTCAACTGCCCACATGGCAAGAGCTGATTGGACTTTTGGCCTTCACACTTGGGGCAAGCCTGTTGCTGCTGACCCCACTAATTGCTGTTGCGGTTGGTCGCGACAAAGTCGTACCTTTACTGGAGCGCGGAAAAAAGATTCTGTTTGCACGAGGCGAACTCGTTGTTGCCGCCGTGAGTATTGGAATAGGAAGTTACCTCGGCTGGCAAGGAATCAGCGGTCTAACACTGACTTAAGAGCGAAAGAAGAAACAGAGAATATGAGCCAGCACAAGCTCAATAATTTGAATAGCAAAAGCCAGGCATTGTATTTCTATACACCAAATTTAGAAGGCATCAAGACCTTCAGTTTGATCAACACAAAGCAATGGGTGCTTTAAAAATTATTGCCTCAAGACATTGAAACGATCCGGACCAAGAAAGTCGTCAAAGACCTTGCTGCTGACGGATAACCCAAGCTGACGCCGCTTGCTGCTGCTTCCAAGCCACAAGAAGCTGTTTAGCGATCGATTGCAGCTCTTCTACATCCTTGGAACTATCAATCTCTCTAGAAAACTTCTCGACTTCGAACATTTGTCCGATGGTCAAAGCAATTGGATCCATGGGTCTTTTTGCTTGGCGAGCTGAAGGTAACCCGTAAGACAGGGCAACGCAAATCAATCAGGTAGTTATTGCAACCGATTTGGCGATTGCATGCTCAAGTCACTACATTTCTCTTATTACAGATCATTTCCGAACCGCTCTTATACCTTTGATTGCAACCACTTATTAGCCTAAAAAGCATTGTCACCTCTGGCATCCATGCACTTCACCTGGAAACAACACCAAGAACTTTCCAGAAAAGTGTCTAAAAGTGCAGACACCGATCAAGGCATTGCTCTCGCTCTGATGGGTGTTGGGCTATCGATGCTGGTCAAAGACCTCTTGGCTGGCGAGCTGCTCAATCATTCGAATTCACATACACCAACCAAGAACTAAACAGTCGTCTGCCACAGCTTGAACATCTACAAAAGATGCTCATTCGAGAGAAGACTCAGAGGTTCAAAGGAAGACATGCCGACAGAACAGGCAAGGACCGCAACCTAGTTTTGAACTCAGGAAAACGTTGCATTCCGATTATCAAGGGACCTGTATTACTGCAGAACTCTGATGACTCGAAGGTGAAGGTCCACCCCCTGCCAGTAGCCAGCAATGAAAACAAACACTGCGGGAGGCATTGATAGGTGACTTCAGCCACTTGAAAAAAGTTCAGAACCTACCAACCTTCAAAATCAGACTGACTTGATCTCCCAAGGATGCTTTTGGAACGGCTCACTACTAAAGAGAGTGTTGATGGATACAAACAGTGTCAAAGGGAAACCATAAGGTCGCAGTATCGCTCAGTTGCAGAAACTCATGACGACTTCGCACACCTCAACAAATGAAGCAATCCCCAATGGACAACTAATGCATTTGGCCATAGAGGTAATGAATCAAGCCATTGAATTACGCCAGAATGACATCCAAAACAGACTCTTATCATCCGAATCTAAAGACATTGCGCCACCTCCAGTATGTGCCCTATAGATCAAAGCACTGCGAGTTTTAGTTTCGCATTAAGGCATGAGCACAAGACAATAAGGTCACGAATAAACTACTGGACCAGGGACTTAGCCATAAACGTACATTATTTTTGATTCAAAGACTTATTCGCATCACCTAAACGAGGCTAGCCAGACCTGGAGCATGACAAGAACTAAACACTAACTACTCCAAACCATCGAGGACAGATTTGACAACTAAAGTAGTGTTCAAAGATGCCTACGTCATCTACTAAACTTAGGGCAGAAGGCAATCAAGAGAAATAATCACACTTGTTTGCCCCACATTCTCAAACAATATCAATTCCTACAAAACCGACTAGGCATTATTACTCCTTAGAAGAATTATGTAGTTACTGATGCAGAGCCTGCAAATCCCCGTTATTAAATTATTGACATCAACAGGAGTAGGAATGAGCTTTACAGTTCCAGCCATCTCGATTGGTATCGCCACATACACATTATTTCACCTCTGTTTTTCACATCTTGTGCAGTAATTGCCACAGGAATGAAACCGCTCTAACGACAATGCCGCCTGCGCTCCTAAGCGCAGGCGCTTTTTATTGACCAAACAGACATTTTCTTTCAAACATTAAGGGAATATAAAGCTATTGAGGCGGGCATTCTTGCCCTTTTGTGTATCTCAACTGAGCAAATAAACCTAGGAACTATGCATATCGCAATCATTTACTTGCCAATCAATAAAAATCATCGTAATTAATTCTCACTTGGGAGAACAAGATGAAAACAATCAGAGCTGAACACACCTACACCTCAATTACAGAGCGCTGGGATGCCGTTGATGCTTATCTGGAATGTGTCACAAGTTGCGGACTCAAGGATGGTGTTTGCGTCACCATGTGCATTACCAAGCATCTTGAACAAGAAACGAATACGGATGACTAGAAGAGATGGCCAGGTAATACCGTCAAGACTTCTCGAAGAACCTTTGAAGTCGATTAGGAAGCACATAACCAGTTAAATGCTTCCATTGGCATGAAAACTATCTTTTGATTTACAATCCTCAATTAGCCTGCAACACCAGGTCATAAAAAAAGCCAGAATCTAGTTCAAACCAATGGTCAATTGGCACTGATTCTCTTTGCGCTTCCTTACTTTTGTCATTCGGCAGATTAGAACCAGCATTTCATTGTTGTTCTTCATTCTTCAGCGCCCGCGTCCAGCGTTCCACCGCTTTGGCTGATGATGACCTTCCCGTCATCCAGACCGCCTCTTGCGCCCGACTGACAGCGACATAAGCCAACTGCCGTCGCAGGACAAGGTCCTGCGGCCAGAACACGTCATCGGCGACAAACACCTCTCCAAAACTGCTGCCTTGACTGCGATGAACAGTGAGCACGGCTGCTGGACCCAACGAAGCAAAAGCATCACGGATCAAAAAATACCGACGCCAAAGCGGCCTCCCTCCTCTCTTTCCCGCATCCCTGGCCTGGGTGCGCAGGCCCTGAAGGACCCCATCAAGGAGCTGCCGTGCACCACTTCCGGAAGGCGGCTGCAAGCGCAAACTTAGTTCCAGCTCTCCACTACGGACCTTCGCCGTCACGGTGTCGATGACAGGGGCCTCGAATCCAGCGAGTGCCATCTGCGTCTCCCCCGCAAACCCAAATTCAGCGAGGTCACAACGTTCAGGGGTGACGTCCTCCACCACCACTTCCCGATTCGAGCCCAGCACCAGATCAGGTTCTTCCCCTGTTTCTGCCCCATCTCGTGAGGCAGGAGCCATCACCGCCGTCCGGCTGATTAGGACTTCGCCTGGAAGAACGTCCATCTGATCCGCCATCTCACCATGAATGGCTCGTCGTGCATGTGGCACAAGTGCATCAAGGGTGCGATTGGTGTAGCAAAGAATGCGTGCTGCATCAGGGTTGTCACAAGCCGCAGCACGACGCAGGCCATCTTGAGCCTGAATGAGCCAAGCCGAGCGATTGAGCACACCCACCTGACCCAATTCGCTGCGCAGTGGAGGCATTAATGGCGGCAGCTCACAGGGCAAGCGTCCATCGCGCAAGCAGCTCGCCAGTTGCAGCACAGGACCTTGATGACGAACCACTTGCTTGAGCGACGCTGTGATCGCGCGGTCCATGGAGAACACAGGGCTATCCGCTTCTCCCACGGGCGGAAGCTGGGCAGGATCGCCAACGAACACAAGCCGAGTTTTGAAAGGGTGAGCGCACTGCAGCGCGACCGACAACAGCGAGCTATCAACCATGGAGGATTCATCGACCAGGACCAGGCCGAGATGTTCCAACGAGGCCGCCGTTTGTTCGGTGGATTCGCATACCTCCCGATCCCCTTGGCGACGCAACTTGAGTCGCAACAGTCGATGGATGGTGGAGGGGTACCAAGTGGGGTGAAGACCTTCTAAGTCAAGGGCGTGGCGCAACACACCAACGGCTTTATGGGTGGGAGCGACAACGGTCCAACACAGCCCTGTAGCTTCCACTTGACGCAACAAACGCATTGAGAGGAAGGTTTTGCCACTACCGGCATAACCGCTCAACACAAACGGAATGCCTGGTTCTTCATTTGAAAGCCACGTCTCGAACAAGGCAGCTGCCGTCTGCTGATCGTCGGTGAGGATGGCCTCAGAGGGCTTGAGCCTGCTCACCCGCTGAACAAACCAAACGTTTGGGCCAAATGCAGAGGCGAGCCCACAAAAAAGAGTCCTGGGAGTGCGATCAAAGGTCCCAACAGACTGCCCACCAAAACCTCCGTACGCGTGTGACCAAGCCGTTCTTTCAGTGGCTTTTCCGGTGGAGTAGGCCAGAGCGAATCAGGAAGTTCGTTAAGGCGAGCGGCCGTAAATCCTGCCGCCCGGCGCACCCCGCTGGCGTCGTACATCACAACGAAAGCCACAGTGGCAGCCAACGCAAATGCAGGCTGATCGAACCCCATCTGCCAGCCCACTCCAGCGGCAGTACCCGTCACCAATGCCGAGTGACTGGATGGCATCCCTCCGGTCTCAAACAGCACCGCCGGCCTCCAGCGCTGATTCAACACCAATTCCAGGAACAGCTTGGAGAACTGCGCCAAACCGCAGGCCGCTAATCCCCAGGCGAGCACGGCATTATCCAAAATTTGAGCGGGCATCGACAGCATCGACATCGTTGAAATCGCCATGCTCAACAATCCCGACTCGCTACATAGTCGGCGAGAGCCAACAAGGGCGCCGCTTTGTCACGCCAAGGTTCAAGCGCGGCCTTGGACTCCCGCACCAACTGCAACGCTTTCTCCCGCGAAGCATCAAGTCCCAAAAGCTTGGGATAGGTCGTTTTATCGGCAAGCAGATCCTTGCCGGCAGTTTTACCGAGCACTTCACTGCTGGCGGTTACATCGAGGATGTCGTCAATGATCTGGAAGGCCAAACCAATGCCATTGGCATAGGTGCGCATCGCCTGCAATTGGTCGTCATTCGCTCCTCCGATCAGAGCTCCTGTCACAACACAGGCACGCAGCAAGGCTGCGGTCTTGTGAAGATGGATGTACTCAAGGGTCTCGAGATCAACGGCTTGCCCCTCGGACTCAAGATCAACAACCTGACCTCCGACCAAGCCAGGCGCTCCCGATACAAGAGCCAATTCACCAACAACCCGCAACAAGCGATCCGCGGGAACGTTTGCACTGCGGACAGCCACCATTTCAAAAGCGCGGCTGAGCATGGCATCACCGGCAAGGATGGCCATGGCATCTCCATACACCTTGTGGTTGGTGGGACGCCCCCTGCGCAGGTCATCGTTGTCCATGGCCGGCAAGTCGTCGTGAATCAACGACATGGTGTGGATCATTTCCAGCGCCACCGCCGTTGGCATGGCTAACTCGGACGATCCCCCGACTAATTCACAAGCCGCTAGGCACAAAATCGGGCGCAACCGCTTTCCCCCTGCCAGAAGGGAGTAGCGCATCGCATCACGCAAAGATTCAGGACGCTCAGGTCCCATCGAGGCATCCAGAGCTATCTCCACACGATCGCGGGAGAGCTTTAGGTAATTCGCAAAGTCAAACGTGGAGAGGAGCTCACCGGAGGACGGCACGCTTTCGGGGCTAGTGGCCGCAGCGGACATGGTGAACGCAGTGCTGATGGAATTCTCTCAGGCCGAGGGGTTCAAACCACCAAATCAGACAATTCCAATGCCACCTGATGGCGTCGACACCAGGCCAGCACAGTGTTGACCAGCAACATCGTCACTGTCATGGGGCCAACCCCTCCAGGGACTGGAGAGAGCGCAGCGGCAACGGGCTCTAATTCCTCAGCACACACATCACCGCAAAGTCCACCTTCAGGGCGGCGATGAATGCCGACATCCACCACCACACAACCCGGTGTGATGTGATCTGCACCGATCATTTCGGGGCGACCAGCAGCCACCACAAGAATCTCGGCCTGACGAGTGATCGATTCCAGATGTTGCGTACGCGAGTGAGCCACCGTGACGGTGGCGTTCGCCGCCTGAAGCATGAGGGCCATCGGCTGACCCACCAAGATGCTGCGGCCCACCACGACGGCACGCTTGCCGGCGGGATCAATCCCCTGATCACGGAGCATCACCATCACGCCTGCCGGCGTGCAGCTTCGTGGACCCTGTTCACCCTTCAACAGGCGCCCGAGATTCAAGGTGTGCAGTCCATCAGCATCTTTATTTGGATCGATTTCAGCCAGCAGCGGGGTCTCATCCAATCCCTCCGGCAGCGGCAGCTGGAGCAGGATTCCATCCACCCGATCATCAGCATTCAGTTCGCGAATTGCTGTTAACACCTCTTGCTGTGAAGCATCAGCGGGTAGATGGGAGCCAAAGCTCTCCACACCGATGCGTGCACAGGCCTTCTCTTTGTTACGCACGTAGACCGCACTGGCCGGATCGTCGCCAATTCGCAGCACGGCCAGGCCTGGTGATCGCCCTGCTGCCGCAATTCCCTTTTGAATCTGCTGCTGCAACCGCACTTCAAGCTGCGCGGCGAGCTGCTTGCCATCCAGCCTGAGAGCCATCGAGGTCTGTTGACACTCACCACAGCATGCTTCCTCAGTGGGGCTAGCGTCTATATCAGTGATCAACAGCTGTGTTCCGATCTCATCTTCTGGCCCGGCTCTGGAGAAGCTGGTTGCGGAGAGAGTCACCGCGACGCCCTGTGCTGCGTTGGAATCGCCTTCAGAAGGCAGGATTGCTGCTGGTCTGCATTGCCGTAGCCCTGGTCTCCAGCTGGCCCTGGCTGGTGGAACCCGACTTACGCCCAGGAATCCCAGCACCATTTAATTCAATAGCTCCGAAGGCAGCGCGAGTGGTGGACAGCGAAGCGCTTGAGCAAAGGCGTTCCAGCTTGATGCCCAACACCTTTGTTCAAGTGGTGGATGCGCAGCAATCGAGCCTCCTCAGACTGAGGCTCGAACGTCATCTCGCCGAATTAGAACGCGTAGCCAGAAGCCAGAACATTGACCGGATTGGCCCCGTCAATCTGACTACAGACGAACAACTATGGCTGGAAAAACGGTCACAAACGGATCGTAAAAACTGGGACATGACGATCCGCAGGGCTGTTGATCGCATGCTCAGCCAAGGGCTTGTAAACACACTGGCGATCGAACAACTCAGGAAGGCTTCATCACTGCAACTCGAAGCACTGGGACCTGAGGACGCTCCAGCCAGAACCATCGGCAGCAAGATCGCAACAACAACACTGCAAGGAGCCAGCAACCTTCAGACCGACCCCCTGCGCAGTCAACGACTGATTGAAGAACTCATCACTCAGCAAGGGATTCCAACCATCGAAGTGAAAGCAGGCGATCTGATTACCCGCAAAGGCGAACCAATCAGCTCGCAGGCCTACGACGTGCTCGATTTCTTCGGACTGATTAATCGCAGCCCGAAAGTAGGAATCTGGTTGTTGCGGTTCACCGAAGCACTAGCGAGTTGCGGCGTGATGCTGCTCGTGATGAAAAGGGAAAGGCCCTGTCTTGAGGCATCCCACGGGTTTCTAGCGATCGGCTTACTGTTCATCAGCCAATTCGGCAAGATTTGGTTCGGTGCAGCCGTTAGCCCACTCGCTGTGATCGTGCCACCCACTTTGCTTCTAGCCCAAGGCCTCGGAACCACCAGTGGCCTGGCCTGGATGGCCATGAGCTGTTTGCTTTGGCCAACTCCAGTGAGTGGATTGGGCGAAGGCCGGCTGCTGATCACAGCTGCCGTTGCGGCGATCGCCGCAATTCAGGCCGGACGCTTGCGCAGCCGAGCACAGTTATTGCAACTGGCGGTGTTGCTGCCACTGGGTGCGTTAGTCGCGGAAATGGTGGTGCTTCGTCAACCATTTGAAGCCGTGAACCTGTCCTGGACACGGCTCACACCCGATACAGGAGAACTCGCGTCCGAGGCCCTGCTGATGGGTCTGTTAATGATGCTCACGATCCTGCTGATTCCTCTGCTGGAAAGCTCATTCGGCCTGCTCACGCGAGCCCGGTTGATGGAACTAGCCGATCAAGAACGTCCGCTGCTGCGCCGATTGTCGTCGGAAGCACCTGGAACGTTTGAGCACACGCTGATGATCTGTGGTTTGGCAGAAGAGGGAGCTCGTGCCATTGGAGCCGATGTGGATCTGATCAAAACAGGATCCCTCTATCACGATGTGGGCAAACTCCATGCCCCGAACTGGTTCATTGAAAATCAAACCACTGGCGAAGAGAATCCACACACCAAATTGAACGACCCGGTCGCGAGTGCCGGAGTTCTCCAGGCCCATGTAGACGAAGGCCTAAAACTGGCCCGGCGCTACCGCTTGCCGAGGCCAATCGCGGATTTCATTCCGGAGCATCAAGGCACCTTACGGATGGGTTTTTTCCTGCATCAAGCCAAGCAAAGGGATCCAACGGTTTCAGAACACTTATTCCGGTATCGAGGCCCCACACCTCGCTCGAAAGAAACTGGAATCTTGATGCTGGCTGATGGCTGCGAGGCCGCGTTGCGATCACTCCCCCCCGACACCAGCGACAGCGAAGCACAAACCACGGTGAAGCGCATCGTGGAAGCGCGCCTAGCCGACGGACAACTGAGTCAGAGCAGTCTTAGTCGCGCCGAAGTTGACCTGGTGATGCATGCTTTTGTACGCGTCTGGAGGCGCATGCGCCACCGACGCATTCCCTATCCCATCCCGGCAAAACGCAGCTTCAGCGCATAAGCAATCTCTAGGACCAAGGCAGAGAAGAGCGCACCCGAATGCGCTGACCGCTGAATGGATCAGAAAAACTCAAGCCGAGCGCATGCAGGTGAAGACGTTCCCCGGGGGAACCCAGCCCAGATGATGCATAGATCGGATCGCCGATGATGGGTAAACCAATCGCTGCCAAATGCGCCCGCAATTGATGGGAACGACCTGTTCGAGGAGCGAGCCATAGGCGTGAGCGGTCGGATCCCATCTGGGCGCAGCGCCACAAGGTCAAGCAGGAGCGTCCATCCCTGCGAGGCCCATAACGGGGTGGGTGGGCAGACAAACGCGCCAAGGGCAAGCGCACCGCCCCTGAACGTGATTTGGGATGACCATGCACGTCGGCTGCATAGAACTTGTGCACCTTCCGTTCGGCAAACAACCCTCCAAGCACTTTCAAGCTTTCTGGATCCCTGGCCAACAGCAGCAAACCGGAGGTATCGCGATCAAGACGATGCACGAGCCGAAGCTCTGGCCGAACAGCTTGTAGACGGGTGATCAAGGAATCGCTCTGGGAGTCGCCAAGACCGGGCTGACTCAGCAACCCGGAAGGCTTCTCCACAACCAAAAAACGTTGATGCCACAAATGAACCTGAAGCCCTACGAGTGAAGATCCTTCAATCGATTGCGACGCCTCGGACATCGCTTAGAGGCGACCACCACGGCGATGGCCCGGACGGCACCAATAAAGAAGGGCGAGAACATTGAGAACGCCCAACACAATCGAGGCCACCCCCAACACAATCGCTTTGTCCCCTCCCCCAAATGCAAGCAAGGAGAGGCGCACGATGCCGTAGGGCAAAGATCCAGCCAAGGCCATCGACAACGAGACAATGGCCAAAATCACGCCCCAGTGCCGCTCACCGAGCAAACCAGCAGAGGCCACGATCCCCACGATTGCCGCGGGCCAGGCAAGTGCGAACGCCACGCTGATGGTGGCGGCCTGAAGGCTGGGGGCTTGGAAAGCAACAAGACCAATCACCGGCAAAGCCAGTAAATTCCCGATTAGTCCAAGCCAGGTCATCAACCAATAGCCGGGCAACTTGGGACCCATCGAAGATCAAACCAGGAATTGCCACCGTAAACACCGGAGTGTCAGTTCTCGTCATCCAGCAAGGTCTCAAGGGTGGCGAGCAGTAACGCAACCGCTTCTGCCCTGGTTAAGGCGGCGTCACTAACCTCGTCCACCCAGCCCTGGCAGAGAGTTTCAATTTCCTCAAACAAGGGTCCAGCACTACGAAGTGCCTCCATGACAGCTGCTGAAGAGGTTTCATCCCGTTCATCGCCATCCATCACCACATAACGACGTCCGTCTTCCCCCATGTAGGTCAGACGGCCCTCTGCATCGATATTGGGACCAGTAATAGGCGTGATCGGTGCGTCCTCATCCATCGCCTAACCCCTCAACAGCAGAGTTCTTGGGAGCTAGTCGCCTCAGGCGATCGCCACAAAAGCCTCGAAACAACGCCTTCACTTCAGCCATCGGTAATCCCTGCACCAGCCTTGCCTCAATTTCATCGCGGCGCTGGGACTGGTGATACAACCGCAATTCCTGAAACGAACTCAACGATTGCTTCTCGATCTGGGCAAGGGCGCTGCCAATCAGATGATCTGGCAAGAGAGGCCCCTGTTGACAATGCTGCATCACGTGCGCTGATTCATGGGCCAGCACAGTCCAAACTTGAGCAGGGTCATCCTGAAGGTTGTTAGAGCACAAGAGCAAGACATTCCGTCCGGTATGAAAGGCACCAAAGAGTCCAGAGGGGCAGTCTTTTGCCACCAAGGTTTGGGTGCCTGCCCGTCGCAGAAGAGAGGAATAGTTGCCAATATCAGCCCATGACTGGGCTTGCACTGGAGCTCCAATCGAGCTTGCCCCCAGCAAAGGGGCCCCCATCACAACGAGAACCAGCCACGAGGAACGAAGAACGGATTGCCACATCAACGGCCTAGCCGACGCTTGATCTCATTCAAGACACGGGAGAGACAAATGAGAATGCGCGATTTTGGATCTACAGATTTGCGCCAGACCCAAAGCCCCGCAAGTTCTCAACTCTCGACAACGCTCAACGCTGGATCAAACGCTCAACGCTGGGAACTTTGTCGCGAAACGACTGCTCCCGATCCACACGCGTATTGACGCGAAGGGTGGCATGAACTCTCGGCACCCCCTCCCCATGCAGGCGCTGATGGCAGCGCTTCACACAAGCAAACACAGCATCCCAGTCCCCCTCAATCGCTGTTCCATTGGGCCCAAGCTCGTAATCAAGTCCCGAGTCTTTGATCAGTTCATGACAGATCGCCACCCAAGGCGCCAACGAACCTTCAAGGCCCACAGGCACAACACAGAGATCCACGCTCACATTCATGGCATTAGAGCTCAATGGACAGAGGAGTTCTCTCCTCCATCACGAAGACAAGCCTGGGGATAGCGAATCGTTCTCCAAGCACCACAACTTGTTTGCACCTCTAAACCGATCCCGCGCTGCTGAATGGAGAGATCACGCCCCTGACCAGAACACCAACTCTGGGCCGCCGCTTCAGCGGCATCCATCGATTCATAGGGAGCGTCCAGCACAGGATGAGGACTGCCGTCCAAAGCAATCAATCGGTATAAAGAACGAACAAGTTTTGGCAATGTTCCAATCACGCATCTGTCACCAGTCTTCCACTTCTGTGCGACCGCATCAAAGGAGAAGCTAGAAGACAGCCGAAACGTCACGTTCAGCTCACGATGAGCCATCCAAAACTCCAGGTCGCATTTGAGCAACTGATGGCACGCGCGCCCTCGGCCCTGTTCAAACGAGCGCGACGCCTCTATCTCGACAAATACCCCCTAGACGGTCGCGATTGCAACAGTGCATTGCGCTTGTTTGTAGCTCAAGAACGGGTCGAAGAGTGGATCGAGCCAGACCCGGAAACAGCACCCACAGGGAAGATTGCAGTCGTGACGATTCGGCCAAAACTTCTTTCGTTAGTGCACTGGCAACAGAACGATCCAGCATCAGAACAGACATGTGCCGATTACCTCCAAAACACCTGGGGACTCGATCCCAGCTGTTTTAAGGCGTTCAACGAGCCCTGGTTTAGGAACGGGGGATATCAGAGGCAAGCGCAGGCCCCAGTTGGGTTGGTCTGGACGCGTCGAACTGCTTTTACACCTGAAAACAGTGCCACAAATACCTATGAGCAAGCACAGGATTCGTTGTAACAATGTCAAGGGCTGAAAACCAAGAAAATCCTGTAGGCCGACAGATCGGGCTTGGGCCATCGCTAACCCGGAATTAAGCCTTGATGAGATCCCAATGAGAGCCCCAGCTGCCGAACGCTATGTGCTTCGTCAAAACTGCACTGGTAGCTACTTAAGCCTGAATCATCAAACCCAGTCCATTGAAGGGGTTTCTAGCGTTGAATCGGCCTGGAACTTTCATAGCCATGAAGGGGCTGTGAACCACGCCTTGTTAATCGGCCAGACCCATGGGGAGACCCCTGACGTGGTCAAACTCGCTTAGAGCTCATCCTCCACGCTGGTTTTGATCAAACAATCGCTCAGCGGATAGCTCACACAAAGCAAGGACAACCCCTTCGACATCTGATCGTCGTCCAAAAAGCTTTGGTCAGCCTGATCAACGCTTCCTTTGAGGATTTTTCCAGCGCATGTGCTGCACGCTCCAGCTCGACAGGAATAGGCCAGATCGATGCCTTGCTCCTCGGCTGCATCGAGGATGTATTGATCATCGGCGCAACTAAAGCTGGATCCACCCTCGATGCTGATTGTGAAAGAAGCCATGGCTCAATAAGGGATCGGTTTCTTGATAGTGAGATTTGAGTGCGCGGTCTTGGATCGTCAGAGATCCCAAACGCTGAACAGCGCCCATCACCCTGGAATAAAGTGCCTGAGCCGGCGGGACTCAGGAGCCATTTGCTGTTGCAAATCAGCAGCACTGGCATTGGTTTGCTCACGTTGCTGAGCCTGAAAGACGTCGTCTTCGGTGATCGTGAGACCACGAGATTGGGCCAGAGTGATCAACTCCTCCAACGGCAATGGCTGGGCAAGTTGCGCTGCCAAATCCGGATCGTCATGACGTGAGCCAAGCAATTGATCGAGATCTTGCAGAGACATGGCCCAGGGTCATCTCAACTTGATCTACTCCAGCGCCCCACCCTTTTAACGTTCAGCCCGCAACAACCTGACACCGTTTAAAGCACTACCAGCCTGAAGTGAGCATCATGCTCAGACAAATACAAGCCTTCTCGCTAACCATGGGTTCCCGATGGCGTGTCATCGAAGCGGTGGCCCTACCAATGCTCACCCTGTTGTTCCTGGGACTCTGGCAGGGATTCCGTCATCACACCGAAGCCATACGCGCCCTGCGACTTCAACTCCATGAGCTTGAACAGCAACGCACTGAGGTCAACAACACCAGCCTGATGGAGCAACAACTGGAGTTCCTGCAACGCCGCCAACAATCCCTTGAAACACAAGTCGAAGACATGAGGCAAGCGCAGCAGCGATGGCGCACCCAAGAACGGCAACGGATTCGGCGCTCAGAGCCAATGCCGCCACCATCGATGGATTTCATTCCTATCCCTTAACCGCATCTCCACTGGCATTGGGAAGGATGAAGCGCTGTAGCAGTACAAACATCACCAACACCGGAAGGATCGACACCACGGAACCGGCAGCAACAATCCGCCAATCGAGGGAAAAGCTGCTAGCCAACTGCTGAAGTCCAAGCGGCAAAGTGAACAAACCAGGATCATCAAGGATCACCAAGGGCCAGAGGAAGTCACTCCAGGTGCCGATAAACACGAACATCGCCAAGGTGATCAGATCTGCCTTGGCAGCTGGAATCATCACGTTCCACCATTCACCGAGCTTGCTGCAACCATCGATGCGTGCGGCTTCTTCCAACTCAACAGGTACACCGAGGAAGCTTTGACGCAAGAGATACAGCCCAAAGGCGGTTGCCGCCTGAGGAATCACGAGAGCCATCAAGGTGTTGCGCAAGCCAAGCTGAACCATCAGTAGATACAGCGGAATCATCACAACCTGGAAAGGGATGAGAATCGTGGCAACGACAAGCGCCAAAACAAGACCCCGACCAAAAAAGCGCATACGCGCCAGTGGATAAGCCGCCAAGGAGCAGAACAGAAGATTGGCCACCACCGCCAGAAAACTGACGACGGAACTATTGACGATGTATGTCCAAAGTGGGTTGTCCCGAATCAGCCGCCAGTAGGCATCGAGGCTGGGCTGTGTTGGAAGGAGCGAGGGAGGGCTCGTGAAGATGTCCTCAGCGGGGCCCTTTAAAGATGTGCTCACCAGCCACAGAAGCGGAACCAGCACGGCAAGTGCCAGCAGGATCAGCAGCAGCAACTGCAGCAAGGGAGCCGGACGCAAGGTGGTTTTGAGCGACATGGAGCCCTAATTAATGAACAGGGCTTGAATCCAGCTGAGCCATATCCAGTTGCGGATGAATGGTTGGTCCTGCTGTTCCTGCAACAAGACGATTCAGAGCATTCACAAAAGCCTCAGCGGCGGCCACCACCACATCCGTATGCGCGGAATGACCGGAATAGAGTTGGCCGTCTCTACGCAGACGAATGGTGACATCACCCATGGCATCAATGCCTTCCGTCACCGACTTCACAGAAAACTCCACCAATTCATTGGGCTCTCCTGCCAGTTGGTTGAGGGAACGACAAACAGCATCCACCGGTCCGGTGCCAACAGAGGCTGCTGTTTGCTCCTGGCCATTCTCATCGGCGAGTGTCACAGTCGCTGTGGGCTGAAGACTGCTGCCGCAGCTCACCTGCACCAGCTTGAGCTGGTACTTGGCATCGGGTTGTTGCACCTGAACACTGACGATCGATTCGAGATCGCGGTCCGTAATTTCCCGCTTGCGATCAGCAAGATCCTTGAAGCGAGCAAAGGCATCATCAAGGTCCTCACGGCTGAGGTCATAGCCGAGCTCTTCGAGCCGAGCCCGAACAGCGCTTCGGCCGCTGAGCTTGCCCAGCGAGATCCGATTGTCGGTGAGCCCAACGGTGCGCGCATCAACGATTTCGTAGGTGAGCCGGTTTTTCAGCACTCCGTCTTGATGGATGCCAGATTCATGCGCGAACGCATTGGCACCCACAATCGCCTTATTGGGTTGCACCACCATGCCGGTGAGATTGGAGACCAGGCGCGAGGTCTTCGTGATTTCCTCCGTACGGACTGCAGTGAGCGGGGTTGGTGAATCCTCATCACGTCCAAAGAAAGGATTGAAATAGCGCCGGCGTACATGCATCGCCATCACCAACTCTTCCAAAGCGGCGTTACCGGCGCGTTCGCCGATGCCATTCACCGTGCACTCCAACTGACGCGCACCTGACTTAACAGCCTCGAGGAAGTTTGCAACTGCCAGCCCAAGATCGTTATGGCCATGAACCGAAATCACCGCTTCATCGATGTTGGGCACGTTTCGATTAATGCCCTCAATCAAGCGGCCGAATTCAGTCGGTGTGGTGTAGCCCACCGTATCTGGAATGTTCACGGTGCTAGCACCAGCAGAGATGGCCGCTTCGATCACTTCATACAAAAACTCAGGGTCGCTGCGCCCCGCGTCTTCACATGAAAATTCAACGTCGTCTACAAAAGAGCGGGCGTAGGCAACCATCTCTGGAACGATGCCGAGCACATCTTTACGGCTCTTTCGCAACTTGTGTTCGAGATGGATGTCGCTGGTGGCAATAAATGTATGTATGCGTTGCTTTGGGGCCGGAGCGACGGCATCAGCGCAGGCCTTGATGTCGCCGCGGGAGGCACGGGCCAAACCACAGATGATCGGGCCATTCTCACCACCAACCTGCTGGGCAATGCGCTGCACAGCAGCGAAATCACCAGGGCTCGCAAACGGGAATCCAGCCTCGATGACATCAACACCAAGACGGGCCAGTTGCTGCGCAATCGCAAGCTTCTCCTCAAGGTTGAGGCTGGCCCCTGGGGATTGTTCACCATCTCTAAGAGTGGTGTCGAAGATCAAAACGCGACCTGGATCCTTGGCCATGGCTAAAGCCTCGAAGGGTTTTAGTCGGAATGACTATGAGTTAAGCCACTCTAAGCGAGACGGGCGTTACGAGCCGGCTGCTTTAGGGAGAAATACCGGTACATTCAAATGACCGAAAGAGAGAGTGAGCATTGGCCCAAGGAGCACTAGCCCTTGTTCTCCATGCGCACCTTCCTTATGTGCGGGCAAGCGAGGCGAACTCGCTCGAAGAAGACTGGTTTTTTCAAGCGCTCATCGAGTGTTATCTCCCACTTTTGGAGATGCTGGAGTCTGCTGCGAGCGACCCTGCCCAGCAAGCGCGCCTCACAATGGGGATCTCACCGACCCTGTTGTCGCTGCTCGCAGACAACACACTCCATAAACGCTTCCCAAGCTGGGTTCAATCACGCTTGCTGCTCCTGCAACAGGCCCCCAGCGATCGCAAAGTTGCTGCCGTACACCTGCAGAGCTGCTTTGAGCGCTATCTCCTGAGCTGGCAGAACAGCAATGGCGATCTGATCAGCCGTTTCCGCGCCCTGCAACGACAAGGTGTGCTCGACCTGCTCACCTGCGGGGCAACTCACGGCTACTTGCCACTGCTGCGAGAACATCCAGAAGCGGTGCGCGCCCAGTTGCGCACGGCAGTCCGCGAACATCAACGCCTGATCGGCGAACAGCCTCTCGGGATCTGGCTGCCGGAATGCGCCTATTACGAGGGGCTGGATCGATGGATGCGCGATGCCGGACTGCGCTACGCGGTGCTCGATGGCCACGGACTTCTTCACGCCAAACCAAGGCCGAGGTACGGGGTTTACGCCCCGATCTGTAGCCGCAACGGTGTGGCCTTTTTCGGGCGGGACAGTGACGCAACGCTGCCCGTCTGGTCTGCTCGCGATGGTTACCCCGGTGATCCCGCCTACCGGGAATTCCACCGCGATCTGGGCTGGGATCTTCCGAAAGAGCAGATCGAATCCTTTGGCTTGCCAACCCAACGCCCCCTCGGCCTCAAACTGCATCGCGTGAGTGATCAACGCGCTCCGCTGGAAGCCAAACAGCCCTATGAACCTGAGCTCGCTCAGGCACGCACAAGAGACCATGCCAAGCATTACCTCGAGGGGCGGCGCCTCCAACTCGAAGCCCTCGAAGAACGCATGGATA
The DNA here is from genome assembly GCF_000014585.1 of Synechococcus sp. CC9311. NCBI lineage: Bacteria > Bacillati > Cyanobacteriota > Cyanophyceae > Synechococcales > Synechococcaceae > Synechococcus > Synechococcus sp. CC9311. The sequence continues at coordinate 882,408 of NC_008319.1, read as the reverse complement.
ACGCCCCGTTGTTGGTGGCACCTTTCGATGCTGAATTATTTGGACATTGGTGGTTCGAGGGTCCATCGTTTCTGGCTGAGCTCTTCCGCCAAGGACCGGAGCAGCAAGTGAGGTTTACAACCCTGCGTGGCGTGCTCGACCAACAACCCAACCTGCAGATCTGCGATCCCTCCCCTTCCAGCTGGGGACAGGGGGGCTTTCACGATTATTGGCTCAACGAAAGCAACGCCTGGATCATTCCGGAATGGAGCCGTGCTGGCCGAGCGATGAAAGAACGCTGCATTCGTGGGGTGGGGAGTGAAATCGGCCTGCGCATGCTCGATCAAGCGGGCCGCGAGCTGCTGCTCGCTCAGTCGTCGGACTGGAGCTTCATCCTTCGGGCGGGAACCACAACCGACCTAGCCAAAGAACGCATCGAGCGGCACCTGGAACGGTTCTGGACCTTGATGGCCTGCATCGATGGCCGAGACAGGATGAGCGAAGCGTGGCTGAATGACGTTGAGGCAGAAGATTCATTGTTCCCCTTGATTCAGCCTGCTGATTGGGCACAAGTGGCAATCAACAGCTAAGCAAGAGATCAAGACGACTTTGCTGGCGCCCCAAGCACCAACCCTCTCCGAACATCCCAGGGCGAAATCGCAAAGAGACGCAGCATCACACCCATCAAGCGCGTTAGGGACAAGGTGTTGGTGAGAAAACCGCTCCACTCCTCATGGGGCAATTGAAAAAAACTGGTGAAGTGCCGGCGCAGTAATTGTTCATCGAAACCCATCAAGCGGCCCAACCCAAACTGAAATAAGCGGTGACGAAGCACCAACTCCCAAGGCCACAACGCCTGCCAACCAAGACGAGCCAAATCTGCTGAACCAAGCCTGGGTTGTTGCTTCAGTGCCGCGGCCAGGGCATCCGCCAATCCAGGTCCACGACGCAGCAAAGCCCCCACCATGTAGCCCGAAGCTGGATGCACCATGCTCGCCGCTCCACCGAAGGCGACCAACGGCTGATTGAAATCCGGCAGCGGCAAATTCATTGGAAACAAGCAATGCTCTACTTCCATCACCTCAGTGATTTCCACATCCGCGTTGGCTAAGCGTTGTTTTAAGCGCTGCTTCAACACAGCCTCAGACACAGGAGGTGCCAAGGCCAACGACGTTTCCTCCACAAAAAACACCCCGTCACCGAAATCCATCGCATACAAAAAGGTGGGGGGTTCATTGCGTTGTTCCTCAGTGAGGTGGTCACAGCGAAAATCCATCAACACAAAGCGACCTGGCTCGACCGGGGGGTTGCTGAATCGACCCACCACGCCATAGGCAGCCTGGCCTGCCACTGGGCCCTGATCTGGCCGACGGATATGGGAACTGCGATGCCCTGATGCATCAATCACCACTCGAGCCAGATGCTGTACCCCCGATGCGCAATGCACGCTGGTGACATCACCCTGCAACTCGATGCGCTCAACACTGTCTTGATGCCAGGTCATTCCCCGGCAATCACCCAGCCAATGCTGCTGAAGCTTTTGGCGATCAAACAGCCCGTAATCCATCCCATGGGGCGTGGGTAGATCTTCTGAATCCGAGCCACCAGCACCATAAAAACTCACCGTGTCGCTCCAGCGGTGCTCTAGCAAATGTTCGAGACCCAACAGCTCAAGTTCCTTCGCCCAGATCCCATACGTGTTCGGCCAAGGTGCCTCCACCGAATTCGGTGCAATTCCCTCTACTAAAACCTCGCGCCGATGCAGTTCGGAGCTGATGCAAAGGGCAGCAGGACCGCCCCCAATCACCAAAACATCCGCGCAATCAGCCAAGGTCAATCCTCAGCTGAAGGTTCAGACAAGTCTTCTGGAGTGGCTGCCTGTTCAGCAACAACATCAGGCGCACTATTGCTGTTGGGTTCACCAGCGGAATCGGATTCGGTGTCGTCATCCGTTTCGGCCTCAGGGGGAACCAGCACAACATCGGCTAAACGGTCGCCCTTATCCAGGCGCTGCAAACGAACGCCAGTGGCTGCGCGGGATTGCTGGGGAATGGCATCAGCGCCAGTGCGAACAATCACTCCCTTTTCACTCACCAGCAGCAGCTCCTCTCCGGCTCCCAGCACCCGTAAACCCACAAGCTCGTCGGCATCGGTGCGGAACTTCATCGCACGCAGCCCCATCCCAGCCCGTTTCTGCAAACGGAACTGTGTCACCGGCACCCGTTTCCCCAGACCGGAGGCCGAGGCCACCAGAACCCAAGGCCCCTCGGCTGCAGCCGATTCCCCGCCGTCACTTCCCTCGTCGTCCTCATCGACACTGGCAGCGATTTGATCAGCCAACTCCGCAGGCAGCACATCCATACTCACCAAGCTGTCGCCCTCACGCAAATTCATCGAGCGCACACCACGAGCTGTTCGGCCTAGCGGCCGCAACTCGTTATCACTGAGCCGGAAGTGAATCGTCATTCCTGCCCGTGAGCCAATCAATACGCTGTCTCCTGGCACAGCAAGACGCACCCAAGTAAGGGCATCACCCTCCTCCAAACCAATGGCAATCAAACCGTTGGAGCGGATGTTGCTGAAGGCCGAAAGCCGGGTGCGCTTGATGTATCCACCGGTGGTGAGCATCAACAAGTCGGTGTCATCGTTGAACTCCGAAACGGCCAGCAACGACGTAATCGCTTCTTCCCGAGGGATCGGCAGTAGCTGCACAATCGGAGTGCCCTTTGCCGTCCGGCTGCACTGGGGAACGCGATAAGCAGGAACGGCATACGACACACCCCGATCGCTAAACAGCAACAAGGTGTCGTGGTCGTTGCATCCAATGAACAACTTGACCGCTTCTTCTCCTTGACTGCGCGTACCGGCCTTGCCTCGGGTGCCACGACTGGTGGCTTCAAATTCACTCACCGGCATCCGTTTGAGATAACCGGTTTCGGTGAGCAGCACCACAGAACGCTCATTGGCGATCAGATCGATGTCTTCCAGACCACCAGCAAGATCAAGAATCTCGGTGCGGCGAGGAACGGCGTGGCGGTCTCGTAGCTGCCCCAGCTCATCTTCAATGATTCCGAAGACCCGCTCTCTACGGCCAAGGATGTCTTTGTAATCGGCGATTTTGGTGACCAAATCCTCATGCTCAAGGCGGATTTTGTCAGCCTCTAAAGCAGTAAGGCGCCGGAGTTGCATCTGCAAGATGGCATCTGCTTGCACAGCAGACAATCCATGGCGCTCCTGCAACTGCGTGCGCGCTGTTGCCGTATCGGGTGCCGCACGAATCAGGGCAATGATCGGATCGAGCTGATCGAGGGCCAACAACAAGCCCAAGAGGATGTGGTCGCGCTCTTCCGCCTTGCGCAGCAAATAGCGCGTGCGGCGTTCGATCGTCTCAACTCTGAACTCGAGGAACACCTCGAGCATCTTGCGCAACGTGAGCAAAATCGGCTCACTGTTGACCAACGCCAGCATGTGGGCGCTGAAATTGCTCTGAAGTGGGGTGAGCTTGTAGAGATTGTTAAGCACCACCTGCGGATAAGCATCGCGGCGCAGCTCCACAACAACGCGCATGCCATCGCGATCACTCTCATCGCGAATATCGGAAATACCTTCCAGCTTCTTGTCGTTGACCATCTCAGCGATGCGTTCAATCATCGCCGCCTTATTCGTTTGGTAAGGCAGAGCTGTAATCACCACCGCATCACGATCCGGGCGACCAGGCGCCTCGATCGTTTCGATACCAGCAACCCCTCGCATCGTCACCGAGCCGCGCCCGGTGAGGTAAGTCTCACGAATTCCGCTGCGACCAAGAATTTGTCCGCCCGTGGGGAAGTCAGGTCCAGGGATAAGAGCCATCAGCTCCTGATCCGTGATCTCAGGATTACGGATCAAGGCCAACAAACCCGTGATCAGCTCTCCAAGGTTGTGCGGAGGAATGTTGGTGGCCATGCCCACCGCAATCCCTGCTGATCCATTGAGAAGAAGCTGGGGAATCCGCGATGGCAGAACGGTGGGTTCTTGCTGCGAACCATCGAAATTGTCAGCGAAGTCAACCGTTTCAGCCTCGATATCTTCCAAAAGGCTGTCGGTGGTCAGCGCCTGCAACCGCGATTCCGTGTAACGCATGGCAGCCGGAGGATCGTTGTCGACCGAGCCGAAATTTCCATGCCCATCAATCAGAGGCATGGACATCGAGAAATCCTGGGCCATGCGCACCAGCGCGTCGTAAACGGCCGTATCACCGTGGGGGTGGTACTTACCCAGCACCTCACCCACCACACGAGCACACTTGCGATAAGGCCGATCACTGGTGAGCCCAAGCTCGTACATGGCGTACAAAATTCGCCGGTGCACAGGTTTGAGCCCATCTCGAGCGTCGGGTAGCGCACGCCCGACGATCACGCTCATCGCATACTCCAGATAGGAGCGCGACATTTCGTTGCGCAAATCTGTCTGGATGATCCGATCGTCGGATTCGCCGGGACCGCCGCTGCCGGGTCCCACTGGATCCGCCATACAAGACCTATTTGCCTTAGATCAGCTTATCGCGAGAAGGAAGGATCCAAAAGGTCAGCTTTTGCTGCGTCTTCAAAACGGCACGTGACAACGCCCTTAAGCTTGCGCAACTCGCCAAGTGCTGCTGAAGCCATGGAAACCGATCCGATCAATCCGGCATCCTCTGACTCCAGCCCCTCGATGGAGATCAAAAGTACCGAGCCGATCGAATCAGGCGAAGCAGCAGACGTTCCAGTAACAGCCGACCCCGAAGTCGCTAACGCAGCAACCCCGCTTCAATCCGAAACCGAAGCACCAGAACCCGTCACCCCGGCGCCAATATCACCAGATCCGGTGACAACTCAGGAGCCTGTCGACGCATCGATTTCAACGCCCGCAGCAGCCGATTCCACTGCAACCGAGCCCACGGCAGCCGAAGCGATCGCTGAGCGCATCCAAGTTGCAGCCACAACTTCATCCAGTTCCGACGACAACTCCAGCGAGGGGGGGGAATGGGACCTACTCAGCTCCAAAGTCCGGCAGTGGTGGGATGAGAACAATCTCGTTGACCTCTGGCAACGCTCCCGCAGGCCACTGCTTCTGGTCGTTGGTTTAATTGGGTTGACCCTGCTCATCAGGATTTACAGCGGAATCTTGGCGGCGATTGGCAGCATCCCTCTCGCTCCAAGATTGTTTGAACTGGTTGGCCTGGGTTGGCTGATCTGGTTCTCCGTAACAAGACTGATTCGCAGCGAAGAGAGAAAAGCACTGCTTGCAAAATTGAGCGGCATTTGGACCGCCTTCAGGGGCTCGGTTCGACCCTGATCACTGCCATGCAATGCATGACCGGTTGGTAGTTTGTACTGATCTTTAGTACGACTAACGGTGGACATTCAGCTCGGACGCTCCAAAGTTGTTCGCCGGGCCTATGGCATCGATGAGATCGCCTTGGTGCCCGGGGGTCGCACTGTTGATCCAGAGGTCACCAACACCAGCTGGTCACTGGGAGGAATCGAGCGAGAAATCCCGATCATTGCCAGCGCGATGGACGGGGTGGTGGACGTGGGAATAGCGGTACGGCTCTCCCAACTCGGAGCTCTTGGTGTCTTGAATCTGGAGGGAATTCAGACCCGCTACGAGGACCCCAGCGAGGCTTTGGATCGCATCACATCCGTCGGCAAGGACGAATTTGTTCCGTTGATGCAAGAGATCTATAGCCAACCCGTTCAGGAAGATCTAATTCGCAAGCGGATTGAAGCGATCAAATCTCAGGGCGGAATTGCAGCTGTGAGCGGCACGCCAGTGGCGGCATTGCGCTTTGGCAAGGCGATTGCAGAGGCGGGGGCCGATCTGTTTTTTGTACAAGCCACCGTGGTCTCCACCGACCACATCGGCCCCGAAGGACAAGAAACCCTCAATTTGGAAACGCTTTGCCGCGACATGGGTGTGCCCGTAGTAATCGGCAATTGCGTCACCTACGAAGTCGCCCTGCAACTCATGCGCGCTGGTGCTGCAGGCGTCATGGTGGGGATTGGCCCTGGTGCAGCCTGCACCTCTCGTGGTGTCCTCGGCGTCGGCATTCCCCAAGCCACCGCTGTTGCCGATTGCGCTGCTGCACGTACTGACTACGAAAAGGAAAGCGGTCGCTACGTCCCGATCGTGGCTGATGGAGGAATCGTCACCGGTGGTGACATATGTAAGTGCATCGCCTGTGGTGCCGATGCCGTGATGATTGGATCTCCCATCGCCCGCTCAGAAGAGGCACCAGGCCGTGGATTCCACTGGGGAATGGCCACGCCAAGCCCAGTGCTACCTCGGGGCACTCGAATCAACGTTGGCAGCACCGGCAGCCTCGAACGCATCCTGCGAGGTCCAGCCAAACTCGATGATGGAACCCACAACCTGCTCGGTTGCCTGAAGACCTCGATGGGAACTCTTGGGGCACGCACCATCAAGGAGATGCAGCAGGTTGAAGTGGTGGTGGCGCCATCGCTTCTCACAGAAGGAAAGGTCTATCAAAAAGCACAACAATTAGGAATGGGGAAATAAGCCTTAATCTCAGGGTGTGCGGGCTTCGGCCTACACACTCCTCACACCCCCCGGCCCGACGCGTTCGGGCTTTCTGTCTTCGTCTGACGGGCTCGCGTCTCGACTCGAAACCGTCACAGTTCTGTAGAGCCCCCAAAGATTCCGAGAAATCTTGGTAAGTGGTTGCTAAATTCGCTTAATAACGACGACAAATGGAATGTCCAGCGCTACCGCTGTAACCGACGCATCCTTTGAACAGGATGTCCTTCAAAGTGACGTTCCTGTCTTAGTTGACTTCTGGGCTCCCTGGTGTGGCCCATGCCGCATGGTGGCTCCGATTGTTGACGAGATCTCTAAGGAATTCGAAGGCAAGATCAAAGTCTTCAAGCTCAATACCGACGAGAACCCCAACGTCGCCAGCCAGTACGGGATTCGCAGCATCCCCACTTTGATGGTGTTCAAGGGGGGCCAGAAAGTTGACACCGTCGTTGGCGCAGTTCCCAAAGCCACGCTCTCCGGCACGATTTCCAAGCATCTCTAACGACTAGCTGGTCTTCTTTATTCGCATCGCTACCGATCACCATGTCTCGTTCAGTTCAGACCATTGGACTGATCGATTACGGCATGGGAAATCTTTTTTCCGTTCAAACTTGTTTTCAGCGCTTGGGGAGTTCCCTCAAGGCTGTGAAACATCCGGAGGATATAGAAGGCTGTCAGGCCTTGATCCTTCCTGGTGTGGGCGCATTTGATCCAGCTATGGATCGCTTAGAAGCCACAGGGCTGATTCCTCAATTGCTTGCTTGGAACAAAGCCGATCGCCCACTTCTGGGAATTTGCTTAGGTTTGCAGCTGTTGTTTGAGTCCAGCGAGGAAGGCCAACGCAAGGGTCTTGGCTTGCTCCCTGGACGGGTGAAGCAGCTTCCAAGGGAACAGGGAGAGCGCATCCCTCATATGGGCTGGGGAAGACTGCAGATCGATCGCCCCTCCCCCCTACTTCCCGATCCTTCCAGCGCTGAATGGATGTATTTCGTTCATTCATTTGCCGCTGAGCCCGAGGAAGCGCAGGATCGAGCTGCAAGCGTGGAATTCGGCTCAGGCCTTGCCACGGCTGCTGTTTGGCGCAAACGGCTTGGGGCCTGTCAATTTCACCCTGAGAAATCGGCCCTTACAGGGCAGCGCTTGCTGTCGAGATGGCTGGAATGGCTGCAGCAAGGCGCTCCGTTGATGCCGTGAGCGGCCTGCTACGTCTCAGTGGAGGCCGTCGCTTACGCAGTCCTGTTGGGACGAGCACCAGACCAACCGCAGCACGTGTTCGCGAAGCAGTGATGAACATGCTCGCCTCAGAGCTGCAGGGTGCCTCCTGGCTCGACCTTTGCAGCGGCAGCGGCGTCATGGGCTGCGAAGCGATCGAACGCGGCGTGAGCAGGGTGTGGGCCGTGGAAAAGGATCCCAAAACAGCGTCCGTCTGCCGAGACAATCTCGTGCTGATCGCTGGAGGACGATCACCATCTCCAGCCATTGAAGTGATCCGTCGAGATCTGGTGAGCTGGCTTAAAACGGGCCGTCCAAGTTCCCTGCCCGCCTTCGATGTCGTCTATTTCGATCCTCCCTATGGATCAGACCTTTATGAACCCACCTTGCTTGCATTGCTTGAGGGCAACTGGGTCAGCATCCGGGGATTAGTGATTTGTGAACACGCTCACCATAAAAAATTGACCGCACCGTCTTCCTGGAGGGTGGTGGATCAACGAAGGTATGGAACAAGCGCCCTCTTGCTGCTCAGCCCTCCAGAGCACTACCCCGGCGGTACTGATTCCAAGCGGCAACAAACAACCCCATCAGGGTGATCGGGATCAAACCCAAAACAATGCCGCAAAGAAGGGGTTCGATCATGTCGTCGCGAGCAATGAAAAGATCAAGCACAATTGTTCCATAATCTGGTCTCTTCTGTGACGGCACCGTCATCAAATGCTGCTGCAATCCCAGAGCGGAGTCGAGGGCTCATCGCGGCCCTTACCGTTCTCGCGGCGATGGCTTGCATTGTGTTGTTGGTCTGGATGCTGGGCAACACAAGACAAGATCCATACACCAAAGCAACTCTCGCCCTGGAGGGATCGGAGCAGCACGGCGGTCAGATGTTCCGCATCAATTGCGCCGGCTGTCATGGCATCGCAGGCCAGGGATTGGTTGGACCGAGCTTGAAAGGAGTAAGCGATCGGCGTAAGGACATGAAGATCATTCACCAGGTGGTGAGTGGTGACACACCACCCATGCCCCGCTTTGAAATCGAGCCTCAAAACATGGCTGATCTGCTCGCCTATCTCAAAACACTCTCTTGACATTGGCCGTGGTGCTGGTCGAGCCGGCGGGACCTCTCAATGTCGGCAGCGTGGCCCGATTGTGTGCCAATTACAACATTCAAGATCTCAGGCTGGTGGCACCCCGGTGTGATCCAGATGACCCAGAGGCTGTGCGCATGGCGGTCCACGGTGATGCCGTTCTCCAACACGCCGCGATTTTTCCTTCGTTGATCGAGGCAGTCGCAGATTGTCAGCAGGTGGTGGCCAGTTGCGGCCGGATCGATCACGGCGAGATCCCTCTGCAATCGCCCGAGGAGATCGCGCCCTGGATTCAATCGGGCAGGTCGCAAGGCCTGCGCTCGGCCCTGGTGTTTGGACGGGAGGATCGAGGACTCTCCAATGACGAGCTCCTGATCAGCCATCGGGTTTTCAAGTTGCACACCGGAGATGTCTACCCATCTCTCAACCTCTCCCATGCCGTGGCTGTGGTTCTGCATGAGCTGGAGCGAGAACGGCGCTTGCGGGCCAAACCTGTTGCACCAGTCATCAGCGAGATCCCTGCCAGCGCTCCTGAGCTGGATGGCTGCCTGCGCGATGCGGAAGACCTTCTGCTCGAGGTGGGCTTCCTCTTGGAGCACACAGCAAGCGCGCGGATGGCCAAGGTGAAAGGACTCGTGCAACGAGCCCTGATTCGCAGCGATGAAGTGGCCCTCTTGCGCGGGATGGTGCGTCAATTGCGTTGGGCAGCGAGGCGCAACCGCCCGTAACCTCAGGCTCTCCTGCAACCCCCCCTTGGCCTCCAGTCGTTCCAGTCAACAGCCCCCTGGTTGGGGACGTCCCCTGAGGTTGCTGCTGCGACTGGTACTGATGGGTGTGGGCCTGGGAGTTATCACAGGATCTGCCCTGAAACTTGCTGGTCCTGCTCTCCAGCGCAGAGATCTCACCCTTCCCAGCTGGCTCACGCCAAAGGTGAAACCGGACCAGCCAGTCCCAAGCGACTCAAAGCCCACCGTTATCAATCCCCCGAGCAGCACAGACACGCTCGGACGTTTCGAGACCAAACAAGAGCTCACCGCCTTGAGCAAGCGCTGGCAGGCGCTAGCAGCCAAGGACCCAGACCTTCAGGTGAGTGCCTTCATGTTGGCGCTCGACGATGGCCGCTACGCCCAGCTCAATCCAGATACAGCATTGCCCGCCGCTAGCGCTATCAAAACGCCAATCTTGCTTGTAGCCATTGAAGAAATTGATGCCGGCAGGCTGAGCTGGAATGAACCCCTCACCCTCAGCAAAACAGTAGTGGGAGGCGGCGCAGGCTGGATGGCCAGCAAGCCACTTGGGACTCGCTTCCCAACCTATGAAGTAGCCACCGAGATGATTCGCGTCAGCGACAACACAGCAACGAATCTGCTGATTGAACGGGTGGGGGGACAAGCGGATCTGAACGCGCGCTTCAACAGCCTGGGACTCAGTGCCACCAAGGTGAACAACTGGCTGCCAGACCTCAAAGGCACCAACACCACTAGCGCCCGTGATTTAGCAAGAGCGATTGCCCTCGTGGATACCGGAGAAGTGCTCTCGATTCGCGGCCGCGATCTGTTTCGCGAAGTGATGGGCACCTCAGTCACAAATCGGCTCCTCCCCGGTGGACTGCTCAAGGGCCTAGGGGGATCCCAGGGGAAACCCGATGACAGCCTGATGATTAAGGGCTATCGCGTGTTCAACAAAACCGGCGACATCGGTATCGCTTACGCCGATGCTGGACTGATCGAACTTCCCGATGGTCGCCGTGCCGTCGCTGCCTTCGTTGTGAAAGGTCCCTTCAATGATCCCCGCTCCACAGAGCTGATCCGCAATATGGCTGCCGCCATGGCACCGGTGCTCAAACCCAAGCCAGCGCCTCCACGTCAACGCTGATTCCTGTTTTCACCATGCGTCATTCTTTGCTGCTGGCCGTCGCGGCCTTCTGCCTTATCACCGTCCCAGGCATGCCATCCAAGGCGGACACCCAGGAGGCGGATTCATTGGTTCGTCAGCAGCAGCTGCGTCCACTTCCAGGCCAATTGGATGAAGTGCTGATGCTGAATGACAACAACCCCGAGCTGATCACCGGTGAAGGGGTGCTGCTGTCCACCTTTCCAACCAACCAAGGGCTCGATGTTGCCTTTAACGGCCGCTTTGATCTGTTCAGCCACCACGTTTACGCCGGCAAACCCGAGGAGCTGGCCTCCACCCTCTGGCTGGCAGTGCTTGCCCAACCACTAGGCCCCGAACCCGTCACGATTGACGTGATTAGCGGCAGCACCTCGCTGTCTCAGGGGACAAAACCAGGACAAACAGCAGCCCCGTTCCTACCCCTGCCTTCATTAATGGCAGAAACCACAACCCCTATCGCCTCCGGACCAGGAAGCCGGGTCGCTGGGGATTTACTCCGCGGCGATCAGGCTCCTGAGCTTCCCAAGCAAATCAAGCTTGCCCCCGGACATGCCAATACGTTGCTGGTCCTTCCTCTTCCCGTAGCAGGACTTGACCCGCTGCTCAACGGCCGCAATCTGCAGCTTCGGATGAAGAGTTCTGCACCGGTGTATCTCGCCACCGTAGCGGCCTTCGGCAACAACAACTCGCCACCCAGCGATCAACGCTGGAGAGCACTGCTCAGCGCCGGGACGCGAAGCCCGAAAGAGCATCAGCCCACGCCACGGGGCAGCAAGGGTCGGATGATCTACTCGAGGGTGAGCGGCGTCCAGATCGGCAGCACCTGGACAGGCACCTTGGCTGATCCCGGCTCCACAACCCTGAACATCAACGAAGCGCCGATCTCATGGCCGATCAGCAGCCTGGAGCGCGGTGACCTCGGCACCGCTCAAGTGCAAACAGCTGAACTCAAAAGATTTGACAAAGGAACGGCCTGGGCCGCCCACGGTAATTACGGAGTGGAATATGACCTCACCCTTCCGTTACGCAACCCTGACCAAAGCTCTCGAACGGTAGCGATCGCCCTGGAGTCCCCCGACAAACGGGGCAGCAGCACCAGCAAATTGCAGTTCAAACCTGGCAACAGCGGGCCGGTCATGTTTCGCGGCCCCATTGAAGTGACCGGCCTGGATGGAGCCAACGGAAGGGCGATGGGCCGGAGACGCTTTCACCTCGTTTTGCGACGTGGTCAAGAAGGACCACGGCTGGGCACGGTATCTCTAGCTCCAGGAGAGAGCCGACGGGTGCGCGTACGACTGGTTTATCCCGCAGATGCCACACCACCGCAGGTGCTCACCGTGCTGCCTGTGAAACAATCCAATTCATCAACCGACGTTCACCCGTGAGTTCACCGCGCAAGCGCAGAGTCTTTCCCTTCACCGCCGTCATCGGCCAGGAAGAGATGAAATTGGCGCTGCTGCTCAACGTGATCGACCCGCGCATTGGCGGCGTAATGATCATGGGAGACCGGGGAACGGGCAAATCCACCACGATCCGGGCACTGGCAGACCTTCTTCCCGGAATTGAGGTAGTTGCAGGCGATCCCTACAACAGCTCTCCGACCGATCCTGACCTGCAAAGCAGTGACGTGAGGCAGCGCTTGGAACACGGCGAAGCCCTTGGCACAGAACAACGCCAGGTGCCCATGGTTGACCTTCCCCTTGGTGCCACAGAAGATCGCCTCTGCGGCACGATCGACATCGAAAAGGCATTGAGTGAAGGCGTCCGCGCCTTTGAACCAGGTTTGCTCGCCAAAGCCAACCGCGGCCTGCTTTACGTCGACGAAGTCAACCTGCTCGATGATCACCTGGTTGACGTTCTGCTCGACTCCGCAGCCTCTGGCTGGAACACAGTGGAACGCGAGGGTGTCTCCGTGCGTCACCCTGCCCGCTTCGTGTTGATTGGATCAGGCAACCCGGAAGAAGGGGAGCTTCGGCCCCAACTGCTCGATCGATTTGGGATGAGTGTGGAAGTGCGCACCGTTCGCGATCCACAATTAAGAGTGAAAGTGGTGGATCAGCGCACGGCTTTCGACAGTGACCCCGACGCCTTCAGCATGAGCGTGACGGCTGGCCAAGACGCCCTGCAGGCCAGGGTGGTGGAAGCGCAGCAACGACTTGAGCAGGTCACAATTGACGATGACTTGCGCCTGAGCATTTCATCAGTCTGCGGAGAATTGGACGTGGATGGCTTGCGTGGCGACATTGTGACCAATCGAGCAGCACGCGCCCTAGCCGCCTTTGAGGGGCGCACAGAGGTCAGCGAAGACGATGTTGCCCGCGTGGTGTCTTGCTGCCTGCGCCATCGACTGCGCAAAGACCCTTTGGAGCAGATTGACTCCGGCGATCGGGTGGTCAAGGTGTTCTGCAAGGTGTTTGAACGCAATGAGTCGAGCGATCGCTCGGAGTTCGAACTGGCCCTGGCCAGCTAGTTCACATTGCGGATCCTCGGCATTGATCCAGGCTTGGCAAGGGTTGGCTACGGCGTGATCGACGTAGAGCCACGCAAGGGAAAGCAGGAAGGCTCGCAACGGATGATCGACTGCGGAATCATTCGCACCGATCCAGGACGAAGCGAAGGTGAGCGAATGGTGGAAATTGCCCGTGACCTCCGCCAAATCATTCGAATCCATCAACCGGAACTAGCCAGCGTGGAGAAGTTTTTCTTTTACCGCTCCAGCAACACCATCGCCGTTGTACAGGCTCGCGGTGTGTTGATCATGACGCTCGCACGCTTTGGGCTTCCGATTGTGGAGTTTCCACCAATGCAAATTAAGCAGGCGCTAACAGGGCATGGCCACGCAGACAAAGATGAAGTTCTTGAGGCCGTGATGCGCGAACTCAATCTCGACACACCACCCCGACCCGATGATGCTGCTGATGCATTAGCCGTTGCACTGACAGGATGGTTTCAACACTGACCAAACAATCAAGGGGCTCCTTGAAAAATAGAAAGACAGAGAGAATATGATCAAATATATGCACCAACAGGGGAAGAACCACACCAAGAAACCATCTAGACAAATCACTTGAGCCCATCAAATAGGGAATTAGCAGCCTCTCATCATCTCTCTTAATTATTAAACAAGACCAGCAAATAACTGATCCCAAAACAACGATCCAACGGCTTAAGTATTACGAATGCAGGCGAGTTACCCCGTAGGGACGACGCAAAACAATGCCGGACTAACATGAAAAACTCAGCACCATCCATTACCGAAAGCCACAAGTCATGAAAACGCTTTTAAAGCATTCAAAAGGCAAACATCATGGAAAAACAAAACAAAGTAAAAAAACCAATATCAACAAATTTAAATAATTTCTAAAAGCACTTAACCAATTAATTTATCAATTGAAAGGATGGACGAAATCAAGGCAACATTGAGCAGAAGTAAAAATCCTGCGACTGAAAGAGTAATCATTGTCACATCCTGACAGATGCGAAAGCCACACTGTGAGCCCAAATCTGTAGTAATGCCAAAAATTACAAGCAGCCCAGCCAAGGCAGAGCAGCACTCTGCTGAACCAGGAAAGACAGTGCATCATCCTCAAAGCCACCACTGAATCCGATCACCCAGCCTTACGGAATCAATATTGATTGGATCGTCATCATGAGTTTGGATGGTCAGAAGCACATCACGGATGGCATTAGGAGATGGGACCTGATACAGAGATTTGGCCAGTGGTTCTCGTGGCAGCAACGATTGTGATTCTGTTCATGGCGATGGCAGCTTCGAGCACTGGAACCTTCGAGTGCGTAGGCGCCTGCGGCTAGAAAGCAGGCAGCTTGTGGCAAGCAAATCCTCAACCTCTCAGTAACGAGAAGAATGTGCCTTTGAAACAGCCAATAGCCCCACAAGCACATCAGCCAACAACGCCATCCATTCGTTGAAGCCGACTGACGAAGAACACATGCGATAGAGCTCATGCCTTGTGGAGCAGAGAGCGTAATTTGGTTTCACTTAGTAAAGAAAGAGAAAAGCTGCTATCAATTGAAATATCCGTCGCTCTGTTTCAAATGAACGAAAAGATGGAACAAAGCCTTAATTGGTTAGGCCTCACTGCTGACGAGCAAGCAAAGATCTACAAAAAAGTTCCTGAAAAAGCAAAAAAGTATGGGGAATTTTACCGAATCAATGGAGAGATTTATTATGCAGGTGATGACAGCAGCTGGTTTATTACAATCCCTAATGAGTATCGAAACCTCTACCCAGACAGATTTGCATACCAAGAAGGCAAAGCGGAAGAGCCCGCCTTTATACACACTCAAGTAATTGAATGCCTAACAGACGAATTCGATGAAAAAGCCGTATTAGAAGAATACATTGGCGTCAAGAGAGAGCACATTGGAGAATTCTCAATTTGCTAATCAAGAGAAAGCAGTATTCAAATCACTGGGAATGAGAAGACAGAAGCATCAGAAAGGGTCTTAGTAATCGACTCCAAATATGTTACGTAATCCTTCATCAAAGATTCTCTCATCCAAATCGCATACACCGTAAAACCATTTCGATCAACAGCCTTCACCCTGACACCGTCAATTTGCTGACGAACCCAAGAACCAGAGTTATTACTTGGCTTAATAAAAGCATCAAGCTCTTCCTTCAAAATAAAATCTATAACGAGACTCTTGTCAACACACAAACGTACGAATTGAACCACATCTTCAACAGATGCAAGTCGATGGAGAGTGGTGATAGCATTGGATTGGATTAAGTCCATCGTCAATGGCAGGGGCTTGAAAGCCCAAAAAAGAAGTAGTAGAACCTAGATCCTTTAATTATAGTCACTGATCGCATCTAAATCAATACGCCATGAGTAAGAAGAAGGAAGAGGCAAGAATGGAGCGTTGCATCAAAGACACAGATTAAGGAATGGAGTCCTATCAGGCTCTCGATTAAAAAAGGCAAAAGATACTCTTGTTCCTAAATTTTGCATACAAGCACATCAATCAATAGGGAAGCACAATCTCAAGGCGGCAACATGACCATATGAGATGAAACTAGGTATGATGGTTAGAAGATCACAAGAGCAGTCAACGAGAATGTCAAATCCACATAAGCAAAATTCTGAGCAATCATTAGCTTCTTTTGACAATTTTATTAAAAACGCGAATTATTCACTACTAGACACACTGACTCCTGACCCCGAATCCACAAAAGATGGCGATGATCATCGCCCTCGGCAGGTCCGCTCAGGTCATTTTGTTCCTGTCAATCCAAAGCCCCTGGCACAGCCCATCTACATATGCCATAGCGAAACATTTTTCTCCGAACTCGGATTAGATCAAGAACTAGCCTTAAATGGAGAATTTAAGAAACTATTTTCGGGTGATCTGTCAGAAACTCGAGACCCGATGAGACCTTATGGTTGGGCAACAGGGTACGCCTTATCAATTTATGGAACTGAATATAATCAACAATGTCCATTTGGGAATGGCAATGGCTATGGGGATGGTCGCGCAATTTCTGTCTTTGAAGGAATCCTTAAAGGCCAACGTTGGGAGATGCAATTAAAAGGGGGAGGACCAACTCCTTACTGTCGGGGTGCTGATGGACGTGCGGTTCTGCGCTCAAGCGTAAGAGAATTTCTTGCACAGGAATTGATGCATGCCCTCCGGGTACCTACGTCGCGTTCTTTAACACTCTATGTATCACAGACAGAGACAGTTAGGCGACCTTGGTATTCAGAAAGCTCTAACTCATCTGACCCAGATATTTTAGTAGAGGATCCAATTGCAATTTCAACTCGTGTAGCACCCTCCTTTATACGCGTTGGTCAATTGGAACTATTTGCACGACGCGCTCGAAACAACAAGAACCCTAAAATATTAAATGAGTTACGTATGATCGTATTACATTTAATCGATCGAGAATACAAATCTGAAATCGATCAGAATTTAGATTTTTCATCTCAATTGATAAAGTTAGCAGAGCTCTACCGAGAACGCCTCACGAGCTTGGTTGTGCATTGGTTACGCACTGGTTATTGCCAAGGAAATTTCAATAGTGACAACTGTGCAGCTGGTGGATTCACCCTGGACTATGGACCGTTTGGATTTTGTGAGGTCTTTGATCCGCTTTATCAGCCTTGGATTGGGGGTGGCGAACACTTCTCATTCTTTAACCAGCCAGTAGCTGCAGAAGCCAATTTTCATATGTTTTGGAAGGCCATAAGGCTGCTTATCACAGACGATGCGGCAGCTCTAGAGCAATTAGACAAGATCTGTGATGGGTTTAAACCAAAAATCAAAACTACTATTCAACAGATGTGGGCAGACAAACTTGGCCTCACACACTACAACAAAGCCTTGGTCAATGAATTGTTCCAGCTCATGGTCCAAACCAAAGTTGATTTTACAATTTTCTTCCGCGAGCTATGCAAGATTCCAAATGATTTGTCTGATTTAAAAACAAGCTTTTATGCCTTGATTCCTACAGACCTAGAGCGTCAATGGCAAACCTGGCTTCAGAGCTGGAACGAGCTGATAGAAGGAAGAGGGGATCCCACCGAGATCACAGACAAGATGAAGCGCGTTAATCCGAAATACACCTGGCGCGAGTGGCTCGTTGCCCCTGCTTATCAACAAGCGAAGCAAGGTGATTATTCGCTTGTCAAAGAATTGCAAGAGGTCTTTAGCCATCCCTATGAAGAGCAATCACAAGAAATCGAAGAAAAATACTATCGTCTAAAACCTGATCAGTACTTCAATGCAGGAGGAATTTCTCATTACAGCTGCTCATCATAGTTTTTTAGCTGCTTTCATCCAAACGCAAGGTAAGCACTGAAAACCCAGCTCGCGACGGAAAGGGCAACTGGATTGTCCATCCACGAAGATCCACGCGGTCACCTGATCAGCAATAGATACATCAACCGAATAGTATTAAGGGCTTAAAGAACATATCAAATCTCAATCAAAACACTTCATTCACCACATAAACATACCATGACCAACCAATTTGATCATCAGTTAGTGTCACCAGAAGCAAGCGTCAAAACAATACAACAAGCGATCAGTCAACTTCTGAACGAGCTCACTCCATCCTTGATCAAGAAAAGCGAATCGATAGCCACAGACCCAATGTCCCGAGTCGATTGCTGTATCGAGTTGGTCAAAACAGAAGCATCCTTAGCGGCTTCCTTAATCGCAGATTGTGCTCCCCAAGGACGTCCGATGCTGGCACAAGCACAACAGACACTCAAAAGCTTAGAAAGCTTGCAATTACTAGGGAAAGCAGCCCTCAAAGCAGATTAGATTACGATATTATCACCTTCAATACATCAAACCAACGCGGCAAATTCATTCTACGCCAAACCAAAAGCCCTCCAAATTAAATCCTTAAAAAATCACTTGAATAACAACCAGACAGATCAAAGGATAATATAAAGAGCTTAACAAGGTAACAACATAACCATCAATTTCACCTCCCTGGGGCGTCAATCAAAATCCAGAATTGGGCAATACGCCAGGGTCTGACAAGTGGATTGCCCTATGGAGTAGTTATGCATGGATTCAGCAAGCACTCGCAGCAGAATGCAACTTCAACCGACCTGCACTGTTTGAACATGATCATTCCGGAAAAACTCGAAAGAAATTACTGAGGCTCAGTGGGGTACAGCTTCCACTCCGCATCATCTGGAATCGATGGAGGTATTAACAGATCAGCAGGCTCCGAGAACACCACCCTCCACTCCGGCACCCTGCACGGCACATAGTCGTGATGCTCAATCCTCACCCCACCAATTACGGAAGGAGCTCCGTACCAGCCCCCCTTCCAACTTCCCTCCGTTTTCAACGGATCGCCTTTGAACCAAACCCAGCAACGGGCATTGGGTTGTGTTGTTGATTTTGGTGCAGGCATTCACTTACCAGCGGAACTCAGGTTCTACTCAAACCTCGAGAAAGAAACCATCGATGACCTGAAACAACGGGCGAGAGCCTGTGATCCTGACCATCACTGCAACCAATGAGAGGCCCCAGCGATCCACTCAGCCCAATGGTTGCTCCAATCAATTGAGAGGGTGTCTCAGCAACAAGGTCTGATCCATGGTCGTCAAAGAATCACGCATCGTTCTCCCCCAGAAACTAGCTCAACCATGATTCCCAGCCTTGCATGGTTGCGGCAAAGACTTGGACATTGAAAGTCGCTGCAAATACAGGACTTGTTATCAAACTAAGGATGGAACCAAAGACTGGATCACTCATGACCCATCAAGAGAAGACTGTCGACGCAAAACTGGTTGACCACAACAGCCTCAACGGGCGGTCACCCATCAGCACTGGTTTCGTTCGCGAGCAATAACACACCGAGGGCAAGAAATAGCCAACCATTGTCCAAAAATGCATCAAAGCCATGGGCCGGCTTTATGACACGCCAAATAATGAAGCAGCAGCGGTGACTGAGTTAGCTGCTGACGACAAAAACAACGCGCACTTAAAAGCCCTGGAGGCTTGAAATCCACGCACTGAGTGAAAATCGAGAGCTTTTGATTGATCCATCTGCTGTAGACCAGCGATAGCGCTGAGAATCACGATCTCATCTAGCTTTTTAGGGAATGCAACAAGCGCCAGCACAAACCTCAGCTGAGCGGTGTTGACCGCCGAGAGAGCAGAGGTGACTTAGTGCTGCATTGTATTAAAGGTTTCGATCAGCAAGCGCTGAGCAACGGTTTCGCCAAGCCTGCCTACTTCCTTGGATTAAACGGACTTTGTGAATCGCATCCTGATGCTGGATTGCGCACACGAGAGAAAGCTGTTGCGGGACGATCGGTGATAACAGGCGCTCCACTCAGCACAACCAAGGCTGCCACCATGTTGACAACATTCTTGGTAGTCAACTCAATCCGAAACCATTCGAGGAGCTCGTTTATCTCATTGATCTTGGGCGCCAGGAACAAAGACATCAGCTCCAACCCATGAGGATGTAAGGCACGCCGCTGGTTCAAGCAGCAAATGAGTCCAGAATTAAAATGAAGTTCACCATCTGACTCTGCTCTAGCTCGAGAGGATTATCCATAAACCTCAAAAGCATTGCAGCAACTAGAAAAAAATGGTCAGCGCTTCCTGCATTCTGAAGAACTATCGAATCAGAATCGTTTCCTGTCAGAGAAAGAGGCAAGAGGGAAAGCAGCTGATATGGGCAAATAGTTGACTAGTAGGCATGGAGTTTGTTAGTAATAGACAAACGAAAGTTTCAAATGCTTACCGGATCCGAACTGCTCACCAAGGTCAAGGACCTAGGCGATGTTTCCAAGACTGATCTCGCCACAGCTTGTGGCTACGTCTCCAAAAAGAAAGACGGAAGCGACCGGGTCAATTTCACAGCCTTTTATGAGGCTCTCCTCAATGCCAAGGGCATTGACCTCGGCGGCGGAAACGCTGGCGTTGGTAAAGGTGGACGCAAGCTTTCTTACGTTGCAACAGTTCAAGGCAACGGCAATCTGCTGATCGGCAAGGCTTATACAGCCATGCTTGATCTCCAAGTTGGTGACGAATTCACAATCAAGCTTGGCAAAAAAGCAATTCGCCTGATTCCTGTTGGTGGTGAGGAAGAAGGCGACGAGTGAGTCCTTCTCTCAACGATTGAGTTAAGCCCCGCCTCCAGCGGGGTTTTTTATTGCCAAGCACTCACGTGATCAGCCGAGTAGAACGTCAAGATAACGTCATAGTGGGATGACCAGAGTCGAAGAAACTGCCATCAATCTCACCGTGCAGTGGCTTCAAAACAATGGATACGAGAGCGCCGATGACTTTTTGGAGACAGGCGGAAATCTTGTACAACTCGCAGAAGATCTCTACCACAAGGAAACAAAGGGAGATCTGCAATGTGTTTGGGGTGATCGAAAACGTCGCGATGGATTTGCTGGTTCGCTATATCTCGCGGCAGAATCGATTTAAAAGCCCCATACATGTGCGAGCAAGCCAAGGCGCAGAATCGATCAGACAACAGTCAGTGAACGGATTGAACAAAGACTCAAATCGGTTCTCATCTTGAAGAGATTAAGGAAGGGATCGCACAGACTGATAACTGGCATCGATCGTTCTAGTGAACGTCCTAGTCGCTCAGAAATCGACGATAAGCCTCACCGCGCCAACTAACCTGCATGAAGCCAATGCTGCCAATAGCTTGGGATTAGAGTGACCAGAGCACTTCAATACGTGTGATTGGTTCAAGCGCCTTGCCTAAACTTTGCAAATCACCTGCACCGGCGCTTGATCAGCCCCCACAGTATTGATTCATTCTTGCCCACTCGATTTTCAACGCCAGGCGTTGCCTGCCCAAGAGGAAGTGTCTGTAAACAGAATTGAACATCACGACAAGCAGGTTTCGTGACACTCAATCGACGCTCTTTTCTGTTTCGTAGTGGTCTAAACGCTTTTGGTCTTGCGGCTGCGATGCAGTTGATCAAGCCAGCCAAGGCCGAAGCAGCATTTCTAGCGCCCAAGGAATCCGCGAGATCCTGCCGCCCAGACGATTCACTCACTGCACTAATCGAGGGAAATGCGCGGTTTGCGGCAGCTTGGCAAGCGAAGAACAAGGCAACAAGTTTGAACGATCGTGCGCAAGTGATGTCCAACCTTTGGTTAGACAATTGCTTCCTTCCTGCAAGCGTTCTGGAAGAATCTCAATCCCCTTGGGCATCTATCCTTAGCTGTGCTGACTCCAGAGTTGCTCCGGAATGGATTTTTGATGCTGCTGCTGGTGATTTGTTTGTCGTCCGCAGTGCAGGGAACACGCCTTTTAACGAAGGGATTGCCTCTCTTGAGTTTGGCGTTGCGGTCTTAAAAACACCCTTGATTTTGGTATTGGGCCACAGCAATTGTGGCGCTGTCAAGGCAGCTCGATCGAGTCATTCACTCACACCACTGTTCGATCAGCTGATCATGCCGATACGAGCCAACTTGGTCCCAGGGAACAACTTAGAGAATGCTGTGAAGAATAATGCCAGTGCTACCGCTCAACAGCTCAGCACGCGCAGCGATGTTTTAGCAAATGCGGTTCAAATGGGGAATCTTCAGATCGTGGCAGGGTATTTCGACATTGCCTCCGGAAAAGTCTCCATCATCTGAATTTGCATTGGGCACAACACTTCAGGATTGTTGTGATGGCTCTTGGTGCAGGAGCTGGATCAAAACATTCTTTGATTTGCCTCTTTTCACGAGGCCAAGGAAGACGATTCAACGTTGATCCCAACTCTCCACTTCAATGTGCTGGGCTGTCTTTACAGGGAACAAGTAAGAGCACTAGGAGCGAGTGAAATCATCTATTAATGAGTGATGAACACTTGACTCAATCCTTTTAATCGCCTGTGCTGATTAGTCGCATTGGTAAGACATCATCTCCAACAGCCCCACTCACAAGGACTTCAGTAGCAGAGAGCAACGCAATCACTTGGCGATCTGGTTTGCGTCCGATCGAAATGCCAAAGGCCCCAGGCCGGGATCAAGAGTGGAGGTGCAAGCTGCGCTGATTATTGAACCCAATTCACTGAGCATTGAAACCGATAGGTAAATGCACCAACTCCAATTTCTTTACAGGTGGTATCTACAACTGTTGCCCCCTTAGGGACACTCCGCATCGCTTGAGCCGTAGCCATCTGTTCGTTAACACCCTGGGCTGTCGATGTGCCCTTTTCAGCTGCAGCCACTGGTAAGGCCAACAGCAGAAAAACACAAAAGAAAACAGTTCTCATCTTTCAACTCGGCGTGTTGTTAACGATTAAACAAGAAGTTGGGAACAAGACAGCCGTTCTTCAGCGCTTTCTTTCAATCTCCCAGGTCTGAAGATGCTTGTCGGCATAAGCATTGAGCTTCTTCAACCAAGTTTTGAGCTGCTTCAGCCAGGTTTTTTGTTTCTTCATCAGCCTCTCTTTTTTGTTACCGCGAAGTTACCTCAATCATCACCCCCCCCCCAACCCAGCCGTAGAACTCAACTCCCAAACAAACTGCGGGAATGGCTCAACACCTGATACAACCTGAGGATCACTGCATCGCATTCTGCGAAGCAAGCTCATGAATAAACAGGCACTTAGGTCTGAATACCGCCGTGTGCGCCATGCGCTGATGCCAAAGCTGAATGCGGCACTGGTTCAAAGCGTGCTCGCTCATCTGAACGCCCAGCCACGTCCTCACCGCCAAGGAGCCATTGGAATCACCTGGCCACTTCCGGGAGAACCAGATCTACGCCAGCTGGCCGAACTTCAGCCTGCCCCCCTTGCCCTGCCTGCAACGGCAGAGGACTACAGCGTCACCTATCACCCTTGGCTAGAGGCCCCATCGCCAACAGAGCTTCGCGGAGATGCCTTTTCCATTCCTGCCCCACTCTCATCACCAGCCTTGAAACCAGAGGCAATCGCCCTCTTGCTCATTCCCGCCCTTTCAATCGATCAACACGGCGTGCGCCTTGGCTACGGAGGCGGCTGTTATGACCGATTGCTCATCCAACCGGGGTGGTCAACGCTGCCGACCTTCGCAGTCCTACCAGAGGCTTGCATTCATCCCACCTTGCTACCGGCAGAACCCTGGGATCGGCCCTTGGATGGCTGGATCACTGAGCAAGGCTGCAGCTTGCGTAGGGCTAGCCAGCAGAGCGAATGTTCTGCAAGATGAATTCTCGTCAGCCCGTTGCCATGACCGTGTTTTCACGCCGCCTGCTGGTCACATGCACCGCCATCGGTCTTGGCTTCATGGCTGGCCAGCAGGCCAAAGCCCATGGGATCGAAAGCTCATTGCGCTATCTCGATGGCCAATTAGAGCTGAGTAGCAGCTTTTCCACAGGCGAACCCGTTGAGGGTGCCGCTGTCCGCCTGCTCAATGCCGATGGAACCCCTGGAGAGGAGCTCGGTGAGATCGGAGTGAATGGACAACTGGTCTTGACACTGCCAGACCTTGTTGAAGGCGTCTTGGACTTACAAGTAGATGGTGGTCCTGGACATCGCGACTATTTGGAATTACCGATCCGACAGGGCAGCGTCTTGCTGGACGAGGTGGTGCAAAAGCGAAACCAATCCCCAGTGCTACCGCTTTTGGCCTGGGTGGGGGCACCAACCCTGCTCGGACTTGTGAGCCTGATGGTTAGGGTGCGGCCTTCCAGTCTGAGTCGCTGAATCCAGCCATGGCAGACCCTAGCTGCTCTTCAAGCCAATACGGAAGCGAGGCACTAGACCGCCTGGCAGATCGACTCAGCGGCACGCCAGACCCACGCAAGCGTTACGAATACGTGCTGTGGCTGGCCAAAAAGCTCCCGGCCATGCCAGTCGAACTTCAAACCGAAGACCGCAAGGTTCAAGGTTGCGTGTCTCAAGTATTTATTCACGCCGATCTCAGGGACAACCATGTGTATTGGCAGGGAGAGTCCGATGCATTGATCACCAAAGGGTTACTCGCCCTACTCATTAAAGGGATGAGTGATCTCACCCCTGATCAGGTCTTGGCAGTCAACCCTGCGTTCATTGCCGCTACCGGTCTGCAAGCAAGCCTTACCCCCTCGAGAGCCAACGGGTTCCTCAATATTTTGCGAGCGATGCAATCCCAGGCTCATGCCCTAAAAAACACCGATAATGCGATCTATTCATAGAGTCTTCTGATCAGCGACGTAAACGGAACCTGTCCAATGTCCACCCGGATCGGAATCGGCCTTCTCGGTCTCGGCACTGTGGGTGCCGGAGTGGCAAGCATTCTCCAGACACCTGAAGGGAGACATCCTCTAATCGCTGACCTGGATTTAGTGAGGGTGGCGGTTAGAGATCGAAACCGCCCACGGCCCATCGCTCTGGACGCAAACATCCTCACAACATCTCCTGAAGCCGTCGTCGACGACCCTGCAGTGAACGTTGTGGTGGAAGTGATGGGAGGCATCGAGCCAGCTCGCACTCTGATCATGCGCGCGATTTCCGCCGGGAAGTCGGTAGTTACTGCGAACAAATCCGTGATCGCCAGGCATGGCGAAGAAATTGCTGCAGCAGCTGCGGCCGCAGGTGTGTATGTGCTGATTGAAGCCGCTGTTGGCGGCGGGATTCCGATCATTGAGCCTCTCAAGCAATCGCTCGGAAGCAACCGCATTCAGCGCGTGAGCGGAATCATTAATGGCACCACTAATTACATCTTGAGTCGGATGGCTGATGAGGGTGCGGATTACAACGCTGTCCTTCGCGACGCCCAGGATCTGGGTTACGCCGAAGCGGACCCAGCTGCAGATGTCGAAGGGCTTGATGCTGCAGACAAAATCGCCATCTTGTCTGGATTGGCCTTCGGGGGGCCCATTGATCGCAACGGCATCTACACGGCAGGGATCAGCACGCTGCAAAGCAGAGACGTGGATTACGCCACGCAGTTGGGCTATGGCGTGAAGCTCCTTGCCGTGGCCGAAAGCATGGAGCCCGATCCCAGCCATCCCACGTCCCTACCTCTGGCGGTCAGCGTTCAACCAACCCTGGTCCCCAATGATCATCCCCTCGCCGGGGTGAATGGGGTGAACAACGCCATTTTGGTCGAGGGGGATCCGATCGGAAGGGTGATGTTTTATGGACCCGGTGCTGGCTCTGGCCCCACCGCTTCGGCCGTGGTGGCCGACATCCTCAACATCGCTGGGGTTCGCCAACTCAAGCCAGCAGAAGGAAATCTGGACCCTCTGCTTGCAGCCTCGAGCTGGCGCGCATGCCACCTAGCGAACACGGAGCAAACCAGTCAACGAAATTACGTGCGTTTCAAAACAGAAAATGCACCTGGCGTCATCGGCCGGATTGGCAGCTGCTTCGGCGACCACAACGTCTCCATCCAATCGATCGTTCAGCTCGAAGCCAGTGATGCGGGAGCTGAAATCGTTGTGATCACCCACGTTGTTGGGAATGCGCAAATGAGTGCAGCTCTCAAAGCTATTCATGCACTTCCCGGGGTCCTGAGCCTGGATGCCCATCTTGGCTGCCTTTGATTAGGTCCACACCGTGAACCCTCCCTCTGGCGCTTAAGCCCCAAGATGAGGCAAAGTCGTAAGAACTATCACAAAGCAAATCTGCATTTGCAGATCTGTGCTCTTAACCGTTCATGTCGAACGAACTGACACTGGCCTACGGATCACACTGCGATCAGCAGAGTTCTCGGTCTGTCATGACGCTCCATCAAGGTGACTGCATCAAACTCCGCTCAGGCGAAGGTCCGTTTCAAGTTATTGGGATTGATGACGACCATGACCGTTGTTGGATCCGCCAGTGGCCTCTCGATCCCCATGGTTGCCCAGTATTCGAAGTCGCTCTTGAACAGATCTCAAGTCCTACAGACGAGATCGACTAACAACGGCAGAGCCTCTAGGACGTTGAATGGCGGTTGATCTCAAGAATCGCTGCGTGACTGATCGCCGTCGCTTCAGCCTTCAGGCCAGCGTGTTGATCGGCTTGGCTCTTGCCTTCAGCCAAAGTGCTTGCCAACCCAAACGCCAGAGCGAGCGCCTGACGGTGGCAAGCGCCGGGCGCATCTCCTCACTTGATCCTGCACTGGCCAGTACGACAGGGGCGTTGCAAGTCTTAAGTGCCCTCGGCGACACGCTCTACATCCGAGGCAACAACGGAGACTTTGAGCCCCAATTGGCCGCATCTAAGCCAGAGGTCAGTGTGGACGGCCTCAGCATCACCATCCCTCTGCGGCGGGATGTGCTGTTTCACGACGGCAGCCGCTTTGACGCAAAGGCGATGGCCTTCAGTCTGAATCGCTTCTTACGCATCGGCTCCCAGCGCTATTTGCTGAGCAATCGCATCGCAGCCATTGAAACGCCCAGCACCTTTGAGATCCGTCTGCGCCTTAAGCAGCCCTCAAGCTCGATCGAAAGCCTGCTGACATCGCCCTATCTCACCCCCGTATCTCCTAAGGCCTACGCAAACCATGCCGATCGGTTCCTCAATGATCGGTTCATTGGAACGGGCCCCTACACCCTCAGCAGCTTTCGCAACACCCAACAGCGTCTCATCCCATTCCGTCAGTACTGGGGAGACCCTCCGAACAATGTGGGACTCGACCTCATCAATCTCAGCAATTCCACAGCACTGTTTGGAGCCCTCATCAGCGGAGAGGTGGATGTATTGCTGTCGAACTCCATCGATGAAGACCAGAAACGAGCCTTGAGCCAACGGGCTGACAAGACGCTCCTTCAAGAGAGCAAAGGGCCTGCCATGAACATCACCTTCGTGACCCTGCGCAGCAACAGCCCACCGCTGCAAAGTCAAACCGTGCGAAGGGCACTCGCCCATAGCCTCGATCGCCGGCTGATCAGCACCCGCGTTAGCTACTCGCAAAGAGAGCCATTGCGCTCACTGATTCCACCAAGTTTGCGAGGAGGCAAAACCGAACCCTGGCCGACCTACAACCTCGCCACAGCCCGAAAGTTGTTTCAAAAGGCCGGGTACTGCAAAGGACGTCGACTGCAAGTGCCCTTCACGTTCCGCACCAACGTGCCCTCCGATCGATTAATGGCACTCACCTGGCAAGCTCAGCTGAAACGTGATCTGCCCAATTGCGTCCAAATGACCCTCAACGGAGTGGAGTCGACCACGGTGTACAAACAGCTCAGCGAGGGATCGTTCGAGGCGGTGATTCTTGACTGGAGTGGCTCCTATCCAGATCCCGAGGCCTATCTCTCCCCATTGCTCAGTTGCAAGCGCGCCAAAGGAAACATCTGCGAGAAAGGTGAAGCCGTAGATGGCGGAACGTTCTGGACCACACCAGGGCTCCAAGAGGCCTTGAGCCGTAGCGACATGCTGAAGGGAAATCCACGTCTTCAAGAGCTGGCAAACGTGGATGCAATAGCAGCACGAGGAGCTCCTTACATTCCGGTCTGGTTTGTGGCTCCGAAAGCCTGGGCTCAGCTCCGTTTGAACCCTCCCATCTTTAATGGCAACGGGCTCGTGGATCTGGCCCAACTGGGAGAGCGACGCTAATGGCACGGGGAAGGGAGCTTTTTCGCTACTGCGCAACGCGACTCGCACTAGCTCCACTGATGCTTTGGCTGATCGCCAGCCTGGTGTTTCTGCTACTCCGTGTCGCTCCAGGGGACCCTGTGGATGCAGTACTTGGGAGTAGGGCCCCAGAAGCGGCCAAAGCCGCCCTAAGGAGCAGCTTGGGCCTCGATCAATCACTTTGGAATCAATATTTAGATTTTCTAAGCCGACTCGTTCATGGAGATTTAGGCGTTGCCCTGATTAATAACGAGTCGGTGCGTTCGATCATCAGCAAAACGCTCCCTGCAAGCCTGGAATTGGGCATCACAGCCTTAATCATCTCGGCCGTTTTGGGCTTGGCCGTGGGATTTAGCGGGATTGCTCGACCCGAGGGGAAATTTGACCTCGCAGGCCGCTTCTATGGAATTGGCACCTATGCGTTACCCCCCTTTTGGGCGGCCATGCTCATCCAGCTCGTGTTTGCGGTCATGCTCGGCTGGTTGCCCGTTGGCGGCAGATTCCCTCCCAGCTTGATCCCCCCAGAGGGCAGCGGTTTTCTGATCTTTGACAGCGTGATCAGCGGCAATTGGTCGGCCCTCCAAGGAACCATTCGGCACCTCGTTCTTCCGGCCTGCACCTTGGGCCTACTGCTGAGTGGAGTGTTCACGAACGCGCTAAGGCTGAATCTGAACCGCACCTTGAGATCGGATTATGTGGAATCAGCGAGGAGCCGAGGACTGAGCGAAAATCAGGTAGTGCTGCGCCATGCCCTACCCAATGCTCTGCTGCCCGTACTCACCATTGCAGGCATCACGGTTGCATCGCTCATCGGTGGAGCTCTGCTGATCGAAGTGACCTTCTCCTGGCCAGGAATTGCCATGCGCCTTCAAGAGAGCATCAACCAACGCGACTATCCGGTTGTGCAAGGCATCGTTGTGGCCATCGCCGCCCTCGTCGTGATGGTGAGCGTGGCCGTTGATCTCTTGGTGGCAGTGCTCGATCCTCGCATCCGTTACTGATGCACTAAGGCTGACGCCGCTTCTCGATCGAGCCGATGAAGGTGAAGCTCTCCCCGCTTCAAATGCAGCGTCTTGGCCCTGGATCGAGGCTCAGCCTTGCTCTCTTCTTGTTCCAATAAAAACTGCACCACCTCCTGCTCCAAGAGCGCTTGCACCTTGAGCGGCTGAACACCTACGAGTTCTTCTCCCAGCTGAAAAAGATCCTCACCCCGTCCACCTTGCCTTTGCCCCTCCACCCGCACGGGGGAAAAATGACTCGCTCCCTCCACAAGCACCACTCGACTGGAAGGATCGGCAGGCATCGCCAACAACAAACCCAACTGTTCGCTGATCGGTGGCGTGATCAGATCGAGGGTGCCGCCCGTGAACAACACAGGCACTTTGACGATTTTCGAAAGAGAGTTGGCAGGCCAAAGCAAGCTGCCAAAACTGTTGAAGCCAATCACAGCCGACAACGCATTGGGTGCGACTTGCTTGGGCAAAGAAACATCTACTAACTGACACTGCAACAGACGCGACAGGTTGCTCAACGGCAAATCACCCAAAACAGAAGAGCAACGACGCGCAAGACCTGGAGCTGGCCTTGCACCTGTTGAAAGCAGTGCACTAAACGCACCCAGAGAGTGGCCAGCTAAGACCAAGCGTTGACCTGGCACCTGAAATACTCCCTGAGCGCGGGCCTTAAGCAAGGCATCAAGATCCTTGAGCCGAGCGGGAAGCACTTCGGCACCGGGAGGGGAAAGACGCCCTTCCAATAGCGCTTGGACCGCCGCGTCATCGCTGCCAGGTTGCTCTGGAACTAAGACGGCCCAACCTCGACGACTGAGGCCGCGGCCAAGCCAGCGGAAATGATCTGGGCTGCCCCCTAAACCGGGCATCAGCACCATCCATTGCTCTCGCTTTGGGGCCCCTTCCACAGGCAGCCAAAGCTGAAACCCCAAAGGCTCCTTGCGATGGCTGACCTCCAAGGACATCAGGCGCGGCTCTAACCATGGGTCAGAGTCTTGAGGGGAGACCGCAACACGATTCGAAGCTGAGGCCGTGAGGGGGATGCGATCCAGACGGCGCACCAAGTTTTGTTGGCGCTCAAGTTGCATCCGCCAACCGGATGCCAGCTCAAGCAAAAGATCGAGATCGAGACGAACACTTTCAGCAGGCAATGCCTCAAGCAAATCCAAGCTTGAAATTTGCTGCTGTTGAGTTAGGAGTTCGTTGATCGTTTGTCGAACAATGACCCCCTCCGTGTCATCATCCACCCGCACTAAATCAGCAATTTGATCTAACAATTGCCGGCCAGCCCAGCTATTCAACAGCTGACGCGCCATGCTGCGATCCAGGATCACAGGCGCCTGAAGCAGCTCCAACACTCCGGCTCGACTCTCTGGAGCTAACAAGGAGAACCAAGTACTGAGCTCGGAGCGATGACCTCCATCCGACCGCGCCCATTTCGCTAAATCACCAATGGAAAAGGGAATAACCGTGCCATCGATCTGCACTTCCAGCTGAGAAGCAGCCCACAACGGACGCGGTAAGACGCCTAAAAACAGCAGACTGCAAGCACAACCTGCAGCTATTCGCAGTCCTGTTGAGCGTCTTCGCAAGGCCAAGACCAGTCCACTGGTGGAACCAGTTTCCCGCAACTTTGCAAGAAGTGGCGTTTATTCGCCTGCTCGCTTCTTTTGGAGCGGGTGGTGTCATTTATCTGACACCGATCGTGTTTCACCAGGCCAGCTTCACGGCAGTGCAAGTGAGTCAAGGATTGGCGGCGTCTGCCTTGATCGGCACGGTGGCCAGGCTGTTGAGTGGGGTCTTGCTGGACCGCGGTCTTACCTGCTCATGGCCAGTCCGAGCAGCTGCTCTGCTCGCCTTGATGGCGGATTTGGTGTTGTTTCAGGCCACAGGCTTCAACGGATACCTCGTTGGACAGTTGCTGATCGGAGTGGCGGCCGGCCTCTATTTCCCTGCGATTGAATTGGCCGTTCCATTGAGCTGCAGCGGTTTTACTTCCAGCCGTGGATACGCTCTCGCTCGCAGCGCTGACGCCTTAGGAGTTGCCGCTGGCGCCTTAGTTGGTGCGGTGTTGACCGCCATGGAGATGATCCGGATGGTCTATGCGGTGGAGGCCGCGGCCGTATTAAGCATGCTGGTGGTGTTGTTGCTCACGCCCCTACCAGACGGACGGGCAGCGCTACTCCATGCCAGCGCCGCGATCACGAATAACCACAAACTCAACGCTGAGAATGCGTCGCACGGCGACACCAAGACAGAAAACAAAGCCAACCCAGAGGCCGATTGGCGCTGGCTTCTGCCCCTGATTCCAGTGCTCATCGTCAGTGTGATCGCCACTGGAATCGTGTCTTTAATGCAAAGCGCACTGCCGCTCGACATGGTGCGTGGAGGGCTTGCCCGCGCACCGCTCAGCGAAGCCTCGAGCGGCGGCTTGATTGCTTGGCAGCTACTTCTCTTGATGGTGCTTCAGTGGCCCATCGGCAACTGGGTTGCAAAGCGCAGTCTGCGTTTTGGCCTTGGCATGGGCCTACTTGGATTCATCACAGGCTGCCTCTTATTGGCTGGGTCAGCGCTCTGGGCGGGAGGCAGCAGCCTGATTGCGCTTGCGATGGTTCCGATCGCCTTTGGAGAGGCGGCTTTTTTACCAACCGCAGCAGAAGCAATGGTGGAGGAGACACCACTGCAACATCGCGGTTTAGCCATGGCCTTGTTCTCGCAGTGCTTTGCGATCAGTGCCATCGCAGCACCTCTCTTAGCAGGTGCCCTTTTAGACCAACAGGGTCACGGCTTGGTGCTTTGGTTATTGATGGCTGGCACTTGCTTAGCAGTGGTGCCCCTGCTGAAGGCCGTTAGGCCCCGCTACAAGCCAAATTTGAGTGGAAGCCCAATTGAGGAACCCTTAGATGCCACGAACCCGAGAACTGCTGCGCTCCGTTAAAAATTTGCGCATCCTGCACGAGATTGCAGTTACCGAGGGAGCACTCAAAGGGGTAGGTGACCTGATCGACAACTTCATCGACAGTGAGGCGATGGTGATTTCAATCGCGCGCTTTAAAGCCTTACCTGGCGGCGCAGAAATGATGGAACAGCGCTTCCCAGCCTTTCAGCCACAGATTGAGGTGCTGGAGAGGCTCCCGGAAGGAACATTGGGCCGGGCCTATGCAGGAATGATTCGCAGCTTGAATTACGACGCTGACTTTTTCCGTCCCCGAGACACAAGCACAGAAGGGCTCTGGCTCACTCAACGCATCGCCACCACCCATGACATTCATCACGTCATCGCTGGGCTCAACACCCAAGCGCAAGGGGAGTCAGCAGTGTTGGCAATCACAGCCACTCAGATTGGCTTCCCCGCCTACGTACTCCTCAACCTTCTGGCCAGTTTTAAGGCCTTCCGCTTTCAACCAGCTGACCACGAAGCCATCAGTCGAGCCATCGCTCATGGACAGCGCGTAGGCCTGCAGGCCAAGCCCCTCGTCTTACAGCGTTGGGAGGAAGGCTGGGAGAAACCTCTGAGCCAATGGAGAGAAGAACTCGCCATCCCTATGGCCACAGGCGAGACTTTCAGCGCGAACTACGAATAAGCCCATGATGCCCCGCACAACTTTGCTGTGGATCAGCCTTGGTTTGATGCTGAGTCAATCGATCCTTTGGAATAGGGCACAAGCCCAAACGTCCGTGCAAGACATGCGTCGAGGACTCGTGGGTCAATCTGCTTACGCAGCCTGCAAGATGATTCATGCTAACTACAGCCAAAAGCGTGCTGATTTAATCGTGGCAACAGCAATCAAAACAAATAACTGGGAGTCCCAAAAGGGCTGGTTAAAGTCTTCACAAGCCACTCAAACCATCAAACTGGTGAGCGAAGCCATGAACAAAGAGTGCACAGACTTCAATCAAAACAGCACACAATTCATTCCAGCGATGGAGGCAATTGAAGCCCTTTGAGAAGCAAACAGCATAAACGCCCTGGTCGTAAAAATTATCTGCTAATTTATTTCACAAAAGTCGATTTTTCAATCAAAAAAACAACAAGCCGGTGTCAAAAATAATGTGACAGAGGGATATCAAATCGATCTCGCGACGAAACGAAATACCCTCATCCCCCTGCCACAAGTTGGTTTTTATTGCCTGTTGAATAGAAGCAAAGATTGCGACCTGATCTGGTGATGTAGAGATAAGGGTGATACGGCAATAGTGAATGGATCAGGAGGATGGGCGCCCCGTATAACTTAAACCAATGAAATTCTTTTCTGCTATCGACACTAAACATGCAGTTGTAGCCTAAAAGCAGACGGGTCTCGCCTTCTTGTCTACAATAGGCAAAAGCAAACCTACACAATCAAATGAAAAAAACCAACAAGAGCAATAAGGGTGGCTTCGGCGAGTACACGCCTGAAGGCATTGCCAAAAAGAAGCTTCAAGACAAGCGAGACGAGAAAGCAAGTAATTCTGCTGACAATGAACCGAAAGATTGCGGATGCTGCTGATACCGAATTCGCCTAAATGGGCTGCAAAATATTTTCTTAAGTGAGAGGATTTACTCCGATAGGAATTTGCACGAACCCCGCTTAGAGCGGGTTGAAGCGGGGAACGTTCTAAGCAGTAGTCCTCTTGCAACAGGACTTGTTGGCATGGCCATGAACTAGCCATCACTCAGCTTTGATTCTTTTGAGCTTACAAAATGTATCAAAGGAATATGTTTTCTTCGCGACGCAAATCAGATTCAAAGAATTAGTCACAAAAAAATGATTGAGGATTATGTTAATTGGATTGAATCTCATGCTTCTAGCGCTGAGGACGCTTGGGATCGCAATCATATATTTTCACTATCAATAGATCTTTCGCTTGAGGATGAAGTCAAGATGGCTGGATACTCACAAGTTGATAACGAGCAAGACACTCTAGATGGCTACCAAATCAACGGGAATGAAATCATCTTTAGCCTGCCAAGCCCGAATGCCGAATTAATTCAGAACGAATTAAGTTCAAACTGGCAAGAGGAGGCAATTGTCATTTTGGGGTTATCAGATAGAGAGAAATAATCAATCCTGTGTCAATCCAACCCAATATCCACTTGCCCCAACACAAGAAGAGGCTTTGATTTGCTGTTGATTAGTAGCGAAAGCAACGAGATCACTAAAACAAGGATGCTAGCTAGGCACATTGGAGTAGACGAATACGCCACTATTCATTGCCTTCCAGATAGCTAATGCCCGCTAATTGAATCAATGCCGCCATCAACAAGTGCCACTCAAGCAAGAATCAGCTTTGAGGCACCAAGAAGATTACATGTTACCTCGAAACATAGCTCACTAGTATTAACCAGAAGCAAGTTACTCGCCCCTCATTATCGTCAAGCAGCCAGTTTCACCTACGGTGCAAGTTGTGGAGTTGTTATCAATAGATTGGTTCGCATTAGAGAGTCTCCGCTAGAGATGATTGAAAGAATTTATTCTGCAGAAAGCTCAGCAGCCTTACAGATAAGCCATAATCAAACGACTGATCTCATGCAGGTTGATCGTTGTAAAAAAAAACACTAACACCTACCATGTCCCAAAGTCGATAATAAAGATTGAACGGAATGAGAAATAACTGACAGCCAAGATTGATGCATACACCAATTTCGGTATGCCCTTGAGCTAGGAAAACATAAGAAACTATGACTAAAGAAGCTCCAACACTTCTTAGTAAACCAAGAACCTGAGAGGATTTAACGCCAAACCATCCATGATCCAAAGGATTCCAAGAAAGCGCACAAGCAATACTGCCTTTTGAAGAGTTTTCATATTCCTTAGGCATTGGTCAAGAAGGTGAAGATCCTTTTCTGACAACACCATCGCCTACTTGGCAATCAGATGTTCCGGCTTCAATCAACATGAACTGTGAGATTTATCACAAGGCCTCTCGCCAATCAAATTCATGCACCTGGCAGAAATTTGCGTTGAGAATATCTCATCCAATAAACACTTAACGGAATCAAACTGGCCATTGAGGAATTTCTCAAACAAAGCCCACAAAAAACCTTAATTTCCAGCTTCTATACCCAAAAAATCGCAAAAATGAATAATGCTTCTATTGTTCAGGAAATATCTTTTAAATCACAAATTACACATTAAACAAAAATTCCATCACATCTCCTTCAGCTACGAGATAGTCCTTCCCTTCACTACGCAACCATCCCTTATTTCGAGCCTCTGAGAGAGAGCCAGCCTCCAGCAACTTCTCCCAACCGATAGTCTGTGCACGAATGAATCCACGCTCAAAATCAGTGTGAATCACTCCTGCCGTTTGCGGCGCAGTCATGCCTGCACGGAATGTCCAAGCACGTGTTTCTTTTTCACCTGTTGTGAAGTAAGTGCGTAAGCCTAATAAGCGATAGGTGGCACGAATAAGACTGCGCAAGCCTCCTTCACTCACGCCGAGACCTTCCAAGTAATCAGCACATTCTTCATCACCCAACTCAACCAACTCCGCTTCTACCTGAGCAGAAATGCGGACGGACTCAGCACCTTCTTTCTCTGCAAGAGCCACAACCTCTTCGCAATAGGCATTACCCGCAGCCAAATCGTCTTCGCTCACATTGGTGGCGTAAATAATCGGCTTAGCGGTAAGCAATCCAAGCGGTTTGATCATCAATGCCTCTTCCTCCGTCAGCTCAATGCTGCGGGCAGCGCCTCCGGCTTCGAGCACCTGTTGAATGCGCTCTAGAGCCTCATCTTCCACTTGCGCTTCTTTGCTCGTGCGCATTTGCTTTTTCAGCCGCTCACGTCGCTTTTCAATCTGAGAGAGATCGGCCAAGCCAAGCTCAAGATTGATCACCTCTGCATCGCGAGCAGGTCCCACCGATCCAGAAACGTGAATGACGTCATCGTCTTCAAAGCAACGGACCACGTGAACAATCGCATCGACCTCACGGATATTGGAGAGGAACTTATTGCCCAAGCCTTCACCTTGACTGGCACCCTTCACCAAACCGGCGATATCTACGAACTCCATCCGTGTAGGGATCAGCTCTTTGCTCTTGCTGAGGTCGGAGAGCTTCTGGAGACGGTCATCGGGAACCGCCACCGTTCCCACATTCGGCTCAATGGTGCAGAACGGAAAGTTCGCAGCCTGAGCCTGCGCATTGGCCACTAGGGCATTGAACAAGGTGGATTTGCCGACGTTGGGCAATCCGACGATTCCAGCTTTAAGCATGTGGGCAAATCTATCCACCGACCCTCAGCAGCCTCTACAACGACAAACCGCACCAAAGGCACGTTTATTGCACGAATACGTTGCTAATACGTGCAAATTCCAAGCTGACATCTCGATTCGCCCACGCACAGGCGAGACTATGTGTGAAGTTCTGATACAGGCGCTGTCATGGTCAGCCAACAACGGCAAACCCCATCACTCGCCAAGAACCATGACTTGACTTCTCTCACTCGCCTCAGCGGAGATCGACGACGACGCAAACGCTTAGTTATTGCTGGTGTGGCGGCAGCTCTTGTGGGCGGCGGAAGTCTGTTTTGGATGCTGAACAGCAGTCGCAGCGGGGGGCGCGACTTATCCGACTACACCGTTGAAGCCACCCTTGGCTCCCTTCCTGGTGTCATCACCGCTAGCGGCGAATTAGAAGCGATTCGCCGCGTCAACGTGAGTCCCAAAAAGGGGGGGCTACTCGAAGCTTTGCTCGTTGACGAGGGAGTTCGAGTTGAGAAAGGACAGTTACTCGCCCGCATGGACCGAGGTGACATTCAGGACCGTCTGGACGAACTCAAGGCTCTGTCACGACAAGCCAAAGCCGACTACGAAGCCAAAGCCTCTGACTACAAACGACGTCAGTCGTTATTTGCAAGTGGTGTGATCAGCGCAGCAGATCGGGATGATTACCGAGCCCGTTACCTCAGCAGCAAAGCCACCTTTGAAGCGACCCAGGAAAGAATCCAACAACGTGATGTTGAGGGTGATGAACTTTTAATCAGGGCGCCGTTCAGTGGTTTGATCACAGAGCGCTACGCCGAACCAGGCTCTTTCGTAACGCCCACCACCTCAGCATCCTCCTCAGCAGGCGCCACCAGCTCTTCGATCGTGGAGCTCTCCCAGGGCCTCGAAGTCACAGCAAAAGTGCCAGAAAGTGATATTGGTCGTATCCAAATCGGTCAGGTCGCAAACGTCCGCGTTGATGCCTTCCCTGATCGAAGCTTTTCCGCTGAAGTTCGCGATATCGCACCGCGCGCTGAGAAAACCAACAACGTGATTTCCTTTGAGGTGGAACTCACCCTTCTGAATCCGCCTCCCATCCTGCGCATCGGCATGACCGCAGACGTGAACTTTCAAACCGGTCGCACCGCAGCGAGCACTTTGGTACCAACCGTGGCAATCGTGACGGAAGACGGCAAACCAGGGGTTTTGCTGGTGGGTAAAAACGACCAACCCACATTCCAGGCCATCGAACTGGGCTCCAGCGGCGGCAGCCAGAGTGCGATTCTCTCGGGAGTGAAACCGGGAACCCGGGTGTTCATCGACTTGCCACCCTGGGCCAAACAGCGCGACTAATCCAGCCCACCCCTGCCGAAACCCATGAGCTCCACCTCCGATCAACCCCTGCTCCTGCTGGTGGATGGACACTCACTGGCATTCCGTAGTTTTTATGCCTTCAGCAAAGGTGGGGAGGGAGGACTGGCCACAAAAGAGGGAATTCCTACGAGCGTCACCTATGGATTCCTCAAGGCCCTGCTCGATAACTGCAAAGGGCTGAAACCCAACAGTGTGACGATCGCCTTCGATACAGCTGAACCAACCTTCCGCCACAAGGCCGACCCCAACTACAAAGCCCATCGCGACGTCGCACCCGCTCACTTCTTCCAAGACCTTGAGCAGCTCCAAGCGATTCTGACGACGCAGCTAAAACTGCCCCTCTGCCTGGCGCCTGGCTTTGAAGCCGATGATGTTCTCGGCACCTTGGCTAACCGCGCAGCGGCTGATGGATGGAGCGTGCGCATTTTGAGCGGCGATCGCGACCTCTTCCAACTGGTCGATGACAGTCGCAACATCGCTGTCCTTTATATGGGCGGTGGGCCTTACGCCAAAAGCAGTGGCCCCACCTTGATCGATGAAGCCGGCGTGCAAGCCAAGCTCGGCGTCGCTCCCACCAAGGTGGTTGATCTCAAGGCTCTCACCGGAGACAGCTCCGACAACATTCCTGGAGTGAAGGGGGTGGGCCCGAAAACAGCGATCAGCCTTCTGAAGGACAACGACGATCTCGACGGGGTGTATCGGGCCCTAGCTGAAGTGGAAGAGGAGGGGCCCAAAGCGAGTCGTGGAGCGATCAAAGGGGCGCTGAAAGCCAAACTTGCCAACGACAAAGACAATGCCTACCTGTCGCGGCACCTGGCTGAAATCCTGGTGGACATTCCGCTGCCAAAGGAGCCCAAACTCGACCTGGGAAGCGTTGACGGCGATGGACTGAGTCAGCGTCTTAAGGAGCTCGAGCTGAACAGCCTGATCCGTCAGGTCCCCAACTTCGTGGCCACCTTTTCCAGCGGAGGATTAGCGGCTAACGCCCACCTCCTGGCCAAAGCAGAGGAGGAGCAACGCACCGTCAAGGATGAAGCCGCAACATCAGCTCAACCATCAGGGCCCGAGGCGATATCCGAGGCGTCTTCCAGCCAAACCCAACCGGTCTTGCGACCAGGAATCGTTCAAACCCTGGATCAACTCAAGGCACTGCTTACGCAGTTAATGAACTGCCGTGATCCCCTGGCCCCCGTTGCCCTTGACACGGAAACCACCGATCTCAATCCATTCCGCGCTCAGCTGGTCGGCATTGGCATGTGTTGGGGGCCTGGATCTGACGATCTGGCCTACATCCCGGTGAGTCATCAAGGCGATCCCATCCCGGATCAATTGCCACTGGAAACGGTGCTCCAAGCCCTTGCTCCTTGGCTGGCGAGTGGTGAGCACCCCAAAGCTCTTCAGAACGCCAAATACGACCGCTTGATTCTGTTGCGCCATGGCTTACCCCTTGCCGGTGTTGTCATGGACACCCTGCTGGCTGATTACCTCAGGGATGCGGCAGCAAAACATGGCCTGGATGCAATGGCCCAAAGGGATTACGGCATCAGTCCCACGCTTTTCAGTGATCTGGTGGGAAAAGCCAAAGAGGGAAAGGCCAGCAATTTCTCCGAGGTACCCCTGGAATCAGCCGCTCAGTACTGCGGCATGGATGTACATCTCACCCGCAAGCTCGCCATCGACCTCAACCAACAACTTGAGGCATTAGGGCCCCAGCTTCCAAACTTGCTTAGCAAGGTGGAATTGCCCCTGGAGCCCGTGCTGGCAGTGATGGAGGCCACCGGTATTCGCATTGATGTGCCCTATCTCGAAGCGCTTTCCTGCGAAATCGGAACCAACCTGGAACGGCTGGAAGCAAGCGCAAAAGAGGCTGCAGAGATTGATTTCAACCTCGCATCCCCCAAACAACTCGGCGACTTGCTGTTCAACACCCTCGGGCTGGACCGCAAAAAATCAAGGCGCACCAAAACCGGTTACAGCACCGATGCCACCGTGCTCGAGAAGCTGGAACACGATCACCCAGTTGTGCCCCTCGTGCTTGAACATCGGGTGCTGAGCAAATTGAAGAGCACCTATGTGGATGCGTTGCCCCAACTGGTGGAAGCGGAAACCGGACGGGTCCACACCGATTTCAACCAAGCGGTGACCGCAACAGGCAGGCTCAGCAGCAGCAACCCCAACCTGCAAAACATTCCTGTACGCACGGAATATTCCAGGCGCATCCGCAAGGCCTTTCTGCCTCAAGACGGCTGGACTTTACTCAGTGCCGACTATTCACAAATCGAGCTACGCATTCTCACGCACCTCTCTGGAGAAGAGGTCTTGCAACAGGCTTACCGCGATGGAGACGACGTGCATGCCCTCACCGCGCGCTTGCTTCTCGACAAAGACGAGGTGTCGCCCGATGAACGACGACTGGGCAAAACCATCAATTTCGGCGTGATTTACGGCATGGGCGCGCAACGCTTTGCTCGCGAAACAGGTGTCAGCCAAAGCGAGGCCAAAGACTTTTTGAGCAAATACAAACAGCGCTATCCCAAGGTGTTCGCTTTTCTAGAACTTCAGGAACGTCTCGCTCTTAGCCAGGGTTATGTGGAAACGATTTTGGGACGCAGGCGCCCTTTCCACTTCGACCGCAATGGGCTCGGCCGCCTCAACGGCATGGATCCACTGGAGATCAACTTGGAGGTAGCGCGTCGCGGCGGGATGGAAGCACAGCAACTTCGCGCCGCGGCCAATGCTCCGATCCAGGGCTCCAGTGCGGACATCATCAAGCTGGCAATGGTGCAGCTTCAAGCAAAACTTGAAAGCAAAAATTTGCCCGCCAGACTTCTTTTACAAGTGCATGATGAGCTCGTGCTCGAAACGGAACCCGAGGCGCTAGCCGTTGTTGAGGAACTGGTGGTGCAAACCATGAAAAACGCCATCGATCTGTCTGTTCCCTTAGAGGTTGAAACAGGAAATGGAGCCAATTGGATGGAATGCAAATAAGGAGCCAAAAACCTACAAAGACTTCTATCTATGTTTAAAAAGTGAACCATCATTGCCAAATATCATGAGATCACTTTATTCAAATTAGGAGCATTTCTCCAATTCACAGCCAAAGCAATGATTGCCACCCCGCCACATACAATCGCAAATTGGAATGGTGCCTGGGGGCCAACAGAGGCAATTAATTGACCACCAAAAAAGGAAACAATGGCGGCCGCAAGGGTGAAGAGTGAAGTGGCAAAACCCATGACCCAGCCCTGCTCTTCTTTGGAGACAGATTCAGAGAATCCTGTCAACATTGTTGGATAAGCAATACCATGCAATATTCCTGAAGGGAGCATGATTGCCAAGGCCAAAGGTCCAGAAGGAACCAGCAAGAATGCCGTTACACAACAACAAAACAACACGGTGCAGCTCGCCATAATGGCCCGTTTGGAAAATCGAGCATTCAAAGGCTCAACAAGCATGCTGCTCGAGGCAATCAAGCCAACACCCATCAAAAACATTCCAACGCTGGAGCCCGTAGCTCCGTAGCCAAACCGTGTGGACAGGTTGGCTGACACAAAAACATAGAGTCCTAAAACGCACAACATATAGGGAAAGAACGCCGATGAGACACGTCGAACCGACTCTCGATTAAGGGCATCCGTTAACAACTTGAACACCACCAATGGATTGGTATCCATTGGACTGGTCTCTGTCTTGACATCTTCAAATCCAAAGAAGATAAGCATCAACCCCACAAAACACAAAAAACCACCAATAAGGAATGGCAAGTGTGAGGATGCCAGGCCACCAAGCAGATCCTTATCTGAGAAGAGTCCGCCAATAATCGGTCCCACCACAAGACCAAAACTCATTCCAACCGTTGCAAGCCCCAAATTTCGAGCACTTTCTCGATCACTTTTAGCAAGATCAATCATCGCTGCTGCAGCAATTGGCTGAGCTCCAGCAGTGAAGCCAGTAATCCCCCTAGAGACCACCAAAAGGCTGTAATTATGTGAAACCAGCGCTACCGCTGCAATGGCGTAACCGGCAATGGCACCGATCAAACAAATCAGAATCCCCTTCTTACGTCCAATGCTGTCTGACAGCCTTGAAACATAAATCGATCCAAAAAACCAAGTCAAAAAGAATGTGCCAATGGCTATTCCATAGAGAAGAGCGCCTTGCGATTGTGAAACGCCAGCTTGAAGAAAGCCACCATTGGGCCGCATCAACAAGGCCGCGAAAATAGGGAAGGCAAGACCTTGACCCATCACATCAACAAAACAAGTAAACATCAATGCGAAAATCGCAAGCGACATCAAGCTTCCCCCCTTTCAATTAATTTTCTTTCAAAAAACTAGCAAGGACATGATCAACAGCAATGCCGAGACTGATCACTGACATAATCCACAGCCTCAATGATGGTCAAAAAAATTGCAAGATCGATCTACCCAACACCAATAACAATCAACTATCACCGTCCATTGATTAGATTATTAGCATTCAAAAGCAAGAGCAAAGTGCAAATTTTTGGCTGGAATTGCAGGATCGTCATCCATGAGAATGGGGATCAACTCCATCGATCTCATTTTGCTATTCTCGCAGAAATCATGTCAAATAACGGCTGGTTTTCCAACAGCATCATTAGAATCCTAAGTGGAATCAGCCTTGTCGGTTTTGTGGTTAGCTGCATTCAGCAAAAGCAAATCAAAAAGGGAGTCATCAATATCATTTGCATTCGCTACGGCCTAGCCATGCCGTTGTCACATTCTTGCTTCAGCCCTATCCGCTGATGTTGGTTGGCAAGCCTTTTGGAGATTGATTCCTGGATGGGCCGCTGCTCAACTCGTCATTGGCATCCCTGGCCTCGTCACACAACGACTACCGGTCCATGACCATCGTTTTCTAGTGGCTTGGAGCATCGCAGGATCAGGGATTGCCGCTTCTATCGCAACTTCAGCGACGCAACCACTGCAATCCACCGCTCTTGAGGATTCAGTGATCTGAGTTCAGCTCGCGCTCGGCAGCGATCTCACCTACCGGCGGGACTAGGGGGCAACACCAGCTCGGATCTACCATCCAGGAAAGGTTTTTGATCTGCGCAGGCAGGCATCAACCGTGATTTGACTCCTGTTTCTAAGCCTGATGTCTTCCCTGCGCTTCACCAACAGCCTCACCAGCCGTACGGAAGCATTTGAGCCCTTAGAGCCAGGAAAGGCAACGATTTACTGCTGCGGCGTCACGGTTTACGACCTCTGCCACTTGGGTCATGCCCGCAGCTACATCAATTGGGACGTTTTGCGTCGCTACCTGATTTGGCGCGGGTACGACGTTACTTACATCCAGAATTACACCGATATCGACGACAAGATCCTCAATCGAGCTTCCGAAGAGGGCAGCACGATGCAAGCGGTCAGCGAGCGCAACATCGAAGCCTTTGAAATTGATATGGGCCGTCTCAACATCCTTCCGGCCGATCGCATGCCTCGCGCCACCTGTTGCATCGAAGGGATTCAAACGCTCATTGCTGAACTGGAGACCAAAGGAGCTGCCTATAGCTCTGATGGTGATGTGTATTTCGATATTTCCAAAGCCAAGGACTACGGCAAGCTCAGCGGTCGTGACCCCAACGAGCAACAGCAGGGGGCAAGCGGCCGTACGGCTGATGGTGAGGAGAGTCGCAAGAAACACCCATTTGATTTCGCTCTATGGAAAGGAAGCAAAGTGGGTGAGCCAAGCTGGGACTCCCCCTGGGGCCCAGGACGCCCTGGCTGGCACATCGAGTGCTCAGCGATGGTGCGCCAGGAACTTGGCCTAACGATCGATATTCACCTAGGCGGAGGTGATTTGGTGTTTCCTCATCATGAAAACGAAATCGCTCAATCCGAAACCGCCAACGGCGCTCCCCTCGCTCGGCTGTGGATGCACAACGGGATGGTCAATGTGGGCGGAACAAAGATGTCGAAATCGCTGGGTAACTTCACCACGATCCGCGCACTGCTTGAAAGCGGACTCTCAGCCATGGCCCTTCGCCTCTTTGTTCTCCAGGCTCATTACCGCAAGCCCCTTGACTTCACTGCCGAAGCGCTGGAGGCATCCACCACTGGATGGAAGGGATTGAATGCCGCCCTCAAGTTGGGGGAAACCCATGCTGCCGCCTTGGAATGGAGTGATCACACGGCCCTCAGCAATGCAGCGGTCCAAGCCGGAAGGAACGCCCAAGGTCCTTTTGAAGACCTGGAACAACGGTTCACCGCCGCTATGGACGATGACCTCAATAGCTCCGGAGCCTTAGCCGTGCTGTTTGAACTCGCCCGTCCGCTCAGAGGGTTAGCCAACCGTCTGGATCGAGGCGACCAGCCTGAGCAGCCAGGCGAGGAGCTGACCCAACTGCACTCACGCTGGTTGCTGTTGCGCGAGCTCGCGGCCGTTCTTGGTCTACGCAGCGAAACAGATGAGTCGCAACCCTCTGAAAACAGCGGTGTCGATGCCCAAGCGATTGAGCAGGCAATTGCCAATCGCAAAGCAGCAAAACAGGAGAAGAACTATCAAGAAGCCGATCGCATTCGCAAGTCCCTCAGCGACCAAGGCATTGAACTCATCGACAAGCCTGGCGGACTGACCGATTGGAGACTGATTTAACGCTCTTTTCCAGCCATCATCGCTTCAATCTTCCTAATCCTTTCCATGGTGGTGATCCAGATCTCAAGACGAAACGTTTGATCGCCCAACTCAGGATCAGTCGGATCCATCGCTTCGATACGGGCTTTCAGCGAGTTCACCATCGCTTCAATATCCTCTTTGGCCTCGAATGCATCCCAAAGCTCCCGCTCTAACCGAGCCCGCTCAATAAAGTTCCAACGTTTAAGCCACAACATCGAAACGCGTCCACAGAGGCTCCTGTCTACCGGATTGCTGACACCTTTTGACGGACTCACCCACTCTTGGAATTGACAACCTTGCATCCAGAAAGCCTGTCTAAGGCGATTCA
This sequence comes from Synechococcus sp. CC9311, assembly GCF_000014585.1. Taxonomy (NCBI): domain Bacteria; kingdom Bacillati; phylum Cyanobacteriota; class Cyanophyceae; order Synechococcales; family Synechococcaceae; genus Synechococcus; species Synechococcus sp. CC9311. The sequence goes on along the minus strand of NC_008319.1, from coordinate 838,154 downwards.
GCTCTCGGTCTCACCGGTGTTTTTGCTCGCCGGGATCGGGGCCCTTCTCAATGTTCTTTCCACCAGGCTCGGCCGAGTTGCTGATCACTATCGCCGGATCAACGAATCGGATGCCAGAAGAAATGACTTTGAGCGCATGCACTGCAAGCGACGAATGCAACACATTCTTCGTGCGATCTGGCTTCTCACTTGCGCCACCCTCCTTCTTTCCATCGTGGTTTCAGCAATGTTTATGAGTGTGATCACGCAAGTGAACCTCACCTCAATCGTTGCACCTCTGTTCATCACCACGATGGGAATGTTGATGTTGGCGTCGATCTCTTTCCTGCTTGAAGTTCGCTTGGCAAGTGAGTTTGTTCAGAGAAAGTTTTAACGCATCCACACCATATTTTGAGCAATCAAGCCGCTGGAAACCATTGACGCCATAAATCAACAACGCTAATTAACAAACCAGCAGTGATCACTGCTGGAGACACCCAGCGCAGGAAAAAGAGCATCAATCCGATTAAACCTGCTGAGGTTTTTGATCCCTGGAGATCATTCCGAAACCGTTTCGGAACGACCCACCCCACAAGGAGTGCGATTAAAAGTCCTCCCAAAATCAGCAGAACTCCCCCAAAGATCGAATCCATCACTTCCAAGACCGGAATCGACATCGCAGCCGGAAGGCCTGCAATAAAAATCAGCAATGCCATCAGCCATGCCGATCGCCTGCGGGACCAGCCCAAGCGATCCATCAAGGAAGCCACCGGTACTTCCAGCAACGACACCGATGACGTAATCGCCGCGAGATAGGCCAAGGAAAAGAAGAGCACTGCCACCAAGCGCCCTGCAGAACCAAGGGAAGCAAGTCCCGTGGGAATTGCTAAAAACAAAGCCCCAACGGTGGACTCGCTCACCGTTTCCTGCAGACCAAAACTGATCACCACGGGGAATGTGACCAGTCCAGCCAACAGGCCTACGGCCGTGTCCAAACCCACCACCGCGATCGCCTCCCTTGGCAAACGAGCACTGCTGTTCAGGTAGGCCGAATAGGCAAGGATGCAACCGATTCCAGTGCCGATGGAGAAAAAGGCCTGGGTAAACGCATTGCGAATGGTGGTGGGGTTGAGCAGCTGAGCCGCATCCCATCGCAACAGAAAGGTTTGATATCCCCCCACAGCCCCAGACAACGTGGCAGCCCAAAGAGCCAAACCAACCAACAAGACAAACAACAGAGGTAAGGCCCAGCGCGATAACCGCTCGATGCCTCCCTGCACGCCAGCAGCAACCACCGCAGCGGTTAAGGCAAGGCTGCCCCCTTGACCGAGCAGAGCACTATTTCCCTTACTCACCGATCCAAATAGCGACTTAGCTGTCTCCATGTCATCTGGCAAACCCACCCATAGGGCATGCACGAGGGTGTGACCCGTCCACCCCATCAGCACTGCATAGAACGCCAAAATCCCGCAAGAGGCGAGCACAAACAGCCATCCCATCGGCCACCACGCCTTGCCCGCCGCCGCGATCGGAGCCAGCAAGGGGCTCTGGGCCGTACTCCGACCCAGCACCATCTCTGCGACCAACACGGGCAAGCAGACCACCAAAACAATCAGCACGTAAAGCAGCAGGAAGGCGCCTCCACCTCCCTGCGAGGCGCGATAAGCAAAGCCCCAGAGGTTGCCTAAACCCACGGCGCTACCAGCCGCGGCCAACACAAACCCAAATCCAGACCGCCAGTGCTCCTTCAGCGCCATCAGCCCGCGTCCATCCGTAATGGTGCGAAGTTTGCCAGGCCTAGGCATTGAGGTGGGAAACTGTGACCAATTGCCTGGATCCCTGTGAAAGCCATCAGCGTTCTGGGCTCCACTGGATCAATTGGCACCCAGACGCTGGCGATCGTTGAGGATTTCCCCGATCAATTCCGCGTGGTGGCCCTCAGCGCTGGACGCAATCTCAGCCTGCTCGTGTCCCAAATCCAGAGGCATCGCCCTGATGTTGTGGCCCTAGCTGATCAAGCGCTGCTTGCTGAGCTCAAAGACAGGCTGATGGCCCTGCCTGCTGACACCCGCCCGGAACCTTTGCCGCACCTGGTGGGTGGACCGGAAGGCCTTGATGTCGTGGCGTCCTGGGATTCAGCGGATCTCGTTGTCACCGGAATCGTGGGGTGTGCGGGATTGTTACCCACCCTGGCAGCGATTCGAGCAGGGAAAGACCTGGCCGTTGCCAATAAGGAAACGCTGATTGCCGCAGGCCCTGTGGTCTTACCTGAACTGAAGAAAAGCGGCAGTCGGCTGCTTCCTGCCGACTCGGAACACTCCGCCATCTTCCAGTGCCTGCAAGGAACTCCTTGGAGCGACACCGCCCGTCTCTCCACCGGGGTTCCAACCCCTGGCCTGCGCCGCATTCAACTCACCGCCTCTGGTGGTGCCTTTCGCGATTGGTCAGCCGCTGATCTCGAAAAGGCAACGGTGGCCGATGCCACCTCCCATCCCAACTGGAGCATGGGTAAAAAAATCACCGTGGATTCAGCCTCATTGATGAATAAAGGATTGGAAGTGATTGAGGCTCACTATCTCTTTGGCCTGGATTACGACCACATCGAGATCGTGATTCATCCTCAAAGCATCATCCATTCGATGGTGGAACTTGCTGATTCCTCGGTCCTCGCCCAGCTCGGCTGGCCCGACATGAAACTGCCGATTCTCTATTGCATGAGTTGGCCTTCAAGACTGGAAACCCCATGGCGACGGCTCGATCTCACCGAAGTGGGGCAATTGAGTTTCCGCGCACCCGATCCAGCCAAATATCCCTGCATGGACCTGGCCTACGCCGCGGGTCGTGCCGGCGGCACCATGCCTGCTGTTCTCAACGCGGCCAATGAAGAGGCCGTGGCCCAATTCCTCGAGGAGAAGATTCACTTTCTCGACATTCCCAAGATGATCGAGGGAGCCTGTGAACAGCACAAACCTGATCTCGCGGCCAACCCTTGTCTTGATGATGTGTTGGCGGTGGATCAGTGGGCACGCCAGGCTGTGCGCGAGCAAGTGAACCGGGGGACGCGCTTGAGAGGAGCATCGATGGCCGCATGAGCCAGCGGATTAGCCATCACTTATTGCTCTGCGCGACACCCACGAAAGCTAAATGCTGTGATCCAGAAATCGGTGCCGCAAGCTGGGATGCTCTCAAGCGGCAGGTGCGTGAATTGGACCTTGAGAATCCGAGCAGGAGCGAAGGAATTGTTCTGCGCAGCAAAGTCGATTGCTTACGCATCTGCGATCAAGGCCCAATCTTGTTGGTCTGGCCCGATGGGACCTGGTACAGAGGTGTCACGCCAGAACGCATCAGCAGCATTCTTCAGCGACACATCATCCAAGGACAACCGATCGAAGAGTGGGTCCTGAAAACCAGCACATTCACTTGATCGTTTGCAACCAAGACGCAGCAAGCGCATCGGCCCAACAGCCGTCCCGTCCGTGAAAGCCGTTATGACCACCTGTGCGGGTGAAGATCAATTGAATGGGCTGATCCCTGGACTGATCAGTAGAGACAGCTTCCCTCAGGTCGAGGGCCGACCGAGCGGGCACCCATGGATCATCCAGAGCCTGTAGCAACAAAGTGGGCGGCAACTGCTGGGGTGATTGGATCAAATGCTGGAGTGGTGAAGCCTCCCGGTAGTAAGCATCCACGTCTGCAAATCCCCAACGCGGAGCGGTGACGGTGCTATCGAAGGCACGAATGGTGCGTGGCTGCTCAGCACCACTCATTTGCCCGAGATCCAAATCGCTCACACCAAAGGGATCGGCCAACGTCTGACGCACCAAGCGCTGCAGCAACCAGCGTTGATATACACGATTGCGCGGACGTTCAATCGATGCACTGCAGGCCGCCAGATCCAAGGGGCTGCTGGCACAGAACAATCCATCCAGGGGCTGGTGAGCCGGGTCGAGGCCGGCAGCAATGCGTTCAGCTTGCGTTGAGAGGCAAGCATTCAAAAGCATGGTCCCACCCAGAGAAAGCCCAGCTCCAAACAAGGGCAGTGATGTCCCTTCGCTGGTGAGGGTTCTGCAGAGCTGACGCGCCCGATGCAACACAGGGAGAAGGTCGCTGTTGCACTGGGCCGCATAGGTGCCACCTGCAAGATGTCGGCCAGGGTCGGCGCCACGCATGTTGAGGCGCAGCACCGCATATCCCGCTTCAAACAGAGCAATACCAAGCCTGCGCAGACCTTCGCGACGACTCGAGCCCCCCAGTCCGTGCAACACAACGACCAAGGCCTTCGGAGCTGGTGGACAATCCAAGAAAGCCAGCAAGGCTCCAGAGCCAGCGGCACCGCTGATCAAGGCAGGCACTGGAATCTCCAGGGGTTGACCCTGATCGATCGGCAAATCCACGGGACGGAGCGTATCCCTCAAGGTCTGAAGATCACCACCCCACCAGGGAAGGCGCTGTTGAAAGGGAGAAACCCCCAGTTGCTTCAGCAGCTGGGGGTCTGGATTTGGATCAGGCCAGCTCACAGGCGCATCATTTCTTACCGACGCCTAACTCCTTCAGTTCTCCCAGCAGATCTCCAAGCACCTTCTTGGCATCGCCAAACACCATGGAAGTGTTGCCGAGTTCAAACAGGTCATTTTTGATGCCGGAATAGCCAGCACTCATGCCGCGCTTCACCACAAACACGGTCCGCGCCTGCTGGACATCCAACACTGGCATCCCATAAAGCGGCGAATTGGGGTCGGTCTTGGCCTGGGGATTCACCACATCATTGGCTCCCAAAACAAGCACCACATCGGTGGCAGGGAACTCAGGGTTGATCACATCCATCTCCTTGAGCTGCTCGTAGGGCACATCGGCCTCAGCAAGGAGCACATTCATGTGACCGGGCATCCGACCCGCCACAGGGTGAATCGCATAGGCCACCTCAATCCCAGCGGCCTCCAAGGAGCGGGTCACCTCTCGCAACGTGTGCTGGGCTTGGGCCACAGCCAGGCCATAGCCGGGAACAATGATCACCCGTTCAGCCGCTTCTAGGGTGAGGGCACACTCTTCAGCGCTGCAACTGGTGATGTTGGTGTATTCGCCACCGCCACCGGAGGCGGTGGCTGAAGCGCCAAGAGCTCCTCCGAACAGCACCGATACCAGGGAGCGATTCATGCCGTTGCACATCACCTGAGTGAGGATCAAACCGGCAGCACCCACCATCGCGCCAGCCACGATCAGAAGCTGACTGCCCACAACGAAACCAGCAGCAGCAGCAGCCACTCCGGAATAGCTGTTCAAAAGAGAGATCACCACTGGCATATCGGCTCCGCCGATCGGCAGGGTGACGCCGATTCCCAGCAGCGCAGAGGCCACAACCAGCAGCCATAGTCCGCTTCCACCGTTGCGGATCATCTCCACCGCAGCGATTAAGGACACCACCGCCAATGCAATGTTCACGACATGGCGCGCTTTGCTCTGCATCCACGGCGGTGTGGACAACCAGCCCTGAAGCTTGGCCATCGCCACGATTGAACCGGTGAAGGTGATCGATCCCACAAACACCGAGATCACGATCGAAATCTCTTCAACGATTCGAGATTCCCCTTCCGCCCCCATGACAGGGAACAGTGCAACACCCAGTGCCACCAGCAGGGATGACATTCCCCCACAACCGTTGAACAGGGCAACGATCTCGGGCATCGATGTCATCGGCACCCTTTGAGCGGTAATCGCGCCCAAAAGACCACCAACGATGGTGCCTCCGATGATCCAAGTCCAGGCAGAAGCTGAGATTCCACCCGCAAAGGAATCAACCAGGACTCCCAACACTGCGAGAGCCATGGCAACGGCAGCCAGACGATTGGCCTCCCGCGCAGAACGTACTTTGGAGAGCCCCTTGATTCCAAGGGCTAGCAGCAGGACAGCGACCAGATCGATCGCGTACTTAACAACGACAGCAGTGCTCATCAGCGGTTCTCCTTGCGAGCGGGCTTACGGCTGAACATGGCCAGCATTCGATCGGTGACCAAAAAGCCGCCAATCACATTGAAAAGAGCGAAACCGAGGGACACAGCACCCAAGGCCAATAAAGGCGTATTGCCGTCATTTCCCGCCTTGATGATCAAGGTGAGAGCAGCTAAGACCGTGATCCCTGAAATGGCGTTAGCGCCACTCATCAATGGGGTGTGCAAAGTGGGAGGCACTTTGCCAATCAGTTCAAGACCGAGAAGGCTGCCGAGCAGCAGGACCCAGAGAGCCTCACTTAAAAACGACATCAGTTGGTATCTCCAGGAGTAAGAACATCGCCTCGGCGAATGCTGCCGTCATGAGCGATCAAACAACCAGCAATGAGCTCGTCTTCGGTGTCGAGCGTGAGCTTGCCATCTTGAAGCGTGGGCTGCAGCAAAGCCAACAAATTGCGGGCGTACAACGAGCTGGCGTGATTCGGGACGCTGCAAGGAAGTTCGTTCGCACCAATCAGCTTCACGCCTTTGCGGTTCACCGTTTGGGACGGAACGGTATCGGCACAGTTACCGCCTTGAGCAACGGCCAGATCAACCACCACCGATCCAGGGCGCATGCGGTCAAGCATGTCCTCGCTGATTAAACGCGGGGCTCGCCTGCCCGGAACTTGAGCTGTACAAATGGCCACATCAGCCTGAGCTAGTTGGTCAGACAGCTGTTGCCGCTGCGCGGCCAGAAACGCATCTGAGGCCTGCTTGGCATAGCCACCGGACTCCGCAGGCTTGTCCTCCATCTCAGGAGGATCGATGAAACGGGCCCCAAGCGACTCCACCTGCTCTTTCACGGCAGGGCGAATGTCACTTACATAAACAACCGCGCCCAAACGGCGAGCGGTTGCAACGGCCTGGAGACCCGCAACACCCGCACCCAGCACCACAACCCTGGCGGGCTGCACGGTGCCTGCTGCAGTCATCAGCATCGGGAAATAGCGATCTAAGGCTGCAGCGCCAAGCAACACAGCCTTGTAGCCAGCGATGTTGGCCTGAGACGAAAGCACATCAGCGGACTGGGCACGACTGATGCGTGGCAAAAGCTCAAGCGCCATGGCTGAAAGACCACAACCCTTTAAGGCTTCCGCTAGCTCCTGATTGCCATAGGGCGACAGCATCCCCACCACCAGGGCACCCCGTCGCAAGCGACCGAGCGATGCCGGACTAGGGCTTTGAACACAAAGCAAAACGTCCGCCTGCCCCCAGGCTTGCGCCTCTCCTGGAGCCACCAAATCGGCTCCAGCACTGGCGTACGTCTCGTCAAGGAAACCGGAGGACACTCCGGCACCACGCTCGACAGCCACAGAGCAGCCGAGGGCAATGAATTTTTTAAGGGTCTCGGGTGAAGCAGCTACACGGGTTTCAGCCGCTGCGCTTTCAATCGGGATAAGGAGTCTGGGCAAGTTCGTTGTGCCGCCACCCAGCTGAGATTACGAGGTCGTGGCTCCCGAAACGCATCTTTTCTGTAGAAGCTGACTTAGTGAAGCAGCTTTGGCTAATCAGAGGATTCTGTCTCTAGGCGAATGGGTCTCTCAGCAATTGAATGTCCCGATGGCGTTTGCCACAGCCATCACGGCGGGCATGCCGTTAATCGCAACACCATGGAAGAACTTCTTGCCGAACACGGCCGGGAATGGTGCGAGCGACTCGCAGAACGGATCTACGAAATGTCCGTGGACACATTCTCTCAATCGGTGATGCCCAGCCTGCACGCAGCGGGCTGGCAACGACGCCACCTGGATTGGGAATTCAAATTGCAAGATAAACAGTCCGACACTGAGGCCGAGCCAGATCGGACTCTGGTGGATGGAATGATCAACGCCACCGAAAGCTTCCTGCGCAGCAGCGAAGTGCACCGTCTGTTCATTCAAGAACTCGTCCAGGGAACCTTTGACGAAGCCTCAGACGATCATCTGCGAAGCAGCGCCGTGCGCCAGCTGATCGAAAACGAAATCCTGACGATGCTTCAAGACAAGAAAACGGCCATGTTGGAGCGCATTGTCACCCAACTCACCAGTGCGGCTGGCGGCGATGCACAACGGGCGCAAACAGCTGCAGAAGAGGGGTTCATGGAAGTAGAGCGCCTCCTCTACAACCACAGCGAATCCATTTAATCCTGGATCTCGACCCCGGTTAATACAGAGGAAGGAGCTCTTGCTCAACAGCCTGCACCAGGGACCATTGCCTCTGGTGCTGCAACCAACGCAACCGCAGAATCAAGGGATCGATATCGCATTCAAGAGGCCAACACTGCTCGAGCCGTTGGCGCTGATCAGGATTGGATGGGTAACGAGGACGGCTTTTGGCCATGGCGGCAGGAGGCCGGAAACCCCAAGAGCTGTTGGCTGGAAGCTAAGGGTGGCATCCACGGATGGAATGGTTAGAAAGACCTAACTTTTGCGGCTGACCGATCGCAAGTCCTTCGTTTCAGCTCCCAGGAGACGGCCCACGAGGCAGGATCCAACCGCGTCAGTGGCAACAGCAACTCCTGCAGCTGCTGCGCAGACGACTGGATCCAGAAGCAAGCCACGGGCGCGACGTGCTGATCCATGCAGGACCAGGTGCGGGCAAGACCCTGGGGGCCCTGCTCGGATTCCAAGCCATGCAGCAAGAGGGGAAGTTGAAATGCTTTTTGGTGATGTGTCATCGCACATCGATCCTCAACCAATGGCGCACAGCAGCCGAACGGGTGGGGTTACGCCTCGAGCACTGGAATGAATCGACGCCCAACATCCAGAGCCAAAACCTCCAAAACGCCGATGGTTGGCTCGTCACCTACCAAGGGGCAGCGAGTCAGCTCGACGGGCTCAAACAGGCGCTCGAGCCATGGGCTGGTGATCAACTTTTAGCGATTGCAGACGAAGCGCATCACCTGGGCGTGGACCCGGATGAGCCAGATGGTCCCGTCTGGGGACGCACCTTTTTAGAGCTGAGCAGCCAGGCACGACTCAGGCTGGGGCTCACAGGGACCCCCTTTCGAGCCGACAATCTCGCCTTTTGTGCCGCGAGACGAATTCGAATCCAGGAGGGGGGTCAGCTGGTGGAGCAGATCAGTCCTGACCTCTGCGTTGAGCCCAGAGAGCTGATTGCAGCTGGCGACGTACGACCGCTGGAATTTCGTTTTCAAGACGGCTGGGTGGAGCACAGTCGTGCTGGGAAGCCTGATCGCGACGTCTCGCCTCTGTCTGAGGAGGTGCGTGAAAGCTGGAGAGCACGCAATTTGCGCAGGGCGATTCGACTTTCCGATAGCAGCAGCATTGCTCAGCAACTTTTGATCAGGGCCAGACGCAAGTTGGAGCAGGTGCGTGAACAGCACCCGAGCGCTGGCGGTCTCGTGATCGCCAAAGACATTGCTCACGCCCGATCGATCAGCTCCCTGCTGAGAGAACAGGGTGATCGGGTGGACCTGGTGCATTCGCAAGATCCAGAGGCCGCCCAACGACTCAGCAGTTTTCAAGAGGGTGGCGCCGACTGGCTCGTCAGCATCGACATGTGCGCCGAAGGCTTCGACGCCCCAAGGTTGCGTGTTGTCGCCTATCTCACCACAGTCGTAACCCGCAGTCGCTTCGTGCAGGGCATCACTCGCGCTGTACGGATGTGCAGCGTCAGGGCAGCCACTGAAACGGTGCCAAGAGACCCTTCTTATGTATTTGCTCCAGCGGACCCATTGCTGATGAGCTACGCGCGCAGCTGGTCTCTCTCAGAGCCCTATCGGATCCAAGCCCAACAACAGGAAGCAGATTCCGATGACCCGCTTCAGTCGAGCGCATGGAGAGGTCCAAGCCTGCCCTTGGAGGCCGTCAATGACGGAGCTGGCGCCGTGATTCGACTCAGGAGCCCAGAATTACCCAATTTTTTGCATCAATGAAAACTTCTCTGCAGAAAAAAAAATGCGACGTTGTGCGAAATCACACACGATGTTGGTCCTCCAACAGGCAATGTGGTCTCAATCTGGGAGTCAGTCATGGACGCAGCACTTGAACGCCGAGTCAGTGTTGCCACCTGCTGGGCAACAACCAGAATCAATGCTCTGGACAGCGCTGAGCGCTATGAAGACAGCTACGCATTGACCCAAGAATTCAGGGAATGGATCACATGTATCGGGGAAAGTCCGGAACTCTTTGCTGAATCCGTAATGAGCGTGGGCCAAATTTCAGAAAAGCGACAAGGCTTTGACCTCGAAGAGGGGGCGGAAGACTCGGTCGAAATCTAAATAAATTATCAAATCTTGCTTTTGCGACACATTTTGCGCTCGAAACTGAAAATCGTTTCGAATTAAAAACAAAGCAATCGCCGAGAGAGTCCGTTTAAATTCAACTCATACTCAATACGCATAAGCCATGGGAGCGAGCGAGAACCTAGTGATCGTCGGATCTGGCCCGGCTGGGTATACGGCAGCCATTTACGCAGCAAGAGCCAACCTCAATCCGCTCCTGATCACAGGATTTCAGCGCGGTGGGATCCCTGGTGGTCAACTGATGACCACCACGCATGTTGAAAATTTCCCCGGCTTTCCCGATGGAGTCCTTGGCCCCGATCTGATGGATCTCATGAAAGCGCAGGCGGAGCGCTGGGGGACGCACCTGATCGAAGCCGATGCCGACGTTATCGACTTGAGCCAACGTCCCTACCGGATTGAAGCCGAAGGCAAGACGATCCAAACCCAATCAATCATCATCGCCACTGGCGCGAGCGCCAACCGCTTGGGCTTACCCAACGAAGAACGCTTCTGGAGCCAGGGCATCAGTGCCTGCGCCATTTGCGATGGCGCAACTCCCCAATTCCGCAAGGAGGAATTGGCGGTGGTTGGAGGCGGAGATTCCGCTTGCGAAGAAGCGGTGTATCTCACCAAGTACGGCAGTCAGGTGCACCTGTTGGTTCGCTCGGACTGCTTGCGAGCCAGTGCGGCCATGGCTGACCGGGTGGAAGCCAATCCCCAAATCACGGTGCACTGGAACACCGAGGTGGTGGACGTTGAAGGAACGGACTGGATGAACGGCCTACGACTTCGCAATCGAGACAGCGGCAAGGAGGAAACATTGGCCGTGCGCGGAATGTTTTATGCCATTGGTCACACGCCCAACACCGAACTCTTGAAGGGCCAACTGGATTGTGATCGCAGCGGTTATCTCGTCACCAAACCAGGCAGACCAGAAACATCCTTGGAAGGTGTGTTTGCAGCGGGTGACGTCGCCGATGCGGAATGGCGCCAAGGGATTACAGCTGCAGGCAGTGGCTGCCAAGCGGCTCTTGCCGCAGAACGATGGTTAAGCCATCACGACTTAGCCACGCTTGTGAGTCGTGAGGCGGTTGAACCACAAAAAGCCAATGCGCCACAAGCCATAGAAGCAACCACGGAATCCACCTATGACGCCAATGCGGAATGGCAAAAAGGCAGTTATGCGCTCCGCAAGCTTTATCACGACAGCAACAAACCCCTGCTCGTGATTTACAGCTCCCCAAGCTGCGGCCCTTGTCATGTGCTGAAGCCGCAGCTCAAACGAGTGTTGTCAGAACTCAATGGACAGGCTCAAGGCGTCGAAATTGACATCGAAGCCGATCAAGAGATTGCAGAACAGGCGGGCGTCAACGGCACCCCAACAGTCCAGCTGTTTTATGGCAAGTCGCTGCAGCAGCAGTGGCGCGGAGTGAAACAGCGCAGTGAATTCAAGGGCGCGATCGAGGCCCTTCTCAAGGGCCAGTGATTTAACGGCGGCGTGGGCCACCAGGTCGGTTACCGCCTGGACGTCCACCCGGCGCACCCGCATTGCGCTCGCGGTAGGTAATCCGACCACGCGTCAAGTCGTAGGGACTGATTTCGACCAAAACCTTGTCGCCTGCGAGCAATTTGATGCGGAATTTTGTGAGCTTTCCGGCGGCGCGGCACAGGCACTGGTGACCAGCGGGCTGCTCCAGGGTTACGAGGTAAAAACCGTTCCCCTGCTCTTTTTCAATTACACCCGAGGTCTCAATCATGCGCCAAGGTCAACGTCGTCATTGACATCAGTTTAGGAGGCCACCTTCAACGCTTTTCCACCGTTGCGCCGTCACTCTCTTTAGTGTCAGTTCCGCCGTTCAAAGCCATTTGATGCTCCCTCCGCTTTCCCTCGACCTTGGCCTTTTGCTGATTTCTATCGGCGCTGTGAATCTCTGGCGTAACCGTCAGAATGCGAATTAGCTTGTTGGCACGTTTTGCCGTGTTTCTGTGTCTGAATCAGCTCTGATTGCTTTCACATCCCTGGTTCAATCCGATTCTCAGCTGCGGGAACAGGTTCGCCAGGCACCCACACCGGCCCACGTTGTGAATCTTGCTTCTGAACAAGGACACGTTTTCAACCAAGCCACACTCATGAAGATGCAAGCCGAGAAGATGAAGCATCTTCATGACGACCACCTCAACAATGCTTCCAGCTGGGGCGAAGCACTTCTGCTCTGCTTTGGAGCTCACAACTGACCCTTCTGCTGCACAAGCCCTATGGGGTTCTGAGTCAGTTCACCCCTGAACCTCAGAGCCGTTGGGGTTGCCTAGCGGAGTGGGTTCCAATACCGAATGTTTACGCTGCTGGCCGCCTCGATGCCGACAGCGAAGGGTTGCTGTTGCTCACCGATAACGGTCGGCTGCAGCAACGCCTCACCGATCCTCGCTTTGGTCACTGGCGTCAGTATTGGGTGCAAGTGGAAGGTTGCGCTAATGAAGTCCAACTAAACCAACTCCAGCGTGGAGTGACCATTCAAGGACGGCTAACCCGGCCCGCAAAAGCAAGGATCCTGTCGGATGACGAAAGACAAACGATCAGCGATCGCAAGCCGCCGATTCGGGAGCGTCGTTCGATTCCAACCTGCTGGCTTTGCCTTGAACTTCGCGAAGGACGCAACCGCCAAGTGCGTCGCATGACCGCTGCCGTAGGCCTCCCCACACTCAGACTGATTCGTCATTCCATCGACTTGATGGATGGAGAGATCGTTTTGAGCATCAAAGACCTCAGTGCAGGGATGTGGCGAGAGGTCACCCGCACGGAAGATCAGCGCTTACAGAGGCTGCTTAGCCGCTCGGCAACGCACCGGTCAGCGTGACCGCGCGAAATTCAATGCCCTCAACAACGCGCCAGGGAGCCTCAGAGCGCTCCGCGTACTGAACCCGCTCAAGCCCTAGCGATCGGAAATCCTCCAAAAAAGCCTCTTCTAACCAAGCCCCACTGATACAGCCACTCCAAAGCTCGGCGTCCTGCTGAAGAGCCATCGGCACTGGGCGATCACACACAATGTCGCTGATCGCAACTCGGCCCTCAGGTCGAAGCACGCGGCGGATGTTCTTCAACAACAGTTCTCGTGCGGACGGATTCACCAGATTCAGTACGCAATTACTGAGCACCACATCAATGCTGGAATCGGCGACCAGGGGATTTCCTTCAGCATTAACGGCATCAAGCGCCTCAATCGCACCCTCAAGGAAGCAAACATTGGCGTAGCCAATCTGCTTTGCCACCACGGGTGCCGCAGAACGAGAGAGGGCCAACATGTCCGCATTGCGGTCAATGCCAATCACTTGCCCCGTCGAGCCGACCACCTGGGCACAAATAAAGGCATTCTTTCCGCTTCCACTACCGAGGTCCAACACAACATCTCCAGACCGCACCCAACGGGTGGGATCACCACAGCCATAATCCCTTTCCACCACATCCTTGGGGATGGGCTTGAGCAGGGCAGGATCGAACGCCACTGGGGTGCAGAGGCAGGCTTCTTGTTCCACTGCAGCAGCGCCATACCGGTTCTGTACCGCCTGTGTCTGATCCAGTGAGGACGGAGTGGGGCCGCAACAAGACGACATCAGCAACAGAGAGGGAATGCCCCCATTCTGAACAGAGCCCCACACTGAAGAGGAACACCCCCTAGCTCAGAACATCCTGAAGTTCACGCACAGTTTGCCATTGCCCGTAGTAGTAATTGGCGCTGGCGCGGCGATCAATATCCTCAATGCCATCAAACGCGTCGAAACCAACGCTTTGCCAGAGCTCATGACCACAGGCACGATTGAGCTCCGTTTCCGCCTCTCGAGCGAGATTGTCGAGCCGTCGCTGAAGGTTTTTAACTTGGGCGGCAGACATGAAAATGACTCAGAAACGTGTAAATCCTAGCGAACAGATAGTACAAACACACCACTCGATCGTCAAGATCTCTAGAAAGGCAGTTTTTTCTTGGCATCCTTATCTAGATCGGCCTCCATGTCTCTGAGGCGCTTCAAGATCGTGTCGTAGTACTCACGGATGTAGGCCTCCAACTGGGTGGTTTCGTTGGGATCAAGGCCAAAGGCGCGATAACTCGCTTCCATAGGGGCGTCAAGAGACCCGCCTCCACCGGTGACTTCAGCAAACGCCAGGCGCTCTGCCACGTTCACAGCGGGTTCGAAGAATGAGCAGATCCCCTGCATCAAATTCAGCAGGGCCCCAGGAACGCGAAACACCCTTGCCGACTTGGAGCTAGCCAGCTCACAGAGTTGAATCACTTCTCCGGTGTTCCAGGCTTTCGGTCCCACCACGGGATACGAACACCGAATGGTCTCTGGTCGATCAACGGCAGCTACCGCAAAACGAGCCATGTCTTGCGTGTTCATGTAGGCGATGGGGGTTGGACTACCGCTCACCCACACCGTCTGACTTTCTAAAATGGGGATCGAGAACTGACTGATCACGCCCTGCATGAATGCCGCTCCTTGCAGGATCGTGTAATCAAGATCCGACTCCTCCAGCAGCCGCTCAGTGCAGTGCTTGATGTCCATCAGAGGGACATTGCGGTGCTTTGAGGCACCTAAAAGGGAGAGAAACACAAAGCGCTTCACATCGGCACGCTCACAAGCCCTGAGCAAGTTGAGCTTGCCTTCCCAATCGGTGACGTAAATGCTGTTGGGATCTGTTGGGCGACTCGTGGCGGCATCGATGACCGCATCCATGCCATCGAGTGCGTAATCAAGACTGGCCGGTTCGAGAAGGTCACCTCGAGTGAGCTCACAACCCCACTCCTGTAGGAAAGCTGCCTTTCGAGGTGAGCGCACCATGCAACGCACTTTGTGGCCAGCATCAATCGCTTGTTTTGCGATTTGACGGCCAAGCGTTCCTGTCCCACCAACCACCAGAACCTGCATCGGGTCAGTCATCGCAAGCGAGGAGCCTAAAGGGCCCAAAGGCCGGACGCGCCCATCAGTCGCCTTGGAGTTTCAAAAGCAAGGCACCACCAGCGAGGCCAACGGGAATCAACACCCAGAACACGACAGCAATTCCGAAAATTTCCGAAGCCATGAAACGGGATTCACAATCAACATCTATTTAACGATCTTTCCCGCCAAATTCGGCGCATCGTCGTAACAAGATGCCGAGAGGCGCATTGGTTCGCACCTGCCCAGCCATCACCCCACTCACCGACGCGCTGTGCCCGGAGGCCCGAAGCGCTGCAACCAAGGGCTCGATTGCAGGGGGGCCTTTGAGCTGAAGTCGTCGGGATAATTCACCCGTCGACCAGCAACAGGCCGGTTGACCAGGATCCGCCATCAACCCCTCCAGCAGCCGCCTGCTGCGAGGGGCAAGGGTTCGGTCTTGCCCCTCACTTAACCCCGTGCTCGAAGCTGCATCCAACCTGTCACTGATCTCCAATAGGCCTTTGATCTGGGGAACATCCTGCAGCGGACCAACCCAGAGCGGACCACTCACCGCCCAGCGTCCGCAGCCATCGGTACAAGCGCAGGGTCTCCAGCCCTGCAGGTCCAACATCGCTTGCACCGCCTGATCACCGCAGCGGTCACAACGGGCCAAAAACCCCAGCTGCTGCTCTTCACCCGAACGGATCCGCTGACGCATGCGCACCGCAACACGGAAGGTGCGGCCATCGCTAAAGCAGAACAAGGGCTCTAGACCTCGTCCCAGCAGCCAAGCTTCACGGGCTAGAGCAGCCAATTGCAGGCGCAACGCCAGCTCCCAACTCGAAGGGTGGGCACGAGCCGCTGCACCAAACCGGCGCACAGCCGCAAACCGGTCATGCCCCGTCGGTGAGCGACCGTCGGTGCTCGCAAGCAACAGCACGCCTCCAAAACGCATCGCCTGGAGTGTGGATTGAAGCAACACATTCGGGCATCCAAAAGGGTCGAGATCGATCAGATCAAAAAAACGATGCTCCAAATAGGCCTCACGCAGGAGCCGCTCCGCCGCCTGATGGCTCTGGATGAGCACGACACCGGCACAGGATTGCAACGGTTCGAGATTTGCAGCTAGCAGAGGCCCTCGCTCTTGATCTGCGTCATTCACCCAGAGCTCCACTTGCTGATGGGACGCCCGCCTCGCCTCCAGTCCCCAGCGAAGAGAGCGGATCCCGCAACCCGCCATGAGGTCGAGCCAGCGCAGCGGACGATCGCCGGACGCGCCCTCCAAGGTCGAGGCAGCCACCAACACGGAGAAATCCCTCGCCGGTCTGGAGTCGGGGCGAAAGAAACCACCCCCGGGCCGCACAGACGCCATCCCTTCGCGATAGTGACTGTTGGACTCCGTCAGGCGTGTGCACGCAACCACTCTCCAGCCTGCCTCCAACGGTGCCGATTGGGGCGAAAGCGCGGAATGGATCTGGGAGGGCTACCGCTGTCACTGGCGGGTACTCGGAGATCCAGAAGCGCCCGCAATGGTTTTGCTGCATGGGTTTGGTGCCAGCAGCAGCCATTGGCGTCACAACGCAGCCCCACTCACGAAGGCTGGATATCGGGTCTACAGCATTGATTTGATCGGTTTCGGTCGCTCCGAACAACCAGGCCTTCATTCCCAAATCCGCTTGGACAACCGTTTTTGGGCGCGGCAGTTGGCAGCGTTTCTGGAGCAGGTGGTTCAACAACCCGCGGTGTTGGTTGGTAACTCCCTGGGCGGCCTCACCGCGCTCACCGCAGCAGCCTTTCATCCTGAATGGGTCACAGCAGTGGTTGCTGCACCGCTGCCCGATCCGGCCCTCATGCAGCCGTTGCCAAAGCAACAATCCCGCCGACGTCGCCGATTTAAAACAGCCGCTGTGCAGTTGCTCTGCAGGCTGCTCCCTCTCGAACTGATCGTCCCCTTGATTAGTCGCACCGCCCTGCTGCGCTTAGGCCTTCAAGGGGCCTATTCACGTTCCATCCGCTCCGACCGGGAATTGCACCAGCTGATCGCAAGCCCAGCCCGTCGCCGTACGGCTGCACGCAGCCTCCGAGCCATGAGCGTTGGCATGGCTTTACGTCCACGGGAGGTCACAGCCCCGGCATTGCTGGAACGTTTAGCCGAACAACATCAGCCGATCCCCCTTCTGCTGCTTTGGGGCAGGCAAGACCGATTTGTGCCCTTGATGATCGGCGAAAAACTTCAGCAGCAGCACTCCTGGCTGAAGCTATGCGTACTCGACGGCAGTGGGCATTGCCCCCACGATGAAAGCCCTGAACACTTCCATCAAGAGCTTTTGCGCTGGCTGGACCTTAATTTAGGAAGAACAAGCGCGCTGGGAACACAGCACCGGGCATGAAGCACACCCTGTCCGTCCTGGTGGAGGACGAATCCGGCGCTCTAAGCCGTATCGCCGGCCTCTTCGCTCGACGCGGCTTCAATATCGACAGCTTGGCGGTAGGTCCTGCTGAAACCAACGGTCAATCGCGGCTCACCATGGTGGTGGAGGGCGATGAACACACCCTTCAGCAAATGAGCAAACAGCTCGACAAGCTGGTGAACGTGCTCCAGGTACTCGATCTCTCGCAGCTGCCCGCTGTGGAACGGGAGCTGATGCTGATGAAGGTGTCAGCACCGGCGGAACAACGCAGCGCCATTCTTGAGTTGGTGCAGGTCTTCCGCGCCAAAGTGGTAGACGTTGCCGATGACGCTCTCACCCTGGAAGTAGTGGGGGATCCGGGCAAATTGGTGGCCCTAGAGCGCCTCATGGCTCCCTACGGAATCCTGGAGATTGCCCGTACCGGAAAGGTTGCCTTGGAGCGCGCGTCAGGGGTGAACACCGAATTGCTAAAAGCCGCCATCAGCGGCGGGCGTGTGCCCGCTTGATGACGACTGTCAAAGTCCTGGTGTGAGCAGCTTTGCCTTGAGCAACTTGTCGTCCTGTTCGATCGCATCCACCACATCCAAGCCATCGGTCACACGACCGAAGACCGCATAACGACCATCCAACTCGGGAAGCGGTTTCAAGGCCATATAGAACTGGGCGCTGGCCGAATCCGGTGATTGGGAGCGAGCCATGGCAACGGCTCCACGCTCATGGCTCAACTTGAGCTGCTGCAGATCGCTGGGATTGGTGCTCTGGCGGCTGTAACGCGGCTGATCTTCGCTTTGATACGACAGCTCAAGGGGAATGAATCGTGCCTGCCCACTGTCTGGATCGATAAAACTTCCCTGGCCGTATTGAGACTTCAACGTGCTTGGGTCGCTAGATGCAGGGTCGCCGCCTTGCACCACAAAGGGAACCGGCTCACGAATCACCCTGTGGAACACGGTGCCGTCATACACACCTCTTTTGACAAGGTCCACAAAATTTCCGGCCGTAACGGGGGCCGCGTCACCATCGAGTTCAAGCTTCACCGCCCCCCGGGTGGTCATGAGCTCCACCTCGGCCTTCCCTTGAAGACAGGGACTACTGGCCTGGCTACAACCCGAGGGAACGGAAGCCGTTGAAGCTGTATTGGACTGAGAGCAACCAACAAGAAGTGGCAAGCAAACGGCAAGGGATAAAAGCGTTCGCATGATTGAGCGCAACATAAAAGGGAAGATCAAAGTCCTTCGAGATTCACACCTAAAAAACGTGCCAACTCGGCACCGTCCTGTTCCAACTGGGCCAGAGGGAGAGGCTCGCCAACACGGGTGAGAGGCATGTCTCGTCTTCCGCGAACACGAAGCGAGACACGGCGTCGTGTGTTGAAGCCATCTCTCACCTCAACTTTCACCGCCTGGATGTCTTTGATGGGAATCTCAACGCTGATCGGCTGACGAAATCCACGTCTTGAGATTGTCACGACACCGGCGGAGCGATCAAAACGGTTGCTACCCGAGCCAACGTTGATCGTGATGACTGCCCACAGATAGGAGGCGAGAAGGGCTGCAGCAAGGCTGTACAGCCCCATGATCAGTCCTTGAGGAACAAACACCAAGCCAGCGGGATGGCCTAATGGCAGGAGATCACGACCCAGGTAGCTGGAAAGGGACGCAAACAAAAAACCAATACCGCCAATCGTGACCATCAGGGCAACGAGAATGTTCGAAAGCCGGCGTGAGCCCAGGACGGGTTGTTCGAGCAGTTCAGCGGCCATCAAAGCCTGATATCAAAGGTCATTTTGGACTGCAAAGCCAATCAGCTGAGTCCCGTACAAAGCATTGCCACGAAACGAGGACGCAAATCGAAAGAAACCCAGAAGATGCATTCCGATACAACGGGTTTCAGCTGAGCCATCTAAGCCCCGAACTACCCAACAAGATTGTTAAGGTCGCCAGGAACCCAATGCATGCGGGTTAACCGCACCGTTCAACTCATGACGATCGCTGCAGGTCGCATGCCGCAGCGGGGATGGTTCGACGTCCTCGATGACTGGCTCAAACGCGACCGATTTGTGTTTGTCGGCTGGTCCGGCATTCTCCTTCTTCCCACGGCCTACCTCTCCATCGGTGGCTGGTTAACGGGAACCACCTTTGTAACTTCCTGGTACACCCACGGCATCGCGTCGTCGTACCTCGAGGGTTGCAACTTTCTCACTGCTGCTGTGTCCACCCCCGCTGATGCGATGGGTCACAGCCTTCTCTTGCTCTGGGGCCCAGAAGCCCAGGGTGATTTTGTCCGCTGGTGCCAGCTTGGAGGCCTCTGGGCTTTCGTTGCTCTCCACGGCGCCTTTGCACTGATCGGCTTCATGCTGCGTCAGTTTGAAATTGCTCGTCTCGTCGGCATTCGTCCCTACAACGCCATCGCCTTCTCAGGTCCGATTGCGGTGTTCGTCAGTGTCTTCCTGATGTATCCCTTGGGACAGAGCAGCTGGTTCTTTGCGCCCTCCTTTGGTGTGGCTGCAATTTTCCGCTTCCTGTTGTTCCTACAGGGCTTCCATAACTGGACCTTGAATCCCTTCCACATGATGGGAGTGGCCGGCATTCTTGGCGGTGCACTGCTTTGCGCCATTCACGGCGCGACTGTGGAAAACACTCTTTTTGAGGATGGTGAACAGTCGAACACCTTCAAGGCGTTCGAACCCACCCAGGAAGAAGAGACCTATTCAATGGTTACCGCCAACCGTTTCTGGAGCCAAATCTTCGGAATTGCGTTCTCCAACAAGCGTTGGCTGCACTTCTTCATGCTGTTTGTGCCAGTGATGGGCTTGTGGACCAGTGCCATCGGCATCATCGGCCTTGCACTCAACTTGCGTGCCTATGACTTCGTGTCACAGGAAATCCGCGCAGCTGAGGATCCTGAATTTGAAACCTTCTACACGAAGAACATTCTTCTGAATGAAGGTCTGCGTGCCTGGATGGCACCGGCTGACCAGCCGCACGAAAACTTCGTCTTCCCTGAAGAGGTTCTGCCCCGTGGAAACGCCCTTTAATTCCGGTCTTATCGCCACTGGCGGTAAAGACCTCGACTCCACCGGCTTTGCCTGGTGGTCCGGCAATGCTCGACTCATTAACCTGTCCGGCCGACTGCTAGGTGCCCACGTGGCCCATGCCGGTCTGATGGTGTTCTGGGCCGGAGCCATGATTCTGTTTGAGGTGAGTCATTTCACCTTCGACAAGCCGATGTATGAGCAGGGTGTCATTTGCATGCCCCACGTAGCCACGCTCGGCTATGGCGTTGGTCCTGGCGGTGAGGTCACTGATCTCTTCCCCTTCTTCGTGGTGGGTGTTCTGCACCTAATCAGTTCTGCCGTGCTCGGCCTAGGCGGGCTGTACCACGCATTGCGCGGTCCGGAGATTCTGGAGAACTACTCCACATTCTTCTCCCAAGACTGGCGCGATAAAAACCAGATGACCAACATCATTGGTTATCACCTGATCCTTCTTGGCGTTGGCTGCCTCCTTTTGGTCTTTAAGGCCATGTTCTTTGGCGGCGTCTACGACACCTGGGCCCCAGGTGGTGGAGATGTTCGTTTGATCACGAATCCAACTCTTGATCCAGGTGTGATCTTTGGTTATTTGTTCCGAGCTCCGTTTGGTGGCGAGGGCTGGATCATCGGTGTGAACTCCATGGAGGACATCATCGGTGGACACATCTGGCTTGGTTTGACCTGCATCTTCGGTGGCATCTGGCACGTCGTCACCAAGCCTTTCGGCTGGGTGCGTCGCGCCTTCATCTGGAACGGTGAGGCTTATCTGAGCTACAGCCTTGGAGCGCTGAGCTTCATGAGCTTCATTTGTTCAGCCTTTATTTGGTTCAACAACACCGCCTATCCCTCCGAATTCTGGGGACCAACCAACGCCGAAGCCTCTCAAGCACAGAGCTTCACCTTCCTTGTGCGTGACCAACGCATGGGCGCAAACATCGGTTCGGCCATGGGCCCCACCGGTCTTGGTAAGTACCTAATGCGCTCCCCCACAGGTGAAATCATCTTTGGTGGTGAAACCATGCGTTTCTGGGATTTTCGCGGTCCTTGGCTTGAGCCCCTTCGTGGGCCCAACGGCCTGAGCCTCGACAAACTCCAAAACGATATTCAGCCTTGGCAGGTACGCCGCGCAGCTGAATACATGACACACGCTCCTAATGCCTCGCTCAACTCTGTTGGAGGCATCATCACCGAGCCAAACTCGGTGAACTTCGTGAACCTTCGCCAGTGGCTGGGTGCAGCGCAATTTGTGCTCGCCTTCTTCTTCCTGGTGGGTCACCTCTGGCACGCAGGCCGCGCGCGCGCAGCCGCTGCTGGTTTCGAAAAAGGAATCGATCGTCAAGCAGAGCCCACCTTGGCAATGCCTGACCTCGACTGATCAATCATTGATCATGCTTTCCAACCCTCGCCGCAAGGTGAGGGTTTTTTATTGGCAAAACAGAGGAAGTGAGCGGGAAACGCAACCGGACAAGACAGGATCAGAAACCAACGTCCAGCAGGGAATACCCTTTTGGTGCACGGCCCTTTTCACCAGGAGCAGCCGGAGTCACCGTTAAAGATTCCCCCTGCCTCAGATCGTCTGAGGAGAAATTCACGTCCTCAACACCGAGTTCACTGGATGATTCTTGAGGCGTTGCGTTAAAGGATTTTTGAAGGGGTTCAAAAGCAAACGAAGGCGCTACTCCGGCCGTAATGATCAATAACGAAAAATAGGGACAAAGCAGGCGAGCCATGGTTCGGGCGACGCAAGAACTGTCTTTGATGTAGCTACGACAAGAGGAAAATGGCAACGACACTAAGAGAGAGAAAGCCAACGTCGCAACAGGGGAAGGCTGAGGCCGATCACATTCGAATAGCAGCCAGCCAGTTGCTCCACACAGCAGCCACCGCGTCCTTCGAGGGCGAAGCCACCAGCACACTGCAAAGGCTCCCCTGAAGCCACGTAATCCTCAACTTCCACATCCGTGAGATTGGCAAACAGCACACGGGTCGTGACACAGGTGCATTGCATCTCAGGGGCTCGGCCTTCTGTTGTAGGTGCAAAGGATGGAGGGATTAAACAATGTCCGGTATGCAACTCAGCCCACTTCCCGCGCATCCGTTGCCAGCGCGCGACGGCCTCTGCCGCATCCACAGGCTTACCAAACACCTCGCCTTCAAACGCGAGCACCGAGTCACAACCGAGAACGGCCTTGATCGATACGTTGAGCTCCGCACTCTGCTCAACTTTCAGTTTCACGGCGGATGCCTTGGCCTCAGCCAATAACTGCACTAACTGAGCGGGATCAGGGTGGTGAATCTGATCTTCATCCACACCGCTCACCATCACCTGATGGGGAATCTGAGCTTGCTCCAACAGACGGCGCCTGGCAGGAGACGCAGATGCCAACAGCAACACAACAAACAAGCAATCTCCATCAGTGTGATGCTGATCACACCAAGCCAACGAGCCAAACCGATGAGCCCAATCAAGCTGTAGATCTTCCGGCCACGTTCGGAAGGAAGTCGGAGGAGAATGATGCACGAAGCGGCAAGGTCGTGACCTCATCCATCACCCTGGTATCGGTAAGGGCCTTGAAGCGGGCGCGTCAGGCCATGCGCTGTCTGCCGTTTCGCCGAGCGTTCTATGACGAACTAGAACACAAAGCCCGAAGCAGCACGCAGCTCAGCAGCCAACAGAATTGGATGGCCATTAGCCGAAAGCCTCTCTCACCCTCGAGCACAGAAGACGATCTGATCTGGCTCATTCAAGTGGGTGTACTGCGCAGGGAAGTGGATGGCCAAGGGCTCACCGAGCGGGTGCGCCTCACTCCGATGGGACGAAACCTCCTCGATGATTGGGATGGTGAAATCCCGTCTGCAGATGTTTTTCAAGTGATGCATCACTGGCTGCGCCGGCATCGGCCGCGTCTATGACCGCAAAACCTGCACTCATGGTGTTGGGCACCTCAAGCGGTGCCGGAAAATCGTTGATGACTGCTGCGCTCTGCAGAGTGCTGCGCCGCAGAGGTGAAACACCCCTGCCCTTTAAGGGACAGAACATGAGTAACAACGCCTGGGTGGATCAGGCCGGAGGCGAGATGGCCTATTCCCAAGCTCTTCAGGCCTGGGCTGCTGGGTTGGAGCCTGAGTGCGCGATGAACCCTGTGTTGCTCAAACCTCAGGGCGACTCCACCAGTGAACTGATCCACCTCGGTCACAGTGTGGGATCCGCTCGCGCAGAGCACTATTACCGCGACTGGTTCAAACCGGGCTGGAAGGCGATTCGTCAGGGCCTAGAGGCATTGCAAAGCAGTCATCCAGGCGGTCGCCTTGTGCTCGAGGGCGCTGGAAGCCCAGTGGAGGTGAATCTTCAAAAACGTGATCTCACCAACCTGCGCCTCGCCCAATATCTACGAGCGCATTGTGTTCTCGTCGCAGACATTGAAAGGGGAGGCGTGTTCGCGCAAATCGTGGGCACATTGAACTTGCTGCGCCCGGTGGAACGCCCTCTCATCAAAGGGCTTTTGATCAATCGTTTTCGCGGCCGGCGTGAACTTTTTGATGAGGGTCAACGCTGGCTTGAAGCCAATACAGGCGTGCCGGTGTTGGGAGTGATGCCATGGCTGGATGAGCTTTTCCCCCCGGAGGATTCACTCGACCTCCTCGAACGACGAGGGCGCAAACGCAGCGCAGAACTCAACATCGCCGTACTCAAGCTGCCGTCTCTAAGCAACTTCTCTGATCTCGATCCGCTGGAAGCCGAACCCACCGTTCAGTTGCGCTGGGTCGCCCCGGGCGAGGAGCTTGGCTTGCCAGATGCCGTTGTGATCCCAGGCAGCAAGCAAACTCTCCGAGACCTTGCCGCCATCCTCAACAGTGGGCTTGGAGCTGCACTTCAGGCCTACAACACAGGAGGTGGGCATGTATTTGGCATCTGCGGCGGCATGCAGATGTTGGGCGATGAGCTTTGCGATCCCGAGGGTCTGGAAGGCGGTGCCCCATCCGGCAACACCAGTCAGGCAGGCCTGGGCCTTTTACCGCTTCGCACAGTGTTCTCTGCAGACAAGGCGTTACGTCAACGCAGCAGTGCAGCCTTGTGGCCTGGCGGTAGCCATGCACTCGAAATTGAGGGCTTTGAACTGCACCATGGCCTTACCACGATCAACAACGCGTCTGAAACCTGCAAACCCCTGTGCCGTGATGAGGAGCTGGGTTGGGTGAAGCCTTTCTCGGATCATGGGGGACTGGTGGCAGGCACCTATCTCCATGGAGTCTTTGAAAGCGGCCCTTGGCGGAGACGCTGGCTGAATCAGTTGCGGGAGCGCAAAGGATTGGCGCCGCTCAGTGAACAGCAACCGCATCACAGCCGGCAGCGAGACGCACTGCTTGATCGCCTCGCTGATGCCTTCGAGCAACACATCAATCTCGAGCCACTTCTGAACAGCTCAAACGGTTGAAACCTTTGGCTCTCTAAGGCTCGTTAGGCTGAATTCAGCACTGAAGCAGTGGGTATTGCATCCGCCCGAGGGTGTCGCTTTGCCTTTAACAGCACCATGGAGAGCAAGCAGTCGACCATCACAATTCAATGGCCCAATGGGAGCCAAAGCGATTGTTCCAAAGGTGATGACTGGCTCAGGGCTGCTCAAGAGGCAGGAGTTCACATCCCCACAGGTTGTCTTGGGGGGAGTTGTGGCGCCTGCGAAATCGAAGTCAATGGTCAAACGGTGCGTGCCTGCATCAGCACGGTGCCGGCTTCAAAGTCCGGTTCCCTTTCCGTGGAATTCGCCACAGACCCCTACTGGTGATTGATCAATGGGCGTGATCGCGGGGTTGGTCGCAGCGCTGGCTTGGACGCTGGCCAGCAGCATTTGGCGTGGCCTCTCCACCTCACTGACGGCCCTCGAACTCAATGGACTGAAGAACGTCATCGCCTGTGCCTTGCTGCTTCCGGTGCTCTTGTTCCTGCCATGGACAAACGAGAGCCAAGCACTGGTCTGGCTGTTGATCAGTGGTGGACTCGGCATCTCCTTAGGAGACAGCTTTTATCTGGCAGCCCTTCGTCGTCTTGGCACAAGACGCACACTCACACTTGAGTCTCTTGCACCCTTGATCGCAGCCCTCGGCGGCCTCGTCGTGATGGGCGAACGAATTGAAGGACAAGCTTGGCTAGGAGCTGCCATGGTGTCCCTATCGGTTGTGGTTGTGGCGCGCCAGAGTCCACCGGATGGAACGCGCGAGCGAGATCGGACGCGCAACGTGCAATGGCAGGGGATTGTGTTTGCCTTACTTGCTGTGCTGTGTGGAGTCAGCGGAGCAGCCGTATCACGCAGCGTTTTAATCCGCACGGATTTAACGGCATGGCAAAGCGCAGCCACTCGCCTGCTGGGAGGGTTACTGCTCTTGCTGCCTTGGCTACGACTGCGCACGCTGTTTCCAAAGCCTCAACCGAAGAACAGACGCTGGCCAAAAGTGCTGTTGGCCACGTTGCTCGGCACCAATTTGGGGATTGTGTTGCAGCAAGTGGTGTTGAAGCAACTACCACTTGGTATCGGCATCACAGTGCTGAGCACAGCCCCAGTGATGGCGTTGTTCGTGGCAGCACCGGAAGGCGATCATCCACGTGCTGCTGGAGTGTGCGCATCACTCCTGGCGGTGAGCGGAATTGCTTTAGCCGTTCTCTCCTAACTCGCGGTGTAAGTCAACGCCCATCTACGGTTCAGCCACTGACAGAACGTTCATGAAAGCCCGCCGCTTGGTTCCACTGATCGGCTCCGTTCTTGCCCTCTTGGCCATGGTGGCTTGGATCGGAGAGATCGATCTTGGACTCGATGAATCCATGCAAGCACCAACCGAAGAACAATCATGAGGTCACAGGCAACCTATTTCGGAGCCAATGGCTGGCTTTTGGAAATCGCTGATTGTCGTGTGCTGGTCGACCCCTGGCTCAGTGGACCATTGGTGTTTCCACCTGGTGCCTGGATGTTGCGCGGCGAACTTCCACACCCCTGGCCTGTTCCGGAGAATCTTGACCTTCTCCTACTAACCCAAGGTCTCGCAGATCATTGCCACCAACCCAGCCTGCAACTGCTTCCGCGCAACCTCCCTGTGGTGGGTTCAACTGCTGCCGCAAAAGTAGTGAAACGTTTGGGTTTTGAACATATTGAACCCCTCAAGCCTGGTGAAAAATGCACCGTGAAGGGGCTCAACATCGAGGCCACAGCGGGAGCAGCCGTTCCCAATGTGGAAAACGGATACCTCATTGATTGGGAGGGCGGGTCGCTCTATCTCGAACCCCATGGAGTTCTCGATCCAAAGCTGGCCTCCCGCCCTGTCGACACCGTGATTACTCCGGTGATCGATCTCGGATTACCACTTGCCGGTGACTTTATTACTGGTGCCAGCGTGCTTCCAGACTTGATTCAACGCTTCAATCCGCGCAAGGTGCTCGCCAGTACAACAGGCGGAGGCGTGACTTTCAGCGGATTGATCAGTGCCCTCCTAAGTGGGGCCGAGATCAAAGAGCAACCTGATCCACGTGTTGTTACCCCAGTACCAGGAGAACCTGTACAACTAGAAACTCACGCTGAAAGTTCAGAACGATTCAACGCCGCTAAACCGTAGTCATCTCTGGACCGAGCCGTCATGGCCCTTGCACAGACCTGGACTGAACTCGAGATCCAAATAGAAGGCAAAGGATTCACGCGCCTCAACGAAAGGGTTGATACTTGGCTAAGAAGCACAGAAATTGATCAAGGATGTTTGCGCCTCACCTGCCTGCACAAAAGCTAAAGGCACTGACAATTTGCTATCAAACAAACCTAGTTGCAACGAAGGGTCTAAACGCAGATCACGCAAAAGCTACATCTAGAACTGAACTGATCCAATGCCGGTTCACAAAATGCATGCCGGGGCTTTCTAAACATCACACAGCTTCGAAATAGAGACTTCAAAAAGTTCAACAGACTAAAGATTCGAACAACAGAAGGGGCAGATATACCGAACTCATAGATAGATAAGCGCTCTTATGGCCGACTTATTAACACTATCTGGAGCGTCATGGAGCACTCGACCCTGAAAACGAATGCAGGAAAGTCAATACGCTGATCACTGGAGCAAAGATAATACCCAATCTAGTCAATCGCTTTCAAACACAAACAATTCAGGCCAGTACAACCGGTTGAGTTATCAAGTAGAGTGGTTCCATTAGTCACATTTTGAGAACCAAGAGACAAATAGCAACGATCGAAGATATACCAAACAGATGCTCACCGAACACACAATAAGCTGACAAATCCATCCCACTTCAGAAAAGATCGAATTAAAAGCCCAGCCCAGAAAAGCCTAATTCAGATGCAAAGAAAATTAGACATTAAAAGAAGCAAGTGCCATTTAGGCAGCGAAATCAATAAGAAATCAGACCAAAAGGCACTCTGACCAAAAAAACTAGAACGAAAGGGCCTGAGCATGTGACAACTTAAATTGCATGCCAATACGAATAGATTAACAAGTAACATTAAGGCTTTATAATTTCACGGTGCACTGTGATGTGGATAGGACGCATCCTAATTCTAGGAGTTGGATCCTCATACATTGCAGGTTGGTCTCTGAGTCGGAAGGCTCACCGCAACTATGTTGCAAGATGGATGAAGGCATTACGCAAAACAACAGGATAGATGCCACAAGGCAAATATAAAATCCGAAGATTTGGCATAAGTACTTTTCGAGCAAATCTTAGAAAAACCAAAAAGAAAGAAGGCAATAATCAACAAAAACCAAAAACCAAAAACCAAAAACCATTTAAAAGGAATGACTTGGAACCCAAAAGGCCTAAGCACTACAATAGAATCAAACGAAATCTTTGGGCCACAAAGAATCAAAAAGTATTTATTTTCCTGAAGAAGCAGGAGTTAAATCAGGAATTGCAATTTGAACTTGGGCACGAATTGTCCAATCACCTAGAAGACTTTCTCCACCATCGAACTCAGCTTTGATAGCGTTGTAGTACGCCTCCAACGAAATCAAGGCCTGAGTTCTACTTGAAAGCTTGATGGTCCGCCCAATGCCCCCTCCAACAGGTAAAGTCCAGGCTTGATCCAAGTTAAAATCTGCAGTGATAATTGGTGAGCTGAGCAAATACCAATCCTTATCGAACTGATAGCGAAGAATTGGCTGCGCCACAAGATTATTAAGGTCCTCATTATTACTGCGATTGCTAACACCCCATATTTGACGAGCGCGCACACCTGCGGTCCACCGTCCAAATCGTTTAAAAGCCATGAATGCAGGACCTACACCGAACTGATCACTTCCAACGTTGCTGTCAATAGAAACTGCAAACGAAGGACCAATGCCTATGGCTGAATTTAGACCTGTATTTGGCACAAAGAAAAAGCTTGGATTGATGGAATCAAGACCTCCTTCATTGCTTTCGTCGAAGCCGATAACACCTGGCTGCTGAGTAGTTGGATTGACTCCAAGAAGTGGATCCGCGCTTGGCTTATTGATAAAGCGCATCACAGTGCGTGTCACAAGAGTCAAGTCATCTGAAAGCTTGAAGGGGATAACTGGCTGAAACTTCAAGATTTGCAGAGTTTTATCTGGCTTGGCGTCACTGTCAATAACACGAGGCGCCCACTGCGTATTAGGAATCGTGTTCCACTCAAACCATAAACGAGTCACTTCAGTGAAAGGGTTGACTTGCAGCGATTGAGCTTCTACAGGGAGCACCAAACAGAAACTTGAGAAGAGAGTTCCAATGAAAGCTCTGGTCGGTTGTTTAAAATTTTTTCTCACTATCACGTCGAGCAACAAGGGTTTGACGGGGAGTCTCTAAAAACTGCTGTTTATAGTATCGAGTGAAATGGGAGCGACCTGCAAAACCAAAATAATTAGCAATATCAATAACACCATCAAGATTGTTTTGCATGCAAAACTCTGTGTTCAGAAGGGCGTGCCTAACCTGATGTAAACGCACAGATCTAACGACCACTACAGGAGACATCCCGAATTTTTCCTTGCATCCACTAAAGAGTGACGACCTGGATTGATGCAGCAACATCGATAAGTCTTTGATTTCCAAGGGAATCCGTGGGGAATTGCTTGTCATAGAAAGAACCTTCATAGCCGCCTCATGTCTCTCTTTTCTACCGATGACGACGCCAAGTTTTCTACTTTGATTATCAACAAAACACTGAATTAAAGTTGACATGATTTCATTTTCGAGATGTTGTGCCGTGAACGGAGCTTCTAGAGAGGAACTTGATAAAAAAAGTTTTTTAAGCATAGGAGCAAGTCTCGAAGAAACAAGCTCGCTCGTAAAAACATTATAGCGATCAAAAAATTCACTCAAATCAAGGCAGCGATACTGACGCAAAATAAACGAAAGATATTTGACCGGAACAACAATTGAACATAAACGAGAGTAAGAATTTATATGCAAATCAAGATCTTTCAACGAGGAGTTAAATCCAAATATTGCGGGCCTTGAAAGACTTACGCCCTGAGCAACAATCGATGAAGAAGACGGCTTAAAAGAAAGATCAATCGTAAAAGTAACTTTGCCGAGCGAGCGATTAGCACAAATAGCGATTTCCCTATTGCTCTCAATCAAACAAAGACGAATATTTGGCAACGGCAAGACTTTAACCGAACCTTTGATAGAGCCTCTCTCTAAAGGCAAAACACATGCATCTTTCAACTGCCTATCCAATACAGAGGCAAAATCAACCGTACTATTAATATGCAACAAAAGCGGTCTTAACTCTTGCACGGGAAAACGTATTCAGTGATATTTTAGCAGATTTTGCATAAAGCACAAGCTTGCTACAGAATAGGCCTAAGCGACCAGAATACTTGAACCAAAAAGTGTTCACTATGCTACAAAAGCCTATCAATGTAAGCAAGTCAAAAATGACATCCAATCAATGAGCAAAGATGTGTTCATGCAGAAGACAATATCTATTTTTTAAGCAACAATTTTCTGATATCTTTGAGCAGCAACGAGAGATCTTCGTCTGACAAAAGACCTTCCTGACGAAGGGTCGTCGCTAATTCTATTTTTTTGTTAGCTATCGACAATTCATAAGCTTCATCGCAGTTTCGCGAATTTCTTGTGTGAAGAGGGATGGTAATTGCAGCTCCAAACGCATAACCTCCTCCCGCTCCTGAATAGTTTTGCCCTATTAATGAATCTTGAATCACCTCGTCTTGACGCTCAGAAGACCCCCCGTAAATATTAAAAGTCGCTGGTGTTCCGTCCTGACTGGAACACCGGGTCCCATCAGGAAGGTCAACCTCAAATCGCGCACCTTGTAAATTTTGGAATGTAATTCCTGTTAAATCGCCTAAAGGCAATTCGTCTATCGGAGAAAACTCGACTTGCGCGCGCGCAGGATGCGTTGATAACAAGAACGCGTTAAAACAGTTAATTGTGAGCCAGAAGAGGGGCGCGAATTTTTTCGCGTATCGTTTTCTGTGATACAAATCCATAATGGACCGGGATTGAGAGAGGATGTGGGAATACTCAGAAGAACACGTCTAGCCCTGCTGTCGCGCAAGAATAATTTTGGAGGGGTAACTCGAACACCTTCAATTTTCTCCCCAGGGACATTACCTTCAGCATTTTTATATGCGTCAACCAAATACTCCCCTGGTTCTGAGTTCACTAAATACGCTTGAGTACGAACAACAGCCCTGGATCCCAAACCTGGGGTTATTATTTTGTTATTAGGATTCAGGCCTAATGCAGCAGCAAAGAAAAGAGTTAAAAGCATGATTCACAAACATTTTTAAAATTAATTTACAATCCTGGGTCTCCACGTATAGGCAAAACACCTATGACTTGCCTTTTCTTGCTTTCATCAAACCGAGCAAAAAATATTCGCATGATTACGAATCCAAGCAAGTTAAGACAACATCAAACTGATACTCTGCAAATGCAAAAGAATTACTCAGCGTTGCCGATACTGTAAGCGCGATCTCATTTTGCTGCCCAACAGTGTAACTGTTTTCAATAAGCTTAGACCTTGGAATAATTGTAGCAATAGGATCATTGCTCAACGAACTTGATGTGGCATTTTGAATAGTTCTATTGGTTGCTAATGAACGCACCCAAACACCTCGAAAGCTCACGGGACGAGGAATCAGCACAGAGTTAAGTGTTACGCCTAGTCGTGGGACCTTATTGGATTCAATCGATAACGGATCGGATGTACCAAGTATGAGCCCAGTTCCACCGCTTCCAGGTTGATCGTTATTACGTGTGTATGACATTTCCACGTTGTCACTGCCACCTGAGAATGAACATGTAAATGGAACCGTGCCTGAAAATGTTGTTGAATCTTCTAAGACTGCAGAACCAACCTTGGCATCCAAAGCAAACATCGAACATATGATCGACAAGACAATCCCTCCCCTCCTAGGGGATATCACTTGCGAGCAATATGTCAAAACTTCATGAGACATTCAAGCTACTAAAAATTTCAAAAAACTTTGATCAATAAGGATGCATTGTCAGCAGAAATCACGTGACACCATTCTTATTTTGATCAGAACGCTTTAAGCGCTTTGGTGTCTAGATATGTTGAAAAAAGAGCCTTTGCTTTCTACAAAGACTCTTCGGAGACAACTCAACCGTTGTTTTGAGAATTAAGTCTTCATCAAATGAAGACCCATAGCTCAAATCATGAACTCAAAGTTGTGAGTACAACGGTATATTGATAATTTCCAACTGTACTAGCGCCGGTCGCGTCCAATTTGATTTGGACGTTAGCTGTTGATCCGGGAG
Organism: Synechococcus sp. CC9311; assembly: GCF_000014585.1. NCBI lineage: Bacteria > Bacillati > Cyanobacteriota > Cyanophyceae > Synechococcales > Synechococcaceae > Synechococcus > Synechococcus sp. CC9311. The sequence goes on along the minus strand of NC_008319.1, from coordinate 805,840 downwards.
TGTTTCCAAGGTCTACGCTGCCAGAAGCCCCTTCACCGCTAGTAGCAATTACACTGCCTCCCAACAACAGGGTTGCGGTGTCCTCTGTAGAGGTTGCAACGTCGACTTGAGTAACTGCACTCAGAGCCACATCTGTCTCAAAGTTACAGCTAATGGCGATATTTTCAGATGTTCCGGTCAATGTACCGTTATTGTCAGTCGAATAAGTCATCGCAACATCTTGGCTTGTTCCAGATAGGTATGAACAAGTACCAGGAACAGTGCCGTTAAACGTCGTTGTGTCGGTGATGTCTGCGAGTGCTGCCGCGGGCATGAGGCCCAGTCCAATGACTGAGATTGAGGCAAGCGAGAGGCGTTTGAAATTCATGGAGAAAGTCCGTCTGCTCTGCCAGTTTGGCTTTCTGAGAATCACCTAAGCGCTTTCTGAGAAATTAAGGAGACCGTCGGGCTTTTGCCCTAAAAAAAATCGGCACATGAGCTTGAACATATGGGCTCATTTGACAAGTCTGCGGAACACGGTGAGATGGGATCGTTTGCGCCCCATACGCGCTCCACTGTGCTTTCTCTAGTCCTGGCCCCTTGAGTCTTCGTCATGTATTTGCAATCTCCATTGGAAGGAGTTGGTGGGCGTCGCTAGGCACACTCAGCCTGATGATTGCTTGCCCACAGCATTCGGTTCAGAGCAAGGTACTCGTGACCTTCCACGGGTCCGTGCCAGCCAGATGTGAGCGAAGAGTTCATCAGAAGCTCAGTTCTCACAGTTTTGCCTTGGCTCATAAAACTGCGCGTGGCATCGGAAATAAGCATGCGAGACATCGCTTTGATTTCAGCAAATCCAACGAAGTGAGGCACAAGGTTCGTACGAGGAGTCGGACCAAAAGGCTTCGGCTTTTTGAACCGATCGCATCAAAACTGCCAACTCGTCTTCACAGGTCTCCATTCAAAGGGTTCAATGTGGTCAAACACAAAGATCAAGAATGGAATAAGGATAAAAAAATTGATCGTTTGGATCACGATGCATCAAAACTGCCGACTCGTCTCCGGAGGTCTCCCTTAAAAGGGTTCAAAGTGGTCAAAAAACACATCTCACATCCTCGAGATGGCAGCACCAAAGGCCGGCACAAAAAGTTGACACATCTTTGCCTCTTTTATTAGATCACAGAGTTCGGTTGAAGCCAGGTTCGAATGAGATTTCGCACCTTAAATAACTTGCCAATGTTAGTCCAACAAGCATGTCAACCTTAGAAAGGTAGTAGCTCCTTCTCTTCGCGCTGATTCCCAAAATCAGCTTTCCCTCTCTGTTCATTACTGCTAAACCATTAGCAGGCGTAGGCGACTCTTGAAAGTACTGGCTGGAACTGTTCAGGCACTAGATGAAATCGCGGTTCAGACGCAAGGGCAAGGGTTTTCAAACATTACGCCTCTGGTCAATGACTTTGTGTCAAGAAGTGGGATCACAACAGGACTTCTCTCCCTATGCGTGCAGCACACCAGCTGCAGCATCACGATCAACGAAAACGCAGATCCACGCGTTCTCAACGATTTAGCTGCGTGGATGGAGGCTGTCGTCCCACAGGACGGGAAAGGACCAGCGGACGCCCAAGGCCAGCGGCGACGTTATCTCCATGACGATGAAGGAGATGACGACATGCCTGCTCACATCAGAACGGCACTCACCAGTCAGACCATGACGCTCAGCGTTCACAACGCTCGCTTGCTACTGGGCACCTGGCAAGCGGTGTATCTCTGGGAGCATCGCAAACACGGAAGCACGAGGCGCATCGCATGCCACTTGATCGGAGAGAAGCAGGCAACATCAACACAGGCAACCACAACACAAACAGCCAGCAACCAAACCCTGCTCAATCTGCGCAACGCAACGCGACTGAATCAACAAATTCAAGACCGGATTCATCCCGAAGCTTGGGCTGAGGATGGAGGAAATCCAACCGATGTTGACCTGTTGATCGACAGATTGCATGACATCAGCGACTCGTAAGTTCTGAACAAAGCGTTCACTGAGCCAACAGCAAGCTCACAGAAGGATGCCTCTCCACGCCAAACTATTCAAAACGCATGCAGGCAATGGAACCGATCACCTGGCTGATCATCACCTGGGCCACCTATGGAGCCCACCGCACCACTGCGGCATTAGAAAAAGTTCCCCAAGTTTCGAGAGAACAGTGCGAAGCCAATGCCACATTGATTAAGGCATGGCAACCCAAAGCAAGCACTTTTTGTATTGAAGGATTGGGCTCACCCTAATCAGCATAAAACTTTATGATTAACGACGGGCAATTCCTCGTCCACCACCAACCAAACCAAAATCAATTAGCAAACCAATACCTACAATTAAGATTCCACTAAATGTACTAATACCGCCATAAGAAGTACTTGCCCAGCAGTAACCCAAGGTAGTGGTGGGCAAAATCACTAAACCAATTAAGGGTGCAACGAAATCCGGAAGGGGTAAGTCACTGAAGGGAGAGAGCACAAAGGGCGCATTTACAAACCAAAGCAAAATCAGAATCAACCTGGGAACGAAGAGGCCCAGAGCAGCCAGAAGGCACATCAGCGTGAGGGATTTTGAACTCTCTATAGCGAAGTGAGATCAAACTAGCCCGATCGTCCAATGTGGAGAGATGCAGGGGCAGCTGAGCTGATGTCGAAAGAATTCGGGAATGAATCGAGACCCCCATCGAGAGCGAGGGTTTTAATCGCCGGTCTTATCGGCAACGTGATGGAGTGGTACGACTTTGCCCTCTATGGCTACTTCGCCACGTTGATTGGCCAACAATTCTTTCCCTCAACCAACCCAACGGCGTCACTGATCGGAGCCTTCGGCGCCTTTGCGGCCGGATTCATCGTCCGTCCACTTGGTGGGGTTGTGTATGGCCGCATCGGAGATTTGGTCGGACGTCGACGAGCTCTAAGCCTGTCGGTCATGGCAATGGCAATCCCAACCGTGGCGATGGCTTTTTTACCCACCCATGCCCAGATCGGAATTGCAGCGCCGATTGCCGTGGTGCTTTTACGCCTCCTACAGGGAATATCAGCAGGTGGCGAGTACACAACCTCGATTATTTTTCTTGCCGAGGCAGCGCCAGATCGGCAACGGGGCTTTTACAGCATTTGGGGGCTCTGGGGATCAGTGTTGGGGATGTTGATGGGTTCTGCGTTTGGTGATCTGCTCACGAGAACCCTCACACAAACGCAACTCGATGCTTGGGGTTGGCGGGTGGCCTTTGCCCTGGGATCCTTAGTGGCCCTAACAGGAGTGATTATTCGCCAGGGGGTTGGAGAAGATGATGCATCCGCAACCAAAAAGACCCCGCTCAAATCAACCTTGGGAGTTCACCGACCAGCCTTCCTCAGAGTCTTAGCGCTGAACATTGCCAGCAGCGTTGGGTTTTATGCGGTTTACGTCTACTTAGTGACCTACGTCGAGGTGGTGGACGGCATAGCAGACAGTGTGGCTCTGAGCCTGAATACTGACGTCATGGCTGTGCTACTGCTTCTGTACCCAATCACAGCCTGGCTCTCGGACCGAATCGGCAGAAGAGCGTTGTTAATGAGTGGAGCAGCCCTGCTCTGTGTTGGAGCGATTCCATTCCTCCAACTCATTCACAGCCAAGACCCGCAATTGATCGTTCGCGGAGAACTGGGTTTCACACTGGCAATTGCTCTCGTGGATGGTGGCAAAGGTCCAGCAAACGTGGAACTCATGCCAGCGGAAGTGCGCTGTACGGGAACAGCCTTGGCTTACAACCTTGCTGAGGGTTGGTTTGGTGGAACAACCCCATTGATCGCAGCTGTGCTGGTTGCTTGGGCCAGCGGAAATCCGATTTATTTAGGGATCTGGGTGGGCCTCAGTGGACTATGCACCTTTGTGACGGCGGCCTTCTTCACGAGAGAGACAGCGTTCAAGCCCTTAATAAAACAAGCTCAGACTCAACCGAGCTAAGACAGGTTGAACTGGACAGCTCAAGCGGATGATCAGGCTGCCATGGGTTGTGGGACATCAACCTCGTCTAAATCGAGAAAATCCTGACCTGCCTCGATGTCATAAAGCTTGTAAAGAGCCATGGCAGCCTCAGCCCAAGATTCGCTTTCGACAGATTCGAGAAGCTGCTGGAAGACAAGAACATTGACCACTTCGAGATCAGTCGAATCCATAGGGACAGCGCATTTGTCGGAAAGGTAACGCTGACAAAGCAATCAAAATCAAGGCAATCCCAAAGAAAAGCTGTGGATCAGAGAGAGAGAGACCTGTAAAAGCACATACGAACATCGGATTGGACTCGGCATTGCAGCTAAGTAGAAAAAGGAACTTGCCCCCGTGCCACGAAGTCCCAGTCCCAGTGCGCACAAGTCAGGTGTTACACAGGCGAATAGCAGTTAGCAGGCATAAACGAAACATGAATCACTTGAAAAATCACTAATAAAAAAGCAAACACCAACATGAATCAGTAACAACACAATCCGCATCGAGACAAAAATTGCCACTACCGATGGGATAATGTAAGGATCAAGAACCAAGCAAAGCAATCAGTATTACGTGCAGCGACTACGAAGAATCATTGGGATCAGCTCTGTTGTTGCCCTGGTCATTGTTGTTCTCCATCTCGCCCACACCCATGCTCTAGAGCCCCTGCGCGCGCAGGTTGAGGGTATGGGCGTATGGGCTCCACTTGGAATCGTGGCGCTTAGGGGAATCAGCATTCTCCTTCCAGCCTTGCCGAGTTCGGTGTATTCACTGCTTGCCGGGGCACTCCTAGGGTTTGAAACAGGCCTCATCACCATTTATATAACGGATTTAGTGTTTTGCCAGATCGCATTTCTTGTAGCAAAACGGTACGGGCAAGAACCAGTCAAAAAACTTGTAGGCGAAAAAGCAAGCCAACGAATTCAAAACTTTAATCAATCACAACTGGAAGGAAATCCCTTTTTCCTAACGGGACTATTGATGACTGGTCTGTTTGATTTTGTGAGCTATGCAGCTGGCCTTAGCGGAACAAAGTGGAAGGTATTTACTACAGCACTCATTATCAGCGTTGCCCTGAGTGATCTACCAATCGTGGCTCTAGGAGCTGGTGTCTTTAGCGGTGGTAAATTAATGCTTATTATCGCATCTCTAGGTGTCTTTGCACTGGCAATTATTGCTGGGATGGTAAAAAAGTATCAGAAAGAAAGCTCTAAGCAGCTTTAAGAACCAGTGTTAAATCGCGATTAAACAATAGATCAAGAAAAAAACCAAGGCAGAAGACCTCATCAACTGAGGACTCCAATGAATGGAGTCCTTCTTCTGGACTGGTTCTGATCCAAATGAGATCAAAAGGTTGAACGAACTAAAGCAAACCTGCAGCACCAACGCCGAGAATGACACCAAAACCAATGACATGACCAAGACTGGTGGTAGCAAGCAACGCCTCTAACCCCAAACCTCCAAAGTATTTAGGATTAGGGAGTTGAGTCCCCTGCCCAGCCTGAAAGATTTTTGTACCAAGAAAGATAGCAAAAATGTTGCATAACACCATCAAGATACCCACCTTTGGAGACCAACTGAAGGTTTCTGGAGACGCAACCGCGAAAAGGTGTAAAGACATGGATGAAAGTGGCGATGGCTCATCATCAGGCCAATTGCATCACCTGTAACAATTTCGTAAAAAGGCTTCAAATAGACAATGTGCAACCTGTGCAGCTAGTCATCACCACTCGACATTCCACGACGAACAAGAAACTGAGTGAGGGCCAACAGACCGAGTAGCAAAGCTGTGGCAATCAGAAGCTTCAAATCTAAACATTCAGAACATGCTCATCTTTGCAGGCAAGGGAAACAAACCTCGCCATGATGAGGAAAATCATCAAAAAAGATCATGCACTTAGCGCGGATACTGATGGTCACAACATCAGCTCTCATGCTTTCAGGATGCATGCAGCAAAAGCAAACAACGAAAATCTCAACACAAGGAGAGGGGTCAATTGAGATCGAACTCAATCAAGTTTTGCCCCAGGAAAGCAAAGGCAAAGCTGAGATCGATGGCAAAGAAATGGTATTTGAGGTGGGTTATGGAAAAAATGGAGTTGGCTGCATAGGCAGCACTTTTGAGGAAGGTGTTACACCACTAGGAACATTTAAAGTCAATGCAATCATGAGTAGAGATAGATTCGAGATGGATAAAAGCCTGATCGAAAAATCAGGAAAAACGAAAAATTATCTAGCAAAAAATTTATTCAACAACATGAATTCCATAGACTTTAAAGGTGACGGAGAAACAGGTGAATATGGATCTGGCTATATCAGCCTAACCCCAGTTCCATCAACAACACAGCCATTTAGATTTAACGAATACGATGGAACCTATCGATGGTATAGCTTTGCAATTCATGGAACGAATGACGAAACACGCATCGGCCAACGCGTAACAGGTGGATGCATCAATATGAACAACAGCGAGCTCGATCAACTCATCAAAACCGTCAATCTTGGAGATGAAGTGCTCATAACATCAAACAAGCCATGCAATCGCTATCAGCAAAATAGTTTTAGCCAAAACAACGATGCTGAGTGATAATACTCAATCACATGTGAGCATCTTCCAATACGGAGATGCAGAAGGTTGCACAGGCCCTATAACTAGTTTTTAGGATTCCCACCCATGACCATTCGTATTGGTATCAATGGGTTTGGCCGCATTGGCCGCTTGGCTTTCCGCCAGGCTGTGTCGATGGACGATGTTGAAGTGGTAGCAGTAAACGATTTAATCGACGTTGATTACCTCGCCTATCTACTTCGATACGATTCAACTCACAGGCAATTCCAAGGTGATGTGAGAGTCGAAAATAAAAATCTTATTGTTAATGGTAAATTAATCCGTATTACTGCTGAACGAGACCCCAAGGAACTGAGATGGGGAGAAATCGGTGCTGATTACGTGCTCGAGAGCACGGGCTTTTTCTTGACAGATGACAAGGCGAGAGCACATATCGATGCTGGTGCAAAACGAGTGGTGATGAGCGCACCCTCAAAGGACGAAACTCCCATGTTTGTAATGGGTGTAAACCATAAAGATTACCTAGGTCAGGAAATCGTATCGAATGCAAGCTGCACGACAAACTGCCTTGCACCACTAGCAAAAGTAGTTAACGACAATTTTGGAATCGTAAGTGGATTAATGACAACAGTCCACGCAACAACAGCAACTCAAAAGCCTGTCGATAGTCCATCACTTAAGGATTGGAGAGGGGGACGAGGAGCCGGGCAAAGTATTATTCCAAGCTCAACAGGAGCTGCAAAAGCTGTTGGGCGGGTGATTCCTGAATTAAATGGAAAACTCACAGGGATGGCGTTCAGGGTGCCAACTCCTGACGTATCAGTTGTTGATCTCACAGTCAATTTGGAAAAGTCGACCAGTTACGAAGAGGTGAAAGCTGCCATGAAAGCAGCTGCAGAAGGCGAATTAAAAGGAATTCTCGGCTACACCAACGACCAAGTTGTCTCCAATGACCTGCTCGGCGACAGTGCTACCTCTGTCTTTGATGCCGGTGCTGGAATGGCTCTGAATGATCGATTCATGAAACTCGTTGCCTGGTACGACAATGAGTGGGCCTACAGCTGCAAATGTATTGATCTAATTAAGCATATGGAATCATCAACATACGTGAAATAGCTTCGGATACGTCGGCAAACACTCATTCCATTTAACCCTAGTATCGTTTGCTATCAGATTGGGATGATCTGGCGATGCAGAATAGTGAAATCGCATAATTGATCATTGAGCACAAAGAGAGTTCTTAGCATTTATTACTCCAAAACAAAGAGAGCAACTCAGAACCAATTGATTAGGATTTGACAGTTCAAATCACCTTTATTTACAATCGCACCCATTCAGAGATGCAGATGAGAGGCTTGCTTGAAGGGCTGAGGGAAACTCAAGAAGCACACATTCAACAGAAACCATGCAAAACTAGCTCTAGAGAACCAATGGGTATGGAGAACACACCATGACAGATATCCCAGATTTCAATTCGTCTACAGAGAAAAGAGCTCGGTTTGGCAAAGTCTTTTCAACAAGAGTAGAAAAGCTGATTGAAGATCTACAAGCAATGGCAAAGACTGCAAATTTAGAGATTTACGAATTTGACGATGAATTAGTCAAAAAACTATTCATAGAACTAGCCAAACGATTCAGAGCTACAGCGCATCGTTTCGGAATTGAGTTCGAGATTAGCATCGACGGAGAAGCGGTAGAATAGGTGAAGAATCAACAAAAATCTAATCCTGTGGCGTCCATATATCTGCTGAAAATGCAGACAAGAAAGAGATATAGAATTTAGACCAACTATCAATTACGAATTAGTTGTATTCACCAGGCGTTTCTTGCTTAGAGACTGTCACTCGTCCAACTTTCTTACCCGATTGACGGAGCAACTCATCTCCAGAAAACTCATAACCTAAATTGGCAGCAATTTTGGCCACATCGTCCGCTGTTGATGCCGAAAGAACGGTGGATTTTAAGGCCTCGTCGTCCTGCATCTTGACGAGAAATGCCCTGAGTTGATCAAGAGCCATAGGGGAAAACCTTGTTTACACCAGGCGAGCATGCCATGGCAGAAATGATGAACAGGGAAGTCAGCGACAGACCGAAGGCCGAAATACCAACCACACTCAATGCTAAAGAAAAAATTAAGCCGAATGGACTTTCATGAAGCAGAGAGGTCAACACCGAAATAATATCTTACTTTCAACACAATCAAAGAGGCGATGGAAATGAATTCTCTCGACAATGCACCATCCTGTTTCATGCATTGGTGCGTACAGAAGGTGACATCAAGTCTCTATTCAGTCTCTGCAACAACCAATGGGGTGCATTACGACCACGTTGGCAACTTTCGGTCCGTAAGCGAAGCCCATAGCGCTGGACGGCGCTATGCAGCCACACAATCTCATCATCGGCAGAAGTTGGCTTAAAAAGTTAGAAAATAGTCAGGTCATTCAGATGAACAATACTAATTATTGAAGGCTGCATACTTAGGAACAAGAGGGCACAGACTTGAGCTATAGAAAGACTCACAATGACTGCGAAGTGATTTGGACTTCTTCTGTCATCAATCACCTGTAGGACCAAGCTTGTGTCGCCTACGCTTCAATGCTCTGCGTAACCACGGCAAAACAATGAAATCCATGAGCGCAAAGCTAACGAGACATGGCAGAAAACCCTTACCAATAAATTTACAAATAAGCCTGGATCCGTCAATTTGACAAATAACTAGCTCTGCAAACCAATAAATTGCAATCTTAATCAGAAAGCTTTTAAGCGATGACGAAAAAGAGGCTTGGTGTGAAGCCATCACGCATTAAGACTTAAAGCCACGCTAACGCGTCAAGCGAGACTTCAGAGGCAAGACAAGGAGATTATTTTCACAATAAACGACTTGATACTGGCGATTGTCACCATCATCAAGCTAGTCAACGAATAACGAAAGATGGCGATCATCAACTTCAATCATTTCCTCCTCATCTTGATGGAACCAGCATCCATACATCAGATTGATGATCCGACCCACTTCAAGATCACGGTCGGCAACCTCCTGCCAGAGGCGTCTGGATAACTCCCGGTCATCCAACTTGAACTGCGCTTGGACCAGGCTCCTGGTGATTGAAAAATAGGTCTGTCGATCATTTCGCGAACGACATTCAGAGGCAGCACCAACGGACATCAGTAAAGACTGAGTCTGGGAACCGGAAATCGCAGCTTTGGTCATGAAGATTCTCCAAATTTCGAAGATGCAAGCAGGCAGCCCTTCCTATGGAAACGACGGCCAGACTCACCCGTAGATGCCAGTTATATGCCTGCTGACAGGGACATAACGTCAGCCTGCTTCTACTGAAGACTCAGGTGGAGTGTCGTCTGTCAAAGCGCCTCCCATCTCACTCCCTATAGTTTGTGTCAAAAGCTACCTACTGGCATCGGTGTAAAGGCGCATTGCCAAATCAGCAAAAGCATCCAAGGTTTAAGCCTGTGATATCGGTGGTTCTGATGCCCACCGGTCAACACCTGTCAGCAATCGCCGAAAAATCCATGAATGACCATGAGCAACTACTTGAAGGATTAAAGAAAGTACTGAACATCGCCAAAGCCAATGGCAATAAGCTGTTCATCGAAAACATCGAACGAGATATTAAGGCTCTGGAAGCAGGAGAAGAATCTCCAATTATCAAGGAGTACCTAACACCTGAAGAGAGGATATCGAGCGATTCCAAAGACTAAAATCAAAAAAGGAAGAGACACGAAATCAAAATGACCCTAGACTCTCCCTTTAAAATTCTACATTATCAATATTGAGCGAACAATCAACGCAACTATCGCCTTGGCTTTTTACTAATATCACCAAAATCATCATCATTAGGCTGTAAAAACTGCCAGACAACAGGAACAGTAAAAACAATCACGAGACCAATAGTGGCAAGAATAGCAACTGTGTAATCTCCCAAAATTCAAATCCCCGTGGAGGCTGATCATAAGGCGTCTTACGCGTGATCACAACGCATACAACCGCTTACCAGTGCTTCAGCGTTGTCCTACAAAACAAGTGCTGATAACTACAAACACCCATGGGGGGAGGTCAAGGTCGGACTGGCTGCGACTGAGGGGAAGGGGCTTGGCGGTTTCGAGGATCCTGGTCATTTCTCCAGGGAGTAAACATCACAAAATTTCCGAGCACAAGACCAGCCGTAATGATCAAGGCAGCAACCTGCTCAACTTTCTCAATACGCATACAACGACCTTGATGCTCTAGCTGTCATAGACGACTTGCCGATGAGGCTTCACTGAAGTCGACCACAAGGTCACCATCTCCATCTCGTTCAATGACAAAGCGAAACCCATTCACGAAGCCAGACCATTCCCCCTCTTCAGGCTCTGCACTCTCTCCCGACTGCTCCGAAACCTTGGTTTCAAACAATGTGAAAAACACGTGTGATGCCACCTCAGCAGCTTGCACAGCATCCATGTCATCAAGATCATGGGCGGCCACCGAGCAGCCCTCAAGCAGCTCTTGATCAATCACGATCCCCTCTCCCAAATCAGCGATCAACGCTTTAAGAGCATCGTCCTGCATCGCAGCCATCACAAAGTGCTCCATCAAACTCGTCAGCAGGACGTTGGTCAAGGCCACAACGCGCCACACAGTGCACGTAGCATCAGGCTTGTAACGATGGAGAGAGAATGCGTTTCGTCTATTTCAGTGTGCTGTTTGCGACCGCGTATTGGTTTTTGGTTTCTCTCGTGCGCTTGATTCTTGCCAAACGCAACGTCAACGTGATCATTGAGACTCCCGAAAGAAGTGCAAATGTGAACGCACTCGAGCGAGCATGGACAGCAGAGACACCCGAAGCGAAAGAAGAAGATTAAGAATGAATCTACAATCGCAAACCTCAATTATCGTCTAAAAACACACATCAAGCCAACAAACACTTAGCGAGTATTTAGCCAATATATTTACCAATTTAATTGCAATCCAAAGCAATGGCGTTCCTTCATCCCAGCAAGCAGAGGAATCGAGCGAGCAATTGACTCAGCCACAGAAACCAGGACGGATTGAGACGCTGGAATAGCTGAGACAGTGAAACGATACTGTTGATCAGAGCCTCGCTCTCCGGGGTAATCAAAGAACACCTCTGGTCTGAAGGGGCTCTGGGAAACTATGCATTGCTTGAATAATTTCGCCATGCAGGAATGGACTGACGAGTTCATCACCAGTGCTCAGCATGAGCTGGTCAGCATGGTTAAAGACTGGAAATACGACTATGGCGCTGATGACAAGGCATGTTCAGCAATGCTCTTATGGATGGTTTTGAAACTCAATCCAGAGGCTGAAATTGACTCAACGTTGCTTCAGCCCTTTGATTACTCCTAGTGCTTTAAGCGCTGAACTCACGGGCCCCTCGCGCAGCACAGCCCCCCTGCTGCAATAGAAGCTCACATTTGTCTGCGCTGGGACAATCAACTGCTTATGAAATCAAGCCTCATCGCAACAGCACAACTTAACCATCAACCCCAATGCCTGAAAATCCACCAACGATCCATTCTTCTTCCAGCTCATAGAAAGACAGGAACCATTCCTTTTTCCACTCTTCTGGTAGACCGAGACTCCAGAACTTAGGTACGACGAGACAAGTCACAAGGTGACCAGTATGCCGAGTGACTTGTCCTGTCTCTTCCATGTGAGGTTGATCTGCTGATTCAGGAAGCAAATGACGACATTGAGGAAGCACAACGAATTGAAAGAGGCGTTCCCTATCTCCCCCGCTCTTGATGTCATCGGTAGCAGCAACTGAGAAGTCCTTCCAAAACTGAGTGTTGATGTACTCGAGAATGATTTCTTTACTCCATCGAGCTGCGCTATTGAAGTGATCAAGGTAATCACCACTGTCCTCTAAGTACCCACAAACAATGCTGAACAACTCAACCTTTTGGTGATCGGTAAGAGCCTCAACAAATTCGCGCTGCAGGTGGAAGGTCATTCAGGGGTTAAGACATCCAAGTCATTGTCGTCAATCATCCAATCGGCATTGAGTGCGGCCGATCAATACTTTTGCCAAATCTCCTCAGCTCTGAACCGATGACTGTAATCGCGGGGGTGGGGCGGTTGATTGCAGGAGTAACAATAGCGCCACGCATAGCTATTTCAGAGTAAAAAATTTGATGCCCTTGTCCTTGCATTTGTTAATGAGTAAGATTTGATCCCCTATAGCCAAGTCAAAGTCTCCAGCGCACCATTCTTTGTAGGTGCTACTCAGGTCAAAGTCTGATGCATCGTTTACCCACAATGCAAAACCAGCTGGATCGTCAAACATCTCAAGCTCCTGACTGACATTGGTTCAATTTAAAATTAATCGACATAAGCATGATTGGGTACTTATTGCATTAGCCCGCTAATACTTTTTTGTGCAAATGCGCAAATGCAAGCGGTTACTTGGGGGCCCATTTGTTTTCACTGATGACCAACTCTTTTGCGCTGACCACTAGCGAACAGTGAATTCATTTCGTTATTGTCTCTATAGACATGCTAGAAACCAACCCATCAATGCCATTCCACTTTCTCGCTAAATTGCAATCACCACAAGCATCTCAAGTGATGAGCTATACCCACACCCTTAGCTTTTCCCTAAAGGCATTTGCATGACTTTCAGCATTGAATTGACGACTCATCTCTACAGATGAAATACCTTCCCGCTTTCTTTACTCTGCTCCTTGGCGGGTCTCCTGCTTTAGCCGATGACTTCCTATATTTAGAGTGTGAAACGACAACAAAGGCCATTTTCACTGAAATAAAAACGCAGAGAATCATCAAAGAGAAAACCAAAGACGAGATATTAACGCTGAAGATCGACCCTGCCAACAATAAGTTCACGACCCACAAAGACAGCAAATGGGACGAGATGGAAATCAAAGAGCGCAAGCTAAAAGCTGCTATTCACAAGGAGCAAAATGGGCTATTAGTAAACGGAAACCTAGAAATAGAAATCGATCCAGCTGGAACATTAAAGTCAAAGATAAACTTTATTGCATGGATGATTGCAACCGAAATAGAAATGAGTGGCAACTGCTATTCAGTAGACGAGTCAGCATTTAATGTCGCCAAACAAAAAGCCAAATAACTTTTGACATCTCCATCATGCAGTACCAGTTAGGGCTGTTTTTAAGGATCCCTACTGGTCTTTCAAGTAGTTCAATACCGAGTGTGAGCAAAGCCTCTAGCCATCAGCTTCCTTAACTCTCCGTGCCATCAACAGCTCTTGCAACAGGGCAAGGCGATCCTATGCCTCGATGGTCATTAGCAAGTGGCAACGACTTAAAGTATTACCCACTACAAAAAACACCCCTCTCGTGGCGATTTCAGGTTTCTTTCAATAACCTGTCAACATCCCAGCCATCTATTCCGGGATGCTCTCCTAAGCGGACCGTTTATCTCGACGATAAGCATCGGGTAGTGATCAAGAAGCGAGCAAGAAGAAGCCAGATCTTTGTAAGACCAACACATCTGACGCAAAGTACTCCAACGTCGGACTACACATAAATGGTGCCCCAAGCAAAGAAAGCCACCGTTGACACCAACAGTTCTCTAACGCTCTGTTCCAATAAATGCTCAACTGTCCGCCTGTTTACCGTAATCATTCTGAACTTTATTCGGACGGTAAACTTGCTCAACGTGAGCAACTTTGCAAATCAACGTTTTATGGCTATAGGGAAATAAGATGCTTTTAGCAATTGACAATCAAAATCAAGGATGTCAGCGCCATTTTGCTCTCTATTCCTTTCGAATCTGCCGGTTCAGGCGAAGGTATCATGCCAACTCCTTGGACAGAACTTGAGTTCTGCCTTGTAAGGATAGAGACTGATCAAGGCCTTATTGGCTGGGGAGAGGCCTTCAGCTATTCCTGCAGCCGATCGGTGGCTGCCTTCATCAGACAATCAATCGCCCCGCTACTAATCGGCCGGGATTTGCCCGATCCAGTTGTCTTCGGAGAGGACGCCCAGCACAAGCTGATTCTTCAGGGTCGCAGCGGTGTAGCGATGTTCGCGCTTTCGGGCATTGATATAGCGCTCTGGGATCTGAAAGCCAAGGCAGAGTCAATCAATCTGGCCCAGCTGTTGGGTGGTCGTTGCAGAGAGAGTATTCCCGCTTACGCCAGCCTCATACGCTATGGAAATGTTGATCTTGTGGCCTCAACTTGTGAGCATATTTTAAATATTGGCTTCAAAGATTTCAAGTTGCATGAAATCACTTTACCCGAGATCCGCCGAGGAGCTGAACTATTAGGCGAAAACAATGGCCTAATGGTGGATGTGAATTGCAACTGGACCGAGGTTCAATGCCAGCAAGCAATTCCAGAGCTGTTGGATCTAGATGTGCGGTGGCTTGAGGAACCGATCTTTCCTCCCGAGGATGTGCGTGCCCTTGCCCTGCTACGAGATACCGGTATCAGGATTTCTACTGGCGAAAATGCATGTACAGCCTTTGCTTTTGAGCAAATCTGTCTCGCTGGAGCTTCAGATTTCTTGCAACCCAGTGTGACCAAAGTGGGTGGTTTGACCGAGGTTCTGAAGATCCTGAAAACCAATGGCGGGCCACGAGGACTTCCTTTTACTCCACATTCTCCATACTTCGGACCGGGATTTTTAGCGACTCTTCAACTAGCGGGAGCCGAAGAGAGCACAAGGTTTGTGGAGTATCTCTACGTTCAGCCTGAATGCTGGATTTATCTAGACATGCCGCTACCTGAGGACGGCATGGTTTGCATCCCAGATGGCAAGGGTCTAGGAATGGATCCAGATCCTCGGGTGCTTGAGCGTTATTACGTAAACGGTTGAGGATCTGAAGACTATGGACCTTCAACTAAAGGGAAAGGTAGCGCTCGTTACAGGTGGAAGCCGGGGTATAGGTCGTGCAACCGCACTACGTTTTGGTTCCGAGGGATGCAACGTGGCGATCTGTGCTCGCGGCGAAGAGGGTCTTAATAAGACACTCGGAGAGCTCAAAGATTTAGGGGTGATGACATTCGGCGTAGTGGCCGACATGTCAATCGCGGGCGAGGCTGCTCGGTTTGTTGATGAGGCGGCAGATGCGCTTGGAGGTGTAGATATGCTCGTCAACAATGTCGGTGGCTCGTCGAATAGCACATTCTCCGAAGCATGTGACGAGGACTGGCTGAAGGCCTTCAATCTGAACCTCTTCCACGCAGTGAGGGCGACTCGAGCGTCGTTGCCCTACTTTCGCAAGCGAAGGGGCGGCAGCGTCGTCACGATTGCGTCGATATCTGGTTGGAGACCAGCACCAGACAAAGCAATTTACGGAGCAACCAAGGCAGCTGAAATTTTCCTTTCTAGTTCTCTAGCCTGGGAGCTATCACCACAGAATGAACGCGTAAACACGGTATCCCCTGGATCGATCGACTTCCCGGGGGGGGTATGGGAGCGATTCAGGAAACAGAATCCCGAACAGTTCGCTGCTTTCGCAGGTAGAGAGTTTCCTGCGGGGCGGCTCGGCAATGCCGAGGAAGTCGCCAACGTCATCGTCTTTCTTTCCTCACCGAAAGCTAACTGGATCAATGGCGCCCACATTCCCGTCGATGGTGCTCAGGGGCGCCCATCAGTCTTCTGACCTAGCCCAATAAACCGAGATCGGCATCAATGACACGTGTGAGTACAAGCAAAAACCTAACAACAAGAGAGGGCTAATAACAAAATCATCTTCACGGAATCATGCAGCGATTTCGAGTTGGCACGGTGGAATCTCGATCTGAAGACGGTCGACGCGATGAGGTCGTCGTCTCAGTCAACATCGCAAATTAGAACTTGATTTTCGACTGATCGAACCCGAGTTGCCTCGTGGTGAACACGCTCGACGTAGGAAAGAAGGCTTGGTACAAACCATCGAGGGCGCAGTCTCAGAAGTAGCGAGTCCAGTACAGCGCCGCAACAGACGAATAGCTCCGGGCTGGTCCATCAACCATGCTTTCTCACGAAAGTGCCGATCTCTTCGATGGCTTTAGTTGCTTCTGGGAGGTAGGGAGCGAAGGCGTGCCAGACGTGGGGCATGTCGGAGTACACACAAAGTGTGACGTCAACGCCGGCCGCACGGGCGTTCTCAACGGCTTGTGTCGAGTCGTCGAGAAGAACTTCTGCATCGCCAACATGGAAGAGGAGCGGTGGAAGACCTGCGAAGTCTCCGTAGAGCGGCGAGACGAGCGGATCTTCAGGATTGGCGTTGCCTTGCAAATAGACGTCCGCGGCCTTGCGCATGCCGTCGGGGCCCATCGTGAGGATCGGGTCGCGATCGGCGCGAGTGCGGTAGGAGTCGCCCGACGCAAGAAAATCGGTAGCCGGTGAGATCAGGACCGCAGCATTCGGGAGCGGCAATCCGCGCTGCTTCAACGCGAGCAGCACCGAGAGGGTGAGATTCCCGCCAGCAGAGTCTCCGGCAACAAACATGCTCCGCGCCGGACCTACACCGCCTGGGCCATTTTCGCGAAGCCAGCCATAACAAACGAGACAGTCGTCGAGGCCGGCCGGGTAAGGGTGCTCTGGAGCGAGGCGGTAGGCAACGGCGAGAACGGCACAGCCTGTTGTGGCCGAGAGGCGCGCCGAGAGTGAGCGGTGTGAGTCAAGACTGCCAGAAGTCCAGCCGCCGCCGTGGATGAAGAGGAGACGACGATCCGGGTCAGCGCCGGGGGCAAGGAGCCATTCGCAGGGCACATTGTCAATGCTAGTCGGAAGCACCTCAGTTTCAAAGTCACGCACCGACGGATGCAGGTCGCCGAAGCGATTAATCAAGCGCCGACTTTCTTCGATGTCAACGACAGCGCTGATTTCAGCGGCAAGGCCCTGCAGATGCTCAATAACGCGGGTGAGTTCTGGGCTAGGCATCAGTAGGTTATGAATTCTGTATTTACGAGCCATTCAAACGGAATGTTGAGAAGACTCGGACTTCTTGGTCAGTGATGTGTGTTTAACGCAGCCATCTGACGATGAAGTCGAGAATCAACCATGATCGTTTCAGCTTGCAGAGAAGTGCAATTAGCAATTCCTTGAAGCGGTAGAAAATCAATGAGACAAAGAAAATCAGATCAATTTATTTCAGCCCCTAGCATTACAGACGTCAACAATACGATAACAACACCAGCAGTTCTTTTCATAGCGATCTAATTCAATGCTGCAATTATGGCTTCATCACCATCAATAGAAATCACCATAAAGATGGAAATCACTCATTTAAAAGGGGAAAACCAACTGGCAAATGAAGGTGTACAGGTCAAGCAAGTAGAAAGTCATCCCCAAAAAGCACATGAGCGCAATCTCGATTTCTTAACAGCTTCCTTGACTAACTATTCAGCACCTAATGCCATTTCAAGAAACACCTTGCTACTTTGGATCCATAAGAAAACATCACCTTGAAACTCGTTACGAATACAAATGTTCAGCGATGAGATCGTTCTGAGCAAAGGATTAGGAAGAAAACCAGAAAGCCCTAGCAATCGAACACCCGGAACAGGCAATTGAATTTACGATGGCAATGCATTATGCAGCTGCCCTTCTGTTGCCAACTTTAACCTGCCTGATTTCATCGTCCCTAGATCATTGACTAAACACATTTTAAGAAATCACAGGGGGATCCAATGAAACAGAGAGCTGTCCTGAGAGACAAGATCTTAACGAGCCAATATCGCAACATATCAAACAAACATCTAAATGCTAAAATCAGCTTGACGACGTCGTCGAATTGTAGAGTTACGAATGATTTTATTAACCAGCCTGGGCCAAGACGCTCATTAATACTGTGTATTGCAGATCCACTGGTCATAGTTTGCTCTCGCGCGGCAAGCTACCAAGAGAAAAACAACACTATCAGGATTAGGCAGGAGTTAATTTCATGATCGAGATTTTTTCAAATCAAATGAGGGACCTCATTGACAGAGAGGTTCAAATCCAGCGTGTTGCAACCGGCTTTGAGTTCACCGAGGGACCGATCTGGCATCCTCGCAATCATCACCTTCTTTTCTCGGATATACCTGCGAATCTACGCCTTCAATACTCATTGGATGGAACGACGCAAGAAGTGCGAAACCCATCCAGTAAATGCAATGGAATGACTTATGATTTTAATTTGAATCTTTTAGTTTGTGAACACCTAAGTTCATCAGTTGTTCTAGAAGGTGAGGATGGACATCGAGAAGTCCTGGCGTCCCATTTTGAGGGGAAGCAGCTCAATAGCCCAAATGATGTTTGCATCCGATCAGATGGATCAATTTATTTTTCTGATCCTGCATATGGACGAATGCCTTGGTCGGGTGAGGAGCGCAATCAGGATCTGGACTTCCAAGGTGTGTTCCGTATAAACACCAAAAGAGAACTTGAGCTTCTTGTCGATAAAGATTGCTATCAGCAACCAAATGGATTGTGCTTCTCACCAGACGAATCATTGTTCTATATAAATGATTCGCCAAAAGCTTTAATCGACGTCTATAAAGTCGCGTCTGATGGAAGCCTTTATGAGAAGAAACGTTTTGCTGAAAACATTGGGGACGGTACTTTCGAAGGAGGAGTCCCTGACGGAATGAAGTGTGATGAGTACGGAAATGTTTGGGTGACAGGTCCAAAAGGTCTCTGGATTTTTAACCCCAAAGGTGAGCAGCTAGGGGTAATTAGAATCCCTGAGCACACCGCAAACCTCCACTGGGGTGGAACTGACTGGCATACATTATTTGTGACAGCTAGCACTTCGGTATATTCACTCACAACAAAAGTAGGGCCCCGTATTGAAAGCTTCATGAAAGCTTGAATCAATAGCTTGTGAGTTTTTAGTTTATTTTCTATCCATATTTACAGTAACTATAAGATTGCACCCATTTGCCAGGCCATCAGCCTTTCCCTCTCTTACTCAACCAACAAAGACAACATCCATTCAGAATCGAACTTGGCAGCTTCTTTAAGACCAAGCACCTCAACCCCTAGTGCTATCAGTACTCCTAAAGCAGAGCATTCTTCATCTTAGTGACGATGGTCATACGTAAGTGACAACGACTTAAAGCATTTACACCTGCAGCAGGCTTCCTGGAACCCTGTGAGCGAAATCACAGCCACTATTGAGCTAGGGCATTGAGCGAACTGCTGAATTCGGAGATGGTGAGTTCACCGGAGGCGTGAGCTTCCACCGCACCCTAAATCAATGAAAACGTACAAGCTAAGTGGAATTGCTGTTACACTGACTTCTGCCTGTGTGATCACAAGTACAACATTTTCAAATGCTCACCTATCCAAAAATTGAGCACTCTATCGACGTGTGCCAACAAAATCCTCAATCGCGGGGCCGTCTCTAACAAGCCCCACAAAGCCGTTAAAGAAGCATATATTCTATGGAACAATCTTTCAAAAGAAAAAGGTTATAAAAAATTCAAAGTCGCAAAGAATCCAAAAGTAGTACTCACATATCTTCCTCTTTACAAGCCAACTGGGAAAAGTGCATGGAAAGCAAATGTACTCGCCTTTCCCTGTAAATAAATTTCTTAGCGGTGATATTCAGTGCAGGCAGTTACCGATGCTCTTTTTGGCTGTTGTGTAGCTTTCAGCCTATGTCCCATATCATCAGACTACCCAAAAAACAATCAAGCCCCGCCACGAGCGGGGTTTTTCATTGTTTACCGACAAACAGCAAAGCTAAAGCTGCCCATGCCCAATGGATTAGGCAAAAGAAAACCCCGCCAAAGGCAGGGTTTCTCGGCTTCTAGTTGGACGTGTTTCCTAGTTTCCACTCCGTGAAGAAGCCCTCCTCACAAATCAATCATGCCTCAGAAACCTCGCAGAACAATCCCCTACGTATCAGTTGGTTGACTGATCGGCAGTGCCGTCATCAACATGGTGGTGGCCAACTCCTCACAAGGTTTGGCTCCTCACACCCACAGAAGAAGGCTTAGTCGCCTTCTTTTTTTATGCCAGCCCCAGAGCTTTCCCTGCCTTAGAGAAGCTCAGTGCTAGCAATCAAGGGCATGAAAAAAGGCGAGCCGGCTCGCCTTTTTTCATGCGACACGCTCAATGGTCACAGCTATTGAGAGCTTTTCGCACTAATCGAGTCTCAGGCCGCCACACAATGTACTTGTGACTCTTTGGACGGGGTCAACAGTCCCACAACCATCAATCTTTCGCGATTTAGAAGCCC
This sequence comes from Synechococcus sp. CC9311, assembly GCF_000014585.1. Lineage (NCBI taxonomy): Bacteria > Bacillati > Cyanobacteriota > Cyanophyceae > Synechococcales > Synechococcaceae > Synechococcus > Synechococcus sp. CC9311. Next base: position 785,122 of record NC_008319.1, on the reverse strand, counting down.
GCGAAAGGTTGAGGGACTTTGCATTTTTTGATAGAAAGAACTTGAGACCTAAACGTTAGGTTTCTTAGATCCCGTCCAGGACCAGGACTGCCCCCGCAGGATGACCTGTTGGGGCTTGCCTGACTCACCCCCCATTTCAAGAGCCCAACCGGCGGCACTTTCCAGATAGGTGCTCAGAGGTTGCACGTCTTGCTTAAGCGTTGGCCCTGCTGCAACAGTTGCTTTCTGATATTGCACGCCAACACAAACACTGGAACAACGGCAGTTCCATGGCGCCCTTTCGTCCAAATAGCTCCACCCCTCTATGGCCTATTTGCAAATACAGACGTACTGGCACGGACAGGGATTGGTGGTTAATCGTCAAAGCTCGAACTACACACAGCATCCTGGAGCAGCAAGTTACAGGTTTGCTGCTAGTGAGTATGTGCAATTAGGCCTGCCAATAATGACTTTTTCAATTCGTCAGACAACCATTAGTTAATTCGAGCTGACAACTTCGACAAGACGTGAATCCGACGAAGACTGATCAAGAAAAGACCGTCCAGTCTTTACATCAAGATTTAGGGATTGATTTAGGAATGCTACCGCATATTCCATTGTGGGGATGTCTGAATAAGGTCGACTTGGGCGGTTAAAGTTAAGACCAGTCTCACCTCGTGCCCAATCAGCAAAGCTTTGCATTTCGCCACCATTATCAATACCAGCAATTGTGAAATGACTCACTTGATTTACATTCATCAAAACTGCATCTTTTGAGTTTTTAAGTATTGCCATAGAGCCACCATCCCAGGTTGGATCGGATTGCGGTCCAAATAATAGTGGGATCATCGGCGAAACGTTATTCGTGAAAACAGCCTGAGTATCGCTTAGTTGAACTTCTCCTGAGCAAGGGCAAAGAGCATCTGTCATTGAACAGAAAATTAATATAGGAGTATTTGAATTATTGACAATTGAACTTGGCGTTGGCTGCACACCATTCCAAGGAGCAATCGCCACAACAGCTTTGACAATGTTGGATTGCTGCTCTCCAAGCTCAGAGGCGACATCAATAACCATGCCTCCTCCCATGCTATGTCCCATCAAAGCAAGCCGACCGGAATCAACGTCAGAGCGACCAGCTAGATAATTTAAATTCGAGCGAATATCATCAGCCATCGACGAAAAGTCAACGGCATTACTGAATTTCAATGGTAGCTGGAAAAGATTTCCCAATGTTGCTAATGGATGATTTACATTAATTACACCGCAATCCCCTTGCTCTTGATTTGCAATCACGATGAATCCCCAACTCGCCAAACGAGACAACGTGGTTGAATATTTTTCTGCAGGTCCGCATAGTCCGTGAGCAAATACCACTCCAGGCCAGTTCTTTCTGCTCTCGTCAGAGTCGGATGGCTTAAACAACAAGCCCTGCCCTTCCACTGTTGAAACTGAAACTGAAAAAGGACCAGGCCCAGAGTAGTCATTCTGAGCCGCTAAGACTTCGGGGACAACCCGAGGACTCAAAAAAGTTGCGAACAAAGCCAATATATTGAAAGCAACATACTTCAAAAGATTTGATTTAAACTTCATGCTAAGCCTTCAGAGTTTTAGACCATAGCCTGACAATACATTCAAAATGACAACTTGACAGTTAAAATTAATACTAGCTATCAACCCTTATGCAACCACAATGATGGAACAGCGCAAGAAGCAATGTCAAGACTTATAGTCATCAACTTCATTAAGTCTCAGTGGAATCAGCAGCTCCTGAAGCAGATCAAGCGTTATCTGAGTGGAGGGTTCATTGGTTGGGGACAATTGCTTAACGCATTTTCACGCTGCAATGAAAAACCCCGCACTGGGCGGGGTTAGGCAGTGTTGAGCTGTTCAACAAGAAGCTACAACTTGAAGTGGCATACTTTTAGTTTGTACAGCCCTTATTGCAGAACTTATGATTGAAGCTTTGCTGGTTTTGCCTCTTCTTCCCTGAGCTCTGCGTCAATGATCATCATTGCCGCACGCTCATTATTGGCGTACTTGACCCTTCCTAATAGATAGGCCGCCTCATGTTCAGAGATTCTCTGATCATCCACAACTGGATCAAGAAATACGGTTGTTCTCTGATCAGAGGCACGCTCAGCTATTGAATACAGCAGAAGAACAGAGGTTGTGACGTCTGCTTCCATGCGGAAGACATTGGCGATCACCTCTTCTGGGTCAGGCCATGTCTGACGAGGTGCTTCAATCGTGTCTAATTCAACTGTCTGACCACGGGAGATCAGGTAGTCAGCGAATTTTGCGGCATGTTCTTGCTCTTGCTTACCCTCATTGCGCAAGTATTCAGCAAAGCCAGTCAGTTCGCGCTCTGCAAACCAGATCGCTGCTGCGAAGTAGGCCGCTGAAGACTGCCTTTCCAGATTGAGATGGGCTTGTAGCTGTTCCACCATCTCTTGTGTCATCGTCTCTGCCATTGCACGACCAGAAGGGCCTGTTGCAATGGCGAGCCTGCCTTGAGCTGTTGCTGGTGTTTGAGTCATGATTATGTCCAAAAGGAGGACTTCTCTGTTCTATTGCACTTTTGCCAATTTGTAAGGGGTATTAACCGAACATTAATGAGCGATAATATGCTGTTGAGAATCACATTCAAGAACAGCAAATATGTTGCTGAGAATCACAATCAGGAGTGCAAATCTGCTGCTGAGAATCAGTTTCGATAAGTCGATATTGAGTGTTCGGTTAGCCGCCGAAGAAATGATGCCCTTAATGCACTAGACCGGACAAGTTGTTACCGAGGGTTGTGTGATGAATGAAGTTTTACTTCTATGCGACTGCTCGCTTTGCAAGCGCAGCGTTGAAGAATCGCGGTCAATCAGGATTGGCGGGCAGCATTTCTGCTCTGAGTCCTGTGCCAAGGGGCATCCCAATATGGAGCCATGTGATGGCGAGCGGGATGGCTGTAACTGCGGAATTGCAGAGCTGGAGCTGCTTTTGGCGGCTGCCGATTAGTTCACTAACCGCTTGATGAAATCGGAACCACCATCGCTCACCCCCTCAAGCGTGGTGGCTTCAAGATCAAGCCCGGCCGCTGAAACGCAACTAGGCTCCGTGCCCATGAGGCAAGGCCTGATGCCTGCTGATGCCCTGTGACACACGTTGGTGCCAAGCGATCGGAGCTAGTGGATTGAAAAGAAGATGAGGACTCTGCAGATAGGAGCGATTGCAGTGCTTGCTCTAATAACTGTTGTCGTGGTGGGAGTCGATCAAGGCAAACAGCCAAGTACCGATCGACCAGCCGAAAGCAAGGGACAACTGGAACGCTTGCGAGAGGAGCGACTCAAAGACGCGGTTCCACTGAGGAAATAACTGACAAAGCTGTCCCCTAACAACACGCACTGATCGTCACACTGAAAGAGTCCTGAATACGCTGTTTGGAAGCTCACGCCAACAGACCCGAGCTAAACCCAGGGGACTTCAGATCATTGAGGCACGGCTGATGAAGTTTCTGACAACCATCGGGCTATTCCTGCTGATCGTCGGTTTCTGGTGCGGCAGCGTCCTGGGTGTCCTGTACATGATGGAACGGCATCGCATGCAGGAATCAGGTCTTCTGGAACGAAATGGCCCGGATGGGTGATGTGAGCCCGATCAATCGGAGTAAGGATGTGATGAGAGGAATTGATTAATGGACAAACCAACCAAAAACACAGGCTCTCTGACTGTCATTGCTGTCGTCAGTCTGTTTGCACTGGTCTTCGCCGCTGCATTCGCCTTCGAGACCTACAGCCACTCGCAGCAATACAAAGACTGCATCGCAAAGGGTGATCTCAGTCGCGATCAATGCCGCTTGCTCTACCCCGCACAGCGAGGAATCGATGCTCAAAGCCGTCTGCGCCGGTGAGGAGCTGCAGATGGCAATAAGAGCTAATAATGCTGATGACTACAAGGCTTAGCTTTCACACTGTATCGAACAGCTTGGACGGGATGTAGCTAGTGAAGTCGAGTCCGACTGGATGGTGCCCTTATTAGTTGAAGAGGAGAGGGACAGGCTGATGGCTTGGCAGCTGGGAGTGAGTCTCTAGTCCTTTTGGGGGATAGGTCAGCAGCGAAGACCACTCGGGTGGGGGATTCGGATTCGTAAAGCTTCAACGATGGTGAAGAGGTCCAGGAGTGGCGACCTCTACTACCTAAATCATTCAAATGAAACTCTTATCTTCCATCGCTGCCGCTTCTATCATCGGCGCCTCAATGTTTGTTACTCCACCTGCTGCAGAGGCAAAGGAGCATCATCACCATGGTCACCACCATAGACTTCATGAGCTAAGAAGAAGTCGTCGAGAGTTCCGCCATGATGTTCGCGCATTTAATCATTATGAAAGAGCATATGACCATGATTGGGGTCATGCTCGCAGGGTTTATAACCGCGAGGTGTATGGCTATCCCCCAGTGATTCCTGTCTACGGATACAACCATTATCGTAATCCTGAATTCGGAATCCAACTTAGGTTCTGATTTGAATTTTCTGTCGGGAAGCCTGATAAACCTGCCTTTATGAGAGGTCTTAGGGCTTTGAGTGGTCGCTATCGATCTCCCGACTAAATATTCATTTACCCCGTCACGAGCGGGGTTTTTCATTTCTGCCTGACCTACCAGCAAAGCTGAAACCAGCTACTGCAGCTGGCATCACCAGCACAAGCAAGGCATCGTTACGGCATCTAATTGACGCCCCATGCTGCGTCGTCTCTCCTTGGGGCTGCTGGCTTCTGCCATCTCTGTTGCTTCCCTGCCTGCCATTGCTCAAGAGAAGGACAGTGCTGATGATCTTGGTGTGATGAACATCAGCCTTAAGGATGTCGTCAAGCCAACTCTTGGCTTTCAAACTGTTGCTGGCACCACCATCTCGACCTCCACGCGTTTGGGCTACCGCTGGCTCAATCGTGATCGCAGCACGATGTATGGCATCAATGCTGGATATGACAGCAGGCCGATAGCAACAGGTACAACAACCAATGGCATTGAAGTCTTTAATTCACAAACACCGTTCTTTCAGCAGGTTGCTGTAAATGTAGAATTACAAAGCAACCAATGGGGTGCCAATGTCTATGGATTAATACCGGTTGGGAAATACGGCTATGGCTCAGACAATATCGCCACAATGAACAGTAGCTTTGCAGCAGAACCGTTAACAACTGTCGGCCTTGATGTCAATTACAACATCAGCAATTTATTGGCCGTAATGGCAGGTTATTACTACCAAAGCTGCGAGAAGGAACCAGAAATATTTGAAAACGATGCTGAAGGATCTGGCGTGAAAGCACGGCTAGAATATGACATCAGCTATCAACCACAGGCTGGTGTTGCTTATTCCTATGACGAAATTTTGAATCCAGGGTGAATGCTGATTTGAGATTACGTTTTGGTGGACCCAAAACAATAGAAATGAGGAAAGAAGTTCAACAACAACCTGTGATTAAGGCTTTAACCGCAACACCAAGCAATCGAGACGTAAGGGTTGGGAATTCGCGGAAACGCTGCCCTAAGGGCTCTGCGATAATAGGATCTACCCGCATTCGACTACCTGTCACCCTTACTTGTAGATCGGCTGGTGGTACTGCGGATTGTTGATGGATTGACAGCGACCAGTCTTGTCAATGATGTTGAACGTGGTGTGAGTAGGAGAGAGCCACTGCTTGGAGTCATGTTGGCCAGTGCTTATCTCTATTTGCCTGGAACCGAAGCACAAGCAAGGCACGAGCTGCAGAACCAATCGGAAGAGACACAGTTCAGTGCAGCCCTCGCCAATGAAATCTCAGATCGAGAATCATCGATCAGGCGTCTGATTGAAGAATGCACAAAGCTTGAGTCCGCTTACAGCGCAGTGATTCTTGGGCGTAGGGAGCTAGACATTCCTTATCAATCTGATGATAGTGACTACGTTGATGCAGCAACTGAACAACAGCTAGAGATGTTCGATTAAGAAACAAAAAAACTCCCGCTGTTAAGCGAGAGCTAATTGATGTGAACTCTTTAGATCACTTGGCGTATGACACGCCGCGATATGTCAATGGTGCTTTCTTAGATGCATCATTGCCAGCAGCATTGTGCTGGACATACTGCTTACCACGATAGGTGAGAGTCATTTGAGGTTCCTCAGAAATCCAGGTCCCCGTTCCGTGGCCTGGCGAGTCTGCGCCTCACAGAAGTGAGGTGAACGTTGGGTGTAGTTATGGCTACAAGAAGGTTATAGCGCCAGCGTCAACGCCTCTGGTGTTTGTGGTGTTACAAAAGTGAAACCAATCTTGCTATTGGTAGCAGCCTTATACAGAAAAGTAAAAAGCCCACGCCGTTAGGCAGGGTATATGGCCTTAGCTGAAACTTAGCTGGAATTAGCTTGAAGCATTGTAGATTAACTTTTTTGATCCACTTTATGGCCAATATAGTTGATACAACTGAAACCTTATAGACAGCCTCAATGAGGGTACCAATGCAAAGAGAAGCAACTGAACTTTTGATTTTCACATCTGGAGTGACTTCAAGTCCAGCTAACATGCAATTGATACTTATCGACCCTACTAACACACCGGCCCTAAAAGCATAAGTTCGAAAAAATTAATGCTGCGATCTTTTGGCTTCGTATCTGCCTGAGCGTTGCATGTAAACAGTAAGAACGATGCAAGCAATAGGGCAGTGCATTTATAAATCAAGAATGATCTTACAAGAAAAAATAAGAAAAAACTCCGCCGTAAGACGAGGACAATGGCATTGACTCAAAAACAGCGGTCGATGTATTAATTATAGGGAGTCCAGAGGGTGCAGATTGATGCGACAAAACCTCCACGAGACTTCACGGAGCATCCAACGTTGCTTCTGTTGGGACGCTTAAAGAGGATCTGGTGGTGACGAGGGGATTGATTCCAGCGGCTCATCATCGACTGTATGCTCCAGGCGCGGGAATTAATAGGGCATCCAATCACCTCGCTGGCTGGAAAGGCGGTGGCAATCTTTGCTGGTGCTTTTGAGACCTGGTTTTGCAAAGTTTGGAAGGCGCTGTAGTCGTGATCGCAGTTGGCGCGATCCAATAGCTCGTTGAGAACAGCAGCGCTGTAGGACAGTTGCAATCTCTGAAGGTCTTTATTGAGTGGTTTCAGTACTGGCATCCCTACGCGAACACGCTGGGCATTGATGGCCCTTTCGAGGGCTATGCCTTGCTCCAGTTCACGACTGCTGAAATCAATGCTTTGTGAATTGGCAGGTGCTAATCCCAGCATTGTGAACAGCAGTGCGAAGAGTGGACCTCCGAAGAACCACCTTGGGGAAAGAATTATCGACACAGGAGCCTTTATTTTTCATCATCCTGTTCGAATTACCCTTGATCGACAACCGAGTCAGATGGCAGATCCGACCACTCTCGTCAGCACCCTCATCAACGAGCTGAAGGGTCAGCTAGCTCAGTCAGCGAGAGAGCTGATTATGAGAGATAGCTGGGACTTGGGTTGTCCAGTGATGGTTATCGACACTCGGAAAGACCCAAAGCGAGTCATTGCTACGACTATTCGTGGAGTGACGGGAGTCATCACCACTTCACGTGTCATCGACCATCCTTTGATGAGAGCTTTTATGGCGAGACACAAGGAGGTAGGAGCCGAAGAAGCCGTCAATGAGCTCCTTAACGGCCCTGACGGTGAGGAGTTCGCTGAGGTGTGGGACTCCTATGTGAAAGAAAGAGATGAAAGAGGGCTGGCTTGTTGGTCCCATGACGACGCTGCGAAGTTCGCCAGTAAGTCGAGGGAAGCTTTTGAAGATGGTTGTTTGGCTTGTGTCGCCATCACACAGGGAGACGAGGGAGATGACGTGGGAGTTTTGACGTTTCAGGTCAAGTCTGAGTGGCTCTCACCCCAATAGGTAATCTCGCCAAACTGCATTCATGTGGCAGCAGCAGCCTGATTAAGCCCTACACAAGGAGAAACTCAGCGGTGAAAGCTGGCTGGTCAACAGGCAAGAAGAAATGCTCATGCCGAAGATTGGTTGGAACTCCAGCTGTGAACATGCCAAGCCCTGATGGAAAGCAGCTGAAGCAGAAGCGAAGCGACCTAAATGCGATGCCAAGCTCGTTCCTTTTGAGTGCGACTGGAAAGCCTATTTAGAAGCAAACCCTGCGACAAAAGCATGGGCTGTGGCTAATCCTGCGATGGCAGAGCAGGAACGCACCAAGTTGACCGCCGACCCTCAGAAGAAATGATTCGCACCACACTCACCGCCCTCGCTTCAGTCGCTGCACTCTTTGCAGTCAGTGAGCCAATCGATCCGCCCGTTGCCATGGCCGACACTGTGAAGGGAGCCCTATGCGTGCTCTCGCGTCATGACGACGCAATGCCTCCGGAGCAGTTCCGCTGCGATTTCACCCAGCTCCGCGGCAACGTCTACGTCGACAGCCCCCGCTGGGCTTTCGCCTTCCCTGCTGCCGAAAACGGCTCTACCTACGAGCGGCAAAACTTCGAGGATTTCAAGCGCTTCACCCGCGAAGGCCAGTACACATTGACCGTCTTTGAGTCAGGCGAAAAGCCCAACGAGCCCGGTGGTTATTGATAGGCAGAACTGACCTCTAGGGCAGCTTCAGCATCCATACGGTCAACAGTCATTGCAGCCAACATCTGATGGCTACAAGTCTTGGCTAGTTCTCGCTATTGAACAGCTTGGAAGGGATGTGGCTGGTGAAGTCGAATCCACATGGATGGTCCCTTTATTGGTAGAAGAGGAGAGGGTCAGGCTGAAGACTTGGCAGCTGGGTGTGAGTCTCTAGCCCGTTTGTGGAGTAGAGGAAGAAACCTTGTGGAAGAACCTGCTGAGTCATGGAAGAAAGTGGGTCTCTGCGACATGGGGACTCGAATCACCAGAACCGTGACAGGTGTCCATCCCCACAAAAGAGTTCGTGCGGATACATAAAACTCACCTTAGTCCTCACACGGGAATCCACGGAAGGGGTGAGGGTTGTCAAAGACCCTCCTTTTTTATGGATTGCTGACCTAGCAATAATTCGGTGCCTGTTCCTACAAAAGAGTTCGTGCGGATACATAAAACTCATTTCAATCCAAGGATGTGGTGGTCCTTGGGGGGCGCGTCGTCGTGAGGGAGGTCTGGTGGGCCTTCCTTTTTTTTGGCTCTGTGGGTGTTGGCTGAACCCTCCCGACACGAAATCTTCCTCAGTGCCGTTGATTAGCTCCCCGCCACAAGCGAGGTTTTTATTGCCCTGGAGCCTTGGCGTCACATGTTTCCGCGTGAGCTGTTGTCAAAACGAGTCAAGAGCGAATGAATTACAGATATTTGCCTAGCTTTAAGATTTCGACAAGCAAGGATTTTCCCTCGATTTGCATTAATCCTGTATACAGCAACTATTGAACGCAAGGGACTACATTGTCTTGGGCGGCAATTATCTGCCAACGTCCATCATATTTAAGCCATGTATCGGTCCATGCTAAGCAGGTTTTTTTGGATGGAATTTCTTTGGACATATAACTTTCGCTTCCATAGGCGATAGCGACATTCTCGCCAAAGAACTTGACTTTGACATCACCAAGAACGCAATCTTTGTTGGCACCAGTCTCCAAAGCTGTTGATTTGTTATATCGCTCACCTGAAGTCCAAGTTCCATGGAATTCGTCTGACAAGTATCTTGTCATGCCAGCATTTGCCATACAGTTGCCAGTTTGCCAAAGTTTATCGGCGGCATTGATATACTGGACAATAGTATCTTCTTCATTGCCCCATCGGATCCGAGGAGCCGGAGAGGAGTAAGCAATATTGTTATATATTAGAGACAAAAGAGATGCATAGAATAAGGTTTTTATTACCTTGACCATTTGAGTATTAATGAAACAAGATTTGATCATGATAGTGGCATATATAAATTTGGGCAACCGCTTGGAAAGCCCCTACCGCACACATTTAAAAATCGTTGCCCCTTTAATTGAAAGAGCAATTTGCTAGTAATCTGACAAATGAAACGTATGAATGCCATCCAACGGCTGGCACGATTTGGCAGAAAATAGATAAAACGAGATCGCGAAAATAAGGATTTCAGCTAAGGACATTACCGACGCAGACATGGGATCGAGTCCTGCATCGAAGCAAACGACTGAGCGTGAATGATGCAATTACCCTGCTGGAACAGCCCTAACTGCCGCCTTTTTTTTACCGGGATCAAGACTATCGGGTGAATTCTTATAGCAGCAATCGTGCACCCGTACGTCCCGATTACTTGGTGATGCTGTTAAAGCATTGATCACAGGCAGCTGTTGAACTTCTTTGCGTTGTGCTGTTGTACTTGCACCACCAAAGCGAACTTTAAGATCTGCTGAAACTCTGGTCTCGAATGCAGTAGCTCTTGCCATAATCCATCAACCTTGATATTGAGCAAATAACCAAAGAGATCTTTGTACATTATATATTAATCCCTGAGGGATTAGTTCTGACTCCTATTAGTGATCCTGTTAGTCGTGCAGTCATTCGAGTAAGCCAAGAAAATAAAAAACCACGCTCGTGGCGGGGCTAGTGAATATTCAGTCGTGAGGTTGATAGCTATGTATCAGCGCCCTTCCGGGCTCCGGCCCATGATTGATTTCGTTGCTGTTGTTACCGGATCGCCATTCCATGGCATTAATTGCTCAGGAATACCTCGATTGAGGCTCGCGAAGCTCGATAACAATCGGTAGGTTGCCGCACAGAAACAGGCTTAGTTGTGACCCTCAGTTCGGTTCAGTCCACTCAAGCCATTACTTCCCCCTCCGTTCATGGCGCCTGGCAGCTGTTGAGCTACGACGTCGAACAACAGTCCAGCAGCGACACATTCGCACCGATGGGCGATCAGCCCACTGGCTATGTGATCTTCACTCCGGAAGGCCGTCTCTCCTTCATGCTCTCGGCAGAGGGGCGCAAACCGGGTTCTAATGCCGAAGAGCGATCGGCCCTGTTGAGCAGCATGATCGCCTACACCGGCATCTACCGCCTCGAGAGTGACCGCTGGATCACCGAGGTAGATGTGGCCTGGAACCCCGAGTGGGTTGGTACCGAACAAACCCGATTTTTCACGATCGACGGCGACATGCTTACGGTGCACACCCCTTGGAGGGTGATGCCCAACTGGTCTGAAAAAGGGCTGACTCGCAGCATTGTTCGCTTTCAGCTCTGCCGGTGAAAACGTTCAGGTAAGGCAGTTTCAGCTTTGCTGCTATTCAGTAAGCAATACACAACCCCCGCTCTTGGCGGTGCTGGTGAATATTCAGCCGTGAGATCGATAGCGATAATCGCAGCCACCTATTTGGCTTCAATTTCGAGGTTGCAGTAAGTCTGAACGACCGGGTATTAGATCCTCCATTTCGAGTTCGGTAGTATCTAAGCCCATCGCGAATCCAAACTTTTCCATTGCCACTGCAGTACCGACAGTAAGTCCCAGAATTAAAATGAAGGAAACCATCAGTGCTGGATGGACGTCGTGGTTTTTGTTCATTAGGAGTCAGTAGTTTTGCTGAATAGTTTTATTAGTATGATGCAGCCTGAGACGCAGATAGTTGTGGAAATGACAAATCGGTTGAACTCGACTCTGTCAATTCCGAGTAGTGTTTCAATCATAATTAAATTCTTCCTGAGCATTTACTAAGTAATTTTGGGCGAGAGATCAATAGCGACAAAAGTAGAAAGTTTCATTTGATTCAGGTGTTGTCTAGGGGGCATCCCCTCGATGTATTCACCATCGCTGAAACACAACGAATCCGAATCCCCCATTCGAGTGGTCTTCGCTGCTGACCTATCCCCCGAACGGGTAATCAGTTAGGCAGCGTGCAGCGTTGCCAACCGATCTTCTGCAGGTTGATCCACATCTCGATGCCTAGGTGTCTGAGCATCCGCTGCTGCCTGATGGGTTTCCCAAGCCGTGCTGACAAGCGGTAATAGCTCACCAGAACGAACTGAGCATGTTGCGTTGGTGTGTCGGGCTTGATCTGGATGAGCATCCCCTCCTGTCTGTTGACCAGCCAGCCTTCACCGTTGAGCTTCTCCTTGTATCGGGCGTAATCAGGCTGCTGCTGCCACATCAGCGCATTTTGGCGAGATTGCTCATTGGATTGAGACCCATTCACTCGAAAGGATGAGTTAAGGCATAAAAAAAGAAGGCGACAAAACCTTCTTCGGGGGGTGTGAGGAGTCAAACCTTTTAGGGAATTGACCAAGCACATGCTGAGGAAATACCGCAGAACAGTCAACCAACTGATACGTAGGGGCTTGCTCAGCATGATTTCTGAGCCATTATTCATTTGTGAGGAAGGCTTCTTCACGGAGTGGAAACTAGGCAACACGCCCAACGAGAAGCCGAGAGACCCTGCCTTTGGCGGGGTTTTCTTTTGTCTATTGCAGTGGGTAGTTTCAGCTTTGCTGGTGATCCTGATGCATTGAAGTGAAGTGAAATCCTTGGTCGGAAGTGATCGCCAGCTCTGAATAACCTTGAGAAGACTCACCAACAAACATGCTCCACGCTGAACGCGTCGCCTTGCAAGGCATCTTTGAGCTGGATTGTGCAGAAGAGGTTTATCTAGCTGTGATGGACAGCAAAAACCCCGAAGCCGTAGCTGCGGGGATGCGATTGCTGCTTACTCACATGCACTCTTGGAGCCATCAGATGCTGGCTGGAATGACTGTTGACCGTATGGATGCTGAAGCTGCACTGGAGGTCAGTTCTGCTCCACACGCAGGCTGTACCTCCCAGTCCTGGTAAAGACCAGCGGCTGAGCGTTAATCCTGATGTAGGTCACGCCCTGATTCTTAGCGAGGAAATTAAATTCCCAGCGATCAGACCAGACCTGAACATTGCCGCCGCTCTGACGGAAATCACAGTCAAAGGTTTCTGGAGGAGTGTTTATGCCGCCGTAACGGATCAGCGTGCATTTGGCAGGAACGATCTCAGCCATGGCTGGAACAGCCAGTGCGCCGAGGGTGAGTGCTGCGGCGGTGAGCGTGGTGCGGATCATTTCTTTAGAGGGTCGGCTGAGAGCTTGATGCGCTCTTGTTCTGCCATTGCAGGGTTAGCGGCAGCCCATGCCTTTACTGCTGGATTGGCATCTAGGTAGGTATCCCAATCACAGTTGTGGGCTGCAAGCTTGGCGTGACACTTAGGCCGCTTGTCTTCTTTCTCTGCCGCCTTCCAGCCAGGCTTGGCATGTTCACAGCTGGAGTTCCAGCCAATCTTGGGCTCAACGGAGGGGCAGTCTTTTGACTGCGTAATTGGAGAAACAGCACCCAATTTGAGGTGACCTCGGTCAATACCGGAATAGCTCCACCAGTTGATTTTGGTGCCGCACTTCCAGGTGGATTTACCCGCAACGATTGGGTCATGACGATCACCGCCACCAATGCCCGTAAAGGAGCAGTTGACTTTCTGGCAATTACCGGCGCCGACGTAGGCATAACCGGCTCGGCACTTATTACCGAGATATTCAGGTGTGCCTTTCTGCGCTTCAACGCAGCCGCGATAGTCAGCTGCTTTTAGACAGAGGTTATGGATCTCTGGGGCGACATCACCAGCCGCAATGGCAGGCAGTGTTCCAGCGATAATCACTGCTGCAGTGAGTGTGGTTCGGATCATTGGAGTTCTTTGATTGATGTCGCGACGGCGGCGCAGATAAATGCTGGGCGATCTTTTAAGCCCCGCAGGTAAGCGTCGATGCTTTGTGGGAAGCGGACGCAGATGGGCTTTTCTGCAGTGGGCTCATCACCTTTTTGCCGGCCTCTGAGGGTTTGCTGCCTGATGTGCGTGTGACCGACTGAGGGTTATTCACGCTGGCTTGACCGCCACGTGTTATCTGCAATAGAGGAGATCTGTACAAGAGTTACAGCAGCAACCAGATAACCACTTGCAATCGCTTTCTTTATTCCACCGATGTCTGGATTGTCATTGAACATTGTCCCAAGGCATCCGAACAGAAAGATCAATAGACCTGTGGTGTATCCAAGAAGCGCTGGTTTCGACATTCCTGTCACCTCTTGTGTGACTCGAGCTTCGATGCTCGATACCGCAGGTTGCTGTTGTTCTCCGCCATGAGCAGCAGTCCGCTGTGTGCCCTGGGAAAGACTCGATGGAATAGGAGGAAGAGGAATTTTCGACTCAGAAGGAGTAGGCATGTAGTGATGAATCTTGACCACTCCACCATCTCGGGAATCAATCGGATTCGAATCACCCATTCGGGTATTGATGCAGGATCTGCATAGTTCCCTAAACGGACTAGAAGCTCACCCCCAGCTGCCAAGCCATAAGCCTGTCCCTCTCCTCTTCAATTAACAGGGGCACCATCCAATCGGACTCAATCTCATCAGCTACATCCCTTCCAAGCTGTTCAATGCCGAGTGCTAGCCAAGACTTATAGCCATCAACGTCATTCGCCCTGAGTGCCATCCGTAAGCTCCTGCAGTAGAGCAAATGTCATCTATGTGTATAAAATAATAATAATAACTGCTTTAAGCTTTACTTGCAGGAATGAAACCAGTAATTAGATTGAAAATTTGCAGTCATAAAAACAATAGCAGTGCTCTCGAAAGCGCCAAGATCATTCAAACAGCAAAACGCGATTTGTGTTTGTCGCTCTGTTATCTCTATTAGTACTCTCATTTTCCCTAATGACTAATGAAAAGGACACTTACACAAACCACATTGTTCAAGGTTACCTCCTGCAGGGGCTGGTTGACGTCAGATCGTCCAGACAGCAATGAGGAAAGAAAAGTTATGAGAATCTATTCCTGCCAAGCTTAGTTTTAGCTTCTCCAGATCCCCGCATACTCAAATCTTTTATTGACTCAGCCATACAAAAGAGTTCAACAAAGAGAACGGGCCAGCCTGATTTCTCAAAGCTCCTAACGAGTTCACAAAAGACAGTCGACTTGGGTACAGTCCTGGGTATTATTTAGGTGCAAGGTGCCAAACGCATTACTGAGAAGAAGCAAGTACTAGAAAGGCTTCATAGGCATATCTCAGCTCAGATCTCTGATTTCATAATTCACCATTTTCCGCTAAACGAACCTTCTATTTATTAGACAGATGTTTAATTCCTGGGCATTTGCGCTTTTCTTTGATTCTCTAGCCATAAGTAAGAATTATCTCTCTTCAATATTTCATTGATCATCATCATCAAAAATTTTGCACTGACAAAGGCACAATAGGAATGCCAGTCATCTTTTTTCTTGTTATCCGCATGATCTGCGACTCCTTTTGTAACCAACCACATAACATTATCGAATGCTGAGCTACAAATTTTTGCAGCTGAGGCAACTCCGTACGATTCCATGTCAACTCCATACAGCTTTGATGTTTTATCAAGAAGACTATCTATATATGACGAGTCTTTGACGACAAAGCTGCCAGAAGCCATTGGCCCAATGTGAATATCTGTTTTTCCAATATCGCCCTTCGGCCTGGGGTAGCTCGAAGAAATCCCGATGATATCTTTCTCATTATCCATAATTGATTGAATAAATTGGAGCACCCATTGATCCTGACCTATTGATTGCTGAAAGGGAGTAATAGAGCCATTTTTATAAGTTCCTGCTGTATGATCAAAAACCTGACTCGCTACAATAATATCTCCCATCTTGGTCAATGATTTTATGCCAGCACATATTCCAGTCATCGCAATAATTGAAGGCTGCCACTCTATTATTGATCTCGTAGCGATGACGGCTGCGGGGATTGGCCCCATATCAATTGGTTGAACAGTAGCTACGTTGATTGCTCGGTTTTTATATGTAATCTTCCCTACGTTATAGTGAATACCATGCATAACTACTGTTTCGAAGTCAATTCCAAAACAGTCTTTGAGAGCCTGCTTCTCTTCTGAGAGAGCTGTGATAATAACCATATCTATATTAAGCGGTCTATTCAATGTCACAACTAAGCCAATAGCGTTTAATATTACAATTATGCATCACTTTATTCAATTGCGCAGCACAACACAACACCCCTCCATCAGCGCTGCGCAATGTCCGATCCTTCATTCATTACACTGGCGGGACAACAAGTGATTTTATTTGCTGAGCAAGGAAAATGGCTAGCAAGCGAGGTAATTTATTTTTAACTTAGCTAAGTTATTATAAACAACCTTAGGTGATAGCAGTCAAGTTTTTGCTGTCCTTCCAAGTTCTTCAATGCCAAGGGCTAGCCAAAACTTGTACTCATCAGAGTCATTCGCCCTAAGTGCCATCAGTAGCTCCTGAAGCAGAGCCAGCGTCATTTGAGTTTCGAGGGCCATTGTTTTGGGGTCAACTGCTTGAAGCATTCCCCCGTTTGGGTTGCTCAGCTCATCGCAGTAAAAAAGCCCGGAGTGTCCAAACCTCAGGCCAAAACCGCTCCACAAGCATGCAGTCACGCAGACATGGGATCGAGTCCTGCATCGAAGCAAACGACTGAGCGTGGCGGAAAGAAATATCGACTGTCTAGAGCTGCTCAGGGCTTGCGTCGGAAAGCCACTTACCCCCATTTGGCGCACATATTGGCGCACAAAAAATAATATTTAGTTGTTTTGCTTTAAAAAGCGGCCGATGCAAGCCTCTGAAATCCCTTTCAGTGACAAGGTATTCATTCAATGGAGCCAAGCGGATTCGAACCGCTGACCCCCTGCATGCCATGCAGGTGCTCTACCAGCTGAGCTATGGCCCCATCAACAACGGCGAAGCCCGCAAGCCTGTTCGCTGTCGAGGCGAAGCATACACCGCCACGGAGCTCAAACCTGGCGCCACACCGCCATTAATTTGCCTTGAACTTGCACCTGCTCCGCTGGCAACTCAATCGGGTCGTAAGCAGGATTCGCCGCTTCCAAGCGCACCACACTTCCATCAAGGTGGAAATGCTTGAGAGTCGTGCCACTCCCTGCAACCAAAGCACTCACAATCGTGCCCTGACGCAAGCGACCCGGCTCTTGCACAGGTTCCATCAACACAACATCACCATCGGCGATGTGAGCATCGACCATCGAGTCACCATTCACCGTGAGCGCAAACAAGCCACGGGTTTCGAGAACTGGAGCCAAATCAAGATGTTCTTGCACATCATCAAAGGTTTCCACCAAGCCACCGGCCGCTACAGCGCCAAGCACCGGTATTCCAGATGCCACATCTCCCAACAATTGCAGGGTGCGCGCTTGCCCCTCCTGCCAAGTGAGCCATCCTTTTTGTTGCAAATGGCGCAATCGGCTTTGCACAGGAGCAGGTGAACGGAGACCCATTGCCTGCATCATCTGACGAATGGAGGGACTATGGCGATGGCTACCGATGTAGTCCGACAGCCAGTCGTAGAGCTCCTGCTGAGCAGTGGTAAGCGGCTCGGGGGATCCAGTGGTCACCAGGACGTCCAATTCAGTCAATACATATGTACCTATTCAATGAGGATTTGGCAAGGCCTCAGGGATTAGGAGCTTGAGCGCAGATCCAATTCACTTTGGAAGCCGTTCCCTTTCGCCCTGGATAAGGGCTCCAGCGCCCCTCCTGATCCTGCCGCTCCAGCACCCCATCAACACACTGGGCGCGCATAGACAACTGCCGCATTCCCCAAGGGTTGCTCTCTCCCTTGCGCATCAACAGCAAGGCCTGAAACGTCACCGCTTGATCATCACGGCGAGGATCACGCAAATATTCAGCGGCGTCGATCTTGGGGGATTGCATCGCCTCAACAAACGTCCAATCAGCCTGGGTTACCGTCTCCTCATCACTCATTTGCTGGCGCACCTCACTCCAAAACTTGGGCTCAGGTTTCGGCTCCCAGCTGGCATAGCTCGGCAACGCAGAAGCAACCGACACAACAGCCGCAGTGGATCCAGTGATCACGATGGTTCGCAATCCAACGGACGTCCGCAGAATGGAAAGAACGCTCATGATTTCTCCTGGTCGAGGTTTTTTTGCTTGATCAATTCCGCCAACATTTCCAGCTTGGCATTTTCGGATTCGGAGGCACGAGACGCCATCCAGGAACTTGAAGCTTTGAGCTGAGCCAGTTGCTGAACCAGAGACAGCGCCGTTTCTCTCAGGGTTTCGATGTCATCGCACTCACGGATGAACCGGCCCCACTTTTCGAGCTCAAAGGATTGTTCCAGGCCTCGCTCAATCGGGTTCATGCTCATCCGTTCTGCTCCCTCTGCTCCTGATCCTTCCGCTCCTGCTCGAGCAAGGGGTCTGGCTCACCGTTACAGATGGCTTTAGCCCTGCGATAAAAGCCGCTGTCGCGATCATCCGCCGCTTCTAAGGTTTCGAGAATCCGTTGCCAGTTGCCTCGTTCGACTTGATCCATGCTTCAAGTAGATATTCAAAAAATCTTACGTAAAAAGTCGAGACTGAGATCACGCACCATTGTCCATTCAGCATCCACCGTGATCGCATGACCGCTGCGCTCTAACCAGTGAAGTTCTCGAGGTGAGGACTGCACATTGCGCATCAACAGCTCAATGCCACTGGCTGAAATCACCTTGTCGCGACGACTTGCAATCGCCAAAAGCGGTTGCTGAATCTTGGTGAGCTGCTTGCGCGTGCGAGAGATGAGATCAAGAACTCGAGCACTGGTTACCACTGGATAGCGGTCGTAAGACCAAAGCCGCTGTGCCGCGATCGGGTCAAAAAAATCAGAGGCAGGCTTCGGCAGCGATTGCGTAAAACGAACGAGCAATGGGGCCAAAAAGCGGCGTGGATCTCCGCTGCGAATCGGCGGTGAATACAGCAGGAGGGCCTTGATTTGGGGATGGCGCAACGCCAATTGCAAACTCAAAATTGAGCCCAACGACAAACCACCCACCACCACACTCTGACCTTCTGACAACAGGCGGGTGATCAAGGCATCGAGCGGGTCAATCCACTGCTGTGGATGAACTCCCATCAGATCATTGAGAGTGGTTCCATGACCCACGAGCAGAGGTACTTCAACGCCATAACCCTGGGCGTTCAAGGACTCAGCGAGGAGTTGCATCTCAGAGGGCGAACCGGTGAATCCATGAATGAGAACGACAGTCACTGCCCCACCAGGCAGTGAAAACGCCTGGTGCGATGCGCTCACAAACCACCAAGCAATACGGCGAGGAGAGCCTGCTGGGCATGCAAACGATTCTCCGCTTGGTCAAAGATCCGGCTTGAGGCACTCTCCATCACCCCAGCACTGATCTCTTCGTCTCGATGAGCAGGCAAACAATGCAGCACAATCGCCTTCGGATCAGCTTCTGCTAGCAGTGCCTCATCCAAGCAAAAACCTTTAAACGCCTGTTCGCGCTCCGCTTGCTCCTGTTCCTGCCCCATCGACGCCCAAACATCCGTGTAAAGGGCTTGGGCTCCCTGCACCGCCGCAACTGGATTACTGGTGACCTCAATCTGAGCACCTGACACGGCAAGAGCACGGGCTTGATCCAGCACCCCGGGGAGGGGCTCAAAACCATCGGGACAACCGATGCGCACATTCACGCCCAGAAGAGCGCCGCAAAGCATTAAAGAGTGGGCCACATTGTTGCCATCACCCACGTAAGCCAGGGTTTGACCTTGAAGGTCACCAAAGGCCTCCTGCATCGTGAGGAAATCAGCCAAGGCCTGACATGGATGTTCGAGATCCGTGAGGGCATTGATCACCGGAATCGAAGCCCAGTAGGCGTAATCCACTAGCTCTTGTTGAGCAAAGGTGCGCACAGCGAGAGCATCACAAAACCGACTCAACACCCTGGCCGTATCTTCCAGTGGTTCTCCTCGACCGAGCTGGGTCACCTGGGGATTGAGATCCACGGTTTGACCACCAAGCCGGGCCATCGCCACTTGAAAACTCACCCTGGTGCGCGTGGACGCTTTGGTGAAGATCAAACCGAGCACCCGGTTGCCGAGATCGATGCGACGGTCGCCAGACTTGAGTTGGCGCGCGAGGTCGAGCAGGGCCTGGGTTTCCTCCGCAGAAACATCTGCAGACGACAGGTAATCACGCCCGCTTAAGGAGGTGAGAACAGCAGCAACTCCCTTATCCATGCCAGCGGCTTCAAAGGAGTGTTATCGGGGATGAGAGGGCTGCTCGTCAAGTTTTCTTAGCCCCGCGTGCTGGAACCGTTGCGATTGAGACGCCAAATGCTTCAAACAATGGAATCGTTTGCGGCGTTGATGGCTGACGGATCCAACAAAAAACTGCCCCCCATGAGAGGACAGTTCATACAGTTGCTAAAAGCTAAAACGTCATTTTCGCGACCGAAAGCGCAGCAGATTAAGCAGCAACGGATGGCTCATCAGGCATCACGCTGGCTGAAAGCATCTCCTTGAGATCATCCCCTTCGATGACTTCCTTTTCAAGGATTTTTTGAGAGATCGTTTCGAGCAACGCCATGTTTTGGCGGAGAATCGAAACGGCTTGGTCATGGGCACGATCCACAAGACCTCGCACCTCACGATCGATCGCTTGCGCGGTGGCATCACTGACTGCACGGCGTGGATTGTTATTGCCACCAAGGAAACGACCACCACCTTGCTTGTCATAGGCAAGAGGTCCCAGGGTGTCGCTCATGCCATAGGTGCCAACCATCTGCTCGGCGATATCTGTGGCGCGCTGCAGATCATTGGCAGCTCCCGTGGTGATTTTGCCGAACACAATTTCCTCTGCAGAACGACCTCCGAGAAGGGTGGCAATTTGACCTTCCAAATCTTCGCGAGAATTGAGGAAGCGTTCTTCCGTGGGAAGTTGCAGTGTGTAGCCAAGGGCACTCATGCCACGGGGCACGATCGAAATTTTGGCCACCTTGCTGCCACCTGGCATGAGGTGACCCACAATCGCGTGACCAACCTCGTGATAAGCAACAACCTTCTTCTCGTCGTCTTGCATCACCCTGCTTTTTTTCTCAAGCCCAGCCACAACCCGCTCAATAGCTTCGTTGAGATCACCCTGTAAAACCTCTTTCTGATAATTGCGAGCTGCAAGTAGAGCTGCTTCGTTAACCAGGTTGGCAAGATCGGCACCTGCAAAACCACTGGTAGCTTGCGCAATCCGATCGAGATCGACGTCTTCGGCCAGTTTTACTTTTTTGGCATAAATATCGAGAATTGTTTTACGACCGGAGAGATCTGGGCGGTCCACCAACACCTGACGGTCGAAACGACCAGGGCGGAGCAAGGCAGCATCGAGAACTTCAGGTTGGTTAGTCGCTGCCAACACAATCACAGGCTTGTCTTTGGATGCAAAGCCATCCATTTCGGTCAGCAATTGGTTGAGCGTTTGTTCGCGCTCGTCGTTACCACCAACCACACCCATGGAGCCAGAACGGCTTTTACCGATTGCATCAAGCTCATCAATAAAAATGATGCAAGGAGCGTTCTTCTTGGCCTGTTCGAACAAATCACGAACGCGAGCAGCACCTGCTCCCACGAAAAGTTCTACGAATTCAGAACCACTGATGATAAAGAAGGGAACGCCTGCTTCCCCAGCGACGGCTTTGGACAGAAGGGTTTTACCTGTACCTGGAGGACCAACCAGTAAAACCCCTTTTGGAATTCGTGCACCGATATCGGTATAGCGCTCGGGTGTTTTTAAGAAGTCAACAATCTCGTTGAGCTCGTCCTTGGCTTCATCCACACCTGCCACATCAGCAAACGTGACCCGAGATTGCTCATCAGGCACATAAACCTTGGCTTTGCTCTTTGTGAAATTGAGCGCACCTTGAGCGCCGCCGCCGCCCATGGAGCGGCGCGCAAAGAACTGCAGCACCAGGATGAAGATCAGCGGTGGGACCACCCAACTCAGGATGGTGGTGAAAATATTGGGCTTTTTCGGAGGGGCGGCAGCAAACTCAACTCCTTTGCTCTCAAGACGCTGAGGCAGATCCATGTCGAAGATCGGCGTGGTTGCGAGCACGGAAGGGGCACCTTCCTCAACCTCACTGAGCTCGTAGCGAATTTGATCTTGGGTGATGAAAGCGCGCTTAACGGCTCCATCATTCACTTGGTCGATGAAGAGTGAATAGGGCACCCGAGGCACCTGCTGCATGCCTTGGCTGGGAATGAAGCTGCTGAGCAGCAACAACACTCCGAAACCAATCAACACCAGATTGATGATCCCGAAGCGCCGATTAGGGCGATTGTCGTCCTCTCGAATCGCCATGAAGCTGATTCCCAATTGCGCACCAAACTAAGTCGGTTGTTTCCCTGATGGGAGTGCCTGCTGGGAGGAGAACCGAACGCCTCGCTCACAAACGAAAGGCTGCTTTCTCTTGGCATTTAGACCAGGCGGCGCCTTCACAAGGGCCATGGACCTCTTCAACAGGAGTGATTCGCGCTTTGCTACGGCCAAGGCAAATGAAGCGCCTGGTTGCAACTAGATCCCAGCCAATCACCTTCGTTGGCCCTGACAACTCCAGCAAGCAAGGGTTGGAGATCAAATGCTGCCAAAAGTCGGACCGCGGTGGCAGCGGTTTGGCACGGTGTTATTCAACATCGACAGCTCAATGCCCATGCGGACCACCTTGCTGGGCTCGCTGGCGTTCGCGATTGTTGGAATCCTGAGCTTGGCGGAATGCGCTGAAGATGAAATCAAACCGATCAAAGCGCCACCATCGAGAAAAAATCTATGAGCTACTTCTAAGCCTGTGCTTAGTGGTGCTGGTGAGCTTTGCTTTTCCGCGCCTGAGCTGGATCGGCCCCCTCGGCTACGGCTTGATCGCCTTGCTGCTCACCCAGTTAGTGATGATCCGCAAAGAGACGCTCACGCTGGAAGATCGTTTGTACCAGCTCCTAGGTCTCGCAGCTCTGATTGCTCTGCTTCTCTGGCAAATCACGCCTGTGCGCTGGGTGGTGAGTGGCTTTCCTCTTGTGCTCACCTGGAGTGTGTTGGTGGGTTGGAGCGTGATCCGCTTGGTGGAGCGGTTGTCCCAGGAACGCAAAGTCACGTCTGGGTTACTGATGGGTGCTGCCGCTGGCTATTTGTTATTGGGGCTCACAGCGGGGCTTGTCATGAGCGCCCTGGAAACCATTCAGCCGGGCAGTTTCGAGCCGCTCAACATCCTCCAAGAATCAGCCAATGGGCCCGACGCCAGTGTGCTGATGTCAATGAGGGGCTTCTCGCAAATTAACTATTTCGCTTTTATCTGCTTAACCACAGTGGGCTTTGGGGACATCGAACCGGTGCTGCCGGTCTCGAGAATGCTCGCGGTTGTAACAGGAATCATTGGACCGCTCTATCTAGCCGTGGTGATGGGAGTTCTCATCGGTCGCTACACCAACCAAGTTGAAGAGAAAGACATTTTTAATCACGAAGACCGACGGTGAGTCGAGACCTCAGCACTAGCGTAAACAACATCAAAGACGTCATACCAACCATGCAATATGCATCCCTATCCAACGGTGACCGGATGCCATTGTTAGGTCTGGGCACCGGCAAATCCGAATCAAGACAGGTTTATAAATCAGTAAGGGAAGCCATCAAGATTGGATACCGCCACATTGATTGCGCGAGCATTTATGGCAATGAAGAGGAAGTAGGTGATGCCATTCGCGACGCCATTCAAAATCATGAGATCACAAGATCGGAGCTCTGGATCACATCGAAGCTTTGGTCTAACTGCCATGGCAAGAATCATGTAGAAGCGGCACTCAGCCAATCACTTCAGAATCTAGGAGTGGACTATCTGAACCTTTATCTCATTCATTGGCCGGTGGGAATCAGACCAGAGAAGACTTTTGCAGAGTCGGTTGATGATCTACTCACACCGGAAGAAAGTCCGATCAGCGAAACATGGGAGGCGATGGAATCAACACGCGACAAAGGGCTTACGAAACACATTGGTGTTAGCAACTTTACGGTTAAAAAGTTGCAACAACTGGTCTCCCATTGCAAGCAGAAACCAGAGGTGAATCAAGTGGAGCACCATCCGCTTTTGCAACAGCCAACCTTGATTGAGTATTGCGCGTCAGAAGAGATTCTGATCACCGCTTACTCCCCACTCGGCTCCATGGACAGACCCCAATCCCTAAAGGTGAAAGATGCACCGGCTGTGCTCGACCATCCTGTGATTCGTGCGATTGCGGAAACACGCGGCTGTTCTCCCGCCCAGGTGGTGCTGGCATGGGATGTCCAAAGGGGCATTTCAGCGATTCCTAAGTCCGTTAAACCGTCACGCTTGCTTGAAAATTTACAAGCTGCTGATATCCAACTCAGCAACACCGAGTTGCAAAAAATTGAAGCGCTCGATCAGAATTTCCGCCTTGTGAACGGAGCATTTTGGGTGATGGAGGGTGGTCCTTGGACACTTCAATCGCTCTGGGACACCCCTTAAACAGCTGGGTCAAGTGGAGGCGTTAACGCTCCCAGCAACAGATCACACCCCAACCACTCTGCAGTCAGCGCGGAGAGAGGGATCACCTGATCCATCGCCGAGAAACCCAGCTCACCAAGAGGCGTTCGGGCCAATGTGCCTCCAAGAAGCTTGGGGGCAATCACCACCGCCAACTCCTGAACACAGCCCTGCTTTACTGCCTGCGCCGCTAGGGACGGTCCGCATTCCCAGAGCACGCGGTTGCAGCCTCTTGGAGCCAAAGCATGCAGAAGATCCAATGGCTCGCTTGCCAGAAGCTCAAGGCGTTCCGGGCCCTCAGGCAGGGGGCGATCAGCGCAACCTGGCCCATGGGCAAGAAGTGTTGACGCCAGGGTTGTATCCCAAAGCTGAGCTTGGGGAGGCAAGTCAAGACTGCGACTCAGCACCACCCGCAAAGGTTCAGGCGCACGCACTCCTCGGCTAGTGAGCAGGGGGTTATCAGCGCGCACGGTGCCGCCTCCCACAATCACCGCATCACAGCCAGCCCGCAACTGATGCACCCAGCCCCGCGCTGGAGGAGCGCTAATCCACTGGCTTTCGCCATTGGGCAGGGCGGTGCGGCCATCCAAACTCATCGCCCATTTGAGAAGTCCCCAGGGACGACCCGTTTGAACGCGATGGATGAAGGCACGATTTTGATGCGCTGCTTCGGCCTCCAGCACGCCGGTGATCACCTCCAAACCCGCGTCCCGCAAACGCTGAATGCCACCACCAGCTACACGCGGATCAGGGTCTTTGAGTGCCACAACCACGCGCTGAATGCCGGCCTGAATCACAGCCTCCGAGCAGGGGGGTGTGCGGCCCTGATGACAGCAAGGCTCAAGCGTGACGATGATCGTGCCGCCCTTGGCGCGCCCACCGGCTTGGGCAAGCGCACCGACCTCGGCATGAGCTTGACCTGCTTTGGCGTGAAAGCCTTCCCCCACCAAGGCTCCTTGAGCATCGAGCACCACCGCTCCCACCAGGGGGTTAGGACTGGTTTGTCCTTCAGCCAAGGCTGCTAACTGCAGCGCCCGGCGCATCCAAAGGATCCAGCGGTTGGAGCCGGCCTGCATCAGCTCAGCGGCTGTGTTTGCACGTCGCGCCATTCGCCCACCACATAAGGAGGAACAGGCAACTCATTGAACACTCCCGGCAGGAAAAGGCGCAAAGGGCGGTTGTTGCTCAGATCGGCGAGAAGAGGATCGAGAGCGAATTCTGCGGCAGCCTCTCGGCCATCGCTGGCGAGAGCGGGATTATCGAGGGTGATGTCGTCTAATTCCCATGCCTTAACTCCTGCCTGAACACCCATCGAAACTGGATGGTCAAGCCGAACCTTGCCGGGATAGCCCACAATTCTCAAAACCACGGGATTCCCAGGCTCGCCGGTTCGATAGACCACGGCCTGCCAGCTGTCGTAATCGAGGTCGCGCAAGCTTTCAAGGCTGCGCAGCATCGGAGCACCAGCTTCATCGTTGTGCTGGTGCACTTGCGCCAGAGCTGCGCTTGGAGTGACCAAAATCAGGAGCATCGCAGCTAAGAAGGAGACCAAAAGTCGACGCAGCAGACCCATCCGAACAAAACATTCCTTCCGTCCATCATCGACGCTCCATGCCAGGACTGCGGGAGTCGCTGGCCGGAGTGAAGACAAATTCTTATCTCAACCACAATCCAAATCAACAATACAACGAAGTCAATAACAAATTCCTCCGCATTAACAGGAGGAATTTGCCACTCAACCATGGGCTTTAGCACTCAAAATAGCAACAGCAATAAGCTGAGATTAGCTCAAACTTAGGCCGTAAAATGACTCGCATTAAATTCACCATTACCTCCAAGCATGCAATCAAACTCCGGAGCATTTTCAACTGCTTCTGTATAGGAAGCACCCTCACAAAGAATGCCGCCTACTGTCTCAACCAAGCCAACAAGCTCAACATTGGGGTTGCGACAAGAAGCATTCAAGAAGCCGTAATGCACACTCTAGCTGCTCAATTTTTTCTCAATCCTGCGACTTGAATACTTCTCCGCGGCTGCACGTCCCGCGGGCTACATAAAGGTGATCCAGCAATCCCGATGAACGGCTGACATGAAAGGCCAGGCTCTACCCCACGGTATTGCTGAACTAGGTCAACCCCAATCGTGGCAGCGATGATTGAAAAGCGATCTGAGTTGGCATGACTACACCCGCTGCGCACCCGGAATCGTTTCCCAATCGGTATGCGTAGCCCACAGGCCCCAAATCGCCATCGCCCGTAGGTAGTGGCAAGCCCGAAAGGTATTCACCGCCGTAATTGCCTCTGGGGTGCGAAATTGCAAGCCACCGGCATACACCTGGGTGACCACCGCAGAGCAAATCGCTTCTGCTGTTTTGCCCTCACCCATCAAGCGGTAGTAACTCGCGATTCCAAAGTTGATCCCCGTCCATACCTCCAAGGGATGGGTGCCATTGGGATCTAAGGGTGTGCCATCACGGCGCAAACCATTAGCTACCCCGAGCGATCCTCCAGCAAAGTTGTCAAAGCAGGCTTCCTTTACCGCCTTCAAGGTGCTGCGGCTGTTGGCCTCACTCACGACCGGAGGCAATCCCAGCAAGCGCGCATAGAAATCACCGCAGAGCTGATCGGCCATCACCACCGGCGTGCCGCTTTCGGCATCGATGTCGTAGTACTCACCGTTCCAAAGCAGCTTGTCGAAATTGGCGCGTGATTGCTCTAGCCAGCCACTGAAGGTGTGCTGCTCATCGCCGGTGTCTAGCCCCAGCTCCAACTGCAGCCGTTGCGCCATCGCCAATGCCGCTTCCAATGCCGCAATCCAGAGCGCACCGCAGTAGGCACTCACCCCCTTGAGCGGCCAATCATCAAAAGTTTGATCTGGCGCTCCGCCGTTATCAGGCAAGCCATCGTCATTCACATCAAATTGCTTGAGGTAATGCAGGGCCTGCACCGCCGCAGGCCAGCACTCCGCCAGAAAGCTGAGGTCTTCTCCAGTGGGTGCCAATTTGAACGTGCGCCACACCTGCAGCACGTAATCACTGGCGAGATCTTTCCAGAGATTGCAATCTTGATAGGCGGTGTAGTTGGTGGCATCAAACGGCACCTCATTCGGTGCTCCCAAATCATGGGGTGTAGCCCCTTTCACCTTGCGGTCCGCTTCCACCCTGCCGCGGCCCTGGGTGAAATACCAACCAATCGGCCGTTGAGTGGCATCTGCCGCTGGAATCGCACGGGCAAAGCTGCGAATCACCGCCTTATCGAGCTCCGGCCAGAGCTGCAGCAGGGCAAAGGAACCGTACAAGCGCACATCAAGGCTTTCGTACCAGGCGTAATCGAGGCACTCGAGCACCCCAAATCGGCCATAGGGATCCTTTGAGGTGGCGGCCGTCCACAGGCTGCCGCCACTGGCGAGGTCGTAGAGCTCATTGAACAGCGCCATGCGCAGCTCCTCAGGAAGCTCCTTACGCGCCAACACCGGCTCTTGCCAAGCTTCGATTTGTTGATGCCAAGACCGCCAATCGCGCAGTGCTTCTGACGCAATCGCCGCTGCATGGCAGCCATCAACGCCATAAAAATCGCAGTAACGGCGTAGGTCACGCACCCCTGTAGCAAAGCTCGTAACCGGTAAATCCCAGCTGATCGCCACCGGAATCTCTCGGGTTTCACCAGGCGCCAGGGTGAATTTCACGGCGATCGCCGCACTGGCATGCTCGCCCTTACGGCTGGCACGATCGTTGTTGCTATCGGGGATCACCCCATCCGCGGCAAAGGGCTGCCAGAGCTCGGCACCATCACTGCTGGGATCCCAGCGACTGCAGCGCATCAGCTCCACTCCTTCCAGCGTGTCTGGCAAAGCCAAACACCACTGCCCTTCCCCTTCCGCAACCGGCGTTGAGCGCTTGCCATCGAGCAGCACCCCGCTCAGGCCATCGCCATCGATCCAGCGGTTGCTCTGGCCCTCGCCATCTCCAATCGCTGGGGCGTAGTTGTGCTCGGGGCTGCCGTCATCCCGAAAGTGCACCTCCGCCGATGCATCGGTGTTGGTGAACCAGCCCACCGTGTTGCGCCAACTCAGCAACAGCGACACTTCTAGGGGCTTGTTGGTGGGGTTGGTGAGGGTCCAGCGGAACACCGCGACCGGATAACTGCTGCGTTGGTAATCGCCAGGAAGGATCGGGCTGAAAGCCTCACAGCTCACTTCAGCGCGAAACACCCCCTTGTAGTGATTCCAACTCAAGGGGTAGCGGGCGGCATAGGTGCCGGTGCTGTTCTCCTCCGTACTGGCTGGATACCACTGCCAGCTGCTGAGAGGCTTGCCTGACTCTGGCCTGGAATCATCGCGAGCTGGCTCTGTCGCTAGCGCATGGACACGAACCTGATCGCCTTGCTTTTCCCAGAGCGCGAATTGGCAATCGGGAATGCTTCCGTACCAATGCTCACCCCCATCGAGGTGCCAGAGGTTGAAATCACCACGGGAGCTGCGTCCAATACAACCTGCACCAAAGCCACCAAGGGGCATCCCATGCCAGGGGCCATCGTCGAGGTTGCTGGCGTAGCGCACCGTAAACGGGGTCTGCCAGCCCAAGCCAAACGAGCGGCTCCAACTGGCTTCTGGTGGTTGCCAACCCTTCCCTGATGAGCCGCGGCTCAGCCGTGAACGCAATGCGGACAGTCCGAGCGGTGCCATGCAGAGGCCGAAAGTGGCTCCAGATTGCCAGAGCTGGCCGGAAGAGCCAGGGCCTTGCTAGGAGCAAGGCACCTGAACCTTTCGCCCCTACATCCTTTTAAACGGTCACCGGCAACAAAGCCCACACCCTTTCGCCATTGGCGGTGCCCTGATTGAGAACGCATGAGAACCCAGTGAGAATAGGCAGTCTGAGGGAATTGCAATCGCTAGCTTGCATCCCCTTTTTGGGCATCCTCGCCAGCCTGCAGCTGATCGACCCCAGCGTTGCCAATATCGCCTTGGTGAAAGCCAGCGATGCTTTGCAGATGCATGGCGCTGTGTTGGCCTTAGGCGCCAGCGTTTCCACCTTGGCCCAAGCCGCATCGGTGTTGGTGATGGGCTTTTTCGGCGACCGTTTTGGACGACGGCGGGTGCTGGCAGCCTCCCTGCTGCTGGCTCTATTAGGAAACCTGCTCTCGATGTTCTCCATCGAGACGGGCCTGTTTCTGCTCGGCCGTGCCCTCACCGGCATCGCCCTGGGCTCGGTTCTCACCAGCACCTTTGCAAGCGTGCGCTTCGTGACACCCGCCACTGGAGTGAGCGCCGCCCTTGGCCTTTGGAACCTGCTGATCGTGGTGGGCTTCATCAGCGGTTCCCTGATTGGTGGCTGGATGGCCACCATCAATTGGCGCCTGTCCTTTTTGCTGGTGCCCATCATTTGCAGCGCCAGCCTTCTGCTCTTACCCGCACTGCTGCCAGCCATTCCAGGCAATCGCGCCCTCAAGCCCGACATTCCCGGCCTAGCGAGCATCGCGAGCGCGATGGTGCTGTTTCTGTTTGGCATCAACCACGCAGCCTTAGGGCTGCGCAGCCCCAGCTTCTGGCTGCCGGCCTGCAGCGGGCTGTTGTTGTTTGTGCTGCACATCAGCATTGAGCGCCGCAGCCGCAAACCGATCTTTCCGCCCCGGCTGTACCTGCGCGGTTTCTTTGCCGCAGCCGTGATCAATGGAATCGGATGGAATGTGGCGCAAGCAGTGGTGCAACTACAAACCAGCAACTTCTGGCAGCTGGTGCAGGGATACAGCACCAGTGCGGTGGCGTTCGCTCAGCTGCCCTTCCTGATTTGTTTTGGCGTGGCAGGGATCTATGCCGGACGCTGGATGGGTCCGGGCCGGCGCACCTTGGTCTTAATGGCGGGCGGCAGCCTGGCACTGGTGCTCGGGCTGGCTCTATTCGCGATCGTGCAAGTGCAAACGCCCTACTGGCAGTTGCTGCCACCGTTGATGCTGGCCGGCCTCGGCCTGGCCTTTGTGGCGGTGCCGCAATCCGCTCTGTTTGTGCAGGAAGCACCGCAGGATTGCTTTGGGTCGGTGCTGGCATTTCGCACCACCAGCGGGCAGCTGGGCTTTGCCTTTGGGCTCGCCGCCAGCGGAACGATGATCAGCGGCTTTGGCTTCAACGATCTCCACAGCCGCATGCAGGCCGCCGGCCTGGGTTTGGAACACCTGCCCCAACTCGATGAGCAAATTCGTTTATTTCTGCGCAACAGCCCGATTTCGATTGAGGGGTCTGCTTCTCAGCAACTAATCGAACTGCTGCGAGAGGCCTACACCCAGGGGTTGGCGGGAACGATGTTGGTCATGGCAGTGATCACGGGGTTGCTGTTTGCGATCAGCTTGCTGCTGTTGATCATTGGCCGCGAACAACAACTGCTCCATCAAGAAGGTTCCTGAGCGATGCCGTCTTCCGCATCAAGCAAGGCATCGAGCGTCACCGCTGTGCGCACCAGGGCTTGATAGCGCTGCAACACCCGTCGATTGCGCTCCAACCAACGCGCGGCGTCCGCTGGCGCATCGCGGCTGCCACCGCTTACCAACCCCGAGGGATTATCCACATCCATCAGCTCTAAATCACCCTGTTGGGCCAGAAGTGCCAAAAGGATGTCGTGCAGGCGTTGACGACGCTCCTTGATCCCATTGGTGCACATTCCAATCACACCGCGAGCGTTGTGGCCATCTTGAAGGGATGGAGGTCTTACCCCTCCGCGCATCCACCATTTTCATGCTTGTTTCCAAACGAAGCAAGGTGCTGACAGCTCTGCTGGCGCTCTTTAGCGGCCTTGGCGCTCCAGCGGTTATCGCCGAGGAGCTATACGTTCTCGACACCACCTGCAGCACCCCAACCTCCCCCAACTTTTCCTGCCAGGTAACGGCCATTGATGTGGATGACTCCACGGAATATCGCCATCGCTTTGGATCACGCACGGTGAGCTATCGCGTGATTGAAGACCCCTATGTCCGCATCGAGGGACAGGCCTATGCAGGCGCACCTTGGAGATCCGTGAAAAACGCATCGATCAATTTCAAAACGGAAGAGCTTTGCTTTAACAGCAAGGCGTTTTGCGTCAAAAATCCCACCTTCCTGGCCGATGTCCTGACCCAAGGCGGTCATGCCATTCAAGGCCGCACCCTCATCGGCATGGCCTTCGCGGACAACGGCCGAGTGGATGTGACCTGCTTTGACAACGGTTGCGCTCGCCTCATGGAGGCCATTCAAAAATGAGCAGCAAAGCTAAAAAAACAGGTCTGTCAGGAGCGATCGGGCTCTTGCTGATGCTGCAACCGGCAGCAGCCCTCTCAGCCCAAACCCCCCTTGAAGCAGCAACACCTACCGCCACAGAAGAACTCCTGATCAGCCAACGCGGCGGACGAGGCGGCGGTGGCTCCAGAGGCGGTGGCTCAAGAGGAGGTGGATCGCGAAGCAGTGGTTCCCGCAGCAGTTCTCGGAGCAGTTCGCGCAGCAGTTCGCGCAGCAGTGGTTCCCGCTCCAGCAATCGGTCCAGCAGTGGACGAACAGGTTTCAGTTCCTACAGCGGCAGCCGCCAGGGCACTCGGCAATCCACCCGCAGCAACCGCCAAACCACGCGCAGCAGCACTAGCAGCAATCGGCAAAGCTCACGCGCCGGCACCCGTGATCAGCGTCAAACCAGCCGCGGAGACAATCGGGGAACGCGCCAAAACACTCGCAACAGCAACATTGATTCCCGTCAGCAGGGACGCACAAACCGAACGGATCAACGCCAGAGCGGCCGGAGTGATCGGGTGAACAATCGCTCCAAGACCCGCCGCGATGCAGTCAACAACTGGGATCGCTACGGCAATGGTTGGTACAGCGGGTCGAACTGGTCGAACAACCGCCCCTGGAACAACGGCTGGTACGGCGGGTCTTACTACAACAATTGGCGTTGGTATCCCGGTCAAGCAGCAGCCTGGGGTCTTGCTGGCATGGCCACCTTTGGCACCATCAACAGCTTGGTGAATTCAGCTCAGTCCAGCCAAGTGAGCTACATCGAAGTCCCAAACTCCGATTACACGCTCTACTACCCAAGCGTGACGGCAACTGGGGATGTGGTGAGTTTTGAAGCCGACAACGGCTACGACACCGTGCGCTTCAACGCCAACTGCCGCAATGGAACCCTCAACGGCGGAACACCGATGAATGCCAATGAGGCCCAATTGCTGAATGCGGCCTGTCAGGTGGCCTTCGGTCAGTAGGAGACAACGCCGGCTCAGCTGAGCAAGGCCTGCAGGCGTTGCTCAGCCTCCGGCTCCAACACAACCGCCTCGGCTTGATAGGCCGCACCCATGGCGATGCGCGCCGCAATGGCATCGCGCGCTGAGCCCCAGCCGCTGATCTGAAGAGCGCTGTAGATCTGCTGCAGCGTGATCAGAGGGGACTGCACCAAGTCGTCATAAGCGATCTCCACGAGCTGCCCCTTTGGGATCAAATGCCGCGAACGCGCGAAGGCCTTTTGCAATTGGTCATGGGCCGCCACTGTTTCCTCCACTTGCTGGAGGCTGGATGGAGGCTCTTGCAAACCCACCAAGTGAGCCAGGCGCTGCTTCACTTGAACCAGTGAACGAACCGAATCGATCGGCCGCCGATGCAAATAGACAAAGCGAGCCCGCGGAAAGAGACGGAGAAGTAGAGCAATCCGAGCGGTGTGCGCAGAATTTTTGATTACCAGATGGGTTTTACCAGCTCCCTCATGCAGCCAGGTAAGCCTTGTGAACTGAAGCAACGTCTGCTCAAACTCCACCGTGCTGTTGAGCACGGCTCGGCGGAAATGCCTTGGGTAATTCTGAGGAAAAGCAACGCCAGCCATGTTGGTATCCATCGTGAGCCGGGCCAACCCCACCTCGTCTTCCTGGGGATCCTCTGCCCCCCAGGGCACAGCATCGATTGGACGATGCTGTGTCATCATCCACTTCATCAAGGGCTTGAGCAGAGGTTTCAGCACCAAGGCAGCCTGCGGAGCAATGGTGAAGTGGTTGCAAGCGGTTGCGGCACCTGGATCAGCCGCCAAAAGTTGATGCAGATAGGTGGTGCCACTGCGCCAGTGACCAATCACCACCACCGGGTCATCAGGGCAAGTGCAAGCCTGAATCCCGCGCTGAAACCAAAGTGTTTGCAACCAAGCAAACGGTTCCACAATCAAGCCACTGGCCGTGAGCAGCAGGGCCACTGGGAAACGCCTAGGCGAAACCGCGCCATGCCTTAAACCCGCAAGCAACGTGGTGGGACGAATGCATCCCCCGGCAACTAACGCGTCGGAAAGGCTGGAAAAGGACAACACCACCTCTGGAAACAGCAGCACACAGCTGCAGCAACACAGCTATTTGGGAAACGACAATTTTCGCAAATTCTCACTTGCATGAGCAATTCGCCAGTTATTGGAAAATTTATGCATAATCTGCAGCGTCGTTGCAAGAGGCGTGAAGCATGTTGCAAATGCCAAGCGCAACACTTAGCCAGTTCTCCATCCCCTCCGCAACGTCTGCACGCGTCAGTTGGAGCACGAACTTCAACAGCGCCAGCGAGTTAGCAGCTGCACTATTGAGGCTGGGGAAAGTTTTTGACGTTCTGCAGCTGTCCTCCGGTCCTCTTGAGGGCCACTTTTCTGTGGTCCACCTCAAAGACCTCAGCATCCTCAGCATTCAAACCAATCAGCTGCTCTTACTCAACGGCGAGCGCGGGAATGATTGCATCTGCTTTAGCTTAGAAATCAGTGGCAATTTCGATGACCATCGAATTTTTTGCCAAGCGATTGAGCCCTTTTCTCTACATGGATTTAAACCTGACCTCACAGAAAGCCACTTTCAATTAACAGCGGGATCAACAAGTTTGATTGCGATCGCCTCAGCCAAGAAATTCAGCGGTTTCCTTGCGCACTGCGGACAACTTGAACTATTAGAAACTCTCTATACAAGCAATTCGCTGAAGTTACCGCCTAATCTTTACACGAAAATCGTTCAGCAATTTGCTTGGCATTTTAAAAATCCATTGATCAATTTGGAGCTTCGATCACTACACACTTGTCACATTTTCACATTGATGCTCGAAGTGTTTAAGGGCACAAAAAGCCAGTGCTTTAAATTATTTGAAATAGCACCTCGCCAACAACTTATTCACGAATTTATCAACTGGGGATTCGAAAACAGCACCAAACCTCTAAAACTTGATGATGTCAGCGATATTCTATTTAGCTCACGGCGAACCCTCATACAAGGTTGCAAAGAAAATTTCAAGATGGGGCCAATGGAAATACTGAGATTAATTCGCCTAGAACAAGTGAACTGTGTACTCAGATCGATTGAATTACGTAATTCGTTGGAATTAAACAAAGTAGGTGATGTTGCCAATCACTTTGGCTTCACAAGTCGTGGACATTTTTCCGCTGCCTATCAAAACCAATATGGCGAAACTCCGAGACAAACCCTATTGAATGCCAATCAGTAACCGCCAACGACAACCAATAACCTCAAGGATTTCCGTCTAAACCTGTCTATTTTCAGCCGCCGCAAGGGTTTGTCCTGCCACTCACTCGGTCGAGTGCGCCGCTGAGCAACATCGAGAGCAAAAGGCGTTGAGCTGAACGCAGCACAATGGCGTGATGATCGATGTGATCGGCACCGACGCCGGTGCTCCCGGCTCGCTCCCACCCGGAGCTCAGCTCTTGGTGGAGCAGGCCCACCTGTTGGCAGCCCCAAAACGGTTGCTACCTGCACTGCAGCAATGGTCTGCGTGCCCAGCAGACCTGCGTTGCATCGCCAGTGATAATCCAATCGCTCTGAGCGAGGAGTTGCTTGCCCTTGGGAGCGATCAGCGCGCGGTGGTGCTGGCCAGCGGTGATCCGTTGTGGTTCGGCATCGGCCGGATCTTGATCGAGCGCCTGGGACGCGAACGCCTGCGCTTTCATCCAGGCCCCTCCTCGTTGCAACTGGCATTTGCCCGACTGGGCAGGCCATGGCAGGACGCCCAATGGATCAGCTTGCATGGCCGCGATCCTGCTCCCCTGGCTCAGCGATTGCAGCAACGCCCAAGCGCCTTGGCCGTGCTCACCGATCCCAGTCGCGGTGGCGTAGACGAGGTCCGCCAAAGCTTGCACAGCAGCGGGCTGGAATCGGCCTATGCCCTCTGGCTATGCGAATCGCTAGGCCACAGCAGTGAGCGGGTGCAAAAGCTCGACCCATCCCAAGCAACGCCTAGCGATTTGCACCCACTCCATCTGGTGGTGTTGCTCGCGGAAGCTCAAGCGACTCCACCAGCCGATCAACTTCCACTCTTTGGCCTGGAGGATGGTGTGTTTCTTCAACACGCCGACCGACCTGGCTTGATGACCAAACGGGAGGTGAGGATCCAATTGCTCGCTGAGCTCAACCTTCCTGCACATGGCGTGCTCTGGGATCTGGGTGCTGGCACTGGCAGCGTTGGCCTCGAAGCGCTGCGGCTGCGGCCTCAATTGCGCTTGCTTTGCATTGAACAGCGCAGCGGCGGGTCCTCACTGATCACCGCGAATGCAGCACGCCTCGGCGTTCAACCCGCCGCGGTGATGGAAGGCGATGCGATGGAAGAACTCAACAATGTGCCTGCAGTCTTAGCGGCTCCCGATCGCGTGCTCATTGGTGGCGGTGGCCGCAAACGTCGATCCCTGCTGGAGCACGTGATCCAGTGCATGGCCCCCAAGGGTGAAGTGGTGATCCCCCTGGCCACCCTGGAAGCCATGGCGGAGCTGCGTCCCGTGCTCGAAGCTGCCAAGTACTCCGTGAAAGTCAGTCAGCAGCAAGCCTGGCGAGGCCAACCCCTTGCCGATGGCACGCGGCTTGCTCCCATGAATCCGGTGTTGATCCTCAAGGGAAGCGCTCCCCCACAGGACTGAGGACTGACGCCATCGAGCGAAAAAGGGCAGAATCAAGCAGTTTGAAACTCGCAGGATGGCAATCCGAGAAAGCAAACCCCAGGTGTCACCCCTGCGCCTCAAGATCACTCTTTTCATTGCAGGCGTTGGCCCCTTGCTCGCCGTTGGGCTGTGGCTTCAATCCAAAGGATTCTTCAGCTAGGCACGCCTGCGCAACTTAAACGTAACGCCAGAGCCACCAGCTCGTGCCATTCCCAATTCATTCGCTGGCGTCATTGCTTGGCGTCACGGATTGGATCGTTTCGATCACCACCGCGTTCCCAACGCCAACCCCCAGGCGCTTAGCCTCTCCAGCCCGTAGCTCGATCACACCGTCCGCGTCAGCCATCGGCCCAAACGACTTGCAGGGCATTGCTGGACAAATGGGCACATCAGCCTCAATCGCAATCACCTCCCCCTGGTGCACAAACACCATGTCGAGTGGCGCAATCGTATTCAGCATCCAAAAGCGCAACGGGCGTGCCGGCTTAAACGGAAACCACATTCCCCTCAGAGGCGGCAAAGCCGGACGTTGCATTAATCCAAGCCGTTGTTCTTCGGGCTGGTCCGCCACTTCTAAAAGCACGCAGGTGTCGTCGCGAACGCACCATTGAGCTTCAAGCGGCAACTGCTGTGGCTGGGGGGGAGATACGTCCATCAAGAGCTCTTCAGGAAAGGAACGCCGTTATTGAGGCAATAACCACGGCCACGAATGGTGTGAATTAAGCGTGTGTCGCCTGCCGCCTCAAGCTTCTGACGCAAATAACGGATATACACCTCCACCACATTGCTCGACACCCCTTGATCATCGTGCCAAACCTCACGCAGGATTTGATCACGACTCACGGCCTTGCCCCGCTCCTTAAACAGCAACAGCAGCAACGACGATTCTCGCTCCGTTAAGCCAATCGACCGGGTCCCACGACGCACCATTCCGCTACTGGTTTCAAGCTGTAAATCACCAACCACGATCACGGGACGGAGCTCTTCCATGCGTTTCTGAAGAGAAAGATGGAGGCGCAAGCGTTGCAGGAGATCGCTCGGTGCATTGGTGGCCAACCAGAAATCATCCGCCCCAGAACTGAAGCAGAGCTCTCGAGCCTGAATGCTGTCTTCGTTCACGCCCAGCAAAATCGGCAGCGTTCCAAACCTCTGGCGGAGCTCACTCACCTCAGGCATCTGGCCCGGCGACACGATCGCAGCTATCGGCTGCTGGCCAGAAGCTGCAATGGTGCTATTTCCAGCCCCCCACTCCAACGCTGGATAGCCCGAAGCCTCTAGGCGATCTTTGAGATGCAAGGCCTCAGAACCAACCAGCAACAACACTCCCTGCTCATTCATGGACGATCCGGCTTCGCCACATGGGGGAGTCCCCAGCCCAGCTTGTTGCGCAATACCTGGAAAAACTCGTGGTCCGACAAGCGCACAAAGCGCACGGGATGGTCACTGCGCCGGATCAACACCCGGTCTTCAGGCCAGACGTAACAACCAGCACTGCCGTCCACCACCATCATCAGACGTTCAGGAGTAGCAGGAAACACCGTGACCGGTTCCTGATCACTAAAAACAAGCGCACGCGAGGCCAAGGAATGAGCCGCGATCGGAGTGAGCTGCAGCACCGGGCAATCGGGGGTGATCACAGGTCCACCGGCGCTAAGGGCGTAGGCCGTGGATCCGGTGGGCGTCGACAGGATCACCCCATCAGCAGAGATATCTACGGGCGCATGCCTGCCAATCGCAATCTCGAAATGGCACATGCTGGTGAGTGGCTCACGGTGCAACGCCATTTCGTTAAGAGACAGGGCTTCCCAGCGCCTTTGATCTCCGCGCATCACGCTCACAACCATGTTGGCGCGCTCCTCGATCGTCCAGCGATCGGTGAGGATCTGCTCGAGAGCCTTATCAAGATCACCCAGATAGGCCTCTGCAAGAAAGCCGAGATGGCCAGTGTTGATCGTCAGAATCGGCACACCAATAGGTGCCGTTTGTCGGGCAGCCGACAGCACTGTGCCATCGCCTCCCAACACAATTGCCAGCACCATCGAGTCATCAAACCCCTCGGGCACGCAGGCGTTGTACCCCAACATGCGCAGGTGCTGATCTGGGTTAGCGAAACCCACCATCCCTCCAGAACTGCTGGCCCGCACCACGTCATGTCCGGCAAGCTCCAGACGCTCCTGAATCGTTTGAGCGGTCTCTACGGCGAGCGACTTTCCGTCATTCACGATCAGTCCGACCCTGGGCACCGATCGCGTTTCAAAAGAACGAAGTCACTTTATGAGAAAAATCGGCTGCAAGCAGCGTGAGGTTGTTTTTTGAAGCCAACGCCGGCCCACCACCAGGCCTGATTAGCGTTCAGACCGCAACCTGTGGCAAGTCCGAGCGATGCCAAGCGACACCCCCTCCCATGTGGTTGTAATCGGAGCGGGATGGGCTGGCTGGGGTGCCGCCAAATCCCTCTGCGAAGCCGGGGTTCGGGTGACCTTGATCGACGGGATGAACGATCCAACGGGCAGCACCCCGCTCGCCACCCCAAGCGGCAAACCATTCGAGGCCGGTACGCGGGGGTTTTGGAAGGACTACCCCAATATCAATGCCCTTACGGAAGAACTCAAACTCGGCAACCGTTTCACCGAGTTCACCACCAGCGCCTTCTGGTCCCCCAACGGTCTGGAAGCCACAGCTCCAGTGTTCGGTGATGGCCCGCAGCTACCCAGCCCTCTGGGCCAGGCCTTCGCCACAATCAACAACTTCAAGCGGTTACCAGTAGCCGATCGGCTCAGCATCGCCGGACTTCTGGTAGCCATGCTCGATTTGAACCGCAACGATGCGGTGTACCAGCAGTACGACGGCATCGATGCACTGACGCTGTTCAAACAGTTGCGGATCAGCGATCGGATGATCAATGAGTTCCTTCGGCCGATCCTGCTGGTGGGACTGTTCAAGCCACCTGAGGAGCTCTCAGCGGCGGTGACGATGGAGTTGCTGTACTACTACGCACTGGCCCATCAGGATTCTTTTGATGTGCGCTGGATCAAGCGCAAGAGCATCGCAGAGCAACTGTTGGCTCCGCTCAGTCAGCGGTTGCGCAAGCAACATCATCTGGAAGTGCTTGGGGGAACGTTGGCATCGCGGCTGAACGTCTCCCCAAATGGAACAACGGTGACTTCCGTTGAAACCCTCTCGCTAGCCACGGGCCGCAGCTCTGTTATCAACGATGTGGATGCCGTGGTGCTCGCGGTGGGCGCTAAGGGGATGGGGGCACTGATGACCAACTCCCCAGAGTGCGCGGCTCTGTCCCCGGAGCTGGTGCGGGCAGGCAATCTCGGCGCCATTGATGTGGTGTCCGTGCGCTTGTGGCTTGATCGCACAGTGCCGGTTGCCGAGCCCGCCAATGTGTTGTCGCGTTTCCAGGCACTTCGGGGATCCGGCGCCACTTTCTTCATGCTCGATCAGCTGCAAAGGGACAGTCAGCAGGAGCTCTGGGGTGCAGATCCAGTACAGGGCTCGGTGATTGCAAGCGACTTCTATAACGCCACAGCAATTGCTGAACTCAGCGATCAGGGGATTGTCGATTGCCTCATGCAGGAGTTGTTGCCGAAGGTGCAGCCGGCCTTCCGCACAGCGCAGGTGGTGGATCAGGAGGTGCGGCGTTATCCCGGGTCGGTGTCATTGTTTTCACCGGGAAGTTTCAAGCAGCGGCCACCGCTGGAAACGTCGATGGCCTCGATCGTCTGCGCTGGAGATTGGGTGCGGATGGGAGATCGGGAATTCGGCGCCAAAGGGCTCTGCCAGGAGCGTGCCTATGTGTGTGGTTTAGAAGCCGGAAATTCACTGCTCAAACGCAAGATCATCTCGGGAACAACGCAGTCTCAGCCCCTTCAACACCCTGTGATCCAGATTCGCGACGACGAACCACAGGTTGTACTGGGTCGCACCATCAACAAACTCGTGATGGATCAACTGGATCTCTTTGGACTCAAACACCCTTGGCTTCGTTAATAACAACAAACGCGCCTCGTCCTGATCGCACTCATCGACGACTAGAGCGCAGCAACGACACAATCAGCCAGAGGCCAAACAAGGTGGCTCCAATAAATAACCCCTCGCTAACGTTCCTGAGCAAAGGTTGTTGGGCCAAGGTGGCCATCACCGTGGCACTAAGCAATAGCGATGCCACCAGAATTGCCAAGGACACCCGCTGCGACATGCGGTCCAAGCTGGCGCGCATGGCATCAAGCCCCTCCAGCTGAATGGCAAACACCAAGTCGTCACTGCTGAAGCGCCGCAACAGCTGACTCAGCTGGCGCGGGGAGTCAATCGTGAGGTTGCGCAAATCAAGGCCAAACTGCATCAGCCGCTCTTGAGGCAGCATCACGGCACGAGCGAGCAGTTGAGCCACCAAGGGCTGCATCTCCCCGGTGAAACTGAACG
Source organism: Synechococcus sp. CC9311 (assembly GCF_000014585.1). Taxonomy (NCBI): domain Bacteria; kingdom Bacillati; phylum Cyanobacteriota; class Cyanophyceae; order Synechococcales; family Synechococcaceae; genus Synechococcus; species Synechococcus sp. CC9311. Next base: position 744,496 of record NC_008319.1, on the reverse strand, counting down.
CCGGGTTCAAAGAATTGCCGACCCCCTCCAAGTTGGTGACCGATTTCACAAACAGGCCAAGGGTTCCAGGCACCCTCAATCCTGAGCGATTAGCCAGCTGCAGCAATGCGGCGAGAAATAGGGCGAAATTCAGCTCCTCCAATGGCTTGGAAAAACTCTTGGCAATCAGCTGATCAAGCTGCCGTTGCAAGTGCTGACGATCCACTTTCACCCCCCGTGCCGGTGGCGCAATTTGCTCCAACACATCCGTTGCCCGGGCTCCGTCCTGGTTAATCAGGGCCAAGACAAGATCCAGCAAGTTGCTGCGCGTACGTGGATCGAACTGACCCACCATTCCCGCATCCAGCAGGATCACCTTGCCATCGGCCAGCACTTTGAGATTGCCGGGATGGGGATCCGCATGAAAAAATCCCTCCACGAAGTACTGCTCTACAAAGGCACCAAGCAGCGCCGTTGTTGTTGCCACCAATCCAGGCCCAGCCTCGAGGGCTTCGTGAGCTTCAGGGCTCAGGATTGATGCGCCTTCGATCCACTCGAGCACGAGCACGCTGCGGCTCGACAACCGCTGCACCACTTGGGGCAGACGAATCTGAGCGTCAGGCACGAAACTCGACTGTTCCAAACTGCGCTGCAGACGCAAGGTATTGGAGGCCTCAATCCTGAAATCGAGCTCCCGCACCAAAGCCTCAAGCACCTGATCGGCAAGACCCACGAAGTCGTACAAACCACCGAGAGACGTTGCTGCAGCGAGGGCAGCAATCTTGCGCAATAAGCGACCGTCTTCTTCCACCTGGGCAGCGATCCCTGGCCTCAACACCTTCACCGCTACAGCACCGAACTCAGGCAAGGTTGCTTTGTACACCTGCCCCACACTTCCAGCCGCAATCGGCGTGTCGGTGAACGTTGAGAACGCCTTGTCGACAGAGCAGCCCAGTTCCTTCTCCAGTTGCGATCTCAATTGCTCCCAAGGCACGGCTGGAACATCCGCCTGCAATTGACTCAATGCCTCGATGTAGTCCTCCCCCAGCAGGTCGGGGCGTGTACTCAACAGCTGACCCAACTTCACATACACAGGTCCGAGCTCCGTCAGGATGTTGCACAGGACCGAAGGCAAGGGCAGCCGCGTCTCAGAGGCATCGCCACGGTTAAGGAGCTGCGAGAGAAACGACCACTCATGGCGTGAGACGATCCGAACGATCTCCAAGGCTCTTGATGAACCGTCGAACACACTGAGGACAGACATTCAAGCAGCAGTAAACGACAAAAACCCTTGGTGTATCAGTGGTCTGAAGCAGTCATCAGAAGGAATGGAGTCTTCAGCTGACCTGCACTCAGCCAACCATCACGGCACACAAACAAGCACCATTGCTGTAAGCAAAAGCAGAAGAAAACATTGCCTGCGATGGGAGAGTGTTAGCAGGGGAAGCAAGTCTGAACCACCACAGCCTTGAGATCAACGGACTTTCCAACAATCTCAGTGAGGAAGGCCGATCCAAGCCAGTTCTAAACACAACTGGCCTCAATATTCCAAAACAGATCACACCTACTCAAATCAATACCAGAGCTATAACAGAAACGGAGAATTAAGCTGTTAAAACACAAACTAGTTTCGCTCATCATTGACACGAAACATCAGAATCAAGAAACAATCGCCAACTACCAATCAGGAATGCGCTACACAATCAGCGCTCAAGCTGACATTTTACGCCTACCCAATACAAAACAAAAGAGCAGCCATCCACTGTGAAGGAGGTTCGACCGGATCGATCAGTTCGTTCACACCTTCAGAAGGAACCACCAAGGGGTGATGACATACCAGCACTCGACAGACCCAAGCTTTCTACCGAGATCGTCGTTAGCAATGACGATGGGTCAAACATAGGCAACCAAGGAAGGAGAGCCATAAGCGATTGGGTCGCAACCCTTTTCATCCACATTGATAGTGGAAAATTGCGAGTTAGCCATGCATTAATCCAAACAAAGAAGAAAGCTGAAGAGAGCCCCTAACAAGAGAACATCATGATCAAACAGCAGTACATCCTGTTCACCCGCAAATCTACTGGTCGTGAAGCAAACACACTTAAGCACGTAGGTATACCGACTGATGCCAAGCATGAGATGCGTATTCAGAGTAGTGTTACCGGGAGAATGCATGACATCCTTAAGAATTGAGAACTTGTGCCTACAGGCAAGTCTCGAACTTAATGAGACTGTAGACGCTTATAAAGATCGAATCGATGTCAGTCGAGAGGCTCATTTGACTGGGTACCTCATGTGCCATTTCCTAATAACGATGTGCTGCCTTGGAGACTCAGTCCGATTCGACCTCTTGATGGAGTCGCTGAAAGCTGATCCAATAGAGGTGTAATTCCAATCACCTAAAAGCTGACCCAATACACGACTTGATCAAAAAAGTTCTAACTCTGCGTCATTGCATTGCATGCAAACTAGAAGCCTTTACAAATAACACCTAGGAGCCTAAGTACTGGCCGCTTTTAATCTTACTAATGACCGCCAGGTACTTTTACCGGCATTGCATAGCCACTTCTTAGGCAATGTTGATCAAGGAATACCTAAGACACATACATCAAAGTTACAACTTAACGAATGGAAGCAAGAGACCTCAAACCTAGGCATGAAAAATATTCCAGGGACAGCAATTACAGAAGTATGGATGCCTTTAAAAAACCCTAGACTTACAAGAACAGCCAAGACTACTACCATAAAAGAAATCTAATTACCCTAGTTTTCAACAAAGAGTGAACAGGAGAATGACAACTACTCCATCCAAAGCTTCTTGAACACATAGGGAAATGTTTCACGCTGATCCATAGAGGCTTCCCGAATGAACGTAATACAGGCATTTGAGCCATCAAATTGCTTGCTTTGAATGACCATTGTCATCGAATCATTCAAGCTTTTTCCTTTCCTTAATCCTGTATCAAGCGTCTTAACTGCGCCAGCAGGGTCGCACTTCCCAAGTTTGAGTGCTGCCGGATCTTTAGCCTGGCTTGCTGGAATTAAGCCAATAGACAGGATGAAGCTCAAGAGCATCAGACTGGGAGTCACCATTGCTCTGTCGACATGAACAATTAGTTAAGCATCAATCCCATGCAGTGCCTGCCTTGAGATATGACAAAAGGCCCTTAAGGAGACGAACGCTGTCACCCCTTTCGTCAACGCCTTCAGGAACGATCAGCAAACTGATTTCTTGGGGCCACTGAATGACGCCAAGAAACATGACTACCGTAAAAGCATTACAAGAGAGAGCACGAGCAAAACAGTAGCGACTCACTCTCGCTAATCCAAACTGAATCAGCCGATACTACCAATGTTAAGTATATAATAGCCAAACAGCTTGACTAGCGTAGGTTCGCACTTGTGATGATTATGACAAGTCTCTGAGATTCATATTTTTGAAATTGCAGTGGCGGGCAGCACGCACTGAGTCCTGAGCACTAATTCTATACAACATCAGATATAAATTTGCGCCTGAGAGCATTGAGAATTGCCTCGCCTCTATTGCAGGTTAGATTGATTCGCCAACCATCTTGCTCAATTCAAACAGTTCGGCCTCGCTGATTAAACACAAATCAAGCCAATGCCTTTACCGAAAATGTAACAAAGGCTGCAGACACAAAGTCATTGACCACAAGTTTTAAAAAGCAGAGTGAAAGAACTAATAGTGTAAAATTTTAGATATTTATCCCACGCATTTGAAGATGGATAAAGCCATGTCCTGGCGAGTCCTTCCTGGGTTCTACCGACCTGGGAAGTCAAGCTTCAAATCCATTCAGGCCCTGTTCTCTGAATTCTTACGAGATCGGCACTCTCCGAGTTTGTTACAAGCTCATTATGACAATGATACATCTGATTCAATCAATTATGGATGGGGTGACTCTGCTCCATTAGAAAAAGAGATTACATGCCAAGAAGATCTAGACACTCTTATCAATACTCCATTTGCATTCAATCAATCCATTTGCATTGTCGAACCAGCTGATCATGTTGGATTCAACACTATCGGCGAACCAGTAAGAGCCTCAATCAATGTTGCATGGCTTGCACAGAGAATTGCTGATTGCGACTCAATTGTGTTCCCTTTGTGGAAATCTGGCTTAATGGACCGAAAAAAACTCGCTCATGTTCTTACGTCTTCTCTAGCTGTTGTATTTGAAGGCGGGCATCCAACAGTAAGAGATAGCAAATCGTTTGATAATACCAATTGCTCTCATGCTGATCTCCTCGATCTAAGTGAGGAGCTTATTTTATCAAGGAGACTTAGAAGTGCTCCTTCTATATTTATCTGCCTTGGACATCAGCTTGCCGCGCAAGCACATATACGATTAATAAAAAAAGCAACTCACGAGATTCTGGAGACTATTGATGACATCCTAATCAATCAGCCCAATTCTAGAAATGCTTTAAAACAAGTCTGCAATAGAATTCAGGCTCTAGGAACAAAACTAAGAATCGTCAAAGACGACAAAATTGTTGCGAAGGGCTGGGATCATCCAGAATTCGCCGTAGGGATCAACGAAGTTCCAGAGGCGGGTCACTGTGAAATCATTCATTATGAAAAATCAAGCTCCCATCCCGACCCAGAGCTAGCCGAATTAATCACCACTCAAGCAATCACTGCAGAAGAATATGATGGTGTAATTGAAGAATCAATTTCTCACGAAAAGGACTTAAATATTGTTATGTTCCATACCGACGAAGTCAACGAAGAAGCCATCCTGTTTGCGAATTGGGCCTATCGCAATCTCTATCAATCACTTCTGCCCGCAAGGAACCAGCTTGTGATATCTGAACTTTCTTGGTTGTTCAATCTTCCGAGCAGTATTGAAATTCTGTGTTCAACAACCGCTGAAGGCAGGTTGTGCACAGAAGTTGCCGCAACATGTATCAACTATAGGGACTACGACACTCGACAAACTCGCAGATCATTCACATGTCAATTCCACCCAGAATTAAGAGATGACCTTAGAGAATTCAAAAAAAGCGGAATACCAGCGTTCGACAATCTAAAAAAAGATGATGGAATTAGACTACTCATTCGAATATTACACGACAGTTTAATGGAGTAATTAAAAAGTCCCTATGCAATAGCAAAGATCCCATAAAGCAATGCAACTGGTATTGAACACGAGTCCTATTCCGTCACGGGTGATTTTCAGATCGAAGAAAGATGAATTGAATCAAAACTGATCCAGAAAGCGCAAATCACTGGTGTACAGGCGGCGAATGTCATCGATGCCATGACGCACCATGCAGAAACGCTCTACCCCCAAACCGGCAGCGAAACCACTCCAACGATCGGGATCAAGGCCTAACCCCTCCAACACTGCGGGATCCACCATTCCGCAACCCATCACCTCAAGCCAGCGCCCTCGCCATTGGACATCCACCTCAGCAGAGGGTTCCGTAAACGGGAAGTAACTGGCGCGAAAGCGCACCGGTAGGTCACCAAAGAACGCCTTGAGGAACTGCATCACCGTGCCGCGGAGGTGACTGAAATCCAAGCCTTCATCAATGGCCAGCACCTCCACCTGATGAAACACAGGCGAATGGGTTGCATCCACCGCATCCCGTCGATACACCCGGCCTGGAGCCACGATCCGCACCGGGGGTGGATTGGTTTCAAGGTGTCGGATCTGCACCGGCGATGTATGGGTGCGCAGCAACAGGTTGTCTTGCAAATAAAAGGTGTCCTGCATATCGCGCGCCGGGTGTTCAGGCGGAATGTTCAGTGCCGTGAAGTTGTGGTGATCCGTCTCCACTTCAGGGCCTTCCTCCACCTGATAACCAAGGCCGCAAAACAGATCAACAATCTCCTCGGTGGTGGTGATCAACGGGTGCCGGTGCCCCATCGGAACCCCTAGCGGAGCCGCCGTGACATCCAGGGTTTCAGCTGCGATTCTTGTCGCCATCGCAGCACTGTTCACCGCCTCCAGGCGCTCAGATAGCAGCTGCTGCACCAAGGTTTTCAACACATTGGCGCGCTGGCCCACCAAGGGGCGTTCATTCCCCGGCAGCTTGCCCATCGCCCCCAGCACAGCTGACAGCCGCCCCTTCTTGCCCAACAGACCCACCCGAAGCTGCTCCAGGGCAGTGGCATCGGCAGCCGCCTGAATCTCAACCGCCGCCGCCGCTTCTAGGGCGTCCAGCTGATCAGTGAGCTGCTGCAGGGAGATCGTGGCGCTCAAGGCATTGGTTTCGCGGCAATGACTCTAGGGAGCCATCACGACTAGGTTCCAACCAACGCTTACCAACCCTTCTGATGACTCCCCTGCGGATCCTGATCAGCAACGACGACGGCGTGTTTGCCGACGGCATCCGCACCCTGGCGGCAGCGGCCGCAGCAGCCGGGCATCAGGTCACGGTGGTGTGTCCCGACCAAGAGCGATCCGCCACTGGCCACGGGCTAACCCTCCAAACACCTATCCGTGCCGAGCGGGCCGATGAACTGTTTGAACCTGGAATCAAGGCCTGGGCCTGCAGCGGCACCCCGGCGGATTGCATGAAATTGGCCCTGTTTGAGTTGCTTCCTGAAAAGCCAGACCTAGTGCTTTCAGGGATTAACCATGGCCCCAACCTCGGCACCGATGTGTTTTGCTCCGGCACCGTGGCAGCCGCGATGGAGGGCACGCTGGAGGGCCTACCGGCGATGGCCGTGAGCAGTGCCTGTTTTCAGTGGAGAGAATTCCAAGCCGCCGCACACTTGGCCATCCAGGTAGCCGAAGCAGCCCTTGCCGATCAATGGCCAGAAAACCTATTGCTCAATCTCAACGTTCCCCCCTGCAAGCAAGAGGCCATGGGGAAACTGAGCTGGACCCGCCTTTCGATCCGCCGCTATGACGAGCAATTCAGCCCTCGGGTCGACCCCCGTGGCCGCACCTATTACTGGCTCGCCGGTGAAGCTGTCGAGGATTTTGAATCGGGCGGTGATGGTCCCCGCGACTGGCCCACTGACGTGGCCCAAATCCAAGCAGATGCACCCTCACTCACACCCATCCAACCGGAGCTTTTCTGGCGAGGAGGTCTCTCCTCCCTACCCCAACTAAACATCGATCAATAGTTGAGTGGTGGGTCGGCTCAGCCCCATCCGCTCAGCTCGTGCGATAGATCCTTTGCAGCATCCACAGTGAAAAAATCAACCCAATCACATGGGCAAACAACACCTGGGTGTTGCTGAGCACCGAAAGCATCTCCAAGGAGGTGATTGCCATATTTTCACTCGCCCCTCTGGCACCAATGGCAATGCCTGGCGTCTGCTGTGATGCCTGCACAAACAAGGCGCCAGCAAGAGATTGGTAGCCAACTGAAGCAAAAACCAGACCCAACAGATCAGCGAACAAACTGCGCTTGATCGTGCGGCTCGCCTCACCCCGACTCGGTCGCGCACCACTGTCTAAGGCGCGCCCCAGCCGGACCACCAACCAGCCCTGCCAAAGGCTGAACAGCAACACCAAAAACGACAGCGTGGTGAGTGACAGCCCCGGACCCAATCCCAAGGCTTTATCAGCGTTTCTGCTCAAACTTCCGCCGATATTGTTGAACGTCAACACCCCCAAGATCACAATTCCAAGCCCGGTTTGCGTCCAAAAGCGAATCCACGCTGAGCGGCGCAAGCCAAGGGCGAGCAGTTGAAGATCGAGCCGATCGGCCATGCGAGGTAGGAGGTCTGTCGTCCAAACTTGCCATTAACCACAGATCCGTGCACAACGCCGTTGATTCATCTCTGCTCCCCACAGCAGGCCAAAACCCCCACCACCCTGGCGTTGGGCAGCTTTGACGGCCTCCATGCGGGCCATCGGCGGGTGATCTCGTCTGTGACCGAAACGGATCACCTCCATGCCATTCCCACGGTGGTGAGCTTCTGGCCGCATCCACGGGAAGTGCTGCACGGTGAGCCACGCCTGCGCCTCGATCTTCCTGAAGAGAAGCTCGAGCTCCTGGAGCCGCTCAGCATCCAGCAACTGGTCCTGGTGCCTTTCAACCGCCAACTGGCGCAGCTCAGCGCTGCCGACTTTGTCGAGCAGGTGCTGCTCGGTTGCCTCAAAGCACGCCAAATCGCTGTGGGGGCCAACTTCCGATTCGGTCGTGGCAGGAAAGGCGACACCAACACTCTGCGGGCCTTAGCGGAGGCTGCTGGAGTGCAGGTGTCGGTGTTGCCGATCTTGGAAGATGCCGAGGGACGGATGAGCAGCAGCCGCATTCGCGAAGCGCTCTCGAATGGCGACCTACAAACCGCCAGCGCACTGCTTGGCCGCCCCTACCGCTTCCGGGGAACGGTGGTGCGCGGACGCGGCTTAGGTCGTGATTTGGGCTGGCCCACCGCCAATCTGCAAGTGGACGGGCGCAAATTTTTGCCAGGTCTTGGCGTCTATGCCGCTCGCGCCTGGACTCAGCGCGATGGCGAAGCGCTTCCGGCGGTCATGAATCTCGGCCCCCAGCCCACCGTGGACCCCAACTCGCCTTCAGCCGTTGAAGTGCATCTGCTCGATAGGCGCATCGAACTCGTCGGCCAGGAGCTTGTCGTGGAGCCGGTGGAACGGCTTCGCGGACAACAACGCTTTTCAGGCCTTGACGAGCTCAGTGCACAAATCGGTCAGGACGCCGATGCAGCCCGTCAACGGCTTCAGGCCGCAGCTGGGTAAGCATTCGACAGTCCCCAGACGATGAACACACCAATACCGCCCAGGAGGATGATCCCCCAAACGAGCACGTGCATGGTGCTCTCGGATCCGCTGTTGTCCATGGCAGCCGGGGAGCATGCGATCCTTCTCAGACTGCCATGGAGCTGATGGTTGTCGAAGCAGACGCCAAGCTGCGAGTGGCGCGGCTAATCGACGCCAACCTGGATCGAGCACGAGAAGGGCTGCGTGTCATTGAGGACTGGTGTCGCTTTGGACTGGATCGGGACGATCTCGTCTTACCACTCAAAGACTGGCGGCAGCGATTGGGGCAACAGCATCACGATCGCTACCGCCGGGCCCGTTCCACCGCAACAGACGTTGCCGCCGGTCTGGGCCATCCCGCTCAAACGAGTCGTTGCTCCGCGCCAGCGATCATCAAAGCCAATGCCAGCCGGGTGCAGGAAGCCCTGCGCGTGTTGGAGGAATTCGGGCGGAATCTCGATCCAGACCTGGCCAGCACCGCAGCTGAGATCCGCTACGGGCTCTATGACCTTGAGGTGCGGATTCTCGAAGCCTGCGGACGACAGCACAGACAGGAACGCCTCGAGGGCGCCAAGCTTTGCCTAATCACGGATCCCGATCGAGACAACAACCTGGAGCGCTTACTGCACGGGGTTGAAGCCGCTCTGATGGCCGGCGTCAGCCTGGTTCAATACCGCCGCAAACAGGGCAATGACAAACAACGCTTACTGGAAGCACAAGCCCTAAAAACACTTTGCAGTCGCTTTGAGGCACTATTCATCGTCAACGACCGCATTGATCTGGCGCTTTTGGTGGATGCCGATGGCGTGCATCTCGGCCAGGACGACCTTCCCCTCTCAGAAGCGAGACAGCTGCTCGGCCCAGAACGCTTGCTCGGACGCAGCACCCACCGCCTCGAGCACCTGCTCGAGGCCCAGCAAGCGGGCGCCGATTATTTGGGCGTTGGCCCCGTCTTCGCCACCAAGACCAAGCGCGATCTCAGCCCGGCCGGCCTGAGCTGGGTGACGGAAGCCAGTCGTCACGCGGCCGTGCCCTGGTTTGCGATCGGTGGCATCGATATTGAAACGATTCCCTCGGTTCGCGCAGCCGGCGCACAACGCGTCGCCGTCGTGAGCGCGATCATGAGTTCCAATGATCCGGAAGAAGCCAGCCGGACCCTGCTCCAAACCCTCGCTTAACCCCCCTTGCTTTGGGGCCATGCCGTTCACTCTTAACTCCTCAACAGGTCGAGGAGCTTCATAACGGAGTACAGAGCTGCTCATGATCTGAAGGACTTGGAGAATCCTGAGAAAGTGAACAAAGAGCAGGAGGCATTAGCTCCTGAAAATCTCCTTGCTGCTTTGAATCATATGGATCGCAGACCAAGAGAACTCCAGAAACAACTTAAGGAGCAGATCAAAGATTTATAGGATCATTTTTTCTTAAATCTCTACCATCATCATCAATCTAAGCAGCAAACACATAGAGAAGGGAAGCAAGCACGAGCCCTACTGTCCATTCTTCTTGCGTTACCAGGAGAATTATCCAAGCCAAGGCTTACCTGTCACTCTTTCATTTGCCTCAACGCTCACGAACATACTCACCCATAACCGCTGAGATATTGCGATTGCTCATAGCCCAAAGCGAATCGACAAACAAATCAATTCACAAAAAGACGCCTGAAACATTTACACAAAATCCACTCATGAGCTCTTCACTAGAAGCTCAGGGAAAGCGTAGAAAGAAAAGAGAGAATACGGGCTATTACTTTGATGTTCTCGTTAAGCGTGTAGACGTCAAAGCAGCTCCACACGAAGCTCCTAAACCTCCCACTAAACCACTTGCGCTTAAGCCTGCTTCTACGCAGACAAATATTGCCCAGCCGGGTCCAATCAATGAACAACGCCAATAGACCTCCTTCGCCTACTCGCTTCCACCGCCCAACCTCGGAGATACAAAAAGGGAAGATTAATCACTACGATCTTCTCTATTCATTTCAAGACAATCCCTTCTGCAAGACACAACTAGATGCCCTTCTACGGGCTCCTGACAAAAAGACAGCCTACGACAAACAACAGCAGAAAAAAGCCCATGCAGAGGCCCTAAGACGACTTACGCAGACCCTTAGGCGTACCTGCTACAGGAGAAGAGATCACCTCTATCTCCAATGCCAATTACATCACAATGGCCACTACTTGCGTCTTCTGAGACTTAAGCGGAATGAGCTGGAGAAGCAGAACAAGTGGGACAAGTTTGTGATGGATGTGATCACATTTCGCATCACACAAGCACATAGATGGATAAATCGCAAACACTCTAAGTGGATGAGCAATGTTATTCACAACAGCAATCCATTCGAGCTGACCCAACACTGGCCTGAGGGCAGCCGCTGCACAATAGACCCCCTTATGTCGCCTTATTGGGTGACACTTAAACCACCACTACCTCCTACAAATATTGAGGTAGAGGCAAGCATTAGGAAGCACCTCAGGAATTACGAGAGCGCTTTAGAAGCTGCTTATTACAAAACCCTAGGCATGACTAAAAACAAATCTACAGCAACCAAAACTGATACCAATTGAATCAGAACAACCACATCCTCAGACCACACGGCTTCCTTCTGCTCATGCTTAGCCAGTGGGTGGAGCAACAACTTCAACCTGAGGTTCCCGGAGAGGAAGAACACAGTGAAGAGGATTCAAGACAACCCTAGCGATTCAACTCTTTTACTTAGGCCTAATCCTTTGAAGGTGGCTTTTACATAACCTTTTTCACAACACATAACAGCCCAAGTGCTTACCAATCAGAGATCGACAATCCCATTCAGACATCTGCGTGAGGACGATCTTTCAGCTACTTTTGCAACTGATAAGTCAATTCCAGACCCACTATCAGTCAAAGCTGCTGAGGCTTAAGCTGAAGCTACCCTGACTGCAATAGATAAAATTGTTACTGAAATGCTTACTAGATGCCCTTCGCAGGGCAAACGCTTCTCATCTAGCCATACAAAGCTTGTGCCTGGAATGCTCTACAAAGGCTCGTTAGTCCTTTTTGCCGTATAGCACCACAGTACTTGCATGATTCATTGAAAGTCGTTCTTTGCTGACTGCAATAACTCCAGCAATTCATGAAGTTCACCGTTGGTGACCATCCAGTCTCCATCCTGATCCTTGGTGACATGGGAAGATTTCAGCATCCATGCATCCTCCAGTTTCAAAAGCGTGAAATGCTTGGAGGTGTGTTCTGCCATTTAATCGTTTTAGCTGAGTCACTTTATCAAGCTTTAGGATTTTGGCCAAATCACCTGAGGGCATCTCGCCATAGCGCAGGCCCTAACCACCTCACCTAGCCCACCTCCAGCTGAAACATAGGCCCTTCGCTCCTTAATGCTGATCGACCCAGAGTGGCTACAATTGATGATGCCAGCGGGTTGGCATTCTCTCCACTATTTAACAGACAGTGCAGAGTTAAATGCTTGGGAATGGATGACATGCACGTCTTCACTGACAGCCATGGAGACAACCAAAGGAACACGGCGCCCGAGAACCCATTCCACAACTGAAGCAACGGTGGCGCAATGCCACCCTCCATGAGATGCCATGTCTAATTGCCACTTCACTACCAGCTGAACTCCTTGCTATGCCATCGGAGCAGGACCTACCGACTATTAACAAATCGGAAGGGGGCATAGATCAAGGGCATAGGGTTCAGTCAAAGCATCACCAGAAACCCAGTAGAAGCAAGGAGTTGAAGTAGATGGCTCATTACACGGTGAACGGCGAACGGCGCAGCCTTGACCCATCAGCAGCAAGGCTGGATCAAGTGATCCAGCAACTTGGCCATCACCCACGGCTGGTTGTTGTGGAATACAACGGCTTAATCCTGACGCCAGAACTCTGGGAAGCCCAGCAGGTTCAAGACGGTGACAACCTCGAGATCGTCACCATCGTGGGCGGTGGTTCCTAGAGTTATTGGAGTGTGATATGCCGTCTTGGCCTCCTCCAAACTCCGCCCCCAGGCTGCTCAAATCAGACGCTGGCTCTCGGGATTGCTGGTGCCAGCCCTTGTTGTTGCCCTCCTGGTAATTAGCCCCCAACCCAGTGAAGCCGCTCGCGGCGGTCGGATCGGGGGAGGTAGCTTCCGCGCCCCGTCCATGCCAAGAAGCGGGGGATATGGACGTAGTTACGGAGGTGGTGGATACGGACGGGGATATGGACGCGGAGGCGGAATGGGCTTTCCGTTCATCATCCCGATCTTTGGATTTGGCGGAGGCGGCCTGTTTGGCTTTTTAGTGCTCGCGGCAATCGTGGGTGTGTTAGTCAATGCCGTGCGTAATGGCAGTGGTGGCGGATCCCCTGCAATCGGCGGTGGTTATCCAGCCCCCAGGGAGCTGTCCACCGGACCCGTGTCGATGCTGCAGATGCAGATCGGACTGCTCGCAAGTGCCAAGTCATTGCAAACCGATTTGCGTCAGCTCGCCGCATCCGCTGACACCAGCTCATCGTCTGGTTTGCAACGGGTATTGCAGGAAACAACCCTCGCCCTACTAAGGCAGCCGGAACTTTGGGTGTACGCCAATGTTGAATCAGGAAGCGTTCCCTTCAACGCGTCTGAATCGACATTCAACCGCCTATCGATGACAGAACGCAGCAAGCTGCGCGCTGAAATCACCACCAATGTGGGCGGTGTGCGCAACAACAACGAAGCGGAATCGAGCAGCAGCGGAGAGGCGGATGCCACCAACGAATTCATCGTGGTCACAGTGCTCGTAGCTAGCCGTCAAAGCGTGAAGCTCAAGCAAGTCAACAGTGGCGAAGACCTGCGCGAAACGCTGCGGATTCTTGGCTCCACATCCTCTTCAGACCTGATGGCTCTCGAGGTTATTTGGCAACCTGATGGAAGTGGCGACGTACTCAGCGCCGATGAGCTGGTGATGGCTTATCCAAACCTCCAGCATCTCTGAATGCTGATTTAAGAAAATCTTCCGCCAAATTCACGACATCAAACAAGCCGTCAGGGTTTCAACTCAATAGGTTTAAATCCCTACTTCCCGAGTTGAGTCTTGACCTCCACTGCTCCACGCTTAGACCCCAGAGCCATGCAGTGGCAGACGAATGGCGAGCTTGATCAAGGCGACCTCATCGAGCTGGTTTGCCATCTCCGCAATGTGGAATGCGACCAGCACAGTGATGAGCTTTCACGCTTAGGCAAAAAGCACACTGGGGAGTCCCAAACTGAGATCAGGGCGCAAAAGCAGGCCAGCTGAGTCAGGTGCGTCGTTGCAGAATTCGCAAGGCAGCCATGGCTGCTCCGTAACCGTTATCAATATTGACCACAGCCAGGCCTGGAGCACAGCTCGCAAGCATTCCATCAAGTGCCGCCCGTCCACCAGCACTAACGCCATAACCCACCGACACCGGCACTCCGATCACCGGTTGGGGCAACAGACCAGCGAGCACAGTTGGCAGGGCTCCTTCCATGCCCGCGCAAGCAATCAGAACCGACGACTGCTGAAGTTTCGGTAATTGATCCAAGAGTCGATGCAACCCGGCAACCCCCACATCCAGCAGCAGGCCTGCATCAATGCCGTGCCAATGCAGGGCCAGTTGCGCTTCTGCAGCTACGGGGAGATCGCTAGTGCCGCCACTGAGCACCGTCACCGTCCCAAGCTCCGGTCGCAATGTCGGCGGGGCTCCCGACGTTAAACATCGGGCCCGGGCCTCAAAACGCACAAGCTCGGTATTGCAGCGCTGGAGAACGGCCTGAGCCTTCGTCTCATCCACACGCGTAACAAGAGCTGGCTGATCCCTGACCGCAAAGGCTTCAAGAATGGCCACGATCTGATCCACCGATTTATGCAGACCCCAGATCGCTTCGCTGATGCCGAGACGATCGTTCCGCTGCCAGTCGAGACGGATGTCGTCGCTACTCATGGGGGCAAAAGCTCTCCTTCAAAGACGAGCGGGAACGGATTGTCCATCACCTGAGGAAGCGCCATGGCGTTACGAGCGAGCTGCTCAAAGCGGGCCTGAACCTCTTCCACCTGTTCACTGGGGATCGCTTTCCAAGCCTGTCGACTCGACCACCGAATCAAAAGTGTGCCCTCTTCTGTTTCGGGGTCCCAAAGCAGATCGCGACCCAGAAATCCAGATTGTTGAGCCAACCAAGGCTCCCAGCTACCTCGTTCCGCTTCCAGCCACGCCTCCCGTCCTTGCGCGGGCACCGAGATGCGTAGATGCTCAATCACAGCAACGTCGTATCCACCGTCTGGATCTGCAAACGCAGCGAAACGAACATCGGCTGATTGAACCATCAGCACCAAAGCAACACTGATCAGGGTGGCGACCCTAATCATCAACGGCTGGAATCGCGGCAGGAGGCTTTGCATCAAAGTGCCTGCAAAAGGGCGACGGCCTGACATGAGATCCCCTCTTCCCGACCTTCAGGGCCCAACTGTTCATTGGTGGTGGCTTTGACACCCACTTGATCTGGAGCAACACCAATCCTGAGGGCGATGGCCGATCGCATCGCCTCAATGTGGGGCTTGAGCTTGGGCCGCTCAGCGATCAACACCGCATCCACATTGACCACGCCCCAGCCGCGTGCCTTTACCAAAGCCACGACCTGCTCTAACAGCACAAGACTGTCGGCTCCTTTCCATTGCGGATCACTGGGGGGGAAATATTTGCCGATGTCACCAAGAGACAACGCCCCCAAGAGAGCGTCCATGATCGCGTGCACCAACACATCAGCATCGCTGTGACCATCGAGACCTAGTCCTGCTGGATGCTCCAACAGCTGACCACCAAGAATCAGTGGCCTGTCCGGTACTAACCGGTGGACGTCATAGCCGTTGCCGATTCGAAGGGACGGAACCGAAGAGGTCATCAAGGGGTGGGGAGCAGGCCGAACGATCTCACTCACCTGTCTCAACAACTGGTGATTGATTCATCGAGAAGTGATTTTAAGGGCAACAGCAACACCAGAAGCGATGACATGCTCCTGCCGAGCGCCACTCAGAACGCATGACCCTACAGATCGCAAGAGCAACACAATCGCAACCCATTTCACCCTAAAGACTCAAGAAAAACGCAAAATCAAGCCCCTTACCGCAAACAAAGCAGAGCAAACTAGAGGAGCAGCTTAAGCGATAAGACGCCATTAAAAACGAACAATCACCCCAGAACTAAAACATTGACAAGAACAAGCCAATAGCCCTTCAATATTTTCATAAAAGAAAGCGATAATCCATCACAAGGCATCACTCAAATAGCCAAAAAATCATCAAAAACAAACAAGGACGATCATTAAAACAATGATTCCTCAAAAGAAACGTCAACATGCCTCTTTGCAAACATCGTCATCTCTCATCGAAAACACATCAGTGGCCGCAAAGGCCTGAAAATAAAAATGTTCAAAGGACTAGGGATTTAGTCCTTTGCAATCCGGTTAGGCCGAGGAATGACGATTCACTCCTCTATCTCCTCCGGAGCCTGTGATGAACTAACGGGAGATCACCATGCCACCTGGCAACCCGCCTCCGCTCAGCGTTTGGATCGCCTGCCTCTCGATTGGAGTAGGTCTGGGCGGAACCCTAATGCAGATCCTCATGACATTTTGAACTGTATCCATTGAAAGCTGAACAACAAACATCAAGCCAAATAAATGTCTGCTGAAAATCGAGCCGGCACGATCAGGACGATGTAATTCATAGTTCAAAATGGAATACCCTTGAATCACCATTCCGTCTTGATGGCAAGACCCATATAAAGCGCATGGAACAGATGGTCTAGACGTTGCCGGCAATCACCATATTTAAGTATTTAAACAAGAAGATTGCGCAATATCTCATCATCAAAGCTCAAACCCATAACGAGCCTGATCAGAGAGCAAGCTTGATTCAGCTGTTGCGTTTCTGAAGATTCGATCCCCGAAGATCATCCAAACCGCTCTTGACAGCGATCTGAGCAGGAAGACCACGAATCAACGACTCCTCTATCTTTGAAACATTCCCATCACTTAAGGCAATTAATGTTGCAATCTCAAATAACACACCAATCTTTTAATTCGCCACTCTGCTTTCAGTCATCATTGAAACCCAAGAGCTCTTCTTTCAAAGCCAATAGTAAGAGGCCTGTTCATGCCATCCACGTCAGAACTGCTGAGCACTAACGACAACAAAGCCCCATAAGGAGAGGCCGCCTCTCCCAGATGGAAAAGACGGCCTAGCTCGCTCGTTTATTCATATCGCAAACCATTAATCAGTGAATCTGTATCGCGGAAGACTGAACCTCGTATCGAAAACAGTGAACTGAAAGATTGGCGCGAAGCGACTGTCTGCAGGATCACCTGGGGCCGGGGCTCTAGGTGTGGGGTCGTGTTCTCCGTAGGGCACCTAGGACGGTGCAGATGGAGTATCGATTGGCGTGGCGCGCAAGGCATTGCCTACCAAAGGAACAACCCACGTCTTGTTGAGACTGTTGGAGCAGGGACCTGAAGTCAGCTTGCTTCTGCTGATAACTCAGGTGGAGTGTCGTCTGTCAAAGCGCCTCCGATCTCGATGTCCATAGTTTGCGTCAGCGGAGCACACTTGCCATCGGTGTAAAGGCGCATTGCCTTCACAGCAAAAACCACTGAAACTAGGAATGGCGTGCCTCATCAGCCATACCCCTGAATCAAAGCTAGGGAGCGGGGGGGGTTGGATTTTGGATCTGCTGCCAACGGTTCCATAAATCTGGCCGACGCTCCTGGGTGCGCTGCTCACGCTGCTGCTGACGCCAAAGAGCTACGGCGCCATGATCCCCGCTTCGCAGTACATCGGGAACTGTCATGCCACGGAAATCCGCCGGGCGGGTGTAATGCGAATGCTCAAGCAACAGATCGCTATGACTTTCTTCCACTAAGGATTCCGGCGTGCCCACCGTGCCCGGCAACAACCGCACGACTCCATTGATGATCGTCATGGCCGGAAGTTCACCGCCAGTGAGCACGAAGTCCCCCATGGACACCTCCTCATCAGCCAAGGAGCGGATGCGTTCATCAAAGCCTTCGTAATGCCCGCACAAAAACACCAACTGGTCGTAATCCTGCGACCAGCGTTGTAAGTCAACCTGCCGCAGGGGTTGTCCTTGCGGCGACATCAACAGCACACGCCGCCGTGAGCAAACCGGTACCGACTCAAAAGCGGCAAATACCGGTTCCGGCTTGAGCACCATGCCAGCCCCGCCCCCGTAGGGCACATCGTCCACCTTGCGATGACGGTCGATGGCGTGATCGCGAGGGTTGTGGAGGTGCAACTCAGCAATCTTGGCCCCAAAGGCACGACCGATCACCCCAACCTCAGGCAATGGCGCAAAGGCCTGCGGCGCCAAGCTGATCACATCGAGGCGATAGGGAGCCATCAAATATCAGCTCTGCGGACGACTAACGCGTCGGATCTCCGAGCAGAAACTGCCCTGCTTGGGCTTTCCATCGCCACCAACCGCCGTAGTGCTGCGTAGACGCAGGTTGGGTTTGGTGAACCAAATACGTTCCAGCACCTGGTCGCCGTTATTGGCTGTCAATTGAATCTCAAGGATGGCATCAGGAAGCAGCTGCCAACGCCCGCTGTGCTCCTTGCCGGATGCATGGATCGCGACACAGCCATCAGCTTGAAACGCCAGGGTGCTCTTACCACCCTCCGCGGGAGTCACGTCCAAACAGGGCACACCAGCAACAACGGAAGCCGACACCTCAACCTCGCCCCGCTCACTGCTATGCCATTCCTGCTCTGATGCATGGATCAGGAAGCGGCTTCGCAAGCTCATCCAACGGCCCACGCAGAGGGCAAGAAAACCGTCGAGATCTGACGGTGGGAACGGAGTTTGATCGCTCATGTCTTGCATCTTCGCAGGCCCAGCAACCTGTGCTTAATCACCCACGTACCCCAACTCCGCGAGCCTGGCCGGCTTACTTCGCCAATCGGGAACCACCTTCACGAACAGTTCGAGATACACCGGACCATCGATCAAGGTCTGCATCTGCAGACGCGCGCCCTGACCAATCGTTTTGAGCATGGCCCCGCCTTTGCCAATCAAAATCCCCTTCTGGCTTTTGCGCTCCACCAACACCGTGGCCAACACGGCCGTACGCCCATTGCCCTTGCCCTTCGCGGGTATCTCCTCAATGCGATCAATGCTCACCGCAACGCTGTGGGGCACCTCTTCGCGCGTATTGAGCAACACCTGTTCACGGATGAGTTCTCCCATCAGCAAGCGTTCGGGCTGATCGCTCACCATGTCCGATGGATACAGCTGAGGGCCCTCGGGCATCAAAGAACTAATCGCCTTCACTAACTCAGGGCAACCATCACCGCTCAGGGCACTACAGCGATGAACCGGCCAATCGGTCTCACTGAGCAGCTCTCGGTAGGCCGCATCGGCCGCATCCTTCTGCTCCAAAGGAACCAGATCCCACTTGTTGAGCAGCACCT
This sequence comes from Synechococcus sp. CC9311, assembly GCF_000014585.1. Classification (NCBI taxonomy): domain Bacteria; kingdom Bacillati; phylum Cyanobacteriota; class Cyanophyceae; order Synechococcales; family Synechococcaceae; genus Synechococcus; species Synechococcus sp. CC9311. The sequence goes on along the minus strand of NC_008319.1, from coordinate 725,362 downwards.
GCACCGGCAAGGATTGCTGTCGCAGCAATTGCACGATGAAGGCATCACCCCGTCCTGGGGCCTCGCATCCCTCCAGCAAAAGCAGCACTTGATCCACCTCCCCAATCGCTGATCGAGCAGTACGCACCAGCCGCTCACCCAACAAGTGATGGGGTTTATGAATGCCGGGCGTATCCACCAGGATCAGCTGGGCTTCATCGGTGGTGAGGATCGCGCGCAGCCGATTGCGGGTGGTTTGGGCCACAGGCGAAGTGATCGCAATCTTGTCACCGATAAGCTGATTCACTAGCGTGGATTTCCCCACATTGGGGCGGCCGATCAGCGCAACAAACCCAGAGCGAAATTCCTTGGATTTATCGCTGGTGAACGAACCAGAAAGAGACTCAACCATCCTTTAAGTCTGCGCTGTCACCGACTCAGTCCTGGGGTTTGGTTTCCGCCCTATGGAGTTGCTCGCTGATGTCATGGGATAGATCAGCCTCAATAAACTGCTTGGTTTCTGGAAGAGCCAGCCTGAGATTCGATTGAAAGTCCAGTTCAATCTCCAAAGAATCCGCTTTGAGATCCAGGACATGACCTCCGCTGCTGTGATCGTCCGAAAGAAAGTGAAAGTGATAACCAGGGATGTTCAAGCTGGTGGTGTGCGCAGGGCTCCAAAACCCCACCAAGGTTCCAGACACCTTCTCGATGCAAACCATGGCTTGCTTGCTGGAAGCCTCTAGCAAGCCCACACCCTCGGGCACCCTCGACACCGTTCGCATCTCCACCTGTTCAAACACCCCTTTGATTTGGATCGCCACGAACAAGTTGGCTCCGGGCCGAAACGGGTCGATTCGCGCGCCAAGATCCTCAACGCTGCCTATGTCAATCACGCTCATCTGACGTTCAGCCTGGAAATGGGTGGCAACCCAAAAAGGAATGGCCTCATCAGGCGGCGCCTTGATCAGGCTGCCATCTGCCCTCGCCTGCCAACAGACCCCATCAAGAAGAATCCCTTCACCATCAAGTTGTTCAAAGGTGCCAAGACCAAAGTCGCCATGGTCGATCAGGTCTTTCACCTGAAGAGCACCACCAAAAACCCCTTCCACTACGGCGGTGGAGGTGGAGAGCTGCCAAAGGGTGTGATGGTCGAGGTCGAGGTAATCCGCCAATGCTTTGCGCACCACGGCGCCACGTGTCTCACCGCTTTGCTGGCAATGACGCAGTAAGGCCTGCCAATGTCCCGTTGGCAGCTTCACATGGAGATCATGAGCTTGTTGAGCTTCCACACATCGCCAGCTGGTTGTCCCTACTTTGGCGATGCTTGCATCAAGAAAAGGGTGTCTCAAACAAGTGTTGAGAAAGACGCAGCCAAACCCTGTCTACCTAATCTGCTGAGAGACCTAACCCCCGTACTCCAAGCCTCATGACAGATCAGGACTCAACTGTTCCGTCAGAAAACGAGCCGCCAATTTCGGAATCCGTGCAAACGCCTACGTTTCAACAGGCGATGGAAATCGCCGCTGTCTGGCTCCAGCAATGGGATCAAGAAGAAATCAGTGATGAAGTGATCGCCGATCGAGTCGGGGAGCTTCTGGAGAGTCGCGATGGAGCGAGGGGCTTTTTTGTGATCAGCCTGGCTGGCAACAGTGCCCTGATGGATCGATTGCCTGAAGCTCTGGTGGGCAAACTTCGTTCCTGTGGAGAAGGAGTTGTGGACCTCACCGTTCGCAATCTTGCAATGAGCGCAGCGATGGTGGTGCACCATCGTCAGCAATCCGATGACAAGCAAGCGGCAGGTTCAGAGCGAGTGAATCTGCGCTGCACCGAGTTGCTGCGCCAACTCGAACCCCACAGCGTTAAAGCACGTTTAGAAACCTTATTGGCAGCAGTAAGCAACAATCAAGGCAGCGATGTGGCCTTTCTAGATCGCTGGGGATACGACGTAAACCAGAAGACAGCGATTGCACGGTCGATTGAATCGATCCCAGATTAGTTCGCATCTTTAAAGTTTTAGCCTCTTCCTCCCACAACAGAAAAGCCGAAATGTTAGTGAAAACAGAGCAGTGCCTACACAGCAACTAAAAATGATGTGCCACAACGCTTAAAACCACACAAAACCAACTGAAGCCTTATCTAAACGACTGAACCCGTCAGACCATATCCTCAAGTTCTAGCCCCTTGGTTTCCCGGACCATGAATAGAACAAAGAAAAATGAAATCGCAGCAGCCGTGGCATAAAGGGCATAGGCAAAGGACGGTCCTGAGGTCTCAAGGAAGACAGGGAACGTGGTTGAGATCACAAAATTAGCAAGCCAATTCACGGTGGCAGACAACCCCAAGGCGAGGGCACGAATGCGGTTATTGAACATCTCTCCCAACAGAACCCACATCACCGGTCCCCAAGAGAAGCCAAAAGCAAATACAAAAACGTTGGCTGACATCAAGGCCACCCATGAGGAAGCACCTGCAAGCACAGGTGCTCCATTCACGATGGGAGCTCCGGCAAAGGCCCAACTCATTAGCCCCAAACTGATCGTGATCACAACAGAACCGATCAGCAGCAAAGGACGCCGCCCCAATCGATCAATCGTAAGGATCGCCAGGATTGTCGTTACAACATTCGTGACCGAAGTAACAACAGTAATAACCAAGCTGTCCGTAGTACTGAAACCAACGGACTCCCATAATGAGCTTGAATAATAAAAGATGACATTAATACCCACAAACTGCTGAAATATCGCTAGCAATATCCCTGTCCAAACAATAGGCAAAAGCAATGATCGCCTTGAAAAAAGGTCAGCAATTGAGCTCCCTTTATGGTTGCCAAGACTGAATTGAATCCGATCAATCACCGGTTGCGTCGGCTCGCCAAGGGTTTGGCAGATCACAAGACGAGCCTGCTCAATCCGACCTTTTTGAACCAGATAACGAGGACTTTCTGGTATTCGCAACACCATCGCTCCATAAATCACAGCAGGAACCAGCTCAGACATCAACATCCATCTCCATGCCGCCATCGGCCCCAAAGCCGACAAGGAGGTTTGATCTGGGGTGGAAAGAACCAATAAATAGTCACTTAAAAGCGCAATAAAAATCCCCAGAACAATGGCCAATTGCAGCAAAGACCCCGTGCGGCCACGCATCTCCGATGGTGAGATTTCTGCGATATAGGCAGGCGCAAGCACACTGGCAAAACCCACCGCCACACCCCCAATCACGCGCCAGATCACCAGATCAATCAAGTGGGGCGCCAATGCAGAGCCCAGTGCACTCACAACAAACAAAATCGCCGCAAGCCACATGCTTCGGCGACGTCCAATCCCATCAGCAAGCCAACCAGCGCCCAAGGCACCAGCTGCAGACCCCAACAGTGCTGATGACACCGCAAGTCCGAGATTCACTGCAGACGCATTGAATGTGGATTGAATAGCAGACACAGCCCCATTGATGACGGCCGTGTCATAACCAAATAGAAAACCGCCTAAGGCGGCGGAAATTGCTATTCGCAGAATGAATTGAACCCGTCGATTCCCCTGTTCATTCCCCATTAGCTCTGCACTCTTCTTGGGCATGAATGATCTTGCCAACCTCGAAGTCTCAATAGAGCAAAGCGACGTTCAATCCGCCTTAATTCCTTACAGGTCGACACACACTGTCCATAAAAAATCCCGGACTATGCCGGGATTGAAACAACGACTTGAGATTGAGCTTGCCTCATCATCAATCAAATCAGTCGCGACGACCACCACCCTGAAGCGCAATGATCAGGCGCAAAATGAAGATGAACAGATTGATATAGGTGAGATACATTCCCAACGCACCTGCGAGATATTGATCATCGCGGTAGGTACGGGGCATCGTGTAAAAGTCCACGAAGGCCATGCCTACAAACAACACCGTGCCGAAACCGGCAATCATCAATTCAAACGTGCCTACAGCAAAGACACCTGGAGCGAAGAAGCTGCCGATTAATTGCACCACCATGGCAATAATCAGACCGATGAGGCCAAGCCCCACCACACCCGATAAAGCCTGTCCAACGCTATCGCTCATCCTTCTGCCAACCACGGAGGCGATCGCAAAGGTGAGGCCGGTCGCGAGCGTGGCAATGCCAATCGAAGCGGCACCAGCCACAGCGACGGCTTGAAGAACTAAGCCTGTGAGGGTAAACCCCGTGAGCAAACTGAAGGTGGCAAGAAGGGGGAGAGCCGTGCCGTTATTACCTTTTTTGGCCGCGTTTTGAGCGACAAAAAACAGAATGAACCAAGGGATTATCGCAACGAACGACAGAGTTTGGAACGTCTGTCCCCCCAGGGAGGCCAGGGTAGAGATACCTCCTAGAACACCTGCGGCAGTGAGCACCATGCCACCGCCCACATAGGGCAGTGCTTTATTGACAACATTGGGGCCCACAAGAGCACTTGATTGTGCCTCCCGGATGGCCTCTTGAAAATTACTGCTGGCTGGCATGCCTTTCACTGAAGACTGCTCATATTTTGCCAGCGATGACAGGGAATGGACTACAGCAGAAGTGTGGATCCCCCTATCGATTCAAATCAGCAGGCGAACCGTTCAAGACCACGACCCCATCCACGAGCAGGTGGCAAAAATACAGTTGCTGATCCCTATTCAGGCACCCCTGAGCCGGCTCGTACCAGCTGCTGTTTGTGGATCAGATTGTTGTTCATCAAAGCTGGCATAGGCCTCCACCACGCGTTGCACCAATGGATGGCGTACCACGTCAGCCGCGGTGAGATGACAGACAGCAACCCCGGCGACCCCATCCATCACCTGTGCCGCTTCCACCAAACCACTCAACTGGCCAGGTGGTAAATCCTGCTGAGTGATGTCACCGGTGACAACCATGCGTGAACGCTCTCCTAAACGCGTGAGCACCATGCGCATCTGAGCTGGCGTGGTGTTTTGAGCCTCATCAAGAATCACAAACGCGCCAGCCAGGGTGCGACCCCGCATATAGGCCAGTGGGGCCACTTCAATCACACCCCTCTCGAGTAGAGATGTGGTTTTTTCAGGGCCAAGCAAAGCATGCAGGGAGTCGTACAGGGGCCTGAGATAGGGATCAATTTTTTGCTGCAAATCACCCGGAAGAAAGCCAAGACGCTCGCCAGCCTCAACCGCTGGCCGCGTGAGAATTAAGCGATCAACCTTTCGCTCCGTGAGCATGCGTACGGCTAACACGGCTGCGAGAAATGTTTTTCCGGTACCGGCGGGACCGAGTGCAAAGGTGAGGTCATGGCGCTCCATCGCATCCACGTACTTCTTCTGACGCAAAGTGCGGGGACGCAGAAGGTTGCCCTTTTGGTTGCGGGCGAGCACATGATCGCCCAGGGCGACGTGATCCTCACCTTGGCCAGTATTTAAGGCACCCAACGCTGATTGCAGATCAACCTGAGACACCGCTTGGCCGTCCTGCCAGATCGGCCGAACCAACTCAACCACGGCTGCGGCGCGTTCGATCTGGACAAGACTGCCGGACATCTCAAGCTGAAGACCCCGCATCACAAGGGAAGCACCGGTGAGGGCCTCCAGTTGATGCAGGGTCTGTTCTGCCGATCCTGCTAATGCAAGAGCGGCTTCAGCATGGGGGAGATCAAGGGCGAAGCGACCTGTTGCGGCAGCTTCGGGCATGGCTTTGATCAGCTTTCGGTGGAGTCAGTGCCTGAATCGTCAGATTCATTAGCTGCTGCTGCCTTGGCTTCTGCTGCATCTTTTGCCGCTTGCTTCACTGCCGCTTCACGGGCAGCAGCCTGCTTCAACTTGCCAATGGTCTCAGCAGGTCGCACAGTCTTTTCGAGCAGCCCGCCCTTCTCGAGCAGGAAGCGAACAGCATCAGTGGGCTGTGCACCCTGACTAAGGCGCACACGCAGTGCTTCTGCGTCGAGACGGGTTTCCTTGGTGCGTGGATTATAAAAACCCAGCTCCTGCAGGGGACGGCCATCTCGGCGCGACGTGCTGTTGCAGGCCACGAGGCGGAAACTCGCTTCCCGCTTCTTACCGAACCGCTTCAGGCGGAGCTTGATCATCGTGGCGCTTGCTTAAAGGTGGAATTCAGCGCAACAAAAACGTTGCACTAAGCGACCAACCTACCGTGCCGCGGACTCAAAGCTGACCAAAACCCTTCTTCTTTTTGTAAGGACGCTGACGGCGGGGAGCCGCTCCAGGCTGCCCAGCAGGCATTCCACCCCCCATTCCAGGCATCCCGGGCATCCCGGGCATTCCGGGCATCCCACCACCCATGCCGGGGAAACCACCTCCACCCATGCCAGGCATTCCGGGCATTCCGCCACCTTTGGTCATCTGCTGCATAAACCCACGCATCTTTTGAAAATCAGCGAGCACTTTGTCAACATCAGCCGCTTGATAGCCGCACCCGGAGGCAATCCTCCGGCGCCTCGAGGGCTGAGCCGCCAGCAATTCGGGCTGTGTGCGTTCCGCCGCCGTCATCGAACCGATCATCGCTTCGATTTTCTTTAACTGCTGCTCTCCCTGCTTGAGCATGCCGTCGTCGATTTTGTTCATCCCAGGGATCATTTTCATGAGCCCCCCTAGAGATCCCATGCGTTTGATCAAGCGCATTTGCTGAAGGAAGTCAGAAAAATCAAACGACGCCTCCTGCAGCTTTTTCTGCATTTTTTCAACGTCAGCGAGTTCAACCTCTTTCTGCGCCTTCTCCACCAACGTGAGCACATCGCCCATCCCGAGGATGCGACTCGCCATCCGCTCAGGATGGAAAGGCTGGAGAGCCTCAACTTTTTCGCCCGTACCGATGAATTTGATCGGCTGACCGCTCACCTTGCGAATCGACAGCGCCGCACCACCGCGGGAATCGCCATCGAGTTTGGTGAGCACAGCTCCGGTGATCCCCACCTGATCGTGAAAAGCGCGGGTGAGCTCGGCCGCCTCCTGGCCAATCATCGAATCCACCACCAACAGCACCTCATCGGGCTGCACGGCGCTGCGAATACGGACCATCTCCTCCATCATCTCGGAGTCGATTTGCAGACGGCCAGCGGTATCAACCAACAGAGTGTCGTACCCCTCCTCTTTCGCCTTCGCCAAACCGGCCGCTGCGATGTCTTCAGGCTTGGCCTCGATCCCGAGACTGAACACATCCACACCGATCTGACCGCCGAGAGTCTTTAACTGCTCAATCGCCGCAGGGCGGTACACATCCGCCCCCACCATCAAGGCCTTGCGTCCCTGATCCTTTAAGTGAAGCCCCAACTTGGCCGTCGCCGTGGTTTTGCCTGCCCCCTGCAAACCAGCCATCAACACCACCGTGGGTGCTTGATCGGCCTGCGCGAGAGGGGCATTGCCGCCGCCCATTACGTCGACCAGCTGCTCATGCACAACCTGAATGAACTTCTGATCAGGCGTTACACCACGAACAACCTCAGCACCAACAGCTTTCTCCCGGACTTCGGAGACAAAATCCTTGACCACCGGCAGACTCACGTCCGCTTCGAGAAGCGCCCGCCGGACCTCCTTGAGTGCCCCCTCCACATTCGTATCGGAGATCGTGTCCTGGCCTCTCAGCCCTTTGACGGCATCTTCAAAACGGGCTGAAAGCTCGTCAAACATGGAGGAAGTCCGCGCAGCACTTCATCCAACTGTAAAAGTCCTGCCCCTTTTTTGAACTAATGGGTCGATCCAGCAACAGCACCTAGGACAAATTCCTAACCAGGGATATAAGCCTGTAAGCGCCAACCGTCAGGATCTCGGCCAAGGATATAGGTCACAGGCAAGTTGCCAGCGGGAGTTTCATCCACCACCTCTCCCTGATCATTCAGGGTTTGATCGCGGTAGGTGAGTTGTGCCCTGACTTCAATGCGAGAGGGCGTTGAGCTCACCGTCTGAATCGAGGTAATTGAAGCTTGGACCTTTTGGACGAGGCCATCCCGCAACAGGGCGGCCTGCTGATCGCTCACGCGATCCACAAGAACAGGACGGGCCACCTCATCCAGGGATTCGGTACCACCGTTTTGAAGCAACGCCGTTGCCTTGAGATCAAGCCATGTCTGTAGAAGGGCTTGCAGCTGAACCTCACTCGGCTTCGCCACTGCTAAGGGTGCCATGAACGCGTTGGGCTTAGGCCGCTCCTGTTTGAGGGTGGCCTTCGGCAGAGAAGAGAGGGCGTCCGCACTGGGCTGGGCCTCCGCGCTGGGATTCGTTGTTGACGTAGTTGCTGTTTCCTGCTGCGCCTCACGCCTTAATCCCACGAGGCTGAATGCCACCACCACAAGCACGACAACCACCCCTGAACCAATTAATAAGGAAGGCCTCGGTTGCGGCCATGAGGACCTATTCCCCGAAAGCCGGGAGAGCGAAAGCTGGGGCAGTGAAAGCTGAGACACGGACATCCGCGACATCGACAGACGCGACAGTGAAAGTCGAGAGAGGGTGCGGCGGGAGAGCTTTCGGCGTGACTGGGAAAGCCGAGTGAGCGAAGGGCGGAGGCTCTTGAGATTCGTCCAGGCCAGTGGAATGAACCGCCGCAGCCCACTCCCCCTTGCCTCCTTCTCCCCAGGATCTGAGCTGTTCTCAGGGAAAGACTCCACGTCTCCAAAAGAAAGGGGCATCGTGCCTTCTGGATCAAGGCCCAGTGGTGGGAGATTCCCGAAGCTCCAATCCGTATCGGGAACAGATGTTTCAGACGGATCGGGCGATACGAGACTTCGCCCCTCCTTACGTTCAAGGCGCTCCACATAGGCCTGAACATCGCGATCAGCAAACCAAGCCTCTAGGTCAACAACCTGGGCATCCACATCGCGGTAACCGGGGAGGACATCCCGTCCCAGCCAGCTGCGGCAGTAATCAAAGAGGGCCGCCAGATCATCACTGGGATGGTTCGCCAGCCATTCCTTCAGATCCAGATCAGGACTGGCATGGACGTGTTCCAATGCCCGATCGACGTCACCGAGCAATAAATCCATGCATCCAAGCAATGGATTGAGATCTAAACCAACAAGAACCAGGGCTTGAAGTTTGCCGCGTGCGTCCTGAACACGCTCGGGCTTGCGTTGGGAAAATCCAGCGGCTGCCAAGGCCATTACAGAGAGGAAGCTGGCATCAGACGAACCAAACCGCTCCCAACGTCCATACAAATCCACCTGCTCTTGAACAGTGAGAAAGCGACGAATCTGCTGGAAAAACAACTCAAAACTTCCCTGGTCCATACCAGCCGTCGTCAATTCAGCAGCACCCCCCTCCAAGCCACCGCGATTTTGGACAAAGGTTTCCAACATCACTAGCCCTTCCTGACGGGCTGATTGCTCCGCAAGGTCACGACTCAGCAGATCGAGAATTCTGTAAGGAGTGAGCTGTTCTAGGTCCGATTGAAGCCGCTGCCGATGATCCGGAAGCTTGCCCATGCGCTGGAGCAAGTGCAGGCCCTCAGTCAGCAGACCGGCAGCCGATTCATACCGCCGCTGATCCTGGTCTTGGCGGGCCGCATCGCGGCAAGACAGTGCCGCTAATAGGGCAAGGTCGGACTCTCGACCACTACCAAGGGCGGGCGCTTGAGGAGGTTGCAGCACCTGGCGGGTGAGCTGAAAGGTCTCATGCGGGGCATTGGCCTCCCAAAGCAACATCAGGCCGGCGACCTCCCGGCTTGACGTCATTTCCAGACCTGCGGTCTCTTCCGGATGATCGCGACCCAATTTGAGCAAGGTGCTCTCGTAATCCTGTCGTCGCTCTGCATCGCTTAGGAGTTCGGCAGAAAGCCGCAACAATTCAGCCCTCTGCATGAGGACCTCATGCGTGAAACCCTGATTGGGGCAGCGATCGAGACGCAACTGCAGCGTCCGCAACACCGACTCGGTTTCAGCAGAAGGGCTGACGCCCAACAGGCGGAAATGATCGATGGGCAATTCCACCAGCTTTGCGCTCATTAGCAGAGAAACTTTAGGCAGCGAAAGGGGTTTTGCCCATCTCCTCAACACGGCCCCTTAAAGTTCGTTGTCAAATAGGTGGTGCCATGAGTCAGGACATCGCAGTAGGCGCAGCGGCAGGCATCGATCACAAGCTTGCGAATGGGGAATCCCCGATGGGAGCTCACGCCGAGCGATTGTCGTCACTCGTGACGACCCAAAGAGCCAGCGTTGACCGTGAGACAGGGCTGGCGTTGTACCGCGATATGACCCTGGGCCGCCGTTTTGAAGACAAGTGCGCGGAGATGTACTACCGCGGCAAAATGTTTGGTTTCGTTCACCTGTACAACGGCCAAGAGGCCGTGAGTACTGGCGTGATCGGCGCCATGAAGCGTCAACACGACTGGTTTTGCAGCACTTACCGCGATCACGTACATGCCTTGAGCGCAGGCGTCCCAGCCCGCGAAGTCATGAGTGAACTGTTTGGCAAGGAAACCGGCTGCAGCAAGGGGCGTGGCGGCTCGATGCACCTGTTCTCAAAGCCACATCACATGCTTGGTGGGTTCGCCTTTATCGGCGAGGGAATCCCTGTTGCTCTAGGCGCTGCCTTCACGAGCCGCTACAAACGTGATGCCATGGGTGATTCCAGTAGCGACTCCGTCACCGCGGCCTTTTTCGGAGATGGAACCTGCAACAACGGCCAATTCTTTGAATGCCTCAACATGGCCCAGCTTTGGAAGCTGCCCATCCTGTTTGTGGTCGAGAACAACAAATGGGCGATCGGTATGGCCCATGACCGCGCCACCAGCGATCCGGAAATCTGGCGCAAAGCTGCTGCCTTCGGCATGGCTGGGGAAGAGGTTGATGGAATGGATGTGCTCGCAGTTCGAGCCGCTGCCGAACGAGCCATCGAACGGGCGCGAGCTGGCGAAGGTCCAACGGTTCTTGAATGCCTCACCTATCGCTTCAGGGGCCACTCATTGGCCGACCCTGATGAGCTCCGTGCCGAGGAAGAAAAGCAATTCTGGGCCAAGCGCGATCCCCTCAAAGCCTTTGAGCGCGATCTGGTCTCCGATGGTTTAGTGAGTGCTGATGAGCTTCGTGCGATCGAAAAAGAGATCGATGCAGAGGTGCAGGATTGCGTGGACTTTGCTCTCAATGCACCCGAGCCAGATGGCTCAGAACTGACGCGCTACATCTGGGCTGAAGACTGAGTCTTTTCCTCTCTAGAGACCATGCAATCTCGCCTGGTCGGTCGCTGCCCTGAACACCAGGGCATGACGCTTAACCAAGGGATTGAGGGCGTCATAGCCACCGCCAATCACACTGGCCAGGGGAATCTGACGACGAAGGCAGGCATCAAACACGAGATGATCGCGTTGCAAAAGTCCCGGATCGGACAGGCAAAGTCGGCCCAACCGATCGTCTCGATGCGGATCCACGCCAGCGTTGTAAAGCACCAGCTCAGGCTTAAAGCTGTCTAAAAGTGAGGGGAGCGCTTCACCAATTGCAGCCACATAAGCCTGATCCTCAACACCATCTTCAAATGGCAGATCGCAATCACTGCATTGCTTGCGAGAGGGAAAATTCGAGGCTGCATGCGCAGAGAATGTAAAGACCCTTGGGTCATCAGCAAAGATCAGTGCAGTGGCATCGCCTTGATGCACGTCCAAATCCACAATCATCAAGCGCTCTAGGCGCCCCTCCTCAAGCAAAACCCTGGCTGACACAGCAATATCATTAAAAATACAAAAGCCGCTGCCGTAATCGGGGAAGGCATGGTGCGTGCCACCAGCGAGATGACAGGCCACCCCATGCTCAAGAGCCAACCTGGCCGTGAGCAATGTTCCCCCAACCGCTAACCAGGTGCGTTGCACCAAGGGTGTGGTGGCCGGAAGACCAATCCTGCGCTGAGCTTGCCGATCGAGCCTGCCTCTTGCAAAGGCCTCGTGGTACGACCGCTTATGAACTGTTTCGAGCCAGCGGCGCGGCGCAGGTAGAGGGCGATGCCACTGTTGCGGAGTCATCAGCCCAAGGTCCGTTAAAGCCTCAGATAGCAACCTGAACTTCGCCATCGGGAAGCGATGGCTGGAGGGCAAAGGTGCGCTGTAGGCCGGGTGATAAACGAGGGGCACAGCCACTGGCTTACGAACTTGTCCTGTACTGAAGAAGTCTCAATCCAAACAAGGCAAACCGTGGAAGCTGGCCTCAACTGGCGAAGATGGATTCAGCAGCCAACCAGTCCAGGTCCAGCGCAATTGCGTTGCCTCTTCAAAAAGCCTTAGCAACCGAAGTAGAGCAATATTCAATACCGATGATTGAATCCAGCACTATGCGAATAATTTTCTGCAAATGAACAACGGAATTGACGCAGAGCATTTCTTGAACGATAAGACAAGTTGGCCGAATGGAAAACACTTAAAAAGCCATCAGGATTCGCAATAAAATTTAGGCAATCTTTGATTTCCAGCAACTACTCACGGACTCCATCAATAATTTCGATAATAAATCCATAACTGATTTTCATGAGACTCTAAGTCTTTGCACGGAGACCACAAATTTTTAACGCAATACTTTTGATCACCATGATACTCAACAGAATTATTCTAATGAGTGACATCGAGTTTAGGGCCCTAAAGTCCAACGTAATGAGTTCATATCACCAAGCGGTTCGCAATTCGGAATGGAGCAAGGCTCGCGAATGCAGAGATAGCTTCAATGAGTTGCTAGCTCAATATTGGGCAATGGCACTCACTCATTAATAGCAAGACTCTTCTAGGTCCAATTCCAGGAAGCATCGCTCTACACCACAGCGTTCTAGTGACTAAGAAAACACTTAATTAGTTCTCATCACCCACTCTAGCAATCTTTGAATTGACTAATTAGGTTGAGAGAGTTATGGAGATTAGAAATGGAACGCTACTTATTCAAGGGCAAGAAAAAAGCCAACAAAAAGGAGAATCACCTGACGAAGTTTATTTCAATTACCTTTGCACTGATTGGCAGCGTTACGGTTCTTGAGTTCTTGGAATCTGATCGCCCAATTCTTAGTACCACGGCAGAGCAGGTCCCAGCGCAAGTCATGGAGACATTGAATTCAATGCGTGATGATTTAGTGTCTTTTAGACCTGGAACTTAACGATACTCCTCTCCCGTTCAGCAATCTTCAGGGTGTTACATACCCTTATGCAAAGAAGATCACATGCTTAAACTGGTAAAAAGAAACCCCGTAACGCATACAGGAAGTTTCACCCCACATATATACAAGACATAGATCTCTCATTGCAGACAACCTGTCCAAGAACAGACCACAAAACATGTGGATTAGAAACCACTTAAAAGAAGTGGATAATACTGAAGGACGAAGTCTTCTGCCTTACGCCTGGACGGCTCTATCTCCAGCGACCTGTTCGTCAACATCAAAAAATAAGGAAACCAAGTGGCTTACGAGAGAAGCTCAGCGCCAGTCTCATATTCCTGTTTGACATGAACCTCAGGTCCTCATCAAAAAAAGCGCTCAAACTTCAAGCCAAGCGTTGCTGCTTTTGCTGGTGGCGCCTCTCTATCGGAACTAAGCGATCAGATATACAAGAAATGTAGAGATGACAAGGCAAGAATGCGCACTCATCAGATCCCAGAGCCGCCTCCAATTTGATCATCTTTAGTCTTAAAGGACTGCTCCAGATGCTCGACGGAGCGTTCAGATACATCCTTTCGCTGCTGTATCTCTATCTCTTGGTAATGGGTAACATCGTCCATTTTTTGCTGCCCACCATTCATCATTTCCGTGTAGGTCAACGCTCTGGTTTTTTGGGGCTGATTAGGTTCGGTCAAGTTCTTCTTAGGAATGAAGCCGGACATGTCTGAAAAGTTATTCGTATAGGTATTGGACCAAGAAACACTCTCAAAGGAGCTGTCCCCCAATACATATAGGGGGGGATGCCTATCTAATAATCCTCTTCTACCCCTCCAGAGGTTGTAGATCGACATGATCCCTCGCTGCTGTTTGAGCTCTTCAACAGCATTTTGCTCATCGCATCTTCGCCCTATCGCTCAGATAGGGCTAGAGAGCGGGGGGACCCCAAAGAACTCGTGAAGGACGAAAAAGATTGCCTCGACTGATGCTTGAACCCAGCCGCGGACTCATCGATCAATCAGAACGTTGGAGACATCCGACGAGTGAGATTGCGCAGCTTGCGCAGCGACTTCAATTCCACCTGGCGTACGCGTTCACGCGAGACATCGAGCAAACGACCAATTTGAGCAAGGGTGTGGCGCTCGTTGCCATTGAGACCAAACCTCAGAGTGAGCACGTGTTGCTCCTGCTCACTGAGATGACTTAACCAGCGACCAAGTTGTTCGTGGTGAATGCGCTGCTCGACCTTGTCGAGAGGCTCCTCTGCTGAGGAATCGGCAATCAAATCGCCGAGGAAACTACGTCCATCCTCTCCATTCACAGGAGCATCAAGGCTGCTAGTCGTGAGAGCTTGGCGCAGCAAGGAATCGAGCTCCTCAACAGGCATGTCCAGTGCTTCAGAAATCTCGAGACGGCTGGGCATCGCACCGAGCTTGTGTGCAAGATCCAGACTCACCTTGCGGATGGTGGTGAGACGCTCGCTCAAGTGCACCGGCAGACGAATGGTGCGTGACTGACAAGCAATTGCCCGGGTCATGCTCTGACGAATCCACCAGAAGGCGTAAGTCGAAAACTTGTATCCGCGAGTTGGATCAAACTTCTCAACGGCGCGTTCCAAGCCAAGGGAACCCTCTTGAATGAGATCGAGAAGCTCAAGGCCTTTGCCTTGATATTTTTTCGCGACACTCACCACAAGGCGAAGGTTGGCTTTCATCATCCGTTGCTTGGCTCGCTGGCCAACGCGAATCATGCGGCGATCTTTGGAGCTGAACTCCTCACTGTCAGGAGAGACCGATCCATCCTGCGTCAGCTCCATGAACTTCTGGACCTGATTGCCAAGCTCGATTTCTTCAGCAGCAGTCAGCAGTGGTATTCGGCCAATCGTCGCCAAATACCAACTAATCGGATCACTGCTTCTGCGTCTCTGAGTCTCGGAGGTCCGAGCTGTTGAGGAAACCATGGCAACTCGTCTCTAGGTCGTTGAGAGACTTTCCTATGAAAAAACGATAAACCCAAATGTTTTCAGCAACCCTTCAGATTCGTGAAAGGAAAACGACACATTTGTGCGTTTTGAATTGTGTGCATTTTAAAACTTCTTCAACTTTTTAATAGTTAATTCCCGCAAATCCGACGGGTGAGCTCAGCAAGGGTTTTGGCAATCTCCCTAGCACTACTGGCATCTTCACTAGTTCTTGCCGCCTCGGCATGCAACAAAGCCGCGGCCGCAAGAGCTGTTCCCTGCGGCTCCTCTCCACAAGCCAGGCAACGCGCCCCCCAGCCAACGGCAAATCCAGCCAACAGATCTCCCAGGCCCGTGCGAGCCGCCTGCACAGACGTATCAACAAGTTGATGGACCACACCATTCGGATCGGCAATCAAGGAGTGAGCACCCTTCAGGAGCACAACCGCTCCGCTCTCTGCTGCTGCCCATTGCGCACTCTCCAGCGGTTCCTTACCACTGGAATCAGGGAAAAGCCTTGCGAATTCACTGCGATGCGGGGTGATCCAGGTTGGGAACTCACGCCGGCAAAGCCAGCGCCAGCCTTGCTTTGAGGCGGCCAAGGCGTTGAGCCCATCCGCATCCAGCACGAGTAGCCCTTGAAACGACACCAAGGGTTCTGCCCAGGCATCCCACTGCGCTTCCAGCGCTCCAATACCAGGGCCTAGCAACAACGCATCAAAACGGGATAGATCTGCGAGCGCCAGCCATGGCCCCCAAGCCAACCCTCTCGAAGCCGTTGCTGGTAACGCGGCCGACACCACCAACTCAGGAATCCACTGCCAGATGAGCTCAGCCACGGCTTCTGGCAACGCAGCGTTGAAACTTCCCACCCCGCTCGCCATCACCCCATTCGCCGCCAGGACTGCTGCGCCGCGATAGCGATCGCTACCTGCAAGCACCAAGACGCGGCCTCGCTGATATTTCATCGCAGTTGGCGCATCTTGGGGAACCGGCAGGGTCGCCAGATCTTTTGCCATCACCCGCAGCACAGCCGATGACTTCCGTCGATCAATCAACAGTTGCGGAACGCCAGGGTCTAAGCGATGCACACATCCCACATTGGCTAGAGCTGCGTCCTGAACCAACCCGCGTTTCACCAGGCCCACACACAACGTGTCGGAGGCCACCGCCCCACCGCCGGCCTGCATCCGGCCGTGATTGGAATGCATCCCCGCAGGGACATCCAAACTGATCAACCGACCGGGCTGAACACGCTCGCGTTCTTCAAACAACAGCACCAAACCCTCAGGGAGAGGACGATGTTGTCCCAATCCAAACAGTGCCTCCACCCACAGAGCTGAATCCCTCGGATCCGGCTGCGTCTCCAGAACAGTTGCACCAAGCCACTCCAGATGACGCCAATGCTCTTGGGTAAGCGTTTGCCGGAGCGGCAGAGGGGCCCACAGCCTCACCTCCACTCCGGCATGCATCAGCCGTCTTGCCAGCACCAACCCATCACCACCGTTATGGCCCGGTCCCACTAACACCAACACGCCCTGCTCCAGCCGCTTCCGGCGCTGAAGACACCAATCAGCCATCGCCTGGCCGACGGCCTCCATCAAAGCGGCAACAGGCAAACCACTCCCCAGCCATTCCTGCTCCAGAGCCAGCATTTGCTCTGCACTGACGAGCCAGTGCTCCGTATCAAGAGGAGGCCAGACCAAGCCAAAAACACCCGGGCCCTCACTATGGAGTTAGACAGCGATGCCCGCCCATGTCGGCAGAGGCCAAGATGACCACCTCTACAGCAACTCAAGCAGGTGCCGAGGCCCTGGAGCGATTGCGCCAATGGCCTGGCGAGCATCGTGTGGCAGTAGGGCTTTCAGGCGGGGTCGACAGCTCGCTGACCGCAGCATTGATGGTGGAAGCCGGCTGGGAGGTGGAGGGCCTCACTCTCTGGCTGATGAGCGGAAAGGGAGCGTGCTGCGCCGAGGGCCTGGTGGATGCTGCCGGAATCTGTCAACAGCTCGGGGTTCCCCACCACGTGGTGGATTCAAGAGACACCTTCGTTCGCGAGATCGTTCAAGGCTTAGTTGATGGCTACAGAGCTGGCATCACACCCCTGCCATGTTCCAAGTGCAACCGTTCGGTGAAATTCGGGCCGATGCTCGCCTGGGCCGAACAAGAACGCAATCTCCCCAGGATTGCTACAGGCCATTACGCCCGCATCCGTCTTGACCGGGAAGACGGTCGCTGGAAGCTGTTGCGAGGTTTGGATCGCCGCAAAGACCAGAGTTACTTCCTCTATGACCTCCCCCAGGAAGTTTTGGCGCGCGTGGTGTTCCCACTCGGCGAACTCACCAAGGCCGACACCCGTCTTGAGGCCGGGCGCCACGGATTACGGACTGCCGACAAGCCAGAAAGCCAGGACCTCTGCCTCGCCGATCACCACGGCTCGATGCGCGCTTTCCTCGATGCCTACATTCCCCCACGGGACGGTGAAATCGTGCTGCAAGACGGAACGGTGGTCGGGCAGCACGACGGAATCGAACACTTCACCATCGGTCAACGTAAAGGCTTGGGAATTGCCTGGAGTGAACCACTCCATGTGGTGAAACTCGATGCCGCCATGAATCAGGTGGTGGTCGCCACGAGGGCAGAAGCTGGTCGGACTGGCTGCGAGGTTGGCGCTATGAACTGGGTCTCAATCGCGCCGCCCCCACTCGATTCACCCATGGAGGTGGAGGTGCAAGTGCGCTACCGCAGCGAACCCGTTCGAGCCCATCTCATCTGCATCGAAGCCACTGCTAACGATCGGGCCAAAGAGCGCCCTCATCGCTGCAAACTCACCTTCCAAGAGCCTCAGTTCTCGATCACGCCTGGTCAGGGGGCTGTGTTGTACGACGGCGAGGTCGTGCTGGGCGGGGGCCTAATCGACTCGCCGGTCTGATCAACACCAGCGACGAGGCTCCGATCAGCAACAGCAGGGGCAACTCTCCCCAGCGCACATACCCAGTCAAACCAGTGCGGGGTTGAAACGGCACCACCAAAAGGCCTGGATCGAACGACGCCAAGCGATCTGCGATCTGGCCATCGGCTCGGATCATGGCCGTTGGACCCGTATTCGCCGTTGATAAAAGCGGTCTGGCCGTTTCCAAACTGCGCAGCTGGGCCAAAGCCAAATACTGCATCTGAAGGAGGCGGGGATAGGGGTCAAGGTTGGCCGCAGCAAGGATCCACTCCGCCCCCTCAGCCACGGCGCGAGCCAACGCCGCTCCATTACTGATCTCGTAACAGATGGCCACAGAAGCAGGTGGACCACCCCAGCGCCAAAGCCGGGATGGCTCTCCCGCCTCCAGGCCTCCAATGGCAGAGAGGCCACTGAGACCTGGCAAGGCCGGAACCCATTCCCCTAACGGAACCAATCGATGCTTATCAATCGAGGCCACCGGAGTGGTGCCACCAGCCTCCACCAAAACCATGGCGCTGTGCTGACGTCCCCTCGACCAGCGAAACCCTCCACTCATCAATGGAATCGGAGCCGGAGCGATGAGGGAATCATGGAACGACAACGTGCCTTCAGGTGCCATCAGCCAGTCCGCATCAGCAGCTTCAGCCTCTTGAAGCGCAGCTTGAAGCCGTAAGGGCAGGTCCCGTTGGCGCTGCGCAGAAAATTTTTCGCGGGTGGGTATCGCTGGTTGCCAGAGGCCAACGCTGTATCCCGCTCGATCGGATTGGGCAGCCATCGTGACTGGCTTCTCGAGCAGCTTGGCCCCTACCCCATGAAGAACAACAAGGCTCAACAGGCCGCCGGCCAGCAGTCCGGACCAACCCGACTCACGCCGGGACAGCGTCAGCAAGCGCCAAAGCCACCAGCCGAGCAGCAGTTGCAGAGCGGCAAGTCCGCCCTCACCGATCCAGCGACTCAGCGCAGCCAAAGGGGGGTCGGCCGGAAGCAAGCTGCCACCAACACCGATCCAAAACACAGGGCTTTGGGATAGCGCCACTTCCACCAATCCCCATACAGCCGCGGCCAGCACGGCATGGGGCAAGCTCCCCCGCAAGGGAAGGCGGTTCACAAGACCACTCCAACAGGCCAGCAGTAGGGCAGCCAACAGTGCACAGGCCAACCAGATCCCAGCAGCCACGGGAAGGCTGAGCCCAGCGGGAACACCGATCCACATCAGGGGATGCAAGGCCAGCAACCAGCGATGGCTCAACAGAACGGCCACGCCACCCCAGAGCGCAGAGGCGAGAGAACTGGAGGACGCAGCCCAGAGCAGCGCCAGGGCCGGCACCATCCACCAAGGCCCCGACACTGTCAGGGCAACGCCTGCAAGCAGTCCTCCCACCAGCCCCTGCAGCAGAACCAGGGATCGGTCATTGCCCATGGTCAGTGCCGGGAGATCAAGCCATCCTGTATCGAGACTCACCCGTATGGCTATGGATACCGCTAATCCCCTGCAGCAGCTACTTCTTCGTGGACTCGGCACCACCACCCTTGTTGCCGATCGGCTTCGTTATGTCACCCAGGAATGGGTGAGCAGCGGCCGCCTTGATTCAACCCATGCTTCCGCCCTAGTTGAAGATGTGCTGAAAGCATTGCGCGGCGAAACTCCAGAACTCGAGCAGCAGATGGGCCGCAACCTCGAACGCAACCGCGACAACATCCTTCAAGACCTCGGTCTGGCAAGTCAGCGAGAAGTGGATGAGCTTCGGGGGAGAATCGATCGCCTTGAGCAGCAGTTACGCCAAAAGGAGCGAGAGGAATGAACTGCAAGACTTGGATTCAATCGAGCAAAATTCTGTGCGCGAGATTTTGATCAGCACCGCTGTCTTTGCGTCCTGTCTGATGGTGGCGTTCATCAGCCAACTGGTATCGCCTTCCACGGTGATCGCAGCAACACCATCCACCATGGCCAGCAACACTGAGATGAAGGCCCAATCGGCTGTCGTTCAGGCCGTGGCCAATCCCATGGAACTCGACCCCGACAACCCCAACCCCTCCTTGTTTGCGATGGCTCCCGATACCAAGCTGGCTGATGCATCAGCGCTCGGCGGACCGATTGAAGCAGAGAAGCCTCAAGTCACCGCGAGTGGACTGAAAATCACCGACCTGGTTGTCGGCACTGGTGATGAAGCGAGCTCGGGACAGAACGTGGTCGTGAACTACCGCGGCACCCTCGAAGACGGCAAGCAATTTGATTCCAGCTACGACCGCGGCACTCCGTTTGAATTTCCGCTTGGAGCCGGTCGGGTGATCAAAGGTTGGGATGAAGGCGTACAAGGGATGAAAGTGGGCGGAAAGCGCAAGTTGGTGATTCCCCCTGACCTGGGCTACGGCCAGCGTGGTGCAGGCCGAGTGATCCCTCCGAACGCAACCCTGATTTTTGAAGTCGAACTACTAGACATCAAAAAGTGATCCAAAGGCAGGTGATCCATAGGTAGGCTTGTCGAACGGAAATTCTGTTTAAAACCCGATGCTTCGCACGGCTCTATCAGCGATCGTTCGCTCCTTGCCCGCTTCCACCGTTGAAGCCCACTGCGACGGACCCTGCGGTGTTTATGACCCTGCTTCAGCTCGTGTTCACGCTGAAGCAGTGCTCGCGATGACCAAAAAGCTCAAGGCTTTGGAAGCGCCTGCTTCTGCCGGAGACCACCACGCTGCTCTCAACACCTTTGCTCGCTTCGTTGCGGTCAAGGAAGATGAAGCCCAAAAGACCAAGAAAGAACTCTTGATCCTTTGGACCGACTACTTCAAGCCCGAGCACCTGGCGACGTTCCCCGATCTTCACGACACATTCTGGAAAGCGGCGAAACTTTGCAGCGCCTGCAAGGTTCACATCGACCAAGGCAAAGCTGAAGAGCTTCTCGCCGCTGTGGAGAAAATCCACGGCATGTTCTGGCAGTCCAAAGGCCGCACTGACGCCTGGGTCACAGCTTCCTGAGTCAGGTTCTGAGCTCTATATCAGGATCTCAACCATCTCTTGCAGCAGTAGGTCTCCTCGACCTACTGCTGTTTTTTTGTGGTCGGCGACGGGTGATGCAAGTGGAGGGGTATTCGATGTGGCCAACCTTGAAACCTAAAGACCCCGTCATCGTGCGACCTCTGAATCAACATTCAGAGGTCCCCCCCATCGGAGCCATCATCGTTTGCATCCACCCCCATCAGCCGTCATGCCGTGTGATCAAACGGCTGAGCGCTGTAACGGACAATCAGCTCACCATCCTTGGTGACTACCCCGATGCCAGCACAGACAGCCGGCAATGGGGGATCATCTCTCGAAAGTGCTTAATCGGAGAAGTTGTGGCACTCGCCGCAACGCCGTCAGAACAAAAATGATGATGTTTTCTGGAGCCAAATCGCTCCCGTCACGATTGAAAGCCCCCCAGTGCAACCCACCAAAACAGGAAGAAAACGAGCGCTACTTCGCATCGTGAGCAAAGAGAGAGTGCTCACCACAGCGAGCATGGCGCCCATCGATCCGCACAAATAAGCAACGAGATAAAGAACGGCACCATGGACCGGCAACGCGAGAGCTGGGATCACGGCCAACAAATGCCCGGCACCCGCCAATCCATGGAGCAATCCAAGACCAGATGCCGCATGCGCATGGCGGCGATGGTTGTTCTGACCACGAAGATGCAGATGGAGATGGCGATGCAAGGCCGAACCATCGTGGTGATGGTCATGGGTATGCAACTCCAAACCAAATGCGGTTCGAATGGCGAGAGCGCCAATCACAAGCAAAGACACCCCCACCAAAAATTCAGCCCATGCCGACATGCTTTCAGCATGGATCAAGTCTTTAAAAAAAATCGCAACAACGCCAAGCAACACCACCCCTAGGGAATGGCCGCCGCCCCAAGCCATTCCTGACTTCATGGCTTGCAATGGACGCCTGAGAGAAAAGGGGGCCATCGCGACAAGATGATCAGCACCACCAACAACGTGCACAGCACCCGCCGCGAAGCCCGTCAGAACACTGATCAGCAAGTCGCGATCCTCAGATTCAGCAATTCTACCGGACAGAGATCGGAACCCACCGATTCACGGCTTGTTGGTGCTGATCCAAGCGTTTCAACCTGCCTCTCAACCATGGATCAATGATTGGAGTGCTGCCTCCACATCCGCTTGCCGCATCAGAGCTTCACCCACCAAAACAGCCTGTGCTCCAGCGGCTTGAACACGATCAAGATCAGCGCGATGGAACAGTCCCGATTCGCTCACCAAAAGAATCTGCTGCTCCAACAGCTGCTCTGCGAATTGGGCCGTGAGCGTTTCAGTCGTTGCCAAATCCGTTTCAAAACTGGTGAGATCCCGATTGTTGATTCCGATCAAAGGGAAACCACCCAGGGCCAACACCCGCTGCAGCTCTTCAGCGTCATGCACCTCCACCAAAACCGTAAGGCCAAGTGCTGCGGCCACCTTGGCGAAATAGGCAAGGTCTTGATCGGTGAGGATCGCCGCAATCAAAAGCGCAGCATCGGCTCCAGCTGCTCGCGCCTGATAGAGCTGATAGGGACTGAGGATGAAGTCCTTACAAAGCAATGGGAGATCCACGGCTTCGCGCACCTCAATCAACACATTGAAACCACCCTGGAAAAAGGCTTTATCTGTGAGCACCGAAAGGCAGCTTGCCCCACCGGACGCATAAGCCTTGGCAATCGCGACTGGATCGAAATCCTCTCGAATCACACCTTTGCTGGGACTCGCTTTTTTCACCTCAGCAATCACGGCAGGCCTCACCGCTGCAGCGCTTAACGCGCCCAGAAAATCACGGGCTGGGGGCAAATCGGCCACCTTGCGGCGCAACTGCTCCAATGGCATGCGCTCACGAGCAACCGCGATCTCTCGATCTTTTTCCCAGACGATTTTTTCCAAAATATTGCGAGGTTCGCTGTCCTGATCAGGGACCGCGTACTCCAAATGCGCAACTTGCACCTTGGGATTGGGTGGACGACGGCGGATCTCCATCACTCAGGCCCCCACTGCTGAAGCCGCCTGCTTGTACGCCACTTCCACCACTTCACTCAGGGTTGGATGCGTGTGCACCTCATTGGCAAGTTGGGTCACGCTTTGACGACGGGACACCGCATTTGCAATCTCCTGAATCAGATCAGCGGCATGCAACCCGTAGATATGCGCCCCCAGAACCTCCCCACTGGTTTTGTTAAACAACAACTTCATCAGGCCATCACTTTCCAGTTCAGCAAGCGCTTTGGAATTGGCTTTGAAATAGCTCCGTACCGTTCCCAACTCAAAACCCTCCTCTCCTGCGAGCTGCTTGGCATCGGCTTCTGATAAGCCCACAGAACTGATCTCAGGATGCGTAAAGGTGGCGGCAGGAATACTGCGGTAATCGATTTGCCTGGGGTGACCAAGAATGTTGTCAACAGCCACCGAACCCTGAGCCGCGGCCGTGTGAGCGAGCATCAACTTGCCGGTGACGTCGCCAACAGCCCAGAGATTGGCCTGTGGAGCACCATTCACCAACACGCGCATGCTGTCGTCCACTGGAATGAATCCGCGATTGGTCTCCACTCCCACAGACTCGAGATTGAGATGCTTGCTGCTTGGCACACGGCCTGTCGCCACGAGCACCGCATCCACTTCCAAAGTCTCCACTGGCTCTCTGGTTTGCATATCAACCAGCTCAATCTGCACCGGTGATCCTGGTTGAATCGATTTGGCCAAAACCCCAGAGCGCGCATCAATATCGCGACCATCGATCAATTTGCGGGCTGCGATCTTGGCGATATCAGGATCAAAGGTTGGCATCACCCGATCCAAGGCCTCAATCATCGTGACTTCACAGCCCAAAGCCGTGTAGACATCCGCAAATTCCAGTCCGATATAGCCACTGCCAATAATCGCAATCCAACGAGGCAGCCATTCCAGATTGACCGCCTCATCACTGGTGAACACACTGCGCCCATCCGTTTCGATGCCCGGGGGGACAAAGGGATCAGAGCCGGTGGCCAAGATCACATCCCGTGCCGTTAAGACCCTTTCCACTCCGCTGACCTCACGCACCCCAACCCGTTGAGGCCCCTCAAGCCGACCTTGACCGCGAAGGATGGTGACCCCTGCCCGCTCCAACGTTTTGGTGAGATTGGCTCGAATCGTGGCCACCAGTTGATTGGCATGATCAGCAATCTTCTTGCGCTCAAAACGCACTGGAGCCGCATGAATACCAAACCCTGCAAGATGCTCAGCATCAGCCAGCTCACGCACGCGACCACTGGCAGCCAACAGAGCTTTTGAGGGGACACAGCCACGGTTAACGCAGGTGCCTCCCATGTCACGGGATTCAAGGACCGCCACCTTGAGGCCATGATCGGCTGCATGTTTGGCTGCGTCAAAGCCGCCATATCCGGCGCCAATGACGATCACATCGAAGTCGAAATTGGCGTCGCTCACCCGGTCGTCTGCATTGAAGACGTCATTCTCGCCCGTCGCCTCTCCAAAAGCAGAGGGACCGCAGCAGCAGCCACATTGAGCGATTCCACAGCGGAGCTATGGGGCAGGGTCACGCCAGCGGAGCAGCAGGCCTGCAACAAGGGGTCCAGTCCTGCTCCTTCGTTTCCGAGCAGAAGAACCGTGGGCAAGGTCCAGTCCAATTCCCAATAGGGCTGAACGCTTAAATTTGCTGCCGCATCTGGCACCAAAGTGGCCACAATTTGAAGCCCGGCCTCACGCGCTTGGTTCAATCGTTCCGCGAGTTGAACGACCCCTTCCATTGGATCCGGGCCAAAGCGCTCAACTGGCAAGCTCAGGATCGCACCAGCCGACGAGCGCACCACCTTCGGCGCCAACGGATCAGCACCGGACGCGCACCAAACCTGCTGGATGTCTGCGGCACGCGCGGTGCGCAGCAGCGTTCCGAGGTTGCCTGGATCCTGAATGCGATCAAGCGCCAGAACAAAGTCGGGGGCCTCAACCACTGAAGGCAAGCAAGCCAAGGGCAGTAAACAAGCAACACCATCGGGCTGAACCGTGGTTAAGCCGGCTTGCAATGCTTCGGCACTGATCCTCTGCACCCGCACAGACCCCGGCAACGCACGAATCAAGTCAGCGTGCGTCTGCAACCAAGCGGGAGTTGCAACAACATCAAGTGAAACAGAATCTGTCCAAGAACAGCACTGAAGTTCTTGAAGTTGGTGAGTTCCTTCCAACAGAACCACGCCATGCTCGTCTCTCCCTGAACGGGCTGACAACGAACGAAGTCTTCGCACGAGTGGGTTGCGACGACTTGTGATCAGCTCATCTGACTGATCTTTCAATGACACGAAATCAGAAGCTCGTGTGCTTACGAACTTTCAAGCCATCGTGAAGATTGAGATCCTGACCGTTGAGGTCGATGCCTTGAACCGCAGCAATTTCACCTTTGATTCCTTCAGCGGCCAAATTCTCAACCAACTTTTTAATGACTTGATCTTCCACAGTGGATTGATCAATCGAGTCAGGTGTCAAAAATTCGAGAAACTTGCCAACTTTGGAAGCCACTACCTCCGATGAGTTGGAGATCTTGAGCACAATCATGAAGGAGCTGGGAGTCCTGACCCAATCACGTTAATGCGGTTAGGGAGACTTGAACTCCCACGTCCGAAGACACATGTACCTGAAACATGCGCGTCTACCAATTCCGCCACAACCGCTGGCGTCACAAACGTGACCTGATGACCATACGACATCAGCTTTGGAGTGACAGACACGATCTGAACCCAACAGAACCAGTTTGAGCGCCGGCCGTCTAGACGGTCTCATCCTTGATGGTCAAGATGGTCGTGAATTTAGTAACCACGGGCATGACGGCAGCGGCTCTTGCGTCTCAAGACATTCTCAAGCCGCACCTCGTGATTGATGGTGGAGAAAAATTGAGCGGAGAGCTTCGCGTCAGCGGCGCGAAAAATTCAGCCCTCGTGCTGATGACTGCTTCTCTACTAACCGAAGCCCCCCTGACGCTTCGCAATGTCCCCCCATTAACGGACATCGGCGGGATGACAGAAATCCTGTCTTCCCTGGGCGTCAAGGTTCAACGCAGCGGCGAGGTGGTTCACCTACATGCCGATCAGATGACGGGAGCTGAGCCTCCCTACGAATTGGTGAATGGCCTGCGAGCCAGCTTTTTTGCCATTGGCCCGCTTCTCGCCCGAATGGGACACGCGCGGGTGCCCCTTCCAGGGGGATGCCGCATTGGTGCCCGTCCGGTGGTGGAACACATCCGTGGATTGAAGGCCCTAGGAGCCGTTGTGAACGTGGATCACGGGATCATTGCCGCCTCAATTCCAGGCAGGGAGCAACGTCTCAAAGGTGCAGAGATCGTCTTGGATTGCCCGAGTGTGGGCGCCACGGAAACCATTTTGATGGCTGCAGCCTTGGCTCAAGGCACCAGCGTGATTTCGAATGCTGCACAGGAGCCAGAGGTACAGGATCTCGCCAACTTGTTGATTGCGATGGGCGCCAAAATCACCGGGGCTGGTGGACCCACCATCACCGTGGAAGGTGTGGATCAACTCCATGGTTGCGATTACACGGTGATTCCCGACCGCATTGAGGCTGGCACCTTTCTGCTTGCTGCGGCCATCACCCGCTCCAAGCTCAGAGTGGCACCTGTGATTCCTGATCATCTCAGTGCAGTTCTGCAGAAGTTGCGAGACTGCGGCTGCAAACTTGAGATCGACAACGAAGGGATCACGATTACTCCAGGTGAGATCAAGGGCATCGACATCACTACCCAACCGTTCCCTGGTTTTCCCACCGATCTTCAAGCACCGTTCATGGCCTTACTGGCCACGGCACAGGGAACCAGTGTGATCACCGAAAAGATCTATGAAAACCGAATGCAGCACGTCGCAGAGCTGCAGCGCATGGGTGCCTCCATCAGGGTTCAAAGCAACACTGCGGTCGTAGAAGGAGTGTCCGCACTCAGCGGAGCTCCAGTGAATGGAACCGATCTCAGGGCCTCAGCAGCCATGGTGTTGGCGGCACTGGTCGCGAATGGAAAGTCGCAAGTGAGCGGCCTCGAACACCTCGACCGTGGCTACGCCGATATCGAAGCGAAGCTGGGTCGTACTGGAGCCAAATTAACCAGGCGTACATCCTGAGGGAGCCTCAGTCCCACAACGTGTAGGGTAATTAGTGAGCTCTCAATCATTGAGGGACCTAGAGCGTCTGGAGACGCGAACCAGCAGGTGTGGCGGAATTGGTAGACGCACCGCACTCAAAATGCGGCGGGGAAACCCTTGTCGGTTCAAGTCCGACCACCTGTATGACCCAATCGGGATAATCCCATTCATTGAATGGGCACATTGGTGATTCAGTACTGAGATGCAAGGCAAAGGGCCTGTCACTTCCAACTGATCTGTGAGCGAGGCCCTCAAGGGGCGGTCAGCTTCAATAGAAGAACGAAGGCCACTGGTCAACAGTCGGGCGAAATGGCAGGTACATCCACAAAAACCACTGACTTATCGGAGTCTCCCCCCACTGCTGTGATGGGGACCTACAACCGCTACCCGCTCACCCTGGTGCGTGGGAAAGGCTGCTGGGTCCGTGACCACAAAGGCCATCGCTACCTCGATGCTGTAGCTGGAATTGCCACCTGCACCCTCGGCCATAGCAACCGCGCGATGCGGCGCGCTCTGAAGGATCAGCTCAGCCGCCTGCAGCACGTCTCCAATCTTTATGAGATTCCCGAGCAAGAAGAGCTAGCCCGTTGGCTCGTGAACAACAGCTGCGCAGACAGTGTGTTCTTCTGCAATTCCGGTGCGGAAGCCAATGAAGCGGCCATCAAATTGGCCCGCAAACATGGCCACCAACGGCGGGGAATCGAACGACCCGTCATCTTGACGGCTGCAGCGAGCTTCCATGGCCGCACGCTGGCAGCGGTGAGCGCCACCGGTCAACCTCGCTATCACATTGGGTTTGAGCCGATGGTGGAGGGATTTGAGACCTTCACTTACAACGACATCCACAGCTTTGAACTGCTTTTAAACCGCCTAGAGGCCCATGGCCCTCAGGTTTGCGCTGTGCTGATCGAGCCGCTCCAAGGTGAAGGCGGTGTGAATCCAGGCGATCCCGAAGTGTTCCGTGCGATGCGTCGCCACTGCGATGAACGCAACATCCTGTTGATCTTTGACGAAGTTCAAGTGGGAATGGGTCGCAGCGGCAGGCTCTGGGGCTACGAGCAACTCGATGTCCAACCAGATGTGATCACCTTGGCGAAAGGACTCGGTGGTGGCCATGCGATCGGTGCCCTGCTCACAACCAAACACGCCGACCTGTTCACACCTGGAGATCACGCCAGCACGTTTGGCGGCAATCCATTTGCTTGTCGCGCTGGTCTAACCGTCGCCCGCGAATTGGAACGGAGACAGCTGCTCCGCAACGTGTCAGAACGCGGTGCGCAATTAAGAGCTGGACTCAACCAACTCATCAAACGCTTTCCTCAACAACTCGAGGATGCCCGAGGTTGGGGATTGCTGCAGGGATTGGTTCTCCGAGAGGACTGCGATCTCAATGCTGCTGATGTTGTAAAAGCAGCCTTAGCGCAAAAACTCTTGCTCGTGCCTGCCGGAACCAAGGTAGTGCGGATGGTTCCTCCCCTAGTGATTGATCGCCGAGAGGTGAACGAGCTGCTCTCCCGACTTGAACGCACGCTGGACTTGCTCAACGCGTGATTCTCTCCAAGCTTGATCCCATCGATGAGTTGGCGGACCTGCTCTCCCCCTTTGAGCAGCGGGGAATGGATCTATCCCTTGAGCGAATGCAAAGGGCACTTGCTGATCTAGCCAACCCCTGCGCTGATGTTCCCGCCGTGCAGGTGGTGGGCACCAATGGCAAGGGGTCAATCGCTTGCATGATTCACAGCGGCCTGACAGCAGCAGGTCTGCACTCTGGCCTCACCACCTCTCCCCATCTCACCAGTTGGTGTGAACGGATTTGCGTGAACCAGCAGCAGATTGAGCTACCTCAACTACGCCAACGCTTAAAACAACTCCAACCGCTGGCTCAGCACCACAACCTGACCCCGTTCGAGCAGCTGATCAGCGCAGCCTTGGTCCATTTCGAAGCCAATACCCTGGATTGGCTCGTCCTAGAAGCAGGCCTTGGAGGAAGGCTGGATGCCACAACGGCCCATCCCTATCGACCTCTCATCGCCATTGGCTCGATCGGAATGGATCACTGCGAGCATCTTGGGCACTCCTTAACCGCCATCAGCAGCGAAAAAGCAGCGGTCATCAGCCCTGGAGCCCATGTAATCAGTGCCCCTCAACACGAGGAGGTGACCAAGGTCTTGGAGGCGCGTAGCCAAGACATGGGCGCAACGCTGGAGTGGGTGGAGCCCCTCCCAGACGCGTGGGAGTTAGGGCTACCTGGACATCTGCAACGGCGTAATGGAGCCGTTGCCCGTGCAGCGCTGCGACGCATGAATGCACTGGGCAGCGCGATCACAGAGGGGCAAATCCGGCAAGGCCTGGCCCAAGCCCGTTGGCCTGGACGGCTGCAAACGCTTCACTGGAACCACCAATCTGTGCGTGTGGATGGAGCCCACAACCCCGATGCAGCTCAGCAGCTCGCGCTCGAGCGTCGATGCTGGAACCAGCCAGGGCATCAGCAGATCTGGATTCTTGGCATTCAGGGCCACAAGCAAGCCCCAGAGATGCTCAGGATTCTGTTGGAACCAAACGATGAAGCCTGGATCGTGCCGGTGCCAGGGCATGTCAGCTGGACAGCTGACGCATTGAGCGAGATCTTCCCAACGCATGCGCATCAACTGAGGAGCGCATCAAGCGTGGAGGACGTTCTCATCAAACTGTTTAAGAACGACTCAGACAGACCGAGGCCAATGCCTGTGATTGCAGGCTCCTTGTACTTGATTGGATCGTTGTTGAACGAGGGAGTACTGCAAGAGCCCTAAGGGTCAAGACCTCCACGAAACCCACATCGGCAAATGAACGGCAGAGTGTGGTCAGCTTTCGATGCATCCGTCATGCGCAACCAGACTCTGCGCTCACTGTTCGCGATTGCTCTGCTGGCGGTCATGACAGTGCTGCCATTCCCTGTAATCGCTCTCGACACCTCCACCGGTGTGGGGCTTCAGGATCGAGCCTTATTCCAAGAGCGGGTGGATTACACCCTGACCAACCAGAGCGGCGGTGACTTCCACGGCCAGAACCTCGTCAACACTTCTTTCGCCGGTGCAACTGGCAGGGGTGCTGATTTCAGCGACGCCAACCTGCAAGGAACAATCTTCACCCAAGCGGAATTCCCAGAAGCCAATTTCCATGGAGCCAACCTCAGTGATGCGCTGATGGATCGTGCCGATTTCTCCAAAACAGATCTTCGCGATGCCTTGCTTGTTGGCGTGATCGCTGCCGGAAGCAGCTTTGCCGGTGCAGATATTGAAGGCGCTGATTTCACGGATGCTTTGTTGGATCGGGAAGACCAACGTCGGCTCTGTCAGGACGCTGATGGCGTCAATTCCAGCAGCGGTGTCTCCACCCGCGACAGCCTTGACTGCTGATCACGCTGGGAAGCCGCCAAGCTTTCCTGGGTTGAGCAAGCCATCAGGATCGTGACGATGCTTTGCTGCCACCTGATCGCCATCAATCACACCAAGGCCTCCTCCCTCAACAGTGAGGACATGGGGGTTAAACACAAATGCCCCCTGGG
Source organism: Synechococcus sp. CC9311 (assembly GCF_000014585.1). Taxonomy (NCBI): domain Bacteria; kingdom Bacillati; phylum Cyanobacteriota; class Cyanophyceae; order Synechococcales; family Synechococcaceae; genus Synechococcus; species Synechococcus sp. CC9311. The sequence continues at coordinate 694,733 of NC_008319.1, read as the reverse complement.
CAAGACAGTCGTCGATTAAGTCCTGCAGAGCCTTAGCCCCTCTCCAATAGACCACTGGCAGAGCAGCCAATCGGAAGGCCCCCTGCTGACGCACTGCCTCGAGATGCCACACGAGATCATCGCCCCAGCGCTGCTGGAGCCCATCCATACAGGCCTGTTCCGGCTGGGGCAGAAGCATCTGCAGATAGGTCCAGTTGGGATCGTGATTGCGCAGATGCAGGGTTGTGTGATTCCAGCTCAACTCCCTCAGACCATTGCCCTGATGGTTGTCCTCTGGCCCAAGCACCTCCACCTGCGCCTGCAAAGAACTCGCCAGACGTTCAATCGTGCTTACCCCATCGGGAGCCACCAACAACAGCAACCTGTGCTGTCCCCGTGAGGCCCCACTCCAAGACGGGAGGCGCTCCACGATGGCCGACTGCAGAACGGTGCAGAGATTCAACTCAACCGCAGCTTGACCACATCGTTGAGCCAACTCCACCGCCGACGTCCAGTTGGGACAATCCACAACCACCTCCTGCCACGCCACCCGCGCCGCCGAGGAGAGCTTGAGTGCCGTGATGATGCCATTGGTGCCATAGGCATGATTCAAGGCTTCCGCCTCAGCAGCCTCCAATTGCAACAGCCGAGGTGAAGACTCCATCGTCACCACCTCCAGGCCGAGCAGGTGACCGGGATCTCGCAAAAATCCCCAGCGCACTGAGCCGATCCCCCCGGATCCGCCGCTGATAAAGCCACCGATCGTGGCACTGCGCCAAGTACTTGGAAACAGCCTTAATTGCCGGCCATGAACAGCCAAGGCGCGGTCCAAGTCACGCATCAAGCAACCGCATTCCACGGTCACAACACCAGAAGCCGGATCGATGGAACGCACCTCGCGCAAGGCATCCATCAAGAGCACCACACCTCCTTTCAAGGGAACGCACTGGCCGTAATTACCCGTTCCCGACCCACGCAAGGTCAGCGGCACGCCATGGCGATGGCATGCCGCGGCCACCGCTTGCACCGCCTGCACCGAAGCCGCACTGACGACGAGATCGGCGCGGCATTGACTGAGCTGTTTTCGCAGCACTGGTGAGTAGTCATAGGCGTCACGGGAATAACGGTCCAAATCGGCTGGACTCGTCAGCAAGCTGAGATCGGCAATGGCTGCCAGCTCGTTGTGCAAAGCATCGAAAACCATGGCGCTTCAGGACTGGCTGGAAGTGAGGGGGTGCTGTAACTGAAAAAGAATGCTGTAGCGGTGGTGATCCTCAGGTTGAATCCTGCAGCCACACCCCACGCACCAACAATCGACGCTCCGGAGGTGCCGCCAAGGCTTCCGCCCAGCTGTGAACGGAAAGCTGCATCGCATCAGCCGGTGCACCAGCCCGGATCACCCCGTCCCACTCCATCTCCATCAATCGCGCGGCCGCCGTTGTGAAGGGCGAAAGACCCAAGCGCTCCCAGGGAGCCAGCTGGGCTTGAGCCAAGCTCGCTGCAATCAAAGCCAAAGGGTCAAAGTTGCCAGCTGGGAACCATGGATCCTGCACGTTGTCACCGCCGACGGCCACGCACACCCCAGCACGCTGCAACTGACGAATCGGAGCCAAGGGTCGCCGCAGAGGAGTACCGAAATCTTGCCGACCTAAAAGCCAACCATTGGTCAGAGGGAGAGCCACCACTCGAATGTTGTAAAGCGCCATCCGTTCAGCAAGCCGCTGCAACGCAGATGCTCTAAGGAGCGACAGGCTGCTGGCATGGCTGCAGGTGATCGGCACTGAAACGGGCATCCGCTTGAGAACGCGCAACAGCTGAAACAAGCCGGCAGCAGGCTCAGAGCTGGCTTCGTCGATGTGCAAATCCACCCCACATCCATGCCGGTCGGCCAACGCCAAAAGGTGTTTCAACGCCTGGCGGGGCGCACGCCCAGAGCAGGGCGGGGAGATCACTCCGCCGAGCAAGCCACCGGACGCTGCCACCCGAGCCGCCAGCTGTTCCCCTTCTGAGGTGCCCCAATGCTCAACAGGAACCAGGGCAACTGGCTGAACCGTGACAAGGCCTTGCCAACGGAAGGCTCCATCAAGAATGGCGTCCCAGCTGCACTGGGCCCCAGGCCCAAGGCTGTCGATATGGGTGCGCACAGCGCGCAGACCATGGCGCCATACCAATTGCATGGCGCGCTCAAAGCGCTCTTGAACCACCTCAAGGGTTCGGGTCTGATGTTCCCTGAAGTTGGCCGCCATCGCTCCGGCATAAGTACCACTGAGGTTGGGATAGCGGCTCCAGCTAAACGCCTTATCTAGATGTGCATGCGGTTCCAGCAAACGGGGAAGCAACATCCCTTCCGGTTCCGCTGCCCCCTCATCGAGAGGCTGGACTTGCACAATCCGTCCTTCACGCCAGGAGACCTGCAAGGCACAAAGGCCATCAGCGCGTGTAATCGGCGCTGGAGTGCCAACGCGTTCATCGCCCAGCTCGACCAGTCCCCTTGGAATCCAGGCACTGAGAGTGCCATCTCCAACACGAGGAATCATTCGATCTTGCCAGCGTCACTCTTGGATTGAAGGATGACAAATTGGCCGGCGATTCCGAGGGTCGTGACCGAATACTCAGGAAGTCGCAAGGTGGGGAGTAAGTCCTGTCCACCCAGCTCTGTGGTGTAAATGCTGGCCAAGCCAAGGTTGAGACGACGGCTGAATTGACCAGCGAGCTCCGCCAACGCTGGCTCCTGATCGCGGATCAAGCGCGGGCAATCTTTGACCCAAAGCTGCAACACCATCGGCAATCCACCCTCACATAACTCGTCACTGATTACGGAGACGAGTTGGCCGCCCGCATAGCTCTTGAAGTCCTCAGAGGAGGGATTGGCGAAGGCGAGTGCTACACCAGAGACGGCGAATGCCAGAACAGCGGCCAATGCGTTGGCAGATGGCTTGCGGAAAGGAACGATGAGCGTCTCCTGATGAAGTTGGATGAATTGGTAGATTCTTACCTGACACGGCGGGTGTCGCCAAGTGGTTAAGGCAGCGGCTTGTGGTGCCGCCATCCGGGGGTTCGAATCCCCTCATCCGCCCTCAACGATTAAGGAAGACCTTGAGTAGGCCGTCTGCCTGATTACGGATGGGGTCGTCGCACGGCAGGCCTAAGGCATCTTCACAAGAACGGATGGATCTCTGCGCTTCCTCGGCCGACAACTCCCCTGTGTTAAGAGCAAGGGCTTGGACTTTCGGAGGAGGCCCTGCGCCTCGCGGACGCGCAATCGCTGCAAGCGACTCACAGAGACTGATGCACTCCTTCAACGGGGGCAGCGGTATCTGCGGCAGTCGCCCGATCGTGGACTGACCTGCCCGATGCACCATCAGCAACGCCGTTGGTTGACTGCCACGCATCAAGGGAAGCGTGGCACTCGAGCCTGGGTGACAAAGCGACCCTTGCCCTTCCACCACCAACAAATCCTGCTCTGACAACCCTGTACCCGCTTTTAATACAGCCACTTCCACCGCACCAGCGGCGTAGTCCACCCGCACCGCATCCAAAGGAACGCCCCGACCGCTGATCAAAATTCCAGCCTGACCGGTTCCCACAAACCGACATACCAGCTTGTGCCGTTCTGCTGCCGCTTGCAGCGCCAAACAGGCACTCATCTTTCCTACAGCCATATCGGTCCCCACCGCTAAAACGCGCTTGCAGGAAAGTGCAGCAGCACGAGCCTGACCCACCTGCACGGTGGGGGGCTCCCGACGTAAATCCCAGATCCATTGCCCGGCATGACAGGCAGCCTTGAATTCGGGATCTTCTCCCAACTGCGTATGCAAGCCACTGGCCAGGTGTAACCCGGCCTGCAGCGCGGCCAAAGCATCCCTTCTCAGCGGGTCGGGCAGAACTCCACCGGAAGGAGCCAAGCCCACCACGGCGACTGCAGGACGATGAGTCATAGCCGCAGCCAGATCGCGCACGATTGGCACAGAACGATCAATCCCTGTGATCTCAGCCAGGGAGCCCTGGGCATGATCAGGATCAATGACAGCGGCAATCGGCCCCCGTCGATGACGCAACAGTGCAAGTCCTGTCTTACCTGAGAGGGACGTGAGACCACCGTGCTGCAGCAGCAGCAAAGGCATCTGTTCAAACCCCTCAGGACAGTGGTTGTTCACTCCAATTTCATTGCGATGACCACCTGAGCGAACCAGAACAACTCAGCCAACTCTTCTCCACGCGTTTAGCAAGACTTTGCAGCGACAACACAAAAGAGCGCTGTTTGTGATCGCGATTACGCGCGGGTAATGCCCAGCCCAGCCGCAGCTGGTGCTCGCATTTGATCTCCTTCCAAGTCAAGCCCCTGATAGGGGTCATCCACAAGATTGAGATGGCTGTCGAGATCAGGCCAACGGATCAAGGGAAGCAGCTGGGCGGCCGCCCCATTGAGCAAGAGGCTGTCGGAATAGCAGCCAATCATCAGATCCAGCTCCAACCGCTGAGCTACCTGAGCCATCAGCCAAGCCTCACTGAGCCCTCCACTTTTCAGCAACTTGAGATTCACCCCATCGACGTGAGGGGCAAGACGCAACAAATCCTGCAGATCCCAACAGCTCTCGTCGGCCACAAGGGGCATGGCGCAATAGGGCTTGAGCGCCGCAAAGGCAGCCGTATCTCGCTCAGGATCGAGCACTGCCGCCATGGGCTGCTCCAGCAACACCACTCCTGCCTGATGCAGTGCCTCCTGCATCGCCTTTGCCTCATCGAGACTCCAGCCACCGTTGGCATCCACTTGAAGCTCCATCGTTTGCTGCTGCTGTTGCGCGCGCTCCTGCAGAGCCTGAGCAACCGCCCCCAACAGGGTCCGATCGTGATCGCAGCCATCAGCACCGCCAAGTTTGAGTTTGATGCGCGTTGCCGGTAGCTGATGCCACCAACGATGAAGACGGCTGACAACCGCATCGACTGAACCGAGCCCCAAGGTCACGCTGGTGGCAACAGACCGACTGCCATCGAGGCCAAACAGGCGCCAGACCGGCTGTCCCAACCGTTGCCCCCACCAATCCCAAAGGGCTAGGTCCACGGCACAACGGGCCGGAGGCGTTAGCGGCTGCAGCAAAGGGGCGAGTCGCTGGCGATCAGCAGGGTCAACATCGACCAGTTTTGGCATCAACGCCTCGAGCTCCGAGGCCAAGTGGTCGGTACTGAAGGCACGATGCCCCGTATCAAACCCTCCCGTTTCGCCGCGGCCGATGCAACCATCCCGGCTGAAGGTGAGCTCGAGATGTTCCACCTTGGCGGTGGTACCGCGGCTGATGGCAAGCGGCACCGCTTTGGTGAGAGAAAAGCGCCGAAGAGACCAGCCCATCGCCCTAATACGCCAATCCCCAAGCTTGCACAAGCTGGCGGTGGCTCACACTAAAAGAAGATTTCACCATCGTCGGTCTCCAGGATCGCCACCGCTTTGGCTCTCTCCAGTCCCGTCAGCCCCAGTCTTGCCAAGACCAACCCTGCATCCTCCACTCTGGACGAGGGGCAGCGCGGTAGCTACTGGATCACCACGTTTGGCTGCCAGATGAACAAGGCCGATTCCGAGCGGATGGCGGGAATCCTTGAAACCATGGGCTACCAGGAAGCCAACGCCGAACTGGATGCCGATCTCGTTCTCTACAACACCTGCACCATTCGCGACAACGCCGAACAAAAGGTGTACAGCTATTTGGGTCGCCAGGCCATCCGCAAGCGAACCAATCCAAATCTCACCTTGGTGGTGGCAGGCTGCGTCGCGCAACAAGAGGGAGAATCCCTACTCCGCCGGGTGCCAGAGCTGGATTTGGTCATGGGACCCCAGCACGCCAATCGCCTCGAGACCCTGCTCACACAAGTCCAAGCTGGACAACAGGTGGTCGCGACTGAAGACCATCACATCCTCGAAGACCTCACCACCGCCAGGCGTGACAGCAGCACCTGCGCTTGGGTGAATGTGATCTACGGCTGTAACGAGCGTTGCACGTATTGCGTGGTGCCCTCGGTTCGTGGCAAAGAACAATCCCGGCTGCCGGAGTCCATCCTTTTGGAAATGGAAGGCTTAGCAGCGCGTGGTTTTAAAGAGATCACCCTGCTCGGCCAAAACATCGATGCCTATGGCCGTGATCTACCAGGCATCACCGCCGAGGGCCGACGCCAGCACACCCTCACGGATCTCCTTCACCAAGTGCATGACGTGGAGGGCATCGAACGCCTGCGTTTTGCCACGAGTCACCCGAGATATTTCACCGAGCGCCTGATTGATGCCTGCGCCGACCTTCCAAAAGTATGCGAACACTTCCATATCCCTTTCCAAAGCGGTGATAACGAGCTTTTAAAAGCGATGGCCCGCGGATACACCGTTGAGCGTTACCGCCGCATCATTGATCGCATTCGCAAGCGAATGCCCGATGCAGCCATCAGTGCTGATGTGATCGTGGCCTTCCCCGGAGAAACCGATGCGCAATACAGACGCACCCTGGCGTTGATTGAAGAAATTGGCTTTGACCAAGTGAACACAGCTGCCTATTCGCCAAGGCCCAACACCCCTGCTGCGGACTGGAACAATCAGCTCTCTGAAGAGGTCAAAGTGGCACGCCTTCAAGAGATCAATGCTCTAGTTGAATCCACGGCAAAAGAACGGAACGCTCGCTATGCCGGTCGGATTGAGCAAGTGCTTGCAGAGGGAATGAATCCCAAAGATCCAAGCCAGCTCATGGGGCGGACGCGCACCAACAGGCTGACCTTCTTCTCTGCTGAATCCCCTCAAGGCATCACGCATCGTGCGGGAGATCTAGTCGATGTTCGAATCGATCAAGTTCGCTCCTTCTCCCTTACTGGCACACCGGTGATCAACTGATACCTTTCGGGTTCGCTTATTGAATGAACGGCTGCACCATGCCCTCTTCTCCCGTTCGCATTGGCGTGGTGTTCGGAGGAGCATCCGGAGAGCATGCCGTATCGATTCGCTCGGCCATCACGGTGATCAATGCCCTTCAAGAAGGGCAAAATCGAGACCACTTCGAGGTTGTTCCGCTCTACATCGATCAGGAGGGGCGTTGGTGGCCTGAGCACATTGCCAACAGCGTGCTCGAGCAAAAGCAGCCGCTTGCAGAGGACAGCCTTCCCCATCCCCTACCGCCCGCAGGCTTTCGTTCCCTGCCGATCGACAACGACCGGGTGGATGTTTGGTTCCCCGTGCTTCATGGCCCTAACGGAGAGGACGGAACAGTGCAAGGGTTGTTCACGCTGATGGGGCAGCCTTATGTGGGCTCCGGCGTGCTCGGTTCAGCAGTAGGGATGGACAAGCTGGCCATGAAAGCTGCTTTTGCCGCCGCAGGTTTACCTCAGGTTCCCTACGTGGGGCTGAACGTTGCAGACCTCAATCACCCTGAACGCCAAAACAAGCTGGTCGCCAGGATCGAAGCGGAATTGGGCTATCCATGTTTTGTCAAACCCGCCAATATGGGCTCATCGGTTGGGATCAGCAAAGCGCGTCACCGAGACCAACTGCTTGCTGGCCTGAAAGAAGCAGCGCGCCATGACACCCGCCTCGTTGTGGAGCATGGTGTTAGCGCACGCGAGTTGGAATGCGCCGTACTTGGACGGCAACAGCTGAAGGCTTCCGTTGTGGGCGAAATCAGTTTTGAGGCCGATTGGTACGACTACGAGACCAAATACACCGACGGCTGCAGCCAAACGCTGATTCCAGCACCACTTCCCGACCAGGTGAGCGCTCAGATTCAGGCGATTGCCCTGCAAGCCTGCACAGCTGTTCACGCCTATGGCTTGGCACGGGTTGATGTTTTTTACGATGAGAAAAGCGGTGACATCTGGCTGAACGAGATCAATACCCTGCCTGGATTCACCTCCCAAAGTATGTATCCCATGCTTTGGGAGGCCAGTGGTGTCGCTTTACCCGACCTAGTGGCCCAGCTGGTCCACACAGCGCGAGAATGAATCAACATCGAGACAAGCGATGATTGAAGGTCTGCTCTGGCTTCCACTCCTCGTCGCCTTTGTGCTGCTCGTAGCACTGGGGTGGCTCGAACGCCGTCGTCAAAATCTGTTCCGAGCCTGGAGCGAAGAGTCTGAGTTAGCAAAACTCGATGGCTGCGGCGCAGCACTTCTTAAGGAAGGGAAACTGCGCTGGAGCAGCTTCAGTGCTGGGTCATTTCAAGAGGAGGGGCACTTTGTGATCAAGGACCTTGAATTGGTCGAACTTATGGCCTTGGCATCAGGGGAGGCTCCACTGGCCAGTGAATCTCAAGGTCGATGCCGTCTCAGGTTGATTGGGAATGGCCGTCAGCTCGATGTGCCCTTTGCCGATGCTGATCGCGCCCGCCGTTGGATGGACCAGCTCATGTCTCGTGCACGCTGCGACTTGTGAGCCCGGAAGCTTCCAGCAAGAAAGGCCGTAAGCTCGGCAAACGCAAAAGCCAAGGCCCGCTGCCTCCCGGTGTTGAGCGGCGTCGAAGGCTACGGCAAGAGCGCAGGCAAGAGCGCTTGATCCAATTGTGGAGGCTTGTTTTTTTTCTCCTCACGGCCACTGGATTGAGCTGGTTGTTGCTGACCCTGGGTTGGAGCCTGCGATCACCATCACAAATTCAGATCAGCGGAAGCGAGCGGATGGACGAAACCGTGGTGGTGAAGGCTGCAGGCCTTTCCTTTCCCCAATCCCTGTTGAGCCTTGAGCCTGGTGCAATCGAGACCAAATTGATGCAGGAGCTTCCTGTGCAGGAGGTTTCCGTTCAGCGGCACCTTCTCCCTCCAGGCCTCGACATCCAACTCGTTGAACGACGCCCTGTCGCGGCTGCCACGCGGATGGGCCCCAAGGGAATCGAGCGGGGCATGGTGGACAGCGAGGCTCATTGGATGCCGATGGACATGGCCAAGCAGGGCGAGAAGCCAGCGAGCTCGGTCAAAGTAGAAGGCTGGATTTCCAATCGCCGCTTCGTTATTGCCCGCATTCTTCAACAACGAGACCTGCTGGGTCGGCCATTAAAAACAATTCAGGTGGAACCCGCTGGTGGCGTCAGTTTGCGCATTGAAACGCTTGGCCTTGTCTATCTCGGTGCCAATGACGCCCTTTTAGATCAGCAATTCATAACCATTGCGCAACTCAATCAAAGCCTCCCTCCCAACCTTCGCGGCACATCTAGCGAAGGCCTAGATCTCAGTGATCCAAGCCAACCTGAACTGAAATTACGGCCTAAGCCCAATCCAGCACCCCCTGGAAAACCCAGCGATTCTTGATGCTCCCGCGGCAAAAATGATCGTGACAATCAAGTTCCTGTATCACTTTTGTCGGCAAAAGCCGCTCACAGCTCCATAATGCAACCGATTACAGCTGTTAAAGCCCACATAATGGAGATTGTGAGCAGTGAAATGTCCTCATCCATGAATCCAGAGGGCATCTCGCCTAGCCAATCGGCCCGCATCGAAGTGATTGGTGTTGGTGGGGGTGGCAGCAACGCAGTTAATCGTATGATTTTGAGTGACCTCGAAGGGGTTGCTTACCGCGTTTTAAACACCGATGCACAGGCGCTGATTCAATCAGCTGCTGACAATCGGGTTCAGTTAGGCCAAACACTTACACGCGGGCTTGGAGCTGGCGGCAACCCCAGCATTGGCCAAAAAGCTGCAGAAGAGTCGCGAGCTGATCTCCAACAGGCCCTGCAAGGCGCAGATCTGGTCTTCATCGCAGCGGGTATGGGTGGTGGCACCGGTACCGGTGCAGCTCCTGTCGTTGCAGAGGTTGCCAAAGAAAGTGGGGCCCTCACAGTTGGCATCGTCACCAAACCATTCAGTTTTGAAGGTCGCCGCAGGATGCGGCAGGCCGATGAAGGCATTGAACGTCTGGCAGAGCACGTTGACACCTTGATCGTCATTCCCAACGATCGACTACGGGATGCCATCGCTGGAGCACCTTTGCAGGAAGCCTTCCGCAGTGCCGACGACGTTCTGCGCATGGGAGTGAAGGGAATCAGCGACATCATTACGCTCCCAGGCCTCGTCAACGTTGACTTCGCTGACGTGCGCTCCGTCATGACCGAAGCCGGTACTGCACTGCTGGGTATCGGTGTGGGTTCAGGCCGATCACGAGCGGTTGAAGCCGCCCAAACCGCCATCAACAGCCCCTTGCTCGAAGCAGCTCGTATCGATGGTGCCAGCGGATGCGTGATCAACATCAGTGGCGGCCGGGACATGACCCTGGAGGACATGACCACCGCATCAGAGGTGATTTACGACGTAGTGGATCCTGAAGCCAACATCATTGTTGGCGCTGTGGTGGATGAGCGACTTGAGGGAGAAATTCACGTAACCGTGATTGCCACTGGATTTACAGACGGAAATCCCTATCGCTCAGAGCGAATCACCACTAGGCCCGCCGTTTCAGCGTTCGAACCCAGTTCCAACACCAACATCGCTCCAGAAAGTGGTGCTCGAATTCCTGATTTCCTCAGGCAGCGTCAACAACGCCAAAACGACAATTAAAAGTTGGTGACCCGGAGTCCACGCCTGCCCAGAGCATCCCGTGTGGCTGCTCCCTTCCGGTTCTGACCAGGTTTGGGCGTCTGGACCGCATGGATCCGAATCGAATTAATGCTAGCAATGAACCACTTTGATGGCGGAAGGGCGGATGCGCCCAGCTGAATTGATTCGCTTCAAGCAATCCGGCAGAGCCATCACGATGCTCACAGCCTGGGATGCCCTCAGTGCTGCCCTGGTGGAAGAAGCCGGTGCCGACGTCGTCTTAGTGGGTGATTCACTCGCGATGGTGGTTCTTGGCCATGCGACCACCCTTCCGGTCACGCTTGAACACATGCTCCATCACACCCAGGCTGTATGCCGTGGAATGAGCAAACCTCTCGCGCAGCAACCACTAGTGGTCTGCGATCTACCGTTCCTGAGTTATCAGTGCGGCCTCGATCGCGCCGTCGCCGCTGCAGGCACCATTCTCAAAGAGTCGGATGCTGCTGCCATCAAGCTTGAAGGTGGAGAGCCAGAGATCGTTGCTGTTGTGGATCGCCTCGTCCGCATGGGTATTCCAGTGATGGGCCATCTCGGACTCACCCCTCAGGCCGTGCACCGACTCGGCTACCGGCGTCAAGGCATCGATCCGCGTAGCCAGGACAAACTGCATCGCCAAGCACAAGCTCTACAGGACGCCGGTTGTTTCTCCCTTGTTGTGGAGCATGTCCCCAGCGAACTCGCCGGTCGGTTGAGACGCACGTTGTCCATCCCGGTGATCGGCATCGGCGCCGGACCCGATTGCGATGGACAGGTCAGCGTCACCGCCGACCTGCTGGGCTTAACGCCAAGCCAACCGCCCTTCACTCCGGCCCGGATGCAAGGCCGTGAACTCAGCATTAACGCTCTCAAAAGCTGGCTTAAGGAGCAACGGGATCAGAGAGCAACTCCCACCACTCCACCACCTCCACCAGCACCTGATTGCTAACGGCCATCCCCTCGGGATCACTGAGGCGCCAGCGACAGCCAAAGCGTTCTAGGAGACCCCTTTCCAAAAAGGGTTGCCAGCGCGCCTCCAGGGCGGATAGATCACGGCTGCAGCGCTGTTCGCTCCATCCGCAGCGTCTCGCAAGATCCCATAGATCTACGCCTTCATGGCAGCGCAGCCCCACGATCAACCGATCATCCAAAGCCAAGCTTCCCGCTGACCCTTGAAGCAAGCTGGAATCTAGTTTCTGACTCTGTTCCTTCAACCAGGAGGCATAGGCCTCACGGGTACGAGGCCGAGCCATCCGCTCCCCCCAGGGAGCACTGGTCGCACCCAGGCCAAAGGCCCACCAGCCCACACCACTCCAGTACACGCGGTTATGCCTGGAGGCATGGCCTGGCCTGGCGAAATTTGAGATTTCATAGCGGCTGTAACCGGCCCGTCGGAGCCTGTGGGTGGTGAAGGCGATGCGGTCGGCGGCCGCATCTTCCTCAGGGAGAGCCAGCTCGCCTCGCTTCTCACGCCAAGCAAACACAGTGCCTGGCTCCACGCTTAGGTCGTAAATCGACACATGGGGAGCTTGAACAGCGACGGCCTGCTCCAGCTGAGCCTCCCATTCCAGATTTCCTTGGTCTGGAAGGTTTCGAATCAGATCCAAACTCCAGCTCTGGAGTTCACCAACCTGCAAAGACTCTTGGAGCCAATGGCAGGCCTCCAGCAAATCCTGCCTGCGATGTCGACGCCCCAGGGCCGCGAGCCTGACATCGTCAAAACTTTGACCTCCCAAACTCACGCGGGTGACGCCTGCAGCGATCAGGGCGAGAAGATCACGTCTCTCAAACGTGGCAGGGTCCATTTCGAGAGTGATTTCGGCACCGTCCTGGAAGCCGTATCGACCTTTGAGCTGCTGCAGCAGTGCTGCAATTTGATCGGGCCTCAACAACGATGGCGTCCCACCCCCGACATACACGGTGGCCAGTGCAGGGCCTTGGGGAGACAGGTTGATCTCTGCGCTGAGCAGATCCAGGTAGGCCTCGATTGAGCCACTACCAGACCCTCCAAATGGATTAGCCCGATCACCGAGAGGAACCACAGCGAAGTCGCAGTAAAAACAACGCCGATGGCAAAAAGGAATATGTAAATAGGCGCTGCGAGGTGCAGATGCGGTCATCTGCGCAGGCAGAGCGACGGAAGATGGTGCATGCTGCCTGCATACGGAGTGAACGGCCACGACTGATTGCCATGGTTGAAGTTCTCATCCTGGTCCTATTTCTGATCTCCGGTGGAGCAACCGGCTGGATGGGAGTTCATCTCCTTCCGCAAGAGATGCTGGACGATGTCACTGATGTCCAACAGGTTCGCCTCGCGCTCACAGGCCTTGGCACCGCCATAGGCCTCGTAGCAGGCCTCGTTTTTAAGCGGCTGCGGCTGCAACTGATGCAGCAGGTGCGCACGATGCCCACCGATTTATTGATCAGTCGATCGGTGGGATTGATCCTTGGTTTGTTAGTCGCCAACTTATTGCTGGCGCCCATTCTGCTGCTCCCACTTGCCGGTGGCGTGACGCTGGTCAAACCCTTGGCTGCGGTTCTCAGCAATGTGTTTTTTGGGGTTCTGGGGTACAACCTCGCTGAGGTTCATGGACGCACTCTCCTGCGCCTGTTTAACCCAACAAGCACGGAAGCCTTGCTGGTCGCAGATGGTGTTCTCACCCCTGCGACCCCAAAGATCCTCGACACCAGCGTGATCATCGATGGGCGAATCCGCGGCATGTTGGCCTGCGGTTTGCTGGAAGGTCAGGCGATCGTTGCTCAAACCGTGATCGACGAGATGCAGCAATTGGCCGACTCCACCAACTTGGAGAAGCGAGCCAAGGGGCGACGTGGTCTCAAACTTCTGCGCGATCTACGCGACACATACGGACGTCGACTGGTAATCAACAGCACCCGTTACGAAGGCACGGGGACAGACGATCGTCTGCTTCTCCTCGCAGGCGACACGGGCGGCACGCTCGTGACAGCCGACTTCAACCTGGCCCAGGTCGCCGAAGTGAAAGAAATCAAAGTGATGAATCTGAGCGAATTGGTGATCGCCCTGCGCCCTGAGGTTCAGCCTGGTGATGAGCTGTTGCTCAAAATCGTGCGCGAAGGCAAAGAAGACAGTCAGGGAGTGGGCTATCTCGAAGACGGGACGATGGTGGTCGTTGAGGAGGGCCGGAGCTTGATCGGATCCCGTCAGCCCGTTGTGGTGACCGGTGCTCTGCAGACCCCAACAGGGCGCATGGTGTTTGCACGACGTGACAAAAACGGCGCAAAGAGCAACCGCAGCAGCAAGGGCAGCAAGAGCAAGGCTGCACGGACTGACAGCACTGAGGAGCAACCATCCACTTAACCCCGCTAGGCTCGCTCTACGACAGGGATGCTTAGCGGAATGACCACATCAGCGCCTTATTACGGCGACTCAGGCGTGATGCGCACACCCCCACCTGACCTTCCCTCTTTGATGCTCAAAGAGCGGATCGTGTATCTGGGCCTGCCGCTGTTTTCAGACGGAGATGCCAAGCGTCAGATGGGCCTTGACGTAACTGAACTGATCATTGCCCAGCTCCTCTTTTTGGAGTTCGACAACCCAGACAAACCGATTTACTTCTATATCAACTCAACGGGTACGAGTTGGTATTCGGGAGAGTCGATTGGCTTCGAGACAGAAGCCTTTGCCATCTGCGACACGCTTCGCTACGTGAAGCCACCTGTCCACACGATTTGCATTGGGCAGGCGATGGGAACAGCTGCCGTGATTCTTTCCGCTGGCACCAAGGGTCAAAGAGCGGCCCTACCCCATGCCTCCATCGTGTTGCATCAACCCCGCAGCGGAGCGCGCGGCCAAGCCACAGACATTCAGATCCGCGCCAAAGAGGTGCTGCACAACAAGCGGGCCATGCTCGAAATCCTCTCGACCAACACCGGTCGCAGCGTGGAAGAACTCTCTGCTGATTCAGACAGGATGAGTTATCTCACCCCTCAAGAAGCGGTGACCTACGGCCTGATTGATCGGGTCTTGGATAGTCGCAAGGACCTGCCGGCTGCAGTGGGCTAATCACGCATCCACATACCAACTGCGCTTGTAGTTGAAAACACCAAAGCTCTTGAACCAGCCGTGGGTGTTTAACCAGACCATTTTTTATCTCCTTCAACCCATCTGAAGACCCATGCCGATCGGTACCCCCAGCGTTCCCTATCGCCTCCCCGGCAGCCAAATGGAGCGCTGGGTCGATATCTACACCCGCCTTGGAGTCGAGAGGATTTTGTTCCTTGGCCAAGACGTGAATGACGGAGTTGCTAACAGCCTCGTCGCCCAGATGCTGTATCTCGATTCCGAAGACAGCAGCAAGCCCATCTACCTGTATATCAATTCCCCAGGTGGATCCGTAACCGCTGGTTTAGCGATCTACGACACCATGCAGTACGTGAAGAGTGACGTTGTCACGATCTGCGTAGGACTAGCTGCATCGATGGGTGCCTTCTTGTTGACGGCAGGCACGAAAGGCAAGCGCTTGGCTCTTCCCCACAGCCGAATCATGATTCACCAGCCTCTCGGAGGTACGGCGCAACGGCAGGCGAGCGATATCGAAATCGAAGCCAGGGAAATCCTGCGGATGAAGGAAATGCTTAACCGCTCGATGGCCGACATGACGGGGCAGAGTTTTGAAAAAATCGAGAAGGACACCGACCGGGATTATTTCTTGAGTGCGGCAGAAGCCAAGGATTACGGCTTGATCGATCGGGTGATTTCCCACCCCAACGAAGCTTGAGGGTCAATCCGGCCCATCCGTAAACTTCAGTATTGTCTCCAGCAGGTTCCGACCGGATGGCTCAGCTTTTTTACGACTCAGACGCCGATCTCTCGCTTCTGAGCGGCAAGACGGTAGCCATCATCGGATATGGATCTCAGGGACATGCCCATGCCCTGAACCTCAAAGACAGCGGCGTGAATGTGGTTGTTGGTCTTTATGCCGGCAGCCGTTCAGCCGAGAAAGCCAAAGCCGACGGCCTGGAAGTGCTGAGCGTGGCGGATGCATCCGCTAAGGCCGACTGGATCATGGTGCTGCTGCCCGATGAATTTCAGAAAGAGGTCTACGAGAAAGAGATCGCCCCACACCTCAGCGCCGGCAAGGTTTTAAGTTTCGCTCACGGCTTCAACATTCGCTTTGAGCTCATCAAGCCACCTGCCGATGTAGACGTATTGATGATCGCTCCGAAAGGCCCCGGACACACCGTGCGCTGGGAGTACCAGAACGGTCAGGGGGTTCCAGCGCTATTCGCGATCGAACAGGACGCTTCCGGAAACGCACGCGGGCTTGCCATGGCCTACGCGAAAGGCATCGGCGGCACGCGCGCAGGCATCCTTGAAACCAACTTCAAGGAAGAAACCGAAACCGATCTATTTGGGGAACAAGCTGTTCTATGCGGCGGTCTCTCGGAGTTGGTCAAAGCTGGCTTCGAAACCCTGGTGGAAGCCGGTTATCAGCCTGAGCTCGCTTATTTCGAGTGCCTGCACGAAGTCAAGTTGATCGTTGACTTGATGGTGAAGGGCGGTCTGTCCTCCATGCGCGACTCCATCTCCAATACGGCGGAATACGGGGACTACGTGAGTGGCCCTCGTCTGATCACCGCAGACACCAAAGCGGAGATGAAGAGGATCCTCTCCGACATCCAAGACGGAACCTTTGCCAAGAACTTCGTGGCGGAATGCGCAGCCGGTAAACCTGAAATGAATAAAGTTCGCGCTCGTGATGCCGAGCATCCGATCGAGAAAGTCGGCAAGGGGCTGCGTTCGATGTTCAGCTGGCTCAAGGCGGCCTGAGCGATCCCGTTCTGCTGGTGATCGCCGCCGCAGGCCTTGACCTGCTGGTCGGCGATCCCCGCTGGTGCCCCCATCCAGTGGTGGCCATGGGTCGCGTTATCACTGGACTCCGACACTGGATCGAAGCCTGGGCAGGAGACCTGCCCTTTCGATTGCGGGCAGGTGGTGGCCTGATCACACTCGTTTTGGTGTTGGGCAGCGGCGGAACGGGCTGGCTGCTCGAGCGGCTGATTTTGCCGCAGTCTCCGTTGCCCCATCCGTTGGCGGTACTTTTAGTCGTAATTGGCTTAGCGAGCGCCCTCGCAGCACGCAGCCTTCGCGACAGCGTGCTGGCCGTCATTCAGGCCCTGCCCGATCTCCCATCTGCAAGGGATTGCCTGAGTTGGATTGTGGGCAGGGATGTGAGCCAATTGGATCAAGACGACATCCTCAGAGCCAGCGCAGAAACAGCCAGTGAAAACGCAGTGGATGGGCTGTTTGCCCCCTTGTTTTGGATGCTAATCGGAGCCGGCCTTTGGAAAGCGGGATTCAGCCAAGGTCCAGGCCCCCTGGCCTTGGCATGGGCGTTCAAAGCAAGCAGCACCCTCGATTCGATGCTTGGTTACAAGCATGGACGACTGCGCTGGCTCGGTACTGCTGGAGCGCGGCTCGACGATCTTCTGACCTGGCTGCCCTGCAGATTGGTCCTGATCACGCTTCCACTCGTGAGCTTGAGCTGGACCCAATGGCGAACAACCGTGCTTGCCGCCGCAGCGGATGGGACACCAGATCCCTCTCCAAATGCAGGACTTTCAGAATCAATTTTTGCCCACTGCGCCGATGTGCAAATGGGTGGGTTCAATCGCTACGGCAACACTTGGATCAACAAACCGCTGCTTTCCCGCCAATCCGGGAAGGCGACGGCCTCAGGTGTGCGCAAAATGTTGAACCTTGGCCTCAGGCTGGAAGGTGCTTGGTTGCTAGTTGCCGCTGGGTGCTCGTTCGTTCAGTAGGCACCACGATCCATGGGCAGGAGTAGCACTCCAAAAGTACGCAGGATGATCGCCAAATCGAGAAGGAAAGAGCGACCTCGCGAATAAGCCAAATCCAGCCTCACCCGTTTGGGATAGCTGAGATTGTTGCGACCACTCACCTGCCACAACCCGGTTAAACCAGGCCGAACGGCCAAAACCTCATCCATGAAGGGGCCATAGCGCTCGATTTCCTTATCCACGATGGGACGTGGTCCTACAACGCTCATCTCACCAAGGAGGACGTTCAGGAACTGAGGGAGTTCATCGAGGCTCGAACGCCTTAAAAAACGGCCAATCGGGGTAATGCGAGGGTCCTGACGGAGCTTGAAATCACGCTCAAACTCAGCACGCATTTCAGGTGACTCAGCCAACACGCGCTGCAGAACAGCGTCGGCATCTGCGCGCATCGTGCGGAATTTGATGCAACCAAAATGACGATATCGACGACCAACCCGTTTCTGGACATAGAACACGGGGCCGGGCGAACTCAGGCTCACCAAGGCGGCAATTAAGAGAAAAGCAGGCGATCCAAGGCCTAAGGCCAGCAAGGAGAAGGCAATATCACCGCTTCGCTTCAGCGAGCGTCCCAACCGGCTTTGCTTTCGTACCAATGCCACTGACGTGAGCACCGAGGGAGGAGCTGACAACAACTCGAGATGCCGCTTCGTCGCGCGCCGTCTCAGAGTGGATCCACCAGCCTGAAATGACGTCCGACGCAGACTGACATGCATCCAGT
This sequence comes from Synechococcus sp. CC9311, assembly GCF_000014585.1. Taxonomy (NCBI): domain Bacteria; kingdom Bacillati; phylum Cyanobacteriota; class Cyanophyceae; order Synechococcales; family Synechococcaceae; genus Synechococcus; species Synechococcus sp. CC9311. The sequence continues at coordinate 676,675 of NC_008319.1, read as the reverse complement.
GTCCCTTGAGTCTCAATCTACTGAACCGCAACAGGGCACAACCAAAAGAGTAAAAGGGCCAGTCACCGCAACGGCACAGCACGAACTGCTGAGCTCGGCCCGCGTGCGCGCAGCCGCCGGATCAGCAGATAACAGCATTTGCTGACAGAAACAGGTCAAGAAGTCTCTCAGCCAATTGCGGCCAAGAGCAAGAATTCCGAAGCTGGGGCATGACTTCCACCGACACGTCCATCAGCGCCCTTCTCGAGGAAGCTCTCCAAGAGCCAACGATCGGAGAAACAGGTCGCTTTCGGTGGCATGCCACTGCGATTGGAATCGCAGCGTTATCGATCGACGCGTCTCCGCCTTCCACGCCACCATTTGAAATCGCTTTAAAGGAAGGTTTAGAGATTGGGCTGGATTTAAGCCGGGAAGAGCGTGAATTCCATCAAGTCAGCCAGGGGCTAGTTCTCTTGTTTCATTCTTAGTCGGTCGAAAAACTTACCAAACAAACATTTTAAACAGCCCACACAAGCAATCAATTTGAAAAAGCACCTGCTCATCGTCGCAAAATACTGGCTTGGAGGATTCACCGCATTGATGCTTTTATTTTATGCAATTATTTCTATCAGATAAAAACTAAATCCCATAAGAACTACTGGCATAAAACACCCTGCTATCCGCAATTCATAGCCATCAATCACGCCTTAACATTGCGCCATCCCAAAGCGGATTCGACAAAACCAGAGCCAAGTCACTGAGAAGTAGCAGCTGACCTTCATGGGTCCAACTGCGATCGATAATCTGAATCAGGTATTCATGCTGAACACCATCTCCACGCTGACGAGAGCAAACAATAATGACATCATCGTAAGAAATTGGGAAATCAGGCGTTAAAGATCGGCCAAGAATGCCTTCTGAGACAAACAATAGGAAATCACAAACAACCTGACTCAAGAACTCTTCTCCTTGAAGAAGGTCACCACAAGCAATCATTTGCTCCTTTGACTGAGGGGTATAGGTGACAAACGAGAAGAAAAGAGGGGCTCCTGTCAATCTCAAATACAAACCCTTAAATGGTCGAGCCATATCAACAAAAGCCCTTAAGCCCTTTGCCCATACTTTCTCATCCCTCTGAAACTGAAGGGTTCAGCGGCTTTCAGAGCTCATCAACCATCCATCTCCCATAAGGTGCAGGGCCAATACCTGCTTACTAAACCTGGCAGCAGAAGGGTGTCCCGAAACCCCTGTTTCCTCGTAAGGGGGTGAGTTGCTTCAGAGGGCTCTCCAGCCCCCCTAAGACCAATCATCAACCAGGCACTCGAGAGTGCGTGGGAGTGGTTCAAGCTCAAGGAATTGTGCTTCTAACAGCTGCTTCTTCAGTCTCTCAGCACCATCCATTTCCTCACGGAAGGTTCCATTTCCCTGGAGGAATGGACTGGGTGCTGGATTGCTTGCTCGATAATCCTTTACAAGTTTCTTTTGGAGATTCTGGTAAGGAGTGTTGCTCTCTTCGGAAGGGAGCAACCATTTGCTTTCCTCCTCCTCTGTGTGCTCACGAATGCGTGACTCATATTCGTCCAGAGGTTCTTTGATCTTGCGAGCAAGTGACTGCTGACCAGTGATCTTCTCAGCAAGATTTTCGTATCTCTCGTCAAGTATGTACTGACGATTCGTGGTGGAATCATTCACATACTTTTCTTCTGTCTCGTCATACTTCTGACCGAGCTCAGAAAGGTAGGATTCGGGAGTGATTCGAAAATTGTCAAAGAGAGGAACCTGCTCTCCTTCGTGGTCACAACCATACGGGAGTGACTCCATGATTGCGATGACATCTTCCCAAGTTTGGAAAGAGTTACGGACCCAGCGCATTTCAGTAAGGTCTTGATAATCCACGCAATAGAAAGCACCGATGCCAAGTTCTTTTATTTGGCTTTTTCGGTACTCAACGGACATAAAAAAAAAAGAAGTCCTTGAGACTTTGCTGGATCTTTCGAGCAAAGACGAACATTTGTGTATCCAGATCTTATCAAGCTAGTAGCGCCAATTTCAGCTCATGAACTTTCATGTAAATCCGCTCAAACAACTATCCCTCAATCGCCCTATTAAGCCCTAACGGCTGGCAAGACAGATACTGTGCTCGGCTGCATGCACAAACGCATACCCCTTTATTTGTGAGGGTTCAAGGATCTGACAGGATTCCCCACTTTTATGTCCCTCTTCACATTACAGTGAGGAATGTTTTTACGGCCGCCTTGATTCGGCATTTCCATGGCGAGCAAGCGTATCTCCGTCGATTTACCAGACGAGTCATATCAACGATTAAAATTACTTTGTTACACTGAAAACCTAAAACTAGGCGACACTATTCGCAAATGTGTGGAAGATTATTGCAATGACAAGGAAGCACATATGATTAAAATTGTGGATAACCGCTCTATTAGCAAGTAATATTTAAGGTCATCAATCAAGGTCTGCATCATTACCCTGACCATCCCAGACGCCAGGGGAGATTCAAACCTCAACCCAATCGCCCCAGTTTTTGGGACTTTTAGAAGGGAGTCGAGTGATGCCGATAAACGACGTTCCACACCTCTGCTTATCGGGTCCGACGACGACATACAACAATTCACCACATCTCTTTTTCTGTCTTTTGTTGCCTGAAGTCTGAGCACGAACTTCTCAGTCAGTGAGAGACATTTCAGGAGTCACCAAACACTTTTACTGGACACCCTGGTGTTTGCAAGCACACCAAGGACCACCAAGCACTCAAAAAGTGCCTAACCACAACGGGTTGGGGACATCAGAAGACTTTTCAAGACCTACTTAAAACGGAGAGGGTGGGATTCGAACCCACGAGGGTGTTACCCCTACACGATTTCGAGTCGTGCGCATTCAACCGGGCTCTGCCACCTCTCCAAACGCTTATCCAGCGTTATCCCATCTTAAGGCTCCACCGCTTGATTGCCTGAGGCGATGGGATTGACCACTCACGCGCAAATACCAACGCCGATCTTGGCCTCCAAGTGGGCGAAGCATCAAACCAGGGCTTTGAAGACGTTGACCTGGCAGCAAAGGAGGCTGCCCCTGATGCTCAGCCCTAACGGTATGCGCTAATTCAGTCCAACAACGGCTGTGATCACTCGCCACTGGATCCATCACCACCACCCAGTCCAAGCGAGGGTGTCCATAACCATGCCCAAGTTGCTGAGCCAACTGGCAACTGAGCAAATCCCCGTGACTGCTTATCAGAGCAGCCCGCCCCTGGTGACGGGCCAGTAGCCACTGTCTCCCCCACTGCCGCACCATGACAAGCTCATCGCTGAGCTGAACACTGGCTTGCACCAGCGTGGCGCAGAGCAAAAGAGGGAAAGCTCTCCATCGCCAACGATGCAGAGACGGCAAGGCCCAAGGAAGAAGCGCCAGCACAACGACCAGCACCACCCAAGGCTGCGGATGTCCCGTGAGCATCTGGGCATGGGGCCAAGAACTGATCCAATGCACCAAAGCGATCAACAACAACGCCAACTGCTGCACCGGCGCAACCAACACCGGCATCACCAGCGCAGTAATCGCAGTTGGCAGCAGCAAGGTCAACAGCGCCAGGGTCATGGCCGAAAGGGTGAGCGGTGCCAGCAATGGTGCAGCGATCAGGTTGCTAACCAGCGCATACAAAGGCACAGATCCGAAATGCAGGATTTGCAGAGGAAGGGTCCAGAGCAGCGCCGCCACTGGCACCGATAAGGCAGGGGCCATAACTCGCATCCAACGCTGAGGACACAACTGGAGGAGCCACTGCTCTAGTGGCTGCGAACTGAGCACTAAACCAGCTGTCGCAGAGGCACTGAGCTGAAAACCAATAGAACTTGCCCAGGAAGGGTGCACCAACAGCATCAAAACCAATGTGGTGAGCAACACGCCCAAGGGTTGAGCTCGAGAGCCCCGTTCTCGGATCAGGAGAGAGGTAGCTCCCATCAACACAGCGCGAACAACCGATGGCTGCACACCCGCCAGTGCAAGGAAAACAGCCATGGCGCCCACTCCAGCCGCCAATCGCAAGAGCATGTCAACCCTGCGCGTCAGTGCAAGCGTGGTTCCCAACAACACCGAAAGGTGAAATCCAGATGCTGCTAATACATGGGATAAACCCGCCACACGAAAGGCCTCTCGGAGCTCCGAATTGAGCTCAACTTGGGCACCCCCAAGCACCAACGCCGCCAGTAGTCCACCTGAATGCTCTCCTGCTGAATCTTGAAATCGAGCAGCGATCTGACGACGCGCATCAGCCAGAGGAGTGTGTGCTTGATGAATCAGCTCCACTTGCTTGGTACGGAATTGGGTCCAACATCCGCGAGCCGCCAAACGTTTAGCCGGATTGGGAAGCAGGGGATGGGTTGCGACTGCAGGAGTCACGAGCTGACCCTGAGCCCTTAGCAACGAGCCTTTGCGCAACATCTGAAAGCAGGGGTCCGCTACCAGTTCGGTGCGTCCATCGCGAACCTTGCCACCAAGATGATTCACCTGCAGCAGGGCTTGGCAGCGCCCTCTACGCACATGTGCATCAGCGAGGGCACGTCCCTCAATCACCAGCGGCTTCTGATCGGAGCCGCTTGGCACAAGCTGAAGCGGATCCAGTGATGTAGGGGGTATGGCCTCTTGCCCCGTAGACGAGCGCAGAAACAAGCCACACAGCACGACAACAAAAAGAATCAGCTTCCAGCCTGGAAGCGCATACCGGTGGCAGATCACTAGAACAGCCGCAGCAAGACCAAGCAACACCACAATCCAGTGATGAATCCCCTGGGAAAAGGCCGCCCCGAGCTGAGTGGCAAGCATCAATAGAACCAGCCAAAGAGCAACGTTCATCAACGCTGAGCCATCAAGCTGGTTAAAGCATTCCCCTAAAAGACAAAGGAGAGTAGCGATGCCCTCAAGTGCATTCTTTCAGCAAGTTCACTGTCATCAGGTCAGAGCGAGTTGAAAAACAATCACTGACAGATGTGTATCAACTCAATCAATTCAACAGATAGGATTTTAAAAATAATCTCAAATCATGAATCAATACTGCTTGATTGATGCATGCACAGCAAGGTCAATGATCCCCCGCCGCGGCCGCTATTGGCTGCAGCAAAGGGAATCCCAGAGCCTCCCGTTCTGCCAGCCAAGCCTCAGCCACTTTTCGCGCAAGATTACGAATCCGTCCAATCGTAGCGGTACGTTCTGTCACCGAAATTACGCCACGAGCTTCCAACAGATTGAACGTATGACTACACTTCAGGACAAAGTCGAGAGCAGGCGCTGGCAAGTTTTGTTCAATCAGATCAGCGGCTTCTGCCTCATAAATAGCAAAGAGCTGTTTAAGTCGATCAGGATTGGATGCTTCAAAATTAAATTGACATTGGCCCTTCTCGAAGGGGAGCCAAATATCCCCATAGCTACGTTCTTCGTTCCAGCTCAAATCCCAGATGCTTTCCACATCCTGTAGGTACATCGCTAAGCGCTCTAAGCCATAAGTGATCTCAATTGAGACGGGCTTGCAGTCGATACCGCCACATTGCTGGAAGTAGGTGAACTGGGTGACCTCCATGCCGTCCAACCACACCTCCCAACCCACACCCCAGGCACCAAGCGTTGGGGACTCCCAGTTGTCCTCCACAAAACGAATGTCATGATCCGCAGCGCAAATTCCTAAGGCCGCAAGGGATGCAAGATAAGTTTCCTGAATGCCATCGGGAGAGGGCTTAATCAGCACTTGGTACTGAAAGTAGTGCTGCGCCCGATTGGGGTTATCGCCATAACGACCATCGGTGGGGCGACGGCAAGGTTCTGGATAAGCAACAGCCCACGGCTCAGGTCCTATCGCCCGAAGCACCGTATGAGGGCTCATGGTTCCAGCACCCTTTTCAGTGTCATAGGGCTGCAACAACACACAGCCCTGTTCACCCCAAAAGCGATTCAGCGTGCTGATGATGTCCTGAAAGTGGGTTGAGGGTGCTTTATCAGCGGACATCGAAGACTATGACTGGGTTTGGCGACTGCCTAACTTGTTTGACGATTGTTTGAGTGTCGGTCAAACGGCAACAAGCAGGGCAGAGATTTGAATACACGAGGCTAGACCAGCACAGCGTTTCTGCTTGAACGCTTGACGATTACTTGCCTTTTGGCTGTTGAGTGATTGCGTCAAACAGTTGTCCTAAAGGAGCGCGCCCAAGGTCAAACACATCTGGAGTAGCCAAACTGAAGACGAGCGATGCTTGATGCTTGCTGAAAACAACGGAGGGGAGGTCTGTTCTTTTTAAATGATGAGTATGTATCTCTAAGGACACCAACGCACTCACACGCTTGTATTGGTGTGGGTCGGGTGATGGGAAGCATCCTGCTTAGAACGGTCGGTTGTGAATACCCCCGTTCTTTTTTATGGGATGGCCACAGCCAGCCACAGCCAGACCTAGAAACATCTGGAAAGAGATTGTCTGGGACTAGTCATCACTTACCTGCAAAAAGCACAGAGATTGATAAGTGCCCCATCACCTACTCACTCCGCAGGGCATCTGCCTTACGGGGTTTTTTATGGCTTCAGCTATCTCCAGTGAAGCACTAGGCAATGGTTAGCAATGGTCTCGGTCTTATCTTCAATCGGTCATACCGATATCACTTCATTCTGAAAAGGCCAATGACGACCACCCGGGAATAGGTCAAACAGAGCCCCCCTGTAGATGACTCAACTGCAATGAGCTCGCTGCACAATTCAGATTAATCAGGGCTTTATCTGTTAATGCATGAAATAATAAGATGTCAGGAAGGAAGAGTCTCCCACCGATGTATTTCATCCTGAAAAGGAGATTTCTCCAGCAAACGAGAAAGACCAAGCTCAGACCTCCATTCTGCCAACGGTCGCTCCCATCCTTCTTCCCAACGGCACCCTTCCAAGAAGACTCCAGCAAGACCTACTTGAGCACCAAAGCTGATGGCTTCCCAGATCATGCGATGTTCATCGGGTTCGATGAAACTATGAGTCATCAAAGCTGAGAGACCTGCAACTACGCCAGGCTGACGCTGTGAAACAGCGTAATAGGCTTGAACAGCAGCTTCCCCAGCCACTGAAGTATCAACACCAAGAACTAAATGGTGGATGTCATGAGTACTTCGGATTCTGCGGGTTAAATAATCCCCATTTTCATTGGTTTTCGCAACCTTCCTCAGGTTTTTATTGACCGGTGGAAGTGGATCAATGCCGAGCTGCCCAAACATCTGCTGCGCGCAGAATCCCAGACTTCCAACTGGCATTACACGCATACCATCAAATGATGGCCATGAAACACCAAATCGCTCATCAACAAGAGGCTTAATTTGAGGATGAGTTAAAAATCTATTGAGCCATTCCCTTTGTAGATCCCACTTGAAAATTGGTGAAAAATGCTTACTGTGTTTAATCCCATGCTCAGGATCCCTGGCCACTTGAAGAATGCCTAATGCCAACTCAAAAGCATCCTCTTTTAATTCATTACGAGAAACCATGCTATAAATTGCCGAGGCTTTTATGATCTAAACCTGCTAAGCATCCAAGTCACTACTTAAAACCGAACAAAGAAGTTCGGTTTATCAGGCAAAGCATCAGAGGTGGGGTGCATTCCCTGAATCAGATTGAGCGTCACCAACGAGGACACACCACCCTTTCTAAGCGTCTGGGAGGGGGCAGGGCTGGGCATCATGTGCCCAGGGATGCGATACAGCTCGGCACCCTCAAACCCACTGCACGATTATGTTTTGCCTACTTCCATCCCTGCCTGAGCAGTTGCTCCGCTGAGTATTTGGTGAGAAATAAGCGCTTCCAGAGCCGCTCTGCTGAGTATTTGATGAGAAACAAGCGCTTCCAGAACCAATCCCCTGAGGATTTGATGAGTAAGAGGTAATAAAACTCACAAAGTTAAATAAACTACAGTTTCCCCATCACCCACTCCGCAAGGCATCTGCCTTACGGGGTTTTTTATGTCCTTCCTAGGAGATAGGCATCGATCTCTAAGGACACCGACGAACTCACATGCTCGTGTTGGTGTGGGTCAGGATGCTGAGAATATGCAAATTTTTATGGCTCAACAGCATCGCCACACACAGGAGTCATCTGTTTCCAACCTTGTTTGCGATGGTGGAATCTCATTTTAAGCAACGCAGACTCACCATCAGGCATACCTCTGCCGTCATCAGAAGACCTTTAGATGCTGGCCCCACGTCTTCTCGTCTCTGTGGAACCGCTTAACCCAGCAACGGTCTCGGTCTATCAACCAGCCCTATGTTCCCAAGTTGCGACGCGAGCAATACAAACCTATGAACGGCATAGCCTCTTCGCAAGACATTACCTTTGCCGATGCCTCCAGATGCAACCTTTATTTTCCCAGAAGACAGGAATAATCCTTTTCATAGTCTTGAATCAGAACTGTCTGTATTGCTTACAGAATGCGGACACCTCGGCGTAGTTCGTTCCTTTGAGACCCGTAATACGCTCTAACTCCTTGGCATATTCCTCCGCCTTTTCAGGGTTAAAACTTTCCTGACTTAACCCCAACGCACAATTCATCTTGATTTGCGTATCTGTATTCACGCAACCACCAACAAGCAGGGGAAGAGCGAGGAACGGGATTAGGTTTTTCATACCTCACTCTACAGCTAGAAAGCAACACCGCTATCCAGGTAGGCACACCAAAGAAACGCATTAGCCTTCAGTATCTTCAAATGCTTTAACCATCCAAGCAGGAGAGTTTATCCCAAGGTCGGCAACATTATCTTCCTCATAAATCTCGGCAATCTCATTGATGTTCGCAAGGATTAGCTCCTTGTATTTCTCAACCGCTAAACCGATGCAGTTCTCAGCTGACATATCACGGTAAGTATTCTGAGCAAATGAAGCGTTGCATTCCAGCTGAATGCTACTAAGAACTTCAGGCGGTATTGAATTGTCCGCAAGTGCAGTGCTGGAACCCATTAGGTTGATTACTGTGAACAATGCGATGGATCTTGCAATCATCTGGTGACCTAAAAGCCTAATACAAACTATGGACACCATTGCAGTCTAATCGTTTCATTGGATCTGCAGATGGTAATAGTGTGCTCGGTCGAGTTGCCTACAGAATCAACAATGGCTCAACAGCAGGAGTAAACATCTCCTCCGACGAGGCATTTGAAACCAGAGTTTCTGCAGATATCAAAGTTCGTTTGGTTGTGCGAGTACAACTGTGCAGCACAAAGAATTTCTCCTCCTTGTGATTAATGCTATGAAATCAACACCTGCTATCAGGGATGTGAGTATTTATGACCAAATCTGCCGATCCGGTTTGAATTATTTGGCATGACGGGAAGGGTGAGTATTTACCACGCCATGAGAAGCCCCCAAAGTCCTTGAAACTTCAGGGGATTTTTATTTCTTTATTAGCTCTAATAACTGCCCATATCGTCCTTCAGTGCCTGGCGCTAATGAGCAGAAATTAGATATAAAGTGATCACTAAAATAAGGGTGTCAACTAGGGAGATTGCAACCACGCCAAGAGTGGGGTTTTCTGAAGGTGGAGTGCTTTAACTAGTAGCTTTCAACCAATGACCCTTGACACTCAGACGACGCTGGCTCTGCTTCAGGAGCTATTGATGACACTGAGGGCTAATGACGCTGATGGCTACAAGCTTGGTTGGTCCTGGAGATTGATGAGCTTGGAAGAGATAAGCCGCAGTGATTGAGTTGGAGTGAATGGTGCCCTTGTTGGTTGAAGAAGAGAGGGAAAGGCTGATGACGCGGCAGCTGGGGTGAACCTCTAGTCCATTGAGGTGATTGGTCAGCTGAGAACACAACGAGAAGGGGGCCCTGAGTGCGGCTGATGTGGTGTAGACCTCAGTGTTTGCAATGGTTTTCAGATTTCACCAGAAAATCACCAGATCTCCACCCTGTCTCCACCAGGAGATCACCAGGGAATCACCAAGAGCGCAGTCATCTTCAAGTTGTCGGGGGAGCCACCCTTCCTCATTCTTCGCTCTTTAGAACCATGACGACTACAACACAGGCTTTGGTCACTATCAAGGAACCAGTCCTCGAGTTTGTTGGCGACCCGCTGACCAATTTTGAGCCGAAAATAGATGAATTAACAGGAGGAGAGGGCACTGTAATTAATCAAGACCCAAATGAATTGACTGGAGGAGGAGGCACTCCTATTGATGTCGCCCCAAATGATTTAATAGGAGGAGAATTTGAGGCAGAAACGTCAGATCAGCCAGAACCAGAGACTTATAAACCTCAAGCAAAACAAGATCCCAGTGATTCAAATTTAGGAATAAATGGCGCAGAAATTTATTGCTTAATGAGGAACATGGGTAACGATCACCAAGCCAGCTGGAAAGCAACTTATGCCTTGATACAAGATCGTTATGGCGGAATCTCACCAGAGCATGCTGCGCTCATGATCACCGATGCCGTTGTGAGAGACCCAGGCAGCTATCCCAACGGCGGTCAGTACCTTGGTGATCTTGACGCAGGCAACCTAGGACCTTCAAAATCCTTTGATAGCGTTCTTAAATCCACCGATTCAAGCGATAGCAATTCATTCAATTCGACTTACTCGAGCGAAAACAATGGATGGGTTAATCCTAGTCAGATTGATTTAATTCCTGATTCAGCCCAAATACAGAGTAATTTCAGACTCGAGATAGTGTCACTTGCTCGAAGCGTTGATTCATTTAAAATGAAAGATGAAATTTATGATCAGTATCGGATATACCAGGCAGCTTTAAGCACAGTTCCTGCTGATGATTACAGGGAAATAGCAGGTCTCATGCTGGATGCTGCTTACAATGTCCGACAAATATTTGCAAGTACAGGTGTAGATGATGAGCGTAATCCTGCCTCTAGTCTGACGGGGCTTGCTGCAGACTACGACTTCCTTGCTCAAAATCACTTTCAAGATCTATATTTTCTCTCATCGCCTGAGGTGGCCAAAGATGGATACGACGTACTGACTGATGTAAATACGTCTTTTCATCCATTGGAATCTGATCAAGTTAGCTTGATAATCAATCCTTTGGATATGAATGGTGTTAGTGTAACAGTAATAGAGCCTATGCAAGAGTCATTAGGGGTTTCTATTGGAGGTTCTGAAAGTTTTAATCAGGAGGACGCTGGAAATCTATTCCTTGATTGGGTGGAGGCATCCGAGGCATCCTCCGATGTCCTTTTCTGAGTTGTTTGCTCACATCTCCGCAGAACAAAAACCAGCCCCGCCACGAGCGGGGTTTTTATTGCAGCGGTGAATGCTTTATGCAGTTACCCATAACCAATGCCCCTCGACCCTCAGATGACGCTTGCTCTACTGCAAGAGCTACTGATGGCGCTGAGGGCTAATGACGCGGATGGCTACAAGGCTTGGCTAGCCCTTGGCATTGAAAAGCTTGGAAGGGATGTGGCTGGTGAAGTCGAGTCCGACTGCATGGTGCCCTTATTGGTTGAAGAGGAGAGGGACAGGCTGATTGGTTGGCAGCTGGGTATGAGCCTCGAGATCGTTGAGAGCGCTGACGAGCTGGGACGATCCCTCAGATGCTGCATAAAGAGGTCCTGAGGCGGAATAAAGCTCAGTGGTTGCAATGGTTTTCAGGTTTCACCAGAAAATCACCAGATCTCCACCCTGTCTCCACCAGGAGATCACCAGGGAATCACCAAGAGCGCAGTCATCTTTGAAATATCGAAATCAAGGAAACGGCTGATGACCCACTACTAAATATTTCCAAGAAGCACAAAGTAAGTCGAAAAGACTGATGTGCGAACAACCAGTCCAAACTTTTAATTCACACATTCAAAGTCAAAGGAGAAAAACAATGTCTGAATTTCGACCCCCTAACAGTTGGGAACAGTTTGTCCAGTCTTTTCTAGCCGGATGGGTTTGGACAGGCACTGACGGTGATGACAAGAAATATGGTTCAGTACAAGATGATCGTCTTTCGGGAGGCTCAGGAAACGACCGGCTTAATGGCTATACGGGCAATGACAAGCTATTTGGCGATGATGGCAATGACTATCTTGAGGGGTCGGATGGAGATGACACGCTTTGGGGTGGATCCGGAGCAGATTATTTGTACGGCGGCGTAGACAATGACAGGCTTTATGGCGGATCTGGACAAGATTATTTGATTGGCCAGGTTGGAAATGACATCCTTGATGGCGGCGACGGTAATGATAAGTTGCTCGGCGGCTGGGGCAATGACACATTGGCTGGCGGTGCAGGTATGGATGTGTTGAACGGCGGCGATGGCAATGACACATTGACTGGCGGTGTTGGCGCGGACGTCTTTGTCATGTCAAATGGGCGAGATACAATTACAGACTTCAGAATCGAAGATGGGGACAAAATCTTCGTGAAGGATATAAGTCAACTGCTTATTTTCGAAATCGGTTCTGATGTATTCCTTACGACTGCGACAGGCATTGACCTCATGGCAGGCGACACAATGTTGATTCAAGATGCCACGCAATTAGATGTTAGTAGGTCAATTATGGATTCTAATTCTTACATAGGCCTTCCATGGGGAGGAACATGGAACTTCAATCTTGTCACCTAAGTTTCTTGCTCCCTTATCTACACACCAAACATTCCCCGCCATGAGCGGGGTTTTTATTGCTCCGGAGCTTTCGGCAGGATGGGCGTCACCAGATCAGCGTTGACCCAGCGGATCACGCCTGAATCCACATCAGCGATCTGGAAGAAGTTGTGGGCTTTCTGGGCGCGGGTTGCACCGCCTTTTAAAGAGTAGTTTGGAAGCATGAGTTCCAATCAAGAATGAAGCGTTATTGGTCGTTCATGCGAAGTGCGAAGCCCACTCCTCTCACAGTTTGTATCACCCGTTCCGAGCCGCCTGCCTCAAGCTTCTTGCGCAGATATCGCACAAATACATCCACTACATTTTCGTCTCCGAAGTAGTCGTCACCCCAGACATGCTGAATCAACTGCCCTCTAGAGAGCGCCTGCCGAGGGTGGCGCATGAAGCAATCGAGAAGATCGAACTCTCGTACTGTGAGTATCAGTGCAGTGCCATTAATGGTGCATGTGCGTTCGGCCCTATTCAAAGCTAATTTGCCTATTTCAAGCAAATCGGAACTGAATTCATTAGAGAATGTGCTCTTGCAAAAAGTGGCTCGGCGAATCAGAGCTTTTACCCTGGCCAAAACCTCGCGTACGTTAAAAGGCTTGGAGATGAAGTCATCGGCGCCAGTCTCCAGCGCGGCAATACGATCATCTATTTCATCTCTGGAGGTCATGATGATCACAGGTAATGAAACGTCGGTTTCCCGCAGACGACGGCAGATGTCCAGCCCGGTTATTCCAGCCATGTTCCAGTCGAGGAGGGCCAAATCAACAGGAGTGTCGGGTTCGCGTAGTTTCTTCAGGGCAGAGATTCCATCAGTGGCAGTCACCACAGTGAAACCTTCAGCCTGGAGCTCCATCTCAAGCAATGTCACGATATTGACCTCATCGTCGGCCAGAAGCACCGTTGAAGTAGTTCCAGGCATCAATATTGTGAAATTGTAAAAACCCTAATGTGAATTATTTGATTCATCAACCACTCTTCAAAGATGAGAAGCCTTTCATTACAAGTGATCACTTATGCAATGGGGTTGTCAAAGCATCTCAAATATTCATGGAGATCAAGGAAGAGGTAACCGCCAGCCCCTTTAAAGGATTCTAAGATGTTCAGAGATTTGATCGGTTCACCAAGTTCTCACTGGTCATTAGGCCGCCGCCTTCTTTGGATCACACTGGCAGTGGTGCTAGGTCAGTCCTTGATCAGCCTTGCGATTAATCACAGCCTGCGCCAGCACCTAATCGATGATGTTCTGCGAGGCACGATGCAACGGCAGGGCCTCTTGATTCTGGATGAGATCACTGAGGAACTTAATCAACTCACACCTGCGCAGAAAAAAGTGTGCTGCTCCATCAGCGACTATGAAAGCTTTCTTAGAAACCTAAATCTCAGCAACGGCAAGGTGGCATTGATCGTTGGTGACACTGGCATGGCAACCAGCCGCTCAAGTCGCACATTATTTGATGAAAAAAAGCTCAGACAATTTGCTGAGCGGGCTATGCAAGCTGATGATGGATTCACTGTGATCGACACCAGCTCGAATGAATCTGTAGCCGTACAGGAGGTGAAACTACCTGGAGGGCCAGAAACCGGCAATTTCGTTTACATCCGACCTGTGTACGGAATGCCACTATTGAAATCCCAGCGCATGATGAAGCTGGGATCTGAACTGATCTTGATCCTATTAACAGGTGCGGTGCTGATCCTGAGTGCCCAGCGCCCGCTACGCGCAATCAAACAAGACCTCTCAACGATAGAACTGAGTAACCTCAAAGGCGCAACGATTCCGACAGATAAAGCTCCACTAGAGCTGCTCCCGATCATTAAGGAGTTCAACGAGATGGTGGAACGTCTACGCCTCTCCTCCTCAAATCAGAAACAGTTCGCTTCAACGATTAGCCATGAATTCCGCACCCCGCTGACGGTGATCTCCGGCTTCATCCAATCGGTGCTGAATCGTGGAGAAGACCAGCTTGAAGATCAACAAAAAAAAGCTTTGGGGATTGCTGATAAGGAGGTTCTACGGTTGAACCGCATGCTGAGCGACCTTCTCGACCTAAGCCGAGCGGATAACCAGCAGCTCTCGATCCGTCGCGAAATCTTTGAGCTGATCCCCAGTTTGGAGCAAGTTCTTAAATTGGCTAACGCCGCCTACGACAATCCAATCACCGACAACCTCAGAGAACTTCCGTATCTGGAGGTGGTCGGTGATCCAGACAGACTTGTGCAGTGCATCGGCAACCTGATTGGTAACGCCGTGAAATATTCGGGGAAGGGATCACCGATTGATCTACAGGTTAGTTCGGATGATTCCAAGGTCACGGTCAGTGTGAGCGATCGTGGCCAGGGGATACCCACAGATCAACTCGACAACATTTTTGAACGCTTCACCCGCGCCAAGGGTGTTGTCTTGCCTAGCGGCGAAAGCAGCACGGGACTTGGGCTTTCAATCGTGAAGATGCTGATGGAAGCGATGGGAGGCACGGTTAGTGTTTGCTCAACAGTCGGCGAAGGCAGCATCTTTAGCCTGCAATTGCCGTTATTGGGTCAGTCCTGATGGAGCCACATTCCGAACGAAGACAAATAGATACTACATCTCCTCGATAATATTCAAAAAAACATAATGATACTCAACTTATGAAGTTGGCAAATCACTTTGAAGGGTTAGCTCTCTTGTATTTCTCAACCGCTAAGCCGATGCAGTTCTCAGCTGACATATCACGGTAAGTATTCTGAGCAAATGAAGCGTTGCATTCCTGCTGAATGCTACTAAGAACTTCAGGCGGAACTCCATTATCCGCAAGTACAGCACTGGAACCCATCAGGCTACTTACTACTAACAACGCGATCATTTTAATCATTTTGCACCCTTAAAATCGCATGCTAATTACGTGCATCATCGCAGTCAAACCATTGCAACGCGTACGTAACAAATGCTACTTGCTTTTCAGATTATTAACAACGCGCAGCGACATCTGTATTCGATTATTTTTATTCTTTGAAAGGGCATCCTTTAAATCGTTTTTGAACAATTTTGATTGCTTGCTCTACCGCTAATCTTGGTGCATCATCTTTAGCTCCCCTCATAAAGCCCTCGGCAAACTTCTCAGCTGTTGACTTAGATACGATGCCTTCTTGCAGCAATGAGCATATTGACGCCCCTGATCCAGAGACAAAGCCATACCAAAAACTAAAATCATCAAGGTTAGCTTCAGCACGAGCAGGGATACTGATGCTCAGCAGAGCCAATGATCCAATTGATGTTGCAAGCAGTCTTCTCATGATTTCTTGCAATAGCCTTGGATTGTTAATATGAGATTCAGCTTAGCAGGAGATATTTGTCGCTACTCTCAATTGATTGGTATAAAACCAATGTCTAGTCCTGCTTTAACAGAGGTTAAGGAATCAAGCACAGCGATGTTGAATTCTTTCTCCAAATTCTCGTCAAAGTCAAGTTGGTAGTTGCTTAACGCCTCCTTGTGCATCCCACTCACTAACGACACGCCAGTTTTCATTAGATAAGCACTCGTATGCGTATGAACCTACTTACTTATCGTTGATACCATCGGTCTTCTACTGATGTCCTGGAAGTGCATATCGATCAGGGGGTTAGAGGGCATGGTTGGTATTGCTCACTGCATTCCGTACGATCGCAAGCCTTGGAGCGCAGACCGGGGGAGCTAAAGATCTTTGTAGGGCACAGGCTTCTAACCTAAACAAAGAAGCAATTGATCAGCACACCACCCGGACAACAAGCCGATGCATGGAAGCACGCTCTCGCCACAGACTGATTTAGTAGCGACTTGCTCACTATTTCGTCATACCTCCGCTGACTGAAAAGCCAAAATGACAGAGCGAAAGCAAGACGCGCTGAGAGGGGTTGAGATCCCTCTCATTTTTATTGGCTCCTGATTGAGGCCCCACTGAGGTTGATGGCTCTGCCTTCCCACGGCGCAACAGTTGCCGTCTCTTCAACATCACCAGCTCACCATTTCGCATGCCCCTGCCCTCATCCATAAAGGTCCTTCAGGGCCAGAGACCTCTACAACAAACAATCAGCTCTTCAAGAGCCTGAATAACTAACTGGCCATCAGTTAGTAGCGAAACTGCTGAAAGACCTTAACAGGCGTCTCTTTGCCTTCTTCTGAACGACTGACGATTTCATCACGCGCAACATCCAATTCAATGCATTCAAAAGACCGCAGCTCTTGATCATCAATGCATTCTCGACGCTGATATTCAACTTTGTTCACTTTCCGATCCTGAATAGTCTTTTTCTGAGGAATCTTGACAGCGTCGCCAACAGTTGCTTCATGCGGGCCAAACGAACACAACTCCTTAGCCAGGTTAGTTTCAGCCTTTTGAAGGCAACGATTGTAATCAGCCTCTATTTTTCGCCTCATAGATTGATCAATCTGAGATTTTAGTTTC
This sequence comes from Synechococcus sp. CC9311, assembly GCF_000014585.1. NCBI lineage: Bacteria > Bacillati > Cyanobacteriota > Cyanophyceae > Synechococcales > Synechococcaceae > Synechococcus > Synechococcus sp. CC9311. Next base: position 659,656 of record NC_008319.1, on the reverse strand, counting down.
TTTTTTTCGATCGCCGTCACTGGCACCGTACGCCGCACCGTTGTAAGCGTTTCCACGACATAAACTCCGCCGCGGGAAATCCATTCATTCGCCGCAGTTTCAGCCTCCTCCCTGGACTGAAAAATGGAACCATCAATCTCACTTGAAGCAGGAACTGTGCGCCTTGCGTTGGAGTAAAAGAGACCCGCATAAATCAACATGCCAACCAAGCCGCTACCGACAACGGCCACGAATAAAGCCAGCGTGGAGGGCCCTTTCAATCAATAACGAGCAAGCAATAAAAATCTAGCAGGCATCAGCCAAGGAATAAGAATCAACGATTTAAGCAAACAACAAAGATCTCAATTCAATCGATTTAGACCAGATCAAAACCAAAGATTGCGACACCGATCCAATTTTGCTCGAGCAAGTCGTCCCATCAAGAGGAACAACCCACACGTCTGGACTTAACCCTTTGCGAAGCAGCGATCAAGATGTGCGATGGCGTACTGATGACGCGAGCGAGAACGGGACATGCTTGGTCTAATGATCCCCAACCAAAAGCATCCGTCTCCCTGAACGACCAGTACAGGCTTGCTCGCCCGTTTTCCCTGGGATTTCAGCAACGACAGGCTGAGCTTCTCCGCGACCTCCGCACCTCTCGGCTTCGATCGCAGCCTGGCCAGCACAGGATTCACCTGTGCCACGGGAAGAAAGGTGGCCTCTTGGGACTCGGTTACCAGGATCATCCCGTCTAGCCAGGCCACCTCCACTAAAAGATCTTCAATCGAAGCCAGTAACGAGGGGATCGGGAAGGCCAAACGGACAGCTCCGTTTCTTAATGTTTTCTTCCTAATCCCAAATCAAGCTCTGTCGCGAAAATCTCAACAGGCCTCAAACTTCCTTAACGAATTAAAAGCAGCACACCCATCTGTCCGCCGACCAAACGTCGATGCTGTGCCGATGTAAACCCAGCAGCAACTGCCTGACTCTCCTGCTCCGCTCCGGTTAGGAACTGATTCACGCTCGTTTCCAGATAGGCGTACTGGTCGGCAAGCCCCATGCCAGCGGCGATAGGAACCACGACCCGACGCAGGTAGATCCGCTGAAAAGCTGCCGCTGCACTGCCTTCTGGCAACCGGTTGAAATCCAAAACCGCCGCGCGCCCGCCGGGCTTCAGCACCCTTGCCATCTCCTGAAAACCCAAGAACGGGTCTGCCAGGTTGCGTAAGCCATAGGCCATCACAACCCCATCGAAGTCTTGATCCGGCAACCCGGTTTCAAGGGCATCCGCTTGCATCCATTGCACCCGGAGCCAAGGCTCGCGGCCTGCTCGTTCAGCAGCCAAGGTCAGGGGTGCCTCTGCGGCATCAAGCCCCAAAACCGAACCGTCCGGTCTCAACTTTCTTGCCAGGGCAAGAGCGAGATCACCTGTTCCACAACACAGATCCAACCAACGCTCATCAGGTTGCGGACTCAGCCAAGACAGAAGTTGACGTTTCCACTGTCTGTGCAGCCCCAAACTCAGCAGGTCATTCAGCCGGTCATAACGAGGAGCTACTGCGTTGAACAACGCCTCCACCGCAGCAGGATCACGAGGTTTCACGAGCAGCTCAAAGAAGCAATCCGTTCAAAGTCATCACCATCACCGTGGCCAAACCAACGGCAGCTGAACACACCAAGCAGCCCGCAAGCATCAACGAAAATTCTTGTTGGTCGATAGCCGACTGCATCAATTGCAGTGCCCACACCAGCAAAGCAATCACCACCACGACCAAGAGAATCCCCACAGGCAAGGCCTGCTGACGCGTCATAAATGGCAGACCACCTGTCAAAAATCACCTTCTCAATGCCTCTAATTTAAGACTCGCTCTCAGGCTCTAAGGGCCTGATCAGCAAACCGCGTCCTTGCAAATCCAGCTTGATTTGCTCAACGCTGAGCACTCCGTCATGGAGGAGTGAAGCCAGCAAAGCGGCCGAGGCCTGGCCACCCTCCGGCCCGGAATCGAGGGCTGCAGCGATGTGATCCATGCACCCGGCCCCACCCGAGGCAATCACTGGAACCGCTACAGCCTGCGCCACCGCTCTCGTGAGCGCCAGGTCGTACCCCGCTTGGGTTCCATCGCCATCCATCGACGTGAGCAAAATCTCTCCCGCGCCAAGGGCCGCAACCCGACGCGCCCAGTCCACCGCATCCAATCCTGTGTTTTCACGGCCTCCTTTCACATAGACATCCCAGCCACCACCAGGCCGACGCCGCGCATCAATCGCCACAACAATGCACTGACATCCAAACCGCTCAGCCCCTTCAGAGACCAGCTCAGGGCGACGCACCGCCGAGGAATTGAGACTCACCTTGTCGGCACCAGCACGTAGAAGTTCAGTGATGCCCTCCACTGACGCGATTCCGCCTCCCACCGTGAACGGGATCGTCACACTCGCAGCCGTACGACGCACGAGGTCAACCAACGTGGCGCGTCCCTCATGACTGGCCGCAATATCAAGAAACACCAATTCATCGGCTCCGGCCTCGCTGTAACGACAGGCCAATTCCACGGGATCGCCTGCATCACGCAGGCCCACAAAATTGACACCTTTCACCACCCGGCCCTTGGCCACGTCGAGGCAGGGAATCAAACGAAGAGCGACCATGTCAGTTGAAAAGAGGCTGTTAGGGTTGCGGCCACTTCTCAAGCCTCGCAGGCCATGTCAAAGCAGACGTCAGTCACGATCGACATCGGCTCAAAGGTCCGGGTCACCCGAGTCCGCGATCGCATTCCAGCTGCACTTGTGGAATTACTCAAAAAAGACTCCACTGGCACCGTGGTTGATTTCCGCACTGTCGACGGAAAAGGAATTGGCGTGATCGTTCAGCTCAGTGATGGCTCAACCAGCTGGTTCTTCGAAGACGAAATCGCTCCAGGCTGAGGATTGACCAAGTGAGTGACGCCCGTCAGCTGCTCGGAATGAAAGGTGCCAGTGGCACCTCCAACATTTGGAAGCTGCGCTTGCAGCTGATGAAGCCAGTCACCTGGATTCCCTTGATCTGGGGGGTTGTTTGTGGTGCCGCTGCCAGCGGCAATTACGAATGGCGTCTTGAGCACGTGGCCGCAGCGCTGGTTTGCATGGTGATGAGTGGCCCTCTTCTCGCCGGCTACACCCAAACCATTAACGACTATTACGACCGTGAGATCGATGCGATCAATGAGCCGTACCGGCCGATCCCTTCGGGGCAGATCAGTCTCGGCCAAGTCAAAGTTCAGATCTGGGGCCTGCTGATCGCTGGTTTAGCGGTGTCTTGGGGTTTGGACGTGTGGGCTGGGCACAGCACTCCCGTGTTGTTTCTGCTCGCCCTTGGCGGCTCTTTTGTGAGCTTCATCTATTCAGCTCCTCCCCTCAAGCTGAAACAGAACGGCTGGTTGGGCAATTACGCTCTCGGGGCTAGTTACATCGCCCTGCCCTGGTGGGCGGGTCAGGCCCTCTTCGGCCAACTCACCTGGGCGACGGCGCTGCTCACGCTTGCCTACAGCCTCGCTGGCTTGGGGATTGCGGTAGTAAACGACTTCAAAAGTGTGGAAGGTGATCGCGCTCTAGGCCTTCAGTCACTCCCTGTTGCATTTGGGATTGGGCCCGCAAGCTGGATCAGCGCTGGGATGATCGACCTCTTCCAACTCCTGATGGTTGCGGTTCTGATCGCAATCGGGCAGCATTTTGCAGCGGTTCTGCTGGTGTTGTTGATCGTGCCTCAGATCACTTTTCAAGACATCTGGCTGCTTCGCGATCCAGTTGAATTTGACGTGAAATATCAAGCCAGTGCCCAGCCCTTTCTTGTGCTGGGAATGCTGGTAACAGCTTTGGCGATTGGCCACAGTCCCCTGACGCAGGCAATGTGAATCGCACCCGTCGTCACTGGATCCTGATCGCAGGCGTCGCCGTTGCGATTGGTAGTGCTGCTGCGCTAGGGCAGGCCACAATCACGCGAGCAATTGATTCCACATTGCCGGATGCAAGAGGGATCAATTTTTTCAATCGGCCTGGAACGATCACGCTCCTTTCGACCAACGGCAAGGTGATCCAAAAACTCGGGCCAGCGACCCGGGAGAAAATCAAACCAGGGCAAATGCCCCAGCTCGTGATGCAATCCTTCATCGCAGCTGAAGACCGCCGCTTCTTTGATCACGACGGTGTTGATATCTGGGGAATCGGACGGGCTGTCGTCACAAATTTGAAGCAGGGCTCTGTTCGCGAAGGTGCGAGCACGATCACCCAACAACTCGCCCGTACGGTGTTCTTGAGCCAGGACCGGACAGTCACGCGCAAACTCAAAGAAGCGGCGCTGGCCTACAAGCTCGAGCGGCAATTGAGCAAGGAGCAGATCCTCGAGCAATATCTAAATTTTGTGTATCTCGGATCCAGCGCCTATGGCGTCTCCGATGCGGCTTGGGTGTATTTCTCCAAGCAACCTGAGGAGCTAACCCTCCCAGAAGCAGCTCTCATCGCTGGGATGCCACCAGCTCCCTCGCTCTATTCCCCACTGGTCAACCCCGAGATTGCCCTGCAAAGGCGCAGCATCGTGCTCAGCAGGATGGAGCAGGAAGGGTTCATCACCTCGGGGGAAGCCGAAGAAGCTCGCAACAGCCCCCTGGCACTGAAACCTGCCATACCGAAGTACTACAACAGCACGGCTCCCTATTTCACAACGTGGGTGGCCCAACAGCTGCCTACCTTGCTCACCCCGGAACAACTGGAGGTGGGAGGCCTCAAGATTCGCACCAGCCTGAATCTCGACTGGCAACGCAAAGCCCAGAAGGTGGTGCGTGAAATCGCACCGAATGGCACAGAGGGCGTCATCGTTTCGATTGCGCCCGGCACCGGATTAGTGCGCGTGATGGTGGGAGGGAAAAACTTTTACTCCAGCCAGTTCAACCGCGCCACACAGGCACTGAGATCGCCAGGTTCCACCTTCAAACTGTTTCCCTATAGCGCAGCGATTAATGCGGGCGTTAAACCAGAAGATATTTTCTTAGACAAACCGCGCTGCTGGAACGGTTACTGCCCCAAAAACTTTGGTAAAAAATATTTTGGCAACATTTCTCTCGCCGATGCCTTAAAGAATTCGCTCAACACGGTTGCAGTGCAATTGCAAGACAAGGTGGGCTTTGACCCCATCATTGCGATGGCCAACAATCTCGGGATTGGCAACCAACGTCCTCTCGGCCGGTATTACCCGATGGCCATCGGTGCCTATGAACAAACCGTTCTGGATATGACAGCCGCCTATTCCGCTGTGACCAACCGCGGTGTGTACGTGAAACCAACCGCCTTTGAAGAGATCCTTGGTCCTGGTGGAGAGGTGCTTTGGAACCGCAGAGTGGATGGCGACCGCGGCAAGCGTGCCATGGATAGTGATGTTGCCGACACCATGAATTGGATGCTGCAGCGGGTGGTGAGCGGTGGCACTGGAATTGCAGCCAAGCTGGATGATCGCCCGGTGGCCGGAAAAACTGGAACATCAGAGGGAGGAAGAGATATCTGGTTCATCGGCTCTATTCCCCAACTCACCACTGCCGTTTGGTTTGGTCACGACAACAATGCCGAGACCAAAAGCAACAGTGGCGAATCCGCGTGGGCCTGGAAGCAATTCATGAATCAAATCAAGTCTGAATTCCCGGCACAGAAGTTTCCTGCCAAGCCCAAAACTGTACGACCGGTTCTTCCACGACCTGGGAAAAAGAAAGCGAGCAACCCCAACAAACCAAACCCTGGTGATGGCCCCCTTCCGGATCGTGATCTGTTTGGTGACACCGATGATCCAGCGAATAACAACTCAGCCGCACCCACACCGCGCTACGTGAGCCCATCTGGCGGTCCCCCGGTGGATGAATTCTTCAGGCCCTTACCGGTGCAGTGATCACTGCGGTGTAAAACCCATCACCTCCCTCGGGATCTGGCCAGCGCTGCTGCTCGGACTCCAGCTGAAAGTCAGCATGATCCTGAAGCAGCTTGTTGACCTGTGCCAGATTCTCGGCAGGGTGAATCGTGCACGTTGCGTACACCAATCGCCCACCAGGAGCGAGCAGCGGCAGCATCGCCGCCAGCAATTGCGCTTGCAACGGCAACAGCTCCTCCACCGTGGCAGGCGTGACGCGCCAACGGGCATCTGGATGTCTGGACAAGGTCCCAAGTCCCGAGCAGGGAACATCCAGCAGGATGCGTTGAAAGAAACCACGCCATTCGGGCTGTTGCTCAAGGAGGTTGGTCGCATCCGCTGCCAGCGCATGGATCGAACCACATCCCAAGCGTGCCGCGTTGGCAGCCACTCGCTTTAAGCGACCCGCTGAGCGATCCACCGCCCAGATCTCACCCCCATCCCCCATCAGCTCCGCCAGATGGGTTGCCTTCCCGCCAGGAGCGGCGCAAGCATCAAGAATCCGATCTCCAGGCCGAGGCGCTAACAGCGGAGCAACCCCCTGGGCAGATCGATCCTGCACGCTCCAATGCCCCTGTTCAAAACCAGGCCAACGTCGCAAATCTCCTGCAGGCGCAAGCACCTGCAACCCATCAGGGCAAGCATCGATCGGTTTCGTAGGTACCCCCGCCGCAGCCAATTCAGCCGCCACTAAATCAGGCGAGCTGCACAAGCGATTCACCCGCAGATCCAAGGGGGGCACTTGATTGCAGGCGACAGCCACACGCTCGGCCTTGTCAGGACCAGACCAGCTCAACAAGCTTTCAGCAAACCAAACAGGCAGGGAATGACACAACGCCAGACGTTCGGCGGATTGGTCAGGCACGGGCAGGGTCTCGCCGGCCTCCTTGGCGCGAAGGGCCGAGCGAAGCACCCCATTCACCACGGGCGACAGCTTGGAGAGCCGCTGACGCTTAGCAAGCTCCACCGTGGTGTCCACCGCAGCTGAAGCAGGGATGCGCTGCATGCGCAGGACTTGGTAGAGGCCGAGATGCAAGAGCCAACGCAACCGGGGCGGTTGTTTATGAGCTGGAACTTTGCCAAGACGATCCAGCCAACCATCGAGCCATTGACGCCAGCGAATACATCCATAGGCAAGCTCGGTGGCCAAGCCACGATCCGCTGGAGACAGCGGATTTTGACGAAGGGCCCGCTCTAGAGCCACATCGGCATAGGCACCCGCAGCAACGGCCTCAAGCACCTCCAAGGCCAAACGACGGGCCGGTAAACCAATTTTTGCGCCGTTGACTTTGGGCTCACTCACGTGCAATGGCGAATTGGTTGATCTCTAGAGTTAGCGCCTCGAGGTCCGGCTTCCAGAGAAATCGCTTCAAAGGGAGCCGACCTTCTCCATCCACAGGGATTCCCTCTGCGATCAAAAGCTGCCGCTGCATCCAATCGGACCCCTCGCGACTGAGATTCATCGAAATCCGTCCTTTGGCATTCACAACGCGCTGCCATGGCACTTCAGAAGGCAAGCTCAGCCGGCGCAGAGCCCACCCCACCTGACGCGCACAGCCCCAAGCCCCGATCCAGTCAGCCACCTGGCCATAGGTGGCCAAATGACCATGAGGAATCAAGCTGACGGCATGCCAAACCCGCTCATCGAAACTCCTTTCAGTGGTGGTGTGCATCAAATGTTTTAATCCTCAGCAACCCACCACTAGGTCGCTCGTTGCGAGCCAGTTCGATAGCTCGGCCGACTCACCTCAACGATCAGGTTTACTTTCCAGGTCTTATGACAACCCAAGACAATGGTGATTTACGAATCGATCTGTCCCTAAGTCCAGCAGACCTCAGGCTTCTGTTGGATGCAGTGAGCTACCAACTCGAGCGTTGGCCAGGCGGCGAGCCCTATCAGCAAGAGGATTTACACACCATGCAAACCCTCTTACAAGCCGCAATTTTGGAAGCCAATTTTGGCTCAACAGGAGGTCGATGAAGACATCAGCCCCCATCCACCTGGCAACCCAGTAGAGCGCCAGCGGCACCACCAACAGGAACACCCACCCAGCGGCCGTTGCCCCGTGACAATGCAGCGCCAATGCCAGCACCCAACAAACCTCCGATCACGCTGCCTTCAATGCAACTATTGGTGTCTTGATTGTTCACATAGACATCGCGACGATTTGCACCGATCCAAGGATCGCGAGCTGAACCGCCATAACGCTGATTCACATAGACAGATTGATCGTCATAGACATTGATTGGCCTAGCCAAAGAAGGTGCAGCCGACAGCAGCATCAAAGCAACAGCAAACCCGGCGCGTTTCATGGTGTGAGAAGCAACGATTCCATGGTTCTGCAAACCAACGGGAAATCAATGACTGAGCCCAGCGCACGATGCGTCTGGATGTGACCGAGAGCGGCATCCCATACCCTCAGGGATAGAGAACGATGCGCCATGCCCATCCTTCCCCGTCGTTTCGAGCGGTTGCGTGCGGTATTGAACCAACGCATGGCCAACCTCACCGTTCTGGTCGAGCACGTGGACAAACCCCACAACCTCTCAGCCATCCTGCGCAGCTGCGATGCGGTTGGCGTCCTTGAAGCTCATGCCGTGAGCCTCAGTGGCCGCTCACGTACCTACAACAGCACAGCCCAAGGCAGTCAACGCTGGGTGCCCTTGCACAGCCACCCCAACATCGAGGAAGCCGTTAAAACACTGAAAGACAGAGGTTTTCACCTGTATGGCACCAATCTGAGCGTGGATGCACTCGATTACCGCGACTGTGACTTCACAGGTCCCACCGCCTTTGTTTTAGGAGCAGAAAAATGGGGACTCAGCGAAAACGCCACCAAGCTGATGGACACAGACGTATTCATACCGATGCGCGGCATGGTGCAGTCACTCAACGTGTCAGTGGCCACCGCCACCCTTTTGTTTGAGGCACTGCGTCAACGAGAAGCAGCTGGACTTGCCCCCTCCGATGGAGAGGGAATCCCAACAGAGAACTACGACAATGTGTTGTTCGAGTGGGCCTATCCGGACGTGGCGATGTGGTGCCGAGAACAAGAACGCCCTTATCCAACACTCAATGAAGTGGGTGAGATTCGAGAAGAACTACCACGAACCGCAAGATTGAAGTATTAACAACGATCCAGGCATTGCGAAAACAGCGAAGAGACAAACAAATCAACAAAAACAATCAAAAAATTATGGTCTCAAAACCTTCAAACAATCAACGAGATTAAACGCATCAACCGAGAAAACTCGAACGGTTCAAGGCCATGAAAGATCTTCACAGCCTTGACACATATCTAGACGCAAGCAAACAACTCAAGGGAGAGAAATTATCGCTTCATAAAGAAGATTATCGAACGATAACTAAGGAATAAAACTTATCCCACAAAATCATTTGGCTTGGCAATTCCCGACGAAGTAGATCCCTTGAGATATGCAATCATCGTATCGGCATCAGAGACCTCAAACGGATCATCAGGGCAGCAGTCAGCGAAACCAGGTTCAATAAAAATCTTTTCGATAGTCCCATTATCTACCAGCATTGAATATCGCCAAGAACGCATGCCAAACCCAAGGTTGTCTTTGCTAACCAGCATTCCCATTTTACGAGTAAATTCACCATTGCCATCAGGCAGTAAAAATATATTTTTTACACCAATATGCTTCCCCCATTGAAACATGACGAAAGCATCATTAACAGAAAGGCAAATCACCTGATCCACGCCCTGGGAACGGAACTCATCATAAAGCTCTTCGTATCGTGGCAAATGATTAGAAGAACAGGTTGGAGTAAAAGCTCCGGGGAGAGAAAAAAGAACAACTTTTTTGTTGTGGAAGATTTCTGCCGAGCTACGATCTTTCCAAACAAAAGGATTGGTTCCACCTACGCTTTCATCACGAACACGAGTATGGAATACAACATCTGGCACTTGATCGAAGCTTTTCATTTGAATCAACGCTTAGGAAATTAGGAGACAGTCCCAACTTCATCAGGATAGAGGAGGGCAAGACAGAACGCCCAAGAAGCATTATTTGTTTCATAATTTCGTATTGATAGATACGCAAAGGCTTTAACAGGACGCGTTTAACCTCAACGATGGAGACAACAGGCACTGCAATAAGAGCTGTCAACGATCAGGCCGATGACTCTAATCGATATAAGTTTATGACGATGCTTAAAGCCAAGGCTCATCACAGCATCGAGGCAATGGGCCTACCAGGGCTAAACACTGAAGAGAGAATTAATCGACCAACCACAGCACGGGCAAACACTAATTGAAAAAGATTATCAACAGCAATTGTTCGGATTACTTGATACAAGCATCGAAAGAAAGGTCTAGTTGAATGTGATTCTCAACAGCATATTATCACTCGATAATGTTCGGTTAATACCCCTTACAAATTGGCAAAAGTGCAATAGAACAGAGAAGTCCTCCTTTTGGACATAATCATGACTCAAACACCAGCAACAGCTCAAGGCAGGCTCGCCATTGCAACAGGCCCTTCTGGTCGTGCAATGGCAGAGACGATGACACAAGAGATGGTGGAACAGCTACAAGCCCATCTCAATCTGGAAAGGCAGTCTTCAGCGGCCTACTTCGCAGCAGCGATCTGGTTTGCAGAGCGCGAACTGACTGGCTTTGCTGAATACTTGCGCAATGAGGGTAAGCAAGAGCAAGAACATGCCGCAAAATTCGCTGACTACCTGATCTCCCGTGGTCAGACAGTTGAATTAGACACGATTGAAGCACCTCGTCAGACATGGCCTGACCCAGAAGAGGTGATCGCCAATGTCTTCCGCATGGAAGCAGACGTCACAACCTCTGTTCTTCTGCTGTATTCAATAGCTGAGCGTGCCTCTGATCAGAGAACAACCGTATTTCTTGATCCAGTTGTGGATGATCAGAGAATCTCTGAACATGAGGCGGCCTATCTATTAGGAAGGGTCAAGTACGCCAATAATGAGCGTGCGGCAATGATGATCATTGACGCAGAGCTCAGGGAAGAAGAAGCAAAACCAGCAAAGCTTCAATCATAAGTTCTGAAATAAGGGCTATACAAACTAAAAGCATGCCACTTCAAGTTGTAGCTTCTTGATAAACAGATCAACACTGCCTAACCCCGCCAAGTGCGGGGTTTTTCATTGTGGATCAGCTACATAGAGAAAGTTTTGAAATGCTGAACACCAAAAAGAAGAGGGAAAGCTGCGGCGACACGATAAGGGAACCCAACAAAACAACGAAGAACACATCAAAACATCTACCACCTCAAAACCTAAACAAAGAAAAGAATAGAAATTCAATCCATAGCAAAAGTGAAATTTAAATCGAGAGAAATTCAGTTGTGGAACAACAAAATTGGATACGTAGACAGTCCAAGCGAACAGAACGAGGTGGCACTACACAATAACAATTACGAGGAAGTCAAATATGTACCAAGGGGGCATGAGAATAGCCTCAGTCTTCATGTACAAATAGGTAGAGCATATGTCACAGGCTTCCAACCAAAACTATATTCTGAACTAAAATGAGTGGTTTAACAATTCTTTGTGAGCCGTCATTCATCTCAGGCACACCGTAACGCCTTCCGTTGGTCAATAACCCTGAATGCAGGCCTAAGTGGTCTTCAGATTGTAGTGGGCATCACATTTGGTTCAATTGCTCTCATCGGTGATGCAATCCATAATTTCGGAGATGTGATTGGACTAATCATGGGCTGGGGAGCAGAGACCCTTGGCCATCGAGCACCAACCAGTCGTTTTAGCTATGGACTTGGACGCTCGACTCAATTAGCGGCGGTAGCAAATGCCGTTTTAATTTTGATGGCTTCTGCTGTGCTTTGCGTTGAGTCCTTTCAACGATTTAGCAATCCGGTTCCTCTAGTAACCGGACCAATTGCTTGGGCTGCAGTTGCTGGTCTAATTGTGAATCTCGGATCAGCAAAACTATTTGGAGATCATGATCATGATCTGAATAGGAAGGGTGCTGTAGTTCATTTACTCAGTGATGCAGCAGTTTCTGCGGCTGTACTTTTAAGCACGCTTTTGGTGGGAGCCACAGGTTGGTACTGGTTAGATCCACTCACAGGACTTCTCGTAGGTTGCAGTATTGGCTGGATGGGTATTGGACTTTTAGGAAAAGCATTAGCAGAAACAATGGATGCTATTCCTGATTATATTGACATCAACAAAGTAAAATCTACGCTCCAAAACATAAAGGGGGTTGAATCGATTCACCACTTACATATTTGGCCCTTGAGTACATCAAGAGTTGCCCTAACAGCTCATATAGTGCGATCTTTATCGCAAAGCGAAGCTGATCATAATTTAATTTCAACGGCAAGCAGCAAAATGAATAGTTTAGGCATTGATCATTGTACGTTTCAAGTGGAAAGTGTTGACGATAACTGTGATAATTAATAAATCTTTTGATTAACTTACAGAAGAGGAGCTGCGAATCATATGTACTTGCGTCCCCTTGCTAACCCGATTAAAGTTAAAAGAATCAGAAAATCATGAGACGTGATTGCTTGTTACCTTCAAAAGCTAACAAAAAGATTTCAGAAACGTAAAAATATTGAATGGGAAGAACTTAGATTAATTGTTGAATCCCAGGATGTTTCAGCGCTTAATGACTGGCTCGCAGAAACTGCGAGGCTTGCTTTGAATCTTGAAAACAATTTCAAGGCTGCCTCCAATGGACAACCAACTAAGTACTGCATGAAGAAAACAGTTGATTTAGAAGACAACTACAGACGAAGGGCTGCGGCGTACAAAAAAGCAATAGATAAAGACTTAATTCACGACAGCCATCTTCCAAGGCTTTATTCTTCTTTGATATTTGAATTTATAAACAAATACACTTAGATGGAGCAAGGTTGATCTCATCTAAACACGCCAAACAAAACAATCAAAACAAAATGAACTTAATTGTTTGCATGATAATGACGTGATTCTGATTCTTCCTGCCATCAGCATGGCGATCGGTGGGATTCTCGCTAGCCGATTCAATCCAGGCAAACTCCTGCGCGGAATTGTCGCCCATTTAGTTGGTGGTTTAGTTCTCGGTATCGCCGCAGCGGATCTAATGCCAGCTGCTAGCCGCAATGATCATCCATACGCTCTCGCAATTGGCTTCTGCCTCGGATTCGTTCTTCTGTTGGTGATCAACACTCTTCTGCATGGTCCCAAAGCGAGCTCTAATGGCAATCAGTCTCAACCGATGCTCCTACTGATATTCCCTTTTGTAGTAGACAGCCTGATAGATGGTTTAGTAGTTGGAATCAGTAACGAGGCAGCCCAACAGAAATGGGTAATTCCTGTAGCTGTCGGACTCGAAATGGGGCTAGCAACCTTAGGTCTCGGGACATTATTGGGACGGGGAGCTGGACGATGGCGCAGCAGATTGGCTGGTGGAGTGATGGCTCTGACATACCTAGTAGGTTTGACATTAAGCAAATACCTGACCAATGATCTCCATGGCCCGGCCTTAACCGGAATGCTGGCCTTCGGCACCGCAGCTCTGATTTATTTGGTCGTGGAAGAAGTCATGAAGGAAGCTCATTCTCGCGGAGAAAATGATTCAAGTATCGTGAATGTGGCCTTCTTTATCGGTTTACTCTGTGTCTGGCTTCTAGACAGTTCCTCCACTTAATTCAGCCATTCACTTCTAATGATGTGATTGAAAGCAACTAAGCAATTTCTTCAGTCCAAACACTATTAAGCTCCGAAAAGACTAAATTCTCATGAAAATTATTATTCCAATGAATATAAAGCTGATCAAATTCATCGCTCCATAGATCTGGAACTAAAAGTTCAGAAGTAAAATAGTTATCTTGAATCGATGCATTGTAAATATTGAATAGAGCCATCCAGAATGGCTCGCTACTGTCCGACATTCGCAGCATAATATCTTGCTTTTCTCCATTAACGATAAAATTGGGAATCATATAAAATTTGCCGACACGCCTTTTAGATTTGATGATATGTCCCTGCTTAACCAAATGATTAAATATTGCCAACTGACCTCCAGCTTGATCCAATTGCTTAAAGGCAACAATCGCTTTTTTTGCGGCTTTTTCATATCTTTGCCTGGAAAGATACCGTGCAATGATTGAGCGCCTTGAATACGCAACAATAAGAACAACGATCAAAACAATAATCTCGAATTCCAATAAAAACATTAAATTCCTTTATTTTTCAATAGCGTACACCTTTGAGCAGAAGCTAAAGTTGTCAAATGATTGATTACATTGCAATAATTGATAACAAAGAAATATATGCCAATTCTAAAGACTTTCAACTTGTAGCCTTTGATTCAACATCAGTAGTAATTTGTTGCTTGCCTGAATTGCTCGTTTGTTTACTATTAGCAAGTGTTTGACTTGCTGGTATCGAATATATTACCGATCTTCATTCAATTTTCACTGCCATTAATGCCCAACCTTGATTTCTTTGCTAACACAAAATGACTACTGAATTTACATTGAGCGATTTAGATGTATCAGATGGCACAGCAACAGTCGTTGATATTGTTAGCGATGGTTCTCAAATAGGAGATGGCTTCAGGGATCGACTAATCGCAATGGGTTTACGCAAAGGTAAAACAGTCAAAGTTCTGCGTAAAGCCCCCGCTGGAGATCCTTATCAGGTACGAGTAGGTAGTACAACAGAAATTGCGATTCGGAAGACAGAAGCAAAATTAGTTTTGATTTCTAAATCTTAAATCTTCCAACTGTTCATCTCTCTCAACTTCAAATTTCATGATTGTTGCAAGCTCAGCCTCGTCAATCCAAACCAAAAACAAGATCCCTCGGATCGTGTTTATAGGGCAGCCGAACACAGGCAAATCTACTTTTTTCAACACAGTTACCAAGTCAAATGCTGGGGTTGCTAACTGGCCGGGATTAACTGTTGATTTTATGCAGGCTAATCTGGACTATAATGGAAAAACGTATGAGTTTGTTGACCTCCCCGGGATTTATGATTTAGAAGGATTTACAGAAGATGAATTAGTCGTACAGAAATTCCTGGAAAATTATAATTTCGATCTCATTGTTTGTGTGATTAATGCTTCGCAAATTGATAGGCAGATTTTAATGCCTCTTCAAGTACAGAGATTAGGTCTCCCATGCGTCTTAATGCTAAACATGGCAGACGAAGTCAAACGCTTTGGAGTAAAGATCAATACTAAGGAGTTATCTGAAACGCTCAATATGCCTGTTTTTACGATCAGTGCGAAATACGGTAGTGGGTGCGTATTAGCGATACAGGGTATTTGGGATAAATTGCAAACAATCGATGATTCTTATAAGTGTAGTGATATAGCTACCTTTTTCCGAGACAATAAAGTTACTGACAACGATATGGATGAAGTAACTCGGATCGGCGTTGAAATGCCCTCCGAAGATGTTACTACCTTCAGTAATCGATTGGATTCAATCTTATTGAACAGAGTTGTTGGCTTGCCAATTTTCTTTGTATCCATGCTTGCAGTTTTTCTGGCGATTTGGTTCGTGGGAATGCCCTTGCAAGATCCAGTGGGAAACTTCACTGATTGGCTTCAAGGAGCAGTTATCGAGCCTTCTCTTTCCTTTCTCCCTGAGGGTTTTAGTGCTTTTATTATTAATGGTCCTTACGCTGGATTCGCGGCATTGCTCGGATTTGTTCCGCTAGTCGCCTTCTTCTTTGTCGTTATGACTGCATTAGAAGATAGTGGTTATTTATCAAGAGCTGCATACTTAATGGATGCACTTATGCGTTCTGCGGGTTTAGATGGTCGAGGATTTGTTCTTCAATTGTTTGGATTTGGCTGTAATGTTCCAGCCATCATGGGGACCAGAACGATTAGATCTAAAACTCAAAGATTACTTTCAATTTTAATCATACCTTTTGCTCTGTGCTCAGCAAGATTACAAGTTTTTGTATTCTTCTTAGGAATCATACTACCGGGGATTGCAGGTGGATTCGCTCTATGGTTGCTTTACATTATTAGCTTCGTAGTTGCGTTTGTTTTGGCCATGATATTTAACCTGAGTGGTCAGTTCAAGTCTAAAGATCCATTCGTTATTGAATTGCCCCCTTACAGAACTCCCACTTTCAAACAGGTTGCTTTAAATGTTTGGAGTGAAATGACAACCTTTGTAAGGAATCTTGCAATATTCATGATTATTGGCACATGTATTACTTGGTATCTCACAAATTATCCAGGTGGGGCTGAAGGAATGAATACATATGCAGGGCGAATTGGTACATTTTTCCAACCGTTGATGGCGCCATTAGGAATCAACCCATTGCTTACAGTCTCTTTGATTATCGGGTTCGTTGCTAAGGAAGTACAACTCGCAGCTGTTGCAACGATGTATGGACTTGGTGAGGGAAGTGATGCTTTAAAAACAACATTGGGTGGTGTAATTACTTTCCGACAAGGATTTAGTTACTGCCTCTTTAGTTTGCTTTATGTACCATGCTTGACAACTGTCGCAACCATTTGGGGGGAAACCAAATCAGCTCGTTTCACTATTTTCTCGGTAACGGTATCGATGGTGGTGGCATGGGTAGTTGCGTTTAGTTTCTATCAATCCTGGGGCTTAATATTTGGTTGATTGACTAGCCAAGAAGTCACACACAGCATTTTATGAAAAGCACTGTGTGATTTCTTAATTCCAAATTTGCATTAACTCTAAACTCTTCATTCCACAATTTTCAATCTATTATGAACGAACTAACCTCTGCTATCAACAATCACCTTGCTTGCGAATTTCAGGCAAGTCATACTTATCTTGCGATGTCCATTTGGCTCCGTGAAAAGGATCTGATTGGATTCTCAACATATATGGAGACTAAAAGCAATGAGGAAAGAACGCATGCATCTCGCATGATTGCTTTTCTCGTTGATAACGATGAAAAAGTCGAACTTCCATCGATTAATGCTCCAGATCACGAATGGGAGTCCCTAGAGGCACTGTTTTCAAATGTTTATTCTATGGAAAAAGAGGTGACAGCCTCAATTAATCATATTTATGGAATTGCAGAGCGCCTAAACAATAGACCTGCAACTGTGATGCTTGACTGGTTTATTGATGAGCAGGTTAAAGAAGAATCTGAAGCTCGTTTTATCTGCAAACGACTTAAATTGGCCAACACAAATACTGCAGCAATGCTCTTGCTTGACCAGCAATTCTTTGATGGTACATTCTTGGCTAATATGCAGAGCGCATCAGGCTTTAATCCTGCAACTGCCGCATAATTATTTGCTAGGAGTAGGTTGATTTAATAACATTAAAAAGTGAGTTG
The DNA here is from genome assembly GCF_000014585.1 of Synechococcus sp. CC9311. NCBI lineage: Bacteria > Bacillati > Cyanobacteriota > Cyanophyceae > Synechococcales > Synechococcaceae > Synechococcus > Synechococcus sp. CC9311. The sequence goes on along the minus strand of NC_008319.1, from coordinate 642,452 downwards.
AAGTTCAAAAGAAAGCGCCAAGGAATAATTTTGGCTAGTGTTTTCTTTTGAATTTCCAGTGATCTAAATAGGCAAACCAGCTTCTGAATATTTTTTAAAAGCATCGACAGCATGATCGTTATTAATTTTTTTGCAAGTACGTTTCATGCATATTGCGTCCACAATGGAAAAGATGAATGGAAGCAAAGTCCAGAAAAATATTAAATAGATAAATCCTCCCTTGCTATCACCAAGCCAGAACCTGTGGACTCCACACCATCCAAGGGTAAGAGCCAAAGCGATCCCAATCGTATATTCTTTATTACTCAGACTAATATCATTGTAAAATTCGAATTTACTAACTTCGCTCATTTTTTTTGTAAGATGCTTGTAGTCTTCGGTTTTTGTCAAAACAATTTACTAGTCTTAAGCTATCCTAACTAAGCTGACAGCAACTTCAACAGTGGCGAAACAAATGATACGGCCTCGATCAATTTCTTATTGATTTGATAATGAATTTGAATGGAGCAAGAATTTGTTTTCTAGGTTTCTCCTTCATTCGGATGACTGAGAATTTGCTGAGAAAGAATTGAAAACTTGAGATAGCCCTCAAGGATGACCTGAAAAACCATGATTGCTTTCTATGTAATATTTGTTTCTAGGAATTCAAGCTGATTGGTTATTGTTTTGTCGATGCATTTTGCGTCATCTTGTGTGAGGACTTTGTGAAACTTTTCCATCAACTGCTGGTGGCTCCAGCTGCCCTGGGCCTTTTGGCACCTGTGGCTGCAAACGCCACTGAGCTCAATATCAATGGTGTGTCTGACTACGCCGCTTCTGGCGAGCAAGTCACCAGCATCACTCAGTTTTCTGACGTTTACCCAACCGACTGGGCTTATCAGGCACTTAGCAACCTGATCGAGCGCTACGGCTGTGTTGCTGGTTACCCCAACGGCACCTACCGCGGTAACAGGGCCATGACCCGCTTTGAAGCGGCTGCTCTGTTGAACGCCTGTCTCGACCGCGTCACCGAAGTGACCGATGAGCTGAAGCGCCTGATGAAAGAGTTCGAAAAGGAACTCGCCATCCTCAAGGGCCGTGTTGACGGACTTGAAGCCCGCGTTGGTGAACTGGAAGCCACTCAGTTCTCCACCACCACCAAGCTTGATGTGCAAGCAAGTTTTGTTGTTGGCGCCAATAATTTTGGCGGTGACCTGAACTATTCTGCTAAGCAAATCAATGAGATTGACCAACGATTCCCAGACGATGGTGAGGGGAATAGTGGTTCAAACTTGCTTTTGGCAGCGGGAGACGCCGGACAAGTTGATTTGACGAAATCAGATTATGTGAACTACGCCAAGAAAAATTTTGGCGCAACCGTATTTAACTATGATACTCAGATGATCCTGAATACTAGTTTTACGGGGAAAGATTTATTAACGACAACTATCAGGTCTGGTAATTTTGGAAGCTCATCTTTTGGTGGTGGGCCTACGACACTTTCAACATTAGAAGTTGCCTCTGAGTCCGAAGGAGGTCCAAACGATGTATTCATCGATAAGATCTTTTACAACACTCCTATTGGTGAGGATTTCACATTTTTTATAGGGGCTAATGTTGGTCAAGATGACATGTTGCCGATATGGCCTTCTGTTTATCCTCAAGGTGATGCATCAACAGTTCTTGATGTTCTAACTCTTAACGGTGCACCTGCTGCATACAACAAAAATCAAGGGCCTGGTGTAGCGCTTAATTGGGAGAAAAATGGATGGACGATTGGCTTGCAATATGTAGCCAACTTAGACAAAGGACCTGACAGTAATCCACAAAAAGGTGGCATTGCAACCGATAATTCAGCTGCAACAGGTACTGTTCAAATTGGTTATCAGTCTGAGCAGTGGGCAATCGCCGCTATCTACAGTTACGTTCAAGACGCCTCTGTTGTTCCGTATTCCACATCCTTTACCCAATTAAGCTATCTTCAAGACATTGATCAATCAGTCAATGCTTTTGGACTTTCAGGGTACTGGCAGCCAATAAGTTCAGGTTTTATTCCTGCTATCAGTGTTGGCTGGGGTATCAATACAACCAACTTTGATGGCAATAGTGCTCCCGACGGATACGTCTCTACCTCCCAATCATGGCAAGTCTCACTGCAATGGCAGGATGCATTTGTTAAGGGAAATACAGCGGGACTTGCCGTTGGTCAAGCTACTTTCGCAACAGATCTCACTGGTAGTGAATCTCCTGATGACGGCAATTATGCCTGGGAGGGTTGGTATAGCTTCCAAGTAACTGATAACATTACTGTTACTCCTGCAGTGTTTTATCTCAGTCGCCCATTAGGTCAGCTAACTCCTAGCAATGAGAGTTTTACTCAACTAGGCGGGCTTTTAAGAACTACTTTCACATTCTGACCATTGTCAAACTCTAAAAGCTTGACATCACCTTCATCGTAAACGTTAAGGCACTTACAATCGATAGGATCTAACTGATCCTATCGATTCAACTTAGGCGATAATTTTTTCAAAAGCTAATCTGAATACCATTAGCTTCAAACAGCAATCTCAGGTATTAATTCATTGTTATAATTAATACCAACAAGTTAGAAGACAAATGTCCTTAGAGCCAAGCAATGGTTCTAAGGAAAACAACCCTCTTCCTACCGGTTGATCAGAAGGGCATCAACATATCCTTTCCAGCCTTGGAGCGAGCTGCCACAGGGTGGTTGCGACGCGCAGCCGGCAAACGAAGAGCAAAGACCAGCACAATGAGCTCAAGAAACAGGCTGCGACCGATAAACAGCACCACCAAAGCGAGTGTGATGGCCAAGATCTGCTCCAGCAAACCAATCACATCGTCGGGATTGCTGCGCCCTGCCAACCACAAGTAGGTCATCAGGCCTAGCAAGATCAATGTGGCCCAGAGCGTCATGCGTGAGACATCGAATGCTTTCAGTTTGCCGCGTCGCGACCCGTACTGCTCACCCAAGCCTCGAGTCCCTCACCAAGGAACGACAAACCCAGCACCAACACAAACATTGCCAGGCCTGGATAGAGAGCCGTCCACCAGATGCCAGTGGGCACAGCCGCAAGCGCCAGATTCAGATCACTTCCCCATTCCGGCACCGTTTCTGGCAAGCCCAGGCCTAGAAAGCCCAAGCCTCCGAGCACCAACACCGCATCAGCAGCATTCAAGGTGAGCAGCACGGGCACCGAGGTGATCACATTGCGGAACAGATAGCGCCGCAGAATCCAGATTGGGCCGGCACCGAGGGTTTGTGCAGCCTCCACGAACAGCTCCGATTTCACCTGAGCTGTTTGATTGCGCACCACTCGAAAATACTGCGGGATGTACACCACACACAGTGCTGCTGCGGCATTCGGAATCCCTCGACCCAGCAGAAACGCCAACACCACAGACAGCAACAACACCGGCAAGGTGTAAAGCGTGTCCATGAGCAGAACCAGAACCCGGTCGACCCCTCCCCCCAAATAACCACTCAACATTCCAACCGGTACTCCCACCACCAAGGCAAGAACAACCGCCAGCAGCACCACTTGAAGGGCAACGCCACTCCCCTGGAGTGTGCGCACGCACACATCGCGACCAAGCCGGTCGGTGCCACACCAATGCTGCGGAGACGGCGGTGCATAAATCGCACTGTCCAAACCGGCATTGGGATCTGGAAGGAAGCCAATGCTGATCAAAACAGGCGTGAGCAGGGCAACGGCGATGTAGATCCCCACAATCACAAGACCCCATCGGGCCATGCGCGCCGAGAGGGTGGGGCGTGAGATGCCTAAGGGCGAGACCGCAAAGCTCAAGGCAACAGAACGAGCGAAGGGTTCCATTCTCCCTGGTCCTGCTGCCAGAATTGAGGCAGCGATACGTCTACGGAAGGAACCGATTTCGTGGCATCTAAGTCCAACTGGAGATCGCAACTTCTAGGAAGCCTTGAAGGCCAACTCCAGCTGGCCACCTACATCGCCGTTCTGATCGGATTCACCGGAGCTACCACCACAGGGCTTTGGCTCAGTAATCGCACTCAGATACGAAATGGAGAAGCGGATTTACAGGCCAATGCGGAGCATCTGACAAACGCTCTCATGGCATATGACTATCTAGGGCAAGGCCACTCAGCCAAAGATTGGAGCCCAGCTATTCAGTTACAAGTGCGTCAGGAGCTACGCGATCACTCCAGCGTGCGAACCACCATCTGGATCGAATTGGCGGATGGACGCCTGGTGCTGCCGACATTTGGCCACATCCCTATACCAATTCACATGATGAGAGCCACCATGAAGGCTCACAGAAAAGATCACACAACCCAACTGATCAATGTAGGAGGCCAGAATTACCTCACGCTTCTGGGTCGTTCCTATCCAACGGGAGAAAAGGTTTGGAGTGGAGCTTTAGCAAGAGACACCGGCCGCATCCAAAATGAATTTCTGGGTTGGATGATCTTGGTTGGGTTGGGATCGATGTTGATCTCACTGATCACAATTAACGCGATGGTGCGAAGAATCGTGAGGCCTCTTCTAGAACTCAGTGAGCGCAGTGCAGCCCTCACCGCCGAAACCCTCAATCAAGATCCGATTCCGAAGATCACAACGGCACCAAAGGAAGTGCGCCAGTTAGCCATGACCTATTCCGAATTGATCGAACGCCTGGCCCTGTCATGGGATGATCAACGTCGCTTTGTGAGTGCTGTGAGCCATGAGTTGCGAACACCCCTCACCATTGTTCAGGGATATCTGCATCGCACGATTAAGCGCAGCAAGGGATTAAGCGACGACGAACGTCGTGGACTGAAAACCGCAGAAGAAGAAAGCATTCGCATGCGAATGCTCCTCGATGATCTCCTCGACCTCGCGCGCGGTGACTCCGGACAACTCCAACTCAACCAAGAAGTGGTAGACCTTGATGTATTGGTAGGCAAAGCTGCTGATCTAAGCCGAAGCTATCTCACGGATCACAGGCTTAAAGTGGTGAACAAAATCGCTTATGATGAAAGCAGTGTGGCACTAGCTGATGCTGGACGCCTGCAACAAGTACTCTTGGATTTAATCGATAATGCTGCCAAATACTCTTCACAAGGCTCTCTAATTACGTTGCTGCTGTACCCACATAAGGATGGCATTGCAATTGACGTAAAAGACGAGGGAATTGGAATTCCAGATGGCGATCTCCCGCATATTTTTAAGCGGTTTTATCGTGGTAAAAACAGCTCTGAAATCAGTGGGACAGGGCTCGGGCTGTCTGTTGTTGCCCTAATGATCTCCGCTATGGGAGGGCAGGTATACGTTCAAAGCAAAGAAGGAGAAGGAAGCTGCTTCTCAATAATCCTTCCCAAACCAACTACAACTTCAGACAAACTCTCATGATGATCTACTACCTAGTATTTAGTTCTTTACTCATTCCAGTGAATTTATGGGCTGCTACTACACCCCATATACATAGTGATCTAAGCATGCAACTCCTACATGCAACTTCAACTGTAATCCTGCTACCTTTACTGGCAAGCCTGTGGATCCAACGAAAACATCTCAATCATATCACTAGCTTTATTCTAAGTATTTTTCTGTGCGTGATGGTAGTGATCAACACCTGGATTGCTTTCATGGGAATGGGGGTGCGCAATGGCTGGATTGATCACATTTTCCTTGCCCTAGCAGCGGCGAGCGTAGGTGCCTACTTCCTGTTCATGCCTGCACCAGAATCCGAAAAAGCTTAAAACCAATATGAGCTTGATGTAGCCTGCAGTTGCTGAGACCACATACTTGGATATCGCTGAATCAGCATTAATTAAAACTATTTGATGCCGTCATAGAGATAGCCGGTGTAGTGGTGTAACGATAGAGAACCTTCAAAGAACACTTGCTTAGAATTGAATCAATAGGTCTCAAGCTACTTGCAAAATCAAACCAATCATCATCCTCAAATCCCCACCTATTTGGTTGCAGTGTCATCTGCCTTTTTAGTTGAACTGTTTCATTTGGAATACAGCGGACCATTTTTAGTTGGACATTCATTCCTAGTTGGACTGGTCGTGGGGCTATTTGGCTGGCTACTTGCCTGGGGATTATGGCGATTCTGGAGAGTGTTTCCTTACAAGCGCTGGGTGAAAATCAGAATCAAAGTTTATTTCAACGAATAAGGCTCCAGAACCCATCAGAATGAAAATGAAAGAAACGCTAACTGCTTGACCCGTAAGTCTCCAAGCATCAAAACACCGCAACAGAGCGAAGGCGTCCAGAGCCACCATCAGCCAGCTGCTCTAACTCGAGATGCAGCACTTTGGATTGAGAGTCAAGGCGAGCTTGAAACCCCAAACCCTGTTTAGGTAATCCATCAATGAGAACACGATTTTGGGCCCTACCCCCTGCCCTGATCACACCATCGAGTCCGTAGGCGGGCCCGCAACGCATCAAAACCTGGCCGCGCCAAATCGGTGAGGGCGCAGCTCCCACGCTGTAAACAATGGTTTGAATTGAAGCCTGGGTGTGAGCTGAATCCAAGCCGATCGCCAACACGGGCTGCCGGCCAGCCATGGCACAGGGCCATTGATGGGAGACAGCAGGATCAACCATCCAGGTAGAGCCAATCGCTAATTCATCACGAATCAGCTCCAAGGTGCGGCGGCGCTGCGCCGATTCACGCAAACGACTCGCCATACTTTTACCTAGGCGTAGATCAGCGCCGATCAGCTGCAGCAACACAACAAACAGCATGCTGCCAAGGCTCAGGGAGAGCAGCAGCTCGATCAACGTGAAGCCACGATTGGCATTTGTTGAAGGAAATTGCCTGATCATCCACTTAGCGCGCTGAGACATGAGGCAAGCAACGACTACTTCCTAGGCGCCCGCCCTTGGAAGGAAGTGGATCCTGATAAGAGCCAATGCGACTCACTCCCAAGGGCAAGCTCACCACCAAACAACGAGCTTTGACTAAACGTGGATGACTGAGCACCGCGATTCCTCCATCCAAAATCAAACCATTGGCGGTGACGCGCAACACCGACGGCAGGTTGGTACTCAAGACAATCGGGCCATGCTCAAAATCCTCCTGCAACGAGAAGCCGATCCCAGTACAGGAGGGAATGGCACCACTCAGGAACTCTTCATCAGGAGCACGAAACCCCTCCTCGGTGAGAGCAATTCCGCAAGCTCGCTGTTCACGCTTGGCGATACTGCGAGCTCGATCCAAACCGATCTGCAAGCGTCGCGCACTGGCATCCAGTTGAAGCTGATCACGATCGCTGCGACCCGTCACAAATGGAACCGACAGCACAATCCCCAGGACACTCACCACCATCAGCTGCTCGATCAAGCTCATGAGCTCAGATCCTCGGGCTGGCAGAGGCCATAGGCCGCAGGCGTAAACAGCAAACGCCTGATCAATGGAGACGCTTGTTTCTGGGGAACAGCACTGAGTTCCAACCAATAACCAAGACCCTGCGGATCGGGGGTCCATCGGCTGCGAACATCAGATCCAATCGGCAAGCGATCAGCAAGGGCTGCTTCTAAAGCCGTTGCATTAAAGCTGCAGTCTTGTGAGCTTGGATCGAGCAAATCAGCGGATACCGGTGCTGACTGAAGCCAACGATCCGTAGCGATACGCGCGGTCTCCAATTGAAGTGACAAAGCATCCAACTGGGTAGAGCGTTGAATTTCATGAGCAGCCTGATTCCATACGCCCAGGGCGGCACTGCTGCCACCGGCCAACACAACAGACGAAACCACCACTTCAACCAACGTCATGACTCGCCCTCCAGCTGAGGAACTCGGGCCTGAAGCTGAACATCACCAATACCGAGTACGGCAGGAGCAGTGGGATCTAACCCAAGCCGAAAGCTTCCGGTTCGGCCGTCCGCCAATTGCAGTGTCAATTGCCCACTGCGAGTGCTGGGCTGCCAATCGAGTAGAGACCATGGAATCTCAGCCACCACACCACGACTCACCGCGAATGGATCGGCACCTTCGCAGGACTGGGCGATATCAGACCAATCCGTGAATGGCCACGGCAGCAAACAAGATTCAGGCCCACGGGCAGCTGCAGCAAACGCTTGTGCCGCGGAACGCAACTGATCAGCAGTGACATCCCGCCTTAGAAGTGCATGCAGGCGCAAACGTCCTTGAAGACTGAGGGTGTAGATGGAAGCGCTACCCAAAAGCAACACCGCTGACGCAGACAAAGCCAGGGGCAAGACAAAACCAGCCTGAGCTTGAGGCCGAGATGCCGTCGCAAGAGGCACAGGATCAACACGCAACTGCAGGAAGTGTTCCCCCTGCGAATCACAAAGTGGCAGAAAGGGCAAGAGCATCCAACAAAAACTCCAGACCATCGCCCGTCAGAGAGACACAAAGAGTCAAGACAATCCCCCAAAGGGGGGATGTCTCAGAGGAAAATCAATGTGAGATTGGACAAAGAGCTGGAAAAAAAAGAAGAGGTTTGAATGTGAGCAAGCACGATCACGAAGGTCAACAACCCAAATCCCAAGTGCTGCTCGTTGATGACGATCCAGAGCTGCTGAGCTTTCTCTATGAAGAGTTCACAAGCGACAAAGTGACGTGTACGTGCAGCAAAACTGGTAGTAAAGCCCTAACACTTCTGCGGCAGCAACGCTTTGACCTTGTGGTTTTGGATTGGAACCTGCCCGATTTCGACGGCCTGGAGATCTGCCAGCGCCTGCGGAGCAGTGGCAACACCACACCGGTGCTGATGCTCACGGCCCACGATGATCTCGACGCACGGGTGCAAGCCCTCGACTATGGAGCTGATGACTACATCAGCAAACCCTTTGAACTGAGGGAACTCCATGCACGGGTTCGAGCACGGCTTAGACGTGGCACATTCGCCGCTGCCGAAAAACAAAAGGAACAGTTGGAGCTCGGAGACTTGCGCATCAACCTCCTAAAACGAGCGGTGCATCGAGGCGAACACAAGCTCTCGCTAACGCAACGGGAATTCGATCTCCTTTGCTATCTGATTGGCCACCATGGGGAGGTGCTACACCGCAAAAACATTTTGGAAGGAGTGTGGGGTGCGCCGTTCGTGGGTGATCCCAACACGCTGGATGTCTATATGGGCTACCTGCGCCGCAAAGTAGAGAAGCCAGATCACCCCCAACTTCTCCACACCATTCGAGGGATTGGATTCATGGCGAGGCTGGAGAAAACGAGCGCCTGAAGCGCATCTGACAATCTGCGCCACCGCCGGGCACATCAGCAATCTGCAAGCTGCCATCCATCGCTTTCAGCAGGGCATCCACCAGTGATAAGCCAATCCCCGAGCCACGACTGCCAGCCGAGCTGGTTCCTCTCCTGAACCGCTGCAACTCAAAAGAGCGCTCTGATGAGGAAGTTCCGCATCCAGAATCAAGCACATGCAGCACGCAGCAATCCTCCTCTAAGGAGGCCTCCAAACAGACAGGTCCTTCGCTGTAGAGCAACGCATTTTTAACTAAGGCATCAAGGCACTCTTGAACCCGGCAATGATCACCGATCAAAGTTGTAGACGTTGTAGACAGAGGTGTTGGCAACAGCAAACGTCCATCAGCAACCAAGGAAAGACGTTCATAAGCAATCAGCAACTGCTCATCGACATCAAGGTTTTCCAGTTTCAAGTCCAAACGCCCCGCTGTTGCGCGGGACAAGTCACGCAACATCGTGATAGTCACCCCCATCCGCTTGGCTTCTGAGGCAACCACCGAGATGGAGCGTTGTAACTCAAGTGGGAGCGGATGCCGCTGAAGACGTTGGGCGTGGCCAGACATCAATGTGATGGGCGTGCGCAGCTCATGGGCAACTCCATCAACAAAGCTGCGCTCACGCTTCCACTCGACAGCCAGGCGTTCCTGCAGGTTGTTGAAAGCCAAGGCGATTGGGCGCAACTCATGCGGCTGATGATCCGGATCGAGCAAATGATCACCAAGATTGTCAGCATCAAGAGTCTGGAACTGATGATCAAGCTCTTGAAGCGGCAACACCAGTTCACGGCGATGTACAAGACGCAACAAAACAAAGGTCAACAAGATTGACCCACCAGCCAGCGCGAGCAACGAAAGCTGGCTGAAGCGCTCCTGGGCTAGGGAATGAGTGATGTTTTGACGCAGTTCCAACCACTGCCAATCGCCCTGCGCTGTTGAAACGCGACGACGACTCACCAGCCACTGCTGTCCTTCCGCAAGTGATTGCTGCTGAGGGAGCAAATCAGGCCCCTCGGAATGCAGGCGAATCTGCAACGTCTCGTTTTCCAAAGGCAAAGCAGGAGGTGTTGCACCCCTGAGCTGCAGGATCAAGGAGGCAGCTAAGCGCTGGTGATTGTCACGACGCTGGACATCCGCCAAACCAGCGTTAATCGCCAAGAACAAGGCATAGCCAGCGATCACGGAGAGCAGAGCAGCGGACTGCAAGCCAATCCGCAGGGACGGTAAAAACAGATGTTTCCGCGATGAAGCCAGAACCATAAGAACGTTCTTAGAGAGCTCTAGCTGTTTTCTCGGCTACTGGCCATTCATAAAAGAGACGATGAATAGGAGAGCACAAAACGTGCCGAAGAAACAACAAACAAACTAAACATCATGAATCCACTGAATAGCCGCATGCAATTGGCCCTGATCAACCGCAAGAAAAGCCGCAATCTTCTCGAAAAGGGCTTCACCTTGGTGGAGCTGATGATCGTGATTGTGATTGTTGGGATTTTGTCTGCTGTTGCACTTCCGAACTTCTTAAGCCAAACAGATAAAGCCAAAGCCACCGAAGCCAAAAGTGTATCTAGCTCCTATTTAAAACAGATTTATGCCGCATACCAAGAGGGCGGCTTGTCAGCTGCAAATTCTGCTATTGGAACTGGAAGCATCCCATGTCCAGCAGACACAAGGTATTTCACTTTTAGCTGCCCAGATCCAGAAAATGCTGATACAAATCAAATTATCGCAACAGGAAATACGACCAGCGGAAGTCTTTCAGAATCGACAATCACATCTTCCGTTTACTTAACCGCTCAAAATGCTGTAACGGGATCCTCAGGAAGTGGTGTAGAAGGAGAAGCCGGTTACCAAGCACCAACACCAGATATCCCTGCCCTATCAAGCGGAACCATTGTAATTGGTAATCCAGAAGCAGGCAAAAGCTAAAAGCGATTAACAATACTACGCACTCTCTAAAGCGAATAATTCACTCGAGAGAGTGCGACAACAAGAAAGGAATCAAAGGCGACGAATCATGGCCATAACCAACAGATGGAAAACCTATTCGACAGCAGCGAACACGATCAAGGAAATAACTTGCGATCACGGATTCACACTAAGTGAATGCATTATAACGGTTGCAATCGTCGGAACACTCTCAAGCATTGCACTGCCAAACTACATCAATCAAGTGAACCGCACAACACAAAATGAGGTTGTGGCAACAGTCTCACAGCTGCAAACAACTATAGCCGCTTATGCAGATGAATATGGAATTCTACCAACAAGTTGGCTCGATCTCCATAACATTAGCGCCATAATGACTGTAGAAGGCCCCATAACCGAGCTCAAAGACGATGAGACTAAAAGTCTTGGTGATGAGCCTGAAAGCGTTGATGATAATACGCAAAGCTTTGAAGACGATGAGATCATTCTTGCCAATGGGAACTACAAAGTGGGAATATCAAATAATATTAATTTATTCACGATTACAGCAAATCGCGAAGAATCAAAGCTGAATGTGGTCGCTTGCATAAATCTCAGCAACGGTGCCAGTGACATCAATCGAGGGTCAATTAAGGCAGAAGCAACAACTCCCAACTGTGGATAAATGAAATTTCCAAGAGCCTTCGGCATTAAAAGATCGGGTCTAAAGATTCCCGCACAAGAACAAGGGCTTTCTTTATTGCTCGCCTTGATGATGGGAATGGTGCTAATCGCAGGGGTGAGCGGATTGCTTCTACGGCAACTAATGGGACGCAAACTTGGAGCCGCCGAGAGCTATCAGCAGATGGCCGAAACGGCAGCCTTGAATGGATTTAACCGAATCCTCAGCGAGCTGAATGAGAACAATCACAGGGAGGTCGATAGCGATCTAAATAAGGACAAACAAGGCGGTGGAGATGAGGAGGTCAAAAGCAAATACAAGGGATACCTCTTCACCCTCAATCACAACGGCGGCAATCCAGAAAATCCAGGATCTGAGCAGTGGGGTTGGAACCCTGCAAACCAGACAAACTTCCTGCTCAGAGAGCTCTGCACCGATCGAAGTCAACTACCAGCAGCGGTGCCCGCTGATGCAGGAAACGCAAATCCTCCCCATACGGATTTAACAGCAGGCACTACCAGCCAACGCAAGGATGGACAGAACAACATCAAACTCCAGTATCGACTGAGGGGCTATGCAACAACAGCAACAGCCGAAAACAACGGATTAGGAGAAGGGCGCTTCCAAATCGAAGGCATTGTTTTGCGGGATGGTGATGACCCCAAAACAAATTACCTAGCGAGAACGCTGTTGTTACGTTCCCTCTATGTGAACTCGATCGTCGTAGGCGAGGGAGATTGGGCTGTATTGTCAGGCCCCACACTCTCCCTCGGTGACACCAAAATCCTGAAAAGCAACCTAGATATCGGCAATGGAAAAGTATTGCTCAATGTAAGTAGCGCTGAGCCCTATCAAAAGGAAACAGGATGCGATCCCGACGATCTGCTTGAAGACGTTCGCGCCAGTGATAACAACGATAATCTCAAGGACAGAATCGTTCCAATCCTGGGGGGTCTTCCGACAAGCAATATCTGGGACTTAGGTCTAACCCAGGACAAGCATCCAGGCTCAGAACACGTACGGATCTGGACCTTTGATGACACACAAGGCCTGCAGGAATGCCAATCCATTGCTTGCAGTCGAGATACCAATACAGCCACTGCGCAGAGCCGACCAGACATCGAAGAAGATAACGCTGCAGTGATCCGACTCAGTACCAATGAACTGTGCAATGGCAAAGGATCCGACTGCCACGTATTCGTTGAACACATCAACCTCACCAACACAAGGTTGCTGATCGAAACCAGCGCCAGCAGGCCCGTGGTCTTGCATTTGGAATATCCAGGAACATCCACCGTGGCACCCTCAGAAACTGGCATCACCGGCAGCATCAGTCTCGGCAACGGCAGCGAACTTTGTGGTGTGAACAATGAGGAAACAACCTGCAACGCTGAACCAGAGCAACTGGTGATTCTCTCGGCAGCACCGAAACCCTCAGGCGTACGCAGTTGTGATTCGGTCTCTCCACAAACTGATCAATACGTGCTGGCCTTTGATGGCGACAGTCTGCCCAATGCAACTGTTCATCTCATTCCAGGGTTTGTAAAAACAGGCAGCAGCGGAACCAAACTGAACGGCCTGATCTGGGCTGATGGAATCTGCACCAACTCAGGACCGTTCTCCTTGATGACCGACACCAACGGAAGCAGCAGCGTCGTTCGCGATCTCAATGATCTTTGGGGCTGGGAAAATAAAAACTTTCCTGGCTATGGCCAGATGGTGACCCGCGGCATTCGGGGCAGTGGCCTGGATACATTCCGCCGTTGGTAATTCAACTCTCATTATCGCCTCAGAACGAGGACAGTAATGACATTTAAAATGAAAGAGAAGTCACGAATCACGCATTGATTTAAAAAACACAGAGTGAATATCAAGGGTCGCTATCGACACCAAAGTCAACACAAGGTGACAGCCAATGGATTCACCATTGTGGAGGTCTTGATTGCTGGAATCTTAATGGCCTCTGCCCTCACAGCAGTGGGGAGACTTTCCGTAGCAGCCCTCAGCGTGAGTGCACATTCATCCGCCAGGGCAAGCATGGAAGCAGCGATCAATGACAACATTCAGACCATGCAAAAAGAAGATTCTTATTTCACACAAGAGTGGATCAAAAACAATGACAAATATAATTTCGAAACGGCCTGCTCAAGTCCAGCTGAAACGTTAGGTGAGCACCTCAAAACCATTGACCAAGATCCAAGACTTATAGTTCACGTTGACTCAGAGCCAAGCTCAACAGTTGTCTCAAAGAACAAACCAATCACCCGCACCTTTGATTTCAGTACAATTCCAGGAATCCTCAAGATCAGTTATAGTTTTGAAGGGCCAGAAAAGCAAATCGAGGATGAAATACGAGTTATAGAAATGAATCCAAATTTTGCGTCTCAGTGTTACCAAACATGACACAAGAACACGCAACTGAAGGATTCTCATTATTAGAACTTCTGGTGGGCATCGTGATCATCTCGATTGGCCTATCAACATCAATTCCCACCTATATCCGCAACATGCGACAAGGCGAAGTCGATCGCTACACCCAGCAAATTGAAGCTGGCTTCTTTGCACTTCGTGCCAAGTTAGGCAAGCAAAAAACAAGCTGCACACTCAGGTTTGATCACTCAGGTCTAAACAACTTTGTACCTCCATCAGATCTGGTGGAGATGGGCGAGCATCCTGAACGTCTTGAATGTTGCAATAGCGATATAAGGGCAGCAGGAGAACCCAGTGGTTGCGCAAATGGACCCCAGATCGGAGATTTGCTTGCATCATCCATCACTAATTCACTACAAAAAAGCAAAGTACAACGTGACCGATCCTTGCGTTTAATAGACCGAGAAGGCACTGCTGAATCACAAGTTGTGGAGGTTGCTGTTAATTCTGCAACCTATGAATTAACACCGCCAGGTACCAGCACAATGTCTGATAATCTAATTTTTCTCATTCGTTCAACTAACACCAGTGAGAAGAGGCTGCGCACGCGTTGCTTACAAATATCCGGGACCGGTACCGTATTGAGCGCCAGCTGGAATCAAGCCACGTCAAGCTGTAAAAATAGATGAAAAGCCCTCAGGCAGAACTCAGTTCATCATCATCACGCGCAAAGATTCAAGCCTCAAGTATCAATCATAATAAGAAGATCAAGAGGCTAATAGGTCATGGCACGAAAACAATTTCTATCCACGATTCCACGTAAACCACAGAAGCAGAATGGTTTCGCTGGCATGAGTGAGCTAATAATCGCATCTGGCGTCGGAACGCTTTTAATCATGGCTTCCGGCGCCGCATTGCGATCCACTGGAACATTGATTAAGCAGTCAGAAGTAAAAACAACCCTTCGCCAGAATTCAATCAATGGCTTGAGATTAATGCGATCAGAGGTGGAACGCAGTATGCATCTAGTGCTCAACAAAACGGAAAGTACTTCAGAGGATCAAGCGCACATCAATCTCAGCGACAGTCGCTATAGCTCTCTTCTCAGCGAATGTGCAGCTCTTGCAGGGAATAGCCTCTTTAAGCCAATGTTTGGTGTAAAGATGGTTGAATTAACTAAGCCAGTACTTTACGGAGTCAGCATTGGATCAGGCGGCTACAGCATCGAACGCTGTGGAGCACCACTTGATCCTGGTGGCAAATACAAAGAAACGGAAAATCTCTTCTTATCACGTGTCATCGATCACGTTGGAGCCATTCCCTGCCGCCAGAAAAGCGAGCTCAATCAAGGGGAAAGTTTGTCCACAGCCTGCGAAGACAATGCTCCCACATTGGCACAGATTCTTGCAAGCACAAACTTTACATTTACAGCCGGAAAGACTCCAAACCGCAGTGAACGACAACCGGGACTTCGAATCGAAACAGATACAAACTACAAACTTATAAAATTCATAGATCCTACCCAATCAACGGAAGACAGCATCACTCAGAGCTTCATCAATAAGCTGGGAGTTGGTGACAAGCAACTAACCGAACAGCCCCTTTATTTCACTGCCTTCGCAAGAGCGGACAAGCGCATTGGCAACTTCGGAGACGACGGTCAAGGAGGACCCTTGAGTGGTGCATTCTTCCAGAACATCACCAGCAACAAGGTGCGCTTTGCAGTCGATGGGTCGGGCTCCATGAGTGCCTGTGTGATGTGGGGTGAGGGCTATGGGACTTGGCGCACCTTCTACGATCCCAAAGAAGGTCGCTACCGCGACACGCGTCGAATTTGTGCTCTCACTCGGATGGAGGCACTCATCAGTGAGATGACGATGATCCTGGATCAATTGCCGGTAAACACCAAAGTGGGCATCACCTCTTTTAGTTCAGATGGTTACATGAACAACAGGGAATGGAGCGAATCAAGCAATGGCTTGGTAAGGATTGGAAATGAGGGCAAGAGAGATTCAGCGATTGCCTTTGTAAACACTCTTGATGATTCAAAAGTAACCAAATGGGGAGGTACTTACCCATGGAAAGCAATACAAAAAGCCTTTGATGATACAGAGACAGACACTCTCTACCTCATGTCTGATGGGCAACCCAATCGAGACAGGAATGGTGGGGGATGGTCCAATTGGGATCATCAATCAACAGCAGATTACTACGCAAATGAAAACCATGACAGAAACCATAATGGCAAAGATCGCGCTCTTATTGTCAACTCCACATCGCTTGGTCTTGAGTCAAGGTGGTTGGAAATGCTGTCAGAAAAGACACAAGGCTATTACAATCAAATCGACAAGGAAAATCTGCAAGAAAACAGCTAAGGAGAAATCTCTAAAGACTAAGACGGCAATTCCAAACAGAATGATTCAACAGATTAAATCAAACTATCAGATTTTAGCAACATCACAAGATGCACTGAAGCAGAGCCAAGTTGCGCGAACACAATGGCCTCTTATTTAATCATAAAGAATCAAAGCAAGCTCAATAGACAAGGAATGAGGCCAACAAAAATAGATTCAGTTGAGCAAACAACCTAAAGAAAATATCTCGAATAAAACTGGAGACAAACAAATACGCAAAAAACATTTCAAAAGCTTTTCCAAGCAATACAAACTCACAATCGCGAACTCGAAATCTTTGATGACTTGACGACACCATAGTCATCAACAAATTACAACTAATCTATTAACAGACCTGAAGAGGAAGAGGAAGAGGAAGAGGAAGAGGAAGAGGAAGAGGAAGAAGAAAGCAAAGGCTGGCACCGTTGCAAATAATAGATGCTGTGGAAAGGAAAAGCCGATCAAAAAGCATATGACCAATAGCAGCCACTAAAAGGAGAATCCATACGCACATCAGGCAACCAAGAAGCGAACGTTGCGATGTAGATAACGGTAACGAGACAATCCAGCAGCAATCCTGAGCCAGTAATCAGCCCCTGGATCAACCAAAACTCGTTGGCAGCATTGGGATGCAGGCAAGTACCCGTCGTTTTCAGGCAACTTTCAGGCAACTTTCACCAAACCCTTGCGCACTCGCTGATCAAAAGTAAAATCCGCCTGAGCAAGCACGGACCGTGCAAATCCACTAATACCCCCAAAAGCAATGAGCATCCTCAACAGCCGCATTCAACTTTCAATTCTCAGCAGAAAAAAGGAGCCTGGTCTAGTTCAAAAGGGCTTCACGTTAGTGGAGTTGATGATAGTCATTGTGATTGTAGGGATTTTGAGCGCAATCGCTTTGCCAAATTTCCTTAATAACACCACCAAAGCAAAGACAACTGAAGCCAAGACTAAAATTTCCGCAATCTTAAAAGACGCTCATGCTGAATATCAACTTGATGGAGAGATAGCAACTGCTATAGCTGCTGCTGAAGAACAAGCAGAAGAAAATGATTCTGACAATTTTACATATACAGCGGACGAAGGGGCTGATGATGATCAAGTAACGGTTACTGCAGAAGCCAATCCAAGCGCTGATGGCGGTGATGCAACCTTAGTAACGGCTGAGACGGATGGAACACCCCTTGATGGATGCGTAAATCTCACAACAGGAAAAATAGAGATAAGAAAATCATTTAAAGACGACTCGGATCTTGATTGCAGCGCGTAAATCAGTTTCGAACTAAGTCTAAAGTAAATAGTCATCAAGGCTATCGTTGAGATAGTGTTGATGACTTTTTTATACAAATAATATTTCAATCAAACACTTCCTCATAAACCGCTGACAGCAACCAAGCGGTATCTGAACCAATAGGCAAGCAGGATATTCCATCAAATTTATTTAACACATCATCAAAACCAGAAATTGCGAAAAGCCTCGAAGCGAATCATCAATCAGCTGCTAAGCGAGGTACAAATAAAATCAAACAAATCACTGATCCAAGAACCAATTAAATCGATATCTCTGTCTATCTATTTTTTAGCGTCCTTATCAAAAAACGATAAGCATTAACGAATGATCGCACTTGATATTGGTAGCCATCAAAGCTCACATTCCAACTCTATCTACAATCTCCACTTCATTGATAAATTAGGTTCCAAACCTTAAAAACCAATGATGAATGAGACACGACAAGAAAGATAACAGTCGGAGCTGGAGCGACTGAAAACCCATCCATGCGTAGCCTAATGGCATTGATACATGAAAAAATCTTTAGTGCCTACCCTGGCCTTTCCTTGAATTCCTCCTTAGTATTGACTGAGGAAAAGATGAGAGTTCGTGCTCACCTCGCTCAAAAGACTTGATTCCGATAGGCCTCTTGGGCTGAAAGGCTTCACCTTGACAGAGGTGATCATCACCGTGGGAATTGTCGGCATTTTGAGCTCAATTGCCCTGCCCAATTATTTTCGTCAAATCCAAAAGACGCACCAGGCTGAAGCGAACGCGACGATGGCACAGATGATGGCAACGGTCGCTGCATTTGCCGATGAGTTTGGAACGCAACCTAAGCGATGGGTTGACCTGAACACCATGACAACCTTGATGACAAATCAAGGCCCAGCCGTGATAGAAGACGGCGATTTAACGAAGGCGATTACCCTACCTGGTGAACGCTATCAATTGAATCGAATCAATAGTATGAATGCAGAAAAATACTACGTATTTGAAGCTATAGCAACTAACACAGCAGCGTCGGATTTAAACATCATTGCTTGCATTGATCTTCAAACTGGCGCCAGTGATCAAATCATTGGCCGCAAAGATGAGGCGGCAAATATTAACTCGTTAAAATGCCAAGGGAGTAGCGGGTGAAGATCAATACCACTAGAAACAAACATTTTCGGGAGGACGAAAACGGGATTGCAATATTACTGGCGCTAATGCTGGGATTGGTGCTGAGCGCCGGAGCGAGCGCTTTATTGATTAATCAATTATACGCAAAAAGGCTAAGCAGTTCAGAAAGCTATCAGCAAATATCAGAAGCTGCTGCACTGAATGGATTTAACAGGATATTGGCGCTACTGAACAACCCAGACAAAGATCAGTATCGGGGATTCCTCTTCACGATCGACAATCAAGAAAATACGTCTGCCGCGAATAATGGATTAACCTGGTTGAATTTACAAGACAATCCTGAGCTTAATTTGGAGGAAATCTGCACAGATACCAGTATAGGAATGCCCGATCATCCCATTGCATCAAGGTCTTGGCCAACCAACGAAATACCTTTTCATACGAGTGATCGTAAACTATTTCGGGAGGATTCACAGGGGAAAATTCAGGCTTTTTATCGCATGCGAGGCTACTCAAGCCCAAGCAAAACTGGAGTAGGAGAAGGAGTCTTTGAGGTTGAAGGCGTCGTCAAACGCATCAACAATTCTGGCGAAGAGCAGATGCTTGCTCGTACGCTCCTGACCCGCTCCCTCTATGTGAATGGAAGCGTTTCAAATGAGAATGATTGGGGTGTATTAACAGCCCAATATTTGGATTTAGGCCCAGCCCAGATCGTCGGGCCAGGAAGCATTCTTCATTTGGTCCAAACCAATCAGCCCTATCTCCGTACTGACGGATGCTCAAGCGACACACTGCTCACAGAAGCACGTGGACAAACCGATAATGACAACCAATTGGGATTACGGATCTGGCCTGTCTTGAATAGAACTCTTCCACCGAGCAACCTTTATGCAATCAGACCCAAGATTGATGAGCATATTTGGAGTTTTGATGACACAAAAAATCAATGCGGACCACGCAGGAATCGCTCCTCTATTTGCATTAGAGACAAAACAGATAGCCGTCGGAGAGCACCTATGGATGTTATACGGGAAGGCAATTCAGTGCGCATTCCCGCAACAGCGATTTGCCCTGGCCACAGTGGCGACTGCCATATCTATGTGGAGCACATCAACTTACAAAAAAACTCTCGATTGCTGATCGAAAACGACAGCCGTCCAGTGGTGCTGCACATGGAATTACCCCAGGGTGCTTCACCCTCTCCATCCGGAATGAGTGGAGGAATCCAGCTAGGAAACAACGCTCAAATTTGCGGGGTCAATACTGGATCCGACGATAGCTGTAACAACAGACCTGAACGCCTTGTGATCACAGCCAGTTCTGGAGATTCACCTCAAAACTGCCAACCATCACAGCAGCAACTGAAGATACAAGGAGTGAGCCTTCCTTCCGCCATGGTGTCTCTACCCCGTGGAAGCGTCCATCTAACCGGTGATACTCAACTACGAGGAATGATCTGGTCCCATGCATTCTGTGCGAATGGACATCAACTCAAACTCACCACAACCGACATAGGCAGCAATCAACACCTCAGCATGCAAGCAGGTGAACTATGGGAGTGGAAGAACAGTGGTTTCACTGGCATTGGACGCACCATCAACCGGGGGATTCTTGGCACTGGGATCGACACATTCCGTCAGTGGTAGTTATGCGAAATCAATGCAGCAACTCCTGCGAAGGATTTACCCTCCTAGAGGTGCTAATCGGAGCCCTAATCCTGGCAGGGGTGATGATCGGCATCAGCAGAGTCTCAATCTCTGCACTCACCAGAACCAGCATCGAACAACAGCGAAGTCGTATCGAAGCAGAGATCAACAGCAATATGCAACTCATTCAGCAAGCGAATAGTCGTCTCACCCTGGAATCCATCCCACCCCTCGATCGAGAGCGAGCGTGCTCGGCACCAGAAGCCTATTTAATTTCCCGAATTAATCAGGCTGGCGCCACTCAGCATGTTCCACGACCAGCCATGGCCGAACGCACATTCACGATCACCTCTCTAGGAGAGGGGTGGGATGTCATTGAAGTCGCTTATCAATTCCAAGCACCAGAGCAAACCATCTCCACAGAACAGAGAATGGTTGAACTTCATCCAACCTTTGCTCCCCGTTGTCGATGAGAGGCATAAGGTCGGGTGGCTTCACAATGCTGGAGGTTCTCGTGATCGCGACGATTGCAGCGCTCACAGCAAGCTGGATGCTACCGACATTTCGTCGTCAACGTCTTCAGGGAGAAGTTGACCAGTACTCGCGTCTCGTCGAAGTAGGCCTTTTTAATCTGCGCACGCGCTTGCGTGAAGAGCGCCTCTCACACTGCATTTGCTTTGAGGCAAACAATTGGGCGCCTCCATCATCAATGGGATTAGAGCGGCAACAACCTGATGGAAGCCAAGCCGAACCTCTGAATCATTGCAGCGAAGAAGATCCTTCTAGCCGTCTGAGGGTCATGAATTTAGAGGGAAGTCGCATGAGTAAAACAGTGCAAGCACGATCTCTGGAATCGAAATTTTGCATCAGTCCACCGGGGACAAGTGCCACTCCTCAGACGCTCACGCTTCTACTGAAATCGATCCAAAGCGATTCTGACCCAAACCTGTTGGTGCGATGCCTACACATGAATGGCAATGGCTACTTGATACGAGGCAACTGGAACCAATCGACGCAAACATGCCAACCCAAATGGGGGTAACCACAAAAGAGCAGGCACCACAACCCTGGATCACTTGAAATAATTCGGCCTCTTCCCTCATCAACGATGGGATTAGAGCGCCAACAACCCAATAGCAGCTAGCCGAATACCCTTCTAAACGTGCAAGGAAAGCTTCAAAGCGAGTCTGGCCCAGGACGCCTGACGCAATGCCTACAGATAAATGGCAACGGCTACTCGGTAGAGGCAATTGGGAGCTAACGCCTCAGGCATATAGACCTGAGCACAGATGACAGCCATGAAAGTGGCACAAAAAAGCTGGTTGTTCATCGCCGCATTTGCGCAACGCGTCTATCAATGGATTGTCGTCTTTGCGCATAACTCGTCTCATGCTTTCGCGCAAGCCCCTTGCTCAAAGATTGACCGCAGCACGAAAAGCTCGTAGGAGTCCAAACGGATTCGGCATGGCCGAAGCCGTGATCTCGCTTGGTGCGAGTGCTGTTCTCGTGAGCGCCTCAGCTGCTGCATTGTCGACAACCGGGTCCATCATCAGCCATACGGGAGAAAAAACATCTCTTCGCCAGAACGCCTCAGGTGGCTTGCGCTTGATGGGATCAGAAGTTCAACGGGGCTTGCACTTGTTGATCAAGACAAAAGACACGCCGAAAGCTGAGCTAGCCCATACAGATTTAAATCATCAACAATATTCGTCCTCGATCCAGGAATGTGAAGCGATTGCCATTGATAGGAAACGCGCTTTCCAACCTGCCTTCGGCATTCGCATGGCTGAGCTTGACAGGCCAGTGATTTATGGACTGAGCACCAGTGCCCGTGGCAACGGCTACGCCCTTGAACGCTGTGGAGCACCGCTCACCATGGATGGACGCTACGGCGAAGTGGCTGAGACGTATATCGCACCTATTCTCCAAGATATCGGTGTGATGCCATGTCAGGGCAACCCAGACACTTGTAATTCCCAAGTGAATCCCGATGGAACCGAAAAGTCTCTGAATGACATCGTCAAACAACTTGATTTAGATTTTGCAGTCATTGCGAACCACGGCGAACGTACACCAGCTCGAGTTGCAAAGGAACCCGCCTTCGCCATTGAAACCGATTCTGCTCGCAAACTCATAAAAATTGTGAGTCCAAAAACCGAAGAAGAACAAAATCCAAGTTATCTAGAAATCAAAAATGGCTTGCGCAGTGTTAGCCGACACGACCTTCATTTCGCGATGTATTCTCGCGCATCTAAAATCGAAGATGCAAGCTCCAACGAGCAAGGAGCACTCCTAAATGGAGCGTTCTTCCGCAACATTAGTTCAAATCGTGTGCGCTTTTTACTCGATGGATCAGGATCCATGAGTGCCTGCATTCTTTGGGGCAGTGGCCGCGGCCAACGACGCACATATTGGAACGGCAACCGCTATATCTCAACTCGAAAAATCTGTGCACTAACACGGATGGAATCTCTTCAAAATGAATTAGTCATGATCATCAATGGTTTACCTGATAACACCAAGATCAACATTGAATCTTTTAGCTCGAGAGGATATCTCAACCACAGGAGATGGAAGCCTTCTGTCGACGGCCTTATCTCCTTAGACGATTCTGAAACACGTCAATCAGCGATTTCTTTTGTACATTCACTAAACGATGGAAGCGTTACACGCTGGGGCGGCACCATTCCATGGGATGGATTAGATACAGCACTCAATGATGAAGAGACCGATACGCTTTATTTCCTCTCCGATGGAGAGCCGAATACCAACCATCAAGGTCGGCAATGGACAAACGATGAATTCAGTTCAACTGTTGACCATTACATTTCAAAAAACGATCAACGCGGCAAAAAAATAACTATCAATACAACCGCACTTGGCTTAAACTCAAACTGGATGAAAGATTTAGCCAATCGCAGCACTGGAGACTACTTAATGATTGACAAGAACTACATCACAGTGGCCCAACAATAAACATTTCAAGGGGTTTGATTTAATTTCAGAACAGCCATGAAGGCCTCCTGCGGCACATCCACCTTGCCCATTGCTTTCATCCTTTTCTTACCCTTCGCCTGCTTCTTCAAAAGTTTCTTCTTGCGCGAAATGTCACCGCCATAGCACTTGGCCAACACATCCTTACGAATCGCACTAATACTCGTACTCGCAATGATTCGGCTACCGATGGAAGCCTGCAAGGGGATTTTAAATTGCTGGCGAGGAATCAATTCCTTGAGCTTTTCAACTAAGCCCTTGCCCACGTTGTAGGCCTTATCGCGGTGCACGATCGTCGTGAGGGGATCGGCTCTTTCAGCATTAATCAACACATCTAAGCGCACAAGTTCATTCTTGCGATATCCAATCAGGTGGTACTCCATCGAGGCGTATCCCTGGGTACGAGTCTTCATTTGATCGAAGAAATCAGTTACCACTTCCGCTAAGGGCAATTCATAAATCAAGGTCACACGTTCCTTCGTGATGTATTTCATATCGAGATACTCACCCCTACGCTCTTGGCATAAGCCCATTAACGCTCCATTAAAATCATTAGGGGCATAGATCTCCATACGCACATACGGCTCCTCAATGGATTCACGCTGCTGAGGATCCGGAAGTGTGGCCGGATTATCCACCAAAATTTGCTCACCATTGGTCAAATTAACGTTATAAATCACTGATGGAGCGGTAACTATCAGATCCAAGTTGTATTCACGTTCCAAGCGTTCTTGCACAATCTCCATGTGCAACAGGCCGAGGAATCCACAACGGAAGCCAAAACCCATCGCACTGCTGGTTTCAGGTTCAAACTTCAGCGCTGCATCAGAGAGCTGCAATTTGTGCAGGGCTTCCCGTAAATCCGGGTATTGATCAGCTTCCGTGGGGAACAAGCCGCAAAACACCATCGGCTTGGCTTCCGCATATCCAGGCAGCGGTGCATCAGCTGGCTCATTCAGCAAGGTAATTGTGTCTCCCACCCGAGCATCAGCCACGGCCTTGATCGATGCCGCGAGATAACCCACCTCTCCGGCATGGAGCTCGTCCACCTTTTTCTCATCCGGAGCCATGATCCCGACCTCATCGAGTTCATAGGTTTTGTTGCTCGCCATCAACAACACTTTGTCTTTGCGACTAATGCTTCCGCTCATCACACGGAAGTAAACAATCACTCCGCGGTAAGGGTCGTAATAGGAATCAAAGATCAGAGCTTTAGTGGGCTCTTTCACCGTGTCGGCAGGCGGTGGAACGCGGTCCACGACTGATTGAAGAATTTCTGGAACGCCTAGGCCTGTTTTGGCAGAGCAAGGAATCGCATTGGAGCAATCCAAACCGATGATCGCCTCTATCTCCTCCTTGATGCGATCGGGATCTGCACCCGGCAAATCAATCTTGTTGAGCACAGGAATGATCTCGAGATCGTTCTCCAGTGCCATGTACACATTGGCCAGGGTCTGAGCCTCCACCCCTTGGCTTGCATCCACAACGAGCAAGGCCCCTTCACAGGCCTGAAGGCTCCGGCTCACCTCGTAGGAGAAGTCCACATGGCCTGGTGTGTCGATGAGATTGAGCACGTACTCCTCACCATCCGCCGCCTTGTACTTCATGCGTGCGGCTTGGAGCTTGATCGTGATCCCCCGTTCCCTCTCCAGCTCCATGTTGTCTAGGAACTGCTCTTGCATGTCCCGATTAGCCACAGTTCCGGTGTCTTGCAGCAAACGGTCAGCCAACGTCGACTTGCCGTGGTCGATATGGGCAATGATGCAAAAGTTGCGAATCCTTTTGACGGGAGCGTCGGTCATGCGGTTAGCGAAATCCCGGCTCGGGCTTCTGATGTAGGCAGTACGCCAATCCTAAGGAGCCGCCACCAATTCGATGAGAGAAACGCTTCATGCCCGCACCCTGGATTCTGTTAATGCTGGCGATCGGTTCCGAAGTGATTGGAACCTCCTGCCTCAAACTCTCTGAGGGTTTCAGCAGGCCAATTCCCACACTCGTTGTGCTGGCCGCTTACTCCACCTCGATGCTGT
This sequence comes from Synechococcus sp. CC9311, assembly GCF_000014585.1. Lineage (NCBI taxonomy): Bacteria > Bacillati > Cyanobacteriota > Cyanophyceae > Synechococcales > Synechococcaceae > Synechococcus > Synechococcus sp. CC9311. The sequence continues at coordinate 616,844 of NC_008319.1, read as the reverse complement.
TGCTCTCTCGAGTGGTGCAGACCATTCCTCTCGGCATCACCTACGCCCTATGGAGTGGAATCGGGATCATCGCCATCGTGCTGGTTGGCTTGCTTGCCTACAAGCAAGTTCCCTCCCCAGGTCAGCTAGTGGGAATCGCCACAATCACAGCTGGGGTGATCATCGTGAATCTCACTGGCAAGCATCCCTGAACACAGCAATGGATCTCCCGCACATCCCCCTTGGATGGATCAAACCTGCCCTGAGCGTGGCCGCATCCCTGACCATGGCGGCACCTTTCGCAACATCAGCTTTTTCATGTGAGCTGCACCAACCCCAGCAGCTAAAGGATGGGACACCCCTCAAAGAGCAGACCACCCAGTTTGTTCCTGAGGATCACAAAGGAATGGTTTGCATGGCGATAGCACCTCAATGCATGACAAAGAAGCAGTGGGCGGCTCATTGCCTCAGCCAAAACAATGCGATCGAATCGAAAAGCTGCCGTGACGCACTCGATCGACCCGATCCAAACCCAGAAGCAATCTGACGACTGCACGAACATTGGCTATCGGGAGGGAGGTACTCCCAGCTCCCATGGCCTACCCACTGGAACAAGGCTGCATTCATCAGCGTCCGCTAGCCGTGCTGGCGTCCCCTGGTCGCTACGTGCAAGGTCCAGGGGCAACGCATGAACTCGGTCGAGAGTTAAAACGATTGGGGCTGGCCGATTCTGTGTTGTTCATTGCTGGCGGTACAGCACAGCGCTGCCTAGCCCGCATCTGGCAAGCAGAGCTCCCGCCCCTTGGCCTCACCCCTGTGATTGAAACCTTTGGAGGGGAATCCAGCGAAGCGGAAATTGATCGTCTTGTTGAACTTGCCAAAACCCATACGTTCACAGCAGTTGTGGGCGCCGGTGGTGGCAAAGCATCCGACACCGCGCGCGCCGTCGCGAACGAGCTGGAACTTCCCGTGGTGATCACCCCCACCCTGGCAAGCACAGATTCCCCTTGCAGTGCACTTTCAGTGCTGTACACGGAGCAAGGGGAGATGCTGAGTTATCGCTTCTATACCCGCCATCCTGCGTTGGTGCTCGTCGACACCACAGTGATCGCGCAGGCTCCTAAACGACAGCTCGTGGCCGGCCTTGGCGATGCACTTGCCACCTGGTTTGAAGCCAGAACGGTGCGCCAGAGCCACGTGAACAATCAGTTAGGGGGCAAGCCCACGACATCGGGAACAGCCCTGGCAAAGCTTTGCCACGAGATCCTGCTAACCGACGGTCCTGCCGCTTGTGCCGCAGTGGATGCAGGTGTTGCGACCCCAGCACTGGAACGCATCGTTGAAGCCAACAACCTGCTTTCAGGTCTTGGCTTTGAAAACGGCGGACTTGCTGCTGCGCATGCGGTTGCCAACGGCTTCAGCATGATTGCCGGCAGTCACCGCATGCTCCATGGAGAGAAGGTGGCCATGGGCCTCCACACCCAGTTGGTTCTCGAAGGACAACCTCAATCCGAAATTTGCGAAATTTTTGAGTACTGCAGAAGCGTGGGGCTTCCCACCACCTTGGCCCAATTGGGAGTCAACGCCGATAGCGACAAAGACATTCAAACCATTGCTGAACGTGCAGTGATGCCTGGAGAAACCATCCACAACGAACCCTTTGAAGTCAGCGCCGCTGCCGTGGACTGCGCTCTCAAAGCCGCCGATCAACAAGGGCGCGCCTATGCCTAATTAGCGCGCAATCTGCAACCCAAGTAGTGCATCACTGCGATCTCGGCTGCGCTGAAGGAGCTCTCCATTCGCATTGAGATCTTGCCCATAGCTCGGCAATAACGCTTGCAAGCGCTGCTGCCACGTCTCCGAGGCCAAGCGATCAGGAAAACAGCGCTGAAGAATTTCCAACATGATCTCAACGGAAGTGCTGGCGCCAGGAGACGCTCCCAGCAGTGCAGCCAACGACCCATCAGCGGCTGACACCACTTCGGTACCCAATTGCAAACGCCCCCCAGCCGAGGTGCGTTTGATGATCTGTACGCGCTGACCAGCCACCGACAAGGTCCAATCTTCCGTGCGAGCGGTGGGAAGAAAAGCTTTTAACGCCTCCATTCGCTCCTCACTGCTCTGGCGCAGTTGATTCACGAGATAACGAACCAGCGGAATGTTGTTCACCCCAACTTGAAGCATGGGCAACAGGTTGGAGGAGCGCACAGAACGAGGAAGATCCAGCAAGGACCCCTGCTTCAAAAACTTGCTGCTAAACCCGGCATAAGGCCCAAACAACAGGGACCGCCGGCCATCAATCCAGCGGGAGTCGAGGTGGGGCACTGACATCGGCGGAGCCCCCACCTTGGCTTTGCCGTACACCTTGGCGAAGTGATGCTCCGATAAATCCGGGTCATTGCACACCAGCCATTGACCGCTCACAGGGAAGCCGGCATAAGCAGTCGCTTCAGGAATCCCCGAACGCTGAAGGAGGGGTAGGGCACCACCACCAGCTCCAAGGAACACAAACGGCGTCATCACGACGCGGCGTCCAGAGGGGCCGCGCAATTGCAGCTCCCACCCCTCTGCTTGGCGATTGAGATCAGAGACCGAGGTCCCGAACACCAGATCAAGGGCCCCCGACGCTTGCAAGGGAACAAACAGGGAGCGAGACAAAGCCCCGAAATCCACGTCTGTGCCGCGTTCAATCCTGGTTGCAGCAACCGCGATTTGAGGATCACGCCCAGCCATCACGAGCGGAATCCACGACGCCAGCTCAGCCTCGTCGCGGCTCCAATCCATGGCCGCAAACGCAGGCAGTGACTTCAACTGCTCATAGCGCTGGCGCAGGTAGGCCACATCTCCCTCACCCCACACAAAACTGATGTGAGGCACACGGTGGATGAAACAAGACGGATCTAATCGACCCCGCTCAGACAGAGTCGCCCAAAACTCGAGGCTGCTTTCAAAACTCGCATTAATCGCCAGCGGCTTTTCGGTTGAAATCGTGCCGTCAGCCTGAAGAGGCGTGTAATTGAGCTCACAGTTGGCGGCATGGCCCGTGCCAGCGTTATTTCCCGCAGCGCTGCTTTCTAAAGCTGGTGCTTCTAAACGTTCAACAACCAACAACTGCAACTCTGGATCGAGTTCATGAAGGAGAGTTGCAAGGGTGGCGCTCATGATCCCAGCACCCACGAGCACAACGTCGTAGCGGTCCAAGGGGCGAACAGATCTGCTGTCGACAGGCTATGAGGCCGAGTGTCGGCAAAATGCCTACAATCGCTTCAATTCGAAGTTCGAGCGATGAGCACCGAGACCATGGCCCTCACAAACGAGAACGTGGAAAAAGTGCTTGATGAACTACGACCCTTCTTAATGGCCGACGGTGGCAATGTAGAAGTTGTAGAAATCGATGGACCGGTCGTAAAAGTTCGCCTGCAGGGCGCTTGCGGAAGCTGCCCCAGCAGCACCATGACTTTAAAGATGGGGATTGAACGCAAGATGCGCGAATCGATTCCCGAGGTGAGCGAAGTCGTTCAGGTTCTATGAACAGATATTTATTAATGAACAGATATTTATTAATAAATATATATTTGCTGATGAGCAGATGTGTATTAAATAACAGATAAACTTGATTTAGCAATCAGGGCTGCATGGTTACCGAGGAACAACTCACAGCCCTCGATCTGACTCTGTGGCTTGGATCCACCGATCTAGCGGGTGATTTTGATTTCACTAGCCAAAGCACCATTTCCCGACGGAACCAAAAAGTCCTCAAACGATTCGGGATCGATCTGAAACGCAGCAATTCTGAACTTTTGGTTTCGGGGGAGCTCCTACTTCTGGATCTGGAGCGGCAGGTTCACCAAATGGCGAGACTCAAACTCGAGCGAGGCCTACGACTTCAGGCTCCCTTCTGGCTTCAGCAAGGCCCTGGCATCGTTCTTCCCAAGGGCTGGAAAATGAACTCACCGCGAGCAGATTTCAGCTGCACAGATCCGATCACTCTAGTCAGAGAGCACGTTCTGGATGCTTGCCTGGCCACACCAACGCAGATACCTGACGATCGCGACGATCTCTTCATCCTTGAACTTCAAAAACGCCCGATTAACCTCACGCTGCTGCATCGCACAAAAGAGAGCCAAGGCGACCTCGAAGATGGCTTCCAATGGAGCCTGGAGAACGGCAATCTGGAGCTGAAACTGATGCCCTTCCTGCCTGCCAGTTGTTGCGACCGCTCCAAACAGTGGTTTGATCAGTTGCTCATGACCAGCAATCTCAGCCGAGAGGACAGCACTGATCTTCGGCCATCAAGGCATTCAGGTGAAAGCTTTTTAATCGCTTATCTCACACCGGAAATGCGAATCGCTCAGCCTATCGCAAACAAGGTGCATGAACACTTCGAGCCCTACACCTACACCGAACACCTGATAGTCCTGGCGCAACACACCAACGAGCCAGCTATCCAGGCTTTAATTGAGAACCTGCAGCAACAAATTGGCCACTGAAACTGCACTATTCCGATCAAATACTTGACTCTTTGCTCATGGACGGGGCAACAAGATCTACGACCTGTGCCCGAGTTCACATTGACCTCATAATTCAAAACATTACTGATCGCAAAAGCCAAATTACCACCGATTAAAACGTCAACAACCAATTACTCGATGCCGCAATTTAACGCGATGAGTCAACAACAACATGAAGAATGTTTGGCTTCAGAAAAGAGGCCACACTGAAACAGTCTTTAGGCGTTGGCAGCAGTGCTCTGGATCTCTTCAATTATTTGCGTGATGGCGATCGCCAGTGCTCATTGGCTCGCAAGCAAGATGGCAACTCAACCTGATCGCGAACAGGTGCGTTGGGCTTCTTTTGGAGGCGGGGCAGGAATGGCCTACGTCTTTGTGCACTTATTGCCAGAGCTTGCCAGTCATGGCCAAGCCATCTCGGAAGCCCCTGGGATGAAAACCTTTGCCCCTACCCCGATCACAGAAGCGTTGCTATTTCTCATCGCCCTCGTGGGAATCATGCTGACGTACAGCCTTGACGTGCTTGCCACCCATGAGCGACAGGCTGGAAGGGTTGCAAGCTCACTGCACACTCTCAATTTCGCAGCGATCAGCTACCTCTACGCCTATTCCCTTCCATCCCTGATCAGCACCGGGTTGGCCTACGGAGTGTTGTTCACCATTGCCATCTGCGCCCATGTTCTCCTAGCCGATCGGACCATGGCCGCCCGTCATCCCGCCACCTTCCGGACACGTACTCGCTGGTTCGGAACCGCAGCCCTGGTCCTGGGCCTGTTGCATGCAGCACTCTTCCACCCAGTGGCCGACCTCCATCTCGCCATCGCAACGGCATTTATTGGAGGGGGACTGCTGATCGCCGTGTTCCGAGAAGAGCTCCCGGCAGTGAATCGCACGCGCCTTGGCTGGTTTGTGGCTGGAACCGTATCAATGACCAGTCTTCTGCTTCTTGCTCTCACCCATGCCACTCACTGAGGAAGCATGAATGGCAGCGAATCCTTCGCGTAGGAAGAGGGCTGCCTCAGCCGTAGCGCGTTGGCCAGGCAAAAAGTCACGTGAAAATAGCTGCCCACAATGAATCATTCCAGGCACCACGTGCAAAGCCACATCGTGTCCTGCTGTTTTCAAAGTTGAAAAACAAGCGATGGCATCACTGAGCAGTACTTCACGATCACCAACCTGAAACAATGTACGGGGAAAGGAGTTGTAATCCTGCTGCATGCAAAAAACATCTCGGGCATCAAACGAACCATCATCTGGCAGATAATGGGAAGAGATGGCCTGGAGTCGCTGCAACGACACAAGATCATCGCTGGCATTAAAAACAACAGACTCCCTTCCATAACTAAAGTCCATCACCCCTGCCATCACCAATGCCAGCGAAGGCATCGGCAAGCTCTTGCTCTGACAACGATGCAGTAATTGCGTCACTAATGTTGCGCCAGCGGAAATTCCCGCAACAGCGATGGCCTCAGATCGATAGCCCTGCGCTAACAACCAGCGATAAGCCTCTTCTGCATCATCAAGTGGTGCAGGAAAACAATTATTCGGGCACAAACGATAATCAACTCCGAGAACACTGACACCAGAATCCTCCACAAGTGAGGCAATGAGTTGCAAGTGATCGTCAGTAGACCCCATGGTGTAGCCCCCACCATGGAAAAACAAACTTACAAAGTTGCTACGGCCAGAGGGAGGATCAATCCAGGTGTAGAGCGTGTCCTCAACAGGAGAACAACGAACACGCGTTACAACATCCGTCTGAAAGCTTCGATAGAGAGCAGAAAAAGCTTGCGACATCGCCTCAAGCTCATTTCCCCCCAAGCTGACACGTTGTAAAAACAGTGCCTTCAACTCTGCAGAGTCCATGGGTTGAAGCCGCAACCCTCTCTCTTTAGCCAGAGGGATCAGTCAAGACTGTGCATTCGGATCCAGTGAAGGACAGGTCTTGGCATTGAAGTCACAGGCATAGATCGTGGATTTCTGCCAACTGAGGGGAATCTCAAGAAGGTCTCGGGCTCCTGTGAGGCCTTGCGTCAAAAACAACAAGGCCGCAAGCACGTTGGCTGTGACATGCAAACGACGGATGCGAATGTCACGCAGGATCTCGATGCGAGCTCCCAGAGAAAACAACATCAAGCCCGTCACCCCAACGCCAGCCCAGTAATGAGACTGCCAAAACCCAGGCGTCAAGGGGTTATCCGAAAGCCTCCAAACCTCCGGTTGGGCACCAAGCCCCAACACTCCGGCCCAGGTGATTAGAGAAAAAGCCAACCTCAATCCAGGCCTCTTGCAACGCCAAAGGGCGAGGAGGCTCACGATCGTTCCACACAACACAAGCAACAGCTGAATTGCACGCGTAAGGCCTCCTTCAAACTGAGCAAGCGGAGCCTTCGTGCCAATCACAACAGAGAGCGCAATCAAAACCACCACCACCACCGCGGCTGCGAGCCAACGCCCCAGATCGCTGTGATCACGCCCCACCGTGGCGGGGAGTTTCTGGTTCTGGAGCCGACGTGCACGCGTCTGGACTGCCAAGCGCACCACGACGCCAATCAACGGATAGACCAACACGACTGCAAGGAAAGGATGCAAGATCCACAACCAATCAACGGCGGCCATGCCCAAGTAAGCATCAACTCAAAACGTAGCCATGATGCGAAAAATGCGGAGGCCACCCAAGATACGCTTCATCATTGTTGCGATTGAGCACTCAATCGTGCCAACAAAAGGTTTAGAAAGCTCAGCACCTACGTGAAACAATGAAAACAACAGCAGCATTGTCAACAATAATTTCAAAAGGCCTGAATAGAAATACCTTATAGAGGCTTAAAGATTGACTCAATCATGTATAAACCACAAATAAAAACTACTTTAAAATGAAAGTGGTTCAAGTTCAAATTAGCAAGCCGGTTTAACCAAGAACCAGCTGGAAAGCTTTGCAACTCAGACGCTGGATCTGATCAATCCTCTGATTCCTGATCACCGCTGACCAAGAACGGCTCGCTTGCCCCTGGCTCATCGTTATCCAACACAAAGGCGCGGGTTAGGTCATCGCTTTCAAATGCCATAAGCCCCTGATCTGGATCGACTGCATTCATCTCGGGATGGTTGTTGACTAAAAGCTTGTGGTTTTTCCATTTCTTCCAAAAGCCAAAAACTTTTTCCGTCAGGTGGACGATCAAGGCAAGATTTACCAACACGAGGGCCAGAATCATCAATGCCTGCATACGGACCTAGCTCTGTTTTGATCATCCTAGTAACGCTTCACGTTCTTGCCTGTATCAATTACGGCCCTTATGCCTTCAGCCCAGATGATCTTGAGCCGTCCTCCTGGCCCCCAAACCAACCTCGCCATACATACTGATGGTGGAGGTCTTTCAGGAGCTCTGACCAAAAGGAAGCTTTTGTGAGCTGACAGTCAGAGGCTTCTAGACAATTCGAAGAATCGACAGAATGGTCATCAATGATGACAAACGAGATTAATGACGTTGAAGTCGCATAAAAAATCTGCTTCCACAAAGCCCTTGTTTCATTGACTTGAAGCCCTTTCCCTCAAGCGACATTCTTTCGCAGACCCTCTGCAAGACATGCACATTGACCTTGAAGGCTTGGAAAACATTGATGGATTCTTAGGCCTGAACCAGTGAACGATTCAAAAAACATCTCTTTTTTGGCAGCACTGCGATCATCCCGATCAATGGGAGAGCTTGGTTAGCAGCCACTAAAAACCCCCATTGACAAGATCAGGGCATTGGGAAGAAACGAGTTCATGCATCATGAGCAACCTCAGCCGAGGCCGTCGGAGCATGATTCAGAGCAGAAGGCTTTTGCCCAGAACAGGTCAGACACCCCCCATTAATTCGATAAGGCGCAAGGTGCCCTCTCAGACATACCGTGCCACGAAAAAACAACACCTGCCCCAGCTCCCTGGCATGAGCATCAGTAAGGGGCAAAGTGAGCCATCCATCAGGAACAACGCCTTTCAGTAGAGATCGACGCTCCTGGGCATCGATGCGTCGTTGACGCTCTTCCCGGTCATTTTTGGCGCAGACACCTTCAACCTGAAATTCTCGAGAACAATCAAAACAGGCCGTCACTATGGGCTTTTTACGAGCTGCGTTGTGCGAAAGCTTGTCGCCTGGAACCTCACGATCCTGACCACAAGAGCATCGACACCACCAATAGGCATTTCCGCTTTTGGTGCGACGCTCTGAGGCACGGATGACCGTGAGCTTTCCGTACACCTCGCCAACTCGGTTCCGGGGCTTGGATGGCATCAGGAATGGCAATGAAATGACCTGCCAGGTCATTCTGGCTCAGCATTGATACAAGAGTCGTAGCAGCTGTACTAGGCGACAAACGGCAAGCAGAATATGATCATGATACGCAGACTATGACTCAACAATCTGAACTCATCATGGATCACTTGGCCACGCAAAAGACAGGAATCAAGAATAAGATTTTGACAACTTGATCGATCATTGAGGCGACAACTTTTCGATCACTAAAAGAACAAATAAAATTCAATTTATTGTGCAAGAAAAGCAATCTTCTTCACAAAACGAGTCCAATCAACTCCTCCATCACGGCTAGTGGCACTGGATGCACTGTGATCCTCAATCAATAGAGAGTCGTCATGGATGTGATCAGATTTCCGGCCGGCAATGTCAGCCATACGACAGCGAATCAAAGGCTGGAGGGTGATCCACAACCAAGCCAGGACTGCCACTGAGTTTGAACAGAGCCCCTTCTCATCCCTCACCCTCTTGCGCAGGCCCCGGGCATGCGCCTCTTTCAGCGTTGTGCCACCTGGCTCTTTCCACTGTTTCTTGCCAACGTGAGACTGACAATCGCAGGGCACACCACGCTGCAGCTGGTAGCTGGCCCGTGCTTTGACGATGTAGTCAGGAACCTTTCGGAAGACCACCTTGACCAACGGCTTGCCCCCCGCAAACAGCAGTACCCTCCGCGATCTCTGTCCAGCACTGGGCAACAAGGTCTACTTCAACTACGGCGGTCAGGGCCCGTTGCCAACGCCTTCGCTAGAGGCCATGACCACAAGTTGGCAGCGCATCCAAGAACTGGGCCCCTTCACCACGGATGTATGGCCGTATATCAGTGCGGAAACAAACAAAACACGTGCGTTACTTGGTCGCATGTGTGGTGTGGCACCCCATCGCCTCGCACTCACCGAAAACGTCACCAGCGGTTGCGTTCTTCCCCTTTGGGGACTGCCCCTCAAAGCAGGTGATCGTCTTTTAATCAGTGATTGCGAGCACCCGGGAGTCGTCGCCGCATGCCATGAACTTGCCAGACGAGAGCATCTGGAAGTCGACAACCTCCCTGTTCAACAATTCAGACAAGGACGTGAGGCACAACACGAAACCGACGCTGGCGTCCTTCAAGCCTTGGAAGACTCCTTAATGCCACGTACCAAAGTAGTGGTGCTGTCCCATCTGCTCTGGAACACCGGACAGCTAATGCCAATCCCTGCGGTCGCAGACCATCTTCGTCAGCATGCTCAGCAACCATTTCTGCTCGTGGATGCAGCCCAAAGCATGGGGCAAATTCCTGTTGAAGCAGCAGCGCAGGCCGCTGATATTTATGCATTTACTGGGCACAAATGGGCCTGCGGACCCGAGGGACTAGGAGGCGTGGCCTTATCAGAAAGAATCCTCAATCAAGCCAATCCAACGCTCATTGGCTGGCGCAGCCTGCGCGATGAAACGCGCGCCGTCATCGATGATCCAGAACCGTTTCACCACGACAGCCGACGCTTTGAGATTGCAACGAGCTGCGTGCCACTGATGGCAGGGCTTCGTCAATCGTTGCGCTTATTGGCCAACGAGGGCAATGAGCAAGAGCGCCTCCAAACCATCCAATCCGTTAGCAGTGAACTGTGGAGGCAACTCAAGGAGCTTCCAGGAACCACTCCTTTGCTCAAGGGGGAACCGCCAGCAGGTTTGGTGAGCTTCCAAATCAACGATCCATCAGGGCAAAGTCCTGCTGAAGTCGTACAAATCCTCGGGAGAAGCGGAATCTGGATCCGCAACCTAGAAGAACCCATCTGCCTAAGAGCTTGTACGCACATCACCACCAAACCAAACGAGATCAGCCGATTCGTGGATGCTCTTGAACAACTACTATCCCCGAATCATTAAGAGCCTGGAGGGATCAAGACCCAGGCCGTCACAACAGCAACAGAACAAAACAACACCATTGAAAGAGGCCAGACCTCATCGAGAAGTTCAAGTCGTTTGGAGAGATTATCGCGTGCCTCTCCAAGGGGCATTCTCTCCATATCGGCATAACGGCGTCCAATCCAAACCAACAACACAAATGCAAATAATGTGATGACGTAAGCAATCACGTAAACCAGATCGAGGAAAGTAAGAAAAGGAAGATCAGGGAGTTCACCTCGATACACCTGCTGCAAGAACACCAACGTCAACAACACAGTGACAGGAATTCCTGCTCGAGCATCTTGCTCATCAGGGCGGATTTTGAAGACAAGAAGTACCATCACCATCACAACCAACAAAGGCAACATCAAGCGCCAAAAAGAGGACCACGACGAAGTTCCGAAAGTGATGTCATAGACAATGAGACTGTAATCCCGGTCCAACCCACCAAGACCAAAATTGGTTGCATAATTATGGCGATACTCAGCAATCGACCAACCACGATTCAACCAACCAATAATTCCTGTTCCCGCATAAAGGCCCATCCCACTATTTCGAATATCAGGCTCAAAACGCAGCTTCGTATAGCCAAGCCCTCCCGCGACATCATCAGCTTCAATCGCGATCGGCAAACTAATAGTGAGGAACGGGAACCTCTTAAAAGTTGCACTATCAATATAAAATCGACCAACATAAGTATAAAGCTGGTAATACGTACCATCAGACAAGACTGCTGGCTTATCCTGCACAGGATGCAACACAGGATCCGCATCAGACAACAACGCATTAAGCAATGAAATGTGCTCTTGCAAATCTGTATTATTAGCCTCTAAGTAATCCTGGAGAGGCTGCTTCCAGCGCATCCACACGTAGCCATTGGAGGAGAAACTAGGAATACTTAAGTCAAGATCGTAGGTACTATTTGAATACACTCCAATCTTCACATGGTATTTCGCATCATCGAGTGCTTCAATATCAGCTTGAATTTCACTACCGCTTAACGACTCTCCTCTCTGTGAACTCCAGCCATCGCGAGGGAGACGATCCGCTGATGTGGTTAATGCCCGAGAAGCTGAAGAAAGACGCAGGGAATCACGGCCTGGCACTTGATCAACATTTAGACTAGTTACTCCAATAATGGAAAGCAAGGCTGCCAGAACAACTGACGCGATCGCCAAGATGTTCCACTTTCTCCGTCTTCGAACCTTCGTCATGAAAAAAAGAGCAGCAAATCACAAAAGCGTTTTACCAGTTAAGCTCATAGCAACAATTCTTCGTCGAAGTACCCTCATAACATTTGGGCTTAGTCTATCGATAGCTGCCACATCAGCCCAACAAAAAGACACCCAAATTACCTCTGATAGCAAGAATACGATCCTCCTAGGCCAATCCTTACCACTGAGCGGACCTTCGGCTCAAATAGGAAAAAAATATCAGGCCGGCGCCCAAGCATGGTTTAACGAAGTGAATCGACAGGGAGGAATCAACGGAAAAAAAATACGTTTGATCAGCCTTGACGACCAGTATGAGCCTGAACTGACCATCAGCAATACCAAAACACTGCTCGAGAAACCCAACCTTCTTGCTCTCTTTGGCTATGTAGGCACACCCACAACGAAAGAAATACTTCCATTCATTGAAGAAAGAAAAGTTCCCCTCATCGCCCCTCTAACAGGTGCCTCAATCCTGCGTGATGAAAAATTAAAAATGGTAGTGAACTTAAGAGCCAGCTATCAGATGGAAATAGATAAAATTGTTGACAGTCTTGTTCGTAATGCACGACAAAAAATAGCAATCATTTATCAGGATGATGCCTTTGGGAAAGATGGCCTGAAGTCTGCAGAATCAGCCCTGAAAAAGCATGGCCTGAAGCCAATTGCGACCGCAACCGTTCAAAGGAACTCTGCCAAAATCCAATCAGCACTTCAAGTGCTGATATCCAGCCAACCAAACGCCATTATCATCATCTCAACGTACGTGAGCTCGGCAGCGTTAAGCAGAGAGTTACTGAAAAGGGATGTTAATGCTCAGATCATGAATGTGTCTTTTGTTGGCACCAGAGCCCTGGAACAATCATTGCCTGTAGGGCTTGCCAATGGCATTGGGGTGAGCCAAGTGGTTCCCTTTCCTTGGGATCGCTGGATTCCAGTGGTCGCAGACTATCAACGGCTCATGCGCGTGAATAATTCTTCAGCTCGATTTGGTTTCACAAGCTTGGAAGGATTTATGGCTGCTAGATTAATCACCGAAGGCATCAAGAAGGTTCAAGGGCCACTTACAAAAGAGAGCCTAATCAAAAGCCTGAAGTCGATCAAAAAAGTAGATTTAGGAGGATTTCAGTTAGACTTATCAAGCAACAATAAGCAGGCAAGCGACTACGTTGAGCTCACATTTTTTGGGGCACAACAATGGGAGCCATAAATTTAACCTTAACAAAAATCCCAACCCAATTATTCCAAACGATACATGCACTCAAACGTTAACCAAACCGACGACCCCATACCGAAAAGCCTCACTTCCTCCTTCGTAGACTCCGGGCGTTGGAAATTCATTCCAGCCCTCACAATGTTGGGGCTTACACAGTTGGCCTCAATGCAGGAATGGCCGACTCTCATTTGTTTCATTGTTTCAGCCACAGGCATCATTCCTATTGCGCTGCTACTAAGTGATGCAACTGAAGAAATTGCAGAGCATAGTGGGCCAACCATTGGAGCAATCTGCACTGCCGTCTTTGGGAATTTTGCGGAATTTATCATTGCCCTATCGGCCCTAAGACTTGGCCTCATTGATGTCGTCAAAGCAAGTATCACCGGAGCAATTCTTTCGGATCTGCTACTTGTTACAGGCGTAGCAATGCTTGTTGGAGGATTGAAATATAGCGAACAAAGTTTTCAAGAAACCATGGTTCGCACCAACGGAGCGGCCATGACATTAGCTGTCATGGCGATGGCCCTACCTGCGTCCCTCATTAGTACATCAGGGATTGATGATCCCGTTGCAATTCACGGTTTATCAATGACCGTTGCGGTGATTCTCATCGCTATTTACGTCTTAACTTTAATCTTTTCTCTTGCAACTCACAGCCATCTCTTTGACCCCCAACATATTAAAAACGATGCGACTGAGCTACCGCAAGAAGCGGCAAAAAGCATAAATCTATTGCCCTGGATCGTACAATTAATCCTTTGCACTTCACTTTTAGCCTATCAGTCTGAAAGCTTTGTTCACTTTTTAGAGCCTGCAACAGAGCAGCTTGGGTTTAGCGCCTTATTTACCGGAATCATCATTATTCCGATCATTGGAGGCTTTTCCGAGTATGTGCCTGCTGTAAAAGGTGCCTGGAAAGATCAGATGGATCTACCAATCTCGTTGGCAATGGGTTCCAGCTTGCTCGTTGCCCTACTCATCGCCCCAGCACTGATCATTATCGGATCTCTCATCGGCCAGCCCATGAATCTTGACTTCACAGCATTTGAAGTCATAGCCCTCATCTTTAGTGTCTTAATTGTGAATCTGGTCAATATGGATGCCAAATCCAATTGGCTTGAAGGTGTTCTCCTTTTAGGAATGTTCGCAATTTTTGGAGCAGCTTTTTACTACTATCCAAGTTAAGTCTTTAAAAAATCAGCTTGTCTTGCAGTGCTTTTAGAGCTTGTTCGCGGTCATCAAAATGAACTTTCTGGGTCCCCAGAATTTGATAATCCTCATGACCTTTACCGGCAATGAGGACAAGATCGTGAGAGCCAGCATCCTTAATCGCACCAGCAATGGCTTCAGCACGGTCGAGCATCACCGTTAACGCAGTGCCGCTAGGAATTCCCTCAACAACATCATTCAGGATTTGTTGAGGATCTTCTGTGCGTGGATTATCAGAGGTCACCACCACAGCATCAGCAAGCTCTGCCGCAATCGCAGCCATCTGCGAACGCTTGCCACGATCTCTATCACCACCACAGCCAAACACACAAATCAGCTTGCCATCTGCAAAGGGCCGACAGGCGTTGAGTGCGCTGCTTAAGCCATCTGGAGTGTGGGCGTAATCCACCAAGACAGTGGGCAGCTCTCCCCCCTTTCCGTCCACAACCACCCGTTCCATCCGACCAGGAACGCCCCTGAATGTACTGATGGCTTCGAGAAGCGCCTCCAAAGGGAGACCCTGCTGAAGCAAGACTCCAACCGCCTGCAACAGGTTCATCACATTGAAGCGACCTAGCAGAGGCGATTGGAAGGATCCCTCACCCAAAGGACTCAACAGGCGGCCTTCGACCCCAGAAGAGCCCATCACCAAATCAGACATGGTCAGTTCTGCATGCGCTGAACCCTCAGATAACGAACTCCGCCAACAGCGATCGCCCAACCGCTCCGCTAAGTGTTTCCCCCAAGGATCATCAATATTGACCACAAACTGAGCCCCCTGATCAGCCACAAGAGGTGGTGCAAAAAGCCGAGCTTTGGCTTCGAAATAAGACGCCATCGTCTCGTGGTAATCGAGATGGTCCTGCGTGAGATTGGTAAACACAGCGCCGGAAAAACGACATCCAGCCACCCGATGCTGATCAAGTGCATGGGAGCTCACCTCCATGGCCGTTAACTGAGCTCCAGCGGCATAGGCCTCAGCGAGCTGAGCTTGCAGCCGATCCGCGACGGCTGTGGTGTGTGTCGCCGTAACGCTGTGGCCAGGCCAGCGATTGAGAAGGGTTCCAAACAGAGCAGAAGGACGTCCACAGGCCGAACTCAAATGTTCAATCAGATGGGTGGTAGTGGTTTTGCCATTGGTGCCAGTGACCCCAATCAACCCGATGCGCTCACTTGGGTGATTCCAAAAAGCTGCCGCCAACTCACCGGCCCAGCGAGCAACCGGATCAGGCACCACCAGCACCGCATCGCTTTGCTCAGGGGGCAGAGTTGCTGCTGCCGCAGAGCCAATCAAGACCGCGGAAGCCCCATCAACAAGGGCCTTGGGCCAAAAGCTTCCTCCATCCACACGCCCGCCAGGAAGACCGATAAACACACTCCCAGGGCCAACGCAACGGGAATCACAGGTGATCGATTCGATCACTGCATCAGACAACCCCTGGGGCACAGGCAAACCCACCGAATGAAGCAGGGCGTGGAGTCTCTGGGTCATCGCTGGGTCACCACAGATGGGTTTTCTAATCCGAACCTGCCGCAGTGGCGCAAACCCGCTGCAACCAATTGCGTAATCCATCCCCACTCAGCCTGGGAGACACGCGCGGAAGCTCCGTATCTCCTAGGACTAAAACTGGAACCTCAAGGTCAAAACGCGCTCGCAGAGACGCTGCACAGTCGGGAGCGTCAATGTCCACCACAACGAGTGTCAGAGGATCGATGTCGTGTTCAAGGTTGAGATCTCGCAAACGCTGTTCGAGCCCCTCACAGAGGCAACAACCAGCCCTGCTGTAGAGAATTAATCGCCGTGAATCAATCGGGGACGGGGTCACAGCCGCAGGGGGTAAAGGGATGACAGCGCAGCAAACGACGCAGGGTTAACCAACCACCACGCCAAGGGCCATGGCGCTGAATCGCCTCGATACCGTAAGCACTGCAGGTTGGAATGAACCGACAGCGAGGGCCGATCAAGGGGGAAATCCAACGGCGATACAACTCGATCAGCGCAAGCATCACCGCACTGACAATTCGATTGAAAGGATTGGTGCTGCCGGCAGATAGGATGGTTGATTCGTGCATGTGATTCCACGGTGCGGGCCACAAACCCAGCATGGCGGATTCTCGCTTGAGCGCGAACCCAATTCATCCCTTCTTTCCTATGTCCAGATACCGCGGCCCTCGCCTGAGGATCACGCGGCGCTTGGGAGACCTTCCAGGTCTCACCCGGAAGGCCGCAAAACGGTCCTATCCACCCGGTCAGCACGGCCAAGCCCGTCGCAAGCGCTCCGAATACGCAATCCGCTTAGAAGAAAAGCAAAAGCTTCGCTTCAACTACGGCGTTTCTGAACGTCAACTCGTGCGCTACGTGAAGAAAGCGCGTGCTCAGGAAGGTTCAACAGGAACCAACCTGCTCAAACTGCTCGAGAATCGTCTCGACAATGTTTGCTTCCGCATTGGATTTGGTCCAACCGTGCCAGGCGCCCGCCAGCTGGTGAACCATGGCCACGTCACCGTGAATGGACGGGTCACCGACATCGCCAGTTATCAGTGCAAGGCTGGTGATGTGATCGCTATACGCGAACGCAAGTGCAGCAAACTGCTTGCCGAAGCGAATCTTCAATTCCCAGGACTGGCCAACGTGCCTCCTCACCTTGAGCTCGACAAACCCAAGCTCAGCGCCAAAGTGATTGGCCGTGCTGAACGCGAATGGGTAGCCCTTGAGATCAACGAACTCCTGGTTGTGGAGTACTACTCCAGAAAGGTCTGATGTTCAATCCCGGATTTCGATCTGGGACTGTTTTCTTTCCATTTCAATTCCTGTTGGCCTTGGACATCAAGCCAGCAGGATTTTTTATGCCAAGATTGACAGTAAAAGTCCATTAAATCGTTCAAGCATGAATGCTATAAAAGCGACAAGTCCTCTTCAGCAGGCAAAGAGCAAAGCGAAAAGTTCCTAAGAATCTCCGAATCCATTCGCTTTTTTCGAAGACTTCTTGGTCTTTGCCTTTTTTAGATCAGCAGGATGCTTTTCGAGAGGTTCATCATCCTTAAAAAAGACTCCGTCAAGCCATACAGTGATGATGTAAACAACAATCAAAACCGGAATCAATACAGCCCATTGATTTGGAAATTCATAAGGAATCTGCTGAATGCCAAAAATCGCCAAATAACCGGTGATTAAAGTAAATATAAAACGGCGGATACTAGCTTGATTCAAAAGAAATTCTCAACACAATAGAACTATAACGCTCCCCAACAAGCCCCTTCAACAATCTCAATTATTCTTGCCACAACCATTTCAATTCATCCATTATGGATGCTTTCATTGGGAAACACTTTTGCTCGTACAGGCCTGATTCTCAGCAGAGATCGAGCATTCTGGATCCTTTTCTCCATATTGACTAGGCTCTCGCATAGCCCAGTACTCATCGACAACACCAAGCAAATAAACCACGGCTTTTTTGAGTGATTTCCTCAGACCCATGGAGTTGACCCTTTCCAAGCACTGTGGCAAACAATGACTGATCGTGCAATCAACGACACACAACCCTTTGCACAGAACAACTAGATAGAACCAACGAGCGGAACAATAGATTAGGTTCACCTATCAGTTCTTCAAGCTAATTACCCCAAGGAGGTCGTTTAAATACGAAACAATTGACATTTAAGCCCTATAGGGTGATGGCTATAATCAATGCATAACAGCAAATCATTTAAACAACGGAATGATTCAATCTAGGCCAGTCCTAACAGCCGCTCTCTTTGATCAAGCGTTATCCAACGCCTCACTGACAACAGAGGAAGAAGATTTCATCGAATTCGTGAGATATACAGGAGTAATAGACGAATTGATACTAAGGAAAGGCTTATCCCTACCCGCTAAACCCCCTGCCCTCTGCAGGCTTTCAGACATCTGCGAAAAGATTGGAGCCGTCATTCCTGATCATTTCAACGCTGCAATGAGATGGTCAGCAGAACAAAGTCAAGACAAGATTGCCTGGAAAGGAAACTTGATTTGCAATATCGCCTTTAACAGTGATGGTATCGAACTTTCACCCAATGCTGGCACAACCTTGTACTACACCTATGTTGTGCATCAAGAACTATTTATCGGCTTGGGATCTTAGGCAGTAATAACACAAGCCTGATTTATGGCTCAATACCTTGACCCCAAACAGGTGGAACCTGCGTCCAACCGATTTCAATCAATCGATTCCATTGCGTCTCTGCATCCTTTCGTGGCAGATGTTTTCTGCTCTTCAAAAAGGCGGACTGTCCGTTCGGCATCCCCCTTCCATAATCCACAAAAATACGAGGATCATTCTCATCAGACTGCTCATCCCTATGAAAGCGCATTGCCCAGTAACCACAGCGATCGGTCAACCAACCCTCCACACCAACATCGGCGAAGCAACCCATACTCATTGACAACAAAATAGAGGGCTTTAGATAATCACCCTCTTCCCGCCAAAACCTCGTAACCAGTTATACAGACAGATGATATTTGCATTCATCTAGTATTAAATGAACGCGCTCATGCCTCATCTGTAAGAATGAGCAACTGTATCAGAGCTGATGATAATAACCGTGCATTGACGGTCAACTCGTGCAAGCGAATGAGCTTACAAGCAGAAAGATTTACAAGATCTTCAAAGACAACGCCTTCAATTGTCAACTCAATATCTTCAAAGCAAGCCCACCAGAGTTAGCGACAGTTTGGGTGCACAACGGCGGAATGTGGTGGATGATTGAAGGAGTGTGGAGAAACCTAAATCACGAAAGCAACCACGAGGACCACGAAATCGACATTCAATTTAAAGCGCAGATCTTATTTGAAGATCGGAACAGTTGCAAGCTTGTCATCAAAAGAATCAGCAAACTTTTGCTGGGAGCAAAGACGTATTTATGTGGAAGCAAAGATTTTTCCAGGCCAGTCCCTTTGCTCATTATTCATACTATTCCGTTAATTGCGGATGATGAGATCGAAGAACAACTTATCATGAATCAATTTTACCAGTTTAAATCTGCTGTATGCCACTCAATCGGATGCGAGGCCAAGCAAGAAACTTGATGCTCCCATAGGTCGAACTCATCAGAAGAATCCTCTCCAATTTAGCGAATAAGAGTTGCCTTGAAAAAGCCAAGACCCAACCCCATACCCTTAGGCTTATCTTCCAAAAATGTGATCGCCAATTCGAAATCCATCAAGCCCTTCTCTTCAATGAAATCTCGCGGAAGCTGGCCGCATCTTTGTTCAAGGTAACGCCCATGGATCTCTTCTTTATTCTTACTTAAAAACTCAACAATTTCTTGGAGAACATGATCTCTCCATTCATCCTTATCGCTTTGCTGAAGCTGGCTTTCCTTCATGACACATCACAAAATCTTCTAAACGCTAAGACGACATAAGCCGAATTGCACAACCGAGGCCCCGCATTTTTGAAAGCCAATCTCGATTCAACGCCGTTCCATCAACGCTGGGGCTGATCACTCCTCGGGGAAGCGATCAATCAAGCAGTAAACGATCGTTCAAGCCGACACGGCAAGAAACACAACCACCTATGAAATCTTAAAAACCAAAACAGCCATTGCGCGCTCTGAACCCTGCTATGCCTCACATTGAAGGCCAACAAGCACCCTTAACAACAGACCGTTTAATAACCTTCGGTTAGATCGCATCAACGCCTTGCAGCGTCCTGTCCCAGAACCGGCGACAGCCACCCGGGCCATTCACCATGGCGAAAGCTTCGCCAGCGAAACCGGCACGGTGATGCCACCCATCTACGCCACATCCACCTTTGAGCATGGCAACCCGGGCGGATTCGATTACACCCGCTCTGGCAACCCCAATTTCCGCATCCTTGAGGGCGTTTTGGCCTCTGTTGAGGCGTGCAGCCACGCCACGGTGTTTGGTTCGGGAGTAAGCGCGATTACCGCGATTGTCTCCACCCTGAGCCAGGGAGATCTGGTGCTCTGCGAAGAGAACCTCTACGGCTGCACCGTGCGCTTGTTCGAGCAAGTGTTTGCCAAGTTCGGGGTGCGCACCGAATGGGTTGATTTCACCACTCCCAATGCTGTAGCCCGCATCGAGAAGCAGCGGCCGGCGATGGTCTGGCTGGAGAGTCCCACCAACCCACTGCTCAAGGTGATTGACCTCGATGCGGTCTGCAGCGCAGCAAGCGCCGCCGGCGTGCCCGTCGTCGTGGACAACACGTTCGCCACCGCCTTGGTTCAACGCCCTTTGGCACTCGGCGCCACCCTCTCACTCACCAGCACCACGAAATACATCAACGGGCATTCGGATGCCCTCGGTGGTGTGGTTTGCACCGATAATCCCAGCTGGCATCAAAAAATGGTGTTTGCCCAAAAAGCATTGGGGCTGATGCCCTCACCCTTCGACTGTTGGCTGATCACCCGGGGCATCAAAACGCTGCCCCTGCGCCTGAACCAACAGATGGCGAATGCGGCTGCGGTGGCGGATCACTTGGCATCCCATCCCGCTGTGTCTTGGGTGCGCTACCCCGGGCGAGACGATCATCCGCAGAGGGCTGTGGCCTTGCGCCAAATGAACGGAGGTGGAGCGATCGTGACGATTGGATTAAATGCGAACCGTGAACAGGTCTATGCCATATGCAAAGCCCTGCGTTGGTTCACGATGGCCGAAAGCCTTGGCGGAGTTGAGAGCTTGATCTGCCATCCAGCCACCATGACCCACGCCGCCGTTTCTTCCGAGATCAAAGCAGCCCTAGGAATCAGCGACGGACTGATTCGTCTATCCCTTGGCTGCGAAGACATCAGTGACCTGTTGATCGATCTTGATCACGCGCTCACCCTGCTTCCGTGAGTTCCCGCGATCTCCTGCGCAACCCATGCTGGCAAGGCAAGGACCTTGGCCATCCCTTACCTGACGGGATCCATGCCGTGTCCGTCGCCCTACCGCGCTGGAGCGATGTCATCGCCTACGAAGACAACGATCCGCAGTGCCGGTCGCAATTGCGAGCGTTGTATCCACGCTTTGGTCTCCATCCACTAGCCGCAGAGGTTGCTCAAAAAGCATTAGCGATGCGGCCTACCGGGATGGACTCCCCTGGATCCAGTGCTTGGCCCTACCCCAACGGGGCAGCCGCTCAGCTCGCCCAACACCATTGCCTTCGGCAAGCTCCGAGAGCTTCCACCCAAATCGTTGATCAGCTCGGACTCGCCGTATTGATTGCTGACGCCGAAGCAAGCCCCCATGCCAAGGCGTTCTGGCAACACGCTGGTTTAGGCGCCTCATCGCGAAGGGCCGCGATCAGCTTGAGCAAGGAAGCAGCACCAGCGGCAGGGGCCGCTATTCAGGCCAAGGCCCTCGTGATCGAGCGACTGGCCGCCATCTATGGATGTGACACCCAGCGGTTGAGCCTGCACCCCTCAGGGATGGCTGCTCTACACACGGCTCTGCAATGGATCACCACGATGCGGCCAGGACGCCCCACCCTGCAAATCGGCTTCCCTTACGTGGATGTGCTGAAGCTGCCTCAGGTGGTATTTGCCGGAAGCGAACTACTGCTCGACAGCAGCAACGCAGCCATGGAAGCCGCTCTTGATCGCATTGATCCAGCTGCGGTGATTGTGGAACTACCAAGCAATCCACTGCTTCAGTGCGTGGATCTCCCCACCCTCGCCCGCTTGGCTCACGTCCGAGGGATTCCGGTGATCGCAGACGACACGATCGGCTCTTGCTTAAACATCGATCCCCTGCCTTATGCAGACCTGATCTTCAGTTCTCTCACCAAAAGTTTTGCCGGTCGTGGTGATGTGTTGGCGGGAGCACTGGTTGTGAGCCCGAACTCTCGCTGGGAGCAAACCTTTCAGAATCAACACTCAGCAGCAGGGTTCACCGGCCTTGGCGATGCCGATGCGATGGCCTTGGAACAAGGAAGCCGCGATGTCCAGGCACGCGTTCCCCAACTGAATCGCCATGCCCAGGCCCTGGCCGCGAAGCTCAGCAACCACTCGGAAGTGGCTCGGGTGTATTACCCCGATCAATGCGCCAATTTCCGCAGCCTCTTGCGCCCCGGCGCCGGACATGGCTGCCTACTTTCGTTTGAGGTCAAGGGCGGTATCGATCAAGCCCAAGCCGTCTACGACGGGTTGTCGGTCTGCAAGGGGCCAAGTCTTGGCACACCATTCACCTTGGTATGCCCCTACGTGCTTTTGGCTCACTACAACGAACTGCCTTGGGCCAAGGCCTGCGGCGTGTCCGCCCACCTCCTTCGCGTCTCGGTCGGACTCGAACAACCTGAGGAGCTATGGCAAAGGTTTGAGCGAGCCCTCTCTAATTCAATGCTTTAAAAGCGAAAACGCAAACTGGCCAGAACAGCTTGAGATTGAAGATCAATCTCTGTGCCTGCAATCTCGAGATTGGATCGGCCTGCAGGCCGCACAATTTTGGCCGATCCTGCGTTGGTTTTAACCGTTCCAAGATCGGTCCAGCGATAGGCCAGATCAAGGTCAAGCTTCTCGCTGACAGGGATGCTCACACCAGCCGTGAGCAAATAGGCGAATGACGTTGATCTCCCTCCAGAGGTCACCGTGACTGCATCACTGGAAATCGCTGGAAATCGATAGGTGACATCAGCAAGAGACGTCCGAGCAGCACCAAGACCAGCACCGATAAATGGACGGACCGTTGCAATGGAAGGTCCATCCACATACAGCACTCCAAATCCAGCTAACCCATTCCCAGACGAACGAACAGGCTGATTTGGGCCTGCTCCCAGGAAATTGCTTTGAGCGGATACGTTGAGCTGGGGCGACCAGTTGAGCAAAGCTTCCGTCCGCAGCCATGACGTCCAGCGATACCCGATAGCCGCATCCACAACTGGGGCCTGATCAAAACCGCCATAGGCACCAAGGCTTCGTCCGTCATCGCCTGGCCCACATCCAAACAAGGCAGGCGGTGAGGTACTTGAACACCTTTGATCCTTTAGCGCACTCGTCTCCGGCCATTGCACGCCTGCACCCAAGCGGAGGTAGGGGCCACGCGCCTGCTCTTCAGACTCTGCCAAAACAGCAGCAGGTGAGACAGCGACCGATGAGAAAGCGACCGAAGCGAAAGCCAAAAAGGACGCGTAAAAAGTGTTCATTGGAAACCAAAAAATGATCGGGTCGGCACAGTCAAAACCACATCAACAGACATCGAAGTCTTAATAAGGCCTGAAGCTGGAATGAAGTGCCAATGCTGGCAATTAAATTTCTAGAAAATAATTCCAGCCTCATGTCTCGCGTCTACGCCGATAACAGCCAAGCCATCGGCAACACCCCGCTCGTTCGCCTCAACCACGTCACCAAGGGTTGCAAGGCCACCGTTTTGGCCAAAATCGAAGGTCGCAACCCTGCTTACAGCGTGAAGTGCAGGATCGGCGCCAACATGATTTGGGACGCTGAAAAGCGTGGTGTTCTCTCCGAAGGGAAAACCATCGTGGAGCCCACCTCAGGCAATACAGGCATTGCCCTGGCCTTCACTGCCGCGGCTCGTGGTTACAAGCTGATCCTCACGATGCCGGAATCGATGTCGATCGAACGTCGACGGGTGATGGCCGTGCTTGGCGCTGAACTGATCCTGACGGAAGCCGCCAAGGGCATGCCTGGCGCCATCGCTAAGGCCAAGGAAATTGCAGATAGTGATCCTTCCAAGTACTTCATGCCTGGACAGTTCGACAATCCCGCCAATCCAGAGATCCACGAAAAGACAACAGGTCCTGAGATCTGGGATGACTGCGATGGGGCGATCGATGTGCTCGTCGCCGGCGTTGGCACCGGTGGAACCATTACCGGTGTATCGCGTTACATCAAGCAGGAAAAAGGTAAGGCCATCACCTCGGTAGCCGTTGAGCCAAGCCACAGCCCTGTGATCACCCAAACCATGAATGGTGAAGCGCTCAAGCCAGGCCCACACAAGATTCAAGGCATCGGTGCTGGCTTCATTCCGAACAACCTCGACCTCTCTGTGGTCGATCGCGTTGAGCAAGTCACCAATGAGGAGTCGATTGAAATGGCCCTACGTCTGGCCCAGGAGGAAGGCCTCTTAGTAGGGATTTCTTGTGGAGCAGCAACCGCAGCGGCCATTCGCCTTGCCCAACAGGATGAATTTGCTGGCAAAACAATCGTGGTGGTTCTGCCTGACCTCGCCGAGCGTTATCTGTCCTCAGTGATGTTTGCGGACGTGCCAACAGGCATCATCGAACAGCCCGTTCCTGTCTGATCAACACCTTTCTGATCAACACCTTCGCGAATAAGCGTTGTAGCGCCCCGTCTGAGCACGGGGCTTTTTCATGCGACCCCGTCAGTGTGTTCATTCAGGTCGCGCGTCGAACAGCACCGCCTCGGGAGCAATCCACATCGCATCGCCATAGGAATAGAAGCGATACATCTCCTCGATCGCTGCGTTGTAGATCTGGAGCAGCTGGTCGCGACCGATCAAGGCGCTCACCAAAAGCAACAGGGAGCTCTTGGGGAGATGAAAATTGGTGAGCAAACCCTGCACCACCTGGAAGCGATAGCCGGGCTGAATCACGAGATCCACAGGCCCCTTCAACGGCTGCAAACCCCCACCTCCCGCCGCTGCGGCTTCCAGTGCGCGCACGCTCGTTGTCCCCACTGCAATCACCCGGCCGCCTCGAGCCCTACAGGCCAACACCGCCTCTACTACCTCAGCGCGCACCTCCACCCATTCACTGTGCAGGGTGAGATCGCTCAGATCCTCTGTTTCCACGGGGCGAAAGGTACCCAAGCCAACGTGCAGCGTGACATGGGCCAAGGCAACACCCCGCTCAGCAATCGCTGCGAGCAAGGCATCGCTGAGATGCAGTCCCGCCGTTGGAGCAGCAACCGCTCCTGGACGTGTGGCGTAACGGGTTTGATAGCGCTCTTGATCCGAGCTGTCATGCCTTGTGATGTAAGGCGGAAGCGGCACTTCTCCGTAACGCTCCAACAGTCCTTCCAGCGAAAGCGCATCCACGCAATCCGGAGGAAACTGCACGATCCGGCCGCCGCTGGCAGCGTCATTTGCCAGCACAGCTAGGGAGAGCGGTTCTTGCTCCAATGCCTCGAGCCAAAGCTGATCACCAGGCCGCATGCGCTTAGCAGGCCTCGCCAAACACAACCACCGCCCCTCGCCACGGGGCTCGAGCACGAGCAATTCACCCAAACCTCCGCCACTGCGCCGCACCCGCAGACGCGCCTTAAGGACGCGGGTGTCATTCACCACCAAAAGATCGCCGGGTTGCAACTCCTGCTGCCAGTCCCAGACGCGTTGGTGCCTCAGCTCAGACAAAGAGCGCTCTGCAGGGGGCACCACCAGCAGACGTGCATCGTGCCGCGGCTCAACCGGCGCCTGCGCAATTCTGTCTTCCGGCAGAACGTAGTCATACGAACTGAGCTGGAGATCGCGTGAGTCAGGCATCATCTGGCTTCACCACAACATCAGGGCATGCTGCCAAGGCAGCGTTGTCTTTCTTCCCGGCAGGCGAAATGTAGAAGCGCACAATCGAAAAGACGCGACTCTTACCGGCAGAGAGAGCGGTAAACAAATTCAAGGCCCGCTGATTCAGAAGGGTTTGATCCAATCGATCCCTTGGCACGACCACTGGCATCACCACCGTCGTACAGAGCTCAGGATGATTCCGCTCCTGCTCAACAACAAAATCACAAAAGGGCTGCAGAAGCGAGCTGAACGGACTCTCAAGACATTGGAAATCCAAGGCGCCGGTTTGCGTTCCAGCGCAGCGATCCCATTCGGCACCGATCTGATCAGCATCCTGTTGATCAGACAACACCATCACAGCCGTCACCTTGTCGGCGATGGAACAGGCGTAACGGACGGCTTCAAAGGACGGCTGGTTGAAACCACCAAGCCAAACGATGGCGTGATGGCGTGGCAACGATGCCTTCGGCTCTAAAAAAAGAGGCTCCATGCGCGGGTCAGGCGCCAGTAAAGCCAGTACCTCCCGTGAGCGCCGGCGAATCAAGGCGAGCCCCCACACCACGAGAGGCAGAGCAATCACCACCGACCAGGCGCCTTCCGTGAACTTGCTCACGATGATCACCAACAACACCACGAACGTGGAGAGGGCACCCAAAGCATTCAGCGCCATCCGTCCCTGCCAACCCGGTCCACGCATCCGAAACCAGTGCAGCACCAATCCCAGCTGAGACAACGTGAACGCCGTAAACACACCCAATGCATACAAATTGACCGCCACGGTGGTGTCTCCGTGGCAGATCCAAATGATCAACGCCGACACCGCCAGCAACACGCCAATGCCGTTCTGATACACCAAGCGATCTCCCAACCAACGCATCTGCGGTGGCAGGCAACGGTCTTCGGCAAGCATCGCCGCTAATAAAGGAAACCCAGCAAAAGCCGTGTTGGCGGCCAACACCAGAATCAGCAGGGTGGAGAGTTGCAGCAGCCAAAACAAGATGCTGCCGCTGCCAAACACCCGAATGCCGATCTGAGCCAAAACGGTGACTTGCGAATCCGGCGCAATGCCGTACATGAACCCCAAGCCAGTCACGGCTAGGAGCATCGACGCAAGCAAACCACCCATCACGAGCAGCGTCACGCGAGCATTGCGCGCCGCGGGTTCACGAAACACCTGCACGCCAGTGGAAATGGCCTCAATGCCTGTCATCGCTGAACAACCAGAACTAAAAGCCCGCAAGATCAAAAACAGCCCTAAGGGCTGCAAAGCGGCCTCTAAAGGAGGTGGCTCAGGGGTCCAGCCATGTTGAAAGCTGAGATCAGTTAGCCCAACAAGGGTGAGCAGCAGGATCATCACCACAAAGACATAGGTGGGAATGGCAAAAATCCGGCCCGCCTCACGAATGCCGCGCAGGTTGGCCCAACCCACCAGGGCCAACAGCAGAAGTGACAACGACAGCTCATGGGGAAGCAATGAGGGCAGCAAAGACGACAGGGCCTGAGTTCCAGCCATCAAGCTCACGGCAGCAGTGAGGGTGTAGTCGATCAAAAGGGCTGCCGCGGCTACAAGGCTGATGTTGCGTCCCAAGTTTTCACGAGCCACTACATAAGAGCCGCCGCCATTGGGATAAGCGGAGATCGCCTGCCGATAGGACAGCACCACAATCACGATCAAAGCAATGATCGCCAGGGTGATGGGGAGCGATTGCTTGAGGGCCGAACTACCCGCCAGGATCAGCACACCCAGGGACGCCTCTGTCGCGTACGCCACGGAGGAGAGTGCATCCGACGACAGGATCGGCAGAGCCTGCAGGTTGGGCAGTCGCTCCCGGGCTGCTTGAGCACGAGGCAACGCTCGTCCGATCAGGCGTGAAAACAATGAAGCAGCAAACACAGCTGTGATTTACAGAGCCAAACTCTCCGGACGCGTGTCGATCAGTTCCGCAAGATCCTTGAGGAAGGCAGCACCATCGGCGCCATAAATCACGCGGTGATCAGCGGTGAGATTCACCTGCATCTGACGCTTCACGGCGATGGATCCGTCTTTGCCTGCCACCACGGTGGGACGAGACGCCGCAACCGCCAGGATTGCGCCGGTGCCTGGGGGCAGAATGGCATCAAATCGATCCACTCCGAACATTCCAAGGTTGGAGAGGGTGAAGGTGCCGGTGCTGTATTCCTCAGGCTGCAGTTGCTTACTGCGAGAACGCTTCACCAAATCCCCCCACTGACGCGACAACTCATATAGATCGGTGCGATCGGCATTGCGCAATACCGGCGTAATCAAGCCTCCGTCTTCCATCGCCACAGCAACAGCCACATTCACCTCAGCGGGGTAGCTCATGCCAGAAGCCGTGGTTGCGGCATTCACCTGGGGATGGCGAGCCAAAGTAACGGCCACAGCTTTGGCCAGAAGGGCCGTCATCGTGACGCCTTTGAGTTTTACCTGCTTGTAAAAGGCATCGAGCTTGTCGGTAGTGATCGTGTATCCAACACGGAAACAAGGCACCGCAAGACTGGCTTCCATGTTGCGGTTCACCGCCGCCTGCAGGGTGTTGAAGGCCACGGTGTCGCCTGGGGCGCCAAAACTGTTGCCCGAAGGAGCCGACGGTGAAGCCGAGACTGTGTCACCAACAACGGCAGCGGCTGAAGTCCCTTCACCTACCCGTGGTGGGGTCACAGGACGTCCGGCTGCCTTTTCAACGTCTTCCGCCTGAATCCGGCCATTGGGGCCAGTACCGCGCAGACCAGCAAGGTCTACACCCATTTGGGAGGCAAGCTTGCGGGCGCGGGGACTGACGATCAAGCGTCCGTTGCTGACAGATGCAGCCACCGGAGCTGTGACGGGAGCTGGAGCTGAAACGGCAGCAGGAGCTGAAACGGGAGTGGGGGGCGCTGGAGCCGCAGGGGGGGCGGCTGCAGCTGGAGCGGCCGGAGCTGAAGAAGGAGCTTTGGCCTTCACATCAGCGATCTCAGCTTCCGTCTCAACGATCAGGCCAATCGTTTCACCCACAGGTGCAGTGCTACCCGCAGGCATCAACACTGCAGCCAGGTAGCCCTCCTGAAAGGACTCCACATCCATGTCGGCTTTGTCGGACTCAACAACGAGAACGGATTCGCCTCGAGCCACCTTGTCTCCAGGCTGCTTGAGCCACTCCACGATTTTGCCCTCCGTCATGGTGGAGCTGAGGGCAGGCATAAAAATGTCGTGGGTTGCCAAAACCGTCTCCAGACGAGCTAATCAAATAAATTTTACGGCTCGGATCAGCCCTGTTCGATCGACTCGATCACGCCATCCCGCACAACGACAGAAACTTGCATCTTGCTGACTAAATTGTCGCCGACTTGAATGTCACAGAAGCTATCGAGTTGTCCCTGTTCCACAATCTGATCCATCTCAAGCTCACGCACTTGAGCCTGTTGCTGCAATAGATTTCGCTTTTGTTCTTCTAATTCAGAGCGTTTCGCCGCAACTTGCTGCTGAACCTGAGCCACCTGATCCTGAACCCTGGGATCGAGCGGATTTGCACTCTGACGACGAACTTGATCAACCACCTCCTGGCCCTCTTGCTCTAACTGCGAAAGCTGCTGATCAGTCGTCGCGATTCCATTGCTCAATTCGCGTTCAGCCTCCTCCTTCCAGGCCGGAGTCACCACTGCACGAATGGTGATAGAACGCTTGATGGTCAGTGAAGAATGTTCAGACATTTAAAAATCGCAACTTTACTGCCAGTAATAATACCTAAGCGAAACCGAAGCCCTGGACATCTCAAGAACAAAGCAATCAAGACGCAATTGCGTGAACATGCAAGATCGAAGCGATGGGATCGCCAATTGCTAAAACTTCAGAGCAGGGCATCCAATGCAAATGAAGCAGGTTGTGAAACTAAGCCATTTACTTTTAGCCTGTACATTGCTATTTACAGCAAGTGCGTTCAATCAAGCAGCCTCCCAAAGTCAGGAAGAAGATAACTTCGGGAACAAGAAAGGTGATGACAAGCAATACCTTGATTGCCAATACGGACAAGGGAAATGGATCTCTCTCATGTTTTCCCCAGGGTCCAGCTTGGCAGTGGGTCAAATCAACGACGGAGCACCAGTATTTTTCACTTCACTACAGAGTGGAAGCAGACTAACGCTCACGCCCAGGCAGCCAGGGAAAAAACTTACGATTAATCTAAATTCTTTGATTATTCATAGAGAGTGGTATTTACGCGATGGCGCTGGTAGCGCTGGCACTGGAGAATGCGTCAAAGGAGAAGATGCTGACTCAACCTTTGCAGACGATGATTTCTAATCCCTGAATCAAGGAGAATGAATTCGCCATCAAAAGGCACCTGACACACAGCAGAAACCAAACAGATCAGCCATCAGTAATAGACATCAAAATCTCCATCCCAAGGCAATTCAAAATTCTCAAACTCTCCTTCATCAATTGGAAGCATGGTGGCGGTAGTGAAGTTGAATTCATCACTACTTACAAACGAAAAAGTCTCAGCCTGGATGAAGGATGGGGAGCCAACAAGCTGATATCTCTGACTACAACCAACCAACAAATTATGCCTACGGTCATCCTGAGACCCCAACTCCAGAAACTCACCCTTCAATCCTGGCAGATTCCGCTTAGCAACTGATCGGCAGAGCCTTCTTGCATCACTTACATTTAACTGCTGAGTATACGACTCATAGAGAGATGGCTTGGGTCTATTTCCGTATCCGTTGTAGCGGCCACTAAAGCGATAGCGCAAACGACTTGGCGCGTTGATGAATGTATACGTGCCAGCATTCCCAGTATCAACTTCCTGAAACGAGTCGTCGACAGGGATCGAAGCTGGCAGGCGTAATAATTCATCTGGACTGGAAACATCCAGCCGAGTATTAACCGGGATAGAAACCGCAGCATTGTTATTAATAAATTGAGCACGAACCGTTAGGCCCAGACTCGAAGCAACACCGAAGGTCGATGTGGCGATAAAAAGACTAATGCCCGCGAAAAGCTGGTTTTTCATTTTTACGTATTAAAAAATTCTGTACTTATCACTCGATTTTAGCGCATTTGCGGCAATTAAGCGAATGAGGCCAAAAGAGATTGCGGATTAGAGCAAATATACATTTACATTTAAATGCTAAAAGTACATGAATGCTTTTACCCATAAGCATTCATGTGTTTCCAAATCACTAAAGCCAGATTTCAACACCAACAAGGGAGACGGCGAATTCTCGAGACAACCCAAACACCCACAAGAGGAAAGGTCGTAAAGGGGAGCCTTATGCAAAGCACCTTTATGCAAAATGCGAAAAACACTTTGTAAGCTTAACAGTTTTAGCCAAAAACGTATAACCCCGCAGACCTGTGAAAGTCAGGCCTAATCAGCACAACTGCAATTAGAACCTAAATGTCTGGACCGCAGACAACTCTCACTCTCTGATCCCATTATGAAAAAACTAATTGGTCTTCTCGGTGCAGCTGGTCTCCTAATTCCATCTGCCGCAATGGCCGGAAACATTGGTAACCAAACAGGCTCTAGCGCCATGCGCGCCACCGGCACCTCATCGTCTTATACAGAGGTCTCCGTCGATAGCAATATCCACCGGAACAACCATATCTATGTGGCTGGCTACAACCACGGAGTTAGCGTCGATTTTTCTGCTGAAAATGCCACCTTTGGACATCGCGGTGGTGGTTACGGATACGATCAAACCACCGGAAATGCTGCAGCCAATATCGATGCAGAGGTAGAAGGTGGTTATGGACGTGTTAGCCGCCATGCAGCAGAAGGATACATCGATGGTGAAGCAGAAGGCGATGTAACCGTCACCACGGAATACACTCCAGGCCAAGAAGCAAAAGATGGCTTTTTGTGCGGACGTCGTGGCTGCATAGTTCCTCCACAAGAGGCAACTCCTGAAATCACCGCTGTCAATACAGAAGGCGATGTCGCTTTTGCCGGTGAAGCTGGAGGTGAGCGTTCCTCACTTCATGGCCACGGTGGTTATGCGGAAGCAGAAGGGTATCTCAACGGCGGCTACGATGATTCCAACATCGTATTTGAAGGGGGTGGCTCAGAGCACTTCCTCAATGGCGCTGCTTCAGGTTCTATCGACAACTACGGCAACGGCTACCTCGGTTCACTCACAGAAACTGGTGATACGCACACCTCTGTCGATGCCTGGACCTCAGCCACGTCAACCAGCAGAGGCTTCGAAAGCAGCTCCTTCACCAACACTGACTGGAACTAATCAACGATTAGTCTTCCGGCATAGTTAACAAGAGGAACAATCAAAGTCAAAGGGGGAAGGCATGCCTTCCCCCTTTTTTTATGGCATTCGATCAAAGAAAATCAAACAACATACGGGAAGAGAACAATCCGCCTGCACGACCCAGATATAGCGTCAGAACAAAGCTGAAAATCTAATAGAGCACAAGAAAGCCCACAAAATCAACAACGATCCACAGATCACCGCTCACAGATCAATACAAATCCCGCATTTGCTCCAAGCCTCAATAGCGGAAAACTAGAAACAAGAGGCCTAAACAAACAAAACCCTTTAGAACTTAAATGTCTGGATCGCAGACAACTCTCACTCTCTGATCCCATTATGAAAAAACTAATTGGTCTTCTCGGTGCAGCTGGTCTCCTAATTCCATCTGCCGCAATGGCCGGAAACATTGGTAACCAAACAGGCTCTAGCGCCATGCGCGCCACCGGCACCTCATCTTCTTTGACACAGGTCTCCGTCGATAGCAGCATTCACAGAACGGCTGATATGCACGTAGGTGGCTACAACCACGGAGTTAGCGTCGATTTTTCTGCTGAAAATGCCACCTTTGGACATCGCGGTGGTGGTTACGGATACGATCAAACCACCGGAAATGCTGCAGCCAATATCGATGCAGAGGTAGAAGGTGGTTATGGACGTGTTAGCCGCCATGCAGCAGAAGGATACATCGATGGTGAAGCAGAAGGCGATGTAACCGTCACCACGGAATACACTCCAGGCCAAGAAGCAAAAGATGGCTTTTTGTGCGGACGTCGTGGCTGCATAGTTCCTCCACAAGAGGCAACTCCTGAAATCACCGCTGTCAATACAGAAGGCGATGTCGCTTTTGCCGGTGAAGCTGGAGGTGAGCGTTCCTCACTTCATGGCCACGGTGGTTATGCGGAAGCAGAAGGGTATCTCAACGGCGGCTACGATGATTCCAACATCGTATTTGAAGGGGGTGGCTCAGAGCACTTCCTCAATGGCGCTGCTTCAGGTTCTATCGACAACTACGGCAACGGCTACCTCGGTTCACTCACAGAAACTGGTGATACGCACACCTCTGTCGATGCCTGGACCTCAGCCACGTCAACCAGCAGAGGCTTCGAAAGCAGCTCCTTCACCAACACTGACTGGAACTAATCAACGATTAGTCTTCCGGCATAGTTAACAAGGGGAACAATCAAAGTCAAAGGGGGAAGGCATGCCTTCCCCCTTTTTTTATGCCAATCAATCAAAGTTAATCTCGAAAGGCTAGAACAAAAAGAATCAAACGAAGACACATCAAGAATATACAGAACTTGCCTAGAAGGAAATCAATACCAAGAAAAAACAGCGAAAAGAGCGCTATAAAAGACTGTTCAAACAACTAAAGTCTATCTTGAACAACTAAAAACGAAAAACCCGGGCAAAACAAAGCTGTCGCAAAAATCTCTCGATGAATGAATTAAACGAACCGATACTCAAATAGCGGAGGGCGAGGAGCGAAAGTGTTGACAATGCTCTTAATGCACAAGGAAAAGGATGAATACGAGAAAATCAGCCAACAGAAAAGACAAACAAGCCAAAATAGCAGAAAACAAAGGGGCAACAAATACAAAAAAAAAGAAACTAATCCAATTTTTCCATAAAACCAGCAGTGAAAACGTAGTTCTCATAGACATTCGAACCCCAGAGACGGGCAAAGCTGAGCGCAATAAGAACACTGCAGAGCTTTGCAAGCAAAAACAAAAAACTAAGCGACCAATAAAGCGCGAAAAACACACAAATAATGCAAAATAATAACAAAAAAAGTAAATAGCAAGCAATTTGCAAGCTCTGAGTATAATAAATCATTCAAGAGGCACTAGCATCAGGGCTAGCAAATCAGACAGTATCTAGAAGAGGCAACGAATCATCATATTTCAAAAACGCCTGCAAAAAAAATTCATGAGCAGTCAAGATGGTTGCAAGACTGGGAACTTCATGGCATCGTGAACGAGACGTGAGAGTATTCAGCGTGGAAAAACCAAGAACAAAGCCTGAGAATCCCTTTAATCAAACGAAACAAGCAGAAGTGTATCCTGAATATATGCAAAAAGAAGCGATAAAAATGAACCAATTAGTTGTTGATGAAAATGCATCAGAAGCTCCTATCGTAGAAGAAGAAATAATGAGAAAAAGGCAAAAAAGCCAATACACAAAAAGCCTGTCTTTAGAAATAAGTAGTGACATGCATAAAACTCTTAAAATCTTAGCTCTTGAACAAGATGATACATTAAACTCAATTGTAGTTGAAGCACTTAAACAATTCATAAGAAATGACGAGCAAATGACTCTCAAAGCAGAAGCTTTGAGAAAACGCTTGTCTTGACCTTTAAACTCAGAAGAAAAGATTGCTGTAGTCATGAAATTAAAATCTCTTTAATTGCTCTAAATTCTCAACAGCATCGATTTCGATAAAAGCTATCAAAAAACTTGAACCAAGCAAAAAACTGGACACAAAAAATCCAGGCTTTAATTGTCAAGAAAAATGAATCACAGAATACTACGCCCTTGACCATCGCCAGATCTAAGAGAAAATAAAAAGTTGAGATTTAGAAATGCGCTTTTGAGTCATCTCAGAACTCCTTGGAAACAAAAAACCTAACAAAAAAAATAAATTAAATATTAAGAGGCAGGTAGATTGATCCAAGATTGGTTATAAGGTCCAACAAAAAGAACTCCCTCTTGCAGCAAGGCCGTTGTCTAATAAGCGCAGGCCTTTGTGTTGGAGACGCAAAGAGGGTTCGAGAAAGCATCTTGTCCGCAAAGCGCAAAGCGCTCTTAAAACCCAAATGTGTCTATATGGTTAATGAGTAGTCCATGAGAACCGTATGAATGCAACTAAACCACCTTGAAGGCATTCTAAGGACACCTAAGCCATCGTCCAATGAGAGTCTTGGGAAATAGGCCAAACTCAAATCAATACTCGGAATCACGATCATTTCTTTTGCACGAAACATGAACAACTGCAAAGCAAAAAAAAGGGTATCTCTTGAAGTTTCTCGTGGACTTCACGAGAAGATCAAAAAGCTTGCCAATGAGAGAGAGGAAACGATGGTCTCACTGGTGATTAGTGCTTTGCATGAGTTCCTTGAAAGTGAGCACAAAATTATATTCGAAAATGATTCTTCACCCCAGATAAACTCCCAATTAAATACATATCGATTCAATTCACAATCAGTAAGCATCGTTTAACTGCAAAAACAAATTCAAACAAAACACTTGAAACAAATGAACAGCCAACTCAATGCCACAGAGCAAAAAAAGCTTTCTGTATTACTGTCAAATACAACCCATAAGAGCCTAAAGCTAAAGGCACTAAGCGAAGACAAGAGCATCACAGAAATCGTGACGGTCTTAATCGAAAAATATATACTACATCCTGATCTTTTAAACCATCAGGGACAAAGCTAGAGGATTTGAAATACATTAATTATTTAGCAATAAAAAGCACCGCTTGGCGGTGCTTTTTATTGCTAAATAATTATCTCCCAAAGAAGTATATGCACCAATGTGCATTGACGCATCACTGCGAAAGGGTACGTCAAGTATCTCCTGATTAGACACACTAAAGACATGGAATTCACGCCATCACCCATGAATCGTTTAGCAACATTCGCAGGATTTTTCATCCTTTCCTCAGCTACAACGTTATCCGGTTATGCACAAACTACACAGGAGAATGGTAATAGCGCGGTCGCGATGCCGACTAATTCCCAACAAAACCAATCACGGTCTGAGTCAATTGGTGGAGGAATCTACAACTACCAAATCAACCCAGCACAAGGAGAGCTCGGAGAGATGACCGTGGGCTCAAGAGCCATTAGCTGCCAATCACCTAGCTTCTTTGCAAACGTAGGAGTACTGCCATACGACAATCAATATTTTGGAACTTTCGGTGATAACACTCGAGATAAAGACTGGATGCCACAGGGAACAATTGGATTCCAGATGCCTTTCGGACCACAGGTCTCCAGTTGTATTTCAGCAATGAAAAATCAGGCGAAGCAAACAATGATGACCACGGAGTCTGGCATTCTCAAGAAATGCGTTGAGGCCAAAGTAATTGCTACAAAAGGAGAAATTGCACTCACAAGCCTAAAATCATCACTGCCTGGTCTTTACAATCACTGCAAAACAATGTGGAATGTTGGAACCACCTCACAGTCAAATATTGGGAGTGCAACAAATAGCAATTAAATATTTTGTTTTCCAGGACAAATCCAGTCAATTTTCAAAACCTTAGCACACATCTAACCCGGCAGACAAATCATGAATGCATACTACGAAAATCCACGAGATCAGAAGAGGATTTCAATTCTTGTCACCAAAGAAATACATAGGAGCATTAAAATGAACGCCCTAAATGCCGACCAAAGCATGAAAGACTACATCATCAATCTAATCATGAGCCATGTCAATAAGCAAGCGTTAAAGGAATAACTGTATTCTAAAAACGTCTAGCAAATCTCATTTAATTTCACCAATCATTATGTATTCCTCTAAGCTTCTTCCCTTCGGCATCCTTCTTGTTCTAGCGACTCCACTCTCATCTTTCGCCCAAATGAAAACAACTTCGATCTCAAGTGGTAGTGATAGCGAAATCATGCGAACTTCAAAAGGAACAGAAATAGTAAAACAAAGCAGCAGTAGATCTTCACAGATGGAGGGAGTAATGGGTAATCAGACAATGTCTATGACAATGTCTGGACAAGGAATGGAAGGAACCACAAGTGAATTAATGCTGCAAAGCATGGAGCAAATGAGATCGGAAGACATGGCGGTAATGGAGCAACTATCTATGGGGGTATCGGAAGAGAACATACTCGATGGACTTTTAAATAGTGAACTAGTTGCTGACGAAAACTTCTCCATAACAGCAACAATGACGATGAGTGAGAGCATGGCAGACATGTGGACGGATGAAAACGAAGTAACAAACATCGAAAGAGTTGAAGACTATGAAACTACAACAAAAACAGAGGCATGGGTTACAGAAACAGGGTTCGTCAGCTCCTTCGATATGTAAAGTCTGAACCTATTCAGACAACAAAGTTACCAAAAAGAGGATGCGCTGGAGTTTTTCAATGCATCCTTTGTTTTCGAATACAATAAATAAGGGGCACTGCTTTAATAGTTTCCCCTTATTTGTTGTATTCGAAAACGACTGTAACAGGGTAAAGAAGGAATGTGCAATGGTGCATCCCTGTAAAAGAGTACATTCAGTACAACTGACATAGACATACTAAAGACATGAAAACAACTTCATCATCCATGAATCGGTTCGCAACTATAGCCGGATTTCTAATCCTTTCCTCAGCGACGGCTGTAGCCGGTTATGCACAAACAACACAGGAGAATGGTAATAGCGCGGTCGCGATGCCGACTAATTCCCAACAAAACCAATCACGGTCTGAGTCAATTGGTGGAGGAATCTACAACTACCAAATCAACCCAGCACAAGGAGAGCTCGGAGAGATGACCGTGGGCTCAAGAGCCATTAGCTGCCAATCACCTAGCTTCTTTGCAAACGTAGGAGTACTGCCATACGACAATCAATATTTTGGAACTTTCGGTGATAACACTCGAGATAAAGACTGGATGCCACAGGGAACAATTGGATTCCAGATGCCTTTCGGACCACAGGTCTCCAGTTGTATTTCAGCAATGAAAAATCAGGCGAAGCAAACAATGATGACCACGGAGTCTGGCATTCTCAAGAAATGCGTTGAGGCCAAAGTAATTGCTACAAAAGGAGAAATTGCACTCACAAGCCTAAAATCATCACTGCCTGGTCTTTACAATCACTGCAAAACAATGTGGAATGTTGGGAGCACATCAAATTCCAATCTCAGCAGCATACTAACTAATGACTAAGCCTAAAACCTTAAACCTTTTCTTTTATCAAATCAATGAATCAAATGCATAACACCCCTGACGATCTAAAGCGACTCTCGATCCTAGTTTCAAAAGATGTTCACAAAAGCATTAAGGTTCATGCTCTTAATGCTGATCAGAGCATGAAAGACTACATTGTCAGCATTATCTCGAAAGAGGTGGACAAATAAAAACTGAAAAATTAATCCTAGCGATCAACATTTTGCACAAAGAAATCCACTCGCCACCAAAAAAATGAATCCTTTCAGTCTAGCTTTTCTTAGTCTTGTGATTATTCTTGCATCGCCTCTTTCGGCCCCTGCTCAGATGAGAATGCTTAGCAGAAGCAATATGTCAGGACAAAATAGAGTATCTAACGGCAGAGAACATATAACCAACAAGAATGATAGAATCATGGAGATGGATGGCCAAATGGACAGCCAAGTCGTGACTTTTACGATGTCAGATGAAGGCATTGAAGCTCCAGTCACCGAATTGATGATTCAAAATCTTGAACAAGTGCGTCCAGGAGACACTACTTCAGAGGAAAAGCTGAAGCTAGGAATCACCAAAGAAGGCGAACTTGCTGGAATGACAAATAGCGAAATAATCACTGAAGATGGTTTTGCGATGACAGCAACAATGACCATTAACGAACAAAATGTCAATATGCATCAAAAGACAGTAGAGGAAACTTTTATTGAGACCATTGAAGACTTTAGTACTACATCCAACTCGGCAGCATTTTCATCAGGATCAGGGTTCAGCGGTAATTTCGACTTCTAAGTCAAAAAACGATTCAATCATTCTGACCGAATCATCAATTGACCAAAGAGAAGCCTTAGCTGCTAACTGTAAATACTCTCAACAGTATTCGCGTCTCTGACACAAATCTCATTTCTTTTTTGCTTCAGTGTTTGAGTCAACAAACCATTTTCAATCGTAAAAGGTTCAACAAATGCAACACCACATAGCCTTTCTTCTGGCCTTGATCCCGAACGCAATTGAAGATCAGAATTAAAATCTCTCTTTAGAAGATCTAACAACTTTAATTGGTCTTTTAGTGGCAAGAACAAGTCGATATTTTCGATTTCTTTGTTTTCAGCAAACTGCCTCAAACCGTCTTGATTCGGAACTATCAAGGCAGCAAGTTGCTTTTTGTCTTGCCCAACAAGTAAGACTTGTTCAACGACTGGATTCATCAGCAGATGGGCTTCGAGAGGCCCTGGCTCAATATTTTCACCGCTGCTTAAAACAATGGTGTCTTTCGCTCTACCCGTTAAAACCACAGAACCATCTGGAAGCAGCATTCCCAAATCACCGGTGTCGAACCATCCATCAACATCCAGAACTTTTGCAGTGGCTTCAGGTTTCCCCAAGTATCCCTGCATGACCTGAGGTCCACGCACAAGCACCAATCCACGTTCTCGAAAACTGAGAGGAGCTCGGGATTCAGGATCCACAATCATGAATTCGGTCTGAGGCATTGGCTGCCCTGAACTTCCACGAATGTTGCGCCATGGACGCCGGCAACTCACAACCGGACTGGTTTCAGTGAGGCCATAGCCCACCAACAACTCGATACCCACCGCCTCAAAGAAGGAATCCACATGAGGCGCGATCGCAGCTCCTCCATTGATGGGGAAGCGCAGCTGACCCCCACTGAGCTGCAACCTCAGCTTTGGCCAGATCAGCTTGGATGCCAGGGCATGGGCTGGCCAGCGCCCGGCGGATTTCAGACACGCCATCAAGCGCTGACGGCGACCCAAGGGCATCAGCATCAGGTTGCAACGCTGACGCCGGGCCAAGCAATAGGCACTGCTATTGGAGAGTGCCGCGCGCAAAAGGCGCTGCCTGGATGCAGGGAATGTTTTCAAGACATCTTCAAACCCGGCTTGCACCGCCTCCCACAGGCGCGGCACCGTGACCATCACCACAGGCTTCACCCTGGGCAGATCTCGTTTGAGCTGTTTGATCGTGGTGTAGCTCTGCGAACAGGCGCATGAGAAGAAGTAATACTCCGCACTGCGTTCATAGGCATGCCAGATCGGCAACACGCTGAGCACAGGTGCGCCAGGTTCTGGCCGAGCAACGCAACTCAAGCTGCGCATCTGATGCAGCAGGTTGGCGTGGCTGAGCGGAACGCCCTTCGGCTGACCGGTGGTGCCTGAGGTGTAAAGGATGGTGGCTGTGGTGCTGGCAGCGCTGGCTGCATCTCGACCAAGATCTGGATCCGGAGCCTGTTGCTCGGCGCCAGCCGCCAAAAGATCATCCCAAGAGATCACGTCTGAATCCACAGCATCACCCTCCAGCTGAAGGACAAAGCGCAGCTGCCTGCGCAGCTGCGCAGGCAATTGGAGCCGTTGCCAAAGATCCGCGTTTTGCACCACCAGGGCCACGGCCTTGGCGTCTTCAAGGATGTAACGCAGCTCTTCTACGGGGGCTGAGGAGCCACGCACCGCATCAGCCGCACCTGTGCGCATCAAACCTTGATCTGCCATCAGCCAGCGGGGACTGTTTTCTGCAAACAGTCCCACCACATCGCCTTCACGAATCCCCAAGGCACGAAACCCTGCAGCCGCTGTCGTGATCCGTTGCGACAACTCCTGATAAGTGAAATGCTCCGGATGAGCCGCATGGGGAGCATCCACAGCCATGAGCGCACCATGACGTTGCTCAAGCCAGGGCCAGAGCTGATCCACTCTCCCCAGGCCTTGCACATGCTGCTGACGGGCGAGTGATTTCAACTCCCAAGGCGTTGGTCGCCAGCTGGCCTGTGCAAACGAACCCACAACGTTGTTTTCAGCTTGCGCCTAGGAGTACCACCCAGAATCAAGACCAGCAAGGTCGCACCAGCTGATTGAAAGGCGCTGGGCCAGTGCATCCCGCAGGAGTGGCTGCACAGCCGCAGGCGTGATGCCAGGAATCCAGCGCTGCAAACGATCCACAGGACGATCAGAAATTCCACATGGCACAACATGCGCAAACCCTTCCATGGCGCACGACACATTGAGAGCAAGGCCGTGCTGAGTGATCCAACGACGACATCCCACCCCGATAGCCGCCACTTTTCGCCCCTCCAGCCAAACACCAGTAAGGCCTGGGATGCGTTGGCCCTTCAAATCCAATGCCGCCAACACATCGATCACCACCTGTTCGAGCTGGCGCATGTACCAATGAAGGTCTGGTTCACGCCGGCGAAGGTCCAACACCGGATAAGCCACCAACTGCCCGGGGGCGTGGTGGGTGACCTCCCCTCCCCGGTCGATGCGATACAGGGGAGCTGGCGCATTCTTAGGATCAAAGCGCAAGTGATCTTCCGTCGCTCCGCGACCAAGGGTGAAGCAAGACGGATGTTGAAGAAGCCAAACCGCTTCCCTGTCTGAGCCGTCCTCAGCCAATAAGCACTTCTGCCATCCCCGTTGCCACTCCCAGGCCTGGGAAAACGGCACAGGCGCAACCGGCTCAAAAAGAAATGCCGCAGACCGCTTTCCTGGGTCAGAGGCAGTTAGTAAGTTGCCGGTAGAACCAGGCAAAGGGGAACGCCATGAAGCTTCTGATCCATGGTCGCAATTTGGATGTGACGCCCGCACTACGGGAATACACCGAAACAAAATTGGAACGCGCCATCCACCACTTCGACGACCTCGTCAAGGAAGCGGATGTGCATCTGTCAGTTGCTCGAAATCCACGGGTTCCGCAACAAACTGCCGAAGTCACGGTGTTCGCCAATGGCACGGTGATCCGCGCCCAGGAGAGAAGCGAAAACCTCTACGCCAGCATCGATCTGGTCGCAAGCAAGTTGGCGCGCCAGCTGCGACGGTTCAAGGAACGCCACAGCGACCATGGCCATCGGACCACCCCAACAGCAGCGAATGACGTCCTCCTGACGGAACGGCCCACAGAAGACTCACTGCTCGAAGGCAAAGAAGCGCAGCTCCCCAGCCCAGGCGTTCGGCGCAAATATTTCGCCATGCCAGCGATGAGCCTTGAAGAGGCACGCCATCAACTGGAACTGATCGACCACGACTTCTACCTGTTTCGAGACAAAGAAAGCGGTGAGCTCCAGGTGATTTATCACCGCAATCACGGTGGATTTGGCGTGATCCAAGCGCGGAACTAAGGACAGTGCTTGCACCACAACAATGACCGCGTCGCCGCGTCAGCGGGAGCTTCCGGAGCTCCCGCCTTTCATTCATCAAGCCGTCTTAGATCCTTTGTTGGAAGAGGAGGCCCTGCACAACCTCTGTGATGCCGGGCGTCTGCTCGGCTTCGGGGGGCTATGCACCAGCCTGTGCCACCTGGAAGCGGTGAGAAACCGCATCGGACCAAGCGGACGTCTTCGCTTGTTTGCTGTTGTGGACTTCCCCTTCGGAACGATTCCAGCGGAGCTCAAACGGGCGCAAGCGGAATGGGCCGCAGCCAGAGGAGCTGACGCCCTCGATGTGGTGCCCAATCTTGCTGCCATCACGGCTGGGCGAGCGGAAACCTATGCGGAAGAACTGGCGCAAATCTGCGATCTCGGCCTACCCGTCACAGTGATTTTGGATGTGAATCGATTGCAGCCAGAGCAACTGAGCTTGGCCGTAGAAGCTGCGATTGATGCGGGTGCTTCGTGTCTGCAAGCGGGGAACGGATTTGGAGCCGCCACCACTCCGTTGCAGGTGCGCAAGCTCAAAGAGCTTGCGAGGGGAAATTGCGCAATCAAGGCGGCCGGAGGCATACAACGGTTGGACAGTGCGCTGGACCTTATGGAAGAGGGCGCCACCGCCCTAGGAACCAGCCATGGCCCAGCTTTGATTCAGGCTCTCCGGCATCCGCAATGAGCCCGGAACGGCGAATCGAAGGGTTGGCGTTAAAGGTGGGCCCCCTCGGGGAGCACGACAGACTGCTCACCTTGCTCAGTGATGACGTTGGCCTGATTCGCCTGGCCGTGCCAGGGGCACGCAAACCCCGCAGCAGCCTGGCGGCGGCGGTGCCTCTCACCACCATGGAGCTGCAGGTGGGAGGACGCAGCGGGCTGCTGCGGGTGCGCCAACTTCGGGTTCAACACAATTTCGGCAACGTGGGGCAGAGATTGGAAACATTGGCAGCCGCCCAGGCCCTATCTGAGCTCTCGATCTCGTTGGTCGCTGGCGATGATCCAGTACCCGGAATGCTTAGTGCGGTTTTGATGCATCTTGAGCGGCTCGAGCTGCTGGCGCAGAAACAGCGTTCGTCTGAAATGAAAAGTGCGGAAGGGGAGCGTGTCGATCGAACCCTGGCAACGCTTGTTCAGGCCTGTGTTCATCTGCTCGCTCTCGGCGGCTACGGCCTGCCTCTCCAAACGTGTTGCCGCAGTGGAGCCGCCCTGTCTCCACCGATCGGGAATTGGGAATGGCGTTGCAGCCTGCTGGCCGACGAAGGGCTGGCCATCGGTTCTCAAGCTGGAGCGGCTATCCAGATCAACCCCTCCGAACTCGCCCTGCTCCAGCGATTAACACGGCTTGAACTGCCGGAACGTCAAGACGGTGGATTGATGGGGCCCCGACCCGTTTGGCTCAGGCTTTTTACACTTTTGGAGAGCTGGTGTCGCGTGCATCTCCCAAGGCCCGTCCGCTCATTTGCCATGGTGAGAGAGGCTGTCGCTAACGCTTAACCAGCCAGCAAGACGAGGGTTTTCACGTTAAAGCCTGTGGTGGGCGATCATGATTCCGCGAATGAACACATTTTGAGCGGTCCTTCTCTAAACAGCCCGGACCCGGCCCTGCCCACGAGCGCCAATCCTGAAGGTCGCCGCGGCCTTCAGGCCGTGATCCATCTCGATGGCTTCCGACGCCTGTGGGTCGGACAGATCTTCTCCCAACTCGCGGACAAGTTCTACATCGTGTTGATGGTGTATCTCATCGCCCAATACTGGGTGACCAATACACCGGACAGCAATGGCGCTCTTGCTGAAATCGCCTCTGCGATTCGCATGGATTTCGAGACGCGCGCCCAGCGCATCACATTGCTGGCCACCGGAATTTATGTCGCCAATACCATCCCGGCGATGGTGCTCGGTTCTGTTGCCGGTGTGTGGGTCGACCGCTGGCCCAAACGCAGAGTGATGGTGGCCTCCAATGGCCTGAG
The DNA here is from genome assembly GCF_000014585.1 of Synechococcus sp. CC9311. Classification (NCBI taxonomy): domain Bacteria; kingdom Bacillati; phylum Cyanobacteriota; class Cyanophyceae; order Synechococcales; family Synechococcaceae; genus Synechococcus; species Synechococcus sp. CC9311. Next base: position 572,802 of record NC_008319.1, on the reverse strand, counting down.
GGCAGTGCTCGTGCTTTGCACCCCTCTGTTCCTGATCCCTGGGCCCCACTGGTTTGGGCTGAGCTGGGGCTATTGGGCTCTGCTGCTGATGACCTTTCTTGAGTCGGTTCTGACCCAGTTTTTCGCCCCCGCTGAACAGGCGACAATCCCACTGCTGGTACCGAGAGAACACCTGCTGGCCGCCAACTCTCTCTATCAAGCCACAAGCATGGGGGCCACGATCGTTGGCTTTGCCCTAGGCGATCCAATCCTGCGAGGACTCAACCACCTGCTTCAAACGGTGGGCATCAACGGTGGCGAATTTCTGCTTCTGCCGTTCTGTTACGGCATGGCGGCCATCAGTCTGAGCACCATCCAGATGCGCGAACCGCCGAGAAAGGACAGCAGTGATTCCGTCTGGAAAGAAATCGTGGCGGGAATACAGGTGCTTCGAGAGCAGTCATCGGTCCGCGGAGCCATGGTGCATCTCGTGGTGCTTTACAGCCTGCTAGCTGCGCTTTATGTGCTGGCAATCAGCCTGGCGTCTGCCATCCAAGGACTGGGGCCAACAGGTTTCGGCAGCCTGCTGGCGATGAGCGGATTAGGGATGGCGATTGGCGCTGTGTTGGTGGCCCAAATGGGCCATCGTTTTAGCCGTCGACGCCTCGCCGCAGCCGGACTAGGCACGATTACCTGGTGTTTGGTCATGCTCGGGCAACTGCGCGGAAATCTCAGCATCACCTTGACCTTGTGCGGCGTCCTCGGAATTGGAGCCGCTCTCGTGGCAATTCCTGCTCAGACCACGATTCAGGAGGACACCCCAGAATCTCAGCGAGGTCGGGTCTTCGGACTTCAGAACAACCTGATCAACATTGCTCTCAGCCTGCCCCTGGTTCTCGCCGGTGCCCTGGTGAGCAGCATTGGCTTGATCCCTGTGCTCTGGGTGCTTGCGGCACTTTCTTTAGCTGCCGCTCTTTGGGAGCGGCCTTGGGAGCGCTGCTAGCTTCAGACTCGGCTTCGAGACGGTGCCAGTGGCCCACATTGCCTGGCTCGGCAAAAAAACTCCGTTCTGCGGCAATGTCACCTACGGGCTGAGCACCACTGAGGCCCTAAAGAAACGCGGCCATCAAACCAGCTTCATCCATTTCGATAACCCTGGCGCTCCCAGCAGCAGCAACACATCGTTGCTGGCAAACGATCCAGACGTGAGCCTGCCCTATCTGTTGAAGTCTCAGGTGTACACCATTCCCTCCCCTAGGGCGCAGAGGGAATTGCGCGAGTGCTTGGAGAGACTGCAGCCCGATGTTGTGCATGCCAGCCTCACCCTTTCCCCCCTTGACTTCAGGCTTCCTGAGCTTTGCCAACCGTTAGGCATTCCCCTAGTCGCAACCTTTCATCCACCGTTTGATGCAGGTTTGCGCAACCTCACAGCAGGCACGCAACAGCTCAGCTACCAGCTCTATGCGCCTGCTCTCTCTCGCTATGACTGCGTAATCGTCTTTTCCGATCTTCAGGCGGAAGTGCTCAACCGTTTAGGGGTTCACGAAAGTCGCCTTGCCGTCATCCCCAATGGCGTGGATCCCGACCGCTGGTCTCCTGCCCCAAGCCATCCCGACTCGATCAGCAAGGAGCTCCATGACGTGCGCTCACGGCTTGGTGATCAGCGCATTTTTCTGTACATGGGACGGATTGCAACTGAGAAGAATGTGGAAGCGTTATTGCGCGCCTGGCGACTGGTCAAACCAGCCGGCTGCCGACTCGTGATCGTGGGTGACGGCCCCCTGCGCAGCTCGCTTCAAAACGTGTATGGGAATGGAATCGGAGATTTGTTGTGGTGGGGCTATGAAGCCAATCTCAAGTCGCGCATCGCCCTGCTCCAGTGCGCTGAGGTGTTTGTGCTGCCATCACTGGTGGAGGGCCTCTCCATCGCCCTACTCGAGGCCATGGCCTGCCAATGCGCCTGCGTCGCCACGGATGCTGGCGCTGATGGAGAAGTCCTCGCCGGTGGGGCCGGCATCGTGCTCAGCACTCAAGGGGTCACCACCCAGTTGCGCACGTTGCTGCCCGTTCTGCGTGACCAACCTCTGCTTACACAAGAGCTAGGTCGGCGAGCGCGTGAGCGGGTCATCGAGCGCTACCGCATGGTGTCCAATATCGATGCTCTGGAAGCGCTTTACGACACCCTGATCCAGCAGAAACCACTAGCCGCTGAAGCCAGGGCTTAATTCGCCATGCCCCGTCCATGTTGCGTGGCGGCAACGATGGCTTCAATCAACGCCGAACGCAAGCCCGATTTCTCGAGATGACGCAACGCCGCCATGGTGGTTCCACCTGGAGACGCCACCATATCTTTAAGTTCGCCAGGATGCAGCTCCTGCTCCTGCAATAAGGCGGCGGTCCCAGCGAGAGTTCGATGCGCCAAATGATGGGCCTGCGACCGAGGCATTCCCATAGCAACAGCACCATCGGCCATCGCTTCCGCGATTAAGGCCACATAGGCAGGACCGGACGAAGTGAGTGCAAGAAAAGCATCGAGCCGTTCCTCGGGAAGTTCGAGAACCTCACTCACCGGTTCAAAGAAGGAGCGCACTTGCTGCTTCTGTGGATCAGAGATGCCATCCCCCCAAGCCAGACCGGTGAGTCCCTGACCTACCAGGCAGGGAGTATTAGGAACAGCGCGCACACAAATACGGCCTGGAAATAGAGCTTGGAGCCGCGCCAGGGGAACCCCAGCCAGCACGGAAAGCAAAAGACTTGAACCCGACGCAGGCGTTTCGATTGGGGGTGGAGCCGAGGCAGCGACCCCATCAAGCATCTGAGGCTTGACGGCCAAGAGTTGAACCGACGCAGCCCAAGCGTGTTCTGCCGCGGAATCACTGGCAGCTATAACTTTCACTCCAGAAGGCACTCGCGCAGACACCGTTGCAACAGAGTGCTCTCGGCCCACAACCGCGATCACCTCATCAGCAGAAATCAATTCCTGCTCAATCAAGGGAATCACCAGGGCCTGAGCCATCCGGCCCAGACCAATCACACCTAATGCAATCGGCACTGATGGATCAAAGCGCGGTGGCGCTTGTTGCACTCCAGGCGGGAGTTGGAGCAATGCTGGCCTCGGAGGACGCTTGCTCAACGTCCTTTGAAACGTGCGTTGGAACGGAGGCTTCGTCCTGGGTGGCGTTGGTAACAGTCACGCAGCTGGGCGCGAACAGAAAAATGCTTTCGCCCACACGCTCTTGATGACCATCAATGGCAAAGGTTCCACCTGCCACAAAGTCCACAGCGCGTTGGGCTTGATCTGGCTCCATCATCGTGAGATTGAGGATCACCGTTTTACGCTCACGCAGGGCTTGGATCGCTCCAGGCATTTCATCAAAACTGCGGGGTTCCATCAAGGAAACCTCAGCCGTTCCGGTGCTGATACCAGGCATCCCAATCACATTGGAGCCAGTGAAAGATGGCTCACTGTCAAAGGGATTGCCCGACTCAAGAGTTGCCAAAGCACTCGACATGGAGTGGGACGGACCTTCTTCGACTTCGTCCTGCTCGCCAGTGTCGTAATCGAGATCGTCATAATCACCGTCAAGGTAATCATCACCCGCAACGACAGCACGAAGACGAGAAATCAGCGACACCGGAAACTAAATCAAACCTGACCCTGAATAGCGCTCTACAGAGTTGTGAGCAAGAGTGACTGGGCGATTTGATCATCTTCACAACAGGCGATCCTGCTGAGTTGGGGTCAAACCAAGCGTTCAGGCCTCGGCCCAAACAATCCAGAACCCACGCGAACCCAGGTGGCACCTGCCTTGGCAGCCTGCTTCCAGTCTCCGCTCATCCCCATAGAGCACTCAGACAAAGCAAGCTCATCTGCGAGGGTTCTGCAGTCATGAAAGAGGCTCTGACGATCTTCAAGTCCCAAGCCAAGTGGGGCCATCGTCATCAGCCCAATGGGCTTCAAGCCTGGAAGCGACTGCAACTGTGGCCAAACCTCACGCAAGGCATCTGGCTCCCAACCACCCTTCGCCGGGTCTTCGCGAAGCTTGACCTGAAAAAACACCTCTGGAATCCGGTTCTCCTCCACCGCAATTCTTGAAGTGCGCTCTGCGAGTCCCTGAGAGTCGATCGAATGAATCACGGGAAAAGCCCGCACGACTGCACGAACTTTGTTGGCTTGCAGGCGTCCAATGAAATGCCAACGCAAGCTGCTGAGGTCTTCCAAGTCCTGTTGTTTCGGGAGTGCTTCCTGCACCCTGCTCTCACCAAAATCAACCTGCCCCAAGGCGGCTAGCTCACGCACCGCCATGGCCGGATGGCCTTTGCTGACAGCCAGCAGATTGACAGAGTCTGGACACTCTGCGTGGATCGCCTGCCAACGGGACTGAATCGTCTCAGATTCTGAGCTGCTGGACGCCATCAAATGAAGGTTTGATCGAACAGCTGCTTCCAATCGGCAAAGTCAGCAGCGCGATCACGGCGACAGCGCGCCAGGTGGAGCTCTGCATGATGCCGAGCGTCCTGATATGGAATCACCTCAAACTGAGCCCCTCTGGGTTGCAGCGTCACCAAGAAAAACATGCGCTGGGCATAAAGAGTGGCGTACAGATCCCTTCCTTCGCCCGCGGTCGAAACCTGATAAAGCATTCCGAAGGTGGGGTGATTGAGATAACGCTCCGCTCCCAAAACTCAGTCCATCAAGATTTAAAAGGCACCGTACTTGCCTCGCAATCCAACTACCGCGAGAAGGACCACAAATGACAGCAGGTTCAAACCACGAGCCAAGGCAGACGTGCTCTGAACAGGGCGGAAGCAGTCCGCAGGAAGCCAACGCCCTCCCTTTGCAATCAAGGCATCAGCTCCTTGCTCAGCCCGCAACAAAATATTGGCGAGAAGTCGCTCCCCCACCGAAAGGATCAATCCGAAGGAAGCCTTCAAGCCCAACTGACGGAGATTGACCGCTCGACTCGCCACGGAGCGCACCAGATTCTGCAGTTCCTCTTGCACCAAGGGCAGAAAACGAAGCGCCAACAGCAGCTGAAAGCAAAGACGATCCACTGGTAAACCAAGTTTGGTTAGGGGGAACAAAAACCAATTCAGGGCCCACATCAGATCCTCGCTTGGTGTGGACAACAGCATGAGATTCACGCTGTGCACCACGGTGACAATCAACGTGGCGCTATTCAGACCAAGCTCAGCTGATCGCCGATCCACGGACAGCGGGCCCAGGTTGAGTGGCCCAAGTTGGACAGGACCAAGGCGAAACAACTCCCAGCTGGACGTTTGCAGAGATAAACCCTGTAACTCCTGGACAGGCCGAACCGCCAACGTGGCGGCTGGATCTCCCGTTGGCAAAAACATCGCCAGGAGGCCAAAGCCAACACCGAGACACAACACCAGAAGTAGAGAGCGCCACCACAACCTGGCCGGCAACCCACTCAGAGCGGTGATCACCAACAAGGCCAGAACGAGCCCGAGACGCCACAAAGGGCCCGCCAGCACTGGGGTCAGCAAAAACATCACAACCCAGCCCAGCTTCAAACGAGGATCGAGCAGACGCAGCCAACCAGCACTGCCATCGACATACTGCCCGATCGGAATCTGTCGCAACCAGTCCATAGGGAATCAGCCTTGGCGATTCTGCTGGCGGACCAGCTCCTTCTCTGCATCCCGCTGTTGCTTGCCTCGCCAGAACAGCTTCACTGGAGTCCCGTCAAAGCCGAGGCCTTCACGGATTTGACGTTCCACGTAGCGGCGATAGGTATCGCCAAACAGCTTGGGCTCATTCACGAACAAGGTGAAACTGGGCGGACGACTCGCCACCTGGGTGCCGTAATACAAGCGGCCCTGCCGGCCTCCACGGGTGGTGGGGGGACTCCGCCAGCTGAGGGCTTCCTTAAGCACTTCGTTCACAACTGATGTGCTCACCCTGCGGCGGTGCTGTTCCACAGCAAGAGCCGCCAAGGCGAAAATGCTGTCGACCCGTTGCCCTGTCAGCGCAGAGGTGAACAACATTGGAGCCCAATCCAGGAAATAGAGCTTGGCGCGCAGCTCCTTTTCCATCGCTGTCATCGTATGGCTGTCTTTTTCCACCGCATCCCACTTATTCACCACAACCACGCAAGCTCGGCCGTCCTCTTCGATCCGTCCCGCCAAGCGTTGATCCTGCTCGGTCACACCATCGAGAGCATCGATCACTAGAACGCAGACATCACTGCGTTCGATCGCTTTAAAACTGCGGTTAATCCCAAAAAATTCTGGGCCGTAATTCACGCTGCGACGCCGGCGTATTCCTGCAGTGTCAATCAATCGCCAGCGACGATTTTCCCGTTCAATGCGCGTATCAATGGTATCGCGGGTGGTGCCACGAATCGGACTCACAATGGCCCGCGTCTCACCACAGATGGAATTCAGCAAGCTGGACTTCCCCACATTGGGACGGCCAATAATCGAAAGCTGAATTGGCTCCTCTTCATCACTCTCCTCATCCTTGGGCGGAAGAAAGGTGAGCACCTGATCGAGCAGCTCAGCGGTGCCAGCACCATGGATCGCCGAAATCGGATGGGGTTCACCAAGACCGAGCCGCCAAAACTCCGCGGCCATGCCTAATCCCTGCTCGGGAGACTCACACTTATTAACCGCTAACAAGGTCTTGCAGTTCTGCGTACGCAGCCATTCCGCGATCGATTCATCCGCAGCCGTGAGTCCCTGCTGACCATCCACAATCACCAACGCCACGCTGGCTTCAGCGAGAGCGAGGCTGGCCTGCTCCCGGATCTCAGGAAGGAACTCACTGTCGTCATCGAACACCAAGCCTCCGGTGTCCACCACCTTGAATTCTCGATCGCCCCAATACCCGTCTTGATAAGTGCGATCTCGCGTCACACCTGGCTGGTCGTGAACGATGGCCTCACGACTTCTACAGAGACGGTTCACCAAGGTGGACTTGCCGACGTTGGGACGCCCGATGATTGCGACGACCGGACGTGCCAAGACGGGAGCCAGGAAAAACTTTCTTGACAGTACAGAGGTGACCCATCACAGAAATGCGAAATCATTCAGAACGAGACGGATGAGACGCATGCGACACAGCTAGGCCTATGACAGCGACGCCAGCGGCACAATCATGCTTGAGCTCATTGCAACGCTCGTGGTCGATCTCTCCGATCAGACCCTCACAGTGCTTAACGAGCAAGCACAAACCGTCCGGGTGATTCCCGTGAGCACGGGCAAAGCCTCATCCCCCACGCCCACGGGGCATGCCTCCGTGCTCACGAAGTACCGCTCGGTGACGATGCGGGGGCGCACCTATGTCTCTCCTGGCGTGCCCTACGCCATGTGCATCACTGCCAATGAGGCCATTTGCATGCACGCTGCTCCTTGGCAAGAAGATGCCGGCCAGGCCTTTGGCGTACCCAGAAGTCACGGTTGCGTTCGCATGCCCACCCAACAAGCTCGCTGGCTGTTCGAAAACACACCCAAAGGCACCAAGGTCATCATCCAGGCCTGAGGGGCAAGCCCATCAATCCAACCGAACAAACTCAGTCATAGCAAGGGCTCCGACAAACAACCCTTTCAGCCCTCCCCCACCTTTGATGGGAACTGAAAGGGACAACCGAATCAGCCTTAATCGGCACGCATTGAAGCGCTTGACCGACGCATGCACTTGACCCAAAACTGCGTGATCACCCAGGCAGAGCAACGGGTCGCACTGGAACCCGAAGCCAAGAACGCTTAACCCACCAACAGGGAGGAGAACCGCCCTTCGCCACCAGAGCCGCATGTATTACAGTTTGTAAAGAGGAGCTTTCGGTGGAACGGAGGTCCCGTGTGGGAGGGATTCAGACGCCCTCCTTTTTTGTGCTCGCTGAACAATGAGTATTTATCACCACGGACAATTGCTATTCGTCTAGGCATCCGCGTAATGCAGCCAATTTGGCCAGGCTCTTGTAAGCCTCGAGACCTAAGTCTCAACGCACGGGAAGATCACCTGGATGGCCGCTCACTGGGTTGAGTGGCGGATCGAGCAGCAATGGCAAGGGGCCCTCCTCCTCCAGCACTTGCTCATGGGATGCCAGCCAAGCCAGCAGCCAATTCACGGCAGTAGCCCGACGCGTTCGCCGTGGGTAAAGCTCCCCGATTCGATAGCCGGCAAACTTCAACTGCTCTTTCAGTAGCTGTTTGTGCTCGCGTGGAATCGAGCGGGTGAGTTGCACGGAGGCGGGGCGAATACTGATCACTTCGGGGGCCTGGGGGAACGCCTCTCGCCAAGCCGAGGGTGTCTCAGCCCCAGCGAGCCAGATCAGTCCCTCTCCATCCGGCTGGTACCCCAAGCGCTCCCAAACCCGCTCTGCCACAAAGCGATCACTAATTCGGTCGTCCAGGATTCGATTCAATAACAAGCGGCTAAGCGGCCAATGCGTCGGGGGCATGCGAGCAAACCGAAGGCCTCCATCTTTCGCCCCATCGGCTTGCATTGACAAGTCCAAAGGTCAGACCAACTCTCAAACCAACTGCCTGACCAGCAGAATGAACAGGTCTTCGGCCTCTGGCCATGCTGCTGAAGATTCAGGGTCGACTCTTAGAGCGACAACTCAGATGCCGCGCACTGCAATCCCCCCTGGCTGGCGTCAGCGATCGGATTTTTAGGCAACTGGTGCGCCGCTGGGCTCCCGATGCATTGCTGTTTACCGAAATGGTGAATGCCACCAGCCTTGAGCTGGGACATGGACGGCTAAAAATGGACGGCCTGCAGGAAGAAACAGGGCCCATCGGGGTGCAGTTGTTTGATCACCATCCCGACGCGATGGCAGATGCAGCCCGTCGTGCGGCCGATGCCGGAGCCTTTCTGATCGACATCAATATGGGCTGTCCTGTACGCAAAATCGCCCGAAAAGGAGGCGGCAGCGGGCTGATTCGCGACCCGGATCTGGCCTGCAGAATTGTCGACACCGTGGTAGCCGCAGTAGGGCTTCCGGTCACGGTGAAAACCCGTCTCGGCTGGTGTGGTGAACACAATGCGGTAAAGGCTCAGGCCGCCGTGAACTGGTGCCGACGCTTGGAGGAGGCAGGAGCGCGAATGCTGACGCTCCACGGGCGCACGCGCGAGCAACGCTTCAGCGGCACTGCGGATTGGAATGCCATTGCTGCTGTCAAAGCAGCCCTCAGCATTCCCGTGATCGCCAATGGGGATGTCAACAGCCCTGAGGAAGCGCTGCGGTGCTTGCGTATCACCGGCGCCGATGGCGTGATGGTGGGTCGCGGAAGCATGGGTGCCCCTTGGCTTGTGGGCCAAATCGATGCCGCACTCAGTGATCGGCCGATTCCAGCCACGCCCAAACCGCTTGCGCGCTTAGCCCTCGCCAAGGAACAACTCCTGGCGCTGATCGAGGCACGCGGAGATCACGGACTCTTGATTGCCCGGAAACACATGAGCTGGACCTGCACTGGCTTCCACGGCGCATCCCAGTTTCGGCAACAGCTGATGCGGGCCCCCACGCCTGCCGCGGCCCTTGATTTGCTCGATCAACAGATGCTGCGAATGGAATGAATGCGTTGTTGCTTCTGTTACTGATCTGGCCGCTCTGGCTGATCCGTCGCCCCGAACAAGACACCCCAATCTGGGGACGCCGCAGCCTGATCCTGCTGATCAGCCTGTTCACCCTCCGCTATTTGATCTGGAGAGTGACCTCCAGCCTCAACTTCGATAGCCGCTTATCGATCACCCTCAGCGTGCTGCTCTTGGTCGCCGAAGCCTGGTTGCTTCTCGTTGGCTTGGTACCGCTCTGGCTCGCTTGGAGGAGGTTCCCCGATCGCCGCTTCGAGATCAATGACCAACAAAAGCGCTGGTCTGAGAGCGGCTGGAAACCACACGTGGACATCTTGGTTCCCACCTACGGCGAGCCCATCAAGGTTCTCGAACGAGCCCTGATTGGCTGCACAAACTTGTCCTATCCCCACACCAAGGTGTGGGTTCTCGACGACAGCGGTCGTCATGAGGTGAAAGCGCTCGCTTCCGAGCTGGGGTGCCGCTACTTGCACCGACCGGAGCGCGTCAATGCCAAGGCCGGCAATCTCAACCATGGTTTGCGCCATTGCCGAGGAGAGCTGGTTGCCGTCTTCGACGCCGACTTCATTCCCCAACGCACATTTCTTGATCGCAGCATTGGATTCCTTCTCGAACCTGAGGTTGCTCTCATTCAGACCCCTCAAACCTTCATCAACGCCGACCCGGTGATGCGCAATCTGGGGATGGAGAACTGGCTTCTATCTGATGAAGAAAGTTTCTACCGCTGGATTCAACCGGTCCGCGATGGCTGGGGGGCTGTGGTGTGTGCAGGCACGTCGTTTGTGGTGAAACGGAAAGCACTCAACCAAATCGGTGGCTTCGTGGAACAAGCCATCTCTGAGGATTTCGTGACAGGCATCAGCCTGACCCGTCAGCACTGGCGACTGCTTTATCTCCAGGAAAAGCTCAGCGCTGGTTTAGCAGCTGAAACCATGGCTGATTTCGTGCACCAGCGCCAACGCTGGGCCTCTGGCACCTTGCAAAGCCTCAGGCTCAGCAGCGGCCCCTTGCGTCGCAAAGGGTTATCGCTTGGGCAACGCATCGCTTACCTCGAGGGCGTGATGCATTGGTTCAACAACGTGCCAAGGCTGGTGCTGATGCTGATGCCACTCAGCTACGGCATTCTTGGCGTCATCCCGATCTTGCTCAACAGCCAAGCCGCATTGACCTTGCTTCTACCGCTTTGGAGTTTGCAAGTGTTGAGCCTCAGCTGGTTAAACCGTGGGTCACGAACGGCTTTTTTGAGCGAACTCACTGGCTGGGTGCTCACCGTTCCGCTCACCATGACCGTGCTGGCCAACCTGATTGGACGCATCGGTGGATTTCGGGTGACCCCCAAACATCAGCGCCGTGATCGCGGTAGCTACAGCGTGGAGCTGCTGCTGCCACTTTTGGCCCTCGTGTTGTTCAATCTGGTGAACCTCTACGGGCTGCTGTCCAACGCCAGCGCTCTGCCAGCAGAGGTGCTTGCCGGTCGGCCGGTCGGCTTGGTGTGGGGAATGATCAATCTGCTCAGTTTGATCGTGGCGATTCGTGCCTGCTGGGATCCTGCCGCGAAGGATCTCTCCCCGTGGCAAAAGCTCAAGATAGAAGCCTGGATCGAAGACGACGGGGGGCACCGTTACCCCTGCTGCATTACGGCCTTAAGCGAAAGCGGAGCCAGGATCACCTACTCCCGTTCGCCCCTGCCATGGGTTGCCAGTTCCAGGCTGCGCTGGTGCCAAGAGCTGCCGGCTTTGCCAGTGATTTTGACGAACACAACCAAGACAGAAGCCCTTCTCCACTGGGGAAACATGCCGCGGCAGGAGCGCTACGCCCTGATTCGCTGGCTGTTTTGCCGGCCGGGATGCTGGGTTGACCGGCAGGCACCTCAGGAAGGCCGTGCCTTGCTTGCCCTAATCCGGCGACTGATAGCACCACCAAAGCGCAGCCCCTTCAACCCGAGCCTGATCCCGCAGCACTCGCCCACACTCCAAACTTCAGCGCATGAATAAGTCACGCGTCCCCGTGATTGCCTGCGTCGCTAGCAACAAAGCAACAACAACATTCATCGACACATGCAGCCTTCGCATCCAGAGCCGACCAGCAATCTGCTTCTGTATCACCACGGCGGCCAACATGAGGGCGATGAGAGCCGAACCACCCCAAAGATGCGACTGCCAAACCGCGGTGGGGAAGGACTGACGCCACTGGAGCAAGGCAGGCTGTGAGGCAATCAGGATCAGAGTGAACCAACAGGCTGCTGCCCACAACATCTTTGCGATGACGCCTTTGGCTCCTAACAACGCTACGTAAGCCGCTGCAGCACCAACTACAGCAAGCAAAAAACCCAACATCTGATCTCCCTGCATCCCTCCAGCCATTGCGTTGTGAAACAACGCCACCAACACCGCCAAGACCATCCCCCCGGTCACCCAACGCCCATGATCGGCGTGTTCCACCGGAACCGTTGGCGCAATTGGATTGAGATCCAGCCGCCGCTCTCGCGCCAAGATCCCCAACCGAATCGTGGCACCCACCACCGGATAGACAAACAAAATCATCAAGACGGGGTGAATTAATCCGAGCCAATTCAAGGAGGTGAGAAACGAAGCGCTTTCTGTCACGGCAATACCCCAGGCCAAGTCTGCCGAATGAGAAGCAATGAAAAATAGGGTCTCGACTCAGCGGGAATCTCGTTGGCACGTGCCAAGACCTGATCAGGCCACCCCACCCGTTGCGCGAAGAGGGAGCCCTCAAGCAGCTGACGCCTCTCCAGACAGGCCCGAACCCATGGCCATCTCTGACCCAACTTGATCAATGCCAACACCATGGAGTTCGACTCAGCTGATTCAAGCAATCGCTCCAGATCTGATTCACGGTCTGGGCAAGGACGAATCAGCACCCCGTCTTGCTGTAAGGCAAGGGGCCAATCCATCGCCATCTCTGCGCTAGCAGCGGCTGCGGCACAAACCGCAGGAATACCTGGAATCAGCTTGAGCGTGAGATCAGGGTGCTGCTTGCGCAGCGCCAGCTGCACATAGCTACTCGAAGCAAACAGAGAAGTATCGCCTTCGCAAAGCAAAACCACCGACAAACCTCGTCGCAGCTCGGAAGCCAGCGAATCAGCGGCATGCCGCCAAGCCTTCAAACGTGGCTCAGCTTCCGCCACCATTGGAAAAACCAGAGGCAATCGCCGCTGACCAGATCGCGTCCAGCGAGAAGCAATGGTCCAAGCCATCCCCTCGGCATCGGCACGTGCGACGGGATATGCCACTACATCAGCGGTTTCAATCGCGCGAACAGCAGCAATGGTGAGAAGCTCTGGATCACCAGGGCCCACTCCGATCAATTGCAGAGCGTGAGGCACAGGATCCACGACCAACAGGTCAACAATGACAGCGTCTGGTGGAGCAAGCCCCACGGCAGAGACCCATCAGGGCTAGAGAAGTGAAGTTCAAACAACGCAGCGCTGATGACGGAGCTGAGGATTTACGCAACGCGGGGCGCGGGTGTTGAGGCAGACCGTGATTCAGCCGTTGCTGCAGCACCAGAGGCACTTCTCAGCACCAGCAACGCTGAACAAATCAGCGCACAACTCAAAACGCGAGGCATCAAGTTTCAGCGTTGGCCAAGCAAGCCCAAGCTTGAGCAAGGGGCCATGCAAGAGCAGATTTTGGAGGCCTATGCATCGCTGATTGCTTCCGTCCAAAAAAACGAGGGTTACCAAACTGTGGATGTGATGCGCGTTGAGCGCGATCAGATCAGCGGCTCAACGTTGCGCCAAACATTTCGGCAAGAGCACCAGCATGCAGAGGATGAAGTGCGCTTTTTTGTGGAAGGGTGCGGGCTCTTTGCACTTCACATCAAGGATGAGGTGCTTCAAGTGATCTGCGAAGCCAATGATTGGATCGCAATTCCAGCTGGAACCCGGCACTGGTTCGACATGGGCGTCGACCCGAACTATTGCGTGATTCGTTTTTTTAAAAACTCAGGAGGATGGGCGGCGTCTTTCACCCATGATCCGATCGCCGATCACTATCCAGGCCTTGATCAAGCAAGAAAACAGACAACCCAGGGCTGATCGATTGAGGATTCGGTCTCATCGGAGACAGTCAGCAGGCACCTCCAAATCAAATGATGTGTAGGCCTTCAAACAAATCTCATGGGCTATCTGATCGTTGCTGGTTGCGTTGCTCTTGCAGCTGCCATGTCCAAGTCATTGACTGACAAAAACTAATCAATCATCAAAATTTTTTCACTTATTGATATTCAGCTTTGAAATCAAGCGTTCAGTTCACAGCCTGCCCCTCCAAATGGAATGGGACAAGGTGACTAGCCGCCACATAAGGCCCATCATTGGTGACGCCATCAACCAACAAGTGAACTTCGAAAGAGTGCTTATTTGACGGCCTCTTGCACTGCGCTTCGAGATGCTGTTTGTAGCTCATGCTCTTGGTTTGGATAGCTTAGGCGCATGCTCAGAGCTGCTCTCTGACCGGAGCAGCTTTTTTATGCAGTGATCTCAGACAGAAGCGTGAAGGACAGACCACTCCACTGAAAGACGCAAACCTCACGGCCCCGACGTATCACACTCGAATTCCTAGAACCACTCGCCTGCCAATGAGAACTGCCGTCTTCCAATACTGAACGAAGGGTTCGCTAAACAAGACATCAATCTCAAAAGAATGAAGCGAGCACCCCTCGGCGATTTGATTCACAACTTCAATAACACTGAGTGCACAGCTTCAAGCCTCCGAAGCACAATTGAAGCCTTGCCGATACAAGATTATTTCAAATCATAGCCATAGAAGTGTTAGCCATAGATAAAAACGAAGCAGATGGTGCATAAATATCAAATCGTCACGATTGGCAAAAGGACAATTCGCAGGTACCATCATTCATCTATTCACAGACAAAAACAGTTGAGGCTTAACCCATCTGAGGGCGCATTAAAGAAGGCAGTTGATGCATGCAAGCAAATGCTGGCAAACAAAAGAGTCTTGGTTTGCTCTAAAAACAGGCTTACGCTCACCGCAGTAAGCCTTGCTGAGCCAATCCTGCAATCGTTGATCGGTGGCACTACAACGGAAGACGAGGCACTGGAGATACAACTTGAGAGCAATCCAGACCTCTTGATTACAAGTGAAGACCTTGAAAGGGGATACGGGATCAGACTGGTAGAAAAAGCGAAAAGACAATCCCCAGACATCAAAGCTCTCATTTTCTTATCACGTGAAACCCCAGAGGTTGTTCAAGAAGCGATGGAGGCTGGAGCAGACGGAGTGATGTTCGTCTCTTCCATGGGCACCGGAGACGGCGACTTCATTAACGCCTTAAGAACGACCAACAATGGAGGCATTTACTATCCAAGGGCTGTACTTGAAGCGGCAACAGCAAATGTCAAACCAGCACCAATTCTTGTAGACCCATTATCAGAAAGGGAGCTAGAGGTTATTCAATGTATTATTTGCGGAATGAAGAATACTGAAATCGCCGATTCACTGCTTGTTTCTGCCGAAACAGTTAAAAGCCATGTCAGCACAGTAATTCATAAGCTTGGAGTAAGAGACAGAACACAAGCAGCAGTCTTTGCCTTAACGCATGGCTTGGTTGAAGCACATATTTAAAGCTGCACTCAAGGTTACCAAGACAATTCCACTCATAAGACCTTGTACGAACCTGAAGCCAAAGCGTTGCTCCTCTTGATTTAATCCGTGGAGGCTGCCGCCAACCTCGACCCCGATCTCGCCGATGAGGCTCTTAGTACCGAGCTCATCACCTACCCACAATTCGCTACTGCCTCTCAGGATTGCAACCCGAACTACGCTTATTAAAGCCAAACCCAATAGCCAACAAATGATGGACGGTTTTTAAATTTGGATTGAATTGATTTGGAATCAGTTAATAGTGCCTGAAACGAATCACCGAAAATACTCATGGATTCCTCATTTGAGCGAGGACCAAGTGAATGATTATTGATTGGAGTCGAAAGGGCTTATTCAAATGAAGTCTCATGGTCTTTACGGACAGCCCATCAGCAAAGATGAAGCCAAAAATCAATTCAAAGAAATTTGCCTGTTAAGACAAGATTTTTTAGCTCAGAACCCCTACGCAAGAAAAGGCGAAGCGATGGATTGGGCCATTGAGTCTTACTTTTCAGGAATCAAGTCTAGATCTGAAAAATCAATAGCCGTCTAATATGTTTCACTTGGCTTGACTCAACAGTATCTCCCAGAGAAACAGCTTGCTCCCTAAATTCATCAATGAGTAAACATGAAATCAGGCAATCTCCTTCACTCCCTTCAACATCTGTGCTGCTAAACCCGCACCGTCTTCAAGACAAAGCAATGGAACCTGGTTGAGTCACGCTGATCAAGAGTCGAAACTGGCTGATCTAAGTTGATTAATCATTCGTAAAGCTTGGCTAAAAGCGGTCTTGTTAGACGCTCTCGAAGCTCAAGAAACGGCCAGAGCACAGAGGTGAGCAACGCAAGAAGCCGATCGAGGGGCAACTCCTGGGAGAGGAGTGGTTGCGCAATCGGGCAAAGCTTGGTGAAAAAACTGACGCTCAGAAGCTGGAGCAAACCAAGAATGTGATCGGCGACTTCGCCATCTTCATGGGCTTGATTGGCCTTGGGATGATGAGAGAGGGCATCTTGTGGAGTTGGGGCGTCCTTGCCTTGAGCGTGATCATCTATCGCTCCCAATAGGCAATAGTCTTCTGGCAACGCCTTGTAGCAGATGAATGCTGAGAGAACTCTGGAGCAACTCAGCGCAAGGCATCGCTAAAGCAATCGAGAAGAACTCATGATCCGTACTATCTGTGCTTTTACAGCTGGCTTCACCGTCGCAGCATGGATTGGATTAGAGGCAAGCCCGAGATTTATCGATCAGAAAGGTGTGATGAGTGAATCCCTCGTACTCGAAGCCCTCGCATACACCAGCTCAGCAGTTGCCGCAGCATCAGCAACCTATCTACTTATCTCAAGAAGATGATTCACAACCGATACGACACCCAACTCCAAGAGTCACCACAGCGAAACAGAGTTTCTATAAAACAGATTTTGCTAATCACAACTTCAACTCAACCTTCGTTGATCAATTCGAATGAGTACATTCGACGAACTGAGACAAAAAGACCTAACAGCGCACATCTAGGATCAGAAGCATCTCAGCAGGCAGAACGCCGCTACGAGTAATGTTTGACACATCAAGCAGTGCTGCAGATGCCTGATTGGTTTTGGAAAGGAGTCGTAACAGGGGTGTGTGGAGGAATCACCCTTAAATTGCTTCAGTGGCTTGCTATGCCTCCGAAAGAAGAGATTAAAAAGTTTTTTGCCAAAAGAGATCCTGGAAAGAATTTTCAAAATTTAAAACTCAAGCATCTTGGCCGGTATGGACACGTGATTCCAACAAGATGGGAGCTGATTAAGGGTAGCTTGATCAAAAAAACACAAAGGAATAAGATGCCAAAAAGATAAGGCAAAAGGTAAATCAATAGCTGATAACTCAGTCACTGCTCCTTTGTGATAGCTCCAAGGGTGACCTCTTCTCCCTTATCTCTGAGCTGTTTCACCCACTATTGCGGTGTGTTGATTCGCTTTCAGCGACAGGACTACCTCTGCTTCTCTTATGGCGAATGCTTTGTCCGATGTTTTCAACGACTGGCGTATTCGACTCCCTCCGTTCTCAACGAAGTAGTCGAACTGCCACGGTCAACCTTCTTTCCGTTGGTAGATGCGAGGGCCACCCAAGACCTTCATGACGTTAAAAAGTGTCCCGTCTGACTTATTTCAGCGAACATCAACTCCTACTGAATGCATTCTCACGTCCTCCGGATTCTCCAACTTTCCAGTCAGGGCAGCCACTTCAACCTGTGCAAGCTCCTCCAAGCGGGGCACGATCACTGAACGATCCCAACGCTGTTCGCACAACACCCAGTAGAGACCAAAATGACGAGCCTCACTTAACAACAAGCTTCCATAAAGGTCCTTTAAATCGTCCTCCGGACTGTGCTCCGCCAACAACGCCATTCGTTCATGGCTGCGGGCTTCGATCAAACCTGCCACCAAAAACGAATCCAGCATCCGCAGCGGCTCCTCTTTGCGAATGTGCTTGGCAAGAAAGCCGCCATATCCAGGGGATGGCAAGGGCTCGAGATAGCGGCCTCGCGCCTGCAACAACGCAAGCACCTGCTCAAAATGCTCAAGCTCCTCGCGCGCCAACGGACTCAACACTTCCCCCAGGCCTGGTTCGCAGAGATAACGAAACATCAGCTGCACCGCAGACCCCGCTGCTTTGCGCTCGCAATGCGCATGATCAATCAAGACCTCCATCGGTCTCAAAATCGCTTGCTGCACCCAAGAAGCACTCGTAGATGCAGCCAACCAACGAATGCTGGCCACAGAGGTTGGAGCCATCAGCCCACCCCTCCGCTCGCAGAGTTCCGCAGGTAGCGGACCAAACCATCCAAGGCCAAGTCGTAACTAACGGGGCCAAAACCACAAATCACGCCAACGGCACGGTCGGCGAGAAATGAACGATGCCGAAATGGTTCACGGGCATGGGTGTTGCTCAAGTGCAGCTCCACGAAGGGGATGGCTGTCCCCAACAGGGCATCACGGATTGCAATCGAGGTATGGGTGTAAGCCCCTGCATTGATGAGGATGCCATCCACCTTCCCCATCGCCTGATGGATCCTTTCCACCAAGGCACCTTCAAAATTGCTCTGGAAACACTCCAGCGTTAGGCCATCAGCGCTGGCCCGCTCGCTGAGTGCCGTCTCGATCTGATCCAGGGTTTGGCGACCATAAAGGCCTGGTTCTCTCTGGCCCAGCAGATTGAGGTTGGGGCCGTTGAGCAGCAACAGGTGCATGGCCCGACTCTTAAACATTGGTTGATCGTATCGACAGCCTTGCTGGTAATGTCTGGGGGTGTGGTTCGGGTCGGTGCCCGAGTGGTTAATGGGGGTGGACTGTAAATCCACTGGCTCTGCCTACGTTGGTTCAAATCCAACCCGGCCCATCCACCACACGCCCTTGTAGCTCAGCGGTAGAGCACTCCCTTGGTAAGGGAGAGGTCTCGAGTTCAAGTCTCGACAAGGGCTTCAATTTGATTCAACGATTGGTTGGCAGACCTATCCAACATCGTTTTGGTTCAGAAGAATGATCGAGTGGCTGGCCAAACAGAACACGATGTCAGTTCCGGTGAAGGCATCTTTCTCAAACGTTGGCTGCAGAAGCAAGTTCAGCTTGGAGTTGCTGTTACATCGCAAAAAGCAAGATGGAGATGGCCTAGTGATAAGACGAAGCAATCACGGCCATTTCAAAATTCAGAGTTGGAACTAGTTGACTAAAACGCATCGACACACGTGCAAGGCAGCCGCCCCGCAAGAAGACGCATCCCAGGATGCCTATGCAAATAACGCATAAGACCTGTCGAAGGCCCTAGAGCAACCAACCAGATTTAAGATCGTCAAGTTGCACGATTTGCATGAACTGCCTCGTGCTGGAAGACCAGCAGATATTCCTTGACCTCCTTGGCTCCATGGTCAAAAGCTTCACCGAGATATCGGCTGTCTTCAAAGCAAATAGCATCGAATCTGCGCGCGAAATCTCGAGTCAACAAACAATTGATCTTGCAATTCTTGATATCTATCTGCCAGATGGGCTCTGTAACGACCTAGCGCAACATTTAGCCCTTCAAAATCCGGACATCAAAATAATCATCCTTTCAGGCGCAGCACAAGAGTTTGTTTGCCCTGAAGGCCTTAAAGAAGCCATTTACGGCATCGTCGACAAAACCGATGCTTTTGATGCTTTGCGACATTGCATCAATGTGATCGTGAAGCCAGCTCATCAAGACTTAACCGAGCGCCAGCAAACGATCTACAATCTTATTGGAGAGGGAAAAACCACAAAGGAGATTGCCAAAAAACTTGGCAGCGCTCATTCAACGATAGAAACACATCGCAAAGCGATTGCCCTGAAACTGAATGTCAGCGGTGCTGAACTCATCAGAAGAGCAGCTTTGACACGCACCATTCAAAGCATCGATCAATGAAAACACAATTTAAGTCATTAGCAGAAAAGCTAACTCGCACGACAGGGCTTCAGCTGATTCTCGTTGCAGGATCTCTCAGCATTTTAGGGTTTAGTGTTGGACGCAACAATGTAATTGAGCAGAAAGAATCCCATCGCGCGCATCTACCAGTCATACGAGTATCAGAACGATTAAGCAGCAAGATCAGTTTTCCAACGATTATTAATCAGCTCAACGAAGAGGCGATCTCTGCCGACCCAGAGTTACTGAAGGATTTCGATAAGCTCAGCCTACGTTTCTGGAGGCAGCTTCGCTCATTCCCAGTTGATTACATCAACTATGGATCAGAAGACGGGTCATTTCTTGGCATCGAAAAAAGCGAGGATGGCAGTCTTTTCCACAACGAAGACAGCGCACGGTTAGGTCGGGGGAAAATGTTTGTTTACAGCATGACGACAACGGGGGAACGTCTTAAGCAGGAAGATGTAATCCCAGAGATGAGCCCAACACACCAAGAAGCTTGGTACGTCGATACCGTGAAAGCTGGAAAACCAACATGGAGCAAGATTTATTCCTGGGAAGACCAGCCAGAAACCTTTTCAATTTCGTACAACGCACCAATCTTTAATCAGGAAGAAAAGCTTATTGGAGTTGTTGGCGTTGACATGATCATCGACAAACTAAGCAACTGGCTTCAAGACGCATGGAAAGATCAGTCAGGCCTGGCATTAATTGTAGAGAAAAATGGAAATGTAGTTGCCAGTTCAAAGCCTAAAATAGTGCTTGTTCGCTCAGGCAAAACAATCCAGAGAGCCAATATTCAAGAACTAGACTCTCCATTAGCAAAATCCCTTTCAAGGAGATACTTTTCGCAACAAGGAGAGAATCTTCTTGTTAATGAAAAAAACTTTAAACAAGAACTTGTTCAAATCTCAAGTTTAGGCTCACAGCACTTTGTTTTGAGAGCTACACCTTGGGGACAAGAGTTCGGCCTCGATTGGTTTTTAGTAACGGGTACATCAGCTGATCAAGAAGTGAGCATGGCAGAGCGGAATTTGATGCTGATGATTTTCATCAGCATTGCAGCCCTCCTTCTAGCCTTAGCTATTAACCGCCGCTTGATTAATGCCCTACTCACACCCCTAGGAGCATTAACATCAGCAAGCCAAAGCACAGAACAACAAATTACAGATACAACAAAACAACCTGAAGTGCTCAGCTTCAAATGTGAGATTCAAAAATCTGGAGCCAAGGAATTTAGCGATCTCCATCAAGCCATTACAGCCATGGTGAAAGCATTCAATAATCTCACCCAAAGCCTAAAGAGTAAAGAAAAACAAATCATCGAACTGTTCAAAGAAAAACAAGATAAAGATGAACAAGAGCTTTCCGTGATGAGCAAAAAATTAAAAACAAGCCTTGAAGCTGGATCCATCGCTCACGAAATCAACCAACCCCTAAGCATCCTAAAGCTGACATCTCAGACCTTGATCAATGCTCTTGACAACAACAGCAAAAGCCCAAATATATCTGAGCTTAAACAACAGCTTTCAACTATCAATTCTCAATCAGAGAGGATTATTTTGATTACAGATAAAGTACGAGCACTTCTCCGCAATGCCCAAACAGAACTCTCTGATCTCGATTTAAAGCAAGTAGTTCAAAGCAGCTTGCGCTATATCCACTCAAATAATCCAGGCAGTCATGGCTGGATCAACAGTAAACAAATCGACTCGATTGCAGATTCAAGCGCAGTCATTACAGGGGATGCAGTGCAATTACAAATTGCTCTCATCAATATTTTTAAAAACTCTATCGAATCTTTACGCGAGCCTCAACATCATGCTCCATTAATACTTGTAAGCTTGAAAGAAAATGAAAACTTCTGGATCATAGAGATTGAAGATAATGGAGGAGGTCTTTTGCCAGAGATGAGTGAAGAGTCTCTGATGAAAAGCAATAAACCCGATGGCACAGGACTTGGCCTGTTCATTGTGCGCATGACGATGGAGAGCCATAACGGTCATTTATCTCTTCTCAACGGTTCACAGGGAGGACTGCTTGCCCAACTCAGTCTTCCCAAAAATAGCTAAGCAGATCCTTCTACCCAGTATTGGGGATTGCAAGAAAGCAACAATTTTGACAAGGTAAGTTATTAAATATTCATCACGTGGTCAGCCTAGATTTGCTTTCCAGTCTTGATGGTCTGTTATGGCTTCAATCGGGTAAAAAAGTAGGAGCCCTTTTTCAGCAACACCAAACAACAGTGAGTCGCAATCAAAAAAAATGTGCTCAAGTTTTTGGAATTAAGCTCTTTAAACATAAGAGAAGGTGGAGCACAATTGGAGATCAAACACTTCTTCAGCATGAGCGAAAAGTGCACCAAGTCGCTCGCCTCCAAGGCAAATCTCGCCTAAGAATTGAAGTGAATGGATGCTTGGATAGTCCTTATTTCAATCCACCACCCTCTGGTTGGGTTGTTGGTACAGGAAACAATCTCAGCGATCCACATGGCATTCAATACTTAAGACAGCATATTGTCGATGTTTGTTTATGCCCTCTCACTGATCTCCCAGCTGAATCTGAAGATCTCACAATCATTCCACTCAACATAAATAGTGAGGTCGGCTTTGTTATGCTCCAGCAACATGCCAATCAAGAACGCATCATAGGCCTCGTCAACACACTCAAACAGATGTAAAGAATAAAGGCCAAAAAACTTGATCCTTTCCTTCTATCACCTCAGATACTGTGATTGAAGCAAGGGTCGCCATCTGTGTGAATTATGGTCCCAAAAGTGCATAACTTTGACACATTACTTCCCATTGCCTAGGCGGACTTCATAATGAAATGACTACAAATTAATTTGGGATCCGGCTTCCTTTGGTGGCTTCTTCATTCCAGACATCAGCATCATGGTCAGCTTGGATTTACTTTCTAGTTTTGATGGAATGATATGGCTTCAGTCCGGAAAGAAAGTAGGTGCACTCTTTGGTCAACACCAAACAACAATAAGTCGAAATCAAAAAAAATGTGCTCAGGCCTTCGACATTAAACTTCAAAAAATAAGCAGCAATTGGCAACCCCAAGGGGATTCTTCTCCCTTGCTTCACTTGGAGCGCATGGTTCATCAAGTGGCGCGTTTTCAAGGGAAATCAAGCTTGAGACTTGACGCCAATCGCTGGCTTGACAGTGACCTTTTCAATCCACCACCCGCTGGCTGGCTTGTATCTTCAGCCAAAAACGTCACCAATCCCCACAGTCTGGAATGCTTGCAAAAACGCATTGTGGACGCTTGCCTATGTCCTCTTACTGATCTTCCAACAGAAAATCAATCCCTAAAAAATATTGAACTCAAGTCCAAGAAGATTGGCGTTATCGTACTTCAAGAACATGCTGATCAAGAACGAATCTTAGGTCTCATCAACATGCTTCAGCAGGCTTAATCAGCAGATCAAGCCAAGAAGGGAAAACTCATCTTAGAGCCTTAAATAACACCGCTGATTGAGGACCAAGTGCATGGCGAGCCACCTGGTAAGTGCCAATCAACGCGTCATTCGTCTTCCAGCCAACTTGCGGAACGTCGTGAGACTCCAGTAGCAAAGCTTTCCTTCGAGAGCGGTTTACAACCACTACCACCCCAGGCGCGCGGCCTATGAGGCCATCACTGGCGCAAGCCTGCCAGAACAACCCACATTCTCTCAAGGCCTCAACCTGTTGGCGAATCTTGGTCAACGCTTTGATCATCGTGCACAAATCATGGGGCCAAGGCTCCTCCCACGGCATCGCCTCGCGACAGTCCGGTTCGGCACCACCCTCCAGACCCGCTTCCGTTCCGTAGTAGAGGCAAGGGGCCCCGGGCTGAAGCATCAACATCAGCAACGCCAAAGACAGCGCAGCCACATCTCCTTTCAGGCTGTGCAAGGCCCGGGGCACATCGTGACTATCCAAAAGATTGAGCTGGCAGCGATTCACCTCCGGCGCATACCATCCCTGCGTCTCAGACCAGATCTCAAGCAATGCCTCCGTCTGGAGGGGGCGCAACGGGTACATCGGATTGTGATAGCGACGACGCAGGCGAGAGCCAGCCACCCAGCAGAGGCTGCTCCAGCCCAAGCGGTAATTCATCACCCCATCGAAATGCTCCCCTTGGAGCCACGGCCGGGCATCGCCCCAAATCTCACCCACGATCCAGGCCTCTGGGTTCACCGCCTTCACCATGCGCCGAAAGTCCATCCAAAACTCCGATGGCACCTCATCGGGCACGTCCAAACGCCAACCGTCGATGCCCCGTTCCAGCCAGTACTTCCCAACAGCTAATAGGTGGTCCTTGACGGGGGCATGGTCGTGGTTGAACTTCGGTAGCGCTGGATCATTCCACCAGCAGCTGTAGCCACAGGCCTGGCCCCTGCCCGGATAGGGCCGCAGCGGCCACTGATGCACATGGAACCACTGGCGATAGGGAGAGCTATCACCGTTTTCCAGCAAATGATGAAACGCCCAAAAGCCTCGCCCGCAATGGTTGAACACCCCATCGAGGATCAGGCGCATGCCTCGTTGATGCACTGCGGCAATCAGGGCATCAAGGGCTTGATTGCCTCCCAGGAGTGGGTCCACCTCGAGATAGTTGTAGGTGTGATAGCGATGGTTGGCCGCCGAACTAAATACCGGCGTGAGATACAAGCAGGTCACTCCCAACCCTTGAAGGTGGTCGAGAGCATCGATCACGCCATACAGATCTCCCCCCTGAAACCCATGCTCTACCGGCTCTGTACCCCAGGGCTGCATCGACAAACCCTGCTGGGCTTCCACCCTGCCGCTCCGGCGAAAACGATCAGGGAATACTTGATACACCACCGCCTCAGCAACCCAAGCGGGGAACCGGCCAATGCGTGGTGTCTCCGCCATTCCTTTGCAGGCCTCTGATCCCATCGCTAGCAAGTAGGAAACGAGATGGCTATGGCAGCACCGCCCCTCCTGCTCGCACTAGATCAAGGCACCAGCAGCTCACGCGCTGCTTTATTCGATACGGATGGCCGCCCAGTCGCTAGCGCTTCCGCCCCCCTTGAAATTCACTACCCCGCCGATGGCTGGGTGGAACAAAGCCCCTCGGCGATCTGGGAAAGCCAGCGCCTGGCGATGAGCCGCCTTGAGCAGGCGATTACTCCAGAGCAGCGCCAAGCCGTAATCAGCTGCGGCATTACCAATCAGCGCGAAACCACCACGCTCTGGAAACGAAGCGATGGGAGCCCCTGCGGCCCAGCCCTGGTTTGGCAGGACGGTCGCACCGCCGATCTCTGTAAGCAATGGAAGGCAAGCGGCCTTGAAACGAGCTGGAGAGCTCGAACCGGCCTAATGCTCGACCCCTATTTCAGCGCGAGCAAAATTCGCTGGCTTCTCGACCATGAGTCCGCCGCAAGCAGCGCCGCTGCCCAGGGTGATCTCTGCTTTGGAACTGTGGACAGCTGGCTCCTATGGCAGCTCAGTGGCGGAACAGTCCATGCCACAGACATGAGCAATGCCAGCCGCACCCTGCTAATGGATCTGAAACAGCGGCAATGGATCGATGATGCTTGCGCTGAAATTGGCTTACCGAAGCAGGCCCTCCCAGAGCTCAGGCCCTGCCGTGGAGATTTCGGCGTCATCCAAGCAGGTTTGCCCTTCGCTGGCGTGCCCATTCAAGCCCTGCTTGGCGACCAACAGGCCGCAACCCTGGGGCAACTCTGCCTGCAACCAGGCGAAGGCAAATGCACCTACGGCACCGGCGCCTTTCTCGTAGTAAACACCGGTGCAACCATCCGCCATTCCGACGCTGGCCTACTCAGCACCCTGGGCTGGACCGATCAGCACGGGACACCCACCTATTGCTTAGAGGGAAGCCTGTTCAATGCGGGCACGGTGGTGCAATGGCTGCGCGACGGCCTTGGCATTATTCGAAGTGCCGAGGAGGTCAATCCCCTGGCGCAAGAGGTGGAGAACTCTGCCGGGGTGATGCTTGTTCCAGCCTTCACCGGATGGGGCACACCTCACTGGGACCCCAGTGCCCGTGGTCTCTTGATCGGGATCACCCGCGACACCCGCCGAGGCCATATCGCCCGAGCCGCCCTGGAAGGAATCGCCTTCTCCGTAGCCAGTCTTGTGGAGTTGGCAGAGCAATCCATGGAGCAAAGCCTCGGGGAGCTTGCTGTGGATGGAGGAGCAGCTGCTTCCGATCTGCTCTTGCAAGCCCAAGCCGACAGCACTGGTTTAAACGTGCGCCGCCCAGTTCACCTGGAAAGCACCGCTCGTGGTGTGGCCCTGTTAGCTGGCTTACAAGCCGGCGCAATTGCCGACCTCAAGGACTTGGTACCGAATCGCACCCAAGACTCCAGGGTGTTTGAGCCCTTACAAACCCTGGAGCAACGCCAACACTGGCGCCAGCGTTGGAACGATGCTGTGAGTAGGAGCCTTCACTGGAATGGCTGATCAACGTTTTGACCTCGTCGTCATCGGCGGCGGGGCCAGTGGATGCAGCGTGGCCTATGAAGCGGTCCGCCGCGGCCTGCGGGTTGCGCTGCTCGAGGGCCATGACCTCGGCAGTGGCACCAGCTGCCGCAGCACCAAGCTCCTGCATGGGGGGGTTCGTTATCTCGAACTTGCCTTCAAAACAGCCGACCTCGCGCAATTGCACTTGGTGCGAGAAGCCTTGCTGGAGCGAGGCCACTGGCTGAACCAGGCCCCGTTCTTAGCCCAACGCCTTGAACTAGCCCTGCCCAGCGACTGTCGCCTCGGCCAGGCTTACTACCGCATCGGGCTTGGGCTTTATGACGCCTTATCCGGTCGGGCTGGGATCGGAAGCAGTCGTTTGCTCTCATCCAAACAACTTCAACAAGCCTTGCCTCTGCTGCGTCCCGATGTTCGTCGCGGAGTGGCCTACAGCGATGGGCAATTCGATGATGCTCGCCTGAATCTGCTTCTGGCTCTCACCGCTGAACGGGCCGGTGCTGTGCTGCGGACCCGCACCAAGGTTCGGGAGCTGGAACGCAACAGCCAAGGTCAGATCTGTGCTGCCATCAGCGAAAACCACAAGGGAGAACAAGAGCGCTGGGAAGCTAGGGCGGTTGTGAATGCCACAGGCATCCATGCAGATGCCATCCGGCGGATGGCCGCCCCCAACTGCTCCATGCGCATGCTCACCAGCAGGGGAGTGCATCTGGTATTGCGAGCAAACCTTTGCCCTGATGGACTCGGCTTGCTGTTGCCATCCACCGATGACGGACGCGTTTTATTCATGTTGCCGTTCTTTGGACGCACCCTGGTTGGCACCACAGACACCCCCTGCACCCAAGCGAGCGCAGCGGCTCCATCCGAAGACGAGCAAAACTATTTGCTCGATTACGTGAGGCGCTGGTTCCCCGATCTGAGCCAACCCGATGTAGGGAGCTGTTGGGCTGGCGGACGACCGCTGCTCAAGCCAGCCGGAGCCGAAGTGAACAGCAGCAGGGTTGTCCGGGAGCACGAGGTTGAAAGGCTCAACTGCGGACTCATCAGCGTGATGGGGGGCAAATGGACCACCTGCAGACCGATGGCGATCGACACCCTCAAGGCGGTGGAAGCACAATTCGGGAGCCCCCTTCCAGATCCCGCTTCGCTGCCGCTGATCGGCGCAGATCAAGACCCCAAACGCACTCCCACACTGCTGCAGGAGCAAGTCTGCGCCCTGGAACGTCTGCTGCCCGAGACCCCTCTACGTGATCAACAAAGAGCCCACCTGCAAGCCACTTTCGGATTGGAAGCAGCTGCACTCGTGGCCAGCTGGAATGAAAGCGATCGTGAGCCATTGAGCGATGTCATCCCCGTGTGCCGCGGTGAATTTCGCCATGCCATCAGAGCTGAACACGCTTGCACGGCAACGGATGTCCTCGCCCGTCGCTGCCGTTTGGCCATGGTGGATCAAGACGAAGCCGAGCGCCTGCTCCCGCAGGTTCAAGCCCTTCTTGAAGAGGCGGGCGTGGACGCTCCCTACACGCCGGAGCTCAACTTGTCCTGCTGAGCGTCAATGTCCTCGCTGGTGTTGTCTGTTTCCTCCACCTCACCAATCAACCACCAACTGAACCCGTGCGCAGCGAGGTAAACAAACCAGTCGGCATCGGCAGGCGGGAAGTCACACCCCCACAGCACCTCACGGGTGCGTTCACCAGCCCATCGGCTCAGATCGAGGCGAAATGATGCCCCAGCGGCGGAGAGGTTGGCCGCAACCAGCACCGTCATCGTGGCGTTCGTGCGCACGTACACAATGACGCCGGGATGGGCGCAATCCAACAGCTCAAAATCGCCATTACGCAGTGCTGGAAGCAGCTTGCGGCAAGTGAGCATGCGCCGATGCCAATTCAAAAGCGATCCAGGGAGCTGCTTCTGAACCTCCACATTCACCACCCGATAGTCGTATCCGGGAGCAGTGATAGGTGGCAACACCAACAGTGGATCTGGAGCCGTTGAAAATCCACCATTCCGTCCAGGCGTCCAGGCCATCGGCGTGCGGTTCGGATCGCGGTCGCGCAAGCCCGGCCAATCCCCCATCCCCAGCTCATCGCCGTAGTACAGGCATGGGAGACCTGGAAGGCTGTAAAGCAGGGCATGCATCACCCGATTGGAACCGGGATCACCATTGAGCAAAGGCGCCAGACGCCGGTTGATGCCCCAGTTCAGCCAATGCCCCTGCCCCTGGTGCAATCCGGCTCGGATCGTTTGAATCACCTCCTCTGGAACCAGATGGCCATCCCCCAGCCAAAGTTCATCGTGATTGCGTAACGGCAGGGCCCAGCGACAACCACCAACCGCGTTCTGAGCCGCCTGCAAACACTCGCGCAAAGCCTCCACCGTTCCACTAGCAATCGAGGCGAACAGGTGAGCGGTTAAGGCGAAGTTAAACGCTCCATGCAGTTCGTCATCGGCGAGGTAAGGCGCAGCCTCCTCAACCGGTTGAATCGCTTCCGCAAGAAGCAAGACATCCTTGCCATGGCGATCCACCCGCGCCCGTAAGCGCTTAAGGAATTCGTGGGTTTCAGGCAACCCTTCACAACGAGATCCCTCCGCTTCACAGAGGAATGGAACCGCATCGAGACGGAAGCCATCCACGCCTCGTTCAATCCAAAAATCCACCACATCGAGCATCTCCTCCTGGACGACGGGGCTGTCGTAATTGAGGTCAGGTTGATGGCGCAAAAAGCGATGAAGGTAGTACTGCTGCGCCACCTCGTCCCATTCCCAGTTCGAAGACTCGAAGTGGCGAAAAAGCACTGGTGCATCGGCATAGCGCTTGGGGTCATCGCTCCACACATATACGTCCCGTTCAGGGCTCCCTTCTGGAGCCCAACGGGCACGCTGGAACCAAGGATGGAGGGTGCTGGTGTGATTCAGCACCAAGTCCATCACCACCTTGATGCCATGTGAGTGGGCAGCGATCAAGACCCGATGAAAGGCCGCTAGATCACCCAGTTCTGGATGGATGGACTTGAAATCTGTGATGTCGTAGCCCCCGTCCTGCAGGGGCGATGGATAAATCGGAGTGAGCCAGATCGCTTCCACACCCAACCAACGGAGATAGGGCAGGCGATTGGCAAGACCCTGCAAGTCGCCGATTCCATCACCATTGCCATCGGCATAGCTGCGCACAATCAGCTGATAGATGACGGCACCGTTCCACCACGGCTGCTGCTTAGTCATCACGCCGGCACCATTCCAACTTGTACTAACCCCGATCGGCCGCGACGTCATCCCCTCTTTCACGATCAGGGAATTAAGACTGCGAGCATGGCCTTAGATCCCCCAACTTCTGATGGTTAGCGCCTCCACCAACGAAGCCTTTCAAGCCGCTGATTTAAAGACCCTACGCACTCCAGTCGTATCGGGTCAGACCCGTCCAGAAGCTTGGCGGCGACTGCAATTAAAACGCTTAAGCGACCTGCTTGATCGTCATGAAGCCGACATTCTTCAAGCCCTGCGTGTCGACCTGGCAAAGCCAGGGCTCGAGGGGATGTTTGAAATCGTGGCTTTGCTTCAAGAATTAAAAGTTACGCGGCGGCGCCTCAAGGCTTGGATGCGCCCTCGGCGCATCCCCGTGCCGATTCCACAACGGCCAGGGCGGGCCCAACTCATCCGAGAACCCCTGGGCTGTGTGCTCGTAATCGGGCCATGGAACTACCCCTTCATGCTCACGCTTCAGCCCCTGATCAGTGCCCTTGCTGCGGGAAACACTGTTGTCTTGAAACCTTCAGAGCATGCTCCTGCCACGGCAGCCCTGATCACGCGCCTCATCACTGAGGAATTCCCCAGCGATGTGGTGAGGGTGGTGAATGGGGATGGATCCATCGCGGCCGCGCTCGTGGACCTTGGCTTTGACCACATCTTCTTTACCGGTAGTGGAGCGATTGGAGCCAAGGTGCTGGCCGGTGCCGCCCGTCATCTCACTCCCGTCACGCTGGAGCTTGGAGGCAAAAATCCTGCTGTCGTGCTCGACAGTGCAGACCTAGCCGTCACAGCACGCCGCTTGATTTGGGGCAAAAGTGTGAATGCTGGACAAACCTGCATCGCCCCTGATCACCTCCTGGTTCAGACCAGCATCAGGGAGCAGCTTGTGAATGCCTTGAAAGAGGAGCGCCGCAATCTCTATGGAGAGGATCCACTCGCTTCCGCTGATCTCAGCTGCTTAATCCACGATCGGCATTTTCAACATCTCGAAGGGCTGCTTACAGCAGCACGAGAGGAGGGGCGCATCCTGTTTGGAGGCGAATGCGACCGACAACGCCGCAAGATCGCACCCACCTTGATTGAGGTTCACAGCGATCAGGATCCCTTAATGGCAGCGGAAATCTTTGGCCCGTTATTACCGATGTTGACGGTGGAGTCCTTAGATGGCGCCATCACACGCATCCAACAGCAAGACAAGCCCTTGGCGATCTATCTCTTTGGCGGTGATCACAACGACCAAAGCGAGGTTCTGCAGCGCACCAGTTCAGGTGGGGTTTGCTTCAACGACGTCTTGATGCAAAAGGGGGTCCCGGAATTGCCATTCGGTGGAGTGGGGCCCAGTGGAATGGGCAGCTATCACGCAGAAACCGGCTTTCGAACCTTCTCGCACGAACGTTCGGTGCTGAGCCGGCCATTTTTTCTTGACCTTCGTCTCCGCTACCCGCCTTACACCTTGAATCCTGCGTTATTTCGCCGTTTTGTGAGCTAAAAACCGCTGAACAAACGGTCCAAATCAATCAATACCAAGGAATCCGCGCGAGGGACTGGCGAGTTGGGCAAGACACCTTATCTTTCGCCCAGCACAGAAAGAAGCATGCGAAGCATTGTTGCCGCCGCCCTAACCCTGTCGGCATTGATGCCCCTTCAAGCGGGCGCGGCATCAATCACCGTCAAACCAGGAGACACCATCTCTGGTCTCGCTGATCGCTATGGCGTATCGGTTAAAAGTTTGATGAAAGCGAATGGAATTCGCAATTCAAACCATGTGGAAGTTGGGCAAACATTGCGTTTACCAAGCGGTGCCAGGGGCGTCGTAAGCGCTGGCCAAGGGCGTCACATCGTTCAAGGTGGAGACACCCTTGGTGGCATAGCGGCTCGATATCGCGTTAGCGAAAGAGATCTGATCGCGATCAACAACCTTCCAAGCGCTGATCATGTTGAGGTAGGCCAAACCCTGAAACTGCCTACATCGGCCTTACTTCCCAAGCCAAAGTCTGTGGCGAAAGCCAAGCCGACGCCGATCAAAGCCAATCCAAACGCCACATCCCACACCGTGGCCCGAGGTCAGACCCTCACCCAGATCGCTCGCGCCTATGAGGTTCCGGTTGCCTCTCTGATTGATCTCAACACCATCAATGACCCCAACCGGGTGACGATTGGAACCAAGTTGATGCTTCGGGATATCCGTCGCTCTGAAACCACAGAATCGGTCAGCACAGCAGTACCAACCAGCACCACGCCAGTAGTGAAGCCCGTTCTCACGGCGACAGCCAGCCAATCAACCAAGACGGTTCAAGTCAAACCAGTCCAGTCCACAACGACTCCAACAAAAGCGGCTCCGGCCAAGACCACTACAACCCCATCAGTGGAGGCCAAACCAGCGGCATGGCGAACCTACGGCCCGCTCCAAGTGGACTGGAGCAACTGGCAATCCATGGGCGGCAGCATGGTGGCCCCAACTTTGAATAGCGAAGGCAAGCCCCTTTACGTGGCAGTGAACTGTTCAGCTCGCAAAATCAATGTCACCAGTTCTGATGGTGCATGGAAAAGCTGGATTGCCCCGCAGACCAATTTTGAGAAGGACCTGGTCAAGGATCGCTGTAACAAAACCGCCTAAGTCAAGCTGCGTAATGCAAGGGCCAAGGGGCATGCAGGAATTGTCTGCCGCTATCCCTTAACGACAAGCGTTGGGCACCATCGTTGCTCTCACGAATGAGCTCCTCTTGCACGAGCCTGCGCGCAAGCCAACCCCAACGCTCTTCGCTGCCATCAAGCTCCCGTAATCGCTCGGTCAGGCTGCGGATGTCTGCTCCCTGACCGGCATCGATCACCTCCAACAATTCTTGGGCGCGATCCGACCAATCCTTGGGCCGCACTTGAGCCAGGCAGCGATCACAGCGGCCGCAAGGAGACGTCAGCTCGCCCACTGAAAGCAGCAGAGCCTGTTCTCGGCAAATCTCACCCTCAGCAACAGCCTCCATTCGCCTCAATTGCTGCTGAGAAAACTCCACGCGCCAAACATCATCGTCAGACACCTTGGATTCAGACGCACGGCGCAACGTGGACTGCATCGCCCAGCCCAAGCTGGTTCGGTCTCCAGGTGAAAACAACACAAGACAATGGGCCGGTCTGCCATCGCGTCCAGCGCGACCTGACTCCTGGAGATATCCCTCTGGTGTCGCAGGCAAATCCAAGTGCAAGACCAACCCCACATCCGGACGGTCAACGCCCATCCCAAACGCCACGGTGGCCACCAAAACAGGCGCATCAGCTTCTAAAAAATGCATTAAAGCCTCTTCACGGCGTTCCGGCTCCAGCCCAGCGTGATACGTGATAGCTGGAATGCCTTGGGCTTGTAGCCGTTCAGCCCAGAGCTCCACCGAACGACGGGTCCTGGCATAGATCAAGGTGGCACCCCGTGAATCCTGCAGGGCCTCTAAGACATCAGGGAGCGGATCGCTCGGACGGCGCCGCATTGTGTATTTGAGGTTGGTGCGTTGCGCCGACGACACCTGGATGAGCGGTTTACATAACCCAAGTAGACGGAGGATGTCAGCCCGCACCCTTGGAGCTGCGGTTGCACTCAACGCAACGAGCGGGACACCGGGGCAAAGGGCGCGAAGCTGACCAAGGCGCCTGTAGTCGGGCCGAAAATCATGCCCCCAAGCGCTGATGCAATGAGCCTCATCCACGGCCAATGCCACCAGCCGCCCATCCCTTGCATAGGCAGAGAGCATGTCCCTCGCCGCCTCACCTTGAAGACGCTCAGGGGCGAGATAAAGGAGACGCAAGCTGCCAGCCGATAACTGTGTCTGAATCAAACGTCGTTGTTCAGGTTGAATCCCGCGGTGCAGGCAGGCAGCAGCAATCCCCCTCCGCTGCAGTTGCAAAACCTGATCATCCATCAGAGCAACGAGTGGAGATATCACCACGACCAGCCCCTGCCGCACCAAGGCAGGAAGCTGAAAACAAAGCGATTTTCCGCCTCCGGTTGGCAGCACTGCTAAGCAGTCGCGACCGCTCAGCAGTGCTTCGATGACAGGACGTTGTCCTGAACGAAAGGAGTCCCAGCCGTAATGCCTGTGGAGAGCCTCAAGGAGTGAATCCAACTCTCCCTCTCACTCCACAGGTAGTGGCTTCAGCTTAACGAGCACTAGATCTAGAGGGTTATCGGAGGCTCCAGTTGGTCAGGAGCCTCCTCAACAAGTTGGAGTCTCACCCTCTTGCCCCCAGCAAGTTCCCCAAGCGACACCCGCATCGTGGCCCCACTCAAAGTTTGTAGCGCTGTCAAAACATCGCGTAGATAAGGGGTGCTGCTTCCGCTTTCCACCCACAGTCGTTCATGCAGACCGCCTAACCGTCTCCAGGAGGTGTGCAGCTTAAGAACCGCGGACTCCAGAGCCTGAGCCTGCCCTACAGCATCGGCAAGCAAACCCAGAGCATCGAGACGCTGTGCCTCCTGCATCGCCTTCTCCAGATCCAGCTCACCCTGTTGAAAGGCACGAACAGCAACACCTGATTCCGTGGCCTTCGTGATCCATCGCGCCGTATGGGTCACGTCCTTGATCCGATCAAGTTCCGGCTCATCACGAAGCACCTTGCGGAAGTCTTCCTGCTGAACCTCTGGAAGCTTTGACAATTCACGCACCAGAGGTGCCACAACCTTGGATGGCAGCAAATTCTCTTGCGCCCGTTGACGAATTTCATCCGGAAGCAAGGGACTGGTTGCAGAAGTGAAATCATCCGTGAGCCTGCGCACCTGCTTGCGGGTGATTTCTTGTCCCTCGTTGGCGGCTTCAGCAATCATCACTTGCACTTCGGGAGCCGCCAAAGCTGTCTCAAGGAAGGCGCGTTTTGAAAACTGATTCACACTCGATTGCTCGAGCAAACCCTCACCAACCAAACCCTGCTCTGATTCAGCTAGTTGAATCAATCCATATGCCCGGGTCTTACTGATTTCCCGTTCACGAAGCCACTGCAAAAAGCCCGCACCACGACCTTCACCTCCGCGTTTTTCACGGTCACGCACTGATTTCAGGATGCGACCACGCCAAATTTCGGTTTGTAGGTCAAATTTGTCGCACACATCCCAGGCCTGCTCGAGACGAGCCAGGAATTCCATCGTGCTGATGTCATCCCGCTCAGGATCTGGGAGATCGAGATTGAACGTGGGTGCTTCGGAACTCAGGCTTGTCAAAGGCGGTGACAGAGGAGGTGGTGATGGATGCTGCCATGCCGATGCGGCGAAGATGGCAACAGGTCGAAAGACATTCTGTGACGCTCACTCCATCTTGAGGCCACGCAGCGATACGCTCTGATTGCATCAACGTTCTTGCGCAGCGATGGCAATTTCCCGCGGTGACAAGGTGCGCATTAAGCGCCCTGAGTCTTATTGGTACAACGATGTCGGCACGGTGGCTTCCATCGACACCTCAGGCATTCGTTACCCGGTGGTCGTTCGCTTTGAAAAGGTGAATTACAACGGGATTTCCGGATCAGAAGGCGGAATCAACACGAATAATTTCGCTCAAGCGGAACTCGAGCCGGCCTGAGGCCGTTGCCCGAACTCCCGGAAGTTGAGACGGTTCGTCGTGGATTAGCGAATCGTCTCGATCAATTCGTGATCAGCGATCTTGAAGTTTGCCGGGACAGGGCGATTGCCAGTCCTGGTGGACCAGAATGCTTTGAATCAGGCCTCCTCAATTGCCGCGTTGGCAATTGGATGAGACGAGGGAAATACCTCTACTCGGAGCTCTATAGGCCTGGATCAGCCGAAGCCAATTCCGCTGAAGAAAGCGCCGGATACTGGGGTGTTCACTTACGAATGACAGGCCAATTTCAGTGGATCGAGGACGACACTCCACCTTGCAAACACACCCGCGTGCGTTTTTGGAATGCAAAGGGACAAGAATTGCGCTTCGTAGACCTAAGAAGTTTTGCAGAAATGTGGTGGGTCCCGCCCGATACTGCAGTGGAGTCGATCATCACGGGCTTAAAAAAGTTAGGTCCTGAACCCTTTAGCCAAGATTTCAAAACGCAGTACTTACAAGAGCGATTTAAAGGGTCCACACGCTCAATCAAGGCGGCATTACTGGATCAATCGATCGTGGCAGGCACGGGCAACATCTATGCCGATGAAAGTTTGTTTGCTGCTGGCATTTGCCCTCAAACGCCAGCAGGCCAACTCAATCGCAAGCAATTAGAAAAACTCAGGGAATGTTTGATCGAGATCTTAGAACTAAGTATTGGGGCAGGCGGAACAACCTTTAGTGACTTCAGAGATCTCGAAGGAGTAAATGGCAATTACGGTGGTCAAGCAGCGGTTTATAGACGTACCGGACAACCATGTCCGAAATGTGGGAAAGCAATCGAACGAATCAAGCTGGCAGGACGAAGCACCCACTGGTGCTCCAGCTGCCAAACGTCATAACGAAATCCCAAAACGGAGTTGTAGCAGGGGGAAGCAATCAATCCGAATCGCAAGAATCACCAGGCGTGACTAGCGACTCGAGAGAGTAGCAAAACAAATACCAGGCCAATGATGCCAACAAAATAACAATAAAAAAAGTTTCGCTCAAGGCAATACTGCTCATCATCAAAGAGACTCTTGTTGCGACAAAATACCTTTTCGATGCCTTCTCTTAGACAAAAAATAAACTCTTTAGCAATAGCACCGTTACCAAATCTGCTGGCTGGCCTGGTGATGGCATTGGTACTTATTCCGGAAGCAATCGGCTTCGCTGGAGTCGCTGGAGTCCCTCCAGAACTTGGCCTCTATGGCGCAATCTTTCTAACGATCACAATCGCCTTCACAGGAAGTCGAATCGCGATGATCACCTCGGCATCAGGATCAACCGCAGTACTCATGACCGGGCTTGCAGCTCAAGGAAATAACTTTGCAGACAACAAAGGAATTATTTTTTTATTAACAGCAAGCATGCTTGCGGGGCTTCTCCAGATCATCTGGAGCCTCTTGAATATTTCGGCTTTAATGAAATACATCCCAAAACCTGTCGTGAGTGGATTCGTCAATGCACTGGCATTACTCATTTTACAAGCAGAATTGCCACAACTTGGCTTTGAACAACTTCTAGGACTTGAAAGACATCAGGTAACTTACCTGCCAACAGTGAAAGAGCTACCAACCGTATGGGCTTTGACAGCGATAGGACTACTAATCATCTATTCATTTCCATACATCACGAAGAAAATACCCTCACAGCTCATCTCAATTTCTGTCGTAACAATACTGGCATGGACGATGAGATTCGACGTACCAAGAGTTAGTGATCTGGGAAGCCTACCGCAGGGAATCCACTTACCGGAAATCCCATTCCTCATCAATGGAGCGAACAACATTGCAGGCCTTGATCTTATATGGACAACAGCACCGATCGCAATTGCAATTTCGCTCGTAGGCCTATTAGAAACATTTCTAACAGTCGATTACATCGATACACTAACAGAAACAACAGCGGATAAGCGGTCGGAAGGCATTGGACAAGGCATCGCCAATATCATTACATCACTATTTGGCGGAATGGCCGGATGTGCACTCGTAGGCGAATCGGTCATGAACGTGAAAAATGGGGCAAAATCACGACTATCAACCTTATCGACGGGACTATTTATAGTTACTATTCTAATTTTTGCAAGATCAATTCTTGGCTTAATTCCCTTGGCCGCAGTCGCCGCAGTTATGATTTCAATCGCAGTTGCAACCGCAGATTCTGACAGCTTGAGGAGAATAGGGAGACTACCTAAGATCGACACTCTTCTCATGATCGCTACATTTTTAGCGACGATGCTGACTCATCCCCACAACCTTGCTGTAGGCGTGATCGTAGGCGTGAGCACATCTCAGTTATACGGATACATCCGAAGAAAAGCCAATCTACGATCAGATAAAAGCGATTAGAAGCAACGGCTTAACTTAAAGGAAGGAGAAGGTGTGGAAGCAATTGACAATGAAATGAGAAGGATCGGGAAGATCGATTGCAGCGTGTAATACGCAAATGCAGCACTCAGATCCACGCAATCGCACTTCGCCCAACGCAAACAGGCGCGCCAAAGACTACGAACCAACCTTCGCAGCCGGATTTGTTTAGCCATGGCAGCTGCTGGCACCAATCAAAACCAACGTAACGCGAGAAATGGCACAAAAAAAGCCACCCCTTCAAGGGATGGCTTTCTTCGTTTGGAATGTTTTTACCTGGCATCGAGCTATTTTCTCAGGGGGCTACCCCCCAAATATCGTCGCCGCTGCTGCGTTTCACAACCGAGTTCGAGATGGATCGGAGTGGTTCCACAGCGCTATGGACACCAGGATAGAAAATTCCCAAGGGTTGATCCCTGAGAACTGCATAGCTTCATCACCTCAACTTTCGTCTTGATGATGCAATCTGGATCAAATAAAGTTGTTTCAAGGCAAGAACCAAGTGTTGGTCAAGCCCTCGGTCTATTAGTACTCCTCCGCTGCATCCATTACTGAACTTCGACGTAGAGCCTATCAACGGGTGTTCTTCCCGTGACCTTACTGGGTTACCCCATGGGAATACTCATCTTGAGGTGGGCTTCCCACTTAGATGCTTTCAGCGGTTATCCACTCCACACATGGCTACCCAGCGTTTACCGTTGGCACGATAACTGGTACACCAGAGGTGTGTTCCTCCCGGTCCTCTCGTACTAGGGAGAAATCCTCTCAATATTCCTACGCATACACCGGATATGGACCGAACTGTCTCACGACGTTCTGAACCCAGCTCGCGTACCGCTTTAATGGGCGAACAGCCCAACCCTTGGGACCGACTTCAGCCCCAGGTTGCGATGAGCCGACATCGAGGTGCCAAACCTCCCCGTCGATGTGAACTCTTGGGGGAGATCAGCCTGTTATCCCTAGAGTAACTTTTATCCGTTGAGCGACGGCCCTTCCACTCAGAACCGTCGGATCACTAAAGCCGACTTTCGTCCCTGTTCGACTTGTAGGTCTCACAGTCAAGCTTCCTTCTGCTTTTGCACTCGTCGGCTGATTTCCAACCAGCCTGAGGAAACCTTTGCGCGCCTCCGTTACCTTTTAGGAGGCGACCGCCCCAGTCAAACTGCCCACCTGATACTGTCCGCTCCCCGGATAACGGGTGAACGTTAGAACCCTAGCTCTGAAAGAGTGGTATCTCACCATTGACTCCCTAGCACCCACGAGCACTAGATCAACGTCTCCCACCTATCCTGCGCATTCAGAGCCCGGGCACAATACCAAGCTACAGTAAAGCTTCATAGGGTCTTTCTGTCCGGGTGTATGTAGTCCGCATCTTCACAGACAATTCTATTTCGCCGAGCCTCTCTCCGAGACAGCGCCCTGATCGTTACGCCTTTCGTGCGGGTCGGAACTTACCCGACAAGGAATTTCGCTACCTTAGGACCGTTATAGTTACGGCCGCCGTTCACCGGGGCTTCAGTCGCCAGCTTCGCTTACGCTGACCGGCTTCCTTAACCTTCCGGCACTGGGCAGGCGTCAGCCCCCATACATCGTCTTGCGACTTAGCGGAGACCTGTGTTTTTGGTAAACAGTCGCCAGGGCCTCTTCACTGCGACCACATTGCTGTGGCACCCCTTCTCCCGAAGTTACGGGGCCATTTTGCCGAGTTCCTTAGAGAGAGTTACCTCGCGCACCTCGGTATTCTCTACCACCCCACCTGTGTCGGTTTCGGGTACTGGCAGTTATGCCTTAACGGGTATAGAGCTTTTCTTGGAAGCATGACATCACCAACTTCGCTGCCGTAGCAGCTCGTACTCACGCCTCAGCTCGGATCGTTTTCGCCGATCCTCAACGCCTCGAACGCTTGAACCAGTAACCAACATCTGGCTTGGCTAGCCTTCTCCGTCCCTCTTCCCAAAACATAACCGGTACAGGAATGTTGACCTGTTATCCATCGACTACGCCTTTCGGCCTCGCCTTAGGTCCAGACTAACCCTCCGCGGACGAGCCTGCCGGAGGAACCCTTAGGGTTTCGGTGCATGGGATTCTCACCCATGTTTTCGCTACTCAAGCCGACATTCTCACTTCTATGCAGTCCACGCCCGCTCACGCTAACGCTTCGCCCCACATAGAACGCTCCCCTACCATAAATCCGCAGCTTCGGTACAACACTTAGCCCCATTCATTTTCGGCGCAGGATCGCTCGACCAGTGAGCTATTACGCACTCCTTTGAGGATGGCTGCTTCTAGGCAAACCTCCTGGTTGTCTGGGCAATCCCACCTCCTTTATCACTTAGTGTTGATTTGGGGACCTTAGCTGGCGGTCTGGGCTGTTTCCCTCTCGACCATGGAGCTTATCCCCCACAGTCTGACTGCCTCGCTACACACAGGGTATTCAGAGTTCATCTCGATTTGGTACCGCTCTCGCAGCCCGCACCGAAATGGTGGCTTTACCCCCCTGCTGGAGCACGAGACGCTACGCCTCAACGTATTTCGGGGAGAACCAGCTAGCTCCGGGTTCGATTGGCATTTCACCCCTAACCACAGCTCATCCGCTGATTTTTCAACATCAGTCGGTTCGGACCTCCACTTGGTATCACCCAAGCTTCATCCTGGCCATGGTTAGATCACCCGGGTTCGGGTCTATAAACACTGACAAACGCCCTATTCAGACTCGCTTTCGCTATGGCTCCACCATTTCCGGTTTAACCCGCCAGTGCCTATAAGTCGCCGGCTCATTCTTCAACAGGCACACGGTCACCCTATTAGTAGGGCTCCCATTGCTTGTAGGCTCACGGTTTCATGTTCTATTTCACTCCCCTCCCGGGGTTCTTTTCACCTTTCCCTCGCGGTACTGTTTCGCTATCGGTCACACAGGAGTACTTAGCCTTACGAGGTGGTCCTCGCTGATTCACACGGAATTCCACGTGCTCCGTGCTACTCGGGATACAGCTAGGTCAGTTCAGTTTTCGTGTACGGGGCTTTCACCCTCTGTGGCGTGTCTTTCAAACACTTCCACTAACATTCCTGATCCACATTGCTGTCCCACAACCCCAATGGTCGAAACCATTGGTTTAGGCTCTTCCCCGTTCGCTCGCCGCTACTTAGGGAGTCGTTTTTACTTTCCTTTCCTCCAGCTACTAAGATGTTTCAGTTCGCTGGGTTGGCTCGCGCCAGCCTATAGATTCAGCTGGCCGTTCTAGGGGTTGCCCCATTCGGAAATTCCCGGATCAAAGCGTGTTTCCAGCTCCCCGAGACTTATCGCAGGTAACCACGTCCTTCATCGCCTCTGTGTGCCAAGGTATCCGCCGTGAGCCCTTTGTAGCTTGACCAATGTATCTCCAACACGCTTGCTGTCGTTGAAACAGATTCTTCTAACTTCTACAAGTAGAAATTAAAATCAAACTCTCAAATGCTCGACACATTTGAAAGAACATGCTGGAGTCTCGGCTCTTGCTCTTAGAATTAACACCATCCAAAAGTGAATGAACACTCAAGAATGATGCATCTATGAGATGCTTTATTCTTTCCAGACTTTTACTATGCAGTTGTCAAGGTTCGGCTAGACATCAAAACAATGCATTGATCTCTCAATACATTGAATCGAGCCCAGCATCCTATCAATCAAATCATGGAACCATTTCCATGTCTTAAAATGACAAGAAGCTAGGATCATCTAGCGGACACATCTAAATCACAATCCATACGAGTTCATACTCCAGGTTTTGGAGATGGGGATTCTTTGCAGTCAGTGGAGGTTAGGAGACTCGAACTCCTGACATCCTGCTTGCAAAGCAGGCGCTCTACCAACTGAGCTAAACCCCCTACACCGAATGGGCCATCCTGGACTTGAACCAGGGACCTCACCCTTATCAGGGGTGCGCTCTAACCACCTGAGCTAATGGCCCAGGAGTCTCATCCCTAATGGGTTGTGAACTAGACAAAGTTTAGGAACTAAAAATCTCCACTAAGCAGACAACCATTGCTGGAACTCTCTTAGCTTCAAAGTTGAGGTACCGATCGACCTAAGGTGACAGGATTTTGGCCTAAGAATAAAAAACTCAGACATCAAAATCGTTGTTTGTCTCCCTGTTAGGAGGTGATCCAGCCGCACCTTCCGGTACGGCTACCTTGTTACGACTTCACCCCAGTCATCAGCCCCACCTTCGACGTCCTCCTCCACAAGGGTTGGAGTAACGGCTTCGGGCGTGGCCAACTTCCATGGTGTGACGGGCGGTGTGTACAAGGCCCGGGAACGTATTCACCGCAGTATGCTGACCTGCGATTACTAGCGATTCCTCCTTCACGTAGGCGAGTTGCAGCCTACGATCTGAACTGAGCCACGGTTTATGGGATTTGCTTGTCCTCGCGAACTTGCTGCCCTTTGTCCGTAGCATTGTAGTACGTGTGTAGCCCAGGATGTAAGGGGCATGATGACTTGACGT
Source organism: Synechococcus sp. CC9311 (assembly GCF_000014585.1). Lineage (NCBI taxonomy): Bacteria > Bacillati > Cyanobacteriota > Cyanophyceae > Synechococcales > Synechococcaceae > Synechococcus > Synechococcus sp. CC9311. Next base: position 531,086 of record NC_008319.1, on the reverse strand, counting down.
CATCCACACCTTCCTCCGGTTTATCACCGGCGGTCTCTCTAGAGTGCCCAACTAAATGCTGGCAACTAAAGACGTGGGTTGCGCTCGTTGCGGGACTTAACCCAACATCTCACGACACGAGCTGACGACAGCCATGCACCACCTGTCACTGCGCTCCCGAAGGCACTCTCAAGTTTCCAAGAGATTCGCAGGATGTCAAACCCTGGTAAGGTTCTTCGCGTTGCATCGAATTAAACCACATACTCCACCGCTTGTGCGGGCCCCCGTCAATTCCTTTGAGTTTCACACTTGCGTGCGTACTCCCCAGGCGGAACACTTAACGCGTTGGCTACGACACCGGAGGGGTTGATTCCCCCGACACCTAGTGTTCATCGTTTACGGCCAGGACTACAGGGGTATCTAATCCCTTTCGCTCCCCTGGCTTTCGTCCATGAGCGTCAGTGATGGCCCAGCAGAGCGCCTTCGCCACTGGTGTTCTTCCCGATATCTACGCATTTCACCGCTACACCGGGAATTCCCTCTGCCCCTACCACACTCAAGCCCAACAGTTTCCACTGCCATGATGGAGTTAAGCTCCACTTTTTAACAGCAGACTTGTAGGGCCGCCTGCGGACGCTTTACGCCCAATAATTCCGGATAACGCTTGCCACTCCCGTATTACCGCGGCTGCTGGCACGGAATTAGCCGTGGCTTATTCATCAAGTACCGTCAGATCTTCTTCCTTGATAAAAGAGGTTTACAGCCCAGAGGCCTTCATCCCTCACGCGGCGTTGCTCCGTCAGGCTTTCGCCCATTGCGGAAAATTCCCCACTGCTGCCTCCCGTAGGAGTCTGGGCCGTGTCTCAGTCCCAGTGTGGCTGATCATCCTCTCAGACCAGCTACTGATCGATGCCTTGGTGAGCTCTTACCTCACCAACTAGCTAATCAGACGCGGGCTCATCCTCAGGCGAAATTCATTTCACCTCTCGGCATATGGGGTATTAGCGGCCGTTTCCAACCGTTATCCCCCTCCTGAGGGCAGATTCCCACGCGTTACTCACCCGTCCGCCACTAACCCGAAGGTTCGTTCGACTTGCATGTGTTAAGCACGCCGCCAGCGTTCATCCTGAGCCAGGATCAAACTCTCCGTTGTAGATCAATCCCTTTTGGTTCTCACCTCAGATTGACTTGCTTCACCCACGGGCCCAGCACTGGCGTACTGGTCGCAGTTGTCGCCCCCTTCCTCTGACAGAAGGATTCACAAGAGTGCAAATTTAGAATCTCTTCCTCGTTTGACTTTCCAGGATCTCAGATCCGGTCGTTGCTCCACATTGCGCACACCGACAACTCAATGGTTCGTGAAAACCCTCAAGTTGTAAGCACAATGCTTCTCTGCAACTAAAATGTTGTTGACGGGACCTCACACCTTTATCGCAATATCATTTAGTTCGCATTAAAACCTTTCGGCCTTAACTCGAACTAAACGCGATAAAAGCGTCAGTTCCTAAACTTTTTAATTGTCCAGGTTCTGGCTTTGCGTCCCCTTTCAGAGACGTGCGGCCTGCGGTCTCGCGACCGCCTTTGAAACTTACAACATCGTGGGATCGCTCCCCCAATCTCGTAAGCACCCTCAGAACACTTCAAGCTTTCGCTCTTTGCATCCCTCGGCTGCGCCTCGGAGTGTTACTCCCCCGCGCAGTCCAAAACCATAACCCAACACACACCCTCTTTGCAACCTTGGAGGGATGAGAGCATCTCCAGACTTGCTTCCACTGGCCAGAGCAAAGTCCATCACTAAGTTTTGAACAATGGTCGCAAAAGCACCATGGCCGAACGCTTCAGCCAACAGAACCAGCGGGTCCGTCCCAGCTCCAAAGAAGATCAGGTCGTTCAAAAGGCCAAAGAGCATTTCGAACGCACGCTGATTCCGATTGCTGGCAGCCTGGCAGGAAGCGTTGCTGCTCTCCAGCACCCTCGTGACGACGAGGCCCTCAATTACGGCGAGATCTTCCTGCGCGACAACGTGCCAGTGATGGTCTACCTGTTGACGCAAAAAAGGTTCAAGGTCGTCAAGCAGTTCCTCAAGATCTGCCTCGACCTGCAGAGCACTACCTATCAGACCCGTGGTGTATTCCCAACAAGTTTTGTTGAGGAGAACGGTGAGCTCATTGCCGATTACGGACAACGTTCAATCGGACGGATCACATCTGTCGACGCCAGTCTCTGGTGGCCAGTCCTCTGCTGGATGTACGTCAAAGCCAGTGGGGACGAACAATTTGGATCCACCCCAGGCGTCCAACGAGGGGTCCAACTGTTGTTGGACCTCGTTCTTCACCCCACGTTTGAGGGCACGCCGGTGCTGTTTGTTCCGGATTGTGCGTTCATGATCGATCGTCCAATGGACGTATGGGGTGCACCCCTTGAAGTCGAAGTGCTCCTGTACGCCTCCCTTCGTTGCTGCTCCCAGCTCATGGAGCTCGGTCTACGGAATCAAAGCAGTCGCCTGCTCGATCAACGTTTGGTGCTCACACGCCAGTGGATTCATGACCTCCGCAAGTTCTTGCTGAAGCACTACTGGGTAACCAGTAAAACGATGCAAGTTTTAAGACGAAGGCCCACGGAGCAATACGGCGACAATCAGCACCAAAACGAATTCAATGTGCAGCCACAAGTGATCCCTGATTGGCTGCAGGATTGGCTTGAGAACCGCGGTGGCTATTTAATCGGCAACATCCGTACCGGTCGACCCGATTTCCGTTTTTACAGTCTTGGCAATTCCCTGGGCTGTCTCTTCGGACTCCTGACAGCACCGCAACAGCGTGCACTGTTTCGCCTCACGCTTCACAACCGCAATCATCTGATGGCGCAGATGCCAATGCGGATTTGCCACCCACCCATGGAAACGTTGGAGTGGCAAAACAAGACCGGATCAGACCCTAAGAACTGGCCATGGAGTTACCACAATGGTGGCCATTGGCCGAGCCTTCTTTGGTATTTCGGAGCTTCGATTCTTCTCCATGAGCGCCGTCACCCCAATGCAGACATCCTGCTGATGGGGCAGATGAAGGCGATGCTTGAGGATTGTTACTGGAGCCAGCTCAACCAACTGCCAAGACAACAATGGGCTGAATATTTCGATGGACCCACAGGCACTTGGATGGGCCAGCAATCACGCACTTATCAGACCTGGACCATCGTTGGATTTCTTCTGCTCCATCACTTCCTTCGGGTCAATCCTGATGATGTGGACATGCTCGACCTTGACGGACCGAGCGGATAAAACAACAGCTCAAAACAACACCGCACAAAAAAACCCCTAGCCATGGGCTAGGGGTTTTTTACTGAAGCTGGTTTGCTCAGAACAAACCGAGAGTCAGTGACTTGTCGATAGGCATCGCAGCACCGATTCCCAAATAGATAGTGGTAGCTGTACCGAACAAGAAGACTGCCATCGCGATAGGACGGCGGAATGGGTTCTGAAACTTGTTAAAGCTCTCAATGAATGGAATAAGCATCAAACCAAGGGGAACCAAGGTTTGCAGTGCGATACCAAGAAGCTTGTTAGGAACAACCCTGAGGATCTGGAACACCGGATAGAGGTACCACTCAGGGAGGATTTCAAGCGGTGTTGCGAACGGATCGGCTTTGTCGCCCAGCATGGCTGGATCTAAGACGGACAGACCGACAATGCAGGCAATGGTGCCAAGAATGACTACAGGGAAGATGTAGAGAAGATCATTGGGCCATGCCGGCTCACCGTAATAGTTATGACCCATGCCTTTGGCGAGCTTGGCCCGCAACTTGGGGTCGGTGAGATCAGGCTTCTTGAGAATATGCATGGTGCGAAGCGGTAATGAACGAACGGTAAGTGGGAAAGTTCGAAACTTGAATCAGTGCGTAAAGCAACTGAGATGGATCACAAAGGACCAGAAATGCCCTGCTTACGGATCATCAAGAAGTGCATGAGCATGAAGACAGCAAGCAACCAAGGCATCACGAATGTGTGAAGGCTGTAAAAGCGAGTGAGTGTGGATTGGCCAACACTTTCTCCACCACGCAAAAGCTCAACCATGAAATCACCAACCACTGGAATGGCAGCGGGGACTCCGGAAACGATCTTGACGGCCCAATAGCCAACTTGATCCCAAGGAAGTGAGTATCCGGTAACTCCGAAGGAAACCGTGATCACAGCCATCGTCACACCAGTCACCCAAGTGAGCTCACGGGGACGCTTGAAGCCACCCGTGAGGTACACACGGAAGACATGCAGGATCAGCATGAGCACCATCATTGAGGCGCTCCATCTGTGAACTGAGCGAATGAGCCACCCGAAGCTCACGTCTGTCATCAGGTACTGAACTGAGCTGTAAGCCTCAGCCACAGTGGGCTTGTAATAGAAAGTCATCGCGAACCCGGTCGCGAACTGAATCAGGAAGCAAACAAGCGTGATGCCGCCCAGGCAATAGAAAATATTGACGTGGGGCGGAACGTACTTGGTGCTGAAGTCATCAGCGATGTCCTGAATTTCAAGACGTTCCTGGAACCAGTCGTAGACAGGTGAGGAGTTCGCCATGCAAAGGTCGGTTTGGATTGCGAGAGTCTACCGATGACGATCCAACCGACGCGACAGAATGAAGCTGATGTTGCCGATTGTTAATTACATGAGAAAAGGCCTGCGGCAGCTGGCCTCCGGCTTGGCCTCCCTTTTGCTTTGCAGCCTCTTAATTCCAGCGCCTGCTCTGGCTCTCAACGATGCCCAGCAGTTGGTGGTGGAAACCTGGCGCCTCGTGAATCAGAGCTATGTCGACCCCTCGACTTTCGACCGTATTCACTGGAAGCGTTTGCGACAGAAGGCTCTCGAGAAGACGATCGAAACCAGCGAGCAGGCCTACAGCGCCATCGAAGCCATGCTTGAGCCCCTCGATGATCCATACACACGTCTTTTGAGACCTGACGATTACTCCGTCATGAAATCCAGCAACTCGGGAAGCCTGAGTGGAGTAGGGCTTCAACTCGGCCATCACAACGATGAAGATTCAGTCGTTGTGATCGCGGCACTCGAGGGGTCACCCGCCGCTGACGCTGGCGTGGTCAGCGGCGCGGCGCTGCTGGCAGTGAACGGAGAATCGACCGCTCTGCTGGGACTCGAAACCACAGCGGCACGCTTACGAGGGGATGTAGGAACACAGGTTTTGCTGACTGTGCAACCCCCAAATGGAGAGCCGGAAGAACTCACATTGGAACGACGCAATGTTGACCTGCGCCCCGTTCGCACACGCCGTCTTCGCAGTGACACCCACACCCTTGGCCATCTTCGAATCACACAATTCAGCGAAGGCGTACCGAATCAAGTTCAAGAAGCCTTGCAGGAACTCACCGACAAAGGAGTGGAAGGGGTAGTTCTTGACCTTCGGAACAACTCTGGAGGGCTCGTCAGCGGTGGACTCGCTGTTGCTGACGCCTTCCTAAACCAAGAGCCCATTGTAGAAACACGCAATCGAGATGGGATTGCTGATCCCATCCAATCGAACCCAATCACGTTGTACGACGGTCCGATGGTGACCTTGGTCAACGCCGGCACCGCGAGTGCCAGCGAGATCCTCGCGGGGGCCCTTCAAGACAATGATCGGTCACTGCTGCTCGGCAGTGAAACCTTCGGCAAAGGACTCATTCAGACCCTCACCAATCTGAGCGATGGCAGTGGTTTGGCCGTCACTGTTGCCGGCTATGTCACCCCAAGCGGACGTGACATTCAGGGGCAAGGAATTACTCCAGACCGTTTGCTAGATCAGCCCGAGCCGCTGAATCCGGGTGGCGAGGGAGACCGCTGGCTAACGGATGCCGCACGGGTGCTGGAGGCCATCATCGATCGACAAACTGCGGAATCTCCCCCAACAACTGATCTCAGCAATGAAGAGGAGATGGCAGCAACGGCATGAGTAGCCGCACTTATCACGACCCTCTTCATGGCGGCATCGCGCTCAATACAGACGACCCAGCAGAAGCGCTGGTGCTCGAGCTCGTTGACGCAGCTCCCTTCCAAAGGCTTCGGCGCATTCGCCAGCTCGGGCCCGCATTTTTAACCTTCCACGGCGCGGAATCGAGCCGGTTCACCCACTCTCTTGGCGTGTTCCACATCGCACGACAGGCCTTTCAGAGCTTGTTGGCCATGGATCCGTCACTGGAACTTCATCGGGGCGTGCTCTATGCAGCAGCCCTGCTCCATGACTTGGGTCATGCGCCCCTGAGCCACACCGGCGAGGAAATGTTTGGCACCCACCACGAACATTGGTCAGCACGCATCGTTCGAGAGCACCCGGCGATCCAGGAGCCACTCGAACGATTCCAACCGGGAAGTTCAGAAGCCGTGGCCGCACTTCTAGAGCACGGCAGCACACAACGCAGGGTGATTAAGGACCTTGTTAGCAGCCAACTCGACTGCGACAGACTCGATTACTTGCTGCGCGATAGCTACAGCACTGGGACGAGCTATGGCCAGCTTGATTTAGAGAGAATCCTGGCAGCACTCACCCTGGCGCCAGATGGAGAACTCGCTATTCATCCCAAGGGTCTAATGGCCGTCGAGCACTACCTCGTGGTGCGAAACCTGATGTACCGCAGTGTTTACAACCACCGCCTCAATGTGGTCTGCAATTGGCTGCTGGAACAAATGATCCGTCTAGCCCGTGAGCTAGGCCCCAATGATGTCTGGACAGATTCCACGATGCACAGCTGGCTTTGGTCTGCCCATGAGCTCGACCTGGAGTCCTACCTCGCCAACGATGACCTGCGAACTGGCTATCACTTGTTGCGCTGGCGAGAGGAAGCCCCTCGCCCGCTCGCTGATCTCTGTGATCGGTTTCTCAACCGACGACTATTTAAAGCACTGGATGTAGACAGTCTTTCAAAAGAGAAACAGCTCGAATGCTTGGCCCAAGCCAGGGGATTAGCCGAAGCGAAAGGTTTAGATCCGAGTTTGTGCTGCGGACTACGGCATCAACAATTACGTGGGTATCACCCCTATCGAGGGGGGCTAAGGCTCTGGAATGGCCAGCAACTTCAAGCGCTTGAGCAAAGCTCAGCACTGGTTAGAAGCCTGAGCACACCGGCCAGCACCAGCTGGCTGATTTATCCAAAACAGATCGGTCAGGAACTGAAACGAAAGGTGGGCCAATACCTGGCGCACATCTAACGTCAGCCTCCACTCTTGATCACGTCGGTGGCTTTGACCCAAGGGACCTTTCAAACTGCATGCCATCGCCTAGTTTTGCCCACCAATCGGCACATCCCTTGGCAGGACACCCTGGCGGACCAACTCAATGGTCTTGAGGGAAAAGATCTTGAATTGGATAGCGGGGAGTGGTTGCTGAATTGCCGAGTGCTCGCTGCCTTTCAAGCCCAGCTTGAGGAACGTCAATGTCGATTGCTGTCGATCAAAAGCTGCAATCCACATACCGTTGTCAGCGCGAACGCGCTTGGCATTCCAGCTCAGCTCATGACGCCGCAGCCCACTGATCCTCGTCCTGAAAGTCGCGAAGAACAGCAGGCCCCAGCCCTGTTGATCCATCGAGCAACCCTGCGATCGGGAGACCATCTGAAAGCTCGTCATCACGTTTTGCTCATTGGAGATGTCAATCCAGGCGCTCAAATCAGCGCAGGAGGGAACGTCCTGATCTGGGGACGCCTCCGTGGCTGTGCTCATGCGGGTGTTCAAGGCGATTTGAATGCACGCATCACGGCCTTACAGCTCCGTCCGCTTCAGCTACGAATCGCGGATCTAGTCGCCAGAGGACCAGAGGAAAAACCCCAACCTGGTCTGGCGGAGGAAGCGCGGATTGTGGATGGAGAGATTGCAATCGAGCCTGCTGATCCCCGCAGTGACTTAACAATTCAGGAGCTTTCTTTCGATTTGAACAATTAAGGGCACTAGCCCTTAACCTTGCCAAATCAACCGCGACAACGTGACGTCAAATTCGCGAACGATCTTGATCTGCTCCGGCAAGGGGGGCGTTGGGAAGACAACCCTGACGGCAAACTTGGGGATTGCCCTAGCCCAGCGAGGGTCAAGCACCGTTGTTCTGGATGCCGACTTCGGTTTGCGCAACCTTGATCTGTTGCTTGGACTCGAGAATCGCATTGTCTACACAGCGCAAGAGGTCTTAGCCGAGACCTGTCGCTTGGACCAGGCCCTTGTAAAGCACAAGCAAGTCCCCAATCTGGCGTTGCTGCCGGCTGGCAACCCTCGGATGCTCGAGTGGCTCAAACCGGAAGACATGCAGGCCATTGCCTCCATGCTTGAGAAACGATTTGAATATGTGTTGATCGACTGCCCTGCGGGCATTGAAGACGGCTTCAAAAACGCCGTTGCAGCTGCCCGGGAAGCCATTGTGATCACCACTCCTGAGGTTTCAGCAGTGCGAGATGCAGATCGTGTGATCGGCTTGCTCAACACCCACGGGGTGAACCCGGTCCAGCTCGTCCTCAACCGAGTAAGGCCGAAAATGATGGCCAATCAAGAGATGCTGGCTGTGGATGATGTCACCGACATCTTGGCCCTCCCCTTGCTCGGATTAGTGCTGGAAGATGAACAGGTGATCGTGAGCACCAATCGGGGCGAACCTCTCACCTTGAATGGAACAAAATCACCAGCAGCCAAGGCCTACGGCAATATCGCTGGCCGCCTTCAAGGCGAGGACATTCCATTGCTGGATCCTTCCAAGGAGCGTTCGGGCCTACGGGCCACAGTGCGCCGCTTGATGCAAACGAAGATCTTCTGAGCTGATGACTCTCCGTGACCTTGTCGACAAATTGCTTGGGCGTCAACCAGCGAGCGCCAGTACTGCCAGAGACAGGCTTCAACTTGTTCTGGCTCACGACCGCAGTGACCTAAGCCCTGAGCTTCTCGACCAAATGCGTCGTGAAATTTTTGAAGTGGTGGCTAAATACGTCGATATCGACCTAGAGGAAGGGGATGTAAGCCTGGAAACCGAAGATCGTGTAACGGCCTTAGTTGCCAACTTGCCGTTTCGTCGACCAATTACTTCAGCACCTCCCAAATCTGACTAACGGGGAATGGTTCTAGAAGCATCTCCAGACCTTATGGCTGAGCAAGGCTTCACCCCAGCAGAAACCGCCGTGGTCCAACTCCTTCTTGAGGGGCTTAGCAATCGGGCCATCGCTTCCAGACTGGTGGTGAGCATCCGCACTGTGGAAAGTCACATCAGCAACGCTCTCGATAAAAGTGGGTGCCGTTCGAGACTTGAGCTTTCAATGTGGTGGCTCAGAAACCATTCAGAGTCCACAAGAACGCGCAGCGTTAAACTCCCAACAATGCCGGCTTAGCTCAGTGGTAGAGCAGCGCTTTTGTAAAGCGAAGGTCATCGGTTCAAATCCGTTAGCCGGCTTCAGACACGATCTCTAAGGGCACGATCAGCTCTTCTTCTGCGCGGTGGGTCATCGGATTGAGCGACCTGTAAAAATCCAGATCCCAATGAAGACAATCATCCATGGAAGCAGGTTGAAACCAACCAATGGCGTAAGCAGTTGGACCACCGGTTCATACAGCCAGTGCATGGCCGTTTGGAGCAAAATCAACGCAGCGATTAACCAGAGCATTCGGGAAGGCTCACTACACCTACTGGCATCACAGCGCCTCTGCGCAGGCAATGCCAGTCTTGAGGTCCTCGCCAAGCAATCACCGAGCTCGCTTGACAAGAAGGGGCTGGCCAAGGGATCGGTGCAAGCAACGGCAAGTCTGGAAATGCGCCAGCAGCCTCCGTTTCGGTTCGACTGGCGGGCTCTCCCGAAAGGTTGGCACTGGTCGTGGCAAGCGGACCGCTGCAACGCAGAAGATCCAACATGGGCTTACAAGCCGGGATGCGCAAACCAAGGGTTGCGCATCCCGGGTTGAGCGTCTCTGCGCAGGGACCAAAGGCTGGCAAGACCAGGGTGAGAGCTCCTGGCCAGTGCCGTTGCGCAAGTGCACTGGCATCGGCTCGAGCAACGGGGGAGACATGACACAACAACGCATCAACGTCAGCACCCATCAGGATCAACGGCTTGTCCTGTGGCCGTTTTTTCAATCTCCAAATTTGAGCCGCCTGCTCTGGCATCGAAGCCAATGCCGGGAGGGTGTCTGTTGGGAGTAAGGCTGCGCCGCCAGCACGCAAATGCGCTTCGGTTCGATCGCGATCGAACAGATTGAGGGGATTGATCGTCATCGTTCATCCCTCTGCTGGTCGTAAGCGATAGGTTCGCAAGACCGCTGCGCAAGAGCAAAGCGAGGGATGCCCTGAAGGTCATAACGGGCTTCTGGCCGTTCAAGACCTGCATCACTGAGCAACTTCAGCACCATCGCACTCTGGTCATGGTGATGCTCCAGAAGGATCCATCCGCCTGGAGCTAGTGCTCTGCTGGCATCACGGATGATCTGCCTGCAACAGTCGAGTCCATCCTCACCACCACAAAGAGCCAAATGAGGCTCATGGTCTTTAACAACGGGAGCAAGTTCATCCATCACAGCCGTCGGGATATAGGGCGGGTTACTGAGCACAAGGTCTATCTGCCCCCACCATGGTTTGAGCGGTTCCCACCAGCTGCCGAGATGGAGTTGCCAATCACTTTTGCCAGCTAGGGCGATCAGATTGCGTTCGGCAAGAGCAAGCGCACTGCCACTGGAGTCCACGGCATGGCCCTGCCAGCTAGGGAAAACACGGGCAAGAGCCGCCGCCAAAGCTCCCGATCCTGTTCCCAAGTCGGCCCAGATCCCTTCTACATCGCGAGCATCCTCTGGCAAACACTGCAAAGCCAACTCGATGAGCAGCTCAGTTTCTTGACGGGGGATCAAGGCGTCGGACGAAACCTCCAGCTCAAGATCTCGCCATGGACAAATGCCAACCAAGTGCTGAAGAGGAATGTGATGATCGCGATGCTGGGCCCAAAGATCCGTGAGGTGATGCAACGAGGAACTCAGCTCGATCTCAACGTCTGGGCAAATTCGTAGCTTTTGAAGATCACTCCACGAGCAATCTGCGGCGATCGAAAGCAGCCAATCCAAATCCACAGGGCGTCCACCCTGACGGATCAGCTCCCGCCTCCACACCAGTAGATCTGTTCCCTTGCAGCGGATAACGCCCATTGGAACAACTTAAACGGACCGCCAACGCAGTCCAGGCTTGGGCTCAATAACACCCGCGAGCTCGAGTTGCAACAACTCATGCGCCAATTGAGTGGGACTGCAGCTGAGTGCTGCAGATAGCTGCTCAAGGGTGAGCCCTTGATCAACGCCACGCAGAAGCGAATGATTCCGATCGACTGAAAACCGGGATCGGTCCAATGTCATCGACGCAGTCCTCGCGGCCGCAAGCGGCCCTGGACCTAGGGCCGCAATCAATGATTCAGGCGATAGCAAGGGTGTTGCCCCCTCCTGCAACAAACCGTTGCTGCCCTTACAAGACCAACGCAGCGCATCCCCTGGAACCACCCAAACAGGACAATCTTGAGTATGAGCAATCTGGGCTGATAGCAGTGAGCCGCTTGTCTCTGGGCACTCAACCACCACTAGGGCACAAGACACACTCACCAGAAGACGATTCCGCAAAGCAAAATTGGATCTCTGCACCCGCGCACCGCGAGGCCATTCGCTCAACAACAGGCCAGCAGACTCCACTTGGGCCTGCAGGGCCTCATGCTCAGGCGGATACACACGATCCAACGGCGTACCCAACACACCTACTGGAAGTCCACTCGCTGCAAGACAACCATGGTGAGAGGCGGCATCAATTCCCTCGGCAAGACCACTCACCACGGGCCAACCAGCACGGGCGAGGCACTGACCAAGAGCATGCGCCATCCGACAGCCATGATCCGATGGTCGGCGCGTTCCCACCACCGCTACAGCCTTTTGAGCGGATAAGAAAGGCCAGCACGCCTTCTGCCCCGACCAGTGCACAGCAAGAGGAGGGCGCTGCAAGGAATCAAATGCGATCGGCCAGTCCAAATCCAGGGGGAAAAGAGCATTGTCTGGAACCAAAAGGCTGGGGAGAGCTCCTTTGCTCAGCCGATAAGACTCGACACGCGCCATCAAGGAGTCAGGCCAGCGAAGCGCTCCTTGCAAACGAACAAGAGGCCATGACCACAAATCGGCCAAGGTCACCTGATGGGCATTAGCAACAGCCCTCAGCGCCCTAATCCTGGCAACACCGAGTCCGGGGCATGAGATCCATAACCACCACCAGCCACGCTCTCCCAACAATTCATTGCAAGTACATCAGTACTACTACATCATCGATCTGGCCCCTGGGTCAATCGCTGTAGCGCTGTGGCAACGGATGGCGGCGGTCGGCGCAAAACCTGACGTCGTCCACCGTCGAGACGGACCAACACCAACTCCACATCCGCCTCGAAAGCACAATCACCATCGGCCACCAACAGACGCGTCCGCCAGCGCCAGCGGGGGCCCTCAGGAGGAAGCGCATGGCTTTCAAGCACAACCTGGTCACCATGCAACAGGGCTCGCTTGTAAGACATCTCCAAGCGCACCACTGGCATTTCCAACCCTTCAAGCGCCATCACTCGGTAGGGAAGCCCCACAGCCGCGAGTGCTTCCACACGGGCTTCTTCCAACCAACCGACATAGGCGCCGTGCCACATCACACCGCCGTGATCTGTGTGCTGTGGCAGCACACGCTTGTGTAATTGCCAAGGAAGGCGCGTAACGCTCTCAGTCACCATCAGCACGGTCTGGTGCATCAGCCATAGGCTGACGCAGACCTAACTCTTCATCGTGTTCAAGAATCTTCTGATTGCTGATTCCGGCAAAGGGCATGTCGGAGAAATGGTGCGAATGCTGCGGGACCTTCCAGGGTTCAGGACTGCTCGTATCAACCTGCTCCACGTGGTCTCTGAGCAAGGCAAGGTCAACGCAGAAGATCATTGGACAACAGCTGGGAGCCTGCTCGCAAAAGCTGTGAGTCAATTAGGGCTTGACCCCAATGAAGTGAATTCGATCATCCGCCAAGGGGATGCCAAGCAAACCGTCCTCAAGGTGGCTGAAGAAATCAATGCAGACTTGATCGTGATGGGATCCAGAGGCCTTGGTCGCCTGCAGTCGATCCTGTCCAACAGCACAAGCCAATACGTGTTCCAACTGTCAACACGTCCAATGCTGCTGGTCCGTGACGACCTATACGTCCGCCACGTGAATCGCCTCATGGTGACCATTGACGGAACTGGTGTTGGCGACGATGCGCTTCGGATTGCCTGTGAAATGGTTCGCGACATCCCAGGCGGACAGCTCACCGGAGTTCACATTGCGAGGCAAGATCTATCAGCATCCCGTGGCGGCGACAACAAAGCCGATGGATTGCTTGCTGCTGCGGTGCAACGCGCTCGGAGCCTGGGCGTTGAACTCAAGCCAATGCACATGGCGAATCCGGACATCGGCCGAGGAGTCTGCCAAGCAGCCGAAGAAATTGGAGCCGACCTCGTCGTGATCGCATCACAAGACAGGCGACCCCTTGTAGCCAGAGGCCTCGTGGATCTGGACAAGCTCCTTGGCGGCTCGATCAGCGATTACATCCGAGTCCACGCGCCTGCTCCGGTTCTTCTGGTCCGCGAGCCAGAAAAGAACTGAAGCGGACCATCCATGAACCAACAGTTGATCAGGAGGAACCTTCTCGGCTGTTGGTCTGGATGAACAAGACGATTAGAAACACCGTCGGAACCAGGACGAACATGAGGCTGGCAACGAAGCCGAGATCGTTGGTTTCCATGGGCGATTAATGGTGCAAGGCCGAACGTATCATCGTTCGGGAGCAACGATGAGCTTCAGCTCACCCCTCGTCACTGGGCGTAGCAGCCGAAGCGGAATCAGTCTCCTGTTTCGAGCCTTCTTCAGCGTCTTCAGCGCCCTCGACAAACGGCCACGCAGTTGGCCCTGCTGGCAGGGCTTCTGAGCGAGCTGCTGCTTTTTTCTTATCGAGTTCAGCCAAACGAACTTGCGGGCGTGTCAACACGATCACGGATTGCTCCACCAACGCTTGACAAGCCAATCTCCAGGACTCGGGACGCCGCCTGAGCTTGTTGTCTTCAACAACGGTTCTTGCCGTTAAAGGCGCGTCGGCATCGGATCCCACAACATCGACGAAACAGGTAATGCACTGACCGCATCCACCACAATTCCCGAGCTGTCCCTTCAAGCCGTAAAGCTCGATGTTTTCTCGCAGAGCGACGTCGCGCAAATTTTCACCGGGATAACACTCCACATCACGTCCTTCACGCAGAAAACGAATGACTGGCATGGAGTGCCCCAGCAATAAACGCCCACTTTGCGCCCAAAGGTTGCGTTTTGTAACCCCCTCGGCCAGACCCGAATGCGGCAGGCAAGGGACGGAAGCACTGACAGGACTGCGGGGAAAACAAATCAAGGGGGCTCAACACAAGACATTGCAGCTCGCGACAACACACCCCACTCAATTGGGCGAACCCCCTACGATCGCTTGGTCTGTCTGCATCAGCAGCTCCGTTCCACCTGAACCTGACCCATGGGATTGCCCTGGTATCGGGTGCACACCGTCGTCATTAACGACCCCGGCCGACTCCTGGCCGTGCACCTCATGCACACTGCCCTCGTTGCCGGCTGGGCCGGCTCGATGGCCCTCTACGAACTAGCAATTTTTGATCCATCGGATCCAGTCCTGAACCCCATGTGGCGCCAGGGCATGTTTGTCATGCCCTTCATGTCGCGACTTGGCGTTACCGGAAGCTGGGGAGGTTGGAGTATCACCGGAGAAACGGGAGTCGATCCTGGCTTCTGGAGTTTCGAAGGCGTTGCAGCCGCTCATATCGTCTTCAGCGGTCTCTTGATGCTTGCTGCGATTTGGCACTGGACGTATTGGGATCTTGAAATTTGGCAAGATCCCCGTACGGGCGAACCAGCTCTTGACCTTCCGAAAATTTTCGGCATCCACCTTCTCCTCGCAGGACTTGGCTGTTTTGGATTTGGTGCCTTTCACCTCACAGGTGTCTTCGGACCTGGAATGTGGATCTCTGATCCGTATTCATTAACGGGTCACTTAGAAGCGGTTCAACCATCGTGGGGGCCAGAAGGCTTCAACCCGTTTAACCCAGGCGGGATTGTGGCCCACCACATTGCCGCAGGCATCGTGGGAATCATTGCCGGTATTTTCCACATCACAACGCGACCGCCGGAGCGCCTCTACAAGGCCTTACGGATGGGAAATATTGAGACTGTGCTTGCCAGCGCTATCGCAGCTGTGTTCTTCGCTGCCTTCATCGTGGCTGGAACCATGTGGTACGGCGCCGCTGCCACTCCTGTCGAACTGTTTGGCCCCACTCGTTATCAGTGGGATCAGAGTTACTTCAAGACAGAAATCAATCGCCGCGTTCAAACGGCCCTTGACGAAGGCGCCTCCATTGATGAGGCCTACGCAGCCATACCCGAAAAACTGGCTTTCTACGACTATGTCGGCAACAGTCCTGCCAAAGGCGGCCTGTTCCGTGTTGGTCCGATGGTGAATGGAGACGGTCTCGCCACCGGATGGATTGGTCATCCTGTCTTCACCGACAAAGAAGGACGTGAACTTCAAGTGCGTCGTCTTCCCAACTTCTTCGAGAACTTCCCAGTTGTTCTTGAAGACAACGACGGCATCGTTCGCGCAGACATTCCGTTCCGTCGTGCCGAAGCCAAGTATTCCTTCGAACAGAAGGGAGTTACAGCAACCGTTTATGGCGGTTCTCTCGATGGCAAGGTCTTCACTGATCCTGCTGACGTGAAACGCCTGGCCCGTAAGGCCCAACTCGGTGAAGGTTTTGAATTCGATCGCGAAACCTATAACTCGGACGGAACGTTCCGCAGTTCACCACGCGGCTGGTTCACGTTCGGGCACGCAACTTTCGCCCTGCTCTTCTTCTTCGGCCACATCTGGCACGGTGCTCGCACCCTCTACCGTGACGTGTTCGCAGGAATCGACCCAGATCTTGGCGAACAGGTTGAATTCGGCCTCTTCCAAAAACTTGGCGACAAATCCACCCGTCGCCTACCCGAGGGATATGTTCCTCCCACGGGATCCACACCCCTCAGCTGATCGCTCTCTAGGAGACTCTCGATGGAAAGCTTCGCTTACATCCTCATCCTCGGCCTGGCGATTGCCACCTTGTTCTTCGCAATCGCATTTCGCGATCCACCGAAGATCGGTAAGTAGTCCATCCAGCAGATCTAACCCCGCTCAAAAGCGGGGTTTTTTTATTGCTCAAATCAGATTTTTATTTCTCAAACACTTTTCAAGGCTCCACATGTTCTATACAATGTGAAGTATTCAAATTGGATTGATTAGGGCATGCAGTGCCCCTCCTGCCAAAACACGGATAGCCGGGTTCTCGAGTCGAGAGCAGCCGAGGGCGGAAGAAGTGTGCGTCGGCGTCGTGAATGCCTAAATTGTGAATTCCGATTCACGACTTACGAGCGGGTAGAGATGGTTCCAATCACCGTGATCAAACGCAATGGTCATCGTGAGATTTTTAACCGCAGCAAACTGCTTCACGGCCTAAGCCGAGCCTGCGAAAAAACTGGGTTAACGCCAAGCAAACTCGAAGAGATCGTTGACAATCTCGAACTCAGTCTTCAGCAAAGCAGTAGCCGTGAGATCACCAGTTCAGAGATTGGTGAGTTGGTGCTGAGTCATCTCAAGGGGCTCAGCGAAGTCGCTTACGTGCGTTTTGCCTCGGTGTATCGACACTTTCGAAGCGTTAGCGATTTCGTCTCCACGCTCGAGGGGATGAACGCAGACAAAGCTGAACTCGCCGCACTCGTCTAAAAAGCAAGGCTGTTCTGTAAAATTAAAAATTACTGACCCTTTGTCGGCGGGCGCTGGGTCAATTTTTATCGCACTGTCCTCGGGCAGACCGCCATCCATCCATGACTGTTACCCCAACCGATCCGGCTCAGGATCTCGCTGTGGACTCAACCACTCCCATCGACGAGAGCACTGCCGTCGAAGCCACAGCGGACCAAGCCGATTTCGGAACGGACGAGGATCTCAGCATCCCGGAAGACATTCCTACTGCGGATGATCCCAGCAGTCGTGCCAACCCTAAGGATTTGGATGGAGCCGGCTTCACGATTGATGATTTCGCCTCACTTCTTAGCAAGTACGACTACAACTTCAAGCCAGGCGACATTGTTAACGGCACAGTATTCGCGCTGGAGACAAAGGGGGCAATGATCGATATCGGCGCCAAAACAGCCGCATTCATGCCACTCCAAGAGGTCTCTATCAACAGAGTGGAAGGTCTCAGCGACGTGTTGCAACCCGGTGAGATTCGGGAATTCTTCATCATGAGTGAAGAGAACGAAGACGGCCAACTCTCTCTCTCGGTTCGCCGTATCGAGTATCAGCGTGCCTGGGAACGGGTGCGTCAGCTGCAAAAAGAAGACGCCACCATTTATTCAGAAGTGTTCGCCACCAACCGTGGTGGTGCGCTCGTTCGGGTGGAAGGCCTGCGCGGCTTCATCCCTGGATCCCACATCAGCACGCGCAAACCTAAAGAAGAGCTGGTTGCAGACTTCTTGCCTCTCAAGTTCCTCGAAGTCGACGAAGAGCGCAATCGTTTGGTTCTCAGTCATCGCCGCGCCCTGGTCGAGCGCAAGATGAATCGCCTTGAGGTCGGCGAAGTGGTGATCGGAACCGTTCGTGGCATCAAGCCTTACGGCGCGTTTATCGACATCGGTGGGGTGAGCGGTTTGCTTCACATTTCCGAAATCAGTCACGAGCACATCGAAACGCCCCATTCCGTGCTGAATGTGAATGATCAAATGAAAGTGATGATCATCGATCTAGATGCTGAACGCGGTCGGATCTCACTCTCTACCAAGGCACTGGAGCCAGAACCCGGTGACATGCTCACCGATCCTCAAAAGGTCTTTGATAAGGCAGAGGAAATGGCTGCTCGCTACAAGCAGATGCTTCTTGAGCAAGCGGAAGAAGGAGAAGAGCCCTTGAGCTCGATGATGGTCTGAGCTGCATGAGCCCATGGCTCATTTATCTCTTAGAGGCCATTCACTTGGCTTAATCCATGGGGTGCTGTTCGACAAGGACGGCACCCTTTCCCATAGCGAACCCCATCTCATTGAGCTGGCCGACGCCAGGATTGAGGAAATCATTCGCGTCTTTGCCTCCCGTGGCGCATCAACCGACGTGCAAAGTCAACTCGAGGGATTGCTTAAGCGCGCGATGGGCCGCTGCGACTCCGGCTTGATTCCCGATGGACCATTGGCCGTCGCTTCGCGTCAACACAATCTGTTGAGCACCGCAACGCTTTTCTGTCTCTTTGATCTCAGCTGGCCTCAGGCACTCGTACTCGCAGAAGAGATTTTTGACTCCGTAGACCGCCTCCACAAGCACAACGCCACGAAAGAAAGCCTCAGCGCCAGAAACCCTCTGCCCCATTCAAGAGAATTGCTCAACGAGCTGCACAGCGCAGGTGTGATCTGTGCCGTGATCAGCAATGACACCCAGCATGGAATCGAACAATTTCTTCAAGACCATGGCTTGAGCGACTTCATCACAGGAATCTGGAGCGCTGATGACACCCCATGTAAACCAGACCCAGGGGCCGTGCATGGTCTTTGCAGACAATTGCATTTGGATCCATCTCAGTGCGCACTGATCGGTGATGCCGACTCAGATCTGCTGATGGCACGCCGCGCAGGCATTGGTTATGCACTTGGGTATGTGGCGGGATGGCATCGCCCCCCCGACCTGACATCCCATCAATATTTGATCCATCACTGGCAAGAGCTAAGGGTTGAACAAGCTCTGTAGGGGCAACCCGTAAAATCCCACCACGCCCTAACCACTTATGAGTCGATACGTTTTCACTTCCGAATCCGTAACGGAAGGACATCCTGACAAGATCTGCGATCAAGTCAGTGATGCCGTACTGGATGCTCTCCTAGCCCAAGACAGCACAAGCCGGGTGGCCTGCGAAACGGTTGTGAATACCGGTCTTTGCATGATCACAGGTGAAGTCACCTCCAAAGCCCAAGTGGATTTTATCCATCTTGTACGCGATGTGATTCGAGATATCGGCTACAGCGGAGCGCGAGCCGGTGGCTTTGACGCCACGAGCTGTGCCGTACTCGTTGCCCTTGACCAACAATCCCCTGATATTGCCCAGGGCGTTGATGAAGCCGATGATCACGCCGGCGATCCCCTCGACAAAGTCGGAGCTGGTGATCAAGGAATCATGTTTGGCTACGCCTGCAATGAAACGCCAGAGCTGATGCCTTTGCCCATCAGCCTTGCCCACAGACTGGCAAGGCGCCTGGCCGAAGTCCGCCATAACGGAACACTCGATTACCTGCTCCCTGACGGCAAGACCCAGGTGAGCGTTGTCTACGAAAACGACAAGCCAGTTGAGATCGACACCATCCTGATCTCAACCCAACACACCGCCGAGGTGACTGGTTTAACCGATGAGCAAGAGGTGCGAAATCGCATCAGTGAAGACCTTTGGACTCACGTTGTCCTGCCAGCGACTGCCGACCTACCTCTGAAGCCCGATCGCGCCAATTGCCGCTATCTGGTCAACCCCACCGGCAAATTCGTGGTCGGTGGTCCTCAGGGTGATGCCGGTCTCACGGGTCGAAAAATCATCGTCGACACCTACGGCGGCTATGCCCGTCACGGTGGTGGTGCCTTCTCAGGCAAAGACCCCACCAAGGTGGATCGCTCCGCTGCTTATGCCGCACGATACGTAGCAAAAGCACTTGTGGCAGCGGGTCTTGCGAATCGTGCAGAAGTTCAACTGAGCTACGCCATTGGAGTGGCCAAACCGGTATCGATCCTTGTGGAGTCTTTCGGCTCAGGCAAGGTGTCCAATGCTGAGCTCACAGACCTTGTACAAGAGCACTTTGACCTTCGTCCTGGAGCCATCATCGAGCAGTTCAAGCTGCGAGAAATGCCTTCCCTCAACGGTGGACGCTTCTACCGCGACACGGCTGCCTATGGCCATTTTGGCCGCCCAGATCTCAACTTGCCCTGGGAAGACGTCGGTGACAAAGCGGCTTCCCTGAAGCAAGCGGAAGCGAACCGCATCCAATCCGGAAGCAGCCTCTAGGCCCAAGACCATGAGCCAAGATCCGCTGGTGCTCGGCATTGACCTAGGCACCAGCGGTGTCCGAATTGCTGTCATCGACAGCAACTTTGCTCTGCTCCAGACCGAAAGTTCGCCGTACCAGATCGGTCTGATCAACCCCTTCGACTGGCGAGAGCGATGTTGCACATTGATCGGGCGCCTCAAGCCCGATTATCGACATCGCCTTAAAGCCATCGCCGTGGATGGCACCTCAGGAACATTGCTGGCATGCGATCAACAGGGCCTGCCCCTTGCGGATGCTTTGCCCTATTCATTCTCATGCTCAACATTCGCTGATCAGCTCGAAAAATTGAGTCCACAGGGTGGACCAGCTTCAAGCACCAGTGGGAGCCTTGCACGGGCGCTGCACCTATTCGACCAACACAAAACCAAAGCCCCTCTCCTGCTTCGCCATCAAGCCGACTGGATAAGCGGGTGGCTTCTTGACAATTGGAGCTATGGGGAGGAAGGCAACAACCTTCGACTGGGATGGAACCTGAGCAAAAGAGCTTGGCCAGACAGCTTCATCAGCCAACCCTGGTGGGATGCACTTCCAGAGATTCGCGCCAGTGGCTCAGTACTTGGCCCCCTTTCGTCCCAACGCGCCAAGGATCTAGACCTGCCAGAGGATCTACTGGTTGTCGCTGGAACAACAGATTCGAATGCGGCCGTTCTCACAGCTGATGCTGAAGACGACGAGGGCATCACAGTGCTGGGAAGCACCTTGGTGCTTAAACGGTTCACCGATCAGCCCCTCGCTCCTTGGGCAGGGACCTCCAACCATCGCGTGGGGGGCCGTTGGTTATGCGGAGGAGCCTCCAATGCGGGTGCTGCGGTGCTGAAACAACTCTTTCCTGATATCGACCTCGCTGAACTTAGCCGTCAGATCGATCCTGATCAAAACAGCGGCTTACAGCTGCGCCCACTTCCCAGATGCGGAGAGCGATTTCCCGTTGATGACCCCCAGCTCAAACCCATACTCACACCCCGTCCTGTCAGCGATTCCCTCTATCTGCATGGCCTTTTAGAGGGATTAACGCAAATTGAACACGCGGGATGGCAACGCCTTACAAGCCTTGGAGCCGATCCGCCAAGAAAGATCGTGACCCTTGGAGGTGGAGCGCGCAATCCTCAATGGCGTCGCCTGCGCGAGCGCCAACTCGGTGTTCCGATCCGCAGTTGCAACACACCTCCAGCCGCCGGAGTCGCGCGTCTGGCTCTGCAGGCTGTGAAAGCACCAGACAAGACTCATCATCTAAGGGAGAATTAGACGAGCATCACCGAACCCTTGCCCAACCGACTTCGTGACGGCCTAGCCCTTGGCCTGTTCATCGTGCTTGCCGGATATGTGGGATTCAGCGGGTTTCGGCTCGCCATTCTGCTCTGGCAACGCTTTAGCTGAGCCACGACCCCCCTCACCTTCGCCCCTTCAACCATGACCGCTGATCCGCTTACCCCCGCTGTTAGCGAACGCATTTGTCGTCACATGAATGATGACCATGGCGATGCAGTGCTTCAGTTCGCCCTCCATTACGGAGGGGTTAGTGCTGCCAATATCGCCACCATGACGGCCGTCAATGCTGACGCGATGAGCCTTGAGGTAGACGGGAAACCCCTCAGGATTCCATTTGATCACACACTCACTGACAGTGAGGATGCCCACCGCACCATGGTGGCCATGCTGAGAGCCATGCCCTCTGACGGGAGCAAAGGGGAATCCTGAAGGCAGTCGTTCTGACGCTTTGCTTACTGCACTCCAAGATTGCCTACAAGACCTGTTCGTTGTGCCTTCTTGCCCGATTTGCAAGAAGGTGATCCAAAGCCATCAACAAGCTGATCACCCCTGCAACGAGTGCACCCAAAAGCTGGGCCTCATGAAATTGGGACTGAGGGGGATCACCCCTGTTCGTTTCAACGCGGCCGGTTGGTATCGGGGAGAGCTTCGCAGCGAAATACTGCGCCTACGGCGCAATCAAGACTTATCAGGACTGAAGGCGATTACTTTCGCTCTGCAGCGAATCCTTCCGGCGAATGCTCTCTTGGTTCCAATCCCCAGTTGGAAAGCGGATAAGCGATCCAATCCGCTGCCACGATTGATCTGCCGGAGCCTTGAACGAACCACCAAGACGCTGCTGGAACGTTGTCGGCCAACCGTGGGCCAACACCACCTCAGTCGCAGTCAACGGCTTGTCAACATGCAATCTGCCTTCGCAATCCATCCAGATCAACGATCTAGGTGCATTTCTGCAACACCCACTTGGATTGTCGATGACATCCTCACCAGTGGAGCCACAGCTCAAGAAGCAATCAAAACGTTAAAGAACGCGGGGTGGGAGGTCAGGGGATTGATCTGCCTAGGGCGCACCCCGTGATTTAAGATTCCGGTGTCGCGAAAGCGACGTGCCGGGATAGCTCAGTTGGTAGAGCAGGCGACTGAAAATCGCCGTGTCCCCAGTTCAAATCTGGGTCCTGGCATTGACTGCAACCTGATGAATACAGCAACGCTGTGACGCATGGGTTGAAGATGAATCACCACACCGTCTAAACAGTTGACTTGATGAATTGATCTGCAGTAGGGCAGAGCCATCATCACTAGTCAATTTCTGGACGACGGCGCCCTGCATGGATGGTGGCCACCTCTGTGATCTCCTCAATCACTAAGTGCTTCCTCCAATCCTGAGACCCATTGAGCAACTCATCAAGTTCCTCGGACGTCATTTTTTTGTCAAGACCGCCAAGGGTTCCCTTGATGGCGCACTTAATGATGACCTCTTGCTCGTATGTCATGAAGCAAACGCTGAAGCTGCCATCCTGCCGAAGCGGTTACACCGCTTGATTCCTGACTAGCCACTCTGAGCCTGTCATACAAATGCAAGGAACATCCATTCCGTTCAGCGCCTTGAGCCAATGACTTCGTAGCAGCAGCGAACAGCCTGACATTCTTGCGTTAATGAGCAAAAACCTAAACGCGGGATGAACAAAAAGAATGTAGAAACAACTTTGGCTTTGAATTCGACAATCCCGCAAGCAAGCACAATCTTCGACCGACCAACCCAATGGGTCACATCAAACCTTCAACGCTGAAAGGAAACAGCTCTGTGAAAAATCTCATGCAGGATTGGATTGGCACAGAAACAAAGCAATCAGACAACAGTCCTCCAGCTCAGACGTTGCATACTCAGAGCAAAAGCGCTTACCCTCATGAGAAATATCAACAACTATTCTTGTGAATAGATATCAATGCATAGCAAGCTAAACAAAGAACTTGAATCGCGGTCCATCCAATTAGCAGCTTTAGCCGAGATGCAGCCTGACGATCGGATCGCAAGGATCACTTGGGACAGAATCCAAGACGATTTAGAGCAAAGCGACAGTATGGTGTATGGAATGAGATTTTGCATCGCAAATATCACGACATTCATCAAGACATCATTCAAAGAAAATGAACACACCATTGCCGCTCAAAAATCATGCCATCAACTAATCATTCGTCTCGGATGGGGCAAAGAAGAAGTTTTATCAAAGGAGCAGTCAAGCAAGGTATTTATCGATTACATCAAAGATGTTGTCTCTATGTACAACGATATAAAACAGAAGCACTGTGAAAATGCCCAGTGCATTCTTGCCATGAATATGAATTCGATGCTCCTACAAGACCTCGAGTATCTGATGAAGCAAAGCCCTCAACGACAACGAAGCCTCACTCCGGCTCTTGAAACGACGGCACAACTGAGGGCACAAATGGTTCAGGTGTTTGGCTGGGACAGCTTAGAAGCATAAGAAGGAAGGGGTTACACCCCAGAAACCACAAAGAAGTCAAACACTGGATGCAGCCCATCACCTTTCGCTTGGATCCTGAGCCTGAATAGAGAAGAGTGTTAGGTGCTCGCATCTCAGCCGACCCCAGCCTTGAGTCGATACAAGCCTTGAGTCGATACAAGCCTTCACGGACTAATGAGTGGAATAAAATCAACGAAGGAGAGGAGTGGAAGTGCTTAAAAACTGATCAGGTCCCACATGGCGCGGTAAAGTGAAAAGATTGCATCTTCCAGGAAAACTCTCCATAACCCACATGAGTTTTCTTCTTACTAGTCGATCCGGCCATTTATGTGTGAATGGCGAAAGGGTCTTAAAACAACACACGGATGGCATCTTTCCATCGAGTCAATTTTGTAATGGAGACCTCTCAATCCCTTCAACAGATCAAAACATCCTGACGATTTCTCAGTGCTTCCTTGATCTCTACATTAATCCAATAGGCATGCTTCAAGAGAAGAGAGCGAAAGGGAAAAAGTGGTTGCATTCCACTCTTGAGATCGAAAGCAAGTTTGAAAAAACAAACCGAACCGATAACAAAGAGAGCCTATCGAAAGACTCTCTCCATACATCGACTAATCAGACAAGAGGATGGCACTTGTTCACAATGCATACACTGCATCGCTTCTTCTGGAAAGATTTTGATTGCATCCGAGGCTCTCACAAACATGAAGAGACTGATGACTACCACTGGTGGCTTGAAAATAGCAGTGGTGACATCATCGATCTAACTGAAGAGCAATATCGAGCAGGAAAACTCACCACACTGAGAGATCAAGGGAAGAAGCTCAAACCACTGGGCCAACGATATTCCTCAACATCAAGAACCATGGCATATCGAATAACAGAAGTTTTATCTTCGCATCGCTACGATTCCAGCCTTATTGATCAGTACGCAAATGCTTACATGAGACGCTAAAGGCGAGATTGCAAAATTCAAACACTTACAGACCTCTTCTCAATACACATTAACTTTATTTGTCACATTGGAAAATTATAATTTAAAATGCGAATCCCATCGACAACCGCTAAAGACAAGTCAAATAGGGTCAAAAATCCTTTCAATTATTGACTATTCAGGTGAGGCCAAACAGTGCCTTGACGTCTTCGTCCATAAACTCAGCTCAACAGTCCATGGAACGACCTGGCGTCAGCTCCTTCAAAAGCAGCAAGGTACGGGCGCTTGCAGCCTTTGGAATTGCAAGAGATTAGAGTTCTTCAGTCCATGGACCCCAAAAGAGTGCGTTGGGTCAACCAAATAACAAGTCCTTAGAATTGAGGTATTGAATCAAAAACGAGCAAGAAAGCATTCAAAGCACATTAAGACAACACACTGTTCCACCGCTTTGAATGCTTAGAGTGGCCAATTGTCGCAAGGCCTCCAGATCAAATCTAGATTCTGAAATCTACATCCAAAACCCAATGATTCGCGTACCAATCGATGATGATCGCACTTTTAATAATCCAGACGGATTTGCGATGGTGTTCGACCGAACATGGAAGCAATCAGCAAACGCAGAGGAATTTGCTGAGCTTTCCATTGATCAACGCATCGATACGGTGATTAAAAAAATGGATGACCATCCATTTTTGAAGACAGAACCTGAGCAAGCTCGTCAGATCGCCATCTTCAGAGTTCGATTGCTCAACCTGGATGGATCAAACCAATCAGGCTGAAAGAAGTTCGTCGCTCTGATCCAGGTCTAGATCCAAAGTTTCTAAGGGTGGTTCCTGTGAATCGTTGACGTACTCCGTTTGCTCCAAATCAAAATTCTCAGGTTCATCCTCATAGTTCTCTGAGTCGTCATGGGAATCGATCACCACCCCGAGGCGAGGATTCTCGACATGCGCGTCCTCTTCAACTTGCTCACTCAACAAGCCACGGAGTTGCACGAGCCTATCGCTGCTATCAGCAAGCAATAAAAAGCTATCAGAATTCTCATCCTGATCCGGCTCAACAGACTCCAAACGCGAAGCGAGTTCGTTATGTCGTTCTTCAAGCGCAAGCAATCTGAGCGTCAAAGATTCAGCAATTTCACTAATCATGTGAAGTTGACCGCTCAACTGCGGAATCGTGTCATGACTAGAATTGGCCATGGGAGAGATCTCCGTACTGATCGAAAGCTGATGATATCGATTACGATGAAATTGTCCACTGCAATCTCAAACCTTGGCATGAGAAGGGGTTTGAGAGTAAGTAGAAATACTAAAAGCCAAAAGGCAAATACGAACCAATACAAGAAAAAGAGGGTTAACAACGAAACCTAAACTGGACGAAAGCTGCCCGGAAAGAAACTAACCACTTCTGTGCTCACGCTAATCAAGAGTCAGTACTCTCCGTGCTGGAAAGCCTTGAAGAACACGTCAAGGGTCTCCAAAGTCAGATTTTTATCAGGGATACCCTTCAAGATCGAGCGACCAATTAGTGATCGACCGATGGTAATGAGCCAAGAAAACTAACAAAAGGGCTACAGAAACAGAGATAAGCAGCATTTAGAACACAAAAAAGACAGGGCTTTAGCATAAGAAAAACCAAGGAAATTCAGGCAAGCCAGAAAAGAAGCGACCAATCAACAAAAAGAAGATGAGGATTTATAAAGATTGATGATGAAATTCGGGATTAGCGACGGAGACCAGGCAATAACGAAGAAAATATAAGAATAAGAACTGAAAGCCTAGAGAAAGAGGAGATCCTACAAATGGAGAGCACAGTCGAGCAGACACTCTCAAACCTGCTCAAGAATAGCTCCGAGGAGAAAGAGGTTCACTACAACATCGGGAACGAAATTTTAAGGCTAAACTTAAAGCCTGAAGACATCATGCTGTGGAGAGAAACACTGAAAAACATTTCCAACCCTGGGAATGTATTACTTGCATGCGAAAGTAATCAAGTAGATTTATCGACCACGAAATTAACATGGATCGTTGGCGCAGCAATACGCTCTACAAAGATCGGGAAAACAAGCGAAATAGCAAACTTGCTAAAATCGCTCGATATCCCAAATGATATTGCCGAAGCAGTCTGCAAATATTGCCCAGGACTTGGATCAGAGGTAACCTGGGCATTCTACTTAGAGCGCCATGGCTGGCTAACAGCATCTCCAATTATTGACATCAAACAACTAGGAAATTGGCAAAAAGATGGAAAATAATCCATCTCAAACATTAAGAGAGCTAGCAAAGAAAGCAGAACTATTTGGGTTGCACAAAAGCAGCCTGATACTAGAAAAAAATCAAAAAATACTTGACTTGGCCAACAGAGAAAAAAGACTACTGAGCACCATAGAGCTGAATAGCCTCTGCGAGCAATCGCGTTGCGATTCAATAAAACTCGAAGAATTACAGCATAGACTACCCGAATTAATTAATAACGCAAAAGAAACTCTGATCAGAAAGATCCCAAACATCACAGAACCAGGTGGATCACTCTACCCAAAAGAAAGAGCAGAGGCATGCTGGAGAGATTGCTTTCACTTTGCAAGAATAAGCATCTACGGAACAGCTGCAGGATACACAAACATTACTGACAAAGAGGGAGTAAAGGCAATCCAAGAATTATATAAAATACTAGAAGTACCCATAGATGCATTAATAATTTGCCTGAAAGAGCTACAAGAAAACTGCAAAAAAGTATATTCAGAAAGAAAAGAAAAGAAGGACCTGAAACTACTGGATGGATGCTTCAACCATCTAGTAGAAAAGATAGAATGCATCAAATAAAAACAAGCGTCAAAACAATGTAAAACAATAAAAAGATGGCGAAATTTGACAAATCAAAGGGACTCAATGATTCGCACGAATCAACACAGTTCAAGGCAGAGGTGGTTAAGAGTAAAATTTTTGTTGCAGAAATAGGAAAGACAGCGAAAATATGGCAAAAAGAAGTAGAGTCAGTCAAATCAAAATTCAAAGAATCAAGTTATGGTTGCCATCAAGCCAACACGTGATTTCACGAATAATACGCGCACTTCATTTACAGCAACAAATAAAAAGGCGAAAGAAGCAGCCGCTCTAACAGTAGAGAGATTTAAAGAAAACCAATGCAAATCTATGGGAATTGGTATTGGGCCAAGACATCATGGGGAATGCCCATTTGGCGTTACAGCGGAGGAATATTCAGCCACTGGAAATAGTGCTTTAGAAACAGCTATTAGCAGTGCCTATAAACAGGTGATGGGCAATGCAAATCCAACTGATAGTCAACGGTGTAAAGAGCTCGAATCCCAGCTTAGAGACGGAAGAATTACAACTAGAGATTTCGTCGCTGGGCTAGCCAAGTCAGAATTCTACAGACAGAACTATTACCACAAAGTTTCACCAATTAGAGGAGTAGAGCACAATTTCAAGCATTTGCTGGGCCGACCACCAATTA
This sequence comes from Synechococcus sp. CC9311, assembly GCF_000014585.1. Classification (NCBI taxonomy): domain Bacteria; kingdom Bacillati; phylum Cyanobacteriota; class Cyanophyceae; order Synechococcales; family Synechococcaceae; genus Synechococcus; species Synechococcus sp. CC9311. Next base: position 502,762 of record NC_008319.1, on the reverse strand, counting down.
ATCAAAGTGAAATTAGCGCTTGTATAAGTTTAATCGCAGACCAGGGATATGATGTATTCATTAATAGAATGACCTCATCTGGTGAATATCTTGAGGTGTTTGGTACTGACACAGTCCCTTACGATCGAGCATGGAAATCTGAAGCAGGGTTTTACTGCTCCACGTTTGTCAATATGTGCTCAGTGAGCACAGGCAACGCAAGTTCAGACAAGATTGTAGGCGGAAGAAGCCAACTCGTTATGACATTAGCCAATGCGAGAGAACTAAGTACTTCAACAGGTAACTTTGATGTCTCAGGATTTAGTTATTCAAAAGCAGTAAGGGACCCATCCTCAGGAGCATTTCAAAGAATGTTCACACCACAAACAACAAAAAGATAAGAATTACTCAAAAGTAATTCCAAACAGACACAAAAGCACCTGCATTCAGGCTTACAATTTTAATATTACCTATGGCTTTCAGGGACAATTACATTCTCCTTGAAAGCCATTTTTCTTTGACTATTGTACAAAATGATAACAATTGACCTAGCAAAGACGACCTAGATACTTTAAGATTTGGCAACAAAAAAGAAAGCCAACAGACTCTACGTTTAAAGTCAGGCAATTCTACCTAGCAGAAACAAAAAACCCATGGCTATACCTGTTCGCAACTATTCTCTGAAGAGCCAGAACAGTCGGGTCAACAATCTTGCTGGTAATAATGATTCAATCAAGTATCAAGTAACAGGAGAAACATCAGCGTCTTCAATAGCAGCACGAAGAGATGTAGATAGCCTAATTGAACAAACATATAAGCAAATTTTCTTTCATGCAATGAGTTGTGACCGAGACATATATCTCGAATCACAATTAAGGAGTGGTTACATAACAATGAGAGACTTCATAAGAGGTCTCCTGTTGTCAGAAAGGTTTCAACAAGGATATTATCAATGCAGCTCGAATTACAGAATGGTGGAGCAAGTGGTGGGGAGAGTATTAGGGCGATCAGTGAGTGGCGAGGGTGAAAGATTGGCTTGGTCAATTGTAATTGCAGAGAAAGGATTCGCAAATTTTGTAGATCAAATACTAGAAAGTGATGAATATATGAGTAACTTTGGATATGATGGTACGCCAGCACAGCGTGGCAGGTTAATACCAGGTCGGCCATCTGGAGACATGCCAATTTATCAAAGATTTCCACGTTATGGTGAAGAATGGAGAAATTCACTTATTTCAAGAGAAGTCGTCAATAAAACGTTCACTACTGGTGGTGTGAAGAGCGAGATGAACTCGATCGTTGGAAAACCACCCGCATGGCTGATTAAGTCTTGGCTGGTCCTATTTGCAATTGGAGGCTTTGAAATATCACGAGTAATAATTACAATCGGAATATCGATGGTACGAAATTAAGAACATGAATTTCGACATAAATAACTGGAGGCCGCCTGAATTGGCTTCGCCAGAAAATATTACCCATTACCCAGTAGATGCTCGAGGTGCGGATTGGCAAAACAAAGATATTGGAAATCTTGATTTAAGAGAGGCAAATCTGTGCCGTGCTGATTTAAGAGGCGCAAATTTGTCAGGATGTCAAATAGAAAATGTTGACATGAGGTTAGCAAAATACGACAACAAAACACAGTTACCAGAGGGGTTCAATATCCGTACTAGCGGAGCAATTGGACCAGGAGCTCAACTCAACGGAGCGTTCCTAAATAATGCGGATTTAAGAGGAATAGATCTACGAAAAGGGTCATTAATGGGGGCTTATCTAAGTGGAGCAGACCTTAGTGGTGCACTACTAGATAACATCTCAATGGCAGGAGCTGATCTACGCAATGCGATCTTAAGGGGAGCCATGTGTAGAAGAACTCGATTTGGCACTAGCGAACTTAATATGGCCGACCTAAGAGGGGCTGATTTAACAGAGGCCAGTCTGGAAACAGTCGAATCAATCAAAGGCAGCGATTTCTCTATGTGCAAAGGAATGAAGCCCAATATTCAACTTTTGCTAGAAAGGCCTGCGATCGAGTTGGACCACTGGAATCCACTAACACGAAGTAGTGCACGCTCAAGCCTCGAATCCCTGCTTTTAGAAGCATAAGTTAACAATAAAACAGGCCTGCCGAACGCGCACGACGGCGTGATGGATCATTTTGTCGTTTCACGCAACAAAACGGAACACTTGATTGAGCTTTATAAAGAAGATGTCCAATCGCAGAGGATTTGCAAGAGATTGATGAGAGATAAAAGAGAGAGCATTTATGCCCTTTGGTCCTGCCTCGCTCCTAGGGGTCGAGCGTTTCTCCGCAGAGAGTGAAGCACCGCTCGAACTGCTTCCAGGCGACGACGACACCCAAAAGGAAGCCCTCATACGCGCTATCTACAAGCAAGTGCTTGGCAATGCCTACGTGATGGAGAGCGAACGGCAATTGATCGCCGAATCCCAGTTCAAGCTTGGGGAAATCAGCGTTCGTGAGCTCATCCGACGAATCGCGAAAAGCGACTTATATCGAAGCCGATTTTTCGAGTCCTGCCCGCGCTATCGATACATCGAACTTGCCTTCAGACATTTCTTAGGAAGAGCCCCGGTCGATTTTGATGAAATGCGCGCGCATGCTGAACGTCTTGACAGTTTGGGATTTGAGGCCGATATAGATAGCTATTTGGATTCTGATGACTATCAGAATTCATACGGGGAGTGGATTGTGCCCTATCAGCGTGGCTGGAAGACGGAGAGCTGCAAAACCCTTCAAGAGTTCACATGGAGTTTCCAACTTCTTCGTGGCAACAGTAGTAGCAGTCTGAAAGGTGACCTATCAGGAATCACAGCAAAACTTGGAGGGGCTGCCTACCAAAACCTTCCACTCGCTGTTGTCCCACCATCATCCAAAGAAGCAACTGGATGGAGCTTTAGGAGAGCCAAAAATCTTCAAGATGCACCTACACGCCTCGGCGTTGGAGCAGGCCAAGAAGGGACCACATATCGCGTTGAGGTAACTGGATATAGAGCTAACAATGTACGTCGAATATCACGATACACAAAATCAAATAGAGTCTTTTACATTCCCTTCGACAAACTCTCAGAGCAATTCATAAGAATACATCGTGAAGGGGGTAAAATTTCCAGCATTACACCAGTCACTTAAAATTAAAGTCAAAACATTTTATTCAGCCAACAACCACAACAAACACACAAACTGATCATGGCAACCAACAAAACATCCTCAGGATTTGGCGCAGAAAGCAAGTGGAATAATCCAGTTTCCTTTCAAAGAAAGGGGAAAACAAAACAGAAGGCAGCCTTAACAACAGGAGAATTCCTCAAGAATTCATGTGATCAGATGGCTATTGGCGTAGGGCCAAGGAGCCACGCAGATTGCCCCCACAGAGTGACATCAGAATGCTACAGCCCAGATGACAATTCATCCCTTGATGATGTTATTGCAGCCGCATATCGTCAGGTATTTGGCAATGCTCATGTCATGGATTTCGAGCGTTCCAAAGAACTTGAAGCACAACTTCGTAATGGCGAGCTTACGGTTCGTGACTTTGTTCGGGGACTTGCAAAGTCAAGTTTCTACAAGCAAAGATTTTTCACAGCTGTTGGACCACAAAGGGGCATTGATTTAAATATCAAACACCTTCTTGGAAGAGCACCACACTCACAGGCAGAGATTTCAGCGAAAATTTCACTACAAGCTGAACATGGACAGGAAGCTGTCATCGACAGTATTGTTGATTCTGCAGAATATCTCGAGGTATTCGGAAGTGATGTCGTTCCCTATGCAAGAGCTTGGTCTTCACCAGCTGATCTAGCAACATCTGCTTTCCCATTACTAGCAGCAATTCAAAAAAGCTTTGCGGGTAGTGATAGTGCAAGAGGCGGCAGCAGCAACCTCATCAGTAGTTATGCCAGTGGACATGCACCAAGAATCAATGTCCCATCTGAATCGATTGGAGTAAAACCAACTCCAAGCTATGCAGCAGGTCGTTTTGCAAGCAGAGCACCTGGTGTCACAAGTGGCAAAGATGGAGCGCCAATGCGTGGTGACAGCTACGTATTTTTTGGACTTGGGCAACGGGAGCAAGAAACATTCCAACGCTGCCCCGGTGACTCTAATGATCAGCTCAATGCCTTGATTAGGGCTTCCTACAAGCAGGTCATGGGCAACCCACACTTGATGGAATTTGAAAGGGCAATCTCAGCTGAAAGTAAGTATGTTGACGGCTATCTGAGTACTCGTGAATTTGTCCGCGCACTTGGACTGTCAGCAGAATACAAGCGTCGTTTCTTCGAAACAAATGCTCCTTATCGCTTCATTGAGTTAAACTTTAAGCACTTCTTAGGAAGAGCACCAAAATCACAAGCCGAAATCAGCGAGCACACAAAGATCCTTGCTGAAAGTGGTTATGAAGCAGAGATTTGTAGCTATGTTGATAGCGTTGAATATCAAACAATCTTCGGCGAAGACACCGTGCCATTTGCACGTATTCTTTCAGAAAATGGACGGTCTCAGATTGCCTTTAATCGTCACCTGAAATTAGCCGAAGGATATGCAGCTAGTGACACCGTTCAAACAGGATCTTCACTCGTAACCTCTGTTGCTACTGATACAGTTCCAGGGGGTTGGAGTTCGACCACAACTCGAATCAACCGCACTGGTACACAATCAGGTGCAGCGGATCCAACCAAGAAGAGATTCAGAATCGTTGTGTCAGCTCAAGCTGCACGCAGCAGACAACGCACAGCAGGCAACACATATTTAGTATCTGGGAAAGACATGTCAAGCCAAATGAAGTACATCCATTCACGTGGAGGGAAGATTCTATCCATTACCGAAGTAATGTAAGCATAGATTAATCTTCAATAAGCAGAGCCTTCAAAACTGAAGGCTCTAAATTATTATTAGCCAACTCCAAAAAAACAATGTCTCAACCACTCACCCTTGCCACCAAAGCAAATATTGATCTTGATCACTCAAATGATGTGATCAAAAGAATCTATAGGCAAGTGTTCGGCAATCGACATCTGATGGAGTTGGATATCAATCAATCATTAGAAGCTTTATTCATTAATGGAGATTTAACAGTACAGGGGTTTGTAACAGCGCTGGCACAGTCAGACACCTACAAAAAGCTCTTCCTTGAGACCAATAGTCCTTATAAATTTGTTGAGCTAAATTTCAAACATCTTCTAGGTCGTGCTCCCCATGACCAAAGCGAAATCATGGAGCATGTAAAACTCCTAAGCGAAGAAGGCTACGAAAACGAAATTGCAAGCTACACATACAGTGAAGAGTATTTAACTGCGTTTGGAATTGATCAAGTTCCTTACAGTCGTGGATCTAATACAATGCAGGGTGGAAGTACAATCAATTACACAAGAACCAACGCCTCTGAAGTTGGATACGCAGGATACGATGGGGCCCAGAAATCTTCTAGACTTTTACAAAGCCTAACAACAGGTTCGATTCCTGATATCAGTCAGAGGAAAGGAGTTGGAAATGGTGGAGCATTAACCATAAGCTGGACATCACGAAAGCAGATTGGTGCCAATCGTCGAGTCGGGCAAAAATCAGTTGTCAGCCAGGCATCAATGTCATCAACGATCAAAAGCATCCTCGCTCAAGGCGGGAAGATCCTGAGTATTACAAAGGCTTAAAGCTCATCGCTGTTATGGCCTAGCCCACTTCTAGCTAGGCCATAATCATAGACATGGAATAATTCAAAACATAATCAACCCTATTAGACAAAACTCATGCCAATCACCCGCCCAAATTCCCAAAAATTAAACCCGGAACAAACCGATTTTGAGAGGTCGATAGAGAAAAATCCAATGGCAATGTCCATGATGATTGACTCAGTTGTCAATATGATGCAGAACACCAGACCATCTTTACATCAAGAGCAAGCAAATACATTCACTAACTAAAATGAATATTGAGCAGTTTGTTGCTCAGACTGAAGGTGAATGGAGGTCAATGCGCTCAGCTCACTCTCTTGCCTTTCAGCAATTTGAAGATGTCCTAAGTGAAATTTCTGTAGAAAGAATCGACAAAAGTGATTCTGATTTGCAAGCTATACTAAAACAAGAAGGTGACTTAAGTGTATCCGATATTGAGTCACCTTTTTTGATGAAATGGGCTGCTGAAAGTGATTGGGAGCCTGATGACCCTAATGATGTTGCTAGTGGTCAGTGTATTATCGTGCCAATACCAAACAATCAACAATCAGGAGTACTACTCAGAAGTGTTGGTTACGCAGAGTCTATAGCTGCAAAATCAGAATATAATTTTCTAGATGATGGCACTTTTGTCTTAAAGACAAGATATGATCAATCAATTGCTGAAGAGAGAATTTGGTTTGTAAGCGAGAATGTCCGTTGTCGATCCTCTGTCCTTAAGACATCAGAAGGTTCGGGGATACTGCAAACGTCATTCTCTTCTGAAGTTCGTAGACTGGTCAAATCATAAATACAAACTTCTCTATGGAATCTATATTAAAATTTGCACAAACTATTTCGGGAATATATGACAACTTCGCACAATCTCAAGAAAATCCCAAAGACTTTGCTCGCATTAATATCATCTTCAGACCCTTACCCTGGAAGATCTTCAATGGACCGGGATTTTATTCAGAACAACACTATGACTACGCACCATGGTCACCATACAGACAAGGAATTCACAGATTGATCAACCATAGAGAACTATCAAATACCTTCATCATGGAAAATTTTGGGTGTGCAAATCCAATGCGCATAGCCGGTGCTGGCAGAACTCCTGAACTTCTTGATTCCTTAAAAAAAGAAAACCTAAAAAAGAGATGTGGGTGTGCAATGCATTTCGAAACAAAGGCAGACAGGAAGTATATAGGCTCGGTAGAGCCAGGAAAAAAATGTATGATACCAAGAGATGGACAACTCACATATTTAGTAAGCGAAGTTGAAGTCACTCAAGATAGCTGGACAAGCAGAGATCGCGGATATGATCCAGATACAAATAAACAGATTTGGGGATCTGAGCACGGACAATTAATCTTCAAGAAGGTAGAAGATATTGGCGAAATAATTACCAACGACTGGATAAACAAACAATTCAACCATGAAAGATAGTAAATCCCAAATAAGAGCTTGGATTCGGTCGCAACATCTGATTTGCGAGGGTAGTGATTTTATCTTTGAAACTGTTGATCAAACACAACTAGAAAAATTCGAAGCTATTATGGATTCGTTAGGAGGACGAGTGAGATTAGTAAAAGCTGTTGGTAATTGGCCTATGGGACCAAATCGATCGTTTAAAATTTTAAGAGCAATCGCCTCTGTACCAAGACCAGGAGGAGAAGAATTAGTAACCTATTGGGCAAAAAAAGGATCTAAACAAACAAGATATTCTGAAATCAATTCGTAATAAGCATCATCAATCCGCGAACCAGCCCATCCATGTAGGCTGAGAGAAATCAGTATGCTCACTCCATTTACGAAGCAAAGTCAATGAATCAAAGTGATAACCCCTTTGCTCTGCGAGTGCAATAAGTTCATCTTGATTACGAGAAGACTTAATCTCCTCTTTTAGTTCACTATCATTCTGAGCTAGCTGAATAAAGTCTTCAAGAATTTGATCCTTCTGGGAATCAGAAAGGGGGGAACTCATGGATGAGAAATGGAGTTATAGATTTTTAAGAAGAACCCTGATCGGCTCCTTCCATAAGCATAGCTCTCCAAGACGAAACCTGACGAAAAGCCCAACTCCAATGGTTTGTCTCATGAAAATGAGATGCTTGCTTTGCCTGAGAACTTAAAGACTCAGAGTCCAAACGAACAAATTCGTCCCATTCAGCTTTTGTGAAAGAGAATCCCTTAGAGGACGCATAATCAACAATTTGTTCATGCGATGTTAGCTTCTTTAGTCCAGTTGCAATCTCATGACTTTGAACAACAGAGTGAATAAACTGTTGAATGATTTCGCTGGAAGATGAGTTTAACAAGATTCGATCCAAATTGCAAAATTTGAGTTCATACAGATAAGCTGCAGAACTAAAGGACCTCCAGTACAACGAAGAAGGCGCCAAGGGATTTTTTGACTTGTATGGCCAGAATCAACCAAAATCTTAGGAGGCCTAGTGGCTTGTTCCAATGGAATCAAAGCGGCACCAGTCAGCAATGGCTCCACTGACTGAATCAAGCTCCTAAGAGAATTAATATCAGTTACAGAATTAAGTCGATCCTGTAGATCAATGTTTTGACTAATCAACTGAACAAAGCGGGGCAACGCTTTTTCAGCTTCAATAGACACCGTCATTCTAAATCAAATCAATCATATCAATACTACACCAATGCAGTGATTGCAGAATGTGATTACTGCATTGGAATGGTTAAAAACAGAACGGTCCACAAACCTACTCAATTGATGTCATCCCAATACAAAGTGGTAGATTTGAGAAGCTTAAATAAAGTCACGACGAATTAAAAGAATTATGGCAGAGCGATTCGATGTCTTATTCGAGGGACTGTCAGAAGAGTCATCTCTAAAAATCCTGTTATCGGATCCCAGAGATCTGCCTAACCCTGTAGATAAATATATGGCAGCGACACGACTCGCAGCATGCTCAAGTGAAGAGTCATTGCAGGGACTTATCAGCGCTGTTGATCTGGATCCAGAGGACCTCTTTAACAGAATCACAAGGCGGAAGGCGATAGAGGCATTGGGACGGAGAAAAAATGCACGAGCTTTAGATTGCCTATTTAAGGCTCTACATTTTGATGATGAACCCTCGGTCATCAACGCCGCCGATTCAATTACACAAATATCTGCTCCTCTCACCGAAAGTCAATGTGATTCGCTTCTAAAAGCCCTGAAAGGGAATGATCCACAGAAACGAGCAGTGATTCAGGCACATACAAGACTAGGCCTTAAGAGTGGTACATCATTCATTCAAACGCTCATCCATGATGAGAACCCATTGATTTCAGGAGCAGCAAGGGCTTTTTGCGCTCGAGTCGAGGGCGATCTTGATCAACTACAGCCACTGATTCCTCAACTCCATGATCTTCAAGCAGGCCGACGTCGCTCTGCTGTCATCGACCTTGGCGATTCTGGTGATATCAACATGTTGCAATATCTGATCAAGAGTGCTGTGTCGATGCCATTACGTGCAAAGAGTGCATTTCAACTCGTTGATCCAAGAAAAAAAGCAGGGGTACCTGAAGAACACAACAAAACAATCACAACACTTCTACAAGATGATCCAAGAAGTCTTTCCATGCGCGAAGAGTGGTTGAGCCAAGCAGACCCAATAGAGATTGAGAAAAACCTGCAACACCGAGACGAGGGTAAACAATACGGAGCAGCACTAAGCCTCCTAAAAATGCCCAAGAATCAACAAATCGAAATAATTGACGGTATTCACTCACGTTTATGGAGTGATTACGGAGCAAACTATCTGCTGACTTCATTGATTGGCCTTGCATCCATCAATGAGAGAAAGGAGCTGATCAAAACATCCCTGGCAGAGACCCTTCCTCAATATGCAAAGTCAAGAGTTGCCGCAGCATGGGGCTGCCTGAAACTGGATCTAATCGACCAGCTAGATCTCCTCAAGGAAATCAGCACAAGCTCACAGTGGGTGCCACTGAAATGGAGCTGCTCGCAAGTACTTAAGAAGTTTTCATAATGTTTCGTGAAGCACCCAAAAGGCTGTCTGCGAAAGAGTTTGACGACGACTCCGCGGTCCTTTAGATTTTATTCGGATTAGTGATTGCAAACTTTTTTGTCCTGACGGAGCCCGGAAGAGGGGCAGGCAAAAAAAGAGAAGTAATGTCCTTTTGGCGGATACGCATCCCCCCAAAAAACTCTTCCCAACTCCTCATGCTCGACGCATTCTCCAGGAAGGCCGTCTCGGCCGATTCAAGCGGCGCCTTCATTGGCGGAGGCGAGCTTGCCTCTCTCAAGTCATTCATTGCTGACGGCAACAAGCGCCTTGACGCTGTTAACGCCCTCTCATCAAATGCTGCTTGCATCGTCTCTGACGCCGTTGCTGGCATTTGCTGTGAAAACACCGGCTTAACTGCACCTAACGGTGGTGTGTACACCAACCGTAAAATGGCGGCTTGCCTCCGTGATGGCGAGATCGTTCTCCGTTATGTGAGCTACGCGCTTCTGGCAGGCGACGCTTCCGTCCTGCAGGATCGCTGCCTTAACGGACTCCGCGAAACCTACGCCGCACTGGGCGTTCCCACCGGATCTGCTGCACGCGCAGTGGCCATCATGAAGGCCGCCTCCGCAGCATTGATCACAAACACCAACAGCCAGCCTAAGAAGGCAGCTGTAACTCAGGGTGACTGCGCCAGCCTTGCTGGTGAAGCAGGTAGCTACTTCGATGCAGTGATCAGCGCAATCAGCTGAACCTGATCTCATTTAATCGTCAAACACCACTAACTTCCAACTCATGAAGTCTGTTATCACCACAGTTGTCGGCGCAGCCGACAGCGCTTCACGCTTCCCCTCTGCCTCAGACATGGAATCCGTTCAGGGTTCTATCCAGCGTGCAGCTGCTCGTCTTGAAGCCGCTGAAAAGCTTTCCGCTAACTACGACGCAATTGCACAGCGCGCCGTTGACGCTGTCTACGCTCAGTATCCAAACGGTGCTACTGGCCGCCAGCCACGCCAGTGTGCAACTGAAGGCAAAGAGAAGTGCAAGCGTGACTTCGTTCACTACCTTCGTCTGATCAACTACTGCTTGGTAACAGGTGGCACTGGTCCTCTTGACGAACTTGCCATCAACGGCCAGAAGGAAGTTTACAAGGCTCTCAGCATTGATGCTGGTACCTATGTTGCAGGCTTCTCAAACATGCGCAACGACGGTTGCTCACCTCGCGACATGAGCGCTCAGGCTCTCACTGCTTACAACACCCTTCTTGACTATGTGATCAACTCCCTGGGTTGATATCACTTCTCAGGAACTGATTTATTCCGTATGGAACAATGGGGTGGGCAATGCCCACCCTTTTTTTTCAGGAATTTACTTTTGCCATAGCAAAGTCTTCCTCAGGAATAAATGTCAGGAAAGATTTCTCGCGAATTATAATTGGGCAATATTACGCCATACAATTTCACGGCATAATTGACTTCTTGCCCTGAGATGTAGAGGCGCATTCAAACCACCACTCCCCCCATCTTCATCATGCTCGGAGCAGAAACAAGCCTGAAAGCCCTCACCTCGGCGACCAGAACAGGTCCCGCTGCTTTCTCAACAAAAAGCAAAGCTGGTAAAAACACTGTTCCCCGCACAGTTGCAGGTGCCATTGCTGAATACAAGCGCCAGCACTGTGCCGCAATGGGTATAGGCATTGGTCCAAGGCTGCTCTCAGAGTGCCCTTTCGCAGTCACTTTTGATCAGTATTCTCCAGCCAGTAGTGCAGCCCTTGAGAGGGTCATTGTTGCCGCCTACCGTCAAGTATTAGGAAATCTTCCCCCAACCGATAACCAGCGTGAAACGTCACTGGAAGTACGTCTGATGAATGGTGAAATCACTGTTCGTGATTTCGTAAATGGCCTTGCAAAGTCTGACTTCTACAAAGACAACTTCTTCCATGCTGTAGGCGCCCAACGCGGTATTGAACTTAACTTCAAACATTTGCTAGGACGGGCACCACTAAACCAGCAAGAAGTTCAAAACCATATCAAATTACAAGCCGAAGAGGGCTTCGATGCACTCATCGATACTCTGACTGACTCTGCAGAATACACAGAAGTCTTTGGTGCAGACATCGTGCCTTACGACCGTACAAAAGATTCATATGCAGGCATGTACACCCGATCCTTCAATATGATGAGGGATCTTGGAGGGATGAAAGTAGCGATCAGTGATAACGCACAGGGCAGACAAAGCAAAACCGTAAATGGTTTGGCTAGTGCCCTAAGGGAGAGCACAAAGCCTCAGCCTTTCTCCTATGTATCTGTTAGCAAAATCGCTGTTAAGCTTCCTCAGCAACAGTACACAGGTCATAATCCACCAGCGATGAGTGATTATGTACCATTCCGTCCATTTGGAATCTTCTTCTAGATTCTAAGTTTTGGAATAAATAGCATGAGCCCTCATCCATGATGGGGGCTTTTCTTATGGAGATTTTTGCTCATGAGTTGCGGCGGACGATCCAGTATTGATCCGGGAAAGGAAATACAGAAGAGTTCGGCTAGATTCAGGGAGGACGTACAAGCTTAAAAATGACAGGAGTCCAATTTCAGCAAGAAGACATGAAAAGCGAGACTCTGACGCAGGAAGAAGCACTGGAACTTGCTACGGCTTTAAAACAACAATTGAGCCATGGAGAACTGCCAAATTCAGATCTCGAATCCATAAACAAAATGGTGGCTGGATTAGGTGACAATAGAGGAGAGTTGAGATTAACATTTGCGAAAAGCCTCGGCTCAGTTGGAGAAGAAGCTATTCCGATATTATGCGAAGCCTTAAAAAACAGCCAGAATGTCATCATCAGAAGAGCCTCAGCTAAAACACTAAATATTATTGGCAGTAAAAAAGCACTCCCAAACCTCATCGAAGCATTTGAGACAGACGAAGATCCTGTTGTACAAGGGTCATCGGCTGGGGCAATGGCCACCATAGGGGAACCATCGATTGAGCCATTACTGAAAATTTTAACTGAGTCAAAGTGCACAGCATTTCAAATAGGATTAATCAATCTTGCCTTAGGTTTCATAGGATCTAGAACCCCCACGGCCTTGCATTCAGCAACAAATTCTACAAATCCTGAAATAAGGATAGCTGCCTTAAGTGCATTAGCGGAACAAGCTCAAAAATGCGAAAATGCCGAAGTACGATTACTAGTACTGAATGCCTTAAAGGATCCAGATAGCGAGGTACGTGCAGAAGCAGCAACAATCGTAGGGAAATCTATGGATCAAGAAGAAGCTGCACATCAACTCCACGAATTATTAAGAGACAACAACGCTCAGGTACGCAAAAACACTGCATTATCACTCATGAAAATGGAATCAGTGATTTCAATTGATTCTATCGAGAACGCAATTCACAAAGAAACCGATGAACAAGTTAAGGGCGTACTCATCGTTGCCAGGAATCAACTGATTAACCGTCGAGATACTATCTAATCTCCAAAAAGGCTTTGACGGCGAGATATGCTTGACTCAAGAATTTCCTTAATCAAGACATCTGTTGAATCATTATTGATCATACTCGCGAAACACTGATCTACTTGAGTAGATTCCACTTCAGCAAGAGACATCACTGCTGATTGAACATGGGCAATATTTGCACTATTGCAAACTTGAATCAAAATAGGTATGACACGACCTTTCTCGTGCTCCTGCTTCGAAAAATATCCCAAAGTCATCAAGGCAGATTGAGATACAACAGGGTTTGAATCTTCTAGTGCTAATTTCAATGCATTGATTGCTTGCTCCGGGAAAGCATTATCTGGAAAATTTACAGCAACTTGAACGAAAGCCTTAATACAGCAGGCTTTTACAGTACAATTGCTGGTGCCATTAAAAAGATCAAGCAGAGGAGGCAAAACACGATGTCCAAATACACCTAAACCTTTAACTGCAGTACGGTAGACAACAGGATCAGGGTCATTCAAAAGATCAAGAAGACGAGGCAAAGCCTCATCATAGTAATTTTCCGACATTAATACACATGCATCCATTCTAATATTGGGATTCGGATGTGATAAGTCTAGAAACAGATCATCAAGAGATATTATTGAAGACACAACACAAGAAGAAGATTTTACGATCTTAGCAGGAGACAATAGCAATGACCTAACCTATTAATGACAAACTCCAACGGTTTACAATCCTAGTGCCATGCGAGCTCTGGCTTGCACAAAGAGATCCTTATCATCATCGGAAATTTCTAAAATCATCTTGCTTTTGGATGCCATATCTAGATCTGTATAGTGATCCATAGCTTGAATTAACGAATAACGCATATCCCAAGGCAATGAACCACGAGTAGCCAAAATCTCCTCCATACACTCATCAAGAATGCCAGGATGCAGCTTAGCCAGTGACAATACAGATGCAGCTCTACTCTTCTGAAATTGTGGCCTAATATTGAAAATCGATGAAACAAGAATATCAATAATCCAAGGCTCAAATTCACCAGGCCAAACAGGTATAGAGCCAAAAAGACAAATAAAGCAATAATGGGCTCCATAATCGTTATTTGCCTCCTCGATCCATGAATTCTTCAACAGCGGGAAAATCTCAGAAGCTGAATGAGATGATAAATGCTCAAGCGCTAAATAACACCGACTAAAGTCAGTATTATACAAATCTCTAATCAGATACTCACAAGAGGGGACTTCGTCATAGCGATGAACACAATTGATCGAAGACAAGTCACAGGAGAGGAGAGAATCTAGAGAGGAAAGCAAACAAGAATCAACACTTTCAGCTAAATTTTCATCGTATAATTTACGAACAGCCCGTAACTTAAAAACAGGCGAAACAGGAGCAGAAAAGATTTCAGCGATCTGATCAACAGCATTAGCATCAATTAGATCCTGTATAGCTGAATGTCTATCCATTTGATTAGGCAATAATAAATTCGATGAGATCTCAGGAACTCTTTCACAATCATGCGTTAGCTTCGCAATGGCAGAAATTGCAGCGCCTTTGATTCCCGGAATAGAATTAGACTGAAAAGAACGAATAATGTCAACACTGCTGGAAATACCCATCGAAGCCAAGAACTGTATGATAATTCTCTGATTAGCCACATCGGCTTCAAGAATATCGATTATTTTGTCAACAAATACACGATCTTGACATTTCAATGTTTGCAATGACCAAACAGTATTTTCTACTAAATAGATATCGTCAGACCATAAGCACTTGCCGATCGCAGGAATTGCGTCAATACATCCCAGACGCGCCAGGACTTCAACGATTTTGCGTTTAGTTATTTTGACTGATTGACACGAAGAATCACGATATTGCAAAAATTCAATTAAAGCTTTTTGAGTTTCTTCACAAGGACAATTGATTAAGTGTGCTGCTGCTGTATAAAAATCACTTTCTGATTCTTGTTCATTGACAGACTTCATCAGCAATTGACGTGCATGCTCACAGGTCAGACCTGGATGAATGTTGTCAAATCTTGCGGACGTGTGCAAAACAAGAACATAGACGATGGAATGATACTAGCACTTCTTCATAAAACTTTTGCCAATTCTCTGTTATCAAAAAGGTATATTCAAAAGCCTTGCAGAAATGATGGTAAGGCCATAATGTTAGACCAGTCAAGATTGAATCGATGGGACCCTTTTCAAACAACTCACTTTTTGTCAAGACAATTGCTTATAACCAATCAAGACCAACAACATCAACAAGCATTCAAATTCCTTTTAACTTGCTGAGTCAAAGTATTCAAGCAATGCGTAAGGCTGGCATCACCGTTACCGCTGTTACCAATGTTACTAACGGAGGTGAAAGCAATCAAACTCGTACTAAGAAGGCTACTCCCTCAGAATCAAGACAATCCAAGCGTGAAATCGAAAGAGTCAGTACCAAAGAAACTGCGTTGAAATCAGAATCCAAAAAAGAGAAAAAAGCAACAACACGCAGAACCAGGAAGAAGAGCTAAGGAGTCCTATCTAATACTAAGCTCTATATTCGAAAACTGAATCCTCCGGTCGAGCTGACTTGAGAGCATCCCAATTGATACTCTCAAGGAATACATCTGGGTCTGAACATTCCACGACATCAACACCCCAATAACCTTCCTGCAACGGTGAGCTTGACGTAGTTGCAGAATCCTTTCTACCTCCAAGAGCAATCAAAGAATGATTCATCGAGTGACCAAGAGCATTCCGATATTTTTTCCATGAATTAACGACTTCTACTGCCAACTCTTGGACTGAGAGATCAGACTCAACAAGAACCATCCAATGAGGGTGTTTCAAAGCATTTGCCTTGATGTGCTCAGAATGAAGGCTAAGACCTTCTGCGAGTTCCTCGGAAGTAAACGAAGGTACAGACTCCGAACGAATCTGTAAGTTGTGAGAGAGAACAAAAAACTGCATGGTGAACAACTATAGTCAGTTAAGGTCAAGTAAAAGAATTTTAAATGCTGATGAGTGAGGTATCATGCAATGACTGAAAGCAATCCCATTAAGAACTCATCAGACTCCCAACGATTAAACAAATTAAGCGAAGAAGAGGCTTTAGTCCTTTCAGAACACTTAAAAGAACAACGCAATAGTGGGATACCTCTTGATTCAGATCAAAAATCTATATCCAGAATGGTAGCGGGACTAGGTGATCCTCGGGGACTTCTTCGGCTACGTTTTGCAGATAGTCTTGGCTCCGTTGGACAAGCAGCTGTTCCTGCTCTGTGTGATGCCATGCTATCCAGCGATAACGTAACCGTACGTAGGGCAGCAGCAAAGACTCTTACTTTAATTGAGGATCCCAATAGTCTCCCTGATCTTGTCTGTGCATTTCTCAATGATCAAGACTCTGTTGTTCAAGGTTCAGCCATGGGGGCGATGGCAGCCATAGGCGAAGAGGCTGTAACTCCTATCCTCAATCTCTTGTCGAATCCAGAAACATCAGAAATGCAGATAGGGTTGGCAAACTGGGCATTGGCTTTCATAGGCGATCGTGGGTCAAGGACTTTAAAAGACGCTTCAAGCTCTAGCAACAGCACAATTAGGAAGGCTGCGATTGCTGCCCTTACAAGCAGAATTGACACACTGAATGAAGACGAGAACAAACACTTATTATCTAATGCTTCGAAAGATGATGATTCAGAGATCCGTGCAGAAGTTGCAACATTGCTTGGCGCAATGGAGGATGTTGATTGGGCAAAACCCCTGCTCATCTCCAATTTAGATGATCCCGATAGTTGGGTTCGAAAAAACTCGGCTCTTTCCTTAATTAAATTGAATGCGAAGGAGGCTATAGCACCCCTCGAGGAGCGTGAAACTCAAGAAGAAGATAAAATTGTAGCCAATGTCATCAAGCTTGCTATTCAGAAACTCAAGCAAATAGATTAAATTTTTGCATAAAAAAAGAGGGGGAGTAAGAAACTCCACCCTCTCTTTACTTAAAAATGAATGGTTACCGCGCTATCAAGAGAGAGCGTTGATAACGTAATCAAGATAGCTCTTGAATTCATTAAGTGCCTGAGGACTCATATCGCGAGGGGCGCAAGCACGGTCGCGTGTGTAAGTCAGAGCTTCTACGTAAGGGCCAGTAGGAAGGGAAAGGCTGCGATATACCTCACGAGCCCCAGCAATACCCCACTCGTCCAAAGGACCAGTGCCGCCCACAACCAAGCAATAGTTGATCAAGCGGAGATAGTGACCGAGATCTCGGTAGCACTTATCAACCTTCACCTGGCTATCGCCAGCCTCACCAGCCTGCTTGAGGTAGGAATACTTGCTGAAGCAAGCATCACCGGCTTCACGTGTGACGGCATCAAGGCCAGCAGCCAACTTGTCAGCAGCTTCAAGACGTGCGGCAGCACGCTGAATATTGCCTTGTACGGCTTCAAGATCGTTTTGAGAGGGGAAGCGACCAGCTGCATCAGCAGCAGTCACGACTGTTGTCACGACGGACTTCATTGGAGATTCCTAAAGATGAATAGTGTCTGAGAGCGGAGAAAGTAGGCCTTTATTCCAGATCAGGAAATGGCGCCGATGACGCGATCGAAATAAGCACCTGCTTCTGCGACCAGAGAGGCACAGTCACCCTGTGTGGTTTCCATTTTACGGAAACGCTTACCACCTAAACCAGGAGTGTTGGTTTCTCCGATGTGAGCAGTCGCAGAAGCCTTCATGATGGCCACGGCACGACCTGCAGACTGGGTAGGAACGCCCAGTGCAATGTAGGTTTCCTTCAGACCATTCAGGCAACGATCATCAAGAACGGATGCATCGCCTGCCAAAAGGGCATAGCTGATGTAGCGGAGAACGATCTCTCCGTCGCGCAGGCAAGCTGCCATACGACGGTTGGGATAGCAATTGCCACCTGCCTGGATCAGACCTGTGTTTTCACAAATCATGCCCGTAACAGCATCAGAAACGATGCAGGAGGCGTTTGAGGTGATGGCGTTGACGGCATCGAGACGCTTATTGCCGTCACGAACGTAGGAGCGGAGACCTGCGAGGTCACTACCACCAACGGGAGCAGTTTTGGCGTCGGCACTGACGACCGAACGTGAGAATGCGTCGAGCATGTGGGCCAGACAAATTTGGAGGGAAGAGGCTTCTCGATTCCCGTTAAGGCTAAGCCTGAAGATTCCACTCTAGAGAGGAATCCGTTGCCAGGACTAGCCTTTTCAGGTGAAGCACTCAATAAACCTAAGCGTAAATTGCTGATGGGTGAGCAAGTTTCTGCTGATCACGCAAGAGTTCGTCACTTTGATGACTGGTGAACGATCAGAGAGGAGCACCAAAGCCCTTTGGCACCGATCTTGACCATCTGTTTAGGAGCACTCACGCTGTTTAGAGGCACTCACGCCGACAACAGAACTGCGCAACACACACTGGATACAACAATTACCGATTGATTCCAGGAGGTATGGTTACAAGGAGTGTTTGCTGCAAATCACAGGTCGACATGACGGAACAAACAAGTCAGGCACCTTCACTTGAAGAGCTGATCGAAACAATTACAGAATTAACTGCTTATAGGGAACGACTTTACGATGATGTTGTGGGCCTTGGCAAAAAGCTTCGTTTATCCCAAAAGAAAATCGATGCCACAATCAAAGAGCACCCTGAACTCACTCGGATTGATGCAATTCTCACCCAACTAAAAGTTCAACGAGATACGCAAGAGAGTCAAACATGACTTTGATGGACAATCCTCCGGTCACAATGGAGGACTTTTTCGAGGCCAGCCGCGGACTATGGCTTAACAGACGAGTTGTTCACCATCTTGATAGCCAAGACGATGAAGCCGCTGACTCGAATCTAGTGATTGAACCCTTCAATGCATCTGACGATGCAGTAGAAAAAGTTTGCAAAGTATTTGGGATAGAAGCCAAAGAAGCCAATGGTGGAGCAAGATTTTGGTGGGAAAGCAACCTTCTGGCCGAAAAACGCAATGACGACTACGCAGCGATTGTCATTGATGTACCAAAGCCGGAACATCCTGACCAAGGATATCTTTTAAGAGATGTTGGTTACGTCGAAAAAAAACCTGCGCTTAGCACGTACGAATTCACTCCTGATGGAGTACTCACCATCAAAACCAGGTATGACACAAATTTTGGAATCGAACGCTGCTGGTTTGTCAACGATCAAATCAGAATGCGCGTTAGTTCAGTACAGTTTCTAAATGGTGCTGCAATGACCACCTACTGCACTGAATTTCGATGCCCAAGCAAAGCCGATATAGAGCAGATTGCCAGCCAAGCCAAAACTTTTGCTCAGACTAATCCTTTGTAAGGACATTTACACAATGTTTGATTCATTCCTCAATGAGCTTCATTCAGATATCACCAAGAGAGGAGGATCGGCCCTTCCTCTTCCGGAAGGTCTAGAAGAATGCAGATCTTTAAAAACATCAAGTGTCATCAAGAGCTGGCTTTGGGATGTTCCAGGATTTCGGCGCTGGAGGGTAACGCGTCTCGATGCAGGCGATAGTCTCCAAGTTTTCAATTCTGTTGCATATCCCGATTACAACTACGATCACCCCTTAATGGGAGTTGACCTCCTCTGGTTCGGAGCCCGTCAGAAGCTAGTTGCCGTACTCGATTTCCAGCCCTTGATCCAAGATAAAGACTATCTTGATCG
Source organism: Synechococcus sp. CC9311 (assembly GCF_000014585.1). Taxonomy (NCBI): domain Bacteria; kingdom Bacillati; phylum Cyanobacteriota; class Cyanophyceae; order Synechococcales; family Synechococcaceae; genus Synechococcus; species Synechococcus sp. CC9311. The sequence goes on along the minus strand of NC_008319.1, from coordinate 482,986 downwards.
ATATTTTTATGGCCTCAAGGATCTGAATCAACGCTTCCCGGATCTAAACAGTGAGGAAACGATGCGTTCGTTTGATCCAAATCAGTATTTTTCTTCATGGCTACTTTTCTGTCGTGGTGGTGCAGAACAAGCTGATGTATCCCTTCCCAATGCTTTTAGTGCATTCTTAAAAGCATACTGGGAATTACATGATAACGCCAAAAGTATTGCCTCAACTATTCCTCCAGAAGAAGTCAAAAATCTCCAGGAAAAATATGATATTTACAGCGCCGAGAGGGATCCAGCTCACGGACTCTTTACAAGCCATTTTGGGAAAGACTGGTCAAATCGGTTCCTACACGAATTTTTATTCCCCGCCTCCTCCCCTAACAAATGACAATTCAAAGATTAAAAAGCACAGATCCTGTAAGCATCGAGGGATGGTCATGGCAACCCTTTCTTGAAGATGCCATAAAGAGCCTAGGAGGCTTAAATTTCGAACCCTACCCAGTCCCAGATCGGTTTTTACAACGCGAAGATCAAACTGGATCAAAATCAAAACCAATTTCTGTTACGACAGCAACCTGGGCTTGCAAAACAGAGAAATTCAGGCAAGTCAGAGCTGCCTGCGTGAGTGCTGGATCAGCAGCGTCTGTTTTGAATTTTGTAATCAATCCAAATTCCACGTATGACCTACCTTTTTTTGGCGGTGATTTAGTAACGCTCCCTTCAGGGCACCTGCTTGCCCTGGACCTTCAACCCGCCATCAAAACAGACGAGGTTCACACCACTCACGTCTGGGATCAACTCATTCCAATTTTTGAACGTTGGCGAGATCAACTTCCTTATGGAGGTCCAATTCCAGAAGAAGCGCAGCCCTTCTTCTCCCCTGGATTCCTTTGGACTCGACTGCCACTCGGAGAAGAAGGCGACGATTTAATTCAATCCGTTGTACGACCTGCTTTCAATGAGTATTTAGAGCTCTACCTCCAACTAGCCGCTTCAGCCGAGCGCGTTAATGCTGAGCGCAGCGATTTTCTACTGCAAGGACAAAGAAAATACACTGACTATCGAGCTGAAAAAGACCCTGCGCGCGGGATGTTGACTCGCTTTCATGGCAGCGAATGGACTGAGGCCTATATCCACACTGTGCTTTTTGATCTATAAGTGACCCATTTTTGGGCACTTGTGAGCCATACCAACCGCCAAAACCGATAAGGAGTTACACATTATGAACCGCTTCCAAGGGAGCCCTTGGCCTTTGGCGAGAATTGGTCTGAACCCGAAAGGACTTCCTTAGGATGTCCTCTCAGGTGCATAGACACCTCACCAGACATTGCACGCAGGAGTAAAAAATGTTCGACGCCTTCACCAAGGTTGTCGCCCAGGCCGACGCCAGGGGACAGTTCATCAGTGCCAGTGAGATTGATGCTCTGGCTGCCATGGTTTCCGGCAGCAATAAGCGCTTGGATGCCGTGAGCCGGATTTCCAACAACGCCTCCACAATCGTTGCCAATGCTGCACGCGAGCTTTTCGCACAACAACCTGCTCTGATCTCTCCCGGAGGAAACGCATACACCTCCCGTCGTATGGCAGCTTGCCTGCGCGACATGGAGATCATCTTGCGTTATGTCACCTATTCAGCATTCACGGGTGACGCATCTGTCCTTGAAGATCGTTGTTTGAATGGTCTTCGTGAGACCTATCTCGCATTGGGAACACCTGGCACCTCTGTTGCAACTGGTGTGAACCTGATGAAGGACGCAGCACTTTCTATCGTTAATGACAGTGCTGGTATTTCAAGTGGCGATTGCGCTTCCCTGAGTAGTGAAATCGGTACTTATTTTGATCGTGCTGCTGCATCCGTTGCCTGATCAGGCGAATTAATTCCACTTCACCTCCCTCTTCATCTCAATGAAAACCCCACTTACCGAAGCGGTTGCAGCCGCCGACTCACAAGGACGTTTCCTGAGCAACACAGAAGTCCAAGCAGCTTCTGGGCGTTTCAATCGTGCCAAAGCCAGCCTTGATGCCGCCAAAGGTCTCACCGCAAAGGCTGATGCTTTGGTCAGCAGTGCCACCCAGGCTGTTTACACCAAGTTCCCTTACACCACTCAGATGGAGGGTCCGAACTACTCAGCCACTTCTGAAGGGAAAGCTAAGTGCTCTCGTGATATCGGCTATTACTTGAGAATGATCACCTATTGCTTAGTCGCCGGTGGTACAGGACCGATGGACGACTACCTAATCGCTGGTCTTGACGAGATCAACCGCACTTTTGAGCTTTCCCCTTCTTGGTATGTAGAGGCTCTTAAGCATATTCAAAGCAACCATGGCCTATCAGGCGATGCTGCAACCGAAGCCAATAGCTACATCAATTATGCAATTAATGCACTGACCTGATCCTATCTAAACAAGGATCAGATTAGTCAATGCATTCAAGCCCCCTTATAACGGGGGCTTTTTCAATGTCACAAGGAGAAAACTGCCTAAATGACAGCAACGATTGGAAATTTTCTTAAGAATCTTTGTGGTGAATACAGTAACCAGAAACAGGCATTTGACAACCCTCCATTATTCGCACATATTTTTTTACGCTATAAGCCAATTGAGCATCTGCAGCCAGGTTCAATCCTTCTCGAGCAAACCTATGCAGTCGATCCTAAGCATCCCTACAGACTTAGGGTAATTCGTGCAGAAGAAGTTACTTCGGGAATCATCAAACTTTGGAATCATACGTTTAAAGCGCCAGAAAACTTCTCAAGTGCCACATTTGATGATGAGCAACGAAAAACCATTAAAGAGGAAGACCTAATTCTTCTAGATCATTGCCATTATCAAGTACGTCAATTAGACAATGGATTTTTTGGCGAACTTGAGCCTGGATGCCGCTGCATTGTGCATCGCAATGGGAAAGAGACCTATTTAGTAAGCAGCTTTCACCTTGAGGGCGATGAACTTACCACATTGGATCGTGGACATGACCCTCAAACACACGAACGATGCTGGGGATCTATTGCTGGTGAATTCCACTTTCAGCGCATCAGCAACTGGGCTGAAAACATTCCTGAAAAGTGGTTATGAAATGAAGGATCCTTCACCTGAGAACCTCAAACCGCCTCTCACAGAAGAGCAAGTTATTGTCAATTTACGCCAGACAGAAGACTTGTCTGACCAATATTATGCGGCTTGGTGGGTCGGGCGGATGCGCAGCCGTCATCCGGAAACATTACCTCTGCTACTGGCAGCGTTAGATCCTCTCCATAGCAATCCTATAAATAAGGAACGTCGCGCTGTTGCACTGAATGCAATCAGAGCCCTAGGAATCCTTCAAGAAAGAAGTGCTGAAGAAGACCTCAGAAGACTCCTGAAGAAAAACGACTACTCAATCCGTGAAGAGTCAGCAAGAAGTTTAGGAATGATTCAAGCAAAAGATGCTGTTCCAGATCTCTGCAAGTTGTTATCTGGAAGCACAGACGAAGTAGAACAAATACAATCAGGATCTACCAAGCTAAAAGAACCTTACGAATCTGTATTAGAGGCATTAGGGGCGATTGGGGTAGCCTCACGCAGCGTGATAAGCATGATTAAGCCTTTCACGAAACATTCTCGTCCGCTCATACGAGCTTCAGCTTGTCGAGCCTTACTTCTACTCACCGATGATCAGGCATGGGCACCTCCTTTAATTGAGCTTTTACAACATGATGATCCACTGATTCGCAGGGGTGTTCTTTTGGATCTAGGCGCAACAGGCTGGATGCCTGCGCTGCCTGCAATTCAAGCAGCAGCCATTGAAAACAGTCTCAAACTCGTAGCTTTACGTGGCCTTGCAGAAAAAAGCGAAGATATATCCGTCCTCGATGCAATGGACGCACTCTTGTGACAAATGTCTCTCCACTAGAAGGAGCGATCGCTGATCTTCAAGCGGCTAAAACAACACCTGAATTAATTCGAGCCACCAAAAACCTATGCAATCTCCGTACGATTGAAGCAATTTCAACACTGATTGAGGTGCTGGGATTTAACAATCCAGCAGTTGCATCAGTTGCAACTGCTGGATTAATCGAACTTGGCAGCCAGGCTGTGCCCTCACTATTAGTTAGCCTTGACGAAAAAAATTATGGTTCACGTGCCTGGGTTGTACGAGCCCTGGCATCGATTCGTGACCCTAGAAGCCTCGACTTACTTGAACATGCTTTAGCCACAGATATTGCACCGAGTGTGCGGCGCTCGGCCGCTCGTGGCCTGGCAGAGCTAAATCTCATTTACCCCGAAGACAGTTCAAAGCTCAATCGCTGTCTATTAGCACTACTCGCAGCCATTAAAGACGATGAATGGGTTGTGCGCTATTCAGCAATCTTCGGAATTGAACTGCACTTACTCAAGTACAATTCTACATATAAAAATCTATGCATCTTGGGTTTAAAACAACTTAGCTCCAATTCTGAGTCCATTAAGGTGATTCGCCTGCGCGCCACCCTTGCTTTACAGCGCTTGAATCCCTCATGACAACAAAGGTGCTGTTTGTCTGTCTCGGAAATATCTGCCGTTCACCAGCCGCTGAAGGTGTGTTTCTTCACCTCATCGAGCAGCGACAGCTCATGGACCAGTTCCTGGTTGATTCCGCTGGTACAGGGGGCTGGCATGTAGGGAATCCAGCCGATCGGCGCATGCAAGCAGCCGCCACACAACGCGGGATTCATCTGCCTAGTCGCGCGCGCCAACTCGAACGCGGCGACTTCGACAGTTTTGATCACATCCTCGCCATGGACCAAGACAATCTGCACAACGTAAGCAGCATGGCCAAAGAATTCGGCCAGCGAAGCACAGTCAACATTCGCTTGATGCTGAGCCATGCACGTCGGGCAGACACTCTTGAGGTTCCAGATCCCTATTACGGAGGTGAGCAAGGCTTCGAGCATGTGCTCGATCTTCTCGAGGATGCTTGCGCAGGACTTCTTGAAGACCTCTTGGCTCCAGCCACTAAGCGCTAACAGTTAGACGGAGTTAGACGGGTGTTGGCCAAACCTCTTCGCCTACGCGACGACGGAATAGATCTTCCAGCGCATCAATCACCTGGTCGATGCTCATCCCATCACTGATCAGCTCAATAGCATCATCCGCCTGAAGCAGAGGCGCCACCTCACGGGTGCTGTCAAGGCGATCGCGTTCCACAATCTGTGCTTCCAGCTCAGGGAGAGCTGGCACCTCGTGTCCTCTTGCTTCTAAATCGAGAGCACGGCGTCGGGCTCTCTCTTTTGGAGTCGCAGTCAGGAAAACTTTGAGCTCTGCATCTGGAAAAACAGCAGTGCCAATGTCACGGCCCTCAGCGACGAGACCGCCTGCCTTGCCCATGCGCTGCTGCTGGGCCGTCATGGCAGCACGGACGCAAGCATGAGACGCGACAGCTGATACAGACGCCGTCACGCGCGGATCACGAATCGCGTCGGTGACCTCGTGGCCATTCACACGCACCACCTGCACGCCTTGCTGCAAGGGCTCAAGCTCCACCTTGAGATCGTTCAACACAAGGTCCACAGCCTCAGAATCACCAGGATCACCCCCCTGTTCCAGAACCAACCAAGTCACGGCCCGGTACATCGCTCCCGTATCCAGGTACACAAGCCCGAGCCGCTCCGCAAAGGCTCTGGTCACCGTGCTTTTGCCAGCACCAGCAGGACCGTCAATCGCAACAAGGGGAGAACGCGTCATTAAAAAAGCATGGTCGATCAGGCGGGTGCTGCCACAACGAACAGCAGCTGCGAGCAAGGTAAGTGATGACTGATTGGACTTGGAAGGCTGCAGAAACCAGGGATCAACAACGTCCACGTACTCGACACTGAGGCCAACCTCTTCCAGACGACGCTTCACCTCACCAGGCTTCAATGCTGTACCGCCATGCAAGCAAGCAGACCTCGCATCGCTTAAAACCTGGGCAAACAGCACCCCTTGCTGCCGCTGCTGAGCATTCAGATATCTGTTTCGTGAACTGCTGGCCAGACCATCACCATCTCGCACAGTGGGCACACCGCGCACCCGGACGGCCAAGCCAAGGTCCAACACCATTCGGCGAAGAATGGTGAGTTGCTGCCAATCCTTTTCACCCAGAAACAACTGATGCGGCTTTGCTAATGCCAAAAGACGGCAGACCACCGTGACCACACCATCGAAATGGCCAGGCCTCGTGGATCCGCACAATCGTGACTGCAACGATTTCGGCGCCTGGATCCGCCATGATTCAGCCGAGCCACCGGGGTAAATCTGCGACTCGTCTGGACACCAGATTGCGGAAGCACCAGACAGCTCTGCTAGTTCACAGTCAGCTTCAAAGGTGCGTGGATAGCGAGCAAAATCCTCATTCGGACCGAACTGCAAGGGATTCACAAACACGCTGACCAAAGTCTCAACATCACCTGACTTATGGCAGGAGGCGGCTGAGATCAAACTTGCGTGACCATGGTGAAGCCCCCCCATGGTTGGGACAAAATGCACGCTGGCCTCAGATGCGTGTCGCCAGCGTTGAAGGTCGTGCAGAGAGCGAAGAACCTGAATGCTCAGCGCAGTACCTCGAGGCGCACTTGAGCAATTCCACTTGACACCAAACCAAGGTGATGAGCAGCACCATGAGCAATATCGATTACCCGGTGACCGCTGAACGGCCCTCTGTCATTAATGCGGACAATCGTTTCTTTTCCATTTCTGAGATTCGTGACCTTCACCTTGGTTCCGAAGGGCAAGGTTCGATGCGCCGCAGTCATGGTTCCAGGCCTAAAAACCTCTCCATTTGCGGTGCGGTTTCCAAAAAAGCCAGGCCCATACCAGCTGGCTTCGCCCGTTGAGGTTGAGACCACCATCGTTTTGGGAGGATTTGGTGGAACCTCAATAGGGGGGGGAGCAACCGCCGGAGCAGTCGGTGTGGAGGCCTGAACGGACTCTGGAACTAGGGGCTCGAAAGGGTCATAAAACTCAGTGGTGGCAACATCACGTGCCAAAACCGGAAATAATGCACAACCCGTAGCAAAAAGCCCGGTGGCGAGACTCGCGAAAGGGAAAGATCGGTGCATACAAATCGATCATTCAGCCTTGAGACAGCGACCAATCTCCGAACATGCGGAATTGGTAATGGATTGTCTCGTCCGAATGATCTCTCAATTCAAGGTTTCCGCAAGCTAAAAACCTTTTTCAATCTTGTTTAGGCACTTTTGAACAGCTCCATTGGTCGAGATGATTGACACAACCCTGAGATCTCACACCCGCACAGGGCTAAGCGACGCAATTAACGGGACAACGCATTAGGGAACCTGATCCCAGCAACAAGCCAAACTCATCACACCCTCAGACGATCCCTTATCAGGCACACCACGAGCCGCGAAAGAGGAGGATCATTGAAGTGAGGCATTCTTAAATGGACTACAAAACCGCTGGGGTCGATGTTGAGGCGGGGCGCGCCTTCGTCAACAGAATCCGCAAGAGCGTAGAAGCAACACACCGACCAGAGGTCGTGGGCGGACTCGGTGGTTTTGGCGGCTTGATGCGCCTTCCGGCAGGCCTGAAGAAACCTCTGCTCGTATCAGGGACCGATGGCGTTGGCACCAAGCTTGAACTCGCTCAAGACCATGGCGGCCATCACAACGTGGGGATCGACCTCGTGGCCATGTGTGTCAACGATGTGATCACCAGTGGGGCTGAACCCCTCTTTTTCCTCGACTACATGGCCACTGGAGCCCTGAGCCCTGAGGCCATGGCCACTGTGGTGGAGGGCATTGCCGAGGGATGTCGCGGAAGTGGATGCGCTTTATTGGGTGGCGAAACCGCTGAAATGCCTGGGTTCTATCCATCAGGGCGTTACGACCTAGCCGGCTTCTGCGTGGCCGTTGTCGAGGAGGAGCAACTCATCGACGGTCGGCAGATCCGCGCGGGCGATCGCATTTTGGGTATCGCCAGCAGCGGAATTCACAGCAATGGCTTCAGCCTGGTGCGCAGGGTTCTGACACACGCTGGCGCCAATGCTGAAACCACATTCGGCCCCAGCAATCAACCTCTGATCGAGTCCTTGCTCACCCCCACACAGCTCTATGGGCGCCTTGTGAAAACCCTGCTCGAAACAGGAACTCCGATTCATGGAATGGCTCACATCACCGGAGGAGGGCTACCTGAAAACCTGCCTCGCTGCCTTCCAGAGGGCCTACAAGCAATCGTGACCCCCTCAAGCTGGACACGCCCGGCTATCTATGACTGGCTTCAGTCCCACGGCGACATCCCCGAACGGGACCTGTGGCACACGTTTAATCTCGGGATTGGCTACTGCCTGATCGTCCCGGAAGAAGGGGTTTCCATCGCCGAGAAAGCATGCGAATCGGAAGGGATGCAGGCCTGGACTATCGGACGTATCGAAGCTTCATCAGGCGGAGATGGGAAGGGGTCTGTGTTGGGACTCCCAGCATGAGATCTGCTCCCTACTCAATGGATTGAGTCAGCTCCTGAAACTGGCTGGACTCTCAAACCTCTTTGGGGTTTTAATCGTTAATGTTGTTATGGAACTTCGGCACTCGCCGCAAGTAGAGCGTTAAATCTTTAACTAGAAATGGCTTTCGATAGAATTCAAAGAACGACTCGTAGACGATCTTCTGCTGGTCCTACGCCTCCGCGCAGACCTCTTGGTGGAAGTTATGACCGCGCTTCAGGCCATCGGCAAGGACCCAGGCCTACGTTTTTAGCCCTCAAAGATCACGGGAAAGTTTTTGTTGCAGACATGCCGTTCCTCTCGGACGGTCAGCTCGCAAACATTACAAAAGAAGCTTCCGAAGTTCTTGAAAGCCTCGAGCGCAGGATTGTCGAACTTGAAGAGATTGCTGATCAGCCGATTGCCGACCGCGACACCCTGATCAAAGCTTGTACCAAGCGGGATGTGACCCATCGCTTTCTTCGTGCGATTGAAGACGAGCAACAACAGCGCCGTGAAAACCCAGCAGTCCTAAGTGCAGCGGGAGAGTCGCTACCGAGAACATTTCTCGAGATCGCCAGGCATCGTTTACCAGGGGCCACATTCGATTCCCTGCTTCAAGAAGCTTTGAATGCCTGCGAACAATCCAAAGCCCAAGAAGAAAGTTCCAATCCATCCCCGGTAAAGGTCATTCCATTTCAAGGCAAACCATCATCCTTGCCTGTGGTAGTGAGTCCAGATCCAGATCCTGCTGATCAAGCACTCTGAAACGGATTAGCTGGCATGCGTGCCAATGTTCGTTGACTGAGTTGATCCAACGCTTGCCTTTCTGTAGCACTTAGCGACCAACGCAAAGCCTTGGCCGCATCATGGGCTTGAGTTGGGCGCCTTAGTCCAGGAATCGGGCAAGCTCCATGGGCCCGGCACCAATTCAAAGCAACTTGTGCCATCGAGGCGCGTCGTTGTGATGCGATCTCAACCATCACTGAGCGCAAGTCCTCACTTGCTGGCAGCAAACGCTGAAACAACCTTGAACGCAGCACTGTTGAGCTGGTGCCCTGCACTCCCGGGGGAATCGCCAAAACGCCAAGAGCCAAGGGGCTATAGGCCAACAACTCAACACCAAGCTCCTGGCACACTTGCGCCAACTGGCCATTGAGGACCGGTTCAGGTGCAAGCAGAGAGAGCTGAACTTGAACGCTTTGAAGGCGGATCCCTCTGGTCAAAAGATGCCCATGAAGGAAGCGAAGACGCTTCGGTCCCACGTTGGACAAGCCAAGTTCTGGCACCAAACCTTGCTCAACAAGGTCACCAAGCCCATCAAGCAAAGGCAATTCTTGCCAAGGGGCATACCGAGCAGTGCTCCAGTGCAATTGGATTCGATCCAAATGCCCTCCCAAACGCTTTTTACTGGCAACAAATGCACGCTTAAAGCCACCGCGCCCCAACCGCCAAGGGAATGGAGCGAGCTTGGTTGCCACCTTGAGCTGTTGGGACTGAGCCGGCTTCATGGCGCGGAGAAACTGACCCAGCAACAGTTCGCTACGCCCATTGAGACGCCCTGTGCCGTAGGAATCGGCGGTGTCCACAAGAGACAGTCCGCCTTGAACAGCTGCACTCAGCGTGGCGGCAAGATCGGGATCGTCGCGCTCCGGCTGGTAACCCCACAGCAGTTGGTTGCCCCATGCCCAAGTCCCAAATCCGATTCCCGTCACGCCGACCTTTCACTCTGCACGCCATGATCGCCGTAAAGCAGCGCTCGCCATGGCATCGAACGCAGAATCCATCATCAGCACGAGCAAACCATCCGGGGATGAGGCCAATGGAGCAGGTGATGGCATGACACCTGGCCAAAGTGAAAAGGTCCTCTGTCCCCACTGCCGTCGTACTGCCTCCAATGGCATCCGCTGCATGGGTATCTGCGTAGCCGATAACGATTACTAAACGGACAATGGATTGCTCTCCCTCTCTGCGATTAAGCCCCTTGATCTTGATCCTGCTGAGCAGCATGCTGATCTTTCAGATGAAAGGGTCTGCCGATCCAAATCTCAAGGTTGGCCGCTACGAAACCGATACAAAAAAGTGTTCCTTCATCGACAGCACACAAAAGATCGCTGCTTGCATCACCTTGCAGCTGAAGGGACGGAGTCCATCCGTAGTAGCCGTGCGTTTAATTGGTCATGGCACCACCAAAAATTCCCGTAGGCAGCTCACGTTCGTGACCTTCACAACACAAGGAGAATCGCCTTTGAAATGCAGCACAGGAACCTGTCGCTTAGATGCCGGGTCCTGGCAAAGCAAGGTCTCAAGCGTGGCAGAGGCATCCTTCAACCCCAATGGAATTGCAACGGGCTTACCCAAAGCTTGGGCCGCCAAAAACGGAGAATGCAGCTTGAAAAACCGAGTTCTACGCTGCAGCGCTTTGCACTTCAATGGTGAGATTTACAAAGCGGAGGCGTATCTTTAGGCTTCAAAACTCTTTTTCAACACGTGTAATTCAAACAATAAAAGCCCGCACCCTAGAAGTACCGATGAAGCCTGATAGAGGCCTTAATCATTCCCAGAACCTATATTTATTTTTTCTAGCTTCAAAGAATCGGTAAAGCCAGAAGAAATAATTCCGATAGGGATCGCGATCACAGCAATCCCAAACAATGCCGTCATAGCAGCCACAATCTTTCCTGCAGCAGTTTCTGGAGAGACATCGCCATAGCCAACGGTGGTTACGGTAATGATTGACCACCAAAGGCATCTAGGGATTGAGCCAAACTGCTCAGCCTGAATACTCCCCTCAACTAAATACATCAAAGCGCTGCTAATGCTAATAACCACAGCCGAATAGATTGCCGAAATTTGCAATTCTTCCCGCTTCGAAGTGATGGCATAATTGAAATGCCTCACGCTTTTCTGGAAGCGCTTAGATCGGCCTATCCTCCCAATTCGTACAAGACGAATAATTCGAAGAAGGTAAAGTTCAGGAGAAATAAATCCTAGAATCGTTGGAGCAATAGCAACAAGATCAAGAATTGCCATGGGAGTGATCGCGAAGTCCAAGACTCCTCGCACTCCACTCCGTGCCCCATCCCTTAGCGGTGCAATCCACAAACGGGAAAGATATTCTGCAAGAAACAAGATTGCGACAATCAGATCTAATTTCGCCAGAAGATCAAGATGAGGACCACGAATTACTGGCTCTGTCGCAAGGATAGCTAAAACAATTGAAAAGACAATCAAAACCCCAATTACTTTGACAATCAATGTACTTTGGCGGCCATCTTGCTTCTCCTCAAGCAAAATTAGAACCCTATTTCTCAGATTTTTCACCCAATCAGCCCATCAAAGTGCAATTCACTTTGATCCTGCAAGCCCTCAATGACCACCCGCAGAGGCAGGCCTGACAGCGTGCGAGACGGTGCGGCCACGGGCAACCGAACCTCAATTGACGGCATTCCGTAAGCACAAATACTCAGAAACCTGCTTAGAAAGGCGTGGTCGCATGAGAACGACTCAGGCCTCAGGAGATCGAACGCTCCTGGGGCTTTTTTTTGCTTCACCCTTGACCTTGAGCGCAACATTCATAAGAACTGCCGTTCCAGACGCAACCGTCATCCCTGACCTCATCGCAGCCCTCTGTCAGGCACAAAACAATCGCATGATCAAGACTTTCAGCTCACGAAGATCTGGGAAGATGTCTGAAAGGAGAACAAGCGCAAACTCCTTAAGAGCCCTTCAACAACAAGACCACAATCCATCGCCAATGCGACGCACTCTGAGCAAAAAATTTGAGGGTTTTGCGTAGCGTGGGGATACACAAAACAATCAAAGGAACCCTTTCGGGCCTGTTGAGATCAAAGGCGGCACCCAGATTCGAACTGGGGATAAAGGATTTGCAATCCTCTGCCTTACCACTTGGCCATGCCGCCGTTCAGGGAGCGTTAACTCCACTAGCGGATCGTATCAGCGAGGGTTCTGGTTCCTTGCTGCTGATCAGCAATGGTCATGGGGAAGACATCATCGCCTTGAAAATCATCGAGGCGCTTCACAACCAACGTCCGCAACTAAGGCTGAAGGTGTTGCCGCTCGTTGGGGAAGGGGGAAGCTTCAGGACCGCCACGGAACAAGGCTGGGTACAACAAATCGGCCCCTCCGCTCCGCTCCCAAGCGGCGGTTTTAGCAATCAAAGTCTTCGGGGCCTCCTAGCGGATGTAATCGCAGGGCTACCCCTGCTCACTTGGCAGCAATGGCGATGCCTGCGCAAGCATCGGGCTCAGGTCGACGCCGTTCTTGCCGTGGGAGACCTTCTCCCCCTCTTGATGGCTTGGGGTTCGGGACGGCCCTTCGGCTTCGTCGGCACCCCGAAAAGCGATTACACCTGGTGTAGCGGCCCTGGACAAGACCTCAGCGACAACTATCACGCCCTTAAGGGAAGCGAATGGGATCCCTGGGAGTGGCTGCTTATGCGCAACAAACGCTGCCATTTGGTTTTCACCCGTGACCGTTTAACGGCTCGAGGGCTACGACGACATGGGGTCCGCGCCGAAGCCCCTGGCAATCCGATGATGGATGGACTGAGCAACGCAAGCGTTCCTGCAAGCCTGAGTCGGTGCAGGCGCATCCTGTTGCTATGCGGAAGCCGAATACCCGAAGCAGAGCGCAACTTCAGCCGTTTACTTCTTGGTTTGGCACCGTTGCCCAGCGACCGACCGATTGCCGTGCTGGTTGCGCTTGGCAGCACTCCTGGCCTGCCAGCCCTTGGAGCAGAACTCAAGCGCCAGGGGTTTCGATCCAGTCCGCCACCCAGTGATGCTTTGCAAGCAGGAGCCTGCTGGCTCAAGGGACATGTCCTTGTCCTATTGGGAACTGGTCAGCTTGAACTCTGGGCTCCATGGGCTGAAGTGGGCGTGGCAACGGCAGGAACAGCCACCGAGCAACTTGTAGGTCTTGGCATTCCCGCTCTGTCACTTCCTGGGAAAGGGCCTCAGTTCACCCAAGGATTCGCAAAACGCCAAAGTCGATTGCTCGGCGGAGCAGTGCGTCCATGTCAATCGAGCCATGAGCTCAACACACGCCTGAATCAGCTTCTCGAGGATCCGTCTCTGAGATTGCAAATGGGTCGAAAAGGTCGCCAACGCATGGGGCCTGCCGGTGGTAGTGAAGCCATCGCTAAGCGCGTTCTGATCCAACTGCCGCTCGGCCACGGATACTGAGAGGTAATCGTCCTTCAGCCATGCCCGCGATTCAGGACCATGACTACCTCAGGCTCTGCGCGGAACTGGCCACAGAACTAGGCATCAGCCAGTCATCAGCACGCCGCAGAGTTGAGCTCGCCGCCAACAAAACTGGCGCCAAAGATTTGACATCACGCAAAGAAGTGGCCACAACCCTGCTAGCAGACGCACAAAACGAACGATCCAAGGGCGAGCACGATCAGGGACAAGTCCTCGACCGATTGCTGGAAGCAGAGCCCCTGGATGAGAAATTCATGGTGGAGGATTAACTTCCAGATCAATAGGACAACAGAGCGTTGAGGCCATCAATGTTCAAACGTCTGGTTAAAGCGGAAGCGATCGAGATCGGACATCACCGGAATGCACTCAAAGCAACGCTCGGCAAGCTCCCAACGCCCCTCACGCTGCAACATCTCCTTCAGGCGGTCTCTGGCGGGCAGTAGGTAGCGCGCATCGTTAGCCGCATAGGCGAGTTGTGTCTCGCTGAGTTCATCCACACGCCCCCAATCACTGCTTTGAGCCTGCTTATCCAGCTCCACACCCACCAACTCCATCACCACCTCTTTGAGTCCATGCCGAGGGCTGTAGGTGCGGGCTAATCGGCTCCCCACCTTCGTGCAGAAAATGGGGTTCACCCTGATCCCCAGCCCGGTGGCAAGTGCCGCAACATCAAAGCGGGCGAAATGGAACACCTTCTCAATAGAGGCCCGCTCCATCAATTCTTTAAGACGTGGAGCCTCGGTTTGCCCCAGAGCGATGCGAACGCAGGACACCTGATCTTCAGCATCACAGATTTGAACCAGGCAGAGACGATCCCTTCCATGAATCAAGCCCATGGCTTCCGTATCCACAGCGAGAGCGGTGGCATGGCTGTAGCGCTCCGCCCAGTCCGCATCAAGATCGCCATCAAAAACAGCAAACGCTCGAGGCTGTGCGGAGATGTCAGTCATGGCAACAGAAAGGTTGGACGCAGCTCTCCACTTTGACCTCTTGCCCGCACGCGGAATCTTTTCCCATTCGCAGCTTGAAAATCAAACCGAGACCGAGCTAGACCAAACTGAGATCGATCGGCTTTATGCTCCACCGTCGCAACGCCACTCAAAACTGCCTGGCCGATATCGAACATTATTTTCAGCAACCACCGCCACTGTTCTTAGATCTCGAACTTGCGGTGTGCTGGATCGTGGACTGTCTTCTCCAACACGACAGCTACCCCTCTGGACTGCTCCAGAGACTTCAACGGGAACATCCACAGTTGCGCGTCTCTGAAACCGTTCTGCACCAAGCCGTTGATTTCCTGAATCAGCAAGAACTGCTCGATTGCTATAGCAAGCGTTGCCCAAGCCGCGGCCGTCCTCGCCGCATGCTCCATCTTCATGAAGAAGCCAGAGCCGAGGCTGAGCGGTTGATGGAACCATGGCATCGTTGGCTCCACGAACATGAACCCATGACCACCTAGAACAGGTGGACTAAAAAACCAAGCGCGGCGGATGCCAACCACACAGACATCCACATTGTTGCTGACTCTGCTGTTGGCCATCGGACTCGTTTTTTTCCTACGGGCTGCCAGCAAAGATCGAACCACTGTGGTGGAAGTGCACTCCCCTAAGCCCGCGCTCGAAGTCATGGAAGGGCTCTGCACGTGGCTCGAGAGTCGCGGTTGGATTCGCGATGGAGGCGATGCAGAGCGTTGTTTGCTCGAATATCGCGGGCGCGTGGCCTCTAGCAACCCTTTAGCAGCGCTGCTCTCCCTTCTCGGCGGGGTTGGAGCAGGTTGCCTTGGACTTGTGCTGCGTGAGCTCAACCCATCGCTTGGATGGTGGCCGGTCTCGCTCGTCCTCCTAGGACCTCTCGCCGGATGGGTTTACAGCCGACGGGCTGCCCGTCAGGAGGGGATCCAAATCCGTTTGATCGAACCAGCTCCCCAAGAAGGGAGCACCCTCAGGCTTCGTGCGCACCGCGATGAACTGATCGCCCTTGAGCTTGCTCTAGGGGAACCGCTTGATCTCGCCAGCGATGGCTCCTTGCTCTCCTCCCCCATCTGAGACTGAAACCCATGCCCCTCATTCCGGCCTGGATGCAACGCAAACGGGTCACCATCCCGATCAGCGTCACCCTGCTGTCCGTGGTCGCCCTAGTTCTTACTCAGGCAAAAGAGCACAGCCTCTCGATTCAAGCCAGCGATGCTGCAAAGTCAGACGGCACGCTTCCGAAACGATCGGTCTGCCCTACTCCATCCAACCCAGACCCGTTGTTGGGAGCGAGAACTCGTAGGCCTGGCCGCTGGGTGGGAACGACTCCAATAGCGAAAGATACGCCCATTGTCGTGATGGCGGGTCATGCCGACTCCCAAGGGATGGACAGTGCAGGCACCCCTGGGTTTGCCGTTGGCGTGCAAAAGCAAGCGCCGATGGATGCACGAATGCGCGACGAGCTGTACTGGAATTTGAAGGTTCAAAAGGCGGTAGTTCGCCTTGGCAAAGCTCGATCTCTCAATATCAGCGCTTACAACCCACCAGCCCTCACGATTCGCAATGACAACCACCCCAAGACCAACTGGTCGCAAGCGAGGGTGCGATCAGCTAAGGGCGAGTACATCCTCGAAATCCATTTCGATGCCTACAGCCCCTATGGATTTGGCTCAGGCTTAATCCCTGCAATTAATAGACCTCTCAATACGATTGACGAAAGTCTGGGAAAGGCCTTTGGACGATTCCCGAGACTGTTTCGAGGTGGTTTAGGCGGACCCCGAAGGGGAATCGGCATTCTCGAAATTGGAATGCTGGAACCGCCCTTAGAGCAAAAGCTCCGCAATCCCAAGACCCAACGCCAAACCATCGATTGCTTGGCACTGCGCGTTGTCGATGCTTTGGAGCAGGGCGTCAATCGATCGCCTGATGGGGGCGGCAACGGTCCTCCAGGGTC
Organism: Synechococcus sp. CC9311; assembly: GCF_000014585.1. Taxonomy (NCBI): domain Bacteria; kingdom Bacillati; phylum Cyanobacteriota; class Cyanophyceae; order Synechococcales; family Synechococcaceae; genus Synechococcus; species Synechococcus sp. CC9311. The sequence continues at coordinate 466,411 of NC_008319.1, read as the reverse complement.
GGATCCCCAAACCAATCCTGCGGACGGGTAAATAGATCTGTGAGCAATTCTTCTCGGGATCCTTCTGGGGCTCGATAGCCGTACTGCCAGCGTGCCATCGGAGGAAGAGACATCAAGATCGATTCGGTACGACCATTGGTCTGCAGTCCAAAAATCGTGCCCCGATCCCAGACCAAATTGAATTCCACGTAGCGGCCACGTCGGTAGAGCTGAAATTGACGCTCTCTCTCTCCATAGGGAAGCGGATTGCGCTTCTCAACAATCGGTGTGTAGGCAGGCAGGAAGGCTTGTCCACAAGCGCGTGCGAGATCGTGTAGCTGATCCCAACCGAGGCGAAACGACCCAATATCAGCGGCTTGACGTGCGGCAGGACCCTCTGGATCCTGCCCCCGATACAAGCGACCACTGCCGTCTTGATAATCGTAGAAAATCCCACCGATGCCCCTTGTCTCCTTGCGGTGCTTCAGGAAAAAATATTCATCGCACCAAGGTTTAAACACGGTGTAAAGCTTGGGATCAATGGAATCACAGGCCCGCTTGTGCTCACGATGGAAGTGTCGAGCATCCTCGAGAAACGGATAGAAGGGCGTGAGATCAGCACCACCTCCAAACCACCAAACAGGGCCTGCCTCGAAGTAGCGATAGTTCAAATGAACAGTCGGGATGAAGGGATTGCGCGGATGCAAGACCATCGACGTTCCCGTTGCGAACCAAGGATGTCCTTTGGCGTCAGGACGCTGCTTAAGGATCGAAGGGGGCAGTTCTTTGCCGTGAACCTCAGAAAAATTCACCCCTCCCTGCTCAAACACTCGCCCTTCGGTCATCACCCTCGAGCGCCCACCACCGCCTTCCGGACGATCCCAGCTTTCTTCCTGGAAATGGGCGCTGCCATCCAGTTGCTCCAGACCAGCGCAAATTTCATTTTGGAGGCCCTGCACGAGCGCCCGGGCTCGCGTGCGGGAATCGGACGGCGGTCGCTCCCCCGTGGCATCCGAGGAGAGCAAGATCTTGCCCTTGAGGCGCTTGAGTAGGGAGCGAACCATGAACTGGCGATGAACGATCAAACGACCCTTTCAGCCTGACACCGGTCCCGACAAGCATGTGTGAAGGACTGTCATGGGCGGCGCCCCTAGGATCCACCCCAAAGCAACAGATGCATGGCCACAGCAGAACAGGCAGCTGAGTTGCTTAAAGGGATTGTGGATGCAGGCAGCAATCGGTCTGTTATGGATCTCGGCTGGCTCGATCGCGTACGCGTTGATCCACCCCGAGCGGTGCTCCGTCTCAATCTCCCTGGCTTTGCTCAAGGTCAACGGGAACGCATCGTCTCTGAAGCTCGAGAACGCCTCCTAGGCCTTGAAGCCATTCAGGACGTTCAAATTGAAGTTGGCACCCCCCCTTCTCAAGGTGGAATTGGTCAGGCCGGCCATGGCCAAGCAGCCGAACGCCAGCCCATTCCTGGTGTCAAACAGGTGATTGCCGTTAGCAGTGGGAAAGGAGGGGTCGGCAAAAGCACAGTGGCGGTCAATCTGGCTTGCTCACTGGCAAAACAGGGACTCCGTGTTGGCTTGCTCGATGCCGATATCTACGGGCCCAACGCCCCGATCATGCTTGGCGTTGCCGATCAAAGCCCTGAGGTCAGTGGCTCTGGTGATGATCAGCGAATGATCCCACTGGAAAGCTGTGGGGTCGCCATGGTCTCGATGGGGTTATTGATCGAAGAGAACCAACCCGTGATCTGGCGCGGACCAATGCTGAACGGGATTATTCGACAGTTTCTTTACCAAGTGGACTGGACCGAGCGCGATGTCCTGATCGTGGATCTTCCTCCCGGAACTGGCGATGCCCAACTGTCCCTGGCACAAGCCGTGCCGATGGCTGGAGTGGTGATCGTGACCACACCACAAAAGGTGGCTTTACAAGATGCCAGGCGAGGCTTAGCCATGTTTCTTCAGATGGGGGTCCCGGTTCTTGGCGTCGTCGAGAACATGAGTGCTTTCATCCCACCAGATCAGCCCGACAAGAGCTATGCCCTGTTTGGATCCGGAGGAGGGCAAACATTGGCAGAAGCCTTCGACGTTCCTCTTTTGGCACAGATCCCGATGGAAATGTCAGTGCAAGAGGGAGGCGATCAAGGCCAGCCCATCAGCATCAGCCATCCCAACTCCGCAAGTGCTCAAGCCTTCAAAGAGTTGGCTGAGACACTTGGCAATAGCCTTCAAGCGATCGGCTGACCATGAAAATTGGCCCGATGAGTCGTGAACACAGCCCGTTCACCCTCAACCGGCGACGCAAAGGCTGGCGGCTCAAGGAACCGGTGTTGTGGGGGATCCCCCTCGCCATGGTCATGGTGGCGGGCCTCTTAATCGCAAGCACCCAGCGCCAAGCTGATTACGCCGACTGGTATCACCACTGGATCACGGCCGCTGTCGGAGTTGTGATCGCTCTTGTGACAGCCAGGCTGCCATTGCTGCGGCTGAAACCACTGCTGATTCCGATCTACGCCATCACTGTGATCAGCCTGGTCGCCGTTCGCCTGATCGGCACCACTGCGCTGGGCGCTCAACGCTGGATCAGCATCGGCGGGGTGCACGTTCAACCGTCGGAGTTCGCAAAATTGTCAGCCATTCTGTTGCTGGCTGCGGTGCTCGATCGGCACCCTGTCGAAAGACCCGTCGATCTGCTGCGTCCACTGGGGATTATCTCGATCCCTTGGTTGCTGGTGTTTATCCAGCCCGACCTCGGCACATCGCTCGTCTTTGGAGCGCTGCTTCTCACGATGCTCTATTGGTCTGGCATGCCGATTGAGTGGCTCGTGCTGCTGCTCTCACCTTTGGCTACGGCCTTGCTCGCTGGATTGTTCCCCTGGGGACTCGCTGCTTGGATCCCGTTAACAATGATCATTTCCTACTCATCGTTGCCATGGAAACGGGTTGCGCTTGCACTCGTGCTGATCGTGCAATCTGCTGCGGCCCTCGTCACCCCATGGATGTGGATGCACGGATTGCAGGACTATCAACGTGATCGCCTGGTGCTGTTTCTCGACCCAGCGAAAGATCCCCTCGGAGGCGGCTACCACCTGCTGCAAAGCACAGTTGGAATTGGCTCTGGAGGATTGTTCGGGATGGGGCTCCTACAAGGGCAACTTACGAAATTGCGTTTTATTCCTGAGCAGCACACCGACTTCATCTTCAGTGCTCTTGGAGAAGAGACTGGATTCTTAGGAACGATTTTGGTTGTTGTCGGATTTGCTCTCTTGATGGGTCGCCTGCTTCAGCTGGCTGGGCAAAGCCGTTCTGATTTCGAATCGCTGGTGGTGATTGGCGTCGCAACCATGCTGATGTTTCAAGTTGTCGTGAACATCTTCATGACCATTGGCCTTGGTCCTGTAACGGGTATCCCCCTTCCGTTTATGAGTTACGGCCGAAGCGCAATGGTCGTGAATTTCTTAGCCCTAGGGCTATGTCTTTCGGTATCGAGGCGCTCCCAACGGGCCCTGAACCGATGAGCCAGTGATGTTGCTCCAAACCATTCACCAACAGATGGCGCAGGGAGTGAGCTCGGGATGCTCCGATGACTCGACAGCGCGGCGCATGTGGTGGGCTGCGTTGGAAACGCTTCAGGAAACGCTCCTACAGAACGAAGAGACCCCAGCTGGAGTGTGGCTTGCGGCCCCCCTACCGGCGCTCTATTCACCCCAACTTCTGAGCAGCCTGCAGGGGTGGGTCTGGGCACCTAAGGCACTCGGAGCTCTGACATCGCCCAGCACAAGCCTCCTGCCTCCAGACCTCCTAAGAGCTCGCCAGAGCCACGGAGGAGCAACTTACTCGCTGCAATCATCGACCTTCAGACGTCTACCGCTTCACGAGGACGACTGTCATGACCCGCTCTTGGTTGTCATCACTGCCAAGGTGCAAATCGCCCTAGCCCTTCATGGAGGCGCTAGCCAACGTCAGCTGCTCATGCGCAGTGAGCCTGAAACCCTTGGCAGCGTGCTTGGCCTAATTGAACAGAGGCTGAAACTGGATGCCCCCGATCAAGCACTGGCTCTGCATCAAGCCCTCGAGGCGCTTGGCCCGCTTGAAAGCAGCAGTGCCCTAGGGCAAACATTCTGGCCAAGCCTGGCGGTGAGACTTGCGAGCATGGCACCCACTGTGACGTTGCAGGCGTCGACATCAGCTCCCGCCCAGAGCCATCAGCAGCCCCAAACAACGAGCGAACAGGGATCGGCGGCGAGCAAGGCCGATGAAGAGTTGTCCTTGCTTGAGGCAATCGCCCATGAAGTGCGGACACCTCTATCGACGATTCGCACCCTGATCCGATCTTTACTCAGACGCAACGACTTGCCCGAGACCGCCATCAAGCGCCTTGAAATGATCGACACCGAATGCAGCGAACAAATTGACCGGTTCGGCCTGATCTTTCAGGCGGCAGAACTACAGCGCCAGCCAGAAAGTCCCTCTGTTCTGGCTCACACTGATCTAGGCAGCATGATCGGTCTGTTGACGCCCTCCTGGGAACAGCAGCTCCAGCGGCGGGGCATTGAGCTAAGCCTTGCAATCGCCAGCAACCTTCCTTCCGTTCTGAGCGATCCAAGTCGTCTGGAACCGATGCTGGGAGGCCTGGTGGATCGTTGCAGTCGAGGGCTGCCCAGTGGAAGCCAGCTCGTGCTCACCCTTCAACCCGCTGGAGCTCGTCTCAAGTTGCAACTGCATGGTCAGAGTCCTGCAGAACGTGGAGAAGGGGTCGCCAGTCCAGAACCAATCGCCCAGCTTGGACCAGTGCTGAGCTGGAATCCAGACACAGGAAGTTTGCAGCTCAGTCAGACCGCCACGCGGCGTTTACTCGCCCGGCTAGGCGGGCGTCTCACCCAGCGACGAGATCGTGGTTTAACCGTGTTTTTCCCTTTAGCCCCGCATTGTTGACGGGTGTGAAGATTCCAGGCCAGAAGAGCGATCAGGCCCAATGCGCAATGCTAATTTTTTGGCATCACGGCATGCCGAATTTCGAGGACAGCTATGACAGCATCCGCCTTAACCGGTCAGCTCCCCCAGTACATCGGCAGCACCGGCGGCCTGCTCAATTCCGCTGAAACGGAAGAGAAGTACGCCATCACCTGGACCAGCAAGAGCGAGCAAGCCTTTGAACTCCCCACAGGTGGAGCCGCAATGATGTCTTCTGGCGAAAACATCATGTATTTCGCTCGCAAAGAACAGTGCTTGGCCTTGGGCACTCAACTCCGCACCAAATTCAAGCCTCGGATCGAGGACTTCAAGATCTATCGGATCTTCCCTGGTGGCGATACCGAGTTTCTCCATCCACTGGATGGCGTCTTCCCCGAGAAAGTGAACGAGGGACGGCCGATGGTTGGACACAACCCCAGGAGAATCGGTGCGAACACCAATCCTGCAAATATCAAGTTCAGCGGTCGCAATACATACGACTCCTGATCAGCGTTCGGCCATGATGCCCAGCGGTCGGCTGCAACAATCTCCTCATGCTCAGCCCCGACCGCTCCGCCTTTCTTGAAGCAGCTCGCTGCGGGGCAACGTTTATCCCCGTAGCCCATAGCTGGCCCGCTGACCTAGAAACCCCTCTCACTACTTGGCTCAAGGTCGGTGAAGGCCACCCACCTGGGGTCTTACTCGAATCCGTCGAAGGTGGCGAGAACCTTGGACGTTGGAGTGTGATTGCCTGTGATCCCTTGTGGACACTCTCAGCCAGAGGAGACGTTCTGACCCGCCGCTGGCGAGATGGCTACGAAGAGAGCTTTCAAGGCAATCCCCTAGAGGTTCTTCGTGAATGCACGAATGCCTACAGACCCGTCTCTCTTCCAGGCCTTCCACCCCTAGGGCAGTTGTATGGGATGTGGGGGTATGAGCTCATCCGTTGGATAGAACCCAGCGTTCCCGTGCACAAAGCAGACGAGAACGCTCCGCCTGATGGCGTTTGGATGTTGATGGACAGCATCTTGATCATCGATCAAGTGAAGCGTTTGATCACGGCAGTGGCTTACGGAGATTTGAGCAATACCAGGGCCGCGGCCAAAAGCGCAGATCAAGCCTGGGACGGTGCCATGGGGCGAATCCTTGGGCTTGAAAATCGCATGGCATCACCTCTGCCCCAGGTGCGTCCTCTGCGCTGGAAGCCTGCTGCGAGGCCTACACCAGAAACAGAAAGCAATCGATCTCCTGAGAACTACCAAGAAGCCGTTGCCACGGCCCAAGAACACATCGCCGCAGGAGACGCTTTCCAGCTCGTGATCAGCCAAAGGCTGGAAACTCGCGTCTCGCAGCCCCCCTTAGAGGTCTACCGGAGCTTGAGGATGGTCAATCCATCCCCTTACATGGCTTTTTTTGATTTCGGAGACTGGTACCTGATCGGTTCAAGCCCTGAAGTCATGGTCAAGGCAGAACCAGACCAGGGAGGCATACGTGCCAGCCTGAGACCCATCGCCGGCACGCGCCCACGCGGGCGCAATGAGCTGGAAGATCGAAATTTTGAAGTCGATCTGCTTGCTGATCCAAAAGAACGGGCTGAACACGTGATGTTGGTTGACCTTGGCCGCAATGACTTAGGCAGGGTTTGCACCGCTGGCACGGTGGATGTCAAAGAGCTGATGGTGATCGAGCGCTACTCCCATGTCATGCACATCGTGAGCCAAGTTGAAGGACGACTGGCTCAAGGACGAGACATCTGGGACTTGCTGATGGCCTCGTTCCCGGCGGGAACGGTGAGCGGCGCTCCAAAAATCAGGGCCATGCAGCTGATTCATCAGCTGGAGCCCGATGCTCGAGGGCCTTACTCCGGCGTCTACGGTTCTGTGGATCTAGCAGGCGCTCTCAACACGGCAATCACCATTCGCACGATGGTGGTTCGTCCTCACCCTGAGGGGGGGTGGAACATTCAAGTACAAGCCGGTGCTGGCGTTGTCGCCGATTCCGACCCAGCGTCCGAGTATCAAGAAACGCTGAACAAGGCCCGCGCCATGTTGACCGCTCTCGCTTGCCTCGAGGATCCGAAGTCATGATCCAAAAGCTCAGACTCAAAGGGTTTGAAGTGGAACTATTCACCGGTCGAAGCAGCGGTGAGAACGTTGGTGTAGCCGAGCTGGTCAAGCAGGATCTCACTGAATTTTGCGTTGAGCCCGACCACCGCAATCTGGAATACATCACAAATCCTGAATCCGATTACGGAAAACTCAAAGAAGCCCTTCTGGCCCCGCGCAGGCGCCTACGGACATGGCTTGCAGAACGTAATCTCACCTTGCTCCCAGGCAGCACCCTCACGTTGGGAGATGCCACGCAATTTGAACGATCCAATCCAAACGATCCATATCACGACCTCATCGAAGCCACTTACGGCACCACTGTTGTAACGGCCAGCATTCATATCAACCTGGGGATCAGTGAACCGGCCGATTTATTTGCCGCTCTGCGTCTTGTGCGTTGTGAAGCAGCCCTACTGCTTGCCTTAAGCGCCAGTTCACCCTTTCTCAATCGCCAGATCACCGGCGCCCATTCACAACGTTGGCTGCAATTCCCTCTCACTCCTAAACAAGTTCCCCTCTTTCGCGATCTAGAGCATTTCGTGGAATGGACTGACACCCAGTTAATGGAGGGGCGCATGCACAACGTGCGCCATCTCTGGACGTCGGTCCGTCCCAATGGCCCACAACGACCCTTTGACCTCAACCGACTCGAGCTAAGGATCTGCGATCTAGTCACCAATCCAGATCTGCTGCTGGCGATTACAGCCCTGATGGAACTGCGCGTGCTGATGTTGCTTCGGGAGCCCAATCAACTCGACCCCTTTAAGGCGAGTGACCTCAGCGCCGATCAGCTCATGGTGCTCAGCGATACCAATGACGCCACTGCCGCTAGGCATAGCCTCGATGCGCAATTGCGTGATTGGCGTGATGGTCGCCAACGTTTATGTCGTAACTGGCTGAGGGACATGATCAATGACGTGATGCCCTTAGCGCACGAACTTGAATTGACGTCCTACCTGCTCCCTCTCGAATCCGTTCTTGCGGAAGGGAATCAAGCCATGCGTTGGCTCAAAGGAATTGAGAATGGACGCAGCCTTGAAGAGGAATTCCGCACTGGCATCCTCGAGATGGAACAGGAAGAACAGCCGATCGATCGATCCCTGGCTGACGCTTTGGGATGATCATGATTCCATCTGATAGCGGTTTCCCATCGATGCATTCGTCATCAGCCCTGATTCCTGAGAGCACACAGCCCAGGGCTGATGGCAATGAAGCCGGCGGTGGACAGCTCCTGCAGCAACGCCTTGCTCTTGTCGAAGACCTGTGGCGAACCGTTCTGCGCAGCGAATGTCCACCAGAACAGGCCGAGCAACTCCTGCGCATGAAGCAGCTCAGTGATCCGGTTCTTCCTGGTGAACATCCAGCTGGGACCGATGCACTGATTGATCTCATCAAGGGGATGGATCTTGCCGAAGCCATCGCTGCCGCGAGAGCGTTCTCACTGTATTTCCAGCTCGTCAACATCCTGGAACAACGCATTGAAGAGGACACCTATCTCGAAAGCATTAATCGATCACAGGACCAGGCAGAGCAATTCGATCCGTTTGCTCCGCCTCTGGCGACCCAGACCGAACCTGCAACATTCAGAGAATTATTTGAGCGACTGAGACGTCTAAACGTTCCCCCAGCCCAGCTTGAGGCCCTGCTCCAGGAACTCGATATCCGTTTGGTCTTCACAGCCCACCCCACGGAGATCGTGCGTCATACCGTTCGCCATAAGCAGCGGCGCGTTGCCAGTCTCCTTCAGCAACTTGAAACTCAGCCACCGACACCCTCAGGGGCCACGGATAGCGTGCGACTGCAGCTTGAAGAAGAGATCCGGCTTTGGTGGAGAACCGATGAACTCCATCAATTCAAACCATCGGTTCTGGATGAAGTGGACTACGCCCTCCATTACTTCCAGCAGGTTCTGTTCAATGCCATGCCGCAGCTACGGCGCCGGATCGTCGCGTCCCTTGCTGCGAGCTATCCAGACGTCAGAGTTCCGTCCTCATCGTTTTGCACGTTTGGATCATGGGTGGGATCCGACAGGGATGGGAACCCTTCAGTTACCACTGAAATCACTTGGCGTACAGCCTGTTATCAGCGCCAGTTAATGCTTGATCGGTACATCAGCGCCGTTCAACACCTTCGCAATCAACTCAGCATTTCCATGCAGTGGAGCCAGGTGAGTCCTCCATTGCTCGAATCATTGGAAATGGATCGACTGCGCTTCCCAGACGTCTACGAGGAGCGCGCCACCAGATACCGGCTTGAGCCCTATCGGCTCAAGCTCAGCTTCGTGCTTGAGCGCTTACGTCTCACGCAATTGCGTAATCAGCAACTGGCTGATGCGGGCTGGCGAACCCCGCCTGAAGGCTTGCCATCTTTTACTCCGGGCAACGCCCCTGGTGATGCTCTCCACTACGGCTCGATCGCTGAATTCCGCAGCGAACTTGAACTGATCCGAACCAGTTTGGTTAACACCGATTTGAGCTGTGAACCCCTCGACACCCTGCTCACCCAAGTGCACATCTTCGGGTTTTCACTGGCAGGTTTAGACATCCGACAAGAAAGCACTCGACACAGTGATGCCCTTGACGAACTGAGCCGGTACATCAATCCAGATCGCGCCTACGGAGCGATGGACGAAGCGGAGCGTGTGGCCTGGTTGATGGAGGAGTTGCAAACACGTCGGCCCTTGATTCCTCCTGCTGTTAGCTGGTCTGCGGCCACAGCAGAAACGGTCGATGTGTTCCGGATGCTGCACCGCCTACAGGATGAATTCGGCAGTCGGATTTGCGGCACCTACGTGATCTCTATGAGTCACAGCGTCTCCGATTTGCTCGAGGTGCTGCTGCTCGCCAAAGAAGCGGGCTTGGTTGATCCTTCAGCCCGCCATGCCGACCTCCTTGTCGTTCCTCTGTTCGAGACCGTGGAAGACCTCCAGAGGGCTCCTGAGGTGATGGAGCACCTGTTCCAGACCCCGCTCTATCGAGATTTGCTACCCAAGGTCGGCACCCAGGGGCTGCTCCTACAAGAGCTCATGCTCGGGTACTCCGATAGCAATAAGGATTCAGGATTTCTCTCCAGCAACTGGGAGATCCATCAAGCCCAGATCGCCTTGCAAGACTTGGCTTCTCGTCAGGGCATTGCCCTGCGTCTATTCCACGGGCGTGGTGGATCTGTCGGACGTGGTGGCGGTCCGGCCTATCAAGCGATCTTGGCTCAGCCCAGTGGCACCCTGCAGGGACGCATCAAGATCACGGAGCAGGGCGAAGTTCTGGCCTCGAAATACAGCTTGCCTGAGCTGGCTTTGTACAACCTTGAGACAGTGACCACCGCAGTCATCCAAAACAGCCTGGTGACCAACCAACTCGATGCAACACCGAGCTGGAATAAATTGATGTCCAGGGTCGCCAAGAGCTCACGCCGCAATTACAGAGCCTTGGTGCACGACAACCCTGATCTTGTGGCCTTTTTCCAGCAGGTCACTCCCATCGAGGAAATCAGCAAACTGCAGATTTCCAGTCGCCCCGCACGAAGGAAAACAGGCACTCGGGACCTCTCCAGCCTGAGGGCCATTCCCTGGGTGTTCGGCTGGACCCAGAGCCGCTTTTTACTCCCCAGCTGGTTTGGGGTTGGTTCGGCTCTTAGTGAAGAGCTGGAGGCAGATCCAGACCAACTCACGTTGTTGCGCACCTTGCATCAGCGCTGGCCTTTCTTCCGCATGCTGATCTCCAAAGTGGAGATGACCCTCTCCAAAGTGGATCTCGACCTCGCGCGTCATTACGTGACCAGTTTGGGCAGTGCTGAACACCACGAAGCATTTGAAAAGATTTACGCGACGGTGGCCGAGGAATATGCCCGAACCAAGGAGCTTGTCTTGGCCATCACAGGCCAGGAGAGACTTCTTGATGCTGATCCCGCCCTGCAGCTCTCGGTTGATCTACGCAATCGCACGATCGTTCCGCTTGGTTTTCTTCAAGTCGCTTTGTTGCGTCGACTGAGAGATCAAAACCGTCAACCACCCATGAGTGAATCGCCCAGCAGCGATGGAGACGGACGCACTTACAGCCGTAGCGAGCTTCTTCGCGGTGCACTTCTAACCATTAACGGAATCGCTGCAGGTATGCGCAATACAGGCTGAGTGTCACCGCTTCCATTCCGACAGCAGGCCGCTGCTCCACGACTGCCTGCCCACTACCGGCTACAAACCGCCCCCGATCCGAGCGGGGATGCGATTAATGCTCTGCTGATGTCCTGCGGTGAGCCCGCTCATCCACTGGAGCGTTGGTCCTTGGCTCTCAGTCGCAGCCTCTGGCAGCTCAGCATCATCGACGAGCGCGATCAAGCTCTTGTTGGTTTTATTCGAGCGACAAGCGACCTGGCCTTGAATGCCAATCTCTGGAACCTCGCCGCCTGTCCTGGTGACGATCAGAAATTGCTATTGAACGCCTTGCTCCATCACTCGCTTGCACTCTTGAAAAAAGAATTACCAGGGTGCAGCATTTCAATCTCAGCACCCGCAATTGCGCTTGAGGGATTAAAAAAACAAGGATTTATTCTCGACCCTGGCGGGATTCGCGCAATGGGCTTGAGGCTCCGATGAAGGCTGGAGCCTGACCTTTGACGAGCATGGAGGGACTCGAACCCCCGACCCTCAGAACCGGAATCTGATGCTCTATCCAACTGAGCTACATGCCCCTGCGGCTGCCGCAACAGCTGCCGGTATTGATCGGCAAAACCAACCGATCCAAGTACCTTAGCGACACGACGCATTCGGACCAATTCGGCTTCTCCAGCTTCAACTGCAGGGCTTTCGCAACCACAGCAACCTGCAGCTGGAGATCGAAGCACCACGCCTTCTGGTGATCGGTAGCAACGGTGTGGGCAAGTCAAACCTGTTGGAATCGGTGGAGCTCCTCGGAAGCCTGCGCTCACATCGATCCAGCCAGGATGGAGACCTCATCCACTGGGACGCCAGTCGTGCACTGTTGAAGGCAACCTGCGCAGACCAGCAGATCCTTGAGCTTGAACTACGTCGCCGAGGCGGACGCCAAGCCAAGCGCAACGGGAAATCACTGCAACGACAACTGGACTTAATTGGTCCTCTTCGATGCGTGGGGTTTAGCGCTCTCGACCTGCATCTCGTGAGAGGCGAGCCAGCCCTGCGCCGCCAGTGGCTCGATCGTGTTGTCCTTCAACTGGAGCCTGTTTACGCCGATCTCATCAGTCGCTACGGGCGCTTGCTGAGACAACGCGCACAATTCTGGCGTCGGGGAGGCCTGTCCTCCGGCATGGAACCTCAGGCGCTCCTCGAAAGCTTTGACACCCAAATGGCATTGGTGAGCACACGCATTCATCGCAGGCGTCTCAGAGCCCTTGCACGATTAGAGCCCTTAGCAGCAGTGTGGCAAGACAGGTTGAGCGAGGGACGTGAGCATCTCCAGCTTGGTTACTCCCCCGGCAGTGCACTGATCGGAGAAGAGCAAGAGGAATCCTGGCGACTTTCGATTGAGCAACAGCTCAGAGAACAACGCAGCGAAGAAGAGCGTTTAGGGAGCTGCCGGGTTGGTCCTCATCGCGACGAAATTGAAATGCGGATCAATGGAACAGCCGCAAGACGCTTCGGCTCAGCTGGCCAACAGCGCACCCTGGTGCTGGCCTTAAAAATGGCGGAATTACAACTGGTCGGGGAACTCTGCGGCGAACCTCCCCTTCTTCTGCTCGATGATGTCTTGGCAGAACTAGATCCCACTCGGCAACTGGCCCTCTTAGAGGCTGTCGGAGAAAACCATCAATGCCTAGTCAGTGCAACGCATCTCGATGCATTTGAGGGTGGCTGGCGTGAGCAGTCGCAGATTCTCGATGCCGACAGCTTGAGATCACAGTCCGGGGCGCGGTAGGGTCGCGGGCCATTTGCATCAAGAATCTTGATGGAGCAGTCCTTGTCCAGCCTGCACCCAAACCCGGGATGGGCGACTACAGAGCGCACGACCCAAAGCTGTGCAACCGACACCAGTGCAACCGACATGGTTGGCAAACACTGCATTCTCGAGCTCTATGACTGCGATCCCTCGAAGCTCGACGACGAAACTTTTCTGAGACACACCATCACGACAGCAGCCCAACGTGCTGGTGCAACTCTGCTCAACCTGATTACACACCGCTTCGAACCCCAAGGGGTGACGGGTCTGGCGCTTCTGGCTGAATCCCACATCTCAATCCACACCTGGCCTGAAAACGGATATGCAGCCGTAGATGTTTTCACCTGTGGTGATCACACGATGCCGGAAAAAGCCTGCGAAGTGCTGTCCGAAGAACTATCGGCTGGTCGTCATGCCCTGCGCAGCTTCTTAAGGGAAACACCGGCAGCGCTAGGCACAACCGAGCGCATGCCGGCCATCCCCATCGCTGCCTAAGTGCAGACCTGAGTTCAGAGGTGGTTGTAAGACGCCCCCTCTGTGGCGGCCAGATTGCTTGTAATCGGATGTTTTTGGAAATGTTGAATGGCTTGCCTGATGTCTTCCAGGAGAAGGTCTGCCATGTCGCGAGTGAAATCTCGCTTCACCAAGATCCTCTGGAATGCGGTTGATTCAAGTTCACCCGTAAATGGATAGGCAGGCACCTGCCAACCCCGCATTCGCAACCGATCAGCGAAGTCATACAAGTTGAATCCATACTTCGGATTGTCATCCAGAGTCCAAACCACAGTGGGAATGCCTTTGTCAGGGGTGCCGTCATGGATAATTCTGAAAAGGTCCATCTCCCGTAATTTTTCCGCGAAATACTGCGCATTGGCATGACTGGCCATGTGGAGCATTCGATAACCCTCTCGACCCAAACGCACAAATTCGTGGTATTGGGCAATCACCTGACCAGCAGGTCTTGAAAAATTGATCTGGAATGTCGGCATGTCACCACCCAGATAGGTCACATGGAAGACAAGCTCGTCAGGCAGATCTTCCTGGCTGCGCCAGAGAACCCAGCCCACACCAAGGGGCGCCAACCCAAACTTATGACCTGAAGCATTAATCGATTTCACGCGTTCCAAGCGAAAGTCCCAAAGGGGGAGATCCGGTGCGCAGAACGGAGCCAAAAAGCCACCACTTGCCGCATCCACATGAATCGGCACATCAAGGCCAGTACGAGCCTGAAGATCATCCAACGCCTTGCTAATAGACTCAATATCCTCATAAAGACCGTGATAGGTCACTCCAAGAGTGGGTACAACGAAAATCGTGTTCTCATCCACAGCCTCAAGAACTCGCTCAGGGCTGACGCACAATTCACCAGTAAGCATCTCTAATTCACGCATTTCAATATCCCAATAACGCGCAAACTTCTTCCAGCAGATCTGAACACTTCCACACACCATATTGGGCTTATCTGTTGGCAACCCGGCAGCCTCGCGACGTTTGCGCCAACGCCATTTAGCGGCCATCCCGCCAAGCATGGCTGCTTCACTGCTCCCAATCGTGGAGCATCCAACTGCGGCGCCAGGAGCATTCCACAAGTCGGCCATCATCGAGACGCAACGGCCCTCAAGCTCAGCTGTCTGGGGATATTCATCTTTATCGATCAGATTCTTATCCACCCCAAGAGTCATCAACTCCATCGCACTTTGCGCTTGATAGGTCTGACAAAATGTGGCTAAGTTCTGCTTACTATTGCCATCAAGAAGTAGCTCTTCTCTCAAAAGTTGCACTGTGGAATTCCCTTCGCGCCCTTCTCCAGGAAAGTGATGCTTTGGCAGAGGGGTGAGCATGGCATCAACCAACGCCTGCTCCTCACTGTCACGGAGATGATGACGGGATTGATGCAGTGACACAAAACAGTATTCGTCTTGACAAAAACTATTCAGAGTGAGCAACCAGCGCCACAGTCGTAACGAAGTGAACGTCTGATTGATCGACTAAACGCGATTGAGCTTGCCGCTCACCAAACCCTCCACATCCACACTCACCGAGGTGAAACCAAAACCGAGAAGGCTTTTCACCAGCTCACGCCGCAGCCAGGGCTGCAAAAGATCGGTAATTCGCTCCTCTGGAACCTCCACCCGCGCGGCCAGTCCGTGGCTACGCACCCGAACCTGATCGAATCCCTGCTGAATCAACCAGGCCTCTGCCTGTCCAACCCGCTGGAGACGTTCTCTACTGATTGAATCTCCGTAGGGGAAGCGGGAGGCAAGACAAGGCTGGGCAGGCTTATCCCACCAAGGGAAACCAAGCGCCCAAGACAAACGGCGTACGGTCGCCTTGGTGATGCCAAGTTCAGCCAAAGGAGAGCGAACACCAGCTTCCTTCGCTGCCGCAATCCCAGGACGATGATCCCCTAGATCATCCTGATTAACCCCATCAAGGACGAGGGCGCCATTGGCTTCAGCAGCAATCGGAGCGAGATGGCGATGCAGCTCTCGCTTGCAGGCATAGCAACGATCCTGAGGATTACTGGTGTAATCAGGGTCCTCAAGCTCAAGGGTCAAAACCTCCTGATGCCGCATCCCAAGCCAGGCCGCCTGCTGGCGCGCTTCCAGCAGGAGATGGGGCGCTAGGGAGGGAGAAACGCCCGTAATCGCTAAGGCCTGTTCACCTAGCTGTTCATGGGCAATCGCTGCGACGAGGCTGCTGTCAACACCACCCGAGTAGGCCACACATACCTGCTGCTGAGACGCCAAGGAATCACGCAACCGCTTCAAGACGTCATGTTCCAGCTCTGACAATGATTCGAGCTGTCGGAACATCACGTTGGTCACTGCCTTCGCTTCAAATCTCTGTATGCTCCCAGCGTAAGAAGACTCATCCTTTTGCCGCCAATGGATGCAGTCTCATCCGGTACGTCACAAGCCAACCGTGCTCGCAGCAATCGTGGCGTCGGAATCGTCACAGCTGCAGACAGCCGCGAGCGAAGCCTTGGTCAGCTTCATGTTTATGACGGAGAGGGCAAGGGCAAAAGCCAAGCAGCCCTAGGCGTCGTACTGCGCACCATCGGTCTTGGGATCTGCGAGCAAAGACGCACCCGAGTTCTGTTGCTTCGATTCCTCAAAGGACCAGGGCGGGCTTACGACGAAGATGCCGCAATCGAAGCTCTGCAACAGGGTTTCCCCCACTTGATTGATCAGGTTCGAACAGGGAGGGGAGACTATTTCAGTGTGGATGAGGTGAAACGCTTCGACCGACAGGAAGCTCAAAGGGGCTGGGATATCGCCAAAGGCGCCATTGCGAGTGCTTTGTATTCCGTTGTCGTTCTCGATGAACTCAATCCAGTGCTGGATCTCGGCTTACTAGAAACCGAAGACGTGATCCGTTCTCTAAAGAGCCGGCCAGAAGGCATGGAAATTATCGTTACCGGGCGTGGAGCTCCACGCCGATTGGTGGAGATCGCAGATCTTCATTCTGAGATGCGCGCTCATCGACGCCCCGAGGTGGACAACAACGCTGCGCTGTCGTTTGTAACGGCAGGCGGCATCGAGATTTACACCGGCGAAGGGAAAGGGAAATCCACCAGTGCCCTCGGGAAAGCTCTGCAGGCGATCGGCAGAGGAATTAGCCAAGACAAGAGCCATCGCGTTCTGATCCTCCAATGGCTCAAAGGAGGCAGTGGGTACACCGAAGACGCAGCGATCGCAGCCTTGCGTGAAAGTTATCCCCACTTGGTTGATCACCTTCGCTCAGGGCGTGATGCCATCGTTTGGCGTGGGCAGCAACAACCCATCGACTACGTGGAAGCGGAGCGAGCCTGGGAAATTGCGCGGGCTGCGATCGCGAGTGGTCTCTACAAAACCGTGATCCTCGATGAGTTGAATCCCACAGTGGATCTCGAACTTCTTCCGGTGGAGCCCATCGTTCAGGCCTTGCTCCGTAAGCCAACGGAGACGGAGGTGATCATTACCGGCAGGTGCAAGCACCAGCCGGCCTATTTCGACCTTGCGAGCGTCCACTCAGAGATGGTGTGCCACAAGCACTACGCCGAGCAGGGCGTTGATCTCAAGCGCGGTGTTGACTACTAGTCGTTGGCCTCAATAGCGCGGAACGGAGGGGTCAATCTGCTCTGACCAAGCATCAATCCCACCTTGCACGTTGACCGCATCAATGCCGTGGTTTGCAAGAAATTCCACTGCCTTGGCCGAACGACCTCCAAGTTTGCAGTGCACATAAACCGTTTTGCTCGCTGCGATGGCCTTGATTCGATCGATCACCTCCTCACTGTCAAGAGTGGCCAAAGGGATCAATTCGGAGCCAGCGATCACAGCAACCTCAGCTTCTGCTGGATTTCGGACATCGATCAAAGCCAAGTCATGGCCCTGATCCAGCATTGCCTTGAGTTCCAACACAGAAATACTTTTCATCACCTTTAACTTCCCCCCGGAGATCGAGCGTCCGACCGTGCAGAACGCTTGGTAGTCAATCAGCTTTTCGATTGGGGCGCGACTGGGCCTTCGTTTCAACGTGAGCTCTCGAAAACGCATCGACAAGCCATCCACTAACAGCAACCGACCATCAAGAGGAGTCCCAATCCCAGTAATCAGCTTGATGACCTCAGCGGCCTGAATCAGGCCAATCAAGCCAGGCATCACGCCCATCACTCCACCGTCAGCGCAGGAGGGCACAAGTTCTTGCGGCGGCGGCTCCGGCACCAGGTCTCGATAATCCGGTGACTGACTTCCGAGATTAAACACACTCACCTGTCCTTCAAAGCGCTGGACTGAGCCATAAACAAACGGTCGCTTGGTCAAGACACAGGCGTCGTTAATCAAATACCGACTGGCGAAATTATCCGTCCCATCAACCACCACGTCATACGCAGCAAAGAGCTCAAGCGCATTGTTCGCTGACAAGCGAAAGCAATGGTCCTCGACGCGACAAAAAGGATTGAGGTCTTCAATTCGAGAGCGCGCTGATGACGTTTTGGCCTGCCCCACCGTTTCAGTGCCATGGATCACCTGACGTTGCAGGTTGGAGGGCTCAACAAGGTCGTCATCCACAACCCCGATGCGACCAACCCCAGCGGCCGCTAAATAAAGAAGAAGTGGAGACCCAAGCCCACCTGCACCAATGCACAACACAGAGGCAGCTTTTAAACGTTGCTGTCCTTCAACTCCCACCTCGGGGAGCGTGATGTGGCGGGCATATCTGGTCTTCTCCTCTCCACTGAGCTGAGGAGTACCCCCCGCTTCCTTCATGGCGAATTCCCAGTTCTCCTGGGAAGGACTTCAGAGAAGTCTCCCTCATGACCTGAATCGACAGTGGATGCACCTCGGCGAGAGCGCAACGGGGAGCCTCCACCTCCAGCCACCAAGCCGCTACTGCATGGTTATTTCCCATGATTAGCATCAGTCCAGAACTCACAGCCCAGAGACGATCTCTCCGACTCGGCACAACCGAAGCTGTCGGATGGGAATGGGCACTGCCAAGTACTTTTAATGAGCGCGAGCGCGCCCACCGTTGCGCAGCAATTTGCTCTCGAGGATCCAACTCAAAACGATCATGGACTTGCTGCTCCACCATGTTTCGGCAAGGCCAGATCAACTGCACGCTCCAATCGTCTGAAGCGGAATCGGGAGCACCATGCCCCTGCCCGAGCAACAAAGCACAGCCTTCTGCAGGTGCTGGCGCAAGAAGATCTTGACGGAGAACCATCAGACATTCCGCACCAATGATCAATTGGGATGGCGCTTGTGAAGAAAGACCGATAATCTCAGCCAAAATCTGCCCTAGGCATTAGTTACATGAGCGAGGAGTCCACCACCCCTGCGAGTGAGTCAACTTGGACCGCTAACACCAGCGAACCATCCACCAGCGCAGAGACCACTAACTTTTCTGAGCGCTACAGCGAGATCCTTGGGAAAGTCAACGAGACCTTAGACAAGGTGGATTGGAGCCAGGCCGGTCGTATCGGAAAAGTTGTTGGAATTTTTGCAGCTGTCATCGTTGCCCAAATTCTGATTAAAGGCATTCTCGATACCATCAATCTTCTTCCTGTCGTACCAGGACTGCTCGAGCTTCTCGGCGTTGTGGTGGTTGGCCAATGGAGCTGGAAAAATCTCACTACCAGTGAAAAGCGCAGCGCTTTGGTGAATCGCGTTCAGACCATTCGTAGCGAATACCTGGGCTGAGATCGGCTCAACTTTCTCTCTCAGTCACAACAACATTGACCTCATGGCATTGATTGCTGTGAGGCATTTTTTTTTGTACCCACCACCAAACAGGTTGGCGTGATTAAGCAAGTGATAGAGGTTGTAAACATCAATTCGATCGCAATAGTTGGGATCTAAGGGCCACTCTTTTTGATAGCCCTCATAAAAACGTGCACTGAATCCTCCAAACAAGCGGGTCATTGCCAGATCCACCTCCCGATCAGCCCACCAACAGGCTGGATCGATCAGTGCGCCACGTCCATCGGCGAGCACTGAGGCGTTTCCGCCCCATAGGTCGCCATGCACGAGACAGGGCAGGGGCTGATGTTGATCTAACCAAATCCGTGTTGCTGCCAATAAAGGTTCGAGTTGATCCAGGGCCAAGCCCCAGTTTCTTGCCAGTTGAAGCTGGGGGGTAAGCCTCAACGTCACAAAAGCATCACCCCAAGCCGTCAACCAGCCAGCTGGTTGCGGACCCAATCCAATAAATCCTTCTTCATCCCAACCAAATCGCTCCTTCCCAGCATCAGCAGAGGTTCGATGAAGGAGGGCCAAGCCTCGACCAAGGTCGTATTGATTGCCTCGGCCAGTATCGAGCCAGGGCAAGATCAAAGCTGCAAGCTCTCCCACCGGGACAATCCCAAGCGGATCAGGAATCAACAGAAGCGTGGGGTCAGCCCATTGCTGTAGGGAGCGGAGCCCCCGGGCTTCCACATTGAGCATGACTGGCGATGCCAGCTTAAGAAATAACGATCTTCCATCTGACAAGTCAGCACGCCAAGTGGAGGCACTGCCAACAGGCTCGAGGGTCTTGCACTGGCAGCCCTGCCGCTCACAAAAATCGGTCTGCAACGCCTCAAGCAATTGCGTTCGCATTCACGATCCCCCTAACTCAGCTGTCAGCATGACTCGATGCAAAAACGCGACGACGTAATCGTGGTCGGCGGTGGCATCGCTGGACTCACTGCAGCGGCCCTGCTGGCACGCGACGGTGTTTCAGTCACTCTTTTAGAGGCGCACTATCAGCCGGGTGGTTGTGCAGGGACCTTCCGTCGCGGTGAGTACATTTTTGATGTCGGTGCCACCCAAGTGGCCGGCCTCGAGCCTGGTGGCAGCCACGCCCGCATCTTTCAACATCTGGATCTGCCCTTACCAGAGGCCGAACTACTTGATCCAGGCTGCGTGGTCGACCTGGCCGATGGATCCAGCCCAGTGCGCCTTTGGCACGACCCCCTGCGCTGGCAGCAGGAACGACAACAGCAATTTCCAGGCAGCGAAAGGTTCTGGCAGATCTGCAGCTTTCTTCACCAAAGCAATTGGCAATTTGCTGCTGCCGACCCTGTTTTACCCATTCGCAATGGCTGGGATTTCCAGCAAACGCTTGCTGCGATCAATCCAGGAAATCTGCTCAGCGCTCCCCTGAGTTTCTGCACAGTCAAGGACCTCTTAAACCTGTCTGGCTGCGGCAGTGATCAACGCCTGCGTCGCTTTCTCGATCTACAGCTCAGGCTCTACTCCCAACAACCCGCCGATCAAACCGCAGCGCTATATGGAGCGACGGTGTTGCAAATGACCCAAGCCCCTCTTGGCCTCTGGCACCTTCATGGATCGATGCAGGTGCTGAGTGAACTTCTGGCGTCTGGACTGAAGCGCGATGGAGGGACCATGCTTCTGCGTCACCGCGTGCAGCAGCTTCAACACAACTCCGATGGTTCAGGCTGGCAACTGCGCGTTGAAGGACCAGACCGAAAGGAGCAGATCTTTCAAGCTGACGATGTCATCAGTACGCTCCCTCCTCAGTGCCTCCCTGAGCTCATCGCTCCTGAAGGCAGCGCTGACCAGACCCCCATGCCGGCGCCCTATCGCCAACATCTCAAGGAGCTCAAGGCTCCCAGTGGGGCCCTTGTGTTCTATGGCGCCATCGACAGGGATTGCCTACCGGACGATTGTCCAGGCCATTGCCAACGGGATGCAAGCGATCCCGGCTCTGTGTTTATCTCTATCAGCCGTGAGGGAGATGGCAGGGCGCCGAAAGGGCAAGCCACAGTGATTGCCAGTGTGTTTACAACCCCTAATGGTTGGTTCTCCTGCTCAGAGCCTGAGTACCAAAGCAAAAAGAAAGCCTGTCAAGCCAAAATCCGCAACGAAGTGGAAGTCGCCTTGAGTTTGTCTGACCACACCTGGCGACATCAGGAGTTAGCAACACCACGGGGCTTTCTCCGCTGGACCAATCGGCCCAATGGCATTGTCGGCGGTTTAGGGCAATCTCCCAGTCGTTTCGGCCCCTTTGGCCTGGCGAGCCGCACACCGATGCCTGGGCTCTGGCTCTGTGGAGATTCCATTCATCCAGGTGAGGGAACGGCAGGAGTCACTCTGTCTGCCCTCATGGCCTGCAGACAGTTGTTAGCTCAACGCGGCCAAACCCTTCAGCTGCACAGTTGAAGCACCCAGCTAATCCGACAGAAACTGTGGTCTTAGCAACTGCGTTCTTTCCAGCTCTTTCTCAAGCTGAGCCCAATGCCCCTCAAGAATCGCTTCCTCGAGCTGCTCCAAACTCCAGCGATACGCCGCTAAGGAGCGAAGCACAGCTTGAGTGTTGCGTGACGCCATTGCAGTCCCGAGAGCCGGGTTGCCGCCCCCCACTCGGCTGGTATCGGCAAAGCCACTCGATGCCAAGGTTCTCGCAAGATCGAGCACGGCAGGATCACGCTCTTCCCCTACCGCTCGCAACAGGGCGGCACTGACGATGACTGGGAGATGAGAGATCAGCGCCACGGCCTGGTCATGACGCGCCGCATCAGCTGTAAGCCAATGGCTACCAAGGCGCACGGCTAGCTGATGGATCACTTCAAGCGCTGAAGGATCCGTCGACGACTCAGGTGTCGCCACCCAGGGACGGTCACGAAAAAGTCCCGTCAGGCCAGCATCAACCCCTGCCTGAGCCGTTCCCGCCATGGGATGACTCCCCACAAAGCGCGGATGAAGATCACGCCAAACTGCCAGAACCTCTGCCTTGACAGACCCCACGTCAGTGACCACCGCCTGCTCAGGAAGAGCCTTCAGCAGGCTCTCTGCTGGCGAGAGCAATGACTCCAAAGGGAGGGCAAGGATCACCAGATCACAATCATGAAGACAGCTGGGATCCGTACTGATCAATGAAGCAAGCCCTCTGCTGCGGGCTCTTTGCGCTGTGACTTCACGGTGAACCAGGCCATGCACCTCAACCCCTTGTTGGGTGAGGTCAAGAGCGATCGAACCACCAATCAACCCCATGCCCACCACGCCAACACGATCGATCGACCACGGCTGCGCCACTTGCCCCTGATCCATCGGATCGATTTCGCTCATTCACCCATGTTGATCGATCGATCCCCCTGAACCAAACCAGTTCAGAGCACTGCTTAGGCTCCACTGATGCTGGAAGTCCAAGCCCATCAGCAACTCAAGCAGCTACTCCATCTGGAGGAGATGCCATGGGAGCACCATCTAACGCTCAGCCGTCTGATCGGTCGCAGCTTGCGCAGACAAGACCGCACCCGAATCCGATTGTCTGCAGGAGAGCGGGATCGCTGGTGGCTGGGGTTGCTTGTTCCTCTTTGCCTTCAATCCCAAGACTGCGTGCTGGTGCTTGATGAACGCCAACGGCAACGCTTCCTTCAAGTCGAACTACCGCGCCTTCGCCAAGGGGGGTTAAGGCTGGCCTGCTGGAGCGGCAGCACTGCACCTCCCGACTCGCAACTGTGGTTGCTCTCTCCCTCCGAACTGGTCAACGTTCACCGCCGCCGCGGCTTCAAACATTCGCATCAGTTGATTATTCCCGAAGCGGAATCGTTGGCGCACCATCTGCGCCAAGCGATGGAGCTCAGCATCGAAACCCAGGATTGGGATCGGTTGCGTCAGGCCTACCCAACAGCAGGTCCTGCTCTCCTCGACCTCCATGAACGCCTCAGCCGCCAATTGTTCGCCGCCTCAAGCCGATCCACTTGCGACCTCCCAATGCCAAGCAGCGCGTTGGTGAGCCTGCGCGACTTAATCGGCCTGCTTGGGCCGGCACCAGAGCCCTGGGCTGAATTGCTAACACTCCAGAGTTCGCAATGGGCCAGCTGGGCTCACCTCGACCAAAACCTGCTGCAGTGGACCTGGACTCTCCAACCCTTGGAACCACTCCAAACCCTTCATTGTCTGCTGAATCAACACCCCTCGATTCTTCTCCAAACGGATGGCGTATTTCTGGAACGGAAAAGGCGCACCGATGAACGATCTACGGAGTCAGGGCCCCTTGTGGACATCCAACTCCACGATCGGATCCGCACAGAACCGCTGCGCTTGTTTGCGCCCAGACGACAACCATTGCCGAATACAGCGAGCTATGCGGAGCATCTTCTTGATCAATGCCGGCGCCTGATTCTTGGTCGTCGTGGACTGACCCTTGTTTTGCTGGACGATCCAGGACTAAGGCAAAAACTCACCACCGAACTCGCCGGAGAATTTGGCAGCAGGGTGATTCATCAAGACACAGCACCAGAAGTCAACGGAGTGATCTGCTGCAGTTGGTCGTGGTGGATGGACCATCAGAACCAGCTACCGGCACTGGATCAGCTCATCGTTGCCTTACTTCCTGTGTCCAGTTTGGAAGATCCGCTCACGGCTGCACGAGTGGAGTCATTGAAAAAACTGGGGAAAGATTGGTTCCGCGATCTGCTTCTGCCGGAAGCTCTGGCGAAGCTGGTTCCTGCGGTCGCTCCCCTACGACAGAGCGGCGGACGGCTCGCCATTTTGGATGGAAGGGTGCGCGGACGGAGCTGGGGGAAGCAGGTCCTACGCGCCCTCGAGCCTTGGTCTCCACTCCAGCGACTGTTGCCGGACTGACACCCTCCCTAGTCTTGATGGAAGCCAATCAGCCTGCCTCGATGGGAGAAGCTCGACGTCGCAACAGCCAGGGACTACCTCCCAAGCAACGCAAACCAGACCCGAAGGACAGCGAGCGAATCGTTGCTTGGCTGCCGTTAACCAGGAGCCAATCCCAGCGATTTGTTGCCTTAACTACCCGTGGAGCCTGGATCGGCATCGGAGCCTTGGTGCTGTTTTGGATCGTGGTGCGCTTCATTGGACCGGCTGCCGGTTGGTGGACGCTGGCCGACACGCCCTAACCCTCCAACCAAAAGAGGGATATCAAAAAACCGCTTAGCCCGGGACAAGTCAAAACCTTTAGGATTCCTAAAGGTTTTACGGACATCCGTGATGTTTTCACGCCTTGCCGATCAGTACCGCTCCGTCGTCCAAGACTTGGTCATGAGCCTTCATGCCCTTGCCTCAAGCCTGCAAAAGCAAGGGATCGTTGCCACCTGCTACAGCTGCGATGAGGGAGATGGCCGCGACGGCAAAACCGCGTCGTTCGTAGCTGAACTCGGCGATCAACATCTCGTGCGTTTTCTAGTGTCCGACTTCGGGATCAGCTGGGTCGAATCCCGCAATGGACGAGAACTCGTGAAATTTGAGGGTGCAGAAGCCATTCAGGAGCTTCAACGAATCGCTACCTCCATTCAGGAGCGCTCCGCAACGGGCAGCACCCCTGAAATCGCAAGCCGCTAAGCGGCTCCATCAGCAACTAACTTTTTATCTGTATCAGCAGTTTTAGCCGAAGGCTTGGCAGCAGCTGAGCGGGCTGCAGCAGCCAAAGGACGCATCGAATTCGCTGTCACCTCCGATCCTTCGGTCAACTTTTGACGCACAAGCACTTCGATGGCGTCCTTGGCCTCAGGGTTTTGCTCGAGCCAACCGATTGTGTTGTCACGACCTTGGCCAATGTTGTCGCCCTCGTAGCTGTACCAGGCCCCTTTGCGCGTTACCACGCCCGTTTCCTCGGCTAAGTCGAGAACACAGCCGAGTGTGCTGATCCCACGCCCAAACAAAATGTCGAATTCAGCAATACGAAACGGAGGTGCCACCTTATTTTTCGCCACTTTCACCTTCGCCCGAATGCCGTACTCCTCAGTGCCACGTTTGAGGGTTTGGATCCGCCGAATATCAAGCCGTACCGAGGCGTAGAACTTGAGCGCATTGCCGCCAGTTGTGGTTTCGGGATTGCCATAGGTCACTCCGATCTTCAGCCGAAGCTGGTTCAGGAAAATCACGGTGCAACCGGACTTACCAATGTTGCCAGTGATCTTGCGCATCGCCTGGCTCATCAAGCGAGCTTGGGCTCCAACAGCCAAATCCCCCATCTCTCCCTCAATTTCCGCTCTTGGCGTCAGCGCGGCAACAGAGTCGACCACAACAATGTCGACCGCAGCAGAACGAACCAGCTGATCGACGATCTCAAGTGCCATCTCACCCGTATCCGGCTGGGAGACCAGCAGATTCTCGATGTCAACGCCGAGGGAGGCCGCATAAACAGGATCAAGGGCGTGCTCAGCATCAACGAATGCCGCCACTCCTCCACGCTTTTGCACCTCAGCGATGGCATGAAGCGTGAGCGTGGTCTTACCTGAACTCTCAGGCCCGTAGACCTCAACCACTCGCCCCTTGGGGTACCCGCCGCCAAGGGCGAGGTCAAGAGTAAGGGCCCCCGTGGAGATGGTTTCCACCCGCATTCGGGAGGCATCCCCCAAACGCATGATTGAACCCTTTCCAAAATTTCGCTCGATCTGACCGAGCACAAGGTCTAAGGCTTTGTCCCTCTCGCCTGGACGGGAATCTCCTGCAGAGGATTGAGCGGCTTTCACGTCGGCTGGCATAGCAATGAACAGTTAAGAAGAAACAGGTGCCGCAGGTCGCCGATTCAGCCGGAGGGAGCCCCGCAAACTGAAGTCGACTCAACACTGGACAGATCATCCAGTGCCCCGGCCAGCGCCACTTGTCTCATCTAGTACACATGTACGTTATCGAATCAGAGCCAGATCGCCAAGGGGGATGCAAATTTGCTGGTCGACAGCAAATCAATCCCTTGAGGCAAACCCTCTCGGTCCGCCGGACGCAGATAGCCCCAATCGGCCAAAAAGCAGTTCATATCTTCAAGTCCAGGTGTCTCCAACACAGCTTCAAGAGTGGCCCGCCGATCTTCCACAAAACCCTTCAGCACCCATTCGCGGCACAAGCGAAGTAACACCTCAGGCTTTGGGCCGGACTCTCTGCCATCGAGGCGTATGGGTCGAAGCTGAAAAGCCTCAAGCAACTCAGCCGTGAAATCACGCCCTTTTGTTGTGAGCACAGACCAAGCCACACCCTCATCCTCCAAGCGCAACAAACGCTCAGTCACCCCGTCAAATGGCCGATGCAATGCCACCCAACCGGCACGATCGTCAGACACGGCCTGACGGCGGACCCGCTCCAGAGAATCTTGTAGCTGCGACGATTGCCATCCAAACCGATCGAGACCAGCGCGAAGCTGCTGGTCATAGTCAGCGGCGAAAGCATCAACACCAAGACACTGCAACGGTCCGTCTGACTCTTGAAGCAATGCAGCGATCAGGACCATCTCCCAGCCGTGATGAACCCAGGGACGCAAGTGACGAAAGCTGGTCGGTGTTTGCTCAGGCAATAACACCCCCTGAAGCAGGGATCGACAAGCTGCTCGAGAACTCGACCAGTATTCATCCATTCCGTCGAGGATCACCCCGTCGAAATCGAAAACGAGGAGAGGTTGCAACGACACCGGGAATCCGGAAAAACTGGGCCGCTAGGATTCGAACCTAGGAATGGCGAGACCAAAACCCGCTGCCTTACCGCTTGGCGACGGCCCATTAACTCCAGCTCAGCATCACCAAACTGGTGATCCCTGCTAGCGCATACATAGTTACCCACAACATAGTGACCTTCGTCAATCCACCTCTCACAACGAATCCCTGATTCAAGGTGGAAACACTCTCAATCGCCGCTGACCACTCGTGCCATACACATCGCTGCGAAGGCGGTAGCGAGTCACGAGGTCTGATTGCATTTGGCGCACCTCTTCGGTGCGGGGAAGAAGTTCCACGGGACGGCCTTGCGGAACCACCACTTGCTCGATGGCCAGACGGCATTCCTCCAGAGCGGCTGAGGCGTCGGACTGATCACCATCACCATCACCAGAGTCCGCTGAGTCTCGATGGGGCAAACCAGAGTCTCGGCGCATCAACAAACGCTCCAATGCCCTCTCCACTTGCGGAAGAGTGTCGGATTTGATCACCAAAATCGGGACGCCAGCTTCTCTCGCTTGACGACGCAGTTCAGGTTGACGACCAAGTCCTTGGCGAACGCTCAACACCACATCGGCCTGCACCAGATCATCCACCGCCTGAATAGACCAGTCATGACGTCGAACCGCTTCATCCAGACGTTGCTCGCTCAGACCACAACAAAGAACCTGAAACATCTTGGACGGCGCCTGAGACGGCTTGAGCTCTGATTGCGTAGAACCACCCATTCCTACCGGTTGCAATGGGATGGGATCGAGGGGGCTTGGCAGCGGAACCGGCGCCAAGGATGGGCGCCTTAGCGGCGAGGTAGACAACTGGGGTTCAACCCGAAGAACTCGTCCATCTGAAGCCATCTTTCGCTCTTCAGGACTGGGCAACTGCCCGCGTAGCAATGCATCAACCGCCCGTCCCACCTCTCGATACACAGCCCAGCGACTGCGGCTGTGCATCTCCACGGCCATTGAAAAAGTGGGTTCAGCCGCCCGTTCGAGCACCGTTTTCTGGCTGCGACGACGGCGAGCCTCATCGTCGCCAAGGGTGACGGATTCAATGCCACCAATGAGGTCGCACAAGGTTGGATTTTTAATGAGGTTGGACAGGGCATTTCCGTGCGCTGTCGCCACCAAGGTCACCCCCCGTTCAGCAATCGTGCGGGCTGCACGCGCTTCCAACTCGGTGCCGATTTCGTCAATAACGATCACCTCAGGCATGTGGTTCTCCACTGCCTCAATCATCACTTGATGCTGAAGCTCTGGCCTAGCAACCTGCATGCGCCGCGCTCGACCAATGGCGGGATGGGGGATATCACCATCCCCCGCAATTTCATTGCTGGTATCAATCACAACGACACGCTTTCCCAGGTCATCGGCAAGAACGCGAGCGATCTCGCGCAAGGCCGTGGTTTTACCGACACCGGGACGGCCCATAAGCAGTAACGACTCACCACTATCGAGAAGATCGCGCACCATGGCCACCGTCCCAAAAACAGCACGCCCAACTCGGCAGGTAAGGCCCACGACCTCACCTCGGCGATTACGAATGGCACTGATGCGATGCAGGGTTCGCTCAATGCCAGCCCTGTTGTCAGAACCAAACTGGCCCAGACGTTCCACCATCGCCTGCAGATCAGCATGGGTAACGCTGGTGCTTCCTAGAGCAGTGGACCAACCGGAATAACGGGCTTCAGGAACACGTCCAAGGTCGAGCACAACCTCGAGAAGTTGATCTCTTGACTCCGTTGAGGCCAACGAGGATTGGAGCTCTGCAGGAAGCAAAGAGACGAGTCGGTTTAAATCGTCGGTAATGCGCTCGGTCGTCATGGCTCACTCGGCCGGCAGTCGGACCGAAAACATTCATAGCAAGAGGAACACTGGGTCGGTGTCCGATCAGCTACGCCGCAACCAAGGCGCAATCAACGCGCGAGCAGCTCGAAGAGACTGAGCCCAGCCATCCGGCCAGTCGCGCAAACGGCATCCCCGGTCTTGCGCCGCTTGAAAAAAGGGCTGAACGAGCGTCCTGGCCACACCACCAAAAGCAACACCAGCAGGTCCAATCGCCCTGCCCTCACGTGGGAGCAAACCAAGCGTTGCTGTGTTGGTTCCACCCGCCAACTGCAATGGACCGGGCGGTGCCAAAGGATGGAGCCGCTGCCACAACCCAACGGCTGCATGGGCGGTGCCAACCCCAAGATCTCCGCTCATAGGACGACCATCAAGCTGCCAAAGCGGGCGTTGTTGAAACGCACGCAAGGCCTGATGGCGCTGCCACAGTTCCTTGGAAAGCGACTCCACCGTGACGTGATGGCCTTCAAGGCCACAACTCACTGACAGCCTTCGCAGGGGAACATTCGCAAGACGAACTTGTTCAAGAGTGGCCTGAAAAGCATTCAAGCGCCCGGGGGCCGTGTGTATTTCCAAAGCATCGGGACGTAAGTTGTGAAGCAGGGAAGCCAAATCATTCAGGCCCACCCGACGATCCATGGATTGGATGAGTTGGGACGGGCAGGCAGGCCAACAGCGACCGCACCCGTAGCAAAGCTGTTCATCAACGCCCACAGCGGCACGGATGGCATCGGCTGGACAGACCCGCTCGCAAGGCCGTGAACAATCGGGGGGGCAAAGGCCTGGATCGAAAACCGCCTTACGGAAATGGGCATCATTTCCATCACTCACACTCACCATCAACCAGGGGCGCCGCCTCGTGTGCTCCCAGGCCCAATCGAGTCCTTCGCGAGCAGCACGCACAACTGCAATATCAGCTGCCACATCCACGCAATGAACTCCTGCGACAGCAAAGAGCGCACAGAGATCGCCGATGGTGGCCGAGTCTTGGTTACTGGCGCCACAAATCAACTTGACCCAGGATCCATTCCCCAGAGCCAGCTCACCGGCATCCGCTCTCTGAAGAGCAGCCTTCACAGTGAGATTCAGTTGCTCAAAAGCTCCTTCAAGGGTTGCCATCGAAGACTTCGAGCACCACCCATTTCCACAACCACTTTTAAACGGGGCTCTCGGCGGCAAAGATCACATAGTGCGGACAACTCGGAGCGGGATAACACCTGACCTTCAAGAAGCCAAAGAACAACAGGCTTTGTCCCCAACATCGACTCACCGAGAAGTGGCATAACCTCTTGGACCTCGCCCACCGCGGCACCACGACCAACGCTTTGATGTCCAAGATGGGGCGGACGGATCCCATGTTTTTGAAACAAAAACACCTCTGGATCGCCCAAACCGCGTGCAGAAGAGAGCTGTGTGCGGTAGCCAGCGCCGCGCAATCGGCGTAGCAAACGCGTTTCAGCACCACCCTCGAGGGGCGCAAAAACTGCCATACAACCTGCCGACTCCAGCTCACGGCGGAAACCACGACCAGACAGCAGCAGCGGCATGAAATTGGATCGAATAACAGGATTCTGGCAGTTAAACGTCGTTGATTAGACCCTTGATCGCAATGCTGTAGTGTCTTTGTTTGCACTGTTGAGCTGTGCCCGTCCGCTAGCCGGGCCTCCAGATCACAGAGCAGGTTCGGCGTATGCGCCGGATTCCTAGGCCAGCGCGGTCTCATCAATTCGTTGGTGTTACTGCCGAGAAACTCACCGAGCAATCCTTTGCACGGAAAGTCTCAGCCAGCTGATTCGCTCGCTAGCTCCAACCCGTCTTCTTCTTCGCCACTAGCGAGACGATGACGGTCATGACTGCGTTAATACGATCAGCGCCCTCTCAGGCCTCTTCATTCCTTAGTGAATAAGCGGTTGTTCACGCTGGCGTTCTTACCTCCATGTCTATCGGCATTCTTGGGAAGAAATTGGGCATGTCCCAATTCTTCGACGAGCAAGGCAAAGCCGTCCCGGTCACATTGATCGAGGCAGGCCCTTGCCGCATCACCCAGCTCAAAAGCTCAGAAACTGACGGCTATCAAGCCGTACAGATCGGTTTTGGCGAGATTCGCGAAAAGCTGATTAACAAACCCGCGAAAGGTCATCTCGCCAAATCTGGCGAGGACCTAGTGCGTCACCTCTGTGAATATCGCGTCGATGACCTCGATGGGATTCAGTTAGGTGGTGCCGTCACCGTCGGTGACTTCGCGGCTGGTCAGAAAGTCGACGTCAGTGGCGACACCATGGGTCGTGGCTTTGCTGGTCTGCAAAAGCGCCATGGTTTCAGTCGTGGTCCAATGACGCACGGCTCCAAAAATCATCGCCAACCCGGTTCGATCGGTGCCGGCACAACGCCAGGGAGGATTTATCCCGGCAAACGGATGTCCGGTCGCTACGGCGGCAAAAAAATCACAACCCGTGGTTTGACGATCCTTAAAATTGACAGCGAACGCAACCTTCTCGTGGTGAAAGGTTCTGTTCCTGGCAAACCAGGTTCACTGCTGAACATCCGTCCCGCAAACCGGGTGGGCGCCAAGCCCGCCAAAGGAGGTAAGTGATGGCTAATTGCATCGTTCGTGATTGGCAAGGGAAAGAAGCTGGCAAAGCAAGCCTTGACTTAAAGGTTGCGAAAGAAGCCAGTGCCCTTGATCTGATGCATCGCGCAGTGCTGCGTCAGCAGGCTCACAGCCGTCAAGGCACCGCAAGCACCCTCACTCGGTCTGAGGTGAGAGGTGGTGGACGCAAGCCTTATAAACAGAAAGGTACGGGCCGCGCACGTCAGGGTTCCGTCCGCACTCCACTGCGTCCAGGTGGCGGCATCATTTTTGGACCTAAGCCCCGGTCCTACAACCTTGCGATGAACCGCAAGGAACGTCGTTCAGCCCTTCGTACTGCGCTGATGGCGCGTATTGAGGATTTGGTGGTGGTGAAGGATTTCGCAACCACGCTGACGACTCCGAAGACCAAAGAGATCATCGATGCTCTGGGGAGACTTGACGTTTCCGCCACGAGCAAGGTTTTGATCATCCTCACCAATCCCTCCGAAGCGGTGCGACGCTCCATTCGGAACTTGGAAACCGTGAAGTTGATCGCAGCCGACCAACTCAATGTCTTCGATCTGCTCCACGCCAACAAGCTGGTTGTGGGCGAGGACGCACTCGCAAAGATTCAGGAGGTCTACGGCGATGACTGAGCGCTTCACCGGACGTCTGGCCGATGTGATCCGCCGCCCGCTGATCACTGAGAAGGCCACCCGTGCTCTGGAACAAAACCAGTACACGTTTGAGGTGGACCATCGAGCCGCCAAGCCCGACATCAAGGCTGCAGTCGAACAGCTCTTCGATGTCAAGGTTACGGGAATTAGCACCATGAATCCTCCTCGCAGGAGTCGTCGTATCGGCCGATTTGCCGGTAAGCGCGCTCAAGTGAAGAAAGCAGTGGTGCGCCTGGCCGAGGGCAACTCCATCCAACTCTTCCCTGAGTCCTGAGGGGGCTGAATCGTCATGGCAATTCGTACTTTCCGCCCCTACACCCCCGGTACCAGAACCCGGGTAGTCACAGACTTCAGTGAAGTCACCGGCCGCAAGCCGGAGCGCTCCTTGGTGGTGTCGAAACACCGCCGCAAAGGACGCAACAATCGAGGTGTGATCACCTGCCGTCATCGCGGAGGTGGTCATAAGCGCCAATACCGCTTGGTCGACTTCCGTCGCAACAAGCATGGAGTCACCGCCAAAGTGGCTGCCATCCACTACGACCCTCACCGCAATGCGCGGTTGGCCCTGCTTTTTTACGCCGATGGCGAAAAGCGATACATCCTGGCTCCGGCTGGGATCAGCATCGGCCAAACAGTCGTTTCAGGCACTGAGGTGCCGATCGAGATCGGCAATGCCATGCCGCTCTCAGCCATCCCACTCGGTTCAAGCGTTCATTGCGTTGAGCTTTATGCCGGACGCGGTGGTCAGATGGTTCGAACCGCAGGAGCAAGTGCTCAGGTCATGGCCAAAGAGGGCGATTACGTCGCCCTCAAGCTCCCCTCCACTGAGGTGCGCCTCGTGAGGCGTGAGTGCTTCGCCACTCTTGGCGAAGTAGGCAACGCTGAAATTCGCAACACCAGCTTGGGCAAAGCTGGTCGCCGCCGTTGGCTGGGGCGTCGTCCTCAGGTCCGAGGCAGCGTGATGAACCCTTGCGATCACCCTCATGGTGGTGGTGAAGGCCGTGCTCCTATTGGGCGCTCGGGACCTGTCACCCCTTGGGGCAAACCCGCTCTGGGCCTCAAAACCCGCAAGCGGAATAAGCCCAGCAACAAGTTCGTCCTCCGGAAACGTCGCAAGACGTCCAAGCGGAGCCGTGGCGGACGCGATTCCTGATGTCACTCACCGCTTTGCAGTTCGCTTAATCCGCCATGGGACGTTCTCTCAAAAAAGGCCCATTTATTGCTGACAGCCTTCTTCGCAAGGTTGAAAAGCAAAACGCGGCTGACGACAAGTCAGTCATCAAGACGTGGTCCAGGGCCTCCACAATTTTGCCGATGATGATCGGCCATACCATTGCCGTTCACAACGGCAGAACCCACGTACCAGTCTTCGTGACTGAGCAAATGGTGGGGCACAAATTGGGTGAATTCGCACCCACACGCACCTTTAAGGGCCACATCAAAGACAAGAAAGGAGGCCGCTGAGACCATGACAACGTCATCCCCAACGGCAACCACTGCCCAAGCGCACGGCCGCTTCATTCGCGGCTCCGTTTCCAAGGTGCGTCGCGTACTCGATCAAATCCGTGGCCGCACCTACCGCGACGCGCTGATCATGCTCGAGTTCATGCCCTACCGCTCGACCGGTCCGATCACGAAAGTGCTTCGTTCCGCCGTCGCCAATGCCGAGCACAATCTTGGACTTGACCCAGCGAGCCTGATCATTTCCCAGGCCACCGCTGACATGGGTCCATCCATGAAGCGGTATCGGCCCCGCGCTCAAGGTCGCGCCTACGCGATCAAAAAACAGACCTGCCACATCAGCATTGCTGTGGCAGCTCAGACCGACTCCTGACCCCCCGAGCACACCGTCTGAATGGGACACAAAATCCATCCAACCGGCTTACGCCTGGGGATCACCCAGGAGCACCGGTCACGCTGGTACGCATCCAGCAAAAGTTATCCCGCCCTCCTGCAAGAGGACGATCGAATTCGCAAGTTCATCCACAAGAAGTACGGCTCGGCCGGCATCAGCGATGTGCTGATCGCCCGCAAAGCTGATCAACTTGAGGTTGAGCTCAAAACAGCTCGCCCCGGCGTGCTGGTTGGTCGTCAAGGCAGCGGGATTGAAGATCTTCGCAGCGGCATCCAAAAAACCGTTGGTGATTCCAGCCGTCAGGTCCGGATCAACGTGGTTGAAGTGGAGCGTGTGGATGCTGACGCATTCCTTCTCGCTGAGTACATCGCTCAGCAACTCGAGAAACGCGTGGCATTCCGCCGCACCATCCGCATGGCCGTACAGCGCGCTCAACGCGCTGGCGTACTTGGCCTGAAAATCCAAGTCAGCGGACGCCTTAATGGTGCTGAAATCGCCCGTACTGAATGGACTCGTGAAGGACGTGTGCCCTTGCACACCCTTCGCGCCGAAATTGATTACGCCACAAAAGTGGCCAGCACGACCTATGGCGTTCTGGGCATCAAGGTTTGGGTCTTCAAGGGAGAAGTTTTGAGCGACGACTCCCAGCAGCAGATCCCGGTGGGAGCGAATCCCCGCCGTCGGGCCGGTCGTAGGCCCCAACAGTTCGAAGACCGCTCAAACGAGGGTTGAACCGGAGGCCTAAATCATGCTGAGTCCCAAAAGAGTCAAATTCCGCAAACAACAGCGAGGTCGCATGCGCGGCGTCGCTACCAGAGGCAACACCATTGCCTTTGGTCAGTTTGCGTTGCAAGCCCAAGAATGCGGCTGGATTACTTCGCGTCAAATCGAAGCCAGCCGACGTGCCATGACCCGCTACGTCAAACGTGGCGGAAAAATCTGGATTCGAATCTTTCCTGACAAGCCCGTCACCATGCGTCCTGCTGAAACCCGAATGGGTTCTGGTAAGGGCAACCCAGAATTCTGGGTTGCGGTGATCAAGCCCGGCAGGATTCTGTTCGAGATGGGCGGTGAAGAAATCACCCCTGAGATTGCGAAGGAAGCAATGCGCCTTGCGCAATACAAGCTCCCGCTAAAAACAAAGTTCATCTGCCTCGATGAACAGGAACAGCCAGCCGGCACTAAGGCTGCTGCCTCTTCAACCGTGGAGTCCTGACCATGGCACGTCCTACCGCTTCAGATCTGCGCCAATTGTCTGACGCAGATGTCACCGAACAAATCGACGGCCTCCGCCGCGAATTGTTCGAACTCCGATTCCAGCAGGCCACCCGCCAGCTGGGCAACACGCACCGCTTCAAGGAGAGCCGTCTCAAACTGGCTCAGTTGCTGACGGTGCAATCGGAGCGCAAGCGCTCCGCTGCTTCCTGATCCTTAAGGAGAACCTTCCATGGCACTCAAAGAAAGGGTCGGCACCGTCGTCAGCGACAAGATGGACAAAACGGTGGTTGTGGCGGTGGAGAACCGCTTCCCCCACCCCATCTATCAAAAGACGGTCAGCCGTACCACCCGCTACAAAGCCCACGACGAAGACAACGCTTGCCGCGTTGGTGACCGTGTCCGGATTACCGAGACGCGTCCACTGAGTCGCCACAAGCGCTGGGCGATTGCTGAAGTCCTCAGTCAAAGCCCCAAAGCTGAGGAGGTGACTAAATGATTCAGCAGGAAACATTCCTCACTGTTGCTGACAACAGTGGCGCCAAACGCATCCAGTGCATTCGTGTTCTCGGCACCAATCGCCGCTATGCGCACGTTGGTGACGTGATCGTTGCCACCGTCAAAGATGCGATGCCAAACATGGGTGTCAAAAAGTCGGACATCGTCAAGGCCGTTGTGGTTCGAACCAAAGCCACAATGCGTCGAGATACGGGTAACTCCATTCGTTTTGATGACAACGCAGCCGTGATCATCAACGACGATAAAAATCCCAAAGGCACTCGCGTCTTTGGACCGGTTGCCCGTGAATTGCGTGAACGCAGTTTCACCAAAATCGTGTCCCTCGCTCCGGAGGTGATCTGAAATGGCTACCGCAACATCCAAAGCAGCCCCAGCTGAGCGCATCAAGATGCGTCTTCGTAAAGGTGACACCGTTCAGGTGATTGCAGGCAAAGACAAAGGCAAAACAGGAGAAGTCCTGCGCACCTTGCCTAACGAAAACCGGGTAATCGTGGAGGGACTCAACATGAGAACCCGTCACGTCAAGCCCACACAGGAAGGTGAAACTGGACGAATAGTCACTGAAGAAGCATCACTGCATGCTTCCAACGTGATGTTTTATTCCACAGCCAAAAAGGTTGCCAGTCGCATTGAACTGATTACCGAAAAAGACGGCAGCAAAAAGCGCCGCCTTAAGAAAACAGGCGAAGTGATCGACTGATCACCTCAATTGCTCTTCTGACAAAGCCCAGAAGTCCTTTCCCCCAGCCATGTCACTAAAACAGCGCTATCGGGAGACCATTCAGCCAAAATTGCTGAAAGATTTGAGTCTCTCCAACATTCATGAAGTTCCCAAGGTGCTGAAAGTCACCGTTAATCGCGGACTCGGCGAAGCAGCCACCAATGCAAAGTCTCTCGAGGCTTCGGTGAACGAATTGGCCCAAATCACTGGCCAAAAAGTTGTTATCACCAGAGCCAAGAAAGCTATTGCAGCTTTCAAAATCCGCCAGGGAATGCCGATTGGATGTGCCGTCACCCTCCGGGGTGATCGCATGTATGCGTTTTTAGAACGCTTCATCAACTTGGCGCTGCCCCGCATTCGCGATTTTCGAGGCGTTAGCCCGAAAAGTTTCGATGGCCGTGGGAATTACACCGTGGGAGTTAGAGAGCAAATCATCTTCCCAGAGATCTCCTTCGACAAGATCGACGCCATCAGAGGCATGGACATCACAATTGTGACGTCTGCCCGCACGGATGAAGAGGGCCGGGCCCTCCTCCGCGAGATGGGAATGCCATTCCGCAGCAACTGAGCCCCCCTCGGAAACCACTATGGCTAATCACGACCCAATTTCCGACATGCTCACTCGCATCCGCAATGCGAGTGAAAAACGTCACGAGTCCACAAAAGTTCCAGCCTCTCGCATGTCCCGCAGCATTGCCAAAGTGCTGCAACAAGAGGGATTTATCGCTGAAATCAGCGAGCAAGGCGAGGGTGTCCGCACCGAATTGGTGCTGGGACTCAAGTACAGCGGCAAACACCGCCAACCCACCATTCGCTCCATGCAAAGGGTCAGCAAGCCTGGCCTCCGCATATACAAAAACACGCGCGGCCTGCCCAAGGTCCTCGGTGGACTAGGGGTAGCCATCATCTCCACCTCTAAGGGTGTGATGAGCGACCGCGACGCCCGCAAACAAGGCGTGGGCGGCGAAGTGCTCTGCTACGTCTATTGACCCGGAACCTGAACCATGTCACGTATTGGTAAAAACCCAATCCCCATTCCCGACAAGGTGAATGTCACACTCAGCGGTCTTGCCGTCACTGTGAAGGGACCCAAGGGTGAGCTCAAACGCACCCTTCCTAGTGGTGTGAGTGTCAACCAGGTGGATAACTCCATCGTGGTCGCACCCACCAGCACAAAACGCAGTTCCCGTGAACGTCACGGCCTGTGCAGAACTCTCGTCGCCAACATGGTGATCGGAGTGAGTCAGGGCTATTCCAAAAAGCTGGAGATCGTTGGCGTGGGCTCCCGAGCCCAGGTCAAAGGCAAAACCCTCGTGGTAAGTGCTGGCTACAGCCATCCAGTGGAAGTGGTGCCTCCTGAAGGCATCACTTTCACGGTTGAGAACAACACCAACGTCACCGTCTCAGGCACCGACAAGGAATTGGTTGGCAATGAAGCCGCCAAGATCCGCGCAATCCGTCCTCCCGAGCCCTACAAAGGCAAGGGAATTAAATATGCGGGCGAGCGCATCCTGCGTAAGGCAGGCAAGTCGGGCAAGAAGTAATTCCCTGCCAGACACCCTTCAGCTTTACCCACCATGTCGACCCTCTCCCGCAAACAGCAGACTCAGAAACGCCACAGGCGTCTGCGTCGCCATCTCAGTGGCACGGCCAATCGTCCAAGACTGGCCGTGTTCCGCTCCAACAGTCACATCTACGCTCAGTTGATCGACGACGAAGCTCAGAGCACTCTGTGTTCTGCTTCCACCCTCGACAAAGACCTGCGCTCCAGCCTCAAAACTAATTGCAGCAGCTGTGATGCGTCTGTTGCCGTTGGCGATTTAGTGGCCAAACGTGCCATTGCCAAAGGCATTCAACAAGTTGTCTTCGATCGAGGCGGCAACCTGTACCACGGCCGGGTGAAAGCTCTTGCCGATGCCGCCCGGGAAGCGGGCCTTCAGTTCTGATCCTGCTCTCACTATGACGACCGAACCCAACAACCAGACCACCTCCAACGACGTGCCATCGGCTTCTGACGTTCCGGCAGCAGCTGAAGGTCAAGGCCAACAACAGGAGCAGCGCCGCGGCGGCGGCCGCGGTGACCGTCGCGGCGGTCGCGGCGACCGTCGCCGCGGCCAAGAACGGGATTCCGAATGGCAAGAGCGCGTTGTGCAGATCCGTAGGGTCTCCAAAACCGTCAAAGGCGGCAAAAAGATGAGCTTCCGCGCCATCGTTGTTGTCGGCAATGAGCGCGGTCAGGTTGGCGTTGGTGTCGGCAAGGCCGGCGATGTCATCGGTGCCGTACGCAAGGGCGTCGCTGATGGCAAAAAGCACCTGGTGAAAGTTCCTTTAACCCGCCACAACTCAATCCCGACTCTGTCGAATGGTCGTGATGGCGCAGCCAGTGTTCTCATCCGCCCAGCCGCTCCTGGTACCGGTGTTATCGCCGGTGGATCCATTCGTACGGTGCTAGAGCTCGCAGGCATTAAAAATGTCTTGGCGAAGCGCCTGGGAAGCAAAACTCCTCTGAATAACGCTCGGGCTGCCATGGTGGCCCTACAACTGCTCCGCACTCACAAGGAGACAGCCAAGGAACGGGGGATCTCCCTCGAGCAGATCTACTCCTGATTTCCCCCATGACTCTCAGACTCGAATCTCTTAAACCCAACAAAGGTGCTCGTCGGCGCAAATTGCGTAAGGGACGTGGCATCGCAGCCGGTCAGGGTGCTAGCTGCGGCTTCGGCATGCGCGGACAAAAGTCTCGATCAGGCCGTCCCACCCGTCCTGGATTTGAAGGCGGTCAGATGCCGCTTTATCGCCGGGTGCCAAAGCTCAAGCACTTCACCCTGGTGAATCCGAAGTCATTCACCGTTCTCAACGTGAGTGCACTGAACGAGATCAAGGCCGGCAGCACCGTCAATCTCGACTCTCTTGTCAAAGATGGCATTGTCACCAGCCCTAAGAGTCCCCTCAAGATTCTTGGCAACGGTGAACTGAAAGCAAAGCTCACCGTTCAGGCTGCTGCCTTTACTGCCTCTGCTCGCGCCAAAATCGAAGCCGCCGGTGGGACCTGTGAGGTTCTCGACTGATCTCACCCATATGATCTGCTCCGCGCAGATCTAAGGTCTGAGCCGTCCCACTGGATTCCCGTCCAGGGACGGCTTTGCTGCATCAGCCCCATTCTTTTCTTCCTTCTCCATGCTTGTCAGTCGGGGACGTAACCCCAGCGCCACTGAAGTGATTACCCAGTTGGTGCAGAACCCTGAGCTGCGCGGCAGGGTTCTCACAACGTTGGGGCTGCTGATGCTCGTCCGGCTTGGGATTTATATCCCAATGCCTGGGATCGATCGCGTCGCTTTTGAGCAATTTATTGAGCAAGGCGGAACACTCATCGGTTTCCTTGACATTTTTACCGGGGGCGGAATCTCCACTCTTGGCGTTTTTGCCCTAGGCATCCTGCCTTTCATTAACGCCTCGATCATCATTCAACTGCTCACAGCATCGCTCCCCCAGCTCGAGGACTTACAGAAAAACGAAGGGGAGGCAGGTCGTCGAAAAATCGCCCAAATCACGCGCTATGTAGCGCTCGGATGGGGAACGATTCAGAGCGTCATTTTTGCGATGATTCTTCGCCAATATGCCGTTGAAGGATTAAGCGACGTTGTCTTTGTCTTCCAAACCGCGCTGGCCTTGGTGACAGGCTCGATGATTGTGATGTGGCTCAGCGAAGTCATCACAGAGCGAGGCATCGGACAGGGGGCATCCCTTGTGATCTTTTTGAATATCGTGGCCACGCTTCCAAAGGCTCTGGGTTCAACGATTGAGAAGGCTCAGACAGGAGACCGTGGAGATGTCGTTGGCATCATTATTTTGGTCTTGGTTTTCCTGATCACCATTGTTGGAATCATCTTTGTCCAAGAGGGTGCGAGACGCCTACCGATCGTCAGCGCCAAGCGCCAGGTCGGAGG
The DNA here is from genome assembly GCF_000014585.1 of Synechococcus sp. CC9311. Taxonomy (NCBI): domain Bacteria; kingdom Bacillati; phylum Cyanobacteriota; class Cyanophyceae; order Synechococcales; family Synechococcaceae; genus Synechococcus; species Synechococcus sp. CC9311. The sequence continues at coordinate 426,219 of NC_008319.1, read as the reverse complement.
GACAGCGCTCCTACCAAGTCGTCAGAGCTATCTCCCCCTAAAGCTCAATGCTGGTGGAGTGATGCCGATTATTTTTGCGTCAGCCCTGATCTTTTTGCCGATCACAATCGCGAATGTCACCAATAACCCAATCCTGATTCGAGCAGCGAGTGCCTTGAATCCGAGTGCAGCCAATCCATGGCCTTACGCAATCTTATTTTTCTCCCTCATTTTGGGGTTCTCCTATTTCTATTCGTCGCTTTCCCTCAACCCGAGTGACATGGCCACCAACCTCAAACGAGGCGGAGTGGCCATACCAGGAGTGAGACCTGGTAGTGCAACAGCCGCCTATCTAGAGGGAGTCAAAAATAGATTGACCCTTCTTGGCGGACTTTTCCTTGGAGCTGTGGCCATTATCCCCTCAGCCGTTGAGAGAGCCACAGGAGTGACAACCTTCCAAGGGCTAGGAGCCACATCACTTCTGATCCTGGTTGGTGTCGCGATCGACACCGCCAAGCAAGTTCAGACCTACGTGATCTCCCAGCGCTACGAAGGACTTGTTCGCCAATAAGGCACTACATCCAGTCAACCCAATTTCCATGAAACAACGACTGCTTTTTTTAGGCCCACCCGGTGCTGGCAAAGGGACCCAAGCAGCACTTTTATGTGATCGTCATGGCTTACGTCACCTCTCCACAGGCGACCTCTTACGCGCCGAAGTCTCTGCTGGAAGCGCCCTTGGCCAAGAAGCAGAAAGCGTGATGAATCGTGGAGAGCTGGTAAGCGACTCACTCGTGCTGGCCATCGTGAAAGCGCAGCTAGGAGCACTGAATGGCCAGGGATGGCTATTGGATGGATTCCCCCGCAATGTTGCCCAGGCTGAGGCTCTCGATCCGCTGCTGCAGGAGCTCAACCAACCCATCGAAGCCGTGGTGCTTCTTGAGCTGGATGACGCCGTCCTCATCGAACGTTTGCTCTCCAGAGGGCGTGACGACGACAACGAAGCAGTAATCCGCAATCGGCTCGTGGTCTATGCAGATAAAACAGAGCCCTTGATTGAGCATTACCGTCAGCGCGGTCTGCTGCAATCGGTGGAAGCCCATGGCAGCATCGAAGCCATCACCGAGCGGATTGAAGGTGTTCTTGCTTAGCTCGCTGTGGTAAATTCGTTGTTTGGAATTTTGGAGAGCCACACCCCATGAAGGTGCGCGCCTCGGTCAAGAAAATGTGTGAAAAGTGCCGGGTGATTCGTCGCCACGGCCGGGTAATGGTGATTTGCCCAAACCCCAAGCACAAGCAGCGCCAGGGATGATTCCTGGCTCCACACTCTGACCGCATCATTCGCCGCCTAGCAAGGCGGCAACTGTCCCCCCTCGATTATTTGCTCAGTGGCAAGGATTGCTGGTGTTGACATTCCCCGCGACAAGCGGATCGAAGTCGCACTTACTTACATCTACGGAATCGGCTCAACTCGGGCCAAGACCATCCTCACCAAAGCCGGAGTCAACCCTGACATCCGTGTGAAGGATCTCGAGGACAACGATGTGCAGAAATTGCGCAACGCCACTGAGTCCTTCACGATCGAGGGAGATCTGCGGCGCCAAGAGGGCATGGCCCTTAAGCGCCTGCAAGACATTGGCTGCCTGCGTGGCCGTCGTCATCGGATGAGCCTTCCTGTTCGCGGTCAACGAACCCGCACCAACGCCCGCACCCGCCGTGGCGCCAGGAAGACTGTGGCCGGCAAGAAGAAATAAGCCTGCCCGATTCCATCGGTCTCACTCTTCATTCATTACAGCCCTACCCCCCTCAGGCCCTAGCCCATGGCCAAGCCAGCAAAGAAATCAGGCCCCAAGAAGGCCAAACGCAACGTCCCCAACGGAGTTGCTCACATCCAAAGCACGTTCAATAACACGATCGTGTCCATTACCGACACCACCGGAGAAGTCATCTCCTGGTCATCAGCTGGAGCCAGTGGGTTTAAAGGTGCTCGCAAGGGCACTCCTTTTGCTGCTCAAACCGCTGCAGAAGCTGCCGCTCGCCGAGCTCTCGAGCAAGGCATGCGTCAAATTGAAGTTCTTGTTCGTGGTCCAGGCTCAGGACGGGAAACAGCCATTCGCGCTCTTCAAGTTGCTGGCTTAGAGATCACCTTGATCCGCGACGTCACTCCCTTACCCCACAACGGGTGCCGCCGCTCTAAGCGGCGTCGTGTCTGAAGATCTCAGCGAATCAGTCCAGGCCCACTTCACTCTCTCCGCTTCAGCCCGTGTTGCAATACCAGATCGATCGTATCGAGCATCAGATCACAGATGATCGCTCCCAGACCGGTGTCTTTCTCATCGGCCCCCTGGAGCGTGGTCAAGCAACCACTCTCGGGAATTCCCTCCGAAGGATGCTCATGGGCAACCTCGCGGGAACAGCTGTCACTGCTGTCCGCATTGCTGGAGTGAATCACGAGTACGCCACCATTCCAGGTGTGCGCGAAGACGTGCTTGACATTCTTCTCAACTGCAAGCAGCTCACTGTTACCAGTCGTACAGACGAGCTGGAAATCGGTCGTCTGATCGTCTCTGGGCCTGCAGTAGTCAAAGCCAAGGATCTCCAATTCTCATCACAGGTCCAAGTGGTGGATGGTGAGCGTCCGATTGCCACTGTGAGCGAGGGACACAGCCTCGAGCTTGAAGTCCATGTTGAACGGGGCGTTGGTTACCGCCCTGTTGATCGCCACAACGAAGACACGAGTGCAATTGATCTGCTGCAGATCGATGCTGTGTTTATGCCTGTTCACCGAGTGAATTTCACGACGGATGAAACAGCAGTTGCGGAGGGAGGATCGGCCCGCGAACGACTCCGCATGGAAGTTGTGACCGATGGGTCAATGACCCCGGATGATGCGATTGCACAGGCTGCTAATCAGCTCATTGAGCTATTCCAGCCCTTAGCTACCGTCACCATGGTAGAAGAACCAGGCATAGAACCTGAGCCTTCCGCTGAAGCTCAAATCCCACTCGAAGAGCTTAATCTTTCTGTCCGGGCTTACAACTGTCTTAAGCGCGCACAGGTGAATTCAGTCTCTGACCTGATGGGTTTCAGTTACGAAGATCTTCTCGAGATCAAAAACTTTGGCTCGAAGTCAGCTGATGAAGTGATCGAAGCTCTCGAGCGCATCGGCATTTCGATCCCCCAAAGTCGCACCAGCGTCTGATCCTTACGTCCTTCAGTCTTCTCTTAGAACCATGCGCCACCAATGTCGAGTTCCCTTGCTGGGCCGCCCGGCTGACCAACGCAAGGCGTTGCTTCGCGGACTCACAACACAACTCATCCGCGAAGGCAGGGTGACAACAACAAAAGCGCGAGCCAAAGCTCTGCGTGATGAAGCCGAACGGATGATCACGTTGGCCAAGAACGGGAGTCTCGCCTCCAGACGTCGAGTGCTTGGCTACGTCTACGACAAGCAGTTGGTCCACGCCCTCTTTGACAAGGCCCCAACGCGCTATGGAGATCGCAACGGCGGATACACCCGTATCACTCGTACGGTTCCCCGTCGTGGTGACAATGCTGAGATGGCCATCATCGAACTGGTCTGATTCATCCAATCGGCACAGTTCCATCCTTGCTGCCTGTGGTTCAAGATCCCTCGTCTGAGGCTGAACGCCAAATTCTTCAGAGAATTGCGATCTGCTTGCAGTACGAGGGATCTTTTTTTTGTGGTTGGCAGCGCCAGACCCAGGGGCGTGGTCAGAGCGTGCAAGCAGTGCTGGAAAAGGCCATTGCGGCCCTCGATCCACACCGACCTATTAAGGCAATCGCTGCTGGGAGAACAGATTCTGGAGTGCATGCGTCAGGGCAAGTCGTGCACTTTGACTGCAGCGGTCCGATACCAGCGAGTCGATGGGCACCAGCGCTCAACGGGCGCCTTCCTGCGTGCATTCGCGTGAGAGAAGCGATCGAACGTCCCCTGAGCTGGCATGCCTGCTATTCAGCAAGCTATCGGCGATACCGATACACGATTTACAACGGACGCCGTCCCAATTTATTTCTGGCTCCCTGGAGTTGGCATCGGTACCACAAGCGACTCGATGAACAAGCGATGGCGCAAGCTCTCGCAGGGTTGATGGGAGAGCATGATTTCGCTGCCTTTCAACGCGCAGGCAGTCGCCGATCTCACTCAAGAACAACCATCCAAGACGTAAATATCGAACGTGACGGCGATCTCTTGAGCGTGGAGATTCAAGCGAGCGGCTTTTTGTATGGAATGGTTCGGCTCTTAATGGGGCAGCTCATTGCCGTCGGCGAACACCGCCTCACCCCGCAACAATTTGAACAGCGTTGGCAAGAACGTCGGCGCGATGAAGTGCGAGAAGCCGCCCCACCCCATGGCCTCTGCCTGCTGAGAGCGGGATACCCGGAGGATCTCTTCAGCAAAGGTGGCTGGTACGATTGCCAACCGCGGTTTGCTTTGGCGACGCGTGATCCTCCTCCGGATCCTCCGCCTTGGCCGCAAAACCAATAAGCCCATTGCCTGAGGGATCCCGCTGGCCCGGTCTTGGATTCAAAAACCATGACCAGTGACAAGGTAAACTCGATCTTTGAGCTTTGATCAGATCGCCATGGTGATCTGATGCTCCCTGCCCAGCTCCGCCGCTCGCGACGGGGTATACGAGAACCGGCATGCCGGCGCGATGAACAAGACCTCCGTTCCCTCCATTGATTCGATCGATCGCCAGTGGTACCTGGTAGACGCTGAGAATCAAACCCTCGGTCGCCTAGCGACCGAAGTAGCTTCTGTGCTGCGTGGAAAAAACAAAGCCAGCTTCACTCCTCATCTCGATACTGGCGATTTTGTGATTGTGGTGAACGCGGATAAAATCCGTGTTTCAGGCAAAAAGCCACAGCAGAAGCTGTATCGCCGCCACTCAGGCCGTCCAGGCGGCATGAAGGTTGAAACCTTCGAGCACCTGCAGGAGCGTCTTCCAGAACGCATCGTCGAGAAAGCCATCAAAGGGATGCTTCCTCACAACGCCCTGGGCCGTCAGTTATTCCGCAAACTCAAGGTTTATAAGGGTACCGAGCATCCACATGCCGCCCAGCAACCCAAGACCCTCCAGCTCGACCCTGCCGCTTCCGCACAATGAGTAGCTCAAACAACACCGTCGTTTACTGGGGCACAGGTCGCCGTAAGACTTCTGTCGCTCGCGTGCGCTTGGTTCCTGGTAATGGAACGATCACCATTAATGGACGCCCAGGCGACAACTATCTGAATTACAACCCCGCCTACTTGGCTGCGGTCAAAGCACCTCTTCAGACCTTGGGGCTCAGCACTGAATACGACGTCCTCGTCAATGTGCGCGGAGGAGGCTTAACCGGTCAGGCTGACGCGATCAAGCAAGGGGCAGCTCGCGCGCTCTGCGAACTCTCTGTCGATAACCGCAAGCCACTCAAAACCGAAGGTCATCTCAGCCGAGATCCCCGTGCGAAAGAACGTCGCAAGTACGGACTCAAGAAGGCACGTAAAGCGCCTCAGTTCTCCAAGCGCTGATTTTCAGACCCTCTTCCACTCCTTTCTTTGCCATGCCTAAACCCGACATTCACCCAACCTGGTATCCGGACGCGAAGGTCATTTGCAACGGAGAAGTTGTGATGACGACCGGTTCCACGCAGCCTGAAATCAATGTCGATGTATGGAGTGGGAACCATCCCTTCTTCACAGGCACACAAAAGATCCTCGACACCGAAGGGCGAGTGGATCGCTTCATGCGTAAGTACGGCATGGGAAGTGTTGACAACGCAACCTCTGAGAAGAAGTCGGCAACAGACGAGACTTCCAAAGAGTCCTGATTGCTTGTAGCTCCCATAAGCGCCCGGGACCCGGGAGCTCAACCTCCTCTCGCAGAATTTTATCTGCGCTTGGAGGTTTTTTGATTACTGCTCCCTGATGGGATGGACACAACAACTCTGATCAGTCGCCTGGAAGCGGCAAGCAGCAGCTTCCACAATTTAGAGAGACAGCTAGCAGATCCCGATGTAGCCGCTGATCCACAGCGGCTTGAAACGATTGCGCGTGAGCGTTCACGCCTGGAACCTCTAGTTCTCGATTACACCAGCCTTCAAAAGGTGGAAGCGGAGCAAGTTCAAGCCAAAAGTCTGCTCAAAGAGAGCCGTGGCGATGCTGCCATGGAAGAGTTAGCCCAACAGGAGCTTCAGGAACTCGATCGCCACCATGCCGATCTCATACAAAGGATCACCTTGGCTTTATTGCCCAAGGATCCCAGAGACGAACGCAGCGTGATGCTGGAAATCCGGGCTGGTGCTGGTGGCGATGAAGCCTGTCTTTGGGCTGGAGACTTAGCGCGAATGTATGAACGCTTCAGCAGTCGACGGGGATGGAGCGTCACACCAGTCAGCGCGAATGAAGCTGACTTAGGTGGCTACAAAGAATTGATTCTTTCGGTCAAAGGGGATGCCGTTTTCAGCGAGCTGAAGTTTGAAGCTGGGGTCCATCGGGTGCAACGAGTGCCCTCAACAGAATCCCAAGGGCGCGTTCACACTTCAACCGCCACGGTGGCCGTGATGCCAGAGGCTGATCCGGTTGAAGTGCAGATCGACCCCCGCGACCTGGACATCAGCACCGCCAGGTCGGGCGGTGCTGGTGGCCAAAACGTCAACAAAGTCGAGACGGCGGTTGACCTCATGCACAAACCAACCGGGATCAGGGTGTTTTGCACCCAAGAGCGCTCGCAAATGCAAAACCGCGAACGCGCCCTTGAGATTCTGCGCGCCAAGCTCTATGAACGCCAACTTGCTGAGGCGAATGCAAGCGAAAGATCGGCTCGACGCTCCCAAGTGGGTACAGGAGATCGAAGCGAAAAAATCCGCACCTACAACGCCAAAGACAACCGGATGACCGATCACCGTCTCGGCCGCAACTTCAGCCTTGATCCGGTTCTGGAGGGGCAAATGGATGATGTCATCGATGCCTGCATCGCTGAAGAACAACGAGGCAAACTCGCCGATCTCAGCGAACAGGCTGATTGACAGAGATCGACTAAGCGCCGATCACATACTTGGCCCATTCCAGATAGCGACCAGAATCGATCTGGCGTACAGCCTCAAAACTGAGACTGCTGTGCGGACGCCGTGGCACACGATTTAATGGCATCCCAGCCTCCTCAGGCGTACGGCTTCCCTTACGTACATTGCAGCTCAAGCAAGCAGTCGTGATGTTGTCCCAACTATCACCTCCACCCCGACTGCGGGGCATAACGTGATCGATGGAAAGCTGTTCAGTGCGCGAGCCGCAGTACTGACAGCAATGGTTATCCCTCTGAAACACGTTGCGACGCGTTAGGGGAAGCTGCCGAAAAGGCACCCTTACGAACTGAACAAGACGGATCACGGTCGGAAGATGCGTTCCTTGACGGATCAACTTGCTTTGGTCATGCTCCAGTCCCTCCGCCTTCCCTTTCATCAACATCACCATGGCTCTCCGCCAAGTGGTGATGTTCAGTGGCTCGTAGGAGGCGTTGAGAACGAGAACTTGGCCCATGCAAGCCCCCTCAATAACGGCCATGCTATCGAGAATCACAGGAACATCACTGTGATCTTCACTACCCTGCTCGCATGCGAGATCAGATCGCCGACGACCGAAACGCCCCCTGGATTCTCAATCCAGTGGAGGCCAACCCTCGCCAGCGCGCGTGGCTGGAGGTGTCGGATTCAGCGATCGAAGCGAATGCCCGCTCCCTCAAACGCCACCTTGGTCCTCACTGTGATCTGATGGCTGTCGTCAAGGCCGACGGTTATGGCCATGGAGCAGAAACTGTGGCCAAAGCCTCTGTTCGTGGTGGAGCCACGAGCTTTGGTGTCGCAACACTCCAGGAGGGGATTGACCTTAGGAATGCAGGGCTCGATCAGCCGGTGCTTGTGTTGGGCCATCTCTCCCAACCCGATGACCTCAGAGCCTGCCTGCAATGGCGGCTGATGCCCACCCTCAGCAGCATGCGTGAGGCCTTGCTCTGTCAAAACCTTGCCGACAGTAGTGGGCGACGTTTCCCCGTTCAACTCAAGGTAGACACAGGGATGACCCGCCTTGGCTGTGACTGGAAGGATGGCAAACGTCTGGCCCATGCCATCCAGCAGCTGGATCAACTCAGCCTCTCTGGCATCTATAGCCATTTGGCCTTAGCGGACGGAGAACGAGACGGACCCGCAGCCCAAGTGACCAAGCTCCAAGAAGACCGCTTCGAGAGCATCACACGCGAGCTACGCAGCCCAACACTTAAACGGCATCTCGCAAACTCAGCAGGAACCCTGAGGGATACGGGCCTTCATCACGACCTAGTGCGAGTGGGGCTAGCTCTTTATGGACACTGCCCCAGCGAACATCTCGATGGCATTCTCAACCTTGAGCCTGCGATGAGCGTTAAGGCCAAAGTGAGCCTGATCCGCGAAGTCCCTGCAGGGGTTGGAGTCAGCTACGGCCACCGCTTTGTGACCCAGCGACCCAGTCGCCTGGCCGTTGTCAGCATCGGCTATGCCGATGGAGTGAGCCGCTGTCTTTCGGGACGCATTCATGCCCTACACGCTGGGCAAACGCTTCCGCAAGTAGGAGCCATCACCATGGATCAGCTGATCCTCGATGCTACGGAACACAGGGGGCTGGAAAGCGGTGATGTTGTCACCCTGCTGGGCCGTGATGGCGAAGAAACCATCAGCCCTAGAACCTGGGCGCAGCTTGCGGATTCAATCCCCTGGGAAGTGCTCTGCAGCTTCAAACATCGCTTACCTCGCCTAGTGATCTGAGCATTTGGCAGACCTCTTGGTACGATGGCTTTGCTGCTGGAGAGGTGGCTGAGTGGTTGAAAGCGGCTCCCTGCTAAGGAGTTACAGGAGGCAACTTCTGTCGAGGGTTCGAATCCCTCCCTCTCCGTTTTAAACAAGTCACTACTTCTACTTGACTTCGCTTTCAATCCAAGCATTGAAGCAAGAGAAATTAGGCACTGAAGACTTCACACAGCGATGGTCGGCTTCATACTCCAAAGCCAAAAACGAATGATCAATTCAGACTCTTAAATTGATCAGAACGAAAAGATGTCATCAAATGGAGCCTTTATATCCATCTGACGAGACAGCATTGAACGCCAAGACGAAAGGCCAAATTCTTTCAATAGCCTCTTAAAATTTTCAAGCTTTGAGAAGCCTCTACCCCAAAATCTTTCACAACAAAACTCCAGCACCCAGAGAGCAAAAAGAGAAATTCTTTAAGCTTGCCTTCCCATTAACCATGGCAACAGACGCAAGCAATACATTACCGTGTCGCGAACCTACACTCAATTTCCAAAGGCTTGATTTCCCAATCAACAGAGGCATCAATCGCTTAAAACCTATCTACTCAAGCGAGCACCTGAGCAAAGGGATGGATTCACAATAAAGCGCTTGCAAGAAATCAATCAAAAACAAGAATTCGCGCGAAACACTTCCACCTCGAAAGATACACATATCAATTCAACGTCGCAAAAAGCTCCAGACTTTGCCCCAGAAAGAATCAAAAATCCAGGCAATTAATCATTTAGCGATCCTGGCTAAAAGCAGCTAATTCCCTCGCAATCCCTGGCAAAAGCTGGTTGTCATTGGCACGTTCAGCACCCACGCTGAACACAACCAACAGTTGTGTTGCGCCCTCAGGTTCACTCCACCAAGCGGCATCATGCCTGGCCTGACTCATCCATCCCGCTTTACTCCAAAGCCTGCTGTTCTCTGGCAGGCCTTCCCCAAGAAAACCATCCACCTGATTTTCAGGATCAGCGCTCCTCTCACACTGACTCAAAGAACGCGCCAGCGCTGAACGCAGGCGGTGGCAAGCCGGAGGTGAAAGCAGACCATCGGTCATCACCGCCTCTAACAGCCGAGATACCGCAGCTGTTGTCAAGGCATTGCGGTTGCTGTTGTTCTCTCCATAAAACCTTTGTTCTCTCCCATAAGGTCCATCTCCCCAGGTTTTCTGGCAGCAGTTCACCCGTTCAAACTCAGCCCAGCCAAAGTCCGACAACCACTCATTTACCAATTGACGCTGACGCTGCCAGTTCACCCAGGCTTCGCCTTGCAGGTCTGGTCCACTGGACGTGCCTGTAAGACAGTCCACCACTAATCCAGTGGCATCGTTGCTGGACAAAGCGATCATGTCGTTGACGGCACGTCGTAATTCCGCCGTTTCGAGAAGAAGGCCCTTTTGCAGCCAATCCTCAACCGCAACGGCGTAGACCAATTTCACAACACTCGCTGGATAGAGCGGTTTCTGGTCAGCCCAGGCAGCACCCAATCCGCTTCCCGGCGACAAATTGAATTGGTCGTAGCGCACCCAGTTCACGGCAATCTGCTCGTGCAATCCAGGGCGGTCTTGGTCAGCGAATCGATCAATCAAGCCGACGAGGTACTCCTGCATCGCCGGCTCGGCACGGTAGAACGCCATAGCACTGGCATCAGTCAATGCCGACCCTAGGCACAGCGCTCACTCCCGAACAGCTGAACAAGGGAAGCTGTTGGACACTGAATACGGATGTTCAAGGGTATGCGCGCAGCCATGGCAGCGGGTTAGCAACTCAAGCCTGCGCTGGCAGGGGATTTCGAGTTCTCGCCGATCCCCATCCGAGCGCACGCCGCGTCAGAACGGCATTGATTGAGGATGGATATCCCTGTTGGATGGCCATCGATGAGCTCAACAATCAGGCTGTGGCGCGCAGCAATTGGAGCCCTCGCTTGCTCGATACCGCAAGCATCCAAGGGCGACTTCCGTTGGTGCTTCATTGGCTGAAGAACGCTGCCAAGATCCCCAACACCTATTTATGGGGGGGCACGATCGGGCCTGATCTCGACTGTTCAGGCCTCGTGCAAACCGCCTTTGCCAGCCAAAGCATCTGGTTGCCTCGAGATGCATACCAACAAGAACGATTTTGCAGCCCCGTGGCGGTTCGCGCGGGGAATGATCAACTGTTGCGTCCTGGAGATTTGTTGTTTTTCGGCACGGCACAGCGCTGCACCCACGTGGCCATCCATCTCGAACAAGGGCGCTACATGCATAGTTCGGGACAAGAGCACGGCCGCAATGGGATTGGCATCGACAGCATCCATCCCTCTGACCAACACCCCGTGGCCTGCCACTACCGATCCGAACTACGCGGAGCCGGCAGGGTGACGCGATGCCACGACGGCACGACGCTTCCTTAAAGAGAGACATCGATGCCGGCTTAAGTTGCTCGCATCGCCCCACATCTGGATGTCTCTGAGCCCAGCAGCACCCTCAAACGCATCCGCAAACGAGGAGAGCAGTCTCGATGTCTCCGTAGTGGTGCCGCTCTACAACGAAGAAGAGAGCCTGCCCGAATTGGTGGAGCAACTTCTCTCATCACTGCGGCCCTCAGGTGAGCGCTTCGAGCTGGTGCTTGTGAATGATGGATCGTCTGATCAAACGGCCGCAGTGCTCCAACAGGTCAGCCAAGAGGTTCCAGAGCTCGTTGGCGTGCTTCTTCGCAAAAACTACGGTCAAACCGCAGCAATGGCGGCGGGTTTTGATGTAGCCCGTGGCCGGATCATCGTCAGCCTTGATGGTGATTTACAGAATGATCCAGCTGACATCCCCTTGCTCCTGGCGAAGCTGCGTGAGGGGTATGACCTCGTAAGCGGTTGGCGTCATCAACGACAGGACGCTGAACTGCAGCGAAAACTGCCCTCGCGAATCGCCAACCGACTGATCGGCAAGGTCACAGGCGTGAAGCTCCATGACTACGGCTGTTCCCTAAAGGCCTATGACCGGGCAGTTCTCTCCGACATGCGCCTGTACGGAGAGCTTCACCGCTTCCTGCCCGCACTGGCTTTCATCGAAGGCGCACGAATCACTGAAGTCAAAGTGAATCACCGGGCAAGGCAGTACGGCAGCAGCAAATATGGAATTGATCGCACATTTCGCGTGCTCATGGACCTTCTCACCGTTTGGTTCATGAAACGGTTCCTCACGCGTCCGATGTACGTGTTCGGATTCGCGGGATTGATTGCGATCGCTTTGAGCTTGATCTCCAGTAGCTACCTTCTGATGATCAAGCTCCAAGGAGCCGATATTGGCAACCGACCCTTACTAACGCTGGCCGTAGTTTTGGGGTTGGCAGGAATTCAATTGTTCTGCTTTGGACTGTTGGCAGAGCTGCTCATTCGCACTTATCACGAAAGTCAAGGAAGGCCGATTTATCGCATCCGCGCCACGTTGCGCGGGGGCCGTACAGGGTGAGCTGAGGCACGGTAAGGGCCACTGCGGTGACGTTCAATCGCGGCGGCAGCAGCCTCGACAACTCGACTGTCTGAATCATGCAGGCCCCGTCGCAAAATTGGAAGAACCGACTGGTGACCCCACTGCCCCGCAAGCTTGATCGCCTGCAGTCGTAGATCTGGCCCGTCATCCATCGACCGCCGCAGGTACTGCTGCAACTCAAGCCTTTCAGCAGAGGTGGAGGGGGCCTGCCATGCAAGAACGGGAGCACTCTCAGCGACCTCCTCTACCTCCGACACCTGCACCAGCTCCACCTGGGCACGATTCAGAGCTACGACCTCCGACACATCCGTACTGCGCAGAATTGGCTTATGGGGTTTTCGGCCCAGACCATAGAGAATGATGGCCAGAACAATGGTTGCAACACCAGCGAATAGCTGAGTCATCAGATCAGATGCTTAGGGACAACCCGATAAAGGGTTGGATTGAACTTTTATTTCGCCAGGAAACCCTTAGAGGGGAATGCCCAACATGAAGACTCTAAAATCGTGGGAACAACCCTGGGCTTGATCATGACTGGAGATTTTGCAGCAGCCTGGCTGCCGGTGTTGTTTGTGCCAATGATTGGGATTGTTTTCCCTGCAGTTTTCATCATTCTTGTTGGACGGGCGATTACCGCCGCCGACTGATCTAAAACCAGACACCAGCACTCCGACTAAGCCATCAAACTCCAATGACTGTTACTCCTGCGGCCGATCCTTGCGTCGGCAATTTAGCCACACCCGTGAATAGCGGTTATTTCATGAAGTGGCTTATAAATAATCTTCCCTTTTATCGCCAAGGGATATCACCAAATTTCAGGGGAATTGAAACAGGCGCAGCCTTTGGATATCTCCTTTATGGGCCCTACACAATCTGTGGCCCACTGCGTAATACCGATTACTCAGCAACCGCTGGCCTCTTAGCAGCTATCGGTGCTGTTCACCTCCTCACTCTCCTGTTCCTTCTCTATAACCAGCCCGGAAAGCAACCTCATATCCCTCCCGCAGACGTCACAGTTGACAATCCCCCCGCAGATCTTTTCACTCGCAACGGGTGGTCTGAGTTCACCAGTGGCTTCTGGCTGGGTGGCTGTGGTGGTGCTGTCTTTGCCTGGTTGCTCTGCGACACTCTCCACGTTCAGGAGCTCGTGAAGATAGCGGCAGGTGTTTGGAGCGTGAGCTGAGCCTCAACGTCCCTCACTGAAACAGACCAGCAAAGTCCCTGTTGAGCGAAAAGTCGCTCAACAGGGACTTTTAACTGCCAAGATCAACCCGCTTTTGCAGCAGGTGCCGCCTTGCGGTCCATCTCCCAGCCCTTTCTGCGACGGCCTGTACTCACCGTTGTCTGCAGCCTGCTCGTTCTGCTGGCAGGACTTGTTTCGCTCTTCGGCTTGGGCCTTGAAGACCTCCCCCAGTTGGCACCAACCCAGGTCAGCGTGACAGCACGCTTCCCTGCTGCATCCCCAGATGTGGTGGAGCAAAGCGTCACCACTGTGCTGGAGCAACAACTCAACGGTCTCAGCGATCTCGACAGCATTCAGTCCACAAGTAGTGAAGGGCAATCAAGAATCAGCCTTCGCTTCAAAAAAGGCAGCCCTGAACTGAATGCGATCAAGGTCCAAAACGAAGTGAATTTGGCGTTGCGCCGCTTGCCGCAAGCCGTTACTCGCCAAGGACTCAGCGTAAATCGCTCCTCTAGCGATTTACTGATGATCCTTGGCTTTAGCCATCCGCAAGATCTCTACGTTCCAACCTTTCTCCCAGGATGGCTTGAACAATCGCTCAGAGAATCGCTCAGATCCGTTTCAGGCGTAGGAGATATTCGTGTATTCGGTAGCAGCGAGTTGGCCTACCGCCTGTGGATGGACCCTCAAAAACTTGAGCAAGCCAATCTCACGATCACGGATGTCAGCACAGCGCTTATCGAGCAAAACGTTCTGGCCGCCATCGGCGCGCTCGGCAGCGCACCGGCTCCATCAGGACAACTTCTCAGCCTTCCTGTCGAAGCCGAAGGTCGCTTGCGCAGCCAGGACGAACTTGAAAACCTGGTGATCAAACGATTAGCCAATGGGGGCCTCATTCGACTCAGTGATGTCGGCCGCGTCAGCCTTGGACAACGCAGTTATGGAAGGGCCGCGATCAATCTTCAGGGAGAACGCTCCGTTGCCGTAGGGATCTATCAAAGAGATGGAGCGAATGCCCTTGCTCTCAGTCGAAGCATTCGCCGAAATCTCGCGAAACTCGAATCAGGATTTCCGCCCGGAATCACGATGCAAACCATCGTGGATACGGCCGACACCATCCAAGCCAATCTCGATCGCACCATTACGACACTCCGCGATGCAATCCTGCTGGTTTTAGTTGTTTTGGTGCTCTTCCTAGGGCGCTGGCGATTAGCCATGGTGCCTGGGATCGCCGTACCTATTTCTTTGGTAGGCAGCTTGTTGGTGATCCGCCTCAGCGGTTCAGATATCAACAGTTTGATTCTGTTCGGACTGATTCTTGCGACAGGCATTGTTGTAGACGATGCAATCGTGGTGAGCGAGGAAATTGCCGATCGAATTGAAAAAGGAGACCCACCTCTAAAGGCCGCCGAAACAGCGATGCAGGAATTGGCCGGAGCAATCGTGGCCACCTCTTTGGTTCTCGTAGCGGTGTTCGTTCCTGTTCTGCTGATTCCAGGGTCAATTGGTCGCCTTTATGAACCGATTGCCTTGACGATTACGGCTGCCATTGTGTTCTCCACGTTGAACGCACTCACGTTCACGCCAATGGCATCAGCAAGGGTTCTCACTCCAGGGAATGGACGCCTGCCTGGACCGATCAGACGACTCAGCGATCGTCTCCGAAAGACCATGCAAAGCACTGAAGGGCACTACTCACGAACATTGCGCAAGTTATTAATGCGACCCAATTGGGTGGGCATCGTTTTAATCATCTGCTTGATGCTCACGGGAGTCGTCCTTCGCACCACGCCGACAGCCTTTATCCCTAACGAAGACCAGGGCCAAATCCGTGGTTATTTCACCTTGTCGGAAGGCGCCAGCCTTGAACGAAGCATGGCAAGCATGGATTCCATTCGCGCTGTCGTTGAGCAAGAGCCACTCATCCGGTCAGGGAACTTCTATGCAGGAAGTTCGTTCGGACAAAGCGGGGAAGACAAGGGTTCCTTTTACCTGAGATTAAAACCTCTCCAGGAGAGAAGGCGTGCAGATCAGAGCGATCAAGCCATCAAACGACGACTGCAAAAAGCCCTGAATCGTTCGATTACAGATGCCAGAGTTGTGCTGATTACCCCCCCCACCGTTCGAGGGTTTAGCGGGGATTCAGCCTTAAACATTGAGCTTCTAGACCGCAGTGGTGGCCAACTGAACCTGGTCCAATTCGAACAGGTCGCCAAAGCCTTTATTGCGAGTGCCAAGGAAACGGGCAAATTTGAACGGGTCAGCACCCGTTTCGACGCCAGTGCCCCGAGATGGCGCCTCGTTTTAGACCGCGACCAAATGGCTGCACTGAACCTCCCCTACAGAGAAACTCTGAATTCGATTGGCATGGCCGTCGGCGGGCGCTATCTCGATGACACCTACGCCGACGGAGAAATACGGAGCATCTGGATTCAAATGGAGGGCAGCGACCGCAATCGTCCAGAGGACATCGAATCCCTCATGCTCCGGAACCGGGATGGGGAACTCGTCAGCGCTGAAAGCGTGGCGCGACTTGAACAAGTTGAGGGCACAGGATCGATTGACCACTACGCCCTTAACCGATCCATCCGTATCAGCGCCTTACCCGGGAAAGAAACGAGTAGTGGGCAAGCCATCAACATCCTTGAGGCAGCAGGCGAACAAATTGGAGGCGGCAACATCGGGCTTGCTTTTACAGGCCTTGCGGAGGAAGAAAGGGTCGCCGAAGGCGTCACCTGGGCCTTCTTTGGTTTGAGCGTGGTGGTGGTCTACCTCTTACTAGCTGGTCTCTATGAGAGCTTTCTCGACCCCCTAGTCATTTTGCTGACAGTGCCTCTGGCACTGCTAGGTGCGCTGATCGGAATCAAATTGCGTGGGCTACCGCTAGACGTTTACGGCCAGATGGGTCTTCTCGTCCTCGTGAGTTTGGCGGCAAAAAACGGAATTCTGATTGTGGAGTTTGCCAATCAAAGGCTCCGGGCCGGCCTGCCCCTTCGCGAGGCGATCACTGACGCGGCGGAAGAGCGGATGCGTCCAATTGTTCTGACAGCGATTACCTCCTTAGCTGGTTTTCTGCCGCTGCTGCTGGCAAGCGGCACAGGTTCAGCCAGTCGAATCAGCATTGGAACGGTGGTATTTAGCGGCTTGCTGATCTCCACGCTGCTTTCTCTGTTTGTTGTTCCAGCCGTTTATTTGAGCCTCAAAGGATGGAGGGAGAAGACTCACATTCAGAGCTCACCAGGCAATTGACAAACCGGTTGCAGCAAAAAAGAGATAGGTTCACCCATCAAGCCGATCGCGGCACCCCACGTGGAAGCTGCATGACAACGACCACTCAGACGATTAGCCAAGACATGGCGCCTAGCGCTTACCCCAAACGGATCGACTTCAAACTCGCTCCTTTTATGGCCAGCGATGACCGCATAGCGAGCTGGCAGATCCTGAACACCGTGGTTCCGATCATCGCGGTAGCGATCGCGATGTCTGCGGTCACAACATCGTTCAACACCACAGCCATCGTGTTGACACCCTTGCTCCTCGTGTTGATGGTTCTGCTGCTCAGTCGCAGCTTCTCCCTGATGCATGACTGCGGTCATCAAAGCCTGTTCAGCTCCAAACGGTCGAATCGAATTGCAGCCTTCGGCTTGAGCTTGATTCACGGCATGCCGCAACATCCCTGGTCACGGGGACACGCTTTCCATCACAAACACAATGGAAATTGGGATCGCTATCGCGGACCATCAGCTCTCATCACACGCGAGCAATACGAAGCGCGATCTCCACGTTCCCAGTGGCTTTATCGCGTCTTACGCCATCCATTGCTGCTATTCCCAGGTGGATTCTTCTATCTCATCATTAAGCCAAGACTTGCCTTACTTTTGAGCTTTTTTGAATTCATTGGCCATTCCATCAAAAGCACCATAAAGATGGTGCGTACCGGCTCCTGGATATCCCCAAAACATGTTTGTTTGAATTACAAATCTAGTTTCTTTTACACCAGCGGAGAATGTGTAGACATGGTTGCCAACACTGCAGTCGTTGGGTTGTTGTGGTGGTGGATCGGAAGTTCTATAGGATATGCACATTTCTGGATCCTCTATTCAGTGGTAATGAGCTGCAGTGCAGCGGTGATGATTGCCGTCTTTTTCATCCAACACAATTTCCCCGATTCTTATACAAGTGATGAAGACAATTGGAGTTATTTTCGTGGAGCCATTTCTGGATCCTCTTTCCTTCAAATGCCTGCCGTTTTGAATTGGTTTACTGCCGATATCGCTTATCACCATATTCACCATCTCTCAGAGCGCATTCCAAATTATCGATTGAAGGAATGTCATGAAGCCAATATCCATCTTGTTGACAATGTCCACAAACTTTATCTTTATCAGATTGGCGATTGCTTCTCTCTCATCCTTTGGGACAGGGAACGCTTCAAGCTGGTTTCACCATTTGCCTGAACAAACTTCGAACCATCCTGTGCCGGTGCGCATCCGGCTCAACGCCGGCTTCCAGGGATGACAAAACCCATACAATCCAAATCCCATTGATCGATAAGGTATGCGTCTCGTTGAGGTCAACACCCTGTTAGCTCCCGCTTTGCATCAGGCCTCATCTGAGCAAGCCCATTTTTTTGATTACCGCTCCGCTGCGAACCCTCAACAGAGTGGGCTGATCAATGCAATTCCCTATCGGTCGTTTTCGCCAGATTTTTTCGATCAATCCGGTTGCGATGTACTTCCTCTAGATCTGAGTGAAATGCTTGGCTGCTCTGGTCCAGCCACCGGTCCTTCTCTTTGTGCGAATTTTGTTCGCCTCGACCGTGGTCAACAACGCACCAGTGCTGTTGCGACCAGTCAGCTGTTTTTCATCACGAATGGAGAAGGGGAAACGCAAGCCTGCGGGCGAACATTTCAATGGTCAAAGGGAGACATCTTGGTGCTGCCTGCGGGTGGCGACGCAATTCACAGCAGCATCGAAAAAGCAGGACTTTATTGGGTGCATGATGCACCGCTCCTGCGTTATCTCGGCGTCGAGCCAGCACAAGCTCGCTTTGAGCCGAGCTTTTACAGCCATCAGGACAGCAAACGACATCTTGATGCGATTGCAAAAAGCCCCAACGGTGCTCGTGCCAACCGTGTCAGCGTTTTGCTGGGCAACAGCAATTTTCCACAAACGCGAACGATCACCCATACGCTCTGGGCCATGCTCGGAATCTTGCCTGCTGGCCAGATACAACGACCCCATCGCCACCAATCGATCGCACTCGATTTCGCGGTTGATTGCCAACCCGGCTGCTACACGATGATCGGCACAGAGCTGGATGCGAAGGGGATGATTATCAATGGGCATCGTGAAGATTGGGCCCCGGGAGCGGCCTTCGTGACACCCCCCGGTTACTGGCATTCTCACCACAATGAATCCGGAGCTGATGCCTACGTGCTGCCGATTCAAGATGCAGGCCTTCATACCTATCTACGCACTCTGGACATCGCCTTCAGTGGCGGGAATTAAACGAAGACGTCCCCTAACAGCAGCGGACATCGCCAACACAGAAGAGATAGCGCTGAACAATCCATCCACATAAAAAACCCGCCCGGAATACCGGACGGGTGAATCTCTGAGAAACGCTTCGTTAATCAGGCAGAGGTTGGGACTAAGTCATCCGAACTTGCCAGAAGTGGAGGCGATCAAGAAGGCTCCGTACGTGAGCACATAACCAACCGTGAAGTGAGCAAGACCAACAACACGTGCCTGAACGATGGAGAGAGCCACAGGCTTGTCACGCCAGCCCATCATGTTGGCGATAGGACTGCGTTCGTGAGCCCAAACGATGGTCTCAATGAGCTCCTGCCAGTAACCGCGCCAGGAAATCAGGAACATGAAGCCGGTAGCCCAAACCAGATGACCAAACAGGAACATCCAAGACCAGACGGCCAGGTTGTTGCTGCCAAATGGGTTGTATCCATTGATCAGCTGTGAGCTGTTCAGCCAGAGGTAGTCACGGAACCAACCCATCAGATAGGTGCTGGATTCGTTGAACTGAGCCACGTTGCCTTGCCAAATCGCAAGGTGCTTCCAATGCCAGTAGAAGGTGACCCAACCCACTGTGTTCAAAGCCCAGAAGACAGCGAGATAGAACGCGTCCCAGGCAGAGATGTCACAGGTGCCGCCACGGCCAGGACCGTCGCAGGGGAAGGAGTAGCCAAAGTCCTTCTTGTCAGGCATCAACTTGGAGCCACGTGCGTCCAGAGCACCCTTCACAAGGATCAGGGTGGTGGTGTGGAGACCTAGAGCAATGGCGTGGTGAACAAGGAAGTCACCAGGACCAATTGGTAGGAACAAGTCATTGCTGCCACGAACACCATTAATGGCATCCATCCAACCGCCCATGTAGGCAGCGTTGGCATTGGCAGCAGCGCCACCAGCGTTCGCTAGGAGAACATCGAAGCCGTAAATCGCCTTACCGGAAGCAGCCTGGACGAACTGTGCAAAGACAGGCTCAACCAAGATCTGCTTTTCAGGGGTTCCAAAGGCCACAACCACGTCGTTATGGACGTAGAGGCCAAGGGTATGGAAGCCAAGGAAAAGGGAGACCCAGCTCAAGTGGCTGATGATGGCTTCTTTGTGCTCGAGCATCCGACCCAGGACGTTGTCCTTATTGGCTTCGGGGTCGTAGTCACGAATAAAGAAGATCGCACCGTGAGCAAAGGCACCGCACATCAAGGCGATGGCGATGTACTGGTGATGGGTGTAGAGGGCAGCCTGGGTCGTGTAGTCCTTCGCGATGAAGGCATACGACGGCATGGCGTACATGTGCTGTGCCACCAGGCTGGTGATCACGCCCAAAGAGGCGAGAGCAAGACCAAGCTGGAAGTGCAGGCTGTTGTTGATGGTGTCGTAGAGACCTTTATGGCCAGCACCCAGGTCGCCGGGGGTACCGGTTGGTGGGTTGTGAGCTTCAAGGATCTCGCGGATCGAGTGACCGATACCGAAGTTCGTCCGATACATATGACCAGCGATCACGAAGATCACGCCAATGGCCAAATGATGGTGAGCGATATCTGTTAGCCAGAGGGCTTCGGTCTGAGGGTGGAAGCCACCGAGGAAGGTCAGGATTGCAGTGCCCGATCCTTCAGCGGTACCAAAAATCTGACCTGTGGTGTCAGGATTTTGGGCATAAACGCCCCAATTGCCGGTGAAGAATGGACCCAGACCTGCTGGGTGAGGCATCACGCTGAGGAAGTTGTCCCAACCAACGTGCTGACCGCGGGACTCAGGGATAGCCACGTGAACCAGGTGACCGGTCCAAGCGATTGAGCTGAATCCAAACAGGACTGCAAGGTGATGGTTCAGGCGGGATTCCGCGTTTTTGAACCAAGCAAGGGAGGGACGGAACTTGGGCTGCAAATGCAGCCAACCAGCGAACAGAGCCCAAGCTGACAGGATCATCATGAAGATGGATCCCTGATACAGCTCGGCATTCGTGGTCATGCCGATGGTGTAAAACCAGTGATAAAGGCCTGAATAGGCAATATTCACTGGGGAGGATGCACCCGCTTGAGTGAAGGCATCAATTGCGCCTTGACCAAAGTGGGGATCCCAAATTGCATGAGCGATTGGGCGGACGTGCAGTGGGTCGGAGACCCACTGTTCGAAGTTGCCCTGCCAGGCGATATGGAACAGGTTTCCCGAAACCCAAAGGCCGATGATCGCGAGATGCCCGAAATGGGTGGAGAAGAGCTTTTGGTAAAGCTTCTCCTCCGTCATTCCGTCATGGCTCTCGAAGTCGTGAGCCGTGGCGATCCCGTACCAAATGCGGCGGGTTGTCGGGTCCTGTGCCAGACCCTGGCTAAACGAAGGAAATTTCGTTGCCATTAGAGGGAAAGGTCAGTGAGGTCAGCCGACCACAAGGATGTGGGCGTGGAAGAAGGCCCATGTGGTCGCGATGCCGCCCAAGAGGTAATGAGCGACACCCACGGCACGGCCCTGGGTGATTGAAAGTGCACGAGGCTGGATGGCAGGTGCAACCTTCAGCTTGTTATGAGCCCAAACAATGGACTCAATAAGCTCTTGCCAGTAGCCGCGGCCACTAAACAAGAACATCAAACTGAAGGCCCAGACAAAGTGAGCACCAAGGAACATCAGGCCATAGGCACTGGTGTTTGAGCCATAGCTGTTGATCACCTGAGCGGCCTGGGCCCACAGGAAGTCACGCAGCCAGCCGTTGATGGTGATTGCACTGTTGGCAAAATTGCCATTTGTGATGTGCTGAACACTTCCATCAGCATTGACGGTTCCCCAAACATCGCTCTGCATCTTCCAGCTGAAGTGGAAGATCACGACGGACAGGGAGTTGTACATCCAGAACAGACCAAGGAATACGTGGTCCCAAGCAGACACCTGACAGGTGCCACCACGGCCTGGGCCGTCGCATGGGAAACGGAAGCCCAAGTTTGCTTTGTCTGGAACGAGGCGGGAGCTGCGGGCATAAAGCACGCCCTTCAGAAGAATCAGCACAGTCACATGAATTGTGAATGCGTGAATGTGGTGCACCATGAAATCAGCGGTTCCGAGAGGAATCGCTGCTGCTGCAACCTTGCCTCCAACAGCAATCGTGGAGCCGTTAAACACCTCACTCACACCAGCAAGTGCGTTGGGAGCGGTGCTTCCTGCGGCTCCTGCATGGATGCCCTGAATCCACTGCGCAAAGACCGGCTGAATCGAAATCGCCGAATCGCTGAACATGTCTTGGGGACGACCCAGAGCACGCATCGTGTCGTTGTGGACATAAAGGCCGAAGCTATGAGCTCCAAGCCAAATGCAAACCCAGTTCAGGTGGCTGATGATCGCATCGCGCGCTTTGAGCACACGATCGAGCACGTTGTCCACATGTTTTGCAGGGTCGTAATCGCGAATCATGGCGATGGCTGCGTGAGCAGCAGCGCCAACGATTAGGAAGCCACCGATCCACATGTGATGGGTGAACAGTCCAATCTGAGTGGGGTAGTCAATCGCCATGTATGGATACGGAGGCATCGCATACATGTGCTGGGCCACGATGATGCTCAGAGAGCCGAGCATGGCCAGATTGACGCCCAACTGAGCATGCCAAGAGGTAGTCATGAACTCAAAGAGTCCGTCGTGCCCCTTGGTTGCAGGGAAGAGAAGAGGATCACCCTTCTGACCTTCGAGGATCTCCTTGATGGAGTGCCCAATGCCCCAGTTCGTGCGGTACATGTGACCAGCCACGATGAACAACACCGCGATGGCTAAGTGGTGATGAGCGATATCGCTCATCCACATGCTGCCGGTGACTGGATTAATTCCACCTTTAAAGGTCAGGAAGTCGCTGTAGGCAGCCCAATCACCAGAGAAAAAGGCACCAATACCGGCACCAAATCCTGGATAGAGCTGAGCGATCAAATCCTGATTAAAGAATTCGTGTGGCAGTGGAATGTCTGCGACAGAAGCGATGGTTTTGCCATTGAGCACCAGCGGTTGGCCGGCGTCGATGGCATCCATCAACTTGGTAGTCGGCAGAGACACATGCAGAAGGTGGCCGGTCCAAGAGAGTGAGCCGAGACCAAGCAAACCTGCCAAGTGGTGGTTGAGCATGGACTCAACGTTCTGGAACCACTCGAGCTTGGGAGCTGCCTTGTGATAGTGGAAAACACCGGCATTGAGCATCAGGCCTGCCATCACCAGAGCGCCGATGGCAAGCGACATCAGCTGGGTCTCATTGGTGATTCCCCATGCACGCCAGACGTGAAAGAGGCCAGAGGTGATCTGGATGCCTTGGAATCCGGCACCCATGTCGCCATTGAGAATCTCCTGGCCAAACACGGGCCACACCACCTGAGCACTTGGCTTCACGTGGGTGGGATCGGCGAGCCAGCCGGAGAAGTTGGAGAAGCGGGCTCCGTGGAAGAAGGCGCCGCTTAGCCAGATGAAGATCACGGCCAAATGGCCGAAGTGAGCACTAAAGATCTTCCGAGAAACCTCTTCAAGGTCACTCGTGTGACTATCGAAATCGTGAGCGTTGGCGTGGAGGTTCCAGACCCAGGTTGTGGTCTTGGGGCCTTTCGCGAGAGCTCGGTCGAAATGTCCGGGCTTGCCGAACAATTCAAAGGTTGCTGGATTGTCAACCTTTTCGACTTGGCTCTTCGCGGTGCTCCCACGCTCTGGTGGGCTAATGGTCATCGAGTCGTTCCTCGAGGGACGGGATCGAGGTGGAGGGCCACCCCTCCGGAGAACCGGACAGTTCGCCGGGGCCCCGGCCATAGCCCGAAGGCTTTAGCCGGGCGCCAGCTCAGACCAGGAAAACCCTGACCGTCACTGGTGCTTTGGGCCCCAAAGAGGGGACCGCTGATTTGAGCATAGAGTCATGAGAGGGCCTAAACCATCATCGAGTTACAAAGGTTCAATCCGTCGGCGAACCAGTCTGCAACTGGAGTCTGGTTTGCAGGTGGTGTCAGCGAGAACCTCCCAATCAAGACAAAAAACTATCAACAACCCGCTTATTTTCTTTCTCTAATTAATACTCAGTCAGCGCCCTAGACCTGAGAAGTGGAGCCATTCAGAATGGCGGTACATCCTCTCCGCTCCATGGATAAATCGGGCCGGCGACACGCAAGCATCCGATGGTTCGCAGCACTCTTCGCACTGATACTCCTATGTGGCCTGGGACAACCCGTGCTGGCCATTCCGTCGTTGCCTTGGGCCAATCAGCCCAACTCCGGGTCCGCTCCTAATCAAGGCAAGAATCTTCCTACCCAAAACCCATCAGGCCGTATTCGAGAAGTGGAGCCACCTGGTGCAGTTCAGCAGCTTCATCAAGCCTTAGCCAAGCATCATCCCCGGCTCTCGCTCATCAGTCCCTTGGATGGGAGCCAGCTCAAGGGCGGCCCACTCAATCTGGAATTGAAAATCGAGGATTGGCCCCTCGCTAACGACCGCGAACTCGGGCTCGGAGCCCACGTCGCGATTCAAATTGATGACCAAGCACCCATCCGTTTAAGTGAACAAAACGGAAACCGAGTAACGATTGAACTCCCTGCCTTGAGTCCGGGGAGCCACAGGTTCACGGCCTATGCGGCCTATCCCTGGGGAGAAGCCGTCAAAACTCCTGGTGCCAGCTTGCATTGGTCTGTAGATCAGCTGCGGCCCCTGATGGGTACGCAGCCAAAACGCGATGCCCCTTGGCTGGCGGTGGTGAGTCCGGCTGAGCTTGGAGGTGATAGTCCTTTGTTGCTCGATTGGTTGGTATGGAACGCTCCCCTTCAAAACCTCAGAGCTGGAGATGCTCGCTGGCGCCTACGCATCACCGTTAACGAAGACAGCTTTGTGGTGGACCAGCAGGATGCCCTCTGGCTCCAGGGAATCGACAACCGCAAAGGAATCAACACCGTTCAAATGGAGTTGCTGAATGGGATTGGTGAATCGCTCGAACCAATGTTCAACAACCAATTGAGAGAGGTCCCTGAGCTAAAGAACCCAAAACCGATCTGGTTGCAATCCACCCTTAACGACACGGAACTCGCCCGTTTGCTGGGTGAAACCAAGCCTGAAGACCCGAGCGCAACTCAAGAGTTCGGGCTTAAAAAAGACATCCTTGAAGCGGAAGACGCCGAAAAGGCAGCGTCAAAGAAGCAGGACTTCAAGGAAGAGCCCTTAAAAGAAAAGGCCATGCAAGAAGGGGCTTTGGATGAAAAAACCATGAGTGAACAAGACAAGGATGAAAAGGCTCTGGACAAAGCAGTTTTGGGAGAAGAACTCGCTGAGCCAGAGGATTTGAAGACAAACGCCACGAGAAAGACATCATTCCAAGAAGAAGCATTGCCAGAAAAGGGAGTGAACACAGCTGAGGGAACCATTTCAAAAGCAGGGCCTTCTGCGGAACCCTCGCCTGAATCCAGCAAGCCCGTCCCCCCTGAAACCCCACCCCCATCAAGGACGCCGATCATCAGCAAGGAACCGGAAAGAATTTCTCCAACCAGCACCCTGGGAGGATCAGCCCGTGAGCTATTGAACCCCGATGGCACCCAGCGTTGACCTCCGAAACTCCTGCCCTGAAAGACTCCTCTCCTTCGACCTCTGCCGGGCGATTGGCCCTAGGGCTGTCCTCAAGGGCCTGGCCGTTGTTGCAAAGACTTCAGCAATCTGGCCTCACTGATCAACTGGCGCTCACACCTGGAGCAGCCGCCGGTATTGCTGACCGAGACGGAACGTGTTTGGTGAACTCGGCTGCGCTGTTGATCCAGCAGTACTGGCAAGAGGGGGGAGTCCTGATGGTGATCGGAGCTACGGGTGCCGTCACCCGTTTAATTGCTCCACTCTTGACCGACAAAAAAAGAGACCCTGCAGTCCTGGTGCTCGATGCAGAGGGGCAAAGAGTGATCCCATTGCTCGGCGGTCACCAAGCTGGTGCCGAACAATTGAGCCGGGAGGTCGCCGCCGCGCTTGGAGGGGAAGCGGTTCTGAGCGGAGATAGTGCTGTTTCGGGCCGGCTTGCAACCGATGCGTTCGGACATGCTTGGGGATGGAAACGCGGTGGAACAAGCGCCAACTGGACCGAACTGATGAAGGCCCAGGCGCGAGGAGAAGCGACCCGTCTCATCCAAACGATGGGGAGCAAGCTGTGGCAAAGCAGTTCAGCGGCTCAAGCCAGCCATCTTCTAGGCCTTGATGCCGAGGCAGACAGTGCAATCCAAACGCTGGAGATCAGCACAACCATGCCCCATGCGGGGGCCTGCACATGGCACCCAGCACTGCTTTGGCTTGGGATTGGCTGCGAGCGCGACACAAGCTTGAACCTTGTCCAGCGCGCCGTAAGGAGCGCCCTCGAAGAAGCGGGACTGGCAGAGGACGCCGTTGCAGGCATCAGCAGCATCGATCGCAAGGGCGATGAACGGGCACTCCAAGAACTCGCACAGCTTCATCATTGGCCCTTCCGTTTGCACACAGCAACAGCATTAGATGGTGTACCGGTGCCAACCCCATCCAAGGTGGTTGCGGCAGAAATGGGAACCGGATCGGTTGCAGAAGCCGCTGCATTACTGAGTGCCGGAGACAAAGGACAGCTCAAGCTGCACAAGCGGATCACCCACGCAAACGACGATGAACGCGGCGCCGTCACCGTGGCGATTGCCGAGAGCATGGAGGCACATTCACCTCAACAGGGCGAACTCCATCTCATCGGCAGTGGTCCAGGTGATTTAGGCCTTCTCACTCCTGAAGCCCGCAGTGCCCTAGAGCGCTGTCCTGCCTGGGTTGGATATGGGCTCTACCTCGACTTACTGGAACCGCTGCGCCGTCCGGATCAAATCCGGCTGGATGGGCAACTCACCATGGAAAGGGACCGCTGCCAGCAGGCTCTGAGTCTTGCTCGCCAAGGTGTTCGCGTGGCGTTGGTGTCGTCTGGCGACAGCGGGATTTACGGAATGGCAGGACTCGCGCTTGAGCTCTGGTTGGACCTGCCAGAAGACGAGCGACCTCGCTTTGCCGTGCACCCAGGAATCTCTGCACTGCAGCTTGCAGCGGCAAAAGCCGGTGCACCACTCATGCATGACTTCTGCACCGTGAGCTTGAGCGATCGCCTCACCCCATGGGAGGTGATTGAACGACGACTAGAAGGAGCTGCCAAGGGTGATTTCGTCGTTGCGCTCTACAACCCCCGATCTAAAGGACGTGATTGGCAGCTGCAACGTGCCAAGGAAATCCTTCTAACTGAACGCCCTGCCTCCACACCTGTTGTCATGGCAAGGCAATTAGGTCGACAAGAGGAACACGTGTCGTTCTGTCGGCTCGACAGCTTGCCCGTAGACAGCATTGACATGCTGACCGTACTGGTCATCGGCAACAGCAGCAGCAGGCTGGAAGGGGGCCGAATGGTGACTCCGCGCGGCTATCCAGGCGCAGAACTCAGTTGAGCGCAACTCATAGAGTCGGGATGACAGGATTCGAACCTGCGGCCCCTTCGTCCCGAACGAAGTGCGCTACCAAGCTGCGCTACATCCCGATGAGGCGACTTTAAAAGATGACGTCCATTCAGAAACCTGACTGGTTGCGCGTCAAAGCCCCCCAGCGCGAGCGCATTGGCGAGGTGGCCGACCTGCTGCTGGACCTCAAGTTGAACACCGTTTGCCAGGAGGCAAGCTGCCCGAATATCGGCGAATGCTTTGCCGGAGGGACCGCGACGTTCCTGATCATGGGGCCCGGATGCACCCGCGCCTGTCCCTACTGCGATATCGACTTCGACAAGAGCGTCCGCGCCCTTGATCCAACAGAACCCCAACGGCTCGGGGAGGCGGTATCCCGGCTTGGGCTTAAACACGTCGTGATCACATCAGTGAACCGTGACGACCTAGAGGACGGAGGGGCGTCTCAGTTCGTGGCCTGCATCGAGCAGGTGAAGCAACACTCGCCGCTCACCACGATTGAGCTGCTCATTCCCGATTTCTGTGGCAATTGGGATGCGCTAGCCACGGTGATGGAGGCATCACCCCATGTGCTCAATCACAACATTGAAACGGTGCCGCGGCTGTATCGCCAAGCGCGTCCACAGGGGGTTTACGAACGCTCCCTTGAACTTCTCAAACGGGTTCGCGATGGCTGGTCTCGGGCTTACAGCAAGTCGGGACTGATGGTGGGTCTCGGCGAAAGCGACTCAGAAGTGATCGAGGTGCTTCGCGATCTAAGAGAGCACCGAGTTGACATCGTCACCATTGGCCAATACCTATCTCCAGGCCCCAAACACCTGCGGGTGGACCGGTTCGTCACTCCGGAGCAGTTCGAGAGCTACCGCCTCAAGGGCGAACAAGAACTTGGATTTCTCCAAGTGGTCAGCACTCCGCTTACGCGCAGCAGTTACCACGCAGGGGAAGTGCAGAAACTAATGACCATTCATCCTCGCTGAACACACTCCAGCTCAATACCAAGAGCAGGAGTCACCAGGCCTGAACTAAGCCTGAAGACTTCCCTCCACCGGCTTCCATTCGTGCAGCGTCCAATCCACCAGATTTCTAGAAATCATTGGATCGGCAGCAATGAACGCTTTGGCTGCCTCGAAGCTTTCGGCCTCGAAGACCAATAAGCCACCCCCACCTGGCTTGTGTTGATCATCCACAAGGAAACCGCTGGCCATGGCAAGCCCTGCGCGCCGCTGAGCTTCAACCCAACGGCGGTGGTCATTGCAATGAATGCGACGCTCCTCAGCTGATAACGATGTCATCGCATCGGTGAATGTTTCCTGCTTGATGAACCAGGGCATAGCGAAGAGGAGGTCTCAGGCGGCCACGACCTCACGTGCTTCAAGCCCCATCGCAGCACGCTCACTTGGGGGCACCAACAACTTGAACGACGACTTGGCGTTCGTCCAATCCGCAAGCAAAGCCTTGGCCTTCTCACTGGAGGTGGTGCTCACATGAGCCTCAAGCAGTGATTTCAGCAAGGACTCCTGTTGTGGGGTGGTGATGCCGACCACCTCGACGATTTCAGGATTCACGCGGGCCTTTACACCTCCCGCCTCATCCAATAAGAACGCCACACCCCCGGTCATACCGGCACCCACATTGCGACCGGTGCCTCCCAGTACCACAATCACGCCTCCGGTCATGTACTCGCAGCAGTGGTCTCCTGCTCCCTCCACCACGGCACGGGCTCCGCTGTTGCGAACGCCAAAGCGTTCTCCAGCCCGACCATTTGCAAAAAGCTCACCTCCAGTGGCTCCGTAAAGACAGGTGTTGCCAAGAATCACCTGATCGCCGGGATTCGCCACACCATCATCCGGGACAAGACTGATCCGGCCACTGTTCATTCCTTTGCCGACGTAATCGTTGGCTTCTCCCTCCAAGCGCATCGTCATGCCCTGCACAAGGAATGCCGCAAAGCTTTGGCCGGCGGCTCCGCGAAAGTTCAGATTCAGCTGACCTTTAAAGCCACGATTCCCATGGCGCTGAGCAATTTCTCCCGCGAACCGTGCACCAACACTGCGATCGGTGTTGACGATCTCGATCGTGCGGCTAAGTGAGCCATGGTTCTCGACAGCATCCATGAAATCGGCATCAGCAAGGAGATGATCTTCAAGGATCGGACCGTTTCCATGGGCTTCACTGCTGTGCTTGAGCCAGGAGCGGTCGTTGGCGTCTCCGACTGGAGCTAACAAGCTGGAGAGATCGACACATTTGGTCTTCTCAAGCTCAACTGAACGCGGCTGGAGAAGATCGCTGCGTCCAATCAAATCTTCCAGACGAGCGACTCCCAAAACACTCATCAATTGACGAACCTCTTCCGCTACGTACCAGAAGAAATTCACCACATGTTCGGGCACACCGGTGAAGCGTTTGCGAAGGGCTGCTTTCTGGGTAGCCACACCGACTGGGCAGTTATTGGTGTGACAAACGCGGGCCATGATGCAGCCCTCAGCAATCATCGCAACGGACCCAAAGCCATATTCTTCGGCCCCGAGAAGGGCCGCGACCACAACATCCCAGCCGGTCTTGAGACCGCCATCGGCTCGGAGCAAGACGCGATCACGCAATCCGTTCTCCAGCAAAGACCGATGCACTTCGGTCAGGCCCAGCTCCCAGGGACTGCCAGCGTGCTTGATCGAGCTCAGCGGTGAGGCACCCGTGCCGCCATCGTGACCAGAAATCTGGATCACATCGGCATTGGCCTTCGCCACACCAGCCGCGATCGTCCCGATCCCAATTTCAGCAACCAACTTCACACTGACAGGGGCTTTGGGATGCACCTGGTGCAAATCGTGGATGAGTTGAGCCAGATCTTCAATGGAATAGATGTCGTGGTGGGGCGGCGGCGAAATCAACGCCACTCCAGCCTTGCTGTTACGCAGCCCAGCGATGTACTCATCCACCTTTGGCCCAGGCAGTTGACCGCCTTCACCAGGCTTAGCCCCCTGAGCCACCTTGATCTCAAGTTGCTTACCGCTGCGCAAATACTCCGCTGTCACCCCAAACCGACCCGAGGCAATCTGCTTAATCGCTGAGCAGGCAGTGTCGCCATTTCTCAGCCCACCGATGCTGGGGAACGACGATGATCGCCCGTCTCCATCCACATCCTTAAGAATCTGAAAACGAATCGGATCCTCACCACCCTCTCCGCTATTGCTCTTTCCACCAATACGGTTCATGGCGACGGCCAATACCTCATGGGCTTCTCTTGAGAGCGCTCCCAAACTCATGCCACCAGTACAGAAGCGAGTGCACAGGCTTTCGGCACTCTCCACCTGATCCAGCGGCAATGGCGTCGCCGCCAGCTTGAACTCCAGCAAATCGCGAAGAGCGGTGACTGGCCTGTTTTCCAGCAGGGTTTTGTAAGTGGAGAAATGGTCGTAACCAGGACCAGCTTTGACTGCACTGTGGAGAGCCTTCGACATCTCAGGGCTGTTGAGGTGATACTCACCGCCCGTGCGGTATTGCACAAAACCCATGAACTCAAGCTTGCTCCGATTCAGCTCAGGGAAAGCTTTGGCATGCAATGAGAGCGTTTCATTCGCGAGCTCTAGAAGGGTCATCCCAGCGACTCGGCTGGTCGTCCCCGCGAAAGCCTTTTGAATCACATCGGCACCTAGCCCGATGGCCTCAAAAATTTGTGCACCGTGATAGCTCGCCAGGAGCGAAATACCGATTTTGGAGAGGATCTTGCGGAGCCCGTTCTCAAGGGATAAGCGCACATTCGCCTGGGCCTTATTGGCATCCAAAGGTTGCAACTTGCCTTGTTCGATCCGCTTCTGGGTCTTGGGATGAGCGAGCCAATGGCGCGTCGTCTCCCAGGTGAGCCATGGACAAACAGCACTGGCGCCGTAACCAATCAGACAAGCCATGTGGTGGGTGCTCCAGCACTGGGCTGTCTCCGAAACCAGCGAACAGTGGAGTCTCAACTTCTGGCGCAACAGGTGGTGATGCACCGCTCCCACCGCCAATAGAGCCGGCATCGCCACAGTGGTGGCCATC
Organism: Synechococcus sp. CC9311; assembly: GCF_000014585.1. Classification (NCBI taxonomy): domain Bacteria; kingdom Bacillati; phylum Cyanobacteriota; class Cyanophyceae; order Synechococcales; family Synechococcaceae; genus Synechococcus; species Synechococcus sp. CC9311. Next base: position 394,790 of record NC_008319.1, on the reverse strand, counting down.
AGTTCCGCAGGCTGTTCCTCAGCATTCACCCGGTCCGACAGCACCAAAACCTGAGCGCCTTTGCGAACCGCATCTTCCGCTTTCAAGCAGAGGGCATCGACGGCCGACTGCAGCCCACCGGCACAGGCTTCAACAGCAACCTGGGTAGAGAGGGATCGCACCGCTAGCCCTTGGTCTGACAGAGCACTGAGCTCCGCCTCATTGAGCACTGGAGTGTCGAGGTGAATCAATGCTGCGGCCGCGGCCTGAGGCTTCACAGCAGGCCGCCTCTGCCCCAAGTGCATCTCCAAACTCATCACCAATTTTTCTCTCAGCGGATCAATCGGTGGATTGGTGACTTGCGCAAATCGCTGTTTGAAATAGTCGTAGAGAAGATGGGGCTTGTCGGAGAGCACCGCTAAGGGGATGTCATCACCCATGCAATAGGTGGGCTCTTTGCCAAGACCTGCCATGTCCTCGATCACAAGGTCAAGATCTTCTGCTGTGAAGCCCATCGCTGTCTGCAAGCGCAGCAAATCAAGCTCACTGATTTGGCAATCCTGCGTCCAAGGCTGTGCAGAAACCGAGCGGCGATGCTGCTTCAACCAATCGCCATAGGGAAAACGTTGGGCCGCATCTTCCTTCACCGCCCAATTGGTCAACAGCTCTCCGCGCTCAAGATCTACGGCCACCATCTGACCTGGGCCTAAGCGCCCTTTTTCAACGACAGTCTTTCCGCTGAGATCCACCACTCCGGTCTCGGAGCCCATGATCACGAACCCATCAGCCGTTGTGCACCAACGCGCAGGTCTGAGCCCATTGCGATCCAAGGTCGCGCCCACGCGCTTCCCATCGGCAAACACCAACAACGCTGGGCCATCCCATGGCTCTTGAATCCCGGCATTGAATTCATACATCGCCGTGACATCAGGACGGCTTTCAAGATCAGGCTGATTGCGGAATGCTTCCGGAACCAAAGTGATCAAGCTGTCGGTGATTGAGCGGCCACTGCGCACCATCAGCTCGAGCGTGGCATCGAGATTGGCCGAGTCGCTGAAATCGGGATTCACAACCGGTATCAAGTCGGCTGCAGCGTCACCCCACACGTCTTCCAGGCCAGCTTCTGATGCCTTAGCCCAGTTGAGATTGCCCAACAAAGTATTGATTTCACCGTTGTGACCCAAGAGGCGCATCGGCTGAGCCAACGGCCAGCGAGGAAGCGTATTCGTGCTGAAACGGCGGTGATAGACCGCAAAACTCACAGCAAAGCGAGGGTCACGCAAATCGGCGTAGTACTGGGCGAGAACCTCGGAGCGGACCATTCCCTTGTAGACAACGGTTCGACCACTCAGGGACGCGACATAAAATTCCCGCGCGCCCTCGGCTCCAAATTCCTTGCGAACCCTGGCTCCAACGCGACGTCGCAGGCGCAACAGCAGGGATTCGAGAGCATCGGCATCAACATCTCTCTGGACTAACCACTGTTGAATGACGGGTGCCGTCTCACGCGCAAGCGGGCCAAGCACCGCTGAGTCGATTGGAACCTCACGCCATCCAATAGACATCAGACCAAGGGATTGTGCCTCTTGATCACAAAATCGCTGAACTTCGGCACGGAGACTGGGATCTTTGGGCAGAAACATCATGCCGAGACCGTTGCCATTCGCGGCTTCTGGCCAAATCGCTCTTAAGTAGTCCCAGGGGATTTCGCACAAAACTCCTGCTCCATCTCCGGAGTCCCCATCACCACCACAGCCACCCCTGTGCTCCATGCACCCCAAACCACGAAGGGCCTGCTGCAGCACCCAGTAACTGCGCTCACCCTGAAGCTGTGCCAGAAAACCAACACCACATGCGTCCTTCTCCCCGGCAACCGCAGCAGGTGCACTGCTGTCGCAATAGGGCCAATCGGAACCGGTGAGTTGGGTCATAACCTGCAGTCGAGACGTACAACAGCAACGGCGTTCGCATTCCGTAGCTGGTTGAGCTATTTCGGATCCTAAGGATTCGCCCACCCCAGCTAGCGTCGAGTCATGGATGCAGCAATGCCACCTCCGCCGCCAGCGACCATTGCGGAGGTACGCCTCACTGACCAGTTCAGTGGAGATCGCCTAACGATTGGCGGCATCGAGACCTCGAGCTCTTGGTTATGGCAAGGCCAGGGAGCCTCGAACCCTAAGCAGCTCTGGTTGCCTCTCGATTTGCTTGTTGGGCAGATGGGATTTCAACGTCAAGCCAATCGTGACGGAGAACAGCTCGAGTGGTATGGCTTTCAACTGCCTTTGAGTGGTGTGCAACAACGCACGATCGGGGATGAGGTCGCCCTCGATGCGCTGCCTTGGTTAAACGCACTCGGGGTTCAAGTGAACCGATCCAAGAACTCTCTGAGGGTGGACCTTCCCAAGCCCCATCTAAAAACGCTCAGACAAGGCAAAGGAGGCAGCGCCAACCGTCTTGTGATGGACCTCAGTGGACCTGCCCTCGTTCAGCGCCAGGGCGATGATCTGCTTCTACAAATGAAGGTCACTCCTGCTCAAGAAAGCCAATTGCGCAGCATTGGTTTGCAAACTCGACAGGAGGCTGGTGGGCTGAAGCTGCTGGGCCAATCCAGCAAGCTCTCGACCTTGACCCTGAAGGGACCATGGCGGGTCGTTCTCGATGGCATCACCTCTACAAAGCCGGCGATAAGGCGACGTCAAGTCCAAGCCTTTCAGAGCGCACTACTCGCCCCGGAGATGCAAGCGCTCATCAAGAAAGGGTTGGTTGTTGATCAGCGCGTGGTTCAAGTGGGAGTCAAGCGAATACAGCTGTATCGAGCGAGTGTTCAGCACAACACCTCAGCTCTGCTTTTACGCCCGCTTGCCCCCAGCCATGCCCAGCCCGGGCTGCGCTATCTCAATCAGTTGGCGCGACCTGCCAAAGCGCTTGTGGCGGTGAATGGAGGTTTTTTCAACAGGGTTCGACAACTCCCCCTTGGCGCTGTTCGTCTTAACAACACGTGGCTTTCAGGCCCAATCCTCAACCGAGGTGCGATCGGCTGGGACCGCAACGGCCCGCTGATCTTTGGACGCCTTCAGTTAATCCAGGACATGACCGTTGCTGGACGACGGCGGTGGCCTCTCGGGATGCTCAACAGCGGCTATGTCCAACGCGGATTGAGTCGCTACACCAGAGCCTGGGGCCCAACATATCGCGCGCTCAGTGGAGAAGAGCAAGCGTTGACGCTCAAGGAAGGACGCGTTGATGCGGTGTACGACCAATCCGCCCTCGTTCGCGGCGTTCCTTTGCCCTTAAAGGGAGACCTGATCGTTGCGCGAGGCGGGATCGCACTTCCTGCCCAGGTGGGAGATGCGGTGACCATCAAGATCCGCAGCTCAAACCCCTTGGGCGAACGCCCTCAAGTGATGGGTGGAGGGCCCCTTCTCCTACAAAACGGAAGGGTTGTATTGAATGGCCGACAGGAGGGCTTTAGCCCTGGTTTTCTTGCTGTTTCAGCACCTCGCACCGTTGTGGCGCAAGACAAGGAGCGGGTTTGGCTCCTCACCGCCAAGGGCGCCAATGGCAGTGATCCCACCCTCCTTGAAACGAGCCTTGCACTGAGACAGCTCGATCTCACTGACGCACTCAATCTTGACGGGGGAGGTTCCACCACCATGCTCATCGCCAACACAACAGTGATGACAGGCCGGGGCATCACTCCGCGCGTCCAAAACGGTCTCGGCTTTGTGAGTGGGGGATCGATGGTGCTGGCAAACTGAAGCCATCAGCATGCGAATGGCTATGGGCGCCACGTTCTCCATCAGCGCCTCCGCTGCGGCGGAACTCGGTCGTCAGGCTGCGATAGCAGGGACACCAGGGTTGATGCACCTGGACTTGGTGTCTGGAAGTTGTGAACAACACGTCATCCGCTTGCGCCCCGGTCACCTTGCAGGAATTGCCATGGCACGTGCGGACGGAGTCACCCTTCACGCTCCGGAAGAGCAGCTTCATCTCTTAGAGGGGCTTTGCCTTGATTACCGCGGCGATTTGAGTGGCGGCGGCTTCCTAATCAGCCCCCAAGACAACGTGCGTTGCTGTCTATGCGGAAGCGCATTTTCCCGCTGTTAAGAGGAAAAGGTCGGACGAACCAGTATGGTGACGGATTGTCGAACTAGGTCGGGTCTCCGGCCGCATCCCGACCGTCGATGCCAACCATCCAGCAACTAATCCGTCACGAGCGTCAGACCCTCAAGGCGAAAACCAAATCTCCTGCGCTTAGGGCTTGCCCGGAGCGACGGGGCGTATGCACCCGCGTGTATACCTCTACACCGAAGAAGCCGAATTCGGCTCTACGCAAAGTGGCCCGTGTACGCCTCACCTCAGGGTTTGAGGTCACGGCTTACATCGGTGGCATCGGTCATAACCTCCAAGAACACTCTGTGGTCCTCATTCGTGGAGGGCGAGTTAAGGATCTTCCCGGTGTTCGCTACCACATCATTCGTGGAACCTTGGACACCGCTGGTGTCAAGGATCGCCGTCAATCCCGTTCGAAGTACGGCGCCAAGGCGCCTAAAGAGTGATCCACACTCCCTTCTAATTCTCACCCTGTTTCTCCACTCCTAACGGTTCATGTCTCGCCGTAACGCAGCAGTCAAACGTCCGATTCTGCCGGATCCACAATTCAACAATCGGCTCGCCACGATGATGGTGGCCCGCTTAATGAAGCACGGAAAAAAGTCCACCGCCCAACGCATCTTGTCGGATGCCTTTGGAATGATCGGTGAACGCACCGGTGGTGATCCTGTAGAACTGTTCGAAACGGCAGTCAAGAACGCGACTCCACTTGTAGAAGTTCGTGCACGCCGTGTTGGTGGTGCTACTTATCAAGTTCCGATGGAAGTGCGCCAAGAGAGGGGCACTGCAATGGCCCTGCGTTGGCTCGTCAATTTCTCAAGAGCTCGTAATGGTCGCAGCATGGCCCAAAAGCTTGCTGGAGAATTAATGGATGCTGCCAACGAAGCTGGTAGTGCCGTCCGCAAACGGGAAGAAACTCACAAGATGGCCGAAGCCAACAAAGCATTCGCCCACTATCGCTACTGATCTTCAGTCAACCTGATTATCCCAGGTTGACATGTAGAGTCACATTCGCCTTTTAACGCCCCACCCCGGAGTATCCTGTGGCACGCGACTTTCCCCTGGAACGCGTCAGAAATATTGGTATTGCAGCCCATATTGACGCTGGTAAAACAACCACCACTGAGAGGATTCTGTTCTACTCCGGTGTCGTGCACAAGATTGGAGAGGTGCATGACGGTGCAGCCGTAACCGATTGGATGGCCCAAGAGCGCGAGCGTGGGATCACGATTACTGCCGCTGCTATTTCCACAAGCTGGAATAATCACCGGATTAATATTATTGATACTCCTGGTCACGTTGACTTCACCATCGAAGTTGAACGCTCCATGCGCGTGCTCGACGGAGTGATCGCAGTCTTTTGCGCTGTGGGTGGCGTGCAACCTCAATCTGAGACGGTGTGGCGCCAAGCCGACCGTTATTCCGTGCCACGGATGGTGTTCGTCAACAAGATGGACCGCACTGGTGCCGATTTCCTAAAAGTTTTTGGTCAAATCAAGGATCGCCTCAAAGCCAATGCTGTACCCATCCAGCTTCCGATTGGAGCCGAAGGCGAACTCAGTGGAATCATCGATCTTGTTGAAAACAAAGCTCATATTTATAAAGATGATTTAGGTCAAGACATCGAAGTCACCGATGTTCCGGCCGACATGAAAGACGAGGCAGATAAGTGGCGCAACGTTTTGATGGAAACGATCGCTGAAAACGATGAAGATCTCATCGAGAAGTTCCTGGAATCAGGTGAACTTTCTAATTCCGATCTGAAGCGAGGTATTCGTACAGGGGTTCTTAAGCACAATCTAGTTCCGGTACTCTGCGGCTCAGCCTTTAAAAACAAAGGCGTGCAACTTGTTCTCGATGCTGTTGTTGATTATCTTCCAGCGCCGATTGATGTTCCACCAATTCAAGGCCTTCTTCCAAACGGAAAAGAAGCTGTTCGTCCGTCCGATGACAACGCACCCTTCAGTGCTCTGGCCTTCAAGGTGATGGCCGATCCTTATGGGAAGCTCACCTTTGTTCGTATGTATTCAGGTGTCCTTGAAAAGGGAAGCTATGTCTTGAATTCGACGAAAGATACCAAGGAGCGTATTTCTCGCCTGGTCGTGCTGAAAGCCGATGATCGCGAAGAAGTTGATGCACTACGGGCCGGCGATCTAGGTGCAGTTCTTGGTCTTAAGAACACAACGACTGGAGACACCCTCTGCGCAACAGACGATCCGATTGTTCTGGAAACTCTGTTTGTTCCTGAGCCCGTTATCTCAGTTGCGGTAGAGCCCAAAACCAAAGGAGATATGGAGAAACTCTCCAAGGCTCTGGTGTCTTTGGCCGAAGAAGACCCCACCTTCCGCGTTCGCACGGACCAGGAAACCGGACAGACCGTGATTGCGGGTATGGGCGAACTCCACCTCGAAATCCTGGTGGATCGCATGCTGCGTGAATTCAAAGTGGAAGCCAATATTGGTGCTCCTCAGGTGTCCTACCGAGAAACCATTCGTGGTTCCTCCAAAGGAGAAGGGAAGTTCTCAAGGCAAACCGGTGGTAAAGGCCAATACGGTCATGTTGTTATCGAGATGGAGCCTGGCGAGCCTGAATCTGGCTTTGAATTCATCAACAAAATTGTTGGCGGCATCGTTCCCAAGGAATACATCAAGCCAGCCGAGCAAGGCATGAAGGAGACCTGCGAGTCAGGTGTGATTGCCGGTTATCCACTCATTGATGTCAAATGCACGATGGTCGATGGGTCCTATCACGATGTGGACTCGTCGGAGATGGCTTTTAAGATTGCTGGCTCCATGGCCTTCAAGGACGCGGTCAAGAAGTGCAATCCTGTGCTTCTTGAGCCGATGATGAAGGTCGAAGTCGAAATCCCCGAGGATTTCCTCGGTTCGGTGATCGGCGACCTGTCTTCCCGCCGGGGACAGGTAGAGGGCCAATCCGTCGACGACGGAACGTCTAAAGTCTCCTCCAAGGTGCCCTTGGCCGAGATGTTCGGCTACGCCACCGAACTCCGATCCATGACCCAGGGTCGGGGTATTTTCTCGATGGAATTCAGTCACTACGAGGATGTTCCTCGCAATGTGGCCGAGGCCATCATCTCCAAGAATCAGGGCAATTCCTGATCTCTACACTTCCTTAATTCACCCCTAGATTCTTTACCAAAATGGCTCGCGAGAAGTTCGAAAGGAACAAGCCCCACGTCAACATCGGCACCATCGGCCACGTTGACCACGGCAAAACCACCCTCACCGCTGCGATCACAAATGTGCTCGCCAAAAAAGGTCAGGCAGAGGTTCAAAACTATGCCGACATTGACGGTGCTCCTGAGGAGCGCGAGCGCGGTATCACCATTAATACCGCTCACGTTGAGTACGAAACTGATAGTCGTCACTACGCCCACGTTGACTGCCCCGGTCACGCGGACTACGTGAAAAACATGATTACTGGTGCTGCTCAGATGGATGGCGCCATCCTCGTGTGTGCAGCCACCGATGGCCCCATGGCCCAAACCAAAGAACACATCCTGCTCGCCAAGCAAGTTGGCGTTCCCGCCTTGGTTGTTGCACTAAACAAGTGCGACATGGTCGACGATGAGGAAATCATCGAGCTGGTTGAACTCGAGATCCGCGAGCTGCTATCCAGCTACGACTTCCCCGGCGACGATATTCCTGTCGTTCAAGTTTCTGGCCTCAAAGCCATCGAAGGCGAAGCTGAATGGGAAGCCAAAATTGAAGAATTGATGGCTGCTGTGGATGCAAGCATCCCCGAACCCGAGCGTGAGGTTGATAAGCCATTCCTGATGGCAATTGAAGACGTGTTCTCCATCACTGGACGTGGCACCGTCGCAACGGGTCGTATCGAACGCGGCATCGTCAAAGTTGGCGAAGAAGTCGAAGTCGTGGGCATCAGAGAGCCCCGTAAAACCACCGTTACCGGTGTGGAGATGTTCCGCAAACTGCTCGACGAGGGCATGGCCGGAGACAACGTGGGTCTCCTACTTCGCGGCATTCAGAAGGAAGATATCGAGCGCGGCATGGTGCTCGTGAAGCCCGGCTCCATCACACCTCATACGAAGTTTGAGGGCCAGGTTTATGTGCTCAAGAAAGAAGAAGGGGGTCGCCACACACCTTTCTTTGCTGGCTACCGCCCTCAGTTCTATATCCGCACCACCGACGTGACGGGCCAGATCACTGCATTCACTGCGGAAGATGGCTCCAACGTTGAAATGGTCATGCCTGGAGACAACATCCAGATGACTGGTGAGTTGATCTGCCCTGTTGCCATGGAATTGGGCATGCGCTTCGCTATTCGTGAAGGCGGCCGCACCATCGGAGCTGGCGTGGTCTCCAAGATCATCGAATGATCTAATGTTCAATCCCTGTAAGGGGGCAGCCTGACTGTGGTGAGGCCGTCCCTTACAGTTCTTGAGTGGGAAGAGCATCAAACACTGAAGCTCTTCCTGTCCGAACCTAGACAATCCAACTTCTCAGTCTCTTTCAGAGACCATCTTGCGCCTCCATGTCCACCGCAATCGCTCAGCAAAAGATCCGCATTCGTCTCAAGGCGTTTGATCGCCGCATGCTGGATCTCTCTTGCGACAAAATCATTGAAACTGCCGACAACACGGCGGCAACGGCCATCGGTCCTATTCCATTGCCAACGAAGCGCAAAATCTATTGCGTTCTGCGCTCGCCCCACGTGGATAAGGATTCACGCGAGCACTTTGAAACCAGGACCCATCGACGCATCATCGATATCTATAGCCCTTCTGCTAAGACCATCGACGCTCTGATGAAGCTCGACCTCCCCAGTGGGGTCGATATCGAGGTCAAGCTCTGATCGGCGCCCCATCCAACGATCAGCTGCCTAGAATTTTTTTGTTCGCTTAAGCATGCGTGGTTGATCTGTCCGTCAGAGAACTTCCTCTGTTTCCTCTGCCGGATGTAGTCCTGTTCCCAAGTGACGTTCTGCCACTGCATATCTTCGAGTCGCGCTACCGAATGATGTTGCAGAGCGTCCTGGAAACAGATCGACGCTTTGGCGTCGTGCGATGGGATCCAAATCAACAAACGATGGCAGCTGTTGGTTGTTGTGCTGAAGTCATTCAGCATCAAACCGGAGACGATGGCCGCAGCAACATCGTGACCCTCGGCCAACAACGCTTTCGGGTGCTCAACGTCACCAGAGAGATGCCCTTTCGTTCGGCAATGGTCAGCTGGATCGAAGATGAACCAGTTGACAACACCAGCGAATTGGAGTCCTTAGCTGCAACCGTGACCCAAGCTTTGAAAGATGTTGTGGAACTCACGGGCAAACTGACCGACTCCAAATCTTCACTGCCTGACGACCTGCCAGACCTTCCTCGCGAGCTCTCCTTCTGGATCGGAGCGCATCTAGGAGGCCCAGTAGCTGACCAACAACAAGACCTTCTGGAGCTCACCAGCACACGCACACGCCTGGAGCAAGAGTTCGAAATGCTGGATGAGACCCGTCGCCAGCTCGCCGCTCGCACCGTTTTACGCGACACACTGACAGAGACAGATCCAAGCAACGGTTAATGCCTTCACCGACTGTTCTCATACCAACAGCAGCTGGATTACTGCTCTTGGGTTGCGCCTACCAGCTCTGGAATCGTCGCAATCGCGCCTACCACTCCAGTGAGAGCGTTGCTGCCGCATACGACGCCTGGACAGATGACCAGTTACTGGAATCCCTTTGGGGTGAGCATGTTCATCTTGGCCACTACGGATCCCCACCCCAGCCTCGGGATTTCAGACAGGCCAAATCCGACTTCGTTCATGAGTTAGTCCACTGGAGTGGCTTCGATCAATTGCCACCAGGATCCCGTGTTTTAGATGTGGGTTGCGGTATCGGGGGAAGCGCCAGGATCCTTTCTCGCGACTACGGTTTAGACGTACTGGGTATCAGCATCAGTCCGGCTCAGGTGAACAGAGCCACCCACCTAACACCAGACTCTCTGCCCTGTCGCTTCGCAGTGATGGATGCCCTCAACCTGCAACTTGAGGATCAAAGCTTTGACGCCGTTTGGACGGTCGAGGCCGGTCCGCATATGCCTGACAAGCAGCGGTTTGCCAACGAACTCTTAAGAGTCCTAAAACCTGGCGGTCGCCTGGCTGTTGCCGACTGGAATCGCCGTGATCCTGTGGATGGTGCCCTTAATCGGCGCGAACGCTGGGTGATGCATCAATTACTCACACAATGGGCGCATCCTGAATTCGCCAGCATCCGAGGCTTTCGCCAGAACCTTGAGAACAGCCCTCATCATCGCGGCACCATCAGCACCGATGATTGGACAGACGCCACCTTGCCCTCTTGGAATGAATCCATCCTCGAAGGCATCCGCAGGCCCAATGCAATCCTCCGCCTTGGCCCCAAGGCAGTGCTGCAGGGCCTACGTGAAACACCAACGCTGTTGTTAATGCGCTGGGCTTTTGCCAGAGGGATGATGCAGTTCGGCGTGTTTAAAACTAATCACTGCTGAAACCAAACTGCTGATATCGCAACTGTTGCGATCACTCCAATACTGAACTGGGGTAAGCACCGAAGTGGAGAAGGTGTTCACACAGCGGCTGAAGGCTTGTCGTTAGCTGTTCGAGTAACTCAGACGTCTCTTTCCCAGGTAACTCCACGTCCACAAAGAACACATACTCCCCAAGCTCACGCTTTGAAGGACGCGATTCAATCCGGCTCATGTTGAGACCGAGCTGGGCGATCACTTCCAAGGCCTCGATCAACGCCCCAGGAGTGTTTTGATGCAGTGATAAGGCAAGGCTTGCAACATCTCCTTCGCGACTCACCTCACCGTTCTGAAGCAACAAGAAACGGGTGCGGTTTCCAGCAACATCATTCACTGGATAGGCCAATTCCTGGAGTCCTTGCTGCCCCGCTAAAGACCGATCGGCAATGGCTGCTCTGAAGTGACTGCCTCGCACCATCCTGGCCGCTTCAGCGGTGGAGCTGGCAGGAAGTTGCACGGCCTGCGGTAGATGACGCGCCAACCAGCCACTGCATTGGGCAAGAGCCTGAGGATGGGACAGGACTTCCGAAATACCATCAAGAGTCCCGCTGCTCAGCAACGCATGACGAATCGGTAAAACGACAGCGCGACGAATTCTCAAGTTCGAATAAGACCAGAGAGCGTCAAGGATTGCCGTGACCCCACCTTCAACGGAGTTCTCCACAGGCACCACGGCCGATTCGCAACGACCATCGGCCACATGTTCCACCACAGAACGAAGCCCCAAACAAGCCACCAGCTCTGGATTCTCGATCGCCTCAAGTCTCATGAGGCTGCGAGCAGCCCGCTCCCCATAGGTCCCCTCCGGCCCGAGAAAAGCCACACGCATCGGCATCGGATCAAGACACACATCGATCGATAGGATCATGCCGCGTCAGGACACGGTCATGCCCCTGGCCTTTCGAGCCAGTCAGCATCTTGATCTACCCATCGCAGATGAGTCAGAACGTCTGCGGGCTTATTTGCATGAGCACGACCGCGTGGTCAAAGCATTGCTCGACCCCAACCAGCTCACAGCCTTTGCACCGGGTCGCTACCGCTACACCGTGACAACGCTGCATGTCTTCCAGCTGCAGGTAAAGCCAGTGGTGTCTCTTGAAGTTGATGAAGTGAGCGGACAACTGCGTATCCGTGCACTCGATGCGGACCTCGAGGGCTTGGGGTTAGTGGATGATTTTCAACTGAGCCTTGAAGCCTTGCTTGAGGCGACTCCAAGGGGACTGCAAGGGGAAGCGATGCTGAGCGTGGAAGTGAGCCAGCCTCCACTCCTACGCCTGATTCCCAAGCGTGTGTTGGAGAGCACCGGGGAATCCATCCTGAATGGAATTCTGCTCACGATCAAAGGCAGAGTCGGACGTCAGTTAGTGGCTGATTTCCAATCTTGGGCCAAGGATTTAGACACCCCTCCCCCCAGCAAGTCCGCCCTACACAGTGGCAAATAGCTTTCTCAAAAAGGAGTGTCGGTGCAAAGGGGTTGGGCCACAGGCCAATAGCGCTGCTCGATGTTGAGCCGTTCCATAGCCGGCATGTCTCTCAAGCCCATACCCCGGGAATCGATTGGAAAGCCGGCGAATCAAAGCATCGCGGGCTTCTTTCGCCAATACACTCGCAGCTGCTATGGCGGCATGGCTGCTATCCCCACGCACGATCGTGCGTTGAGAGCCCTCCCACAAACGCAACGGGAGCACTCCATCCACCAAGACCAGCTGGGGCCGGCAGGGCAAGCGCTGAAGAGCACACAACATGGCCTGCTCAGTCGCGCTGCGAATCCCGTCGCGATCAACGGCTCGCGCGGAACTTTGACCCAACCCCCAAGCATGAGCATGGGCCTCAATCAGCGGGACCAGTGCAGCTCGACGACTCGGTGTTAAGGCCTTGCTATCGGTGAGACCAGCCGCTTGCAAATGCTCTGCGGCGTGATCGCTCAAGACAACAGCAGCTGCAAAGACGGGGCCAAACAAGCAGCCACGACCCACTTCATCCACCCCAGCGATGCCAAGGCCATCGCTGGCGATCATCGGACCTGACACCGCTCGTTAGTCATTATTCAGACGTGGATGCAGACGAGCGACGACGACGGCGACCAGGCCTTGATTCGGAGGTGTCAGCAGGCTCAGCAGTGACTTCTGGCTCAGAACTAACGACCGGTTCAGAGATTGAGACAGAGACGGGTTCAGCGACAGAAACAGCGAGAGGCTCAGGTGACATGACCGGCACTGGGGTCTCAATCAAAGGGACGATCTCGACAAGCAACGGCTGTGAAGGGTCGTCTCGATCTAGGGGGGCGACGGGAGTCGTCGGAGCTGATTCATCTCCGCTACCGGATGCAGCGGAACGGCCAGTACCAGTGCCTGCACTACGACCATTTCCTCGTGGCCCACGGCGGCGACGGCGACCTGAGTTCGCCGACATCTGCTGTCGAGCCTGCTCAAGGACCTGCTCTGGGTCTTCACCAGGACGCACGATGCGCACCATCAGGTTATCCAGCTCCGGCTGAGAATCCAGCAGGAGGGCTGGATTCAGCCCAAGCCATCCATAGACCTGTTCTTCGTCTTCATCCATAGGAACCGCAACCAGCTCAGGGTCCTGACGTCGGCTCACGCTTGCAGGCTCAATGGCAGCAGACGTAGCCGCACCAGTGGCACTCTCCACCTCTTCCAAAGGCGCATCGCCCCTGTCGGCAGGACCAGACGCCGATATAACTTTCCCTCGGCCACCGCGACGACGTCGGGCATTCGAGGCCTCTCCAGCCTGAGGGACTTCAGCCCGAGCTGATGCTGCAGAGCGCACCAACCCCGTAGCCGTGGCGAGGGGCTGCATTAGATCCTTGCCAGGAAGCACTGCAACATGACCAAGCCCCCCGCAACTGGGGCAGGCCCGGCCGAACAGTTCATAAATATTTTGCCCCTGACGCTTACGCGTCAGCTCAACAAGACCAAGCTCCGTGAGCTGGGCAATTTGGGGCCGGGCAGCATCGTCACGAATCGCGCCGGTGAAGTGCTCCAGCAACTGCAACTGATCACGACGGGAATCCATGTCGATGAAGTCGACAATGATCACCCCACCAATGTTGCGCAAACGCAACTGCCTCGCTATCTCAATGGCCGCCTCACAGTTGGTCCAGAGCACCGTTTCCCTCGCATTCGCCGAGCGGGTGAACGAACCAGAGTTGACATCAATCACCGTGAGGGCCTCGGTGGGCTCGATGATCACGTAGCCACCGGAGGGGAGGTCAACCCTCGGCTTGAGGGCATCACGAATGGCCCCATTGACTTTGTAATCCTCGAGCAGCTCAGAAGGCTCGGGATGGGCTTCCACAACGACATGACTTCCCTCGTCTCCGAGGAAAGAACGAACCCGTTCCACAGCGGCAGGAGACTCCACCACCACGCGATCCAAATCCAAGCCGGTGTGATCGCGAAGAATGCGATGAATAAAGTCCTCATCGCGGTTGAGAAGCACCGGAGGGGAAGCCGCCTCAGAAGCTTTTTGAATCGCCTCCCATTGACGTAAAAGCGATTCCAGATCGTCGATCAGCAATTCTTCGCTGATTCCATCGGCTTCCGTACGAATCAGCAGCCCCGCACCTGGTGGCTTCACCAGCACACCAAGGGCACGCAGCCGGTTCCGCTCTCCTTCTGAACCAATGCGCCTGGAGATATTGACCCCCTGACCACTGGGTTGAAGCACGAGGTAACGACCTGGCAGCGCCAGATTGCCCGTCAACCGAGGACCTTTCGTACCCGTGGGCTCCTTCATCACCTGAACCAGCACTTTTTGGCGTGGTTCCAGCAGTTCTGTAATACCGGCGGCACCTTTTTTGAGGCGCAAAGGGCCTAAGTCGGTGACATGAATGAAGCCATTTTTTTCGCTTTCACCAATGTTGACGAAAGCAGCATCAATCCCCGGGAGAACATTTTCAACGGTGCCCAAATAGACATCACCGATCTGGTAACGCCCTTGAGCAACGATTAATTCATCGACGCACTCATCTGTGAGAACTGCGGCAATACGCAGTTGCTCAGCAATAACAATTTGTTGGGGCATAAACAATGACTGACGACGCCCGTCAGGATTGGAGCCCGATCAACAGCCAGCCGGCATGTCGCACGGGGTTGGAATGAATTCAAGTGACCGATTCGGTCTAAGTATTCGGAGCGAATTACTCCTCTGATTTGGAGCTCGACTGCAACGCCTAGGCGTTGTATGAAACAGGAGGCTCTGGCCTCTTATTCCGCAGGATGTGGGAGCAAGAAGGTCGGGACGAAACCGTGGCGCAGGCCCGTGGCTTGACGTCTTGTATTCAATTTAGCACCGCACAAGCCGTAGTTCGAGGCGACGAACATTCTTTAGATGCAAAGACTGGGCCAAGGCTTCAGACAACCAATGCTGTAGCTGAGCAGGCTTGAGGCTTCTCCCCTGGTGGTCGATGTGAGCGAGGAGCTCAAGCCTCACCCCATCCACCGGTTCTCGATTCAACGACGCTCCATCATCAACCGGAGACACGATCTCAAGCATCTCTAAAACAGGCTTGCAATCGCGCTGACGGGGACGTCCTTTCTTATCGGTGTCATCCCAAACCAGCGAGTCGCGCGACAACAACGCATCCACCACCTGCTGCCACTGCTCCAACGAAATCGAAGGGTCACCCGCTTGAGATGTCAGCTCAAAGCTCCATCGAGCTGATTCCAGTTGCTGCGAGAGGCTCTGGCCAGATACGGGCACTTCATAGGCCTCCAACAACACAAGGCCTGGGGGGAGTGTTTTTTGCCAGCGCTTCAAAACCTGCAGCGCCTCAACCTGTTCAATGAATTCCAAATCCATCCATTCCCCCTCCCCTTGCACTCCAAGCGGCAAAGCCAAAGCGAGCTGAAGTCGGGGAAGGGGGTGAAAGCCACCGGTGAAACTCATCGGCAATTCAGCACGTCGAAGCGCACGCTCAAACAAGCGCACCAAATCGAGATGGCTTAGCAGGGCCATCGCTCCCGTTTTGCTGAAACGAAACCTGATCCGGCAGACCCGATCGCTCGGTGGAGCCTGCCTGGGCTTCTGAACAGGGATCTCCGGTGGAGGAATCACCACGTTGTGTCCTAGATCAGGGCCGCAGACCCCACAACTGCTGCATCCTTCGAAGGAACAATCCGGAACAACAGCCGCTTCAAGAGCTCGCTTGAGGTCTTCTGCCAACCAGCGCTTATCAATCCCGGTATCGATGTGATCCCAAGGCAATGGCTGAGCACAAAACGCATCCAACCCCTCCTCGCTGAGCGCATTCGCACGTCCCCAGCCGCCTAGTTCAAGGGCTCGGTAGCGGCCCTCAAGGCCTGCTGCTGCAATGGCGCCCGTCCAAGCCTCATACGTCCGATCTAGGGCCTCAAACCATGCATCCATACCGGCACCCGCACGCCATGCTGCTTCGATGACAGGCGCCAAGCTTCTATCTCCGCGACCAACGAAGTCCTCCATGGCGGACAGCCTCACATCCGTGAAGTTGAAACGCACACCGCGAAGGCGCTTCCCGGCTTCCCTCAGCAATTGCTGACGCCTTAAAAACTCCGCCGTCGAAACGCTGTGCCACTGAAACGGCGTATGCGGCTTCGGGGTGAAATTACTGATGGTGATGTTGAGATTGAGGCGACCCAAATCGCGGCAGCGATCGAGCAACATCCGACAGGTCTCGACAATTCCGAGCACATCGGCATCGGTCTCACCCGGCAGCCCGATCATGAAATAGAGCTTCACCTTGCGGAAGCCGTTCTGCATTGCCGTGCGGATTCCATCCACGAGGTCCGCATCCGTAAGGCCCTTATTCACGATGTCTCTCAGCCGTTGGGTGCCGGCTTCCGGGGCAAACGTCAAGCCCGCCTGGCGGGAGCCTCCAAGGATGTGAGCGATGTCGTCATCGAACCGGTCCACTCGCTGACTGGGTAACTGAAGCGTGACATTGCGATCGGCGAGACGATTACGAAGCTCTACCCCCACAGCGGGTAACGCCAGGTAATCGCTGCAGCTCAACGACAACAAAGAGAAGTCGCTGTAACCCGTTCGCTGCATTCCCGTTTCAATCGCCTCAATCACGGCCTCAGGCTCCACGTCCCTCGCTGGCCTTGTGAGCATTCCCGGTTGGCAAAAGCGACAGCCTCGAGTGCAGCCACGACGAATTTCCACCGTCAATCGGTCATGCACTGTCTCCACATGGGGAACGAGTCCCGTCGCGTAATGGGGCATCGGAGTGGCAACACGCCTTAATAGACGGACCGGAAGGCCAGGCTCAAGCGGCTCCACCGTGATCCCTTGCTGATCGGGTTCATAGAGAGACGGCACATAAACCCCTGGAACAGCAGCCAAATCACGGAGCAAGTCCGTTCGGGACAAGCCCGCAGCTTTGGCTTCTGACACCACCAGTCCAATCTCAGGGAGGAGCTCCTCCCCATCGCCTAAGGCAATGAAATCGAAAAAAGCTGCGTATGGCTCAGGGTTGCTGGTGGCTGTGGGACCGCCAGCAAAAATCAGAGGCGGAGACTCAGGATGAGAGAGGGGCAAGTCGCCTCTCTGTGCCGCATAAAGCGGCACCTTCGCCAAATCCAACATGGCGAGAATATTGGTCGCACCCAGCTCGTAGCTGAGGCTGAAGCCAAGGATGTCGAAGGCTGGGAGCGGCCTCCTGCTCTCCACGGCAAACAAGGCTTGATTCCGCTCTTTCAGCCTCTCGGAGAGATCAGCCGCCGGGAGATAGGCACGATCACACAGCTGACCAGGAACGGCGTTGAGTATGGAATAGAGAATGATGTGACCGAGGTTGCTGGAGCCCACCTCATAAATCTCGGGATAGGTCAGAGCCCAGCGCACCCGCGCCGTTTCCCAATCCCGAGGCTCCACCCCCAACTCATACCCCATGTAGCGGGCGGGGCGGTTAATTGAGGCATCCACAAGCTGATCAAACGCCACGACAGCGTGGGGATCTGGATCCTGCTTCGTGTGGGACGGGGCGACAATCACGACCACCAGGGCCTGCTTCTTTCATCGTATGTAGCAGGATGCCCGCAGCAACCCCAGTCATTCGTGGTCAAGGTCAACGGCAATTACCTGAAACTCAAAGCGGGTTATCTGTTCCCGGAGATTGGCCGCAGGGTGAAAGCCTTTAGTAGCGCCAACCCCGAGGCCCAGCTGATTCGTCTCGGCATCGGAGATGTCACAGAGCCGCTACCGCAGGCCTGCCGTGATGCCATGAAATCAGCCATCGACGAGATGGGTACGGCGGAAGGATTCCACGGCTACGGACCGGAGCAGGGCTATGCCTGGCTTCGCGAAGCGATTGCCCGCGATGACTTTCAGGCCAGGGGCTGTGAGATCAGCGCAGAGGAGATCTTTGTATCTGATGGCTCCAAATGCGATAGCAGCAATATTCTCGACATCCTTGGGAGTGGCAATCGCATTGCAGTCACCGATCCGGTGTATCCGGTCTATGTCGACAGCAATGTGATGGCAGGCCGAACAGGCGAGTCTGGTGACGACGGTCGCTATGGCGGCCTCACCTACCTGCCGATCAGCGCCGACAACGGTTTTGCAGCGCAGATTCCGAGTGAACCTGTTGACCTGATCTATCTCTGTTATCCCAACAACCCCACCGGCGCTGTCGCAACGAAGGCGCAACTCAAGAAGTGGGTGGACTATGCCCGGGCCAACAAGGCCTTGATCCTGTTTGATGCCGCATACGAAGCGTTCATTCAAGATCCAGAGCTGCCCCATTCCATTTATGAGATCGAGGGCGCTCGAGACTGCGCGATCGAATTCCGCTCCTTCTCCAAAAATGCCGGATTCACAGGCACCCGTTGCGCCTTAACCGTTGTTCCCAAAGGGCTCAAGGGGAAAGCCGACGATGGTTCTGAGGTTGAGCTGTGGGGGCTGTGGAACCGTCGGCAAAGCACCAAGTTCAACGGCGTGAGCTACATCATTCAGCGGGGCGCAGAAGCGGTGTACTCCGACGCAGGAAAACAGGAGGTGAAAGCGCTCGTGAGCTTCTATATGGAAAATGCTGCCATCATCCGTCGCGAGCTCAGTGCTGCAGGCATTGAAGTTCATGGAGGTCAGCACGCCCCCTATGTGTGGCTGAAAACACCTTCAGGAATGGACTCCTGGAGCTTCTTCGATCACCTCCTTCAGAAGGCCAATGTGGTGGGAACTCCAGGTAGTGGCTTCGGCGCTGCAGGAGAAGGCTATTTCCGCCTATCCGCTTTCAACAGCCGTAGCAATGTGGACGAAGCCATGGCCCGCATTCGCAACCTTTGACCTCATCACTCCTAGATTGGAGGTAATGGGAATCAGTGGCAATGGTGGACACACCCAGCCGTAGCCCCGGTGGGGCTGCGGTTCTTGACAAGCAAACCGAGCGGGTGCGTAAGACATCGCCCCGCTACAAGGTTTTGCTTCACAACGACCCTGTCAACAGCATGGAGTACGTCGTTGTCACCCTTCAGCAGGTGGTTCCCCAGCTCAGTGAGCAGGATGCAATGGCCGTGATGCTGGAAACCCACAACACCGGAATCGGTCTCGTGATCGTTTGCGACATTGAACCCGCTGAGTTCTATTGCGAAACCCTGAAGAACAAGGGCCTGACCAGCACCATCGAACCAGAAAGCTGAGAACAATCTCTTTAACAGCGTTGAGGACATCCTGGTTCACGCTGAAACCACGGTGGATCCCCACCATTACTCTCATTCCTGCCCTTTACGCACTGGGTTGGTTGCTGTTGCAACCCATCAGCCTTCTGGTCCCAGGACGGTCGATCCCTTCTCAAGACCTGATCGGCACAGGCATCAGTGTGTTGTTGTTTCTGCTGATCCTGCCGAGCTGGACGCGGACCCGCTGGGAAACGCGTCACCCATGGAGACAACTTGGACTGAAGGCGGCAGCGCGTGGGCCGAGCAGTCGCCGCTCTCTTCTGAACGGCCTGGGATGGGCCGCCTCACTGTTACTGATCATCTGTTTGATCAGCTTGGGAGGTCAATGGGGGCAATGGCTGGGAGATTTCAGTGCTGCCAAGCTGATCAACGCCCTACTGCTTTGCTTTGGCGTTGGCCTGATCGAAGAGCTGCTATTCAGAGGCTGGCTTTTGGGAGAGCTCAATCTGCTCATTGGTGCGAAGCGAGCTGTTCCCGCACAAGCGGTGATTTTCAGCCTGGTGCACACCCGATTCAATTTGGGATTTTGGCCGATGCTGAGCCTATTAATCGGTTTATTCCTACTAGGGATGGCCCTTGCGACGCGTCGGCAACTCGACGGTGGCTCACTTTGGGGATGTATCGGGCTGCATGGCGGATTGGTTGGCGGCTGGTTTGCGCTTCAGTCCGGCTTAATTCAGTGGTCTCCTGAATCTCCGTTTTGGCTAACAGGCCCTGGAGACAATCCCCTAGGAGGCATGGTGGGGATAGCCTGCTTCGCGGCTTTACTCAGCTTTCAGCTGACTGCCTTGGCTAAAGCGGCGCGTCCCTGAACAGGGGCACGAAGAGCTTGGTCGAGGGGCGCAACTCCGTAGTCCCTCTCAAGAAGTTCCATCACCGTTTTGCCAAAACGTCCAGGATCGCGATCAAACGCTTCAAGGCAAACCCGACCGAAGGTGCTGCCCATCGGCTCAGGATTCCAGAGGAGTTTGCGTGCCGTCCAAGGCATCATGCTCATCGGGTTGTACCCAGGCTTAATCAGGCCTTGATCGAAGCCGTATTGCTCGAGATGCGTGTGGGGTTGCAAGCCAATAAAAAAAATAGCGGGCTCGACCCGGTCTTCACCGAAAATCGCTTCAAGTTCACGGTGATACGCCACGGTTTGCCGAATCGTTTCCGGCCTTTCATCAATCACGTTGAAGGAGTAGTTCACCGAGACGTGATCATGGAAGCCAGCCTCGGCCAGCATCCTGCAACTGTCCAACACAGTGCGCAGGTTGTACCCCATACGCATTTTGCGCACGAGCTCCTGGGAACCTGACGTAATCCCAATTTCGAAATAACTCATGCCCGTCTCAACCATCAACTGAGCCAACTCAGGGTCCAAGTTGTCGGCTCGGATGTAGGCCGCCCATCGAATCCCAGTTAGGCCTTCAGCCTTGATCGCACGCAACAGCTCTTTTGCATCCTCGATGTATTTGCGAGCGGGGATGAACTGAGCATCTGTGAACCAAAAACCACGCACTCCCCGGTCATAAAGCTGCCGCATCTCAGCGACAACTTCCTGCACAGGATTGACCCGAACTTGCTTGCCTTCCACAACGGTGTAGACGCAATAACAACAGTTATGAGGGCAACCTCGTTTGGTCTGAACGCCTACGTAAAAGTCACCACCTTCCAAGTACCAATCCAGCTGTGGCCAGATTGAAGAGATGTAGTTGTAATCACACGCTGTCTTTGGCCTGCTCTCGGGTTGCTCGTGGATCAAACCAGGGCGAGGAGCCTCTCCCACAACGAAGCATCGCTCTCCATCTAGCGGTTGCTGGGCCAGAAGCTTTTCGAGAAGGGGCTCACCCTCGCCAATTGAGATGATCGTGCCCTTGGGCAAGGATCGGCCCAGCTGTTCATAGAAAACGCTGACTGCGCCTCCTCCGAGGACAGCACGGGCCTCGGGACTATGGCGACGCGCCCTTTTCAAACCATGGCGCACCAATTTCTGATTGCGATGCAGCTCTCCGTAATGACTGGTCATTAGGCGCAATCCACCCAAGGCCCCTTTGACACGCTTCAGAGGGTTGCGTGCGTAGAACACTTCAAATGAGTTTTGAAGTGGGTTTCCACCCCGGCCATCCACAGGGGCATAAATCTGAATGTCTCTCCAGGAGAACACCAGCAGCGTGGGCCGAAACTGATCCACCACATTGAGCAAAACGCCCTCAACATCCAAGACAGGAAGTGCGGCCAAATCAAGAATGCGCTGGGGCAAGTCCGGGAAACACTTGTGCAAGTGATCAGCCAGATAAATCGGGCCGATCGGAAAGATCGGATTGCATGGCAAACGCACAAACAGGACCCTTTCGCCTGCTGCCCTTGAACCCTTTATCGACACTGCATTGCTCATCTGCGGACGCTAACAACTGCATCCGCTGCAACGCCCGGCCGCGGACTTCAGGATTGCTTCATGAACGAGCGGTTACAAACCGCAAAGTTGCTTTACAATTCAATCGGCAGGGCATCCTGCCCTTCCGTAACCGTCTCCTTGTGAGACCTTCTTTTCCGTTCTCATGACTACCACCATCCAGCAGCGCTCCGGCGCTAACGGTTGGCAGCAGTTCTGTGATTGGGTCACCTCCACGAACAACCGTCTGTATGTCGGTTGGTTCGGTGTGTTGATGATCCCCACACTGCTTGCCGCTACCACCTGCTTCATCGTCGCTTTCATCGCCGCACCTCCGGTTGATATCGACGGCATCCGCGAGCCTGTTGCAGGTTCACTGATGTATGGCAACAACATCATTTCTGGTGCTGTTGTTCCTTCCAGCAACGCCATCGGCTTGCACTTCTACCCAATCTGGGAAGCTGCCTCACTCGACGAGTGGCTCTACAACGGCGGTCCTTTCCAACTGGTTGTGTTCCACTTCCTGATCGGCATCTACGCCTATATGGGACGTGAGTGGGAACTTTCCTACCGCTTGGGCATGCGCCCTTGGATCTGTGTTGCATACAGCGCACCTGTTGCTGCTGCATCTGCAGTGTTCCTGGTTTACCCCTTCGGTCAGGGTTCGTTCTCTGACGCCATGCCTTTGGGCATCTCTGGAACCTTCAACTACATGTTGGTGTTCCAGGCTGAGCACAACATCTTGATGCACCCCTTCCACATGCTGGGAGTTGCTGGTGTGTTCGGTGGTTCACTGTTCTCCGCCATGCACGGTTCATTGGTGACCTCCTCCTTGGTTCGTGAAACAACCGAGACCGAGTCCCAGAACTATGGCTACAAGTTCGGCCAAGAAGAAGAGACGTACAACATCGTGGCTGCTCACGGCTACTTCGGTCGCCTGATCTTCCAATACGCCTCCTTCAACAACAGCCGTAGCCTTCACTTCTTCCTTGCAGCCTGGCCTGTTGTCGGCATCTGGTTCACCGCCCTTGGCGTGTCAACCATGGCCTTCAACCTGAACGGCTTCAACTTCAACCAGTCCATCCTTGATGGTCAGGGCCGTGTCCTGAACACCTGGGCCGACGTGTTGAACCGTGCCGGTCTCGGCATGGAAGTGATGCACGAGCGCAACGCTCATAACTTCCCTCTCGACCTGGCAGCTGCTGAGTCCACACCTGTGGCTCTTCAGGCACCTGCAATCGGTTGATCTGGAAACCAACCAAAGTTCAGATCAACTGAACTAGAAAGCCCCCGCCGATTGGTGGGGGCTTTTTGTTGCCTGAGTCAATCGTGTTTTCTTGTTGGCGGATGGATGGCATTGATCCGAATTAGAGCAGCATTAAAATCAAGACAAAAGGATCCGTGAAGCTCAAGACATTAGCCATCGCATTGGTGTCAATGGTTCTGGTCATGAGCGTAACGACCTCTGTCTCTGCCTCGGAACTAAATGTCATCCAGGGAGGTTGGTACCCCTGGAAGCCCTATCAATATCTTCAAAAGAATAGTAATGACCGACTCCAACTTACTGGCTTAGATGTTCAGTTATTGAAAGAGGTGTTTGAGGAGGAATTGGGACTAACACTAAAACTACCTCAAGTGGACTGGGAGGTTCATCAACAAGAAATCAGTGAGGGCATGCGAGATGTAGCTGGAGGAGCTTTTATCACGCCAGAGCGTGAGCGCTATGCCTACTTTTCAGCCCCTTATCGAAACGAAGACATCATTTTGATCAGTCGACGATCGGAATCGAGCGCGATCGCAATGCTTCGGCCTGATGTCTTTAAGCAATCATTCCCTTCAAGCAAGCTTCGGCTAGGTGTTGTATCTGGGTATTACTACGGAGATGCCATCGATAGATTCCTCAAGGATCAATCCAATCAAAATCGATGGACATCAGTCAAAACAGACATCGAAAATCTACAGAATCTGGTGAACGGGAAGGTTGATTTAGTCGCTATCGATCGCCTCGTGGGGAGCACTTTGATTTGGGAAGAATCTCTCAGTCGAGATCTAATTGCCGGCAAAGATCACATCTTCTCAGGTCCAATTGTCGCCCTTTTCAGTCGTCGCACCACATCACCAGCGCTCGTTTCCGCATTTGATCAAGCGATGCAAAAGCTTAAAGGCGATGGACGTTACAACCAAATCGTTCGCGATTATCTCTTCCCTTCCTTATTGGCCATGACTGCAGGCCAGCCATGGTTTTTCATCCTAGAAACGATTGGTACGGCAGCATTTGCTTTTTCCGGGATTTTGCTGGCGCGACGTGATCGATTCAGCCTATTTGGCGCACTCGTGCTTGCAAGTCTTCCCGCTTTTGGTGGCGGCATCATCAGGGATTTGATTGCAAATCGAGATCAACCAGCAGTCCTTCAATCCACTCACAACATGATGATTGTGATTGCACTCGTGCTGATCAGTCACTTGATAGCAAGGCTTACGAACCTACGCGGTTTGCCAAGCCAGCTAAGCAAATTTCATTTTGGAGAAAAAGCCGTTCAAGTTTTGGATGCCCTCGGCTTATCAGCTTTCACCGTGGTTGGAGTCATCGTGGCCGTTGAGGAAAAATGCAATCCCTTGCTCCTCTGGGGGCCAATCTTCAGCGCCATGACTGGAGCAGGCGGAGCCATTCTTCGTGATGTAATTCGAGCCGATGCAAGCCATCCGACCCTTCGGCACGACTTCTACGCCGAACTCTCGTTCTTCTGGGGATTAATGCTATCGATATTCATCTCAATGTACGCAAATTCCAACAATTTGCATACATTGCCAATGAATCTTGCCGTACTATTCACGACTCTCGGATGCTTATTGTCCAGGCTAGTGGTGATGCAACGCGGCATCAAATCATCCACCTTCATGAGCAAGACTTAACTGGTCACCTGCCATAACGGGCTGTGAATCAATGAGATTAAGGAAGGTATTGATTTGTACTGAGTTTATTGAGTATGCGGATCTGAGCCATTCAGGCCAAACCACGCCATCGACATCGCTGCCATCATCAAATGCTTCATTTGATGGATCAGAGTCACGAACAATCTGATCAGAGCCCATTCTGGAAGAATCAATCCCAAGAGCCATGGGCTTTTTCACGGCACTCACCGATGCGATGAGCAGTCGGAAGTCGCTGCTGGTGACGGGCCTTGATCCTAATCCTGAAATGCTGCGCAGCTGGGCAGACCTGCGCGGACTCAACGGCAGATCACTGCTCAGCCAAGCCCGGTCATGGTGCAAGTCCGTAATTGAAGAAACGGCTGATCATGTTTGTGCCTACAAACCAAGCCTCGGCTTTTATCAAGCTATGGGTTCGGCTGGAGTGGAGCTGCTCTTGGAGGTGCGTGAACTGCTGCCTCCAGACCTGCCGCTCATTATCGATATCAAGCATGGAGATCTCAATAGCTCGAGCGCTATCGCTGCCTACCTGTTCCAATCCCTGCATGCCGACGCCGTAACACTCAATCCTTTCGCTGGTCAAGACATTGCAGCTCCTTTCCTTTTATACCCAGGGAAAGGAGTCTTCATTAATTGCCATAGCTCCAACCCTGCTGCCCACGATCTTCAACATCATCCCAACGACCACAATCCTTTCTATTTAAAAGTGGTGCGAGAAAGCCAGAGCTGGGGGACACCCGAACAACTTTTGCTTGAAGTCGGCACCAGTGACCCAGCAATATTGGCTGATGTGCGACAAGCAGCACCCGAACGATTTGTCATGCTCCGCTCGCTCTGGGGTGAGGAAGGGAATTTGCAATGTCTGCTCAAAAACGGCCTAAACAAGATGGGAGATGGATTGTTGATTCCACTTCCTCAAAATTTGCTGAATGGAAACAATATCAATGAACAGACCTCAACGCTCAAAGGAAGAATCAATCGAATTCGCGACCAACATCTCCAAGAGAGAGCACATACCGATGCAATCCATCCGGAACAATGCAGAATCTGGCCCCACTCGGATCAATCAAATCAGGATGACTCCATCACGACGGTTAGGGAAGATGGTGTAAAGCCAATCGATCAAGACCTTTGGGATCTTGTGATCGATTTGTACGACATTCGCTGCCTTCTATTCGGGGAATTTAAGCAAGCAAGCGGTGAAATTTTCAACTATTACATTGATCTTCGTCAGATCATTTCTGATCCCGCTCTTTTTCATCGCGTTCTCGATTGCTATGCCCAGGTACTAAGGCCATTGCGATTCGATCGCATTGCAGGGATTCCTTATGGATCTTTACCCACCGCTACTGGCTTGTCATTGCAATTGCATAAGCCACTGATTTACCCAAGGAAAGAAGTGAAGGCCCATGGAACCCGGCGCATGGTGGAAGGAGAGTTCAAGAAGGGGGAGACCGTGGCAGTGGTCGATGACATCTTGATTACCGGCGGCAGCGTGATGGAGGGAATCAGCAAGCTCGAATCATCTGGCTTGAACGTGCGTGATGTGGTGGTGTTTTTAGACCATGGTGGAATCCATGATCTCCGCGCCAAACAGCGTTTACAGAGCCACGGAGTGAAGCTACAAGCCGTACTCACACTTGACACCATCAGCCATGTGCTCGAGACCTCGGATCGAATCAGTCCTGATCAGGCACAAGAGCTACGGCACACTGAAAAATAATTAACAGAGCCAAAAGGAATGTGAGCTGTCCCGCGAGCACCAAATTGGGATCTACTTGATGCAGGTGAAAGCACTACCGCTCAAATCCATTCGCATCGGGTGGTGACGTAGCTGCATCACAGTAGACAACAACATCTATTCCCTTGGTCTAAACACACCTACCTCGAAAAGGTGAACTGCGTTGATTCGCGACAAACTTAAATTGGAATGAATTGGAGTCTCATCAAAGTCTCTTGGCCTGGATGACTTTGCCAAATCAACTAGAGAGCCGTAGAACTTGCATCGTTCCAGATCAAATCAATCGTGATTGAAGTGTCGAGGTTTCGTTTAACGGGGCAATCATTCGCGACACGCTTCAGCAAGGTCTTCTGTTCCTGACTAAGGGCAACAGGGAGGCTGATCTGAGCTTGAAGGCTTTCAATGCGGCGCGGTCCTTCTGTTGTCATTGTTTTTTCAACGATGACGCTGGCGTCAACGAGGTCCCAGCCGCGGCGCCGTGCGGCGAGACCCATGATGGTCAAGATGCAGGTTCCAAGGGCTGTCGCCAGTAGGTCAGTCGGCGAAAAGCTTTCGCCAAGGCCGTCATGATCAGTTGGCGCATCGGTGTTCAAGACGGACCCCGAGGGTCCGTGCTGAGCCGTGCAGTGCAAGTCACCTGTATATCGGCATTGAATCGCTGTCATCCGTGCTTGATCATTCTTCTGTTCAAGTCTGCTCCCGTTTAGGCGAGCGTTTCACTCAGTCTTTGAGGAAAAGATTGAAGTGTTCAGCATCAGCTCTGTTCATTGAGAATGTACTGAAAGACCGCCTCTGCCCAGCCCTGCGCATGGCAAGCAGAAGCCAACTGATAGCGGCCTTGAGCAATGGCTTCAGCAAAGACCGGATGGGGACCATTCGCACCCGGCACCACAACGGAGAGATCACCAGCATCAAGAAGGGGCTGGTCATTGGGAGAGTCACCCAATGCGAGCACCCGCACGGGAGAGCCAGCACGGCGCTGCTTCAAAACCTCAAGCGCTCGACCCTTGCTGACATCGACTCCGAGTAGGTGACCCATACGGTTGCCCTGAACCACAGCGAATCCAAGCCGGTTGGCGAGATCTGGCAACCGTTGCCGCGCTGATGCGGAAGGGGGAACAAAGGGCAAACTCCAACATCTCGTACACGCCAACTGCAGCGCTTTGCCCTGCAACCCAAGAAGGTCGAAAGCTTCTTGATCCGAAAGTGCGTCAATAGGTTGCAATGGTTCACTGAGCAACTGCTCAAGCTCAAGCAAAACCGGGCGAAGCTCAGCGACAGGGCATCCCAATACAAGCTCCCATGGCTCACCATCACTGGTTTCCCCATGAATAGCCCCTCCGTTTTCAACGATGTACGGGTCCTTCAACCCAACGGCAGCCCTGAAATGTTTCACCTCCACCGCCGTTTTGCTCGTACAGGGAATCACCGGAATTCCCTTTAGCTGCAAGCCACGAATCGCCTCCCGTGCCGGCTCCCAGTTGTAGTCATGGTCCATCAGGGTCCCATCGAGATCGGTGACGACCCACCAGGGGATTGAGCACAGAGCATCTGTTTTAGTCATCGAGTTAACCAATGCACAGCAAACGGCTCAAGATCGAGAGCCGTTTGGCCGGCAACAAGAGAATGTCCTTTCAAAACGTCATGCCAAACACACCCTGTGGCGTTAGCAAGGGTGCTTAAAGGGAAACTGAGGCGAACATCACTGAAATTGTGAATCGCAAACAGAGTGCTTGCCCCTTCACCCCTCTGCAGAATCACCAGATCAGAGCGCCCTTCGCTCAGGACCTTCATTGGGGCGAAGGGATCTAGCGCCGCCTGGCCACGACGGACAGCCATCGCTTGTTGCAGTGACGCCACCACCTGAGGGGTATCGCTTTCAACATCAACCAACAAACGCTCTAGGCGGTCGAGTTGAAATTGAGGACGGTTGAGATCGCGCCGATGACCGCTGAGGAGAAATCTGGCATTGTCATTAGGAGTTGCCAATAACGCCGGCAAATAAAACGCAGGCACACCGGGCAACGTCAACAGCAACAATTGCGTCAACAAAAAACGCGCTCGTTGATGGTGTGATGGATCCCTCCCTGGAGCCGCCATGGCACTCCACCAGCTGATGTTGATTTCATAAGGAACCTCCAGTCCATCCGCCAAGCGCCGGTGACTCACCAAGCCACCCCTCTGCTCGCATTGCTTCAGCAACTGGAGCAAGCGATCGGATTCCATCAGCCCTTCGAGTGGCCGCAAACCAATCCCGTCATGACATGCCGTGAAATTGAGCAGGCCTGTTCCCTGAGGGAGCTGAGGCCAACGCGCCAGCCAGTTGTTCAGCAGATCAGCACGACGACTGAGACATGCCTCGAGGACCAGCGGAGGTAATGGGAAGTTGTAGGCGAGGTGCGCTTCAGAACCCGTGGTCAAATAAGACAGATTTTCCTGCTCCGGGACATTCGTCTCTGTCACCACCACTCCCTGAGGACATCGCGACTCCAAGAGAAGACGCAACACTTCCACCAACCGATGAGCCTGAGGCTGATGGATGCAATCACTCAAAGGCTCTTTCCAAACAAACCCCACGGCATCAAGGCGCAACCATTGGACGCCATAACTGCAAAAAAGATCGAGCAGTCGTGTGAACCCCAACAACACTTCAGGCTCTCGCCAGTTCACATCAACTTGATCGGGTCCGAACGTGGTCCAGACCGTTTCTGGGCCCCGATCTGTTGCCAATGTGGTGAAGAGGGCTGAGCTACGCGGGCGCACCACATTGTCCCAACAAGGGTTGGGAGCAGCAGCCAACACACATCGCGCTCCAGGTTGCTCTCCCTTCAGGAAAGCTCGCACCCAAGGGTGAGACGCTGAAATGTGATTGAGAACCAAATCAGCCATCAACTGGCGGCCTTCAGCTAACGCGGCCAAGTCATTCCAATCACCGAAGCGTTGTTCAATCTCCTCATGACTGGCAACGGCAAAACCGCCATCACTGGTTGAGCGCAAGAAGGGCAACACATGCACGACGGATGAGAGCCCGTTGAAATGCTCGTGAAGAAGGGCCTGCAAACAACGGAGCCCAGGCTGATCATCGGCACTCACCGTATCGGCATAGGCAATCAACACACAACTCGAGGAATCCCAACGCGCACCCGTTGCCGTTGCGTCCGCACTCCCAACATCAAGCGACTCTGAAACGGCCTTCTCCGAAGCGGACCGCTCGGAATGCAGCAATTGCGACGACAGCAGATTGAGATCCTCCGAAGAATGGTGTTCATAGAGCTCCGTCAGAAGCGATGGCAACCACTTATGCGCCATTAACAGCTTCGACACCGTGCCTTTGCCAAGTGCATCAGGTATGGAACAGAGCTCCGCAAATTGTTGTCGCATTGATCACCGCATGGATTTTCAGCAGGGATTAATCGCCACAATTCATGATTATGGGCTCGGGAAGCTGGACCTCCCAGACTTTCGTCGTCAGCTGAGGCAACGCCCAACGTCCTTGCTGATCCCGTGCCTCATGGAAGAATTCAGCCGACCTGCGCTCGGACTGATCCGTGAGGTGCTGGCAGAACTAAGCGGCCTCGAAGAACTTGTGATCGCGTTGTCTGCAGAGACCAGCGACGACGTCGCCGCTGCGGAAGCTTTCTTCTCTGACATGCCATTTCCGGTGCGCGTGCACTGGACGAATGGCCCTGCCGTTGCCGAATCACTGCAGTCTCTTCAGACCCTTGGCCTCAATGTGACCGGACCACCCGGGAAAGGCTGGGCTGTGTGGCAAGGACTTGGTGTGGCTTGCAGGAACGCTGAGATCGTTGGACTCTTTGATGCCGACATCCGCACCTTTTCACCGGCGTATCCACAAAGAATGCTGCGACCGCTGCTGGATCCCTCTCTCGGTGTGGCTTACGTGAAAGCGTTTTACAGCCGTCTTTCGCTCGAGACCCAATCTCTCCATGGAAGGGCAACACGCCTGTTTGTGGGTCCACTCCTCACCAGCCTGGAGCAGATTTTTGGCCCGATGCCTTACTTGCGCTATCTCCAATCCTTTCGCTACCCCTTAGCCGGCGAGTTCGCGTTCACCAGAGATCTGGCCATGAATTTGCGCATTCCTTCCGACTGGGGACTCGAAATTGGTTTGCTTTCGGAGGTGTATCGCCATGTGGCTCCTCGGCGCATCGCCCAAGTGGATCTCGGCTTGTTTGATCACAAGCACAAAACACTGGGCAATGCTCCCTCTGAGGGGTTGCAACGCATGGCCGGTGAAATTTTTGCCACGGTGCTTCGTGGACTCATGGAGCATGAGGGTCGGATGTTGTCTCCAGACCAAATCCCAACGCTTGAAGTGCTGTTCCGGCGCGTGGGCGAAGACCGTGTCCAACAGTTTGGATTGGATTCAGCCATCAATCGTCTGCCTTACAACCGACACAGCGAGGAACTTGCTGTCCAGAGCTTCGCAACCTTGTTGCGTCCCAAAGTTGAGGACTTGATGGCAGCGCCAGTCGCCCATCAGCTCCCGAGCTGGTCGAGGTTGCTGTGCTGCACCGAACGCTTACAAGCAGACCTTGCCGAAGCAGGCCAAAAACGAAACATCACTGCAGCTCCCAACAGAACACCACGTCGTCATCACCATCGCCCCCTGATGGCCTGTCCACCGAGACGTCCTGCGACAGCAGCATGAACATCAAGTTGGGCCACCAGTATCCAACTTCAATCTGTCGTTGTCGTTGGGCAGCAGCAGACACCATGACAAGTTGCAGCAGAGCATTGGCTTAATAGAGGTCAGGCCAGAGGGCTCTGCCTGGGCAGGCTTGGCGATCTCAAAGGAGGAGAATGGATGGTATGAACAAACGCAACCCTTCAGAAGTCGTTGAGAAGCTGGTAGAGGAATGGAAGCTGCAACCCCATCCAGAGGGCGGGTGGTATCGCGAGCTGCATCGAAGCTCTGTGCTTGTGATTCGACCTGATCAGCAACAGCGCTGTGCCATCAGCACAATCTTGTATCTCTTGGATTCAGGATCGCTGAGTCGGTGGCACAGGGTGAGCCATGCCGATGAGGTGTGGACCCATCTACAAGGAGCACCCCTAAGTCTGTGGTGCCTCAAGCCCAAGGCTGATCAGGCCACTCGAGAGGTGTTGTCGATGCATAACCCTGTTCAGGTCATTCCAGCGGATCACTGGCAGGCCGCCAAAGCCGAAGGTCCTTACAGCCTGGTGAGTTGTTGTGTTGGACCTGGATTCAGCTTTGAAGATTTCACCATGCTCAGAGATCTTCCAGAAAGCGAACGTCCAACGGCAGCGCTTCCTGATCTGATCTGATCAGAACTCCACAATGAACCCGACTGATTACGCTCATCCCAGCAGGGAGGCCCCATGGGCAGCAGCTTCGGAAAACTGTTTCGGATCAGCACCTTTGGGGAATCCCATGGTGGAGGCGTGGGCGTCATTGTGGATGGCTGCCCGCCCAGGCTGAAATTAGATCTAGAAGCCATTCAGGCAGACCTCGACCGCAGACGTCCGGGGCAAAGTCGCATCACCACCCCAAGGAAAGAAGCCGATCAAGTTGAAATTCTCAGCGGCTTACTCGATGGGGTGACCCTGGGTACACCGATTGCGATGGTGGTGCGCAACAAGGACCAACGACCTCAGGACTACAAAGACATGGAAGTGGCCTTTCGCCCCTCCCATGCCGATGCCACGTACCAGGTGAAGTACGGCATTCAGGCCCGCAGTGGCGGTGGCAGGGCCTCAGCGCGGGAAACGATTGGACGTGTTGCAGCGGGAGCTATCGCCAGGCAGCTTCTGAAACAAGCCAATGGCACTGAAGTCATCGCTTGGGTGAAGCAAATCCACGATCTCGAGGCGAGCGTTGATCCCAGTTCAGTCACACCCGAACAAGTGGAAGGCAACATCGTGCGCTGCCCTGATGCAGGAATGGCCGAACAGATGATTCAACGCATTGAAGCGATCGGCCAAGAGGGAGATTCCTGCGGCGGGGTGATTGAGTGCGTGGTGAGGAAAGCGAGCACGGGATTGGGAATGCCCGTCTTCGACAAGTTAGAAGCTGACCTGGCTAAAGCCGTGATGTCACTGCCCGCCACCAAGGGCTTTGAAATCGGATCGGGATTTGCCGGCACTCTGCTGAAGGGCAGTGCCCACAACGATGCGTTTCTGCCCACCCAGGATGGAACCTTGCATACGGCCACCAACTATTCCGGAGGCATTCAAGGAGGGATCAGCAATGGCGAACCAATTTTGATCCGCGTGGCCTTCAAGCCAACGGCCACCATCCGCAAGGAGCAACAGACCATCAACGCGGCAGGGGAGGCCACCACGCTCTCAGCAAAAGGACGCCACGACCCTTGCGTCTTGCCAAGAGCCGTTCCGATGGTGGAAGCCATGGTGTCCTTGGTGCTTGCCGATCACCTTCTCAGGCAGCAGGGGCAGTGCAGCCTTTGGTGATCTGAGCAACCCCTAGCTTCTGGCCGGAGACTTAATCCCATTGTTGCTAGCCAACTGTGCTGCCGCTTTCGCCATGCGGCCAGCAGTGGAGCGAGCCGACGTGGAATCAGTGCTCGACTTACGGGCACGGCGCGCCTTGCGTGGTTTCCCGACTGAGGCCAACGACGTGGTGGACGTTTTTGTTGTCTTGGTTACCCGAGCTTTAGCGACCCGCGAGGAGGAGGAGGCTTGTTTGGTTTTCGTTGATGCCGTTGGACCGGCAGCAGCAGGCTTATCAGCCTGCACAGCTTTACTGGCTTTGCTTGTTTTGCTGGCTTGACGCGGTTTGGAGACTTGACGATTGCGATGACTCAACACCATGACCCATTCCTCATCCGTCAGGGATGAGGGCTTGCTGCCATGCGCAGTGGCCAGCTTTGCAGCCTTCTCAATGTCTTCTATCAGATTGACCCAAGAGGTGGCAAAGCGCTTGTCGGACTGAGAGCGTGCACCACTTTCAACCAAGGTCTCAACAACGCCAGCTGCCGTGACCTTTTTACGGCGACGATTAAAGATCTCTTTCTGCAATTGCGCGATCAGAGCATCCGCCTTGTCGCTCAGCTTGATGGACAACTGAGACATTCGAAATCAAATCACTATCCCATCTGTAGCAGATAAGACTCACGTCAACCAATCACGTAGATCAGCGATGGCATCCGTGGTACTGAGAACGCCACGACCGAGAGCAATCGCGTCGTAACCAGCTGATAGCCATGGATCCAAGTCGGCCACAGTCAAGCCTCCGGCAGCAATCATGAAGGGCAGATCCCCCATCGGCGCTGAAATCTGCCGGTGGTAATCGAGGCCGAGCACAACAGCTGGAAACAATTTCACAACATGGCAACCAAGAACAAAAGCTTGCCGAATTTCGGTTGGCGTCATCACACCAGGAACAAAACAACAGTTGTGTTGATGAGCCATCAAGACCAGGCCCTGATCCAAGAGCGGAGACATTGCATAGGGCAGATCGAGATCGATCACTGCTTGGAGACCGCGTTCAGACGTGACAGACGCGACTCCCAGCTGAAGGGCTGGATGCCGCAGGCGGATTGCCGTTATCAGATCACTCCAGTGCGAGTGGTCCATCCAGGCAATTTCAATGTGATGGACACCAAGATCAACCAATTGATCGAGGCGTTGACACAACAGTGACTGCAAAAACGGCCCAAGGAGATCACTCTCCTTAGGCCGCAAAACAACGATGAGTGGCTGACGGCGCAACGAGGCCATCAACCACTGCTGACGATCAGACGTACTCAGCAATTCGTACATCACGTCGGATCAACAGATCCTGTAACTCCTGAGAATCAACAGTTTCGCTTTCAACCAGCATTTCAGCGAGCTCATCAAGAACAGAACGGTTGTCGTTCAGCACCTTGGTGGCACGGTGATAGGCCACATCAACAAGATCAGAGACTTCAGAATCAATCGTTGCGGCAGTGTCTTCTGAGAAGTCACGTTCAGCCGCGATGTCACGACCCAAGAACATGCCTCCTTGAGCACGGCCAAGGGCAACAGGGCCCAGCTTGTCGCTCATCCCAAAGCGAGTGACCATCTGACGGGCCACTGAAGCTACCTGCTGGAGATCGTTGGAGGCACCCGTTGTGACCTCGTCTTCCCCATAGACGATCTCCTCTGCAACCCGGCCACCCAACGCCACAGCCATTTGGTTTTGAAGATAGGTGCGTGAATAAAGGCCAGATTCCATCCTTTCTTCGCTCGGTGTGAAGAAGGTCAAACCACCAGCATTGCCACGGGGAATGATCGAAATCTTCTGAACAGCGTCGTAATCAGGCATCAAAGCACCCACCAGTGCATGGCCAGCCTCGTGATAAGCAACCAGACGCTTGCGACGCTCGCTCATCACCCGATCTTTCTTCTCGGGGCCCACCATGATGCGCTCGATCGCATCGCTGATCTCGTCGTTGCTCACCTCAGTGAGTTGGCGGCGGGCCGCAAGGATGGCGGCTTCATTGAGAAGGTTGGCCAAGTCAGCACCTGTATACCCAGGAGTCCGGCGAGCCACCTTGTCGAGGTCAACATCCTTCGAGAGGGTTTTACTGCGGGCGTGGACGCCAAGAATTTGGAGACGTCCGGCGTAGTCAGGACGATCAACCGTGACCTGGCGATCGAAACGCCCTGGGCGCATTAGGGCTGAATCCAATACGTCAGGTCGGTTGGTTGCAGCAATGATGATGATTCCGGTATTGCCTTCAAAACCATCCATCTCCGTAAGGAGCTGGTTCAAGGTTTGTTCACGCTCGTCGTTACCTCCGCCAAGACCAGCGCCACGCTGTCGACCGACTGCATCGATCTCATCAATGAACACGATGCAAGGGGCGTTTTTCTTGGCCTGTTCAAACAGGTCGCGTACACGGCTGGCACCAACACCCACGAACATCTCCACAAACTCAGAACCTGAGATTGAGAAGAAGGGCACTCCTGCCTCACCGGCCACTGCTTTTGCGAGCAGCGTTTTACCTGTACCTGGAGGGCCAACAAGCAAACAACCCTTAGGGATTTTCGCTCCTACAGCCGTGAAACGATCTGGATTTTTGAGGAAGTCGACCACCTCAGTGAGCTCGAGCTTGGCGCCTTCAATTCCAGCCACATCACCGAAGGTAACTTGTGTGGTGGGCTCCATTTGGACCCGTGCCTTGCTCTTGCCGAAATTCATGGCTTGGTTTCCACCGCCGCCGCCGCCACCCTGGGCGCGGCGGAACAGGAAAAACAGGCCGCCAAGAAGCAGCAGCGGGAAGATCAAGCTGGTTGCTGCTTGCTGCCAAGCGCCTGGCTGGCGTGAAGGCTGCACCGCAATGTCAACGTTGTGATCCGTCAGCATCTTCAGCAAATCCTTGTCCGGAGCGAGGTTGACCTCCGCCCGACGACCATCGGTCTCAACAATTTGAGCGGTTCCCCGGTCGGGAGACAGCAAAACTCTGCTGACTTGATCTTCCTGAACGGATTCCACAAAGTCGCTGTACCGCAGCGTGCGGGCTGCAGTTGCAGGATCTGGGCGGTCAAGGAACGCAGTACCCACAACGATCACTACCACTACGAGCAGGACATAAAGCCCCACATTGCGCCAACGCTTGTTCAAGGTTCTTCGCCTCTGATGAAGGAATGTTAATAGAAATTGAAAACGTCAGGAGGCCCGAAGGACCTCAACCACGCTGCGGAACGCAAACCACTCCGGGATCTCCTCGCCACTGCGAAGCATCTTGCGGAATTGGGTGCCGCTGAGCTTTTTGACATGCAGACCGCGGGCCTCCGCATGTTCCGCAGTGACATACCCCTCTTCGTCGGTAAAGACGAGATTCAAGGAAGGAACGGTCTCCATCGTCAGTTCAGGAGCACATTCTTTGGCGAAATTCTGCGCGTCATATGGTCCGTAAAAATCGTCCCCGGAGAGGGAGGATTTACAGCCAGCCATATCCCGGCCAATGATGAAGTGCGTGCAGCCGTAGTTCCGGCGGATGATCATGTGCTGCAGGGCTTCACGAGGACCCGCCATGTGCATGGCATAAGGCAGATAGGCCCAACGAATGCGCGAATTATCCACTTCTGCTGCCAGGCGTTCATAGGTCTGAAAGCGGACGGCGCCAGGGATGTCGTCCTGCTGGGTGGGCCCACAGGTGGGGTGGACCAGCACAACGGCGTTCTCACTGACATTTTGGGCGTGCAGTGCACGGGTGAAGAGCTCGTAGTGGGCGCGATGAATGGGATTACGACACTGGAATGCCACCACGTCTTCGCCGTCGGGGAGGCCTGCTCGGACCTCAGCTGGCGTTTTGCAAGGGAAGACACGCTCCGGAAGCTGCAAGCCCTGAATCAAACCACCGAGGTAGTAGCGACGGCGCTCCGTGGCGATCATGCGCACCGCAGGGTGCTCTAGCGAGGTGGTGCCGTAGCAACCTTTGGCTTCGACAACCTTGTCGGGTTCCCACTTATCACCAACGGTGAGAACAGCGAGATCCTGACCTTTGTAGGTCAACAACACCTTGTCTCCAACCGCGACGTCCTCACGGTCGGTATCCATCACGATCGGCAACCCAAACAGGTATCCAGACGTGGTGCGATGCCCGGCAACAACGGAGTCGTAGTCGGCCTGATGCATGAATCCGCGCTCTGGAGAGAATCCACCCACTACAAGCAGCTCAACATCACAGGCATTGCGATCGGAACATTCGATGCTTGTGGTGGCAGAAGCCTTCAGCGCGGCATGCTCCGTGGCTGACGCCATCAAATCCACCAAGGTGCCTCCGTAAGGAGCAATCACCCCGGAGCGCTGTGAGGAAGAGGAACTGGCAGTCATCGGCGATTCGTGTCTGGATCAGGGATGGCGAGATTCTCCCAGAAGACAGAAAAAAAGGAGGGCCTCAGCCCTCCTTTTGGATCAATGTGTCTGAACTGGAGGGATCAAGCCTCCTCAAGACGACCGAAGACCTCTCCACTGATCTTCACGTCAACGATTTCGCGACCACCCATGTCGGAATCGGAGGGTTGAATCGCCGTGAAGACGCCAGCAAATTCACCGGTTTCCGGATCCACCTTGGTGATCGAAAAGCTCATCTCGCCCGTGCCATCGATGTAGCGCTTGACGTTTTCGCTCTCAAGCTCCTCGTAATCACCACCAAGACCGACGAGTCCCTGGGGATAGTCCACACCAGTGGTTAAGGCGCGACCCTTGGGATCGATGAAGTTACTGGTGCGGTAGCTAGGTGTGCGGTAAGTGCCGTTGAAGTCAGTACTTGTTGTGAGTGATGAACCATCAGCCGTGGCTTGAAGGTTTTTGCTTGAGAAGGTGAAGGGGAATTCCTCACCACCAGGAACCAAGACGGTGATCGGCTGGAAATCAATGCCGCCTTTTTCACTGAAGCTCAGGCCGTTCGCACCAACGCTGAGATCGCCAAAGACTTCATCCAAGCTCGAGGTGTAACGGGTGAGGATTTTGCCCTCAACGAATTGCGCTTCTTGACGCTTATTTGCGGGTTCACCTTTCACGAAAACCTGGGACGGATGCATACAGATCCCACGCAGTTCGTAAGCGGAGCCTGCCGTGAGGCTGATGGAGCCACGAGCCGAATCAGGAAGGGTGGGGCAATCATTGGCCTTGCCCGTATTGCGGATGTCGTCATAGGTGACGTTGGATCGATCTATGGCCTCAGCACCACCACTGCAGGCGGTTACAACGAAGAGACAGAGGGCCAGCACCATGGCCAGCAGGGGACGGATGCGCATAGAAGAAAGCTGATTAGCCGGACGAAGACGGTATCCACCGATTTTTCGATCTTACAAGGGGAAAACGAGCGTTCCGGCAAGCCTTTTGCAGCTCTCAACAAGCCTTCGCGTTGCGGGCTGTAAAGGGAGCGTCTCGAAACCGATGAACGGCACAATTGAACAGTGCCTGAAAATGCTCTCAGGCAATCATCAGAGGATTAAACGTCTGAGATAACGTCCTGCGAATGGAGGCCATGCAGCGCGGTCCGTTGCATGGCGATCTCATCCAGCAAGCGATTGGCGAGCTCGAGCTTGCATTGGGGCAAGAAGGGCTGTTGTGAGCCATCGCGCCTGAGCAACCAGCCTCCGTTCCGATGCGAACCAAACCCCTGATTGGGCTGATCAATGGGATTCGCAAACAACAGGTCGCATTGTTTGGCAGAGAGTTTGTGACGGGCCCGTTCCAGCAGCGAATCGACGTGACCGCTGAGAGCAGCAAATCCCAAGAGCACTTGACCAGGGGGTCGGCGCTCAGCCAAACCGGCCAATAGATCTGGGACAGGCTCCATTTGGTCTGACAAAACGCTCTCCAATGCAGCCTTCGCGGGCTTCTCAGGAAGAGCGCCACCACGCCGGCGCAGGTCGGCCACCGCCGCCGCCATCGCCACCGCATCAACATCGGGTTGCAGCTCAATAAGTGCTGACTCCATCGCTTGCGCCGACTCCACAGGGTGGCAAGACAACCCCTCAAGCCAGGCGTTTGGCAACTGCAAAGGCCCGTGGATCAAGTCAACCCGGGCCCCCCGCCACCGAGCCGCTTGCGCGAGCATCACGCCCATGCGTCCGCTGCTGCGGTTGCTCACGATGCGGGCAGGATCCAGGGCTTCCACCGTTGGGCCAGCGGTGACAAGTAAGGAACGACCACTCCAATCACGCGTCAATTGCCTTTTCTGGCTGCCTTGCTGAAGAGCATGAAGAACCGCCAATTGAATCAAAGCGGGATCGGCCATTCGCCCCTCTCCGATTCGATCACAAGCCAACAAACCAGGCTCTGGTCCCAGGCACAGCACCCGTTGATCCCGTTGCAAGAGATCCCAGTTACGACGGACTGCAGGGTTACTCCACATCCCGGTGTTCATGGCTGAGGCCGCCACCACAGGCCGCTCGCAAGCCAACAACAAGGAGGCCAGCAACCCATCTCCGAGTCCCTGAGTCCAACGGGCCAAGCTTGTGGCGCTTAAGGGAGCCACAACCACAAGATCCGCCCATTCCGCTAGCTCCACATGCAACGGCCGAGATTGCGATGGATCCCACTGATCCTGATCTTGCAAACAAGGGTGACGACTCAGGCTGGCAAGCGCCACAGGGCTGACAAGGCGCGAGGCGCTGGAGGTGATGACACAACGCACCTCGGCGCCTGCCTTCACTAACGCACTCACAAGGAGAGGGGTCTTGACCGCAGCGATGCTTCCTGATGCCGCCACGACGAGGCGACGCCCCTCCAGAGGCCTTGAGGCCTCAATCTTCATCGAAGGGTTCCTGATCAACTAGATGGACATATGGCCCTGTGAGCTCCGGCCGATGGATCGCTAATGCACGCAACAGATGCCAATCACTTAGGCCATCAAAAGGGGTGGGGTAGTCGTCGTCTTCAAGGCGCTGAGCAAGCAAAGCCACCTTGTCGTCGTCAAACGCGTCCAGAGATTCCGGCGTGATCGGCATGCTGGCTCCCTGAAGCGAAGAACCCATTCTGCATCGGGCAAGACATAGAGCTGTCGCTAGGTTTCAAGCGACGGGGTCTTAGCTCAGCTGGTAGAGCGCTGCGATCGCACCGCAGAGGTCAGGGGTTCGAATCCCCTATTCTCCATTGCCAAAAACGAAAGCTTATTCAATATCTAAGCGCCTGAATACTATAGAGCAAATTAATTCAAAACAGGTGCAATCCTGAGACAAAATTTCCAAACACATAGAAAAACAATTGCCACAAAAGCTCTCGGACCTGCCTTCAGAGCAGATCATCGAATCTTCTCTTGTACGTAGTGAGCAAAATCACAGGCAGCCTTGTCTCTGATCAACGAGCGCAGCCTTCAGAGGGGCGATGGTGTGAATGCCAGGGAGATGACCCTGAATTAACACTCACATCTAACAACAATGATTCATTCAGCTCTTGATCTCAACAACATCTTTCTAAAAATCAACCAGAAAGCAAAAGACGGCATCAAAAAAGCCACAACAATTAGCGCAATTGCGGCCACAGGAATGGTGCTGACCACAGCGTTGCCATCCTCCGCCAGCGAATGGACTGCGCGGCATGGCCTGTCAAGTTCTAGTTATCAGCAGACTTTCAACAACTACACCAAGAAAGGCTATTGCCTAAAGTCAATTTCAGGCTATCAACAAGCAGGGAAGGCAAATTACGCTGCAATTTGGAGCAAAAACGAGTGCAAGCCATTTATTGCTCGTCACGGATTGAGTCCACAAAAATATCAAGCCGCATTTAACGCTTTCAACAAAAAAGGGTATCGCTTGACATACATCAATGGATATGAAATTGGAGGCAAGCCATTCTATGCAGCGATTTGGGAAAAAACCTCTGGCCCTGCTTACGAAGCACGGCACGGCCTCACTGAAAAGCAATACCAAAGCCAAGTCACTTCTATGTCTGGCAAAGGATACGGAATAAAGCATGTTAGCGCATTTAGTCTAAAAGGATCTCCTAGATTTGCTGTCATATTCGAAAAGAATATGCCCACATGGAAAGCTCGGCACGGACTTACACACTCTCAATACCAGAAAGAATTTAACAAGTCAGCCAAAGAAGGCTATCGCCTGAAAGTAGTCACCGGCTATCGCAAAGGGAATAGCGATCGCTATGCTGCTGTGTGGACCAAAGAAGGCGGGCAATATTATCAAGCACGCCATAGCATTCCAACCAAAAACTACCAGCATATCTTCGACAACTATCGATATCAGAGTTACGAACCAAAATACATCGAAGCATTCAACTCAGCGAGTGGAGTCAAGTTCAATGGAGTCTGGGAAAACAAGAAAT
Organism: Synechococcus sp. CC9311; assembly: GCF_000014585.1. Taxonomy (NCBI): domain Bacteria; kingdom Bacillati; phylum Cyanobacteriota; class Cyanophyceae; order Synechococcales; family Synechococcaceae; genus Synechococcus; species Synechococcus sp. CC9311. Next base: position 353,669 of record NC_008319.1, on the reverse strand, counting down.
TTGCAAGCAAAAGCCTACGATCAATAGAAAGGAAAGTTGGTCAATACATGCGTGATAACAACATCAAAGGCCTGTCGATAGCCATTAGCAAAAACAATAAACTTGTGTACGCCCGTGGTTTCGGCAAAGCAGACATCACAAAGGGAATTGCAGTGGGGCCAAAGCATCGCTTTCGCATTGCCAGCGTTTCAAAGCTTGTAACTCAAGCGGCAATCAAGAAACTCTTGAAAGAAACATCTCTAAACTCAAACTCTAAAGTATTTGGCAAAAACAGTATTCTTGGAGACGACTACCCAACGCCTTCAACCAACCCAAACATCGATAAAATCACAATTCAGCATCTACTGAACCATCACGCAGGATTGACAAATATCAACAAGAATGGAGACAAAAAAGATCCAATGTTTTCTTACTCTGGGTCTACGTTTACCGGCCTAATCAATTGGACATTAAGCAATTACCCTTTAGCCTCAAACCCTGGACAAAAAAAGCAGTATTCTAACTTTGGGTACTCTTTACTGGGGCGAGTGATTGAGAAAGCAACCAATGCAGACTACGATTCTTACGTGAAAAACAAGATCCTGAATCCTGCAGGTGCCAAAGGCATGGTTATCGGGCGAGACAAAAAGAACCAACAACTGCGCAATGAAGCTACATACTATGGAGGAGGAGCTTATTCAAGCGTCAAGCCTCAACGGTTTGATTCTCATGGTGGATGGATAGCCACACCTATTGATCTACTTCGTTTCATGAGACACAACAATGACCACGGGAGTAGCCATTACGGCCTTATGGACGGCACAGCAGCAGTGTACAAGAAGAATTACAACTCAAATTTTGGCTATGCTGCAGCAACTAACAGCCGCAAAGACCCTGCAGTTCTTAACAGTTTAATGCAAGACATCGTCAACTCAACCTCCAGCTGGCCTAGCGTTAATATGTTTTAAATACTGCACTAACGAATAGCGAAATCTAAAAGCTTAGGCAATGCCTAGGCTTTTATTTTGAAGGGACGACAATTGATTTCACCAACGAGTTATTATGCTGCCAGCAAAAGCGAAAAACCTCTCCTTGCACCAAAACCCTAGGGATACCTTCAATAAAAGAGGATCGTGGATGCAGATCTAGAGGATCTTTTTATGCAGAATGACCCACTCGTCACAAACCTATAATTAAGCAACACAAAAAAGCTTCCATCGCACCACCGGTCAGATCTGGGAATCCCCGTTAGTTAGACCCTTCAATTCCACGTCTTTGATCAAAGGCATTGTGGCTCTGTTGATATTGATACTTGTTGTCGAAATTCTTTCAACGCATCAGCCATCTCTTCATGGACGTTATTGATTTGTTTCCACGATCGATCGTGCAAGGAGGACTTGATTTAAAACTTCTCAATCAATGTCTCCTCCATGGCGAAGACGTACTCCGTAATCCAGGAGCCAATCCTGATGCTTCGATGCTCCTCGCTGGCCAGCTCAACCAACAACGAGAACTCAATCCAACACACCCCGCCGTTCGGGAACTTTGTGAATCTGTCCTTCTGGGAAGCGGGAGGCGGCGAACTCTGGACTCTCGCCTTTGACGTTGTGGCACACCCACTTCCGGGCATCCACAGCCTCCGGAGCAGAACCAAAATATTTTCTTTCGAGGCAGCGGCCAAGGCCAATTGTCTGAGACGTCGTCTCAGACAATTGGCCTTAAGATTGTTTTTCAATTTCAAGGACAGCCATGGCCTGGGGCCTTGAGGAGCAGCCTTCCATCGTTACAGCTATAGGCCTTCACAGGCGCCAACCGTTTGCCTTGGAGTCTTGCTGATGTTTTCGACAAGCACTCACTTCACAAGACGTCTGCCCTTATTTGTAGGCCTCTCGGCTCTTGTTTTGGTCTCAACGCTTGCCAGACCCAGCGCCCTCATCACCTATGGCCTTATCGCTTTAGCTGGTGGGCTGGGCCGTCGCTGACGACACTCGGGACGACCATGCGGTAAAAGGGATGTCAGCAACGGCCATAAACGATGTCGCAATCCAAAAGAGAACAGGTCGTGAGCCACCTTCGCTACATCCGCCAGGAGCTGCGAGAAATGCATCAAGGCGTGATGGAAGACGGACTCTTGCCTGAAGCGGGTGAAGTGAGAGGAGTCATGGCCCAGATGGAGGCGTTGCTTGAGCTACTAGAGGGGAAATCATCCCGCAAAGCGAAAGCCGATTCCGACTGAATTGTGGTCCCGCTTAGTGGTCAACTCAAAGCAAATCTTGCTTCAACAGGAAATGCTCAAAAACCAGCTATTCATATAAGAAACAAATAAAAATCGAGTATTTTTAGGTCGGCAGCTTGCCGGCCGGGTGATGGGGATCAACTGGTGGCACACTTTTGATTACGAGGTTTGAGGGGCTCGATGCATGACCGCTCGACTGCAAAAGACTCGACTTCAAATCAGTTTCGGAGAAGCCACTTCACGCCTTGACCAGTGGGCAGTGAATCCCTGGAGAAGGGCTTCTTTAATGTTGATTGCCCTCGGAGCAAGCTTCGCTCTTGGGAACAGCATTGGTGCCATTGCAGGTGCTTTGGCGTTAATGGATCCAGTGGCCGCACTGGTGACTGTGGCGATCTGGGAGCTGATGGTTCGAACTAGACGGCATTGGGCGCGAGATCGGCAAAAGCATCTGGGACGTGATCTATTGGACATGTCACGCATTGGTTTGCTCTATGGCCTCTTATTGGAAGGATTCAAGTTGCTTTAAAGAACGCACAAATCCAGACAATCTTGTACGGAATCCATAGCCTGGATTTAGATCTGCTGATGGTTAGACCATGGCTGCTGAGCATTTCTTTCTCGAGCTCGAACCGCCAGAAGAACGTCTTCGCGACGCCCCTCATGTGGTGATCGTGGGCGGGGGCTTCGCTGGAGTTCGAGCCTGCAAAGCGCTTGCGCAGGCAGATGTGCGGATCACCTTGATTGATAAGCGCAACTTCAATTTGTTTCAACCGCTTCTTTATCAAGTAGCAACAGGCCTAGTAGCTCCCGGTGATGTTGCGACACCCCTGCGACAGCTGGTTGGAAAGCAGCGCAACGTTCAGGTCCTGCTGGGAGAAGTCACGGGCTTAGATGCCAAGAAGCAACAAATCAACTTCAGCGAAAAAATTCTCACCTACGACCACTTAGTACTCGCAACGGGCTCGGGCAGCACCTATTTCGGCCATGAAGAATGGCGCACTTTTGCGCCACCGATGAAAATCCTTGAGCACGCTCAAGAAATTCGTCGCCGCTTGCTGATGGCGATGGAGCAGGCCGAACAAACACCTGATCCCGCGGCACGCAAATTCCTTCAAACCGTGGTGATTGTGGGAGGGGGGCCTACGGGATGCGAGATGGCAGGTGCCACCTCCGAGTTAATGCGCAATGCCATGCGCCGTGAGTTCAAGCAACTTGATCCTGATGATTCAAGGATCATCGTGATCGACCCTGGCGATCGATTGCTGAGGGCGATGCCTGAGTCGTTGTCGGCCTCTGCTCAAAAGACCCTGGAATCTCTAGGGGTCGAGACCCTCTTTAAGGGACGTGTTCAGAGCATGAAGCCTGGAGAAGTCTCCGTTGGCACTCCAGATGGCGAACAAACAATTCAAGCTGCAACCGTGATTTGGACAGCCGGTGTACGACCATCTCACCTGGGCAAGACCCTGGCAGGCTCGATCGATTGTGAATTGGATCGTGGCGGGAGGGTGATTGTTGAACCCGACTTCAGCGTGAAAGACCATCCAGAGATTCGGGTGGTTGGCGATCTCTGCAGCTATAAGCACACTTCCACGGGAAATCCACTGCCCGGGATGGCAGGCCCAGCAACCCAAGCGGGCGGTTTCGTCGGCAAAGACATTGCCGCGATCATGAGTGGAGGGAATCGTCCGAACTTCAAATGGTTTGATTTCGGCAGCATGGCCGTGCTGGATCGTGTTGCTGCTGTTGCTGATCTGCGCGGCTTCAAATTCAGTGGAAGCCCAGGCTGGGCTGTGTGGGCCGCCGCACACCTTGCCTTCATGCCCGATCGAGAAAATCGCTGGTCCTTGCTGATCAAGTGGATGTTTGCTGTTCTGTCGCAGCAACGCTCATCAATGCTGCTCACTGGCATGCCAAGTCAGCACATCGGTCTCGACTCCGCAGACGCTCCGTTCCCGATGAACAGCGGAAGCGGGCCCTCAATTGCCGCACCAGATGCGGCTCTCAAAGCAGCCATGAATTACTACGCCAATTCCGTCTCCGGTGTTTCTGCTCAGGATGGCGCTGAGGCCCGCGACGACTCCGCCACAGGATCAGACGCTGCCATCAAATAAAGCAGTGCCATGCGGATAGGAATCCCGTTTCGCACCTGATCCTCAACCAAGCAAATCGAGCGGTCGTCCAGGAGTCCACCGCTCATTTCAACTCCACGATTGACAGGGCCTGGATGGAGCACAGGGCCTGAAAAAGCACAGCGTCGCAACCGCTCATGGGTGAGCCCAAAATCACGGTGATAGCGATCAAGATTCGTGAGCAGGTGATCGGTCATGCGTTCCTTTTGTAAGCGCAACGTCATCACAGCGTCCGCGCCAGACAGACAGTCATCCAAGGAGCGGCTGATCTGCACCGTTCCACGCTCCCGGACAGGATCTGAAGCTTGCCCGGGAGGCGGAGCATCCAAAAAAGCCGCAAACGCATCGGGCACAAGACTGGGCGGCCCACAAAGCACCACATCCGCGCCACATGCACTTAACGCCCAGAGGTTGGAGCGTGCCACGCGGGAATGCACCACGTCGCCAACAATCACGATGCGCTTGCCCTGCAACGCATCAAGTTGAGAGTTGCGGGGATCGAAATGGTGAGCAAGCGTGTAGAGGTCGAGCAAACCCTGGCTGGGGTGGCTGTGCTGACCATCACCGCCATTCAGCACAACGGTGCGTTCTCCGGCTTGATCCAACTCAGAGGCCAACTGGGCGGGTACATCCGTGCAGCGATGGCGAATCACCAACACATCAGCCCCCATCGCGACATAAGTGCGCGCTGTGTCGAGCAGGGATTCGCCTTTGCTCAGGGAACTGCTGGAAGGAGAAAAACTCTGCACATCCGCAGACAACCGCTTGGCGGCCAACTCAAAGCTGCTGCGCGTGCGCGTGCTGGGCTCAAAAAATAAAGTTGCAACCAATCGCCCTTGCAAGGCCGGGAGTTTGCGAGCGCCCGTCACCGGCATCGAACGAAAACGATGGGCAAGTTCCAGCACCGTGGCGTAGTCGTCACGCGAAAATGAAGCCAAGTCGAGCACATGTCGATGGGACCAGCCACTCATCGCTTCCACTCCAGAGTTGGAATGAAGGCCTGGCTCAAAGCAGGCATCCGATCACCTCGGGCACGCCGGCTCACGCTGCGTGAGTCCTGCAGGTACCAACGCCAGGGCAAATCCTGTGCCTGAGAGATTCCGATCCGCGTGGTGGTCACAAGCTCAGGGACGTTGAGAACGGAGGGCCTGGAGGCCAACCAGAATTCATTCTCGCCACAGACGGCTTGGCTGTCATGCGTTCTGTTGAGACCAAACCGCCTTGCTAACAAACCTGGACCAGCGGCCACTCGCTCAGGCTCGCCAGGCATAGCAACAGCGCGAAGCAACACCCCATTGGCCCAATCACTGCGATCGGTCACCACATTCACGCAGTGGTGGATGCCATAGCTCACATACACATAAAACCGCCCAGGCTCGCCAAACAGCGTTTCGTTCTGCGGTGAGCGTCTGCGATAACCATGGCAAGCGGGATCGTCTTGGGAATAGGCCTCAGTTTCCACAATCACGCCCCAGAGCAGACTTCCATCGTTCTGGCGTTTCACTAAGAAGCAGCCAATCAATTCAGGTCCAACGACCTCCGCAGGGCGGCAAAAAAAGGCTTGAGGGAGGGCTGAAAATCTACGGGGATGGGCTGGATGGCTCAATGAGTTGCTGGAGAGATGATCCATGGTTCCACCACTCCGCTCCATGCATTGTCATCAAGACAAGGCAATCCAGCCGCGCCATTCCAGATGGCATGTCAACACAACCCGAATGACCAGACTGTCGAGACGCAAACGATGAACGACGAACCCCATGTCGGCATCACCCACAATCACCACAAGCCAAATCAAAGCCAGGCGGGACCTGGCGTTTCTTGTGCTAGCCGGGCTCTTTCTTGGCACCCTTGGGATGCTCAACATCCTTGGCCTGACACGCTTCCTCACCCTTGGCCAGATTGGGGCATGGCCCATCGTGGTGGCCGTTGGCGCCCTCCCCTATCCCGTTACTTTTCTGTGCACCGATCTCATTAGTGAGCTTTGGGGGGAGGAGAAAGCCACACAGGTGGTGTGGGTAGGCCTCTTACTCAATGGATGGGTGGTGTTGATTCTGTGGCTCGGAGGTCTCCTGCCCGGCCTCAACGGCGCTCCAGAATCCACCTTTTTTGAGATTCAACGCCTGGCCTTTGGGTCCGTGGGAGCATCGATGGTGGCTTACCTCACGGCCCAATTCGTAGACGTGCGGTTGTTCCACTTTTGGAAGGAGCGCACGAATGGCAAGGCCCTCTGGCTCCGTAACAACGGCTCCACCCTGGTGAGCCAATTGGTAGACACCAGCGCCGTGGTGTTGATCAGCCACTACGCCGCGCATGTGTTGCCCATTCGCGCCGGAGAAGCGGTTCTTCCTCAGCTAGGAGCTTTCATTGCCAGCGGTTATTTGTTCAAAGCCCTCGCGGCTTTTGCTGACACCCTGCCCTTCATCTGGCTCACCACCTGGTTACGCGATTGGCTGGATATTCAAGGAGACGGCAAGGAGATTATTCCCTGAGATCCGCGCCACTCCGGTGATGATCAGCGCACCAAGGAAGCTCAGTTTGCAACTCCTTGGCATGATTGGTGCACTGATCTTGCAACCATGGACGCCGCCCTCTCCGGCTTCAATCTCGGGACCGTGTTGGTCTTTGGCAGCGGACTGTTCGTGATTGCCACCTTTTACTTCGGAACCAGAGGCGGCTACTACAACACCGACAAGTACGACGGCAACGGCACAGCGCACTAAGGGGCGAGCTGAGCGATCATCAAGCCACTGATCGAGATGGCATGAACGCCACCCTGCCTGGCCCAGCAGCCAACACCGAAGCCATTCGTTTGGCTCTCCAGAGTTGGCCCGATGTTGAGGCCTATCTGAAAGGCTGCAAAGGAATCATCATCCCCTTAGGTTCCACAGAACAACATGGACCCACGGGTGCGATTGGGACTGACGCCCTCACAGCAGAAGCTGTGGCGTTGGAGCTAGGTCGTCGCAGCGGAGTGCTGGTTACGCCAGCTCAGGCCTATGGCATGGCCGAACACCATCTCGGCTTCGCGGGCACGATGAGTCTTCAACCGGCCACCCTGATGGCGGTGATGCATGACCTTGTGTTGTCCTTAGCCACCCATGGATTCGAGCGAATCTTTGTGGTGAATGGCCACGGAGGCAACATGGCCACCACCAAAGCAGCCTTTGCCCAGGCCTATGGAACCGCCGCCAGCAGAGGACTACCGGTAGCACCCAAACTGCGCTGCAGACTCTCCAACTGGTTCATGGCAGGGGCTGTGATGCGCCAAGCCCGAGAGCTCTATGGCAATCGCGAAGGCCAACATGCCACCCCAAGCGAAATCGCCGTTACCCTCCACCTTCACGACAGCCTGGTGACCAAACAAAGGCCCTTACCTGAAGCCGCCCCATGCGGAGCGATTCACGGCCCAGCCGATTTTCGGCGACGCTATCCCGATGGCCGCATGGGCTCTGACCCCTATCTGGCCAAGCCAGAACACGGAGCAGAGTTACTGGATACAGCAGCCACGGCACTGCGCGAAGATCTTGAAACCTTTCTCTCCGCTGCATGAGCAAGATCACCGCCGACGACGTTCGCAAGGTGGCCAAACTTGCCCGCCTAGATCTACCTGAAGACACCATCGCTACCTATACAGGGCAGCTTGAGCGAATCCTCGATTATGTGGACCAACTTCAAGCGGTGGACACCGAAGGGGTTCCACCCACAACACGTGCTGTAGAAGTGGTCAATGCCACGCGTGAAGACTCTGTTGTGGCCACAGATGTGCGCCAAGAGCTTTTAGATCAGGCCCCCCAACGTGAAGGAGATTTCTTCCGCGTTCCTAAAATCCTCGCGGATTAAGCGAAAAAACAACAAAGAGCACGTCAACGCTACGGATTAGTAACGTTGACGTGCCGGCGTGACAGCGGTTCTTTTCAGCAAAGACAGCCAACCTCGTCGCAGGCGCCTACTGGGCAGAAACTTTGCAATCGGGCGCATCTTGCTACCCCTTGGCTTGTGACTTCGAACTCCGATCAGAATGTCATAAAAGAAATTGACGACATCCGAGCGAGTTTCAAAGATTCCTAGCCTCTGCGGCGATTCTTTTGCATCAAGGAGAGACTTCGTCGCCTCATAGGCGGGCTTGTACTCAAACCAGGGGATAGAGGGCCAAAGATGATGAACTAAGTGATAATTTTGACCCATAATCAACCAATTCATTGTGCGACCTGGATACACACGAGCATTCTGCCAACGGTTCCGCGACAAAAACGGCCTGTGGGGCAAGTAATCAAAGAAAAGGCCCAGCGTGACTCCAACCATGAGCGCTGGGGCAAACCAACAATTAAAAATAAAAGGCAGAAAATCGAATCGAATTGCAGCAACAATAATAGTAAAAAAGATTGCACGCTCGAATCCCCACTGCATCAACTCCCAACGCTTCCAAAGCTTTCGCTGAAAGAAGAAAAACTCGTGATAAAAGAACCTAGGCGCAATTAACCAGAGAGGGCCAAAGGTACTGACGATGTGGTCAGGATCATGCTTTGGATCATTCACATGAGAATGATGTTGCAAGTGCACCCGCGTAAAGACAGGGAAACTAAATCCCAAAAGCAATGCTGATCCGTGCCCCATTGTTTGATTAACCCAAGGGACCGGATGAGCCGCCTTATGGCAGGCATCGTGCACAACTGTGCCCTCTAAATGAAGTGCTAAGAACCCACATATCAACAACAGGGGCAACGGCCAACCACCTACAAACCAGCCCCAAATGGTCAAAGCTGCCAAGCCATAACCACCCAAAAACAAAGCAACCGTTGGATTCCAGGCAGACGGTGGATCGACAAACTCTTTAGGCACTGACCGAAGCAGGGGCGTCGATCCCTGGCTCTCCGGTTGTGCGAGTGCTTGAGTCATCGAAAAGATTCCTGTGTCGCCTGCTACTACAAGCGACACCAATCTAGGAAAGGAATGCCCACCGCGAGACTTGAACTCGCACAACCGAAGTCACTGGTACCTAAAACCAGCGCGTCTACCAATTCCGCCAGATGGGCAGAAGCGAATCCTAAACATCGACCCAGAATGGCGACAACGTCGACACTCGATTCACCGATGCTGGCCACTCTCATTGGAGACCTCTGTTTGCTGGCGGGTCTTGCAGTTCTGCTGCTGCCACTGCTCGCCACTGAACTCAGTCGTCCCCGCGATGGCGCCTGGGGAGCCGTCATCCTCCTACTTGGGCTGGTCCTCGTGACCAGCAGTGACCGACTCCGAGGAGCTCCCATGCTGGGAGTGGCCTGCGCTGGGTTGCTGATCAGCCGCCTAGGGGCAGAAGTTGGGCAGGCCCGCTGGCAACAACTCAGCGATGAGGAGCAACAAAGACTCGGCTCCCGGGAACGTTGGACCACGAGCCTTCAACAACTCACCTCCGTATTAGCCAGCCTTGTGAATGCCACAGCTGACACACTCAAAAGCCTGAAACCTGCCGCAAAAACCGGAACCAACAAACTCTGGATACGACCTGAGCAGCCGTCCGCCGATGCAGATATAAACACTCCTCCCAGTGATGAGATCAGTGAAAAATCTGAAAAAAGTGAACAACCTGGAACGAACGAGGCAAGTCACGACAACGACACCACAACTGAAGCTCAAGGCACTAAGCAACAACACAAGAAAAGCTGGGTCCGTCCAGACAGCCCAGAACCATCTCTGGGAACGCATGAGGTGAGTTCAACGTCCAGCAGCGATGAAACTCAAACCGACGCCACCCGAGCTGAAACGAGCATGGACAGCCATGCAGACGGCACTCCAGGCAGCGCCATCGACACAGCCTCAAACACAGCCCCCAATACCACCCGCACCGACGAAGACTGATAATCCCCTTTGCTGCAGCCGCCAACGTGACCCAGCAGACAGGCCAGGACGCTGATCAGCGCCCGTCCTACAAAGACACCCTCAACCTGCTGGAGACGGGGTTTGGCATGCGTGCCAATGCCATCCACCGCGAACCGGAACTTCAAGCGTTCTGGAAAGAGAAAGGCATTGATCTGGATCTTGGACGCAACAATCCCGGCCCGGTGTTCACCCTGCATGACGGCCCCCCTTATGCCAACGGCGCCCTGCACATGGGCCACGCCTTGAACAAGGTGCTCAAGGACATCATCAATAAGCATCGACTGATGCAAGGCAGGAAGGTGCGTTTCGTGCCTGGCTGGGACTGCCATGGCCTACCGATTGAGCTCAAAGTGCTCCAGGCCATGAACCAGGAGCAGCGTCAAGCGCTCACCCCGATCAAGTTGCGCAAAAAGGCTGCGGCCTACGCCCACAAGCAGGTTGCAGGACAAAGGGCGGGCTTTCAGCGCTGGGGCATCTGGGCCGACTGGGATCATCCCTATCTGACGCTTCAAAAGGACTACGAAGCCGCTCAGATCGACGTTTTTGGAACGATGGCGCTGAAGGGCCATATTTACCGAGGCCTGAAGCCAGTGCACTGGAGCCCTAGCTCACGCACCGCACTAGCAGAAGCCGAACTGGAATATCCCGATGGACACACCAGCCCCAGTGTCTACGTGGGCTTTCCTGTTGTTGATCTTCCCGAAAGCCTACGTAGCAAGCTCAACGCGCAGGGCTTGGACGTACCCGCAGCGAGCGACACCCTGAGTCAGTGCCTACAGGTAGCGATCTGGACGACTACCCCCTGGACTCTGCCCGCCAACCTGGCGGTGTCGGTGAACGATCGCCTCGATTACTGCCTCGCAGATGACGGCAACGGGCAGCTTCTGATCGTGGCAGCCGAGCTTTGCGACTCCATCGCCTCCAAGCTGGAACGCCCACTGCAAGCCAAAGCCACCGTGAAGGGGGCCGATCTTGCTGGCATCACCTACAGCCACCCCCTGCTCGAGCGCCGTAGCGCCATTGTTGTAGGTGGGGAGTACATCACCACGGAATCGGGTACGGGTCTGGTGCACACGGCACCAGGCCATGGCGTGGATGACTTCAACACCGGGCGAAAGCACGGCCTGCCCGTGCTCTGCCCTGTGGATGAAGCCGGAACACTCACCGCAGAAGCCGGCCCATTCGAGGGCTTAAACGTGCTCAAGGATGCCAATGCAAAGATCATCGCGGCGCTCGAAGACTCCGGCTCCCTACTCCTCCAAGAGAGCTACAGCCATCGCTATCCCTATGACTGGCGCACGAAAAAGCCCACGATCTTCAGAGCGACAGAACAGTGGTTTGCCTCAGTAGAAGGATTCCGCACCGAGGCGCTAACGGCCATTGATGGCGTGCAATGGCTGCCCGCATCCGGCAGGAACAGGATTGAATCCATGGTGTCCGAGAGGGGCGACTGGTGCATTTCCCGTCAACGGACCTGGGGTGTCCCGATTCCCGTGTTCTACCAACGTGAAACCGGCGAAGTGCTGCTCAATTCCGACTCCATCGCCCATGTCAAAGCTCTGATCGCAGAACACGGAGCCGACATTTGGTGGGAAAAAGACGAGGTTGACCTCCTCCCCTCCAGCCACAAAGCAGAAGCGCACCTCTGGCGCAAGGGCACCGACACCATGGATGTGTGGTTCGATTCCGGCTCAAGCTGGGCCTCTGTGTCGAGCCAACGCGACGGTCTCAGCTACCCAGCAGATCTGTACTTAGAAGGATCTGATCAGCATCGCGGCTGGTTCCAGTCCTCATTGTTGACCTCGGTGGCCGTCAACGGCACAGCGCCCTATCGAACCGTGCTTACCCATGGTTTTGCCTTGGATGAAAAAGGCAGAAAGATGAGCAAATCACTCGGCAATGTTGTTGACCCGATGGTGATCATCGAAGGCGGCAAAAACCAAAAGCAAGAACCGGCCTACGGCGCCGATGTGCTTCGCCTATGGGTGAGTTCTGTGGACTATTCCGCAGACGTGCCGATCGGTGCTGGCATCCTGCGGCAGCTATCAGACGTTTATCGCAAGGTGCGCAACACCTCGCGCTACCTGCTTGGAAATCTCCACGACTTCATCCCAAGCCGTGATGCGATCTCCATCAGCGATTTGCCGTTGCTCGATCGCTGGATGTTGCAGCGCACCGCAACCGTGCTCGACCAGATCAGTGAAGCGTTTGAACGCTATGAATTCTTCCGCTTCTTCCAGCTCCTGCAGAACTTCTGCGTTGCCGATCTTTCAAACTTCTATCTCGACATCGCCAAGGACCGGCTGTACGTCAGCGCCCCCAACGACAAGCGTCGCCGCAGCTGCCAAACCGTGATGGCGCTGATCATCGAACGTCTGGCCGCGGCCATCGCCCCAGTGCTTTGCCATATGGCAGAAGACATCTGGCAAAACATTCCCTATCCCACAGGGACCGAGTCGGTGTTTCTCAGCGGCTGGCCCAGCGTGCCGGAGGAGTGGCGCGATGACAGCCTTCGAGACCCCATGCAAGAGCTTCGCGAGCTGCGCGCAGCGGTTAACAAAGTGCTGGAAGAATGCCGAAGCAAGCGCAAGCTGGGATCATCGCTTGAAGCGGCCGTTCGCCTCGAAGCGCGCACCCCCGCTCTCCAAGACGCCCTTCAATGGCTCCAAAGCAAAGGAGATCAAGAGGTGGATGGCCTGCGCGACTGGCTCCTCGTGTCCCAATTGCAGATTGGAGGCGAGCCTTGGGCCGAATTGCTGGCCAGTGATGACAACGAGCTCGCCGTGATCGAAGTGGCCCTATCTCGGGGTCAGAAGTGTGAGCGCTGTTGGCACTATGAAGCCGACATCGGTCAATACAGTGATCACCCCGGCTTGTGTGGTCGCTGCGTGTCCGTGCTGGAACGGCGCTGATCATGCAAAAGCTGTGCTCAAATCCGAGGCAACGTTCGCTATGAATGAAATATTTATGGAAACCTCACGACAATTCACTGTCCACCTCATTAGCGGAATCAATGTACTTTCAGCCACTCTTAGACGGACATATGCACCAGCAAATCCAACCTCTGTTTTTAACTTGCCGCCCTCATTTTGAACAACGAGCCAGACTATATATAAACCTGCACAAACATCACAAGAAAAATTATTTGCTGCCAATTTGGAAACGAAACTGAAGGCAAGGCAAACGGATAGTCTCTCATAAGCCGAATATCTCGCCATCGAGCAGATGCCAAGACGTCACAGATAGACGACGAAGAGACACGAAAGAATATGAACAATCGAGGTTCAAGACTATCCTACGAAACTTTTGCCCACTCGCCATAAACATATCAACGAAGACTATTCACCGCTCACAAGCCAGCTTTTATTGATTGACCGAAATACGCTCAACATGCCTTTTGCAAATAAACAAATTCACCCTCTTGCATCACCCCTAGCAAGAGATATCACACATGCCATGAAGCCACCAGCGGCAATCAATTCAAGAAACTCCTCTATGGCTTGATAAGAGAAAATCTTTATACGAAAAATATCAATAGACTGAGACACAAGTATGCACAAAAAAATTACAAGCCAGTATCCCAATATTTGCTTACTAGAGCAATATGCAAATATTTTTCTAGTGCAATTCTTAACTAATGGCGCTCGCTTTGCAAAGGCACAAATCAATATCACAAAGACTACAGCAAGTACTCCGAGGGTTTCCAGTGCGTGGTAAACGATATTTGTTTTTATTAAATTTGCAAAGACCTCTGCTACGTCATGAATCCCATCAATCTTTACACCGTGCACTCTAAAGAAATACATTCCCTTAAAGGCCCGATCCCCAAAACTCACCTCATCCAAAAATCCAATTAGCCCCAAAACGGACAAGGTAAGGAATACTTTTTTATCACTTGATTTAATGAAAAACTGACTAATTGAAAGACATGCTGAGCCAAGGAGGATGCCCGCAGTTGCATTCTCAATCAATCCGTCCTCCCCAGAAATATTTAGCAAAATCAATGAATTAGACATCAAAAGACCAAAGAAAATCGCCGCCAGCACAAATACATACAAGCCATAAGAGCGTTGGGTCAGATTAAGTCCCTTCACGCGAGCGACTTTCAACCCAGCCAAGAAGCTATGCACCTACATCACCAATAATGAGACAATTCACTTTAGAGAACACCCCATCCGTGGAGAATCTTCCATTGCGGAGACAATTGTTGAACATTTGCAAAAACGATTGCGAGGACGACCCTCAACTTTTAATTTTACAGCACGACTCAAGCAAAAAACAAATGTTTAACAAGCTTAAATCACGCTCATGTCTGTGCGCTTACAATCTTTTTTCACACGCACCCTGTCCAACACAGGGATTAGATCAGGAAACCAAATCACATGCTAAACAGTTCCCGAATAATGAAACATATCCGGATGAGACATTCATCGTTTACCACAATAAAGCCACATAGTTCTGCCAGGAACACCCCAACCCTTAAAGCGCCACTTCAGCAGAGAAAATCTGACTTGCCAAAGCAAAGTTGATTTACACGTCTCAAGGGAATCTGTCTATACAACGCCAATACGAATGATTTCATAAGGCTCTGTATCTTTGACCAATCTCATTTAGGCCCAAAGATCTCGATCCATCAGAACATCGGCAGGCAGAGGCCCCACAAGCAGTTGCTCTTGCTGAGGATCCAAAGGACCCAGCAGGAGTTCGCCCGTTTCAAGCACCGCCCCATCAGGAAGCACGGTTCGATCCGGATCAAAATCTGTTGAGTGGGTGGTGCAGCTGCTGAAGCCCCGAAAGATCAACACTTCCAGAACTTCTTCTTCCCGTTCAGAGGTCTGCACAGTTCCTCTCAGCCGCAACACGCGATCGGGGTGATCGCGACTGATCGCCTCAAGAACCGGCAAAAACGGATCAGAACTCACCAGCCACCCGCCCCTGACGCGGCAGGCGCACGAGGAGCCATTGGAGAAGCCCCACCACATACGCCACTAAAGCCACGTAGCCGATGAATGCGGCAACTGCCTCACTCCACTGCCCCCCGAAGACGAAGTCGAACAAACGTTCCGCCACACGATGCAATCCCTGGGGACCTTCCAGCCAGGCCATGCACTCAGGACCGCTCAGTTGGTTTGCACAGCGCAACGCTGTTGCCGACATCCCCGCCGCAAGCAAGGCAAATCCGCTGAGCGCCCAGCGCCAAATGCGAACGGTCAGCGGTAGGGCACTACCCGGTGCGCTGTCGGCCAGTTCTTCATTGAGATCCACCCAGAACCAAACCGAAACCACCATCAGCACTGGGGCAATGAAGGCCATGACATATCCGATCGGCCGCCGATCGGTGAGCAGCAACACACTGATGGGCAGCAGGCTTGCCACCTTCCAATACAAACTCAGCAATCGCACCATGGCTGGCTCACGCCGCACCCCTGCCCAAATCAGCAAAACAAGCGGAACACCCAGGGCAAATGTTGCACCCAGGCGATAGGTAAGCCAGACCAAACTGCGATAGGGGAGATCAGGCACCAGGCAGGTTCGAGTTGGAGCCATTATCGATGCCATCGACCTAGCCCTCAAGATTGGTAGGGTCAAATGCATGGTTCCGTTCAACCCCCTCGATTGGTTCCGAGGCTCCGGAGCCCAGGCCAAATGCCGAACTGCACTCAGTGGCTGTGCCTCTTTGGAAGAGGCAACGAAAGACGTCAGCAATCAACTTGGCTCGGAAAAAGGCGATTTAGCCCTGGTGTTTGTTTCCAGCCATTTCGCTAGCGATCTCCCGCGGTTGCTCCCGCTTCTCAGCCAACGACTCCAGGCCGAACACTGGATCGGTTTTGTTGGAGGCGGCGTTGTTGGAACGGACAGTGCCGGACGATCGCAAGAGCTGGAACAGACCACGGCCCTCAGCATCACCCTCTTAAATCTCCCTGGAGCTCAGCTGAAGCCGTTTCAACTAGACACTGGCTCTCTCCCGGACCTTGATGGACCGGTTCAAAACTGGCAGGACTGGGTCAGCGTGGACCCAACAAACAGCCGATCCCTGCTGCTGTTCATCGATCCCAGTTGCGGAGCGATCAACGACCTCATCAGCGGCCTGGATTACGCCTATCCCAACGCTGCGATCATCGGTGGCATTGCCGCACCCCATAACGCCAGCCATGGATCCCTACTCCTCAATGGTCAGATCATCAATGGTGCCGCAGGGGTGAGCATAGGTGGCGACTGGGTTCTTGATCCGGTCGTTGCCCAGGGCTGCCGACCGATTGGTCCCGTGTTTGCGATCGAACAAGCCCAGCGCAACGTCCTGCTGGAACTCAGCGATGGTGATCGTCGCGACAATCCTGTGGCCTGCTTGCAACGCGTCCTGGCCGATCTCAATGCGGAGGACAGAGAGCTGGTGCAGCACTCCCTGTTCCTTGGGGTGGAACGTCGCAATTTGATGCAGGAGTGCCCCAGCGATTTTCTGGTGCGCAATCTGATTGGCGTCGACCCTCGCAATGGTGCAGTCGCGGTAGCTGAGCGGGTCCGCCCAGGCCAACACGTGCAGTTTCAGCTCCGAGAAGCGCAGTCATCAAGGCAGGAGGCACGCCAGCTGCTGGAGGTCAGCCAAGAGCGTTGTCCCTTCCCTCCTCCCCTTTGCGGTCTGTTGTTTGCCTGCCTCGGTCGAGGGAGCGGGCTGTTTGGAGAAGCCAACGGGGATGTTTCGATCGCTCGTGACGTGATGCCCAATCTTCCAATCGCCGGAGCGTTCTGCAACGGAGAGATCGGCCCCTTGAGCAACACCACCTACCTGCATGGTTACACCGCTTGCTGGGGCTTACTCCGCCACGCACCGCTGGCTGAGTCAACTGAGGGCTGATGCGCCAGCACGTCAATCCCCTCAGCCGCTTCTTTCAGTTGCCGCTGGAACTCCCGGCGCCGCATGAGCTGTTTGAGCATCCCAACCTGCCGATCCATCTCGATATTGGTTGCGCTCGAGGCTTTTTTCTGTTGGAGCTGGCGGCGATGCAGCCCGAGCGCAACCATCTCGGAGTTGAGATCCGCCGGCCTTTGGTGCAAGCCGCCCAACACGATCGCGACCGGCAGGAACAGCACAACCTTCATTTTTTATTTTGCAACGCCAATATCAGCCTTGAGGCTTGGATGGCAGCGTTGCCGCCAGACCAGTTGCAGCTAGTAAGCATTCAATTCCCAGATCCCTGGTTCAAACAACGCCATCGCAAACGTCGAGTGCTGCAACCCGCCCTCTTGCTTGCCATCGCTGCAGCACTCCATCCCGGCCGACACCTGTTTCTGCAAAGTGATGTGTTGGCAGTGATCGAACCGATGGTGGCCCTCGTGGAACTCTCCAACTGCTTTGCGCGCCCGAAAGACGATCCACAGCCTTGGCGATCCAGTAATCCCTTGCCCGTAGCAACGGAACGGGAGCGCTACGTCCAGGAACAGGGACAACCCACCTATCGCGTGCTGTTTGAGCGCACCCAGGCTGAGCTTCCAGCATTAAGGGATCTGGAGATGGCTTGGCAACAGGTTGATAATTCCAAAGACGCTGCACCCACACCTCATGGCTGAGGCTCCGGCCCCACCACCTTTGTTGCTGAGCTGGCAAGGAGTCCTGCCCGCTAGTGAGCAGCAGCGACGGCGCCTGAGTTGGTTAGCCAGCATCCTGCTCATGGTTCTGCTCGCAGGACTGCCCTTCCTCACCCGAACGGGGTTAGGCCTTGTGGTTCTGGCCTGCGGAGCGCTGTGGATCCTCTGGTCCAGCGTGAGCCAACCTCAGCGCATCGGTGCCATCAGCGCCTGGGTGCTCTTGTTTCTTGGCATCGCCTTGCTCGCCACGGGGTTCTCCCCTGTTCCGGCTGCAGCAACAAAAGGCCTGATCAAGCTGCTCAGCTACCTCGGCGTCTATGCCCTGATGCGCCAGCTGCTGGCCGAGCGACCCGACTGGTGGGACCGGCTCGTGGCCGCATTGCTGGGCGGCGAATTGCTCACCAGCGTGATGGCCTTGCGCCAGCTCTACGGACCCACCGAGGAGCTGGCACGCTGGGCCGATCCCAATTCTGTAGCCGCAGGCACGATCAGGATCTACGGACCCCTCGGCAACCCCAATCTGCTGGCGGGATATCTGGTGCCAATCCTTCCATTAGCGCTCGTTGCCTTGATCCGCTGGAATGGCTGGGGGGCACGCTGCTATGCAGCGGTTGCACTGGGGTTAGGAGCTACCGCCACCCTGTTTAGCTATAGCCGCGGGGGCTGGCTGGGCATGCTCGCGGCCCTTGGTGTGCTGCTGCTGCTGCTCGTGTTGCGTGCCATTCGCAACTGGCCAAAACTTTGGCGACGTCTCGTCCCCATCGCCCTGCTGGTGCTTGCTGGAGTGGCCTTAGCAATCGCGGTCACGCAGGTGGATCCGATTCGCACGCGAGTCGCCAGCTTGCTAGCTGGACGAGGCGATAGCTCTAACAACTTCCGCATCAACGTGTGGTTGGCCGCAGTGGAGATGATTCAAGACCGCCCCTGGCTGGGCATCGGACCAGGCAACGCCGCATTTAATGCCGTTTACCCCCTCTATCAACAGCCAAAATTCAATGCCCTGAGTGCCTATTCCGTTCCTCTAGAGCTCCTGGTTGAAACGGGCATTCCAGGCTTGATCGCTGCGCTTGGGTTGGCTGGAGCCAGTCTTCGCAACGGCCTTAGAGCGCTGCGCTCAACGGCTGCCCTGGCGTTGCCCTGGCTGGGCTGCCTCGCCGCGATCGCTGGACTGGTCATTCAAGGCGCTACGGACACCATTTTCTTCCGACCAGAAGTGCAAATCATCGGTTGGTTTTGCCTGGCAACCCTGAGTCAGGCCCAACAAGCCACCCAGACAGACCCATGAGCGACGCCCTGATTTTGGCTGGTTTCGATGCTGGCCAAACCCATTGCCGCTGCAAGTTGAGCCGATGGCATAACGGGAACTGGCAACCGCTAGGCGAAGGCAAGGGCAGTGGCGTCAGCCATCTACAAGCCAACGAGGGCGAAACACGGTTCGTGGAGGCCATTCGCAGCAGCCTGGATGCCGCCAATCCCAGCGGACTTGAGATCAACGCTGCCGCTGTTGGTGCCAGCGGAGTGGAGCAGGGCACAGCACTTCAGGACCGCGCAAGCGAGCTGCTGGCAGCCAGTCTCGCGTTACCAATCGAGCACTGCATCGCCACTGGCGACGAACGCATCGCTCTGCGTGGAGCATTCCCCAACGATGCCGGCATCGTGCTGATCAGCGGCACGGGAATGATCGTGGTTGGACGCAACGCCAGCGGCCTTGAACAACGTTGTGGGGGATGGGGATGGCAACTGGATGGGGCTGGCGCTGCCTTTGATCTCGGCCATCAGGGGCTGCAGCTCAGCCTGCGCATGGCCGATGGCCGACTCCCAGACGGACCGCTCCGCAACCAGTTGTGGCAAGTTCTCGGTTGCCGCACAGCCGCAGCGATCAAGGCCTTCGTTGTGCAGCCGAACTACCAACCAGCCCAGCTCGCCCAATTGGCCCCCCTCGTCTCGGCCGCCGCTGAAGCAGGCAATATTGAGGCCAAGGCCATACTCGACCGCTCCGGCGATGCCCTTGCCGAAGCCGTACAAGCCGTGGCTTCTTCCCTGGGGCTCACTCAGCCAGTGCTCTGTGCAAGAGGTGGCGCACTGCTGAATCTGGCGCCCCTTCAACAAGCCGTAAACACGTCTTTACGCCGTCGCCAGGTCGATGCTCGCTGGGACGACCGGAGTGGTGACGCCTGCGATGGAGCGCTCACGCTGGCTCTCGAACGCTGCAGATCATGAGGCGTTGAGATGCAGCTCTGCTGCTGCCGCCAAGCTGGAGGTCCAGTGATCGACCACCGCTTGATCGGCAGCCTCAACCATCACACGCAGCAGTGGTTCTGTCCCACTCGCCCGCACCAGCACACGTCCGTCTTCAGCCATCGAAGCCTCCGCTTCTTGAACCAGAGAAGAGAGAGGCGCACAGTCCGCCCAACCCTTTCTGCGTTCGCGATTCTCGACGCGCACATTCACCAGTTTTTGGGGATAGGCCTGAAAGCTCTGATCCACCCACTCGGCCAAGGAGAGCTGCTGTGCATGGCAGAGGCTCGCAATCTGAAGAGCGGTCAAGACACCATCACCAGCCAAACCATGGGCGGAAGAGAGGATGTGACCTGATTGCTCGCCGCCAAGAGCTGCCCCCGTGCGGACCATCTCGGCATGCACATGCTGGTCTCCCACCGGTGTCCGGTCCAGGAGCCCACCGCGCGCCTGCCAAGCCCGCTCAAACCCCAAATTTGACATCACCGTGGCCACCAAGCGCTGATCAGGGAGCTGTCCCTGCTCTTGCAAAACCGACCCCCAGAGAAAGAGGACATGGTCGCCATCCACCACCCGTCCTTGGCCATCAACCGCCAACATCCGATCGGCATCCCCATCGAAGCCAAAACCCATGGCGGCGCCCTTCTCGATCACGGCGCGGCGTAAAGCCTCAAGGTGGGTGGATCCGCAATTCACATTGATCCTTGTTCCGTCCGGATCACCGTGCAACACCGTGAGATCGGCGCCAAGGGCAGAAAACACCTCTGCGCCACAGGCTGTTGCCGACCCCCAGCAGAGATCCAGCACGATGGGCACACCATCGAGTCGATGCTGCCCAACACTGGACAGCAAGCTCGCGCGGTAGTCGTCAAGAAGTTCAGGACGATGGCGTGCAGCTCCTGATGCCGCCAACGCCATCCCAGAGCCATCTCCACCACACAGACCAGCTTCAATCGCCTGCTGACGTTCAGGAGACAACTTGCTGCCAGTGGCTCCAAACACCTTGATGCCGTTGTCTTCCGGAGGGTTGTGGCTCGCCGAGACCATCAAGCCACCGGCAGCTGAATAGCGGCGAATCAAACCTGGCACAGCGGGCGTGGGACACAGTCCCAAAGTCCAAACCTCTCTGCCTGAAGCCGTCAGGCCTGCGGTGAGTGCCGCGACCAACATGCTTCCGCTACTTCGCGAATCCATGCCAATCAGCACAGGCCCCTCGGCTTGAAGCACGCGTCCACACCAGTACCCAACCTGAAGAGCCAAGGCCGGAGTGAGCATGGTGTCCACCCGACCACGCAAGCCATCGGTCCCAAAGCTGATCTTCGATGGCTTTGGGAGTTGCCCCAAAGGATGGATGGCAGCTTCAGCCATGAAAATTCAATTCTGAACTCAATCTTAAGCCGGATCGCTGGTTCTAACGCCATCGACGCGGAGCCAGCAATAGCGCTGCCACTTCCAAGAACGCCCAAGCCAACAGCCCTGCCACCAGCCAGCCAGGCACGACTTGCAGAGGCCAAAGCCAACGCAATCCCCAAACCAGCAAAGCCAGGCCAGTGGCAATCGCACAGCGGCGCCGTTGCTCGCTCCCTGGGAGCCGCGGCCCTTGCCCCTTTGCCATCCGAATGCCGTGCGCTGGGAACAGAATGCCACCAGTTTCCGGCCGAGGCTTGACCGTTCAACACTCCCGTGGCCTTCTGCTTCTCGCTGGAACTCCACTCCTCACCGTTGCGCTAGTCCTCGGCGGACAGACGCTCATGCGACGTCTGCACACTCCACTCACGCCATCGATTTCAAACGCTGATCTCTGGACCCATTACCGCTGGTCGATCAATCCCAGTGAGCGAAGGGAAGCAGCTCTCTTACTAGCGGCGCGCAGCGCCGATTCAGCGGACAGATCCCAGCGTTTACTGGCCAATCAGGGCTGGGGCAACGATCCCATCGCTGCCGTCACGCTGAAACAGCAGGCGTTAACCGCAGCAAAACTCGGCCAGCCGTCAGAAGAACAGAAACGTTGGCAGGACTTGCTTCAACGCTTCCCTGACAGTGCCGCCAGTGCCGATGCCCGTTATCAACTAGGGCAAGCCCACCCAGCGCTCCACACAGAGCTGTTCCGGCAACAACCAGGTCATCCAGCCGCCTTAGCGGCAGCAGCAGAAACCAAAACAGAATCCCCCAAGCAAGCCATCGCCGCCTTGCATCTAGCCCGCTGGGGCGCCCGATGGCCAGGAGCTGCCACTCAGCTCAGGGAAGCCTGCAACAGGATCAGCGGCGATGGCTTGAACCAAGACGATCGACTGACGCTCGCCCGAGGACTGGCTTCCCTCGGTGATGGCGGTGCAGCGGAAGCCTGCCTTCAGGGCACACCCACCACTCCAGCCAGCGCCTTGGCCATTGGTCGGGTCCTGCTCCGAGGCACCGCTGAACAGCAAGGGCGTGGAAAGCAGCACTTGCTTGAGCTCGCCATCAACAACCCCGATGATCCGGCGGCTCTCGAAGCAGCGGCGCTGCTGAGCGAGCCGCTGAAACCCGATCCCGCTCTATTGGATGCACTGCCGCAAGCTTTGCAACAACGCTCCGCTGATGTTGCAGCCGCCCGGGTGCGCCTCGGTGACTCGGCGAATGGTGACGCATCGAACGCCATGTCCGTTCTGAAACGATGGCCTACCAATCCAGCCGCATGGCAACTGCAGTGGGACTTGGCCCGCGAGGCACTTTTAAAAGATCAATGGCAAACAGCAGAATCACTGCTAAGGGCCATTCCGAGCTCAAATCTTCCTGAACCGTTGGCCGCAAGGCAGCAGTTCTGGCTGGGACTCACACTGTCGAAGCAAGACCAAACAACCCAAGCTCAGCAGGTCTGGCAGCACTTGGTCAAAACCCATCCAAGGAGTTATTACACCTGGCGCGCCGAGGTGAGACTGGGACGGGGAGATCTTCCTGATCTCCATCAAGCATCAGCCTCTCGCTCTGCAGGGCTCGGCGATTCGTTTCAATCACCTTGGGAGCCACTCCAAAGTGGTGATTCATTTGTGGATCGTCTCTGGCGACTCGGCCAAACCCAGGAAGCATGGGAAACCTGGAGGAACCAACAACCGCCATCCGATCAGCCCACCAATCCAGAGCAAAAGCTCGTGGAAGGTCGTCTTCGTATTGCCGTTGGAGACTCATGGACAGGTCTGAGTCGTCTTTGGCGCGCCAGTTTGAGGCTCGTGAATCAATCCTGCGAGGAACGTCAGCTCCTCCATCGGAGCCAGCATCCGCGTCTGCTCTCGCAGGTGTTTGAGCGCGCATCACAACAGGAGGCGGTACGGAATGAACTGCTGATGGCGATCGCCAAGCAAGAATCCCGTTTCTCCCCAGGCGTCAGCTCACCCGTGGGGGCGGTCGGGTTGCTTCAGCTGATGCCAGCCACAGCGGAAGAACTCGCCGGCGATGCACTGAGCCAGGATCAACTACGCGAGCCAACACGCAACGCAAGGCTCGGAGCGCGCTATCTCGGTCACTTGCTGGAGCAGTGGCAGGGAGACATTGTGCTGGCCGTTGCGAGCTACAACGCAGGGCCTGGGGCCGCCAGCCAATGGGTCACACCAGCTTTGAAGAATGATCCTGAGTTATGGATCGAGCGAATTCCCTATCCAGAAACGCGCCTTTACACAAAAAAAGTGCTGGGCAATCTCTGGGCCTATCTCGGATCAGGTACTGACCGCTGCGACAGCTGAGGCAAGAGGGTTTGGCAGATCCTGACCCAACCAGATGCCCACCAGCACCAACGCCGTCAACCAAAAGGCCATGACCTGAGGCGGAGGCACCACCTTGATCCGGGTAAGGTCCAGCCGAGCCAGCAAGGTGGCAGACGCCAAGATCAGCACATCGGACAACAAGCTCAGACTGAGCAGGTAGAGGCCCACCATGATGACGAGCAGAAGGGTGGAGATCAGGCTGAGCACCCGGCTGGAGGCCATCAACAACGACAGCTGACGAAGGAGGAGATCAGGCATCGTGCAGATGAGCACAATCACGAACGACTGCAAGACCTCCACCGTCCAGAACAAGGTGGGCGACACATTCTGCATAGCAATCAAATGCTCGCTCTCAATTGACCAGTGATGGCCAAGGAAAACTGCAACACCAAACAGCACAAGCAGCAGGGGGGCCCGCAGCGGCAATACGAGGAATCGAAGAAGAGACATCAGCAAGCAGCCAATGGTCGACTGATGAAATCAGCGAGAAAGCAGATCACAACAACGGAATTGGCTTTCAAACGCTAGCAACAACACACCCATCAGCCTGCCAAAGTGAAAGCACTCAAACCTTCCCGGCATGACCGGCAGTTCCTCCCCCGCCACCCTGACCCCTTTGCAAAAGGGGTTGCTGCTGATTGCTGCTCTGGTCCTCGCTGCTGGATTATTTCTGCTGCGCAACGGGCTCAACCAGGAAGCGCCTCTCGACCAGCTGGCCAGGCAATCTCTGGATCCTGAGGTCGCCCTCAACAATTCCCGGCCCACCATCCTGGAGTTTTACGCCGATTGGTGTGAGGCCTGCCAGGCCATGGCACCCGCGATGCTTCAAACGGAACAGAAGCACGCCGATCAATTGGATGTCGTACTGGTGAATATTGATAATCCACGCTGGTTGGATTTGATCGATCGTTATGACGTCACGGGAATTCCACAGCTCAATTTATTTTCAGCTGATGGTGTGATGCGCGGCCGCTCACTGGGAGCGAGAACGGCAGACCAGTTGGAATCATTGGCGGTTGCACTGATTGACAATGAGCCACTGCCTCAGCTTGCTGGAGTTGGTTCCATCAGCAGCGTGACCCCTGCGGAGACGGTTTCAAGCCCAGGTCCGCGCAGCCACAGCTAGACAAAGCATGAACAGTTCATCGCAGACGACACCCATGGACTCTCGTTTTCGAGTTGATCTGATCGCCGCAACCCCGAATCCGCAACAGTGCGTGTACGTGGGTATGCACCAGGACTACAGCGAAGGCTTCGTGGCCGCCGATCGCGAGCAATGGCCCGATGAGACCAGAGCCGGCGAAATATGTGTCAAACGCCTTCTCGCAGGAGAGCGGGGTCATTACGGACCCATGGAGCATGCCCAGATTGTGTTGAACGTGGGCTGGTTTCCTCATTCCGTGATGCAACAGGCTCGGACGCACCGGGTGGGCGTCAGTTTTGATGTTCAATCCATGCGCTATACAGGCGATCGCATCTGCAGGGCAGCAGTTGGAGAACTCGATCTCGAAGAGGTGTTTTATTTGCGCCCCGTTGGTGAATACAGCGACCGCAAGGGCAAGAAATACCTCTACAGCGAGGCTGAGCGGCAAAAAGATTTAAACCACTGCAAAATCAGCGCCGATCGCTATCAGGAATTGCTTCAGGCCGGCTATGCCGAGGAACATGCCCGCGGCATCCTCCCCTTTGATTACAGGCAACATTTCGTGGTGAGCTTCACGCTCAGGGCCTTCCTGCATTTCATGGATCTACGCGCAAAGCTCGATGCCCAGCAGGAAATCCGCGAGCTCTGCGATCTCATGTGGCCCCACCTCAAAACGTGGACGCCAGAATTTGCGGGTTGGTACGAAAAAACAAGATTGCACAGAGCTCGGCTTGCTCCCTGAACCTTCAAAAATTAATTTTTGATAGTTAAAGATTCGTGGGTTGTTTGATAGTTCAACAATCCACTCTGACCCTTGATTTCAGATTGATTCAGACCTTAGCCAGCGTCACCCTCTCAGGTTGATGCTGATATTTACCTTGCCGATCGCTGTAGGTGGTCTCACAAGGGTCACCTTCAAAGAACAACAACTGGCAGATCCCTTCACTGGCATAAATGCGACAGTCAGCACCAGAACTATTACTAAATTCCAACGTGAGATGCCCCTCCCAGCCAGCCTCTGCTGGAGTTGTATTCACAATGATGCCTAAACGGGCGTAGGTGCTTTTGCCAAGACAAATCACCGTGATATTGGGCGGCACTCGCATCTTCTCGAGGGCAACACCGAGGCCATACGAATGTGCAGGAAGGATGAAATAGTCTCCATCCTCATCATGATGAATGGGCGTTGATTCCAGGTTGTCAGGGTTGAATCGCTTGGGATTCATGATCGTGCCGGGGACGTGGCGAAAGATCAAAAACTCCTTAGGCGAGAGCCTCAGGTCGTAGCCATACGATGAACAGCCAAAACTCAGAACCGGACTCTGCCGTTGATCCGGATCCAAGTGGCGCACTAATCCGTTTTGAAAAGGCTCGAGCATTCCTGCATCAGCCTGATCCGTAATCCAGCGATCGTTTTTCAGCATTAGAAACCTCGACGCAATTCCGTCACTTGATCAGCCATCTCCATCATCTCTGCAGGGATCGCGGGCCCCGTAACGATCACATCCATCGCCGAAGGCCTTTGCTCCAAGACAGATAAGACATCTTCGTGGATCAAGTAGCCAAGCTCAATCGCCAAGCCAATCTCATCCAGGACGAGTTGGTCCAACGTGCCTTCTAAGAGATGGGTCTTGCAGATCTGCCAGACCTCCTGGACAGCCTCTTTTACCTCGTCATCGCGGCTCACAGCAGCATCTGACAGGCATTCCGCCACGGAAGGCCGCAACCATCTCAGCCTGTCGCAGAGGGTGAGGCTGCTCTGGGGGCCTTGACCCACTCCACCCTTGAGAAACTGGGCGATCAACACATTGCTACCAAGACCTGCAGTCCGCAGCGCTTGGCTCAGCACACCAGAAAAGCTCCCTCGAAAAGAGGCGGTATGCACCTGAAGCTGCCCTTCTGGAGCAACCAAATGGAGGGGTGGACGAACCTCGACAGAGGGCAATCGCCTTAGTCCTGCTTGCTCGAGAGTCCTGTGGTCAACAGTCCGCGACTCACGAGAATGATGGGTAGGGCTGAGGCTGACGGTCATCACATTCGCCGATGTCCGGCAAATCCGGATGTGGATGAATCTAGCGGTGAAAGTCGAATACACAAGTGTTTTGACACCATCCATGGTGTGCCTAACCAACTGGCAGGCTCAAAGCAACTCCGCACCGTGGCCTCATGACCGACACCTCTCGCAACGACGGACGTCGACCGGGCGACCTTCGACCCTTCTCGATCAGCTGGGATCCCATGGGATTTGCGCTGAGTTCAGTGATCATCCACAGCGGACGCACCACTGTTCTTTGCAGCGTTTGCCATCAAGAAGGAGTGCCTCGCTGGCGCAAAGATCAAGGGAAGGGGTGGCTCAGCGCCGAATACCGACTCCTGCCTGGATCCACTCCGGAGCGCCAAAACAGAGAGCTACTCAAATTGAGCGGACGCACCCAGGAGATTCAGCGTCTGATTGGCCGCAGCCTGCGCGCAGCCATCGATATGGAAGCTCTCGGCGAGAACACATTGAGAATCGATTGTGATGTGATTCAGGCAGATGCAGGCACCCGCACCGCTGCGATCAGCGGATCTTGGGTTGCGCTTCAAAGGGCCTGTGAGCGGCTTGTTCAACAAGGAGTTCTCAATACCAATCCTGTCCAATCGCAGGTGGCCGCCGTCTCCGTTGGCGTGATTCACAAACGCCCTTTACTCGACCTCGACTACAGCGAAGACAGCCAAGCCGATGTGGATCTCAACGTCGTGATGAACGGAGAAGGGCATTTGCTGGAACTGCAGGGCACTGCCGAAGGAGCTCCTTTTAGCCGTCACCAGCTCAATGACCTACTGGACCTCGCCGAGCCTGGCCTCAAAAAAATCATGGATGATCAACGCGCGGCTCTGTCCGCTGGATGAACTCCGCCTCATTACAAGGCAGCATTTCGTGTTCCTTGCTACACGGGCTGGGTGGGCTGATCCATAACATCTCGACAAATGCGCTGGGAACATGGCTGAGGTCAGCCGCGGCTTCAGCCGCTACGCACCACCAACAATTCGCCCGGCGGGCTCGAGCTTTGGAACCCCCGCGGTTCCATCAAGCCGCACTCTTCAAGACGTCATTCGGGGACTCGATGGAGCCAACTCCGAAATGGTGGAACGCGGCAAAACCATCTTTTTCCCCGGTGACCCCGCAGAAAAGGTGTACCTCATCCGTCGAGGTGCCGTTCGTCTCTCCAGGGTTTACGAATCCGGCGAAGAAATCACTGTTGCCTTGTTACGAGAAAACAGTCTTTTTGGAGTGCTGTCGTTACTAACAGGTCATCGATCCGATCGTTTCTATCACTCGATCGCTTTCACCAGAGTGGAGATGGTCACGGCTCCCGCTACATCAGTGCGGCAGGCCATCGAAGCTGACACCAGTGTGGGCTTGCTGTTATTGCAAGGTCTTTCCAGCAGGATTCTTCAAACCGAAACGATGATCGAAACCCTCACCCATCGGGACATGTCGTCTCGGCTGGTGAGTTTTCTGCTGGTGCTCTGTCGAGATTTCGGAGTGCCTGGTCAACGAGGCATCACCATCGACCTTCGCCTCTCGCATCAAGCCATCGCCGAGGCCATCGGGTCCACACGCGTCACGATCACTCGTCTCTTGGGTGATCTCAAGTCGTCCAGCCTTGTGGATATCGATCGCAAAAAGATCACTGTTCTCGATCCAATCGCTCTTGCCAAGCGGTTCAGCTGACCTTGCAGGTGAAGATGGAGCTCCCACCCGAACTCTGATTCTTCGTACTCCGTGACCGGCTGGTTCCTACTTCTCGCTCTGCTTGTACTTGGAGGCGTGCTCTCAACCCTGGGAGACCGCCTTGGTTCTCGCGTGGGGAAAGCTCGGCTGAGCTTGCTTGGGCTGCGTCCGAAGCGCACAGCCGTGGTGATCACGGTGTTGACGGGCAGCCTGATTAGCGCACTGTCCCTGGGACTCTTACTTTTGGTGAGTCGGCAGCTCAGGGTCGGCCTTTTTGAACTCAATGCTCTCGAAGCGAAATTGCGAAGCAGTCGCTCCGACCTCAAAACAAGCAAACGCGCTCAGAAGCAAGCCGGCAAAGAGCTCACAACAGCCCAACAGCGAGCGGCAGAACTGCGTCGCACCCTGAAGCCCCTCCAGGAACAAACCCGATCCCTGGAAGCAGAGCGCCAGCGCTTGAGCCAAGACGTGGATGCGAAAGATGTTGAGATCCAACGCACCGAACAGGAACTCTCGGCCGTGCGCTCGCAAATTCGCAGTGGCGAGAAAGAACTCAATGAACTGGAAGACACTCTTCTCGCTCTGCGGCGCGGAAATGTCGCCATCAGCAGTGGTCAGCCACTTACCACCGTGACCCTGAAGCTGGAACGCCCCGATCAGGCAAAAACGGTCATCGATCAGTTGCTACGAGATGCCAATCTTCAGGCCTATCAACAAGTGCTGCCTGGCCAACCGGTAGAGCGTCAGCTCCTGCTGGTTCCGCGACCCGATATCAAACGCTTGGAACAAACGATTCGCAAACCTGGCACCTGGGTTGTGAACATCCGTTCAGCAGCCAATGTGCTTCTGGGCGAAACCGTTGTGTACGCCTTCCCTGAAGTGCTTCCCAATGTCACGGTGACCAGAGAGGGAGAGATCCTGGCCCGCACCACCGTCGCGAGCAATGAGCGCAACCCTGAAGCCGTTCGCAACCGACTGAATCTTCTCCTTGCCTCCACATTGGCCGAGGTGCAACGACGCGGTTCTCTCAGCAAGGGTCTGCAGTTCGATGGCAATGCCATCAATGCGCTTGGCCAAGAGCTGATCGACCGCAACGGCGGTCTCGCAACGCTCGAAGCAGTCGCTTTACGGCGTAGCGAAACAGCAGATCCGATCGCCATCCAGTTGCGTCTCAGTCCATGACACGCGTCGTCGCCTTGGATCCTGGCCGAAGCAAATGCGGATTGCTTCTAGCAAACATCTCAACGAACACGGTGCTGAAAGCCATGGTGATCCCAAGCGCTGAGGTGCTGGATCAGCTGCGCGCCTGGATGGAAGACGATCAGGGGGAGAACGCTCAGATTGCTGATCTGGTGATCGGTGACGGCACCAGCAGCACGATCTGGCAACAACAACTTCCCACCAGCCTGAAGGTCCATGTCGTGGACGAAACAGGAACCACCCTGCGAGCCCGCGAGCGTTACTGGCAGTTGTGGCCTGCACGGGGCTGGAAGCGCTTGCTTCCTTTAGGCCTGCGCATCCCGTCTGGTGATCTCGACGCCATCGCCGCGCTCGTGATCCTCGAAGATTATTTAGATCGGCCGTTGCAATGGCCAGGTCCCGATCCCCTCAAAAACGGGCCCTCACGGTGAAGGTGTAATCACCACCGGGCTCAAGGTCATAGTCAGATTTCACAAGGAAGCGAAGGAGCGCGTCTTGAATCAACGCTCGCCCCAGGGAGGGCTCCACACTCAGCTCGCCTCGATCAAAAAACCAGCTGAACTGCCAATTGAAGCCTCCGGCCTGGACGTCTCCTTCCAAACATTGATCTGCAAAACTCTGGCGTTGAACCCGCAGATGGGCGGTGGTAACAGGTAACGCTGCCATCACTCCTCAGTGCTGGTAGGAGCCAGCTGAAGCCCATTGAGGTGATTTCCTGCAAGGTCGAGGCCTTGAAGCTGAATCCTCTCCAAACCATCCACGACCTCCAACAAAACCTTGTCGAGCAGGGGCTCCTCGTCACGACTGAAACTTCCAAGCACATGCGACACCGTTCTTGCCTTGCGCTCACTGGGGTTTTGCCCGGGTGCACCAATTCCAATCCGCAGACGCGCGAAATCCTGCGTTCCGAGATGCTGAATGGTGCTTTTGAGGCCGTTATGGCCACCGGCAGACCCACGGGCCCGCAAACGCAAACGACCGAGCGGCAGGTCCATATCGTCAACGAGGACCAAGAGCTGATGCAGCTCGAAGCCAAACCAATCCAATGCAGCCCGTATCGAGCGACCGCTGTCGTTCATGAAGGTTTGGGGCATCAACAATCGCAATCGCTTGTCCCCCGAACCCAAATCAGCGAGCTGACCTTGGAGCTTCGGCATGGATCGAAAGCCACCGCCTTCGCGAGAGGCCAGGCGTTCCAAAGCCATAAAGCCAACGTTGTGTCGTGTGTTGGCGTAGCGATTGCCTGGATTCCCCAACCCCACCACTAGGCGGAGATCACCGCGATTCATCGACTCAATCGGAAGGAGAAGTTGGCTCTGTCTTTGGAGCAACCGTTGGGGGCACAACCGTCTCAGCTGGTGCTTCAAGAGCTTTGGCCTGATCCGCTATGGGTTCGGGCTCAGCCATCGCCTTATTAATTTCGCGCTCAAATTCCTTGGAGGCCGACTGAAAACCCTTAAGAGTTTTACCAAGGGTGCGGCCGAACTCCGGTAGCCGTTTTGGGCCGAACACAAGAAGAGCTACCGCAGCGATAACGGCCATTTCTGGCAGGCCAATGCCGAAAACATTCATTCTCGGATGTCAGCCCAGGCCTAAGCCATTCCAGTTGACATTGATTCCTTCAAGGATCAGTGACTTGTTGTACAGCTGAAGAATGATCAGCAAAAACACCAGGAAAAGGGCCATAAAAATTCCCATCACTGGTGTGGTGCCCCAGCCGGGGACAACCTTGCCGTATTCCGAATTTAGGGGGCGGAGCAGATCTCCCAGACGGGTGCGTTGAGCCATGGCAGCGCTGAAGTCTCGGGTTGAATTAAGTCTCGATACTGTAGGGGCTCCGACCCATATAGGGGTCGATCCTGTGGAGAGTTGTGATGGAAAGTTCGTCCCCAGCCATGTCAGTGGCGATTGCCGTGCTGGCGGCCCTGCTTGGGTTAACAGGATTTGGGGTGTACACAGCCTTTGGGCCTCCATCAAAAAATCTCGACGACCCGTTCGATGATCACGAAGATTGAACGTTCTCCAAAATCAAAGTGATGAGCTCGCCAGGTTTCACCTCCCAGAATGTCCTTGGGTCGTTGGATTTGGCGCAGCTCAGCCTCCAATCAGTCCCAGGCAACCAACGCTGACGCGCTGGTCCAGGATTGAGTAATTCAATTTGAACGGCCTTACCGCTCAGCCCGGCACCCTGCGCTGGTCGGACTGAAATCGGCACCAAGCCGATGGGCAAGGAGGGAAGCCCTTGCCAACGCTGCTCCAATGCAACAGGGCCTACCCAACCTGGCTCCCTGAATCGGATCGCCGCCTGGGCCACACCACTGCGGTTCCAACCAAGCAGCGCTGGCATGAAGGCCAACCGGTGCCTATGCCATCCGTGATCTGCTGAGGGGTCTGGCCAGGTTGGACCTCGGAGCAGGGAGACTCCCAGATGGTTCGGGCTGGCATCGACACCTTGAGGACCATCCAGCAAGACCGCCATCCCACCCCCAGGAGCTTCCGCTTCGGCCGCCAGCCATGAGATCACAGGCAGTTCCCAACGCTCTTGTTCATAAGGAGTGAACGCTTCTGCTGGTCGCTCGATCACTCCACCACTCGTGTCGGCGGCCCAACGCACGGCAGGACTATTCAGCGGCAATTCCAACCTCAGCAATTCATGGGTCTGCTGCCATTGGACGCTGAGCTGGGCCTCGAGCCAGGGCGAATCGGCCTGAAGGATGAGGTCCAGGCGCACCTTGCTCAATCCAGCAACTGTGCGCAACACGATCCGTGCTGTCAGAGGACCCGATTCCACTAATTCTGCCGACCAACGTTCGGCCATCGGCAGCGGATGTTGGCGGTAATCAGCGGCAAGATCCCAAGCATCCCAGAACTCCCCTCGATCGGAAAAACGCAGCAATCGCATGGGTTCGCTGAGCTGTGGCACACCATTCCCGTCGCGCAGCTGAACCAGCCCATGGATGCTCACATCCGCAGACACAGCCCCATTGCTCAGTCTCCAAACTCCCGAAGACACCACCTCCACGCTCACGGGATAACGAATGGGCACGGCAGAACCCAGAGGCTCACGGCTGCGCCGAAGTGGGAGCGCGCACACGCCTTCGCTACAAGGCAACTGAACCCAAACCCCGCCTGAAGGAGCAGCCTGCACAGGCAAGATCTGCCCACCACTAGACCAATGCCCCTGTGGCAAGCGCAGCAACGGTGACCAGTGAGCAAGCGGCTGCAAGCCGCACCAGGTCCAACGGGAGCGATGCGGATCGGACGCCATCCCGTCTTGATTGGACGCGAGGAGATGACCTAACAGCTGATCTCGACAGCGGGCCGCACGCCGGCGTGCCTCACACCAGATCGGTTCAGCTTGCTCAAACACCTCAGGAATCGATGTGCCCGGAAGGATGTCATGAAATTGTTGGAACAACAGAGGTCGCCAATCGCTGGCCTGCTCGTGGCTGGGCACCAGAGCATCAGCCCGAGTTCCAAGCAACGCGGCAGAGAGCTCAGCCTCACGAAGAAGCCGTTCCAGACTGCGATTATGACGTTTCTGATCAGGCCGACTGGTCGCACAACCCCGATGCAGCTCGAGATAAAGCTCATCGCGCCAAACCGGCAAGCTGGAGCGCCAAGGCTCCAAGTGATCGAGATAGGCGCGCAGGGTTCCGGGCTGCTGTGCCACAGCCTGCGGCTGTTGTTCCCAAAGGCAGAGCTGTTCCAGCATCTCGGCAGTGGGACCGCCACCATGATCTCCAACCCCTGGGAGCCAGATCGCCTGCTCCACCCCAGTGGCAGATTGAAAATCGCGCTGCTCTTTTGCCATCGCGACAGGATCGGCATCGGTGCCGATTCCGGGCAGCATGAGCGCTAAAACCTCCGCGCCTCCGCGGCTACGCCAGCGAAACAAACGGTGGGGGAAACGGTTGGTGGCATTCCAAGCCAGTTTGTGCGTGCAGAACCAACGCACTCCGCTGGCAACCGCCACAGCGGGAAGTCCGGCGGCGAAGCCAAAGCTGTCAGGCAGCCAAGCCAAGTCATGCCGCCATTCCGGGAAACGCCTCTGGCTGTCCTCCTGTCCAAGCGTGAACTGACGCGACAGGGATGCCGTACTCACCAGAACACAATCGGTTTCGACCCAAGGGCCATTGATCGGCTCCCAGCGACCTTCACGACTGGCCTGCTGAATCCGCGCATGCAAGGCCGGACGATGGCGTTCCACCCAGGCGTAAAGAGCCGGGGTGGAGTGCGCAAAGTGCAGCTTTGGATAACACTCCATCAGATCGAGCGCAGAGCAAAAGGTGCGCACCGCCGCTTGCCAGGTGTCAGCCACGGGCCAAAGCCAGGCGAGATCGAGATGGGCATGGCCCAGCCAATGCACCACACCCAAGGGCTTAGGGCATGCCGCCAAGTGGCGATCGACCAAGGCAACGGCCTCTGATGCCATCGGGTCGCAAGACAACACGGCATCCGGAAGCGACTCTCCTCTTGCCCAGGACAGTTCCAAAGCTTCAGGAAGCAAGGCCCGATCCGTGTCGCACTGGGCGATCAAAGGTTCCTGAACGAGAGCGCTGTGAATGAGAGCCCCATCGTCATGACAGGGGCTTCGCAAATCCAGCTGAATCCGCAGCCCCGAAAGGTCCCTCCAATCCTCAGGGAGAAGCCAACGGCAGCGGGTATCAAAGAGATCCCCCTCATGCACCAGGACCCCATCAATGCGGAGGCGCACTGCATCAGCCCACCAGCTGAGCACCAGTCGCTCGCAGGACGAACTGGCCTGCATCCAGGGTTGGGGACAAATCAGGGTCTGCTCGAGGTGCAACCAGTTGCCACCTCGCGGCCAGATCAAAAGTCCACGCTCAGCCCAATCGGGACGGTGGATACGCCCCCAGGG
Organism: Synechococcus sp. CC9311; assembly: GCF_000014585.1. Lineage (NCBI taxonomy): Bacteria > Bacillati > Cyanobacteriota > Cyanophyceae > Synechococcales > Synechococcaceae > Synechococcus > Synechococcus sp. CC9311. Next base: position 318,948 of record NC_008319.1, on the reverse strand, counting down.
ATCAGCCAGTACCGGCTGCCGTTTCTGATCGCCATGTCGCCACCACCCAGGGAGCAGATCTACGCGACTCCGACATCGAAACGTTTCAATCCACTCCGATCCCGGGGCTTGCAGAGGCTTCTCCATCCAGATATTCCATCATTCAGCCATAGAATGGTGATCAAATTTTCAGACGCCGGTCGGTTGCCATGCTTGCCCTCAAGATTTCGGTTTATTCCGTCGTCTTTTTCTTTCTCGGCATCTTTGTCTTTGGCTTCCTTGCCAGCGACCCAAGCCGCACACCCAGCCGGAAAGATCTCGAAGATTGAGTCCTAGATAACAGGGTCACGCCAAGCACTGGTTAGGCCTCGAGTTAAAGAGCCTTTACACATGGCAGGATCGCTTGCCATTGCTGGATTCCATTGTCGGCGTTGAGCCCCATCACCAGGATCGCAGGATCACTGGCTGTTGCCGCTGCGCTGACGGGCGTCCCTGTCCGCTCTCAGATTGTGGACACCTCTCTTGAAAAGATTGAGACGATTGAGGGACAGTCTGAAAACACTGAGAATTCTCTCTCTGACGATGGTCCGGTCCCGATCGACGTAGAGCCAGCTCTTCCCAGTCCCCCATCAAATCCTGAGGTCTCAACAGAAACAAGCCAACCCTCAACGGCCAAGCCTCCGGAAGAAATTGATCTCAAAGCTGACCGGCAATCGTTTGATGCGCGCCGAGGAGTTTTTATTGCTGAAGGCAATGTGCAAGCTCAACTGCGTGGAGGGATTCTTCAGGCCGATCGAGTTGAATTTGACAGCAACTTCAATACTCTGTTCGCCCGCGGAAGCGTGCGACTACGTCGCGGGTCGCAGTACTTCCAGGCAAGCAGCTTCCGCTACAGCCTGATCCAAAACAGCGGAGAATTAGAAGACGTTTACGGCGTTCTTGAACTAGATGAGCTGTCTGAAGGTTTTGGTCCTTCATCAACCGTTCCCTCCTCGTCCTCCTCAAGCAACCCTGAACAGTTGCTACCTGTCATGGAAAGCACAGGGCTGGGCTTCCCGACAGCCATCGATTTAGAGCTAGGCAGCACAACGCCAGAGCGCGTCAATACTCAAGGTGCTGTTGGGAACTTTTGGGACGAAGCAATCCTGCCTCTCAACACATGGACGGTTCCCTCTACAGGGGAGAAGAGTCAGAACGACAAGAAACTTGCTGAGGGCATGGCCTGCCCAGCACCACTCCCTCCCATCCCAGATTGGCATCCCCATCCCTGGGCTGTCACCGTCTGGGGCGGTCAGATGATTGATTCCAATTTCGGCGACACCTTTCTCTTCAACGGGCGCCTAAGAGAGGAATATTTATTGGGTGTCAGTATGCAAAAACGAATTTGGCGCGCTGGGCCCGTTTCGCTGGAGCTAGAGGCCGACCTTTTCGGCCATCAGGCATTCGAGCAACAAGGTGGAGAATTCAACCAAAATGAGCCTAATGCGGATACTCCCGAGCAATTTTTTGGCGAGGCAATTGTTGGATTGGGTGTCAGGCTATGGGTGCAACCTTGGTTAAGTTTCGGCTTCGTAGAAGGCATTAGTTACAACACATCTGTAAGTAATTACGAGCGTACCTTTCGAGAAAACTTTTCCCAACTACTTAATTACTTAGCTTTTGAGCTGGAAGCTTCGGTATCAGACCAACTCTCTATGGTCGGAAGAATTCACCATCGATCTGGTGCGTTTGGCACCTATAACGGTGTCAAAGAAGGAAGCAATGCTTATCTACTTGGGTTGCGCTATCGCTGGGGCAAAGACAAAATTGCAACTCAAGTTACTGACGTTCCGCCGCCCCTTGGCTGCCCTGACCCTGATCGAGCTTCCCGCCAGGCCCAACTCAGCCTGAACGAAGAGCTAGAAGAGATCACACTTGGCACAGGAGGGAAGAAACCAATTGTTCCTGCTGAACCGATAGCCCTGTCTCGCTACTCAGGGATGACACCAGCCGAGCAGGAAGAATTGCGCGAACAAGCGATCGCGATGATCGACCAAAGAATTAGCAGCATTCAGTTTCAGCAACGACTAACGATCGAAAGACGATTTGGAGTTCCAAAAACTACTAACAATCAATCTGTTGATGATGACAACAACTTTGGTGGCGTTCGATCGTCTCAGCTTCAGGAGCTGGGCAAAACACAACTCGTTACTGGCCAAATCAGCCGATGGCGCATCCAAGCCTCCAAAGTCTCAATCACACCGGACGGTTGGACAGCTGATCGAATGGGTTTTACCAATGATCCCTTTACACCCGCACAAACAAGAATTGATTCTGAGGATGTCACTGCTAAAGAACAGCCCAACGGCGATGTATTGATCGAGAGCAAGCGCAATCGCCTGATCGTGGAGGAACGACTCCCCATTCCGGTGAGCCGAACTCAACGTATTACCAAGGAAGAAGAGGTCGAAAATCGCTGGGTATTTGGCATCGACAATGATGACCGCGATGGCTTTTTTGTTGGTCGTGATCTCAAGCCGATCGAGCTGAGCGAGAACACATTATTAAGCCTACAACCGCAGATTCTTTTGCAACGGGCAATTGATGGGGAAACAAACAGTTATGTAGAACCTGGTAGCTCGATTGATAGTGGCAAAGTCAGCCAACCATTAGAGATTGGTGACATTTTCGGGTTAGAGGCAGAGTTAATCAGTAAAATCTGGGGATGGGAAGTTGAAGCCAAAGCAGACGTTAGTACTTTCAATCCTGATAACTTCATGAATGGAAGTCGCTTTTCTGGCGAAGCAAAGAAAAGCATCTCTCTTCCCTGGCTTGGCGCAGTGCAGCTCAGAGGCTTTTCGGCTTATCGCTTCCGTGCTTTCAACGGATCGCTCGGGGAAACAGATGTTTATTCTGCCTTTGGTGGATTTTTGGAAAAAAGAGGAGGTTTCAATGTCGGGAAACTCTCCAATAATTATATTTGGCGCATTGGAGCCGGAAACTATCAAGCCGAAAGGTTTGAAAGCGAAAACCTAACTGATTTATGGAGAGCTAATTTCTACGGATCTCTTAACAGCAGCTATCCAATATGGCGCGGAAAACCTGCAGAACTAACCCCTTTAGCGGCATATCGTTACTCCCCGGTCGCGATTGTTCCAGGACTTAACTTCAGGACCAACATCAGAACACAGCTGGCAGCCTTTGGAGACGGCAGAAGGCAAAACACAATTAGCCTCACTGGTGGTCCAACTCTGACCTTGGGAACTTTTAGCAAACCATTTTTTGATTACACCAGAATCTCCGTTACTGGTGGTGGCACCCTCAAGCAGGGAGCAAGTCCTTTCGATTTTGATCAAGCCATTGACCTTGGCACTTTGGGTTTAGGCCTTACACAACAGATCGCAGGTCCATTGATTTTGAATGCAGGTGTGGGCTTAAATGTAGATCCAGCTTCAGAATTTTATGGTGACATAATCAATTCAAATATCGAACTTCGCTGGCAGCGTCGCTCCTATGACTTCGGCTTTTACTTCAATCCCTATCGAGGCATAGGAGGTTTCCGCTTCCGTCTCAATGACTTTAATTTCACAGGAACCGGAATTCCGTTTGTCCCTTATAACCCATCAAACGATTTAGATAATCGCCTATTCTGATTAAGCACTTTATCAATCAGGTCCACCGCCATAAATCAAATGGCTTCCGGTTAGGTCCGAACCTGCAAACTGCATTCCCTCAGTTTGCACTCCAGGCGCATAGGCATTAATCACAACCGAATCTCGTAAGTCGGCATGGCGAAGATCACTATCTGAGAGATCGGCGTTACTCAGCATCGCCCCCTGCAAGCGGGCACCATCAAGCCTGGCACCACTCAAATCGGCACCTTCAAGATTCACCCCGCTGAGCTGTGCCCCGCGCAAATCAGCATCACGCAAATCAGCTCCGATCAGATGACGGCCGCGTAGATCCGCATCACGTAAATCACATCCCTGACACGCGCCACTCTCAAGCAAGCGTTCAAGCGGTGTACCGAAAGGCTCAACCGCAATCGCTGTGACTGAGCCTGCCTCAACAGCTGAGGGGCCAAGCACAAGGGCCATCGAGCCAAAAGCACACCAGATCCGCTTCAGAAGGAATGTCATGACGTCGATGCCGCTTCTTCCTTCATAGACACTAAATCAAGTGTCTGCCGTATCCGTGCAAAACCCGTTCAAGTACGGAAGTCGATCGATCGTGCTCTGCAACTCCGCATCCCGAGCCAAAAGCTGCCCTGTCGCATCCCAACGACCCGAAAGGAGCATGTCGCGCGGACCTGGATCCACCTCAAACGACCAACGCCCCAGATCACTACTGCAACATGAGGTCTCCAAGTCGAAAGTCCAGGTTGCTGAGGGGTCTAGGGCCATTGCATCTTGCAAAGCGCGCACCTCGTCCTGACTGGCCTTGGCACAAGGGATTCCTAAAGCCAAGCAATTGCCGTAAAAAATTTCCGCAAAACTCACTCCAACCAGAGCCCTGATCCCCCAACGCATTAAGGCTTGAGGTGCATGCTCACGACTGGAGCCACAACCGAAGTTGTCATTCACCACCAAAATCGAGGCTCCCTGATGTGCAGGAAGGTCAAAGGGATGGCCTCCTTCAAGCTCCTTTCGGTCATCAGCGAAGGCCTGCGCTCCGAGTGATTCAAAACTCACGCATTTCAAGAATCGAGCCGGAATAATCCGATCGGTATCGATGTCATCACCCCGCAAGACAAGGGCGCGACCTTCAATCTTGGTAATCAGGCCTTGAGGGAAATCGTGGGTCTGCGTCATGAAGGATCAAAAGGAATAAAACAGCAACCAAAACAGTCAAATGGCGTCGAACTCTTCCGCCACAGATGAAAATCAGTCCCCGAGCGAGCGAACATCGCTGACATAACCAGTCACGGCAGCGGCAGCCACCATGGCAGGGCTCATCAGTAATGTTCGGCCGCTGGCAGATCCCTGGCGCCCCTTGAAGTTGCGGTTACTGGAGCTCGCACTGATCTGACGCCCCTCAAGGCGATCGGGATTCATTGCTAAGCACATCGAGCAGCCAGGCTCACGCCACTCAAACCCAGCATCGCGAAACACTTGGTCAAGGCCTTCAGCCTCAGCAGCACGAGCCACCTGCTCAGAACCAGGAACAACAAAGGCCTTGATCCCAGCAGCCACTTGCCTCCCCCGAGCCACAGCGGCGGCGGCCTTCAGATCACTGAGGCGACCATTGGTGCAACTGCCGATGAAGCAGACATCGACTGGCACACCGGCAATGGCCTGACCAGGCGTTAAATCCATGTAGCGATAAGCCTCTTCCGCGATCGGTCGATCGGCGGGATCTAGTTGCTCTGGCGTTGGGACCTGTTCATCCACACCGATCCCCTGACCAGGAGTGATCCCCCAGGTCACCGTTGGGGAAATCGTTGCTGCATCAAAACGCAGTTCATCGTCAAAGACAGCATCGGCATTCGATGCCAGTGAGCGCCACCAACGTGTCGCCCGATTCCAGGCCCCACCACTCGGTACGGAAGGTCGCCCCTTCAAATAATCAAAGGTCGTCTGGTCGGGATTGACGTAACCGCAGCGGGCTCCCCCCTCAATCGCCATGTTGCAGAGGGTCATCCGCTCTTCCATCGAGAGAGCATCGATCGCCGGTCCAGCGAACTCGTAGGCATGGCCAACCCCAGCCTTGACCCCAAGCGAACGAATCACATGCAGGATCAAATCTTTGGCAAACACCCCGGGGCTCAGCTGATTGTCAAACCAAAGCCGACGAACCTTGAGTTTGTTCATCGCCAAGCTTTGGCTAGCCAGCACATCACGAACCTGAGACGTGCCAATACCAAAGGCGATTGCCCCAAAGGCTCCGTGCGTTGAGGTGTGCGAGTCCCCGCAGGCCACCGTCATGCCGGGCTGCGTCAATCCCAACTCCGGCGCAATCACATGCACAATTCCTTGACGACCACTACCAATCCCATTGAGCACGATTCCATGCTTGCTGCAGTTGCGCTCCAGGGTGCTGAGCATCTCCTCCGCCAAGGGGTCAGCAAAAGGCCTGGCCTGATTGGTAGTGGGAACGATGTGGTCCACGGTCGCCACCGTTCGCTCCGGACAACGCACCTTCAACCCCTTGTCTTCGAGGGCAACAAATGCCTGAGGGCTCGTGACTTCATGGATCAGATGCAACCCAATCAACAGCTGGGTAGAGCCGCCAGAGAGTTCCGCAACGCGATGAAGATCCCAAACTTTGTCGTAAAGGGTTCCGCTGCTCATTCCCATTCGACAATTCACTCAAAACCCTAGAGGGAAACGGCGTTGAATCCAATCCACTTGAGCTCGCCTTTCAGCCCTCCTTCTCCTGTTGCGGCTCCTAATCGTTGACCATCAAGCGCAAGCGAAGCCGATTCAAAACCTCACCAGCGCTAACGATACGGATCCACTCCCGACCTCGCGTCGGGCCTAAGCGCAACATCTCAGTGCTGCATCCATCCGGCCCAGCAACACCAACAAATACCAATCCCACGGGTTTTTCCGGCGTTCCGCCATCAGGGCCGGCGATTCCCGTAATCGAAAGCGCCCAGTCTGATCCGGTGAGACGACGAACACCTAGCGCCATTGCCTCGGCAACTTGCGCACTCACCGCACCGTGTTGCGTGAGCAGATCTTCAGGCACTGACAACAGATCTCGCTTCACCGCATTGGAATAAGAGATCACTCCGCCAAGCATCACGGAAGAGGCGCCTGGCACGGCTGTGAGCTCAGCGCCTAACCCTCCACCCGTGCAGGATTCCGCCACAGATAGCGTTTGGCCTGTTTGCCCCAGCCGCTTCAAAACAACAGAAGCCAGCGAATCTTCATCCACGCCGAAGCAAAGATTGCCCGTGCGCTGGCGCAACTCCTGCTCGATTTGATCCACCAAGACCCAAGCCTTCGAAGACACATCGGCGCAGGCCGTAATTCGCAGCTTCACCTCTCCGCGACCGGCATACGGCGCAACGGTGGGGTTCACCCCCTCCAACAAATCAGCCACCTGTTCGGCCAACGTGGATTCGCCAATTCCCCAGAAATGCAGCAAACGGCTCACAAACACACCCTTGGAGAGACCAGACGAGCGGAACCAAGGCACCGCTGTGGCCTTCCACATCGCTTTCATCTCACTGGGCACACCGGGAAACGTGAGAACTGAAAATCCAGGCACCGGGGTCCAGATCATGCCAGGAGCGGTTCCGGTTGGATTCCATAAAACCTCAGCGCCAACAGGCAATAACGCCTGACGACGGGTTTCAGGGCTAGGGGTGCGACCGCGGCTACGGGCTTTCTCTTGAATGTCAGACCAAACGTCGACGCGCTCTTCCAAAGGAACAGAAAACGCAGCTGCAATCGCCTCCGTGGTGAGGTCATCCGGGGTTGGTCCAAGCCCACCGGTCACGATCAACACCCTGGAGCGTTGCGCAATCTCCTGAACCAGGGCAATCAGGCGATCGCGGTTGTCGCCCACAACGGTTTGGCGAAAGTGAGGGAGGCCAAGAGTGGCAAGCTCCTCCGACAGCCAACGGGCGTTTCCGTTGAGGATGTTGCCAAGCAGGAGCTCCGTCCCAACACAGAGGATCTCCACACCAGAACGCTCAGAGCGATCAGCCATGGCGGTCAGTGGCTGAAGGGTCCAGTTCTGAAGGTTCAATCGCCGCCTCGAGATGACGCTGACGATTGATGGTCACAACCGTGGCCACAAGGATGGCCGTAGCCAGCCCAAGCCAGAGAAAACGCATTTCCACGTTGGCCACCACCATGGCCAACGATGCCAACCACTGGGTGAACACATAGATCAAAAGGACCGTGCGTCGATGGCTAAAGCCAGCACGAAGAAGGCGGTGATGGAGATGGCGGCGATCTGGATAAAAGGGGGAGTGACCATCGCTGAGACGTCCCATGATCACGGCCGACATATCTGCCAAGGGCAACGAAAGAATCAACAACGGCAGCAACAAGCTCACCGTTGTCAGCCCTTTTGCCGGACCCACAATGCTCACGGCGGCCAAGGTGAATCCCAAAAAATACGATCCGCCATCACCCATAAAGATGCGGGCCGGATTGAAGTTGTGGCGGAGGAAGCCAAGGCAACTGCCAGCTAACGCGGCAGCAAGAAAAGCAGCCGCTGACTGATGGAGCGAAAAACTCACTGACACCAAGCCAACCGCTGCGATTCCAGCAACACCTGCGGCCAAACCGTCAAGACCATCAAGCCAGTTGATCGCATTGGTGATCCCCACCAGCCAAATCACGGTGGCGGCCAAGCTGAGCAGATCAGGAAGCAGCAAGGCTTCAGAGCTGCTTGCTACCCAGGGCAGATCAATCGCTCCAATACGGACACCCTGAGACCAAACCACCATCGAAACAGCGATCTGACCCGCTAGGCGCGGCCAAGGGGACAGGGCGAATAGATCGTCAGCAAGACCGATGACGAAGAAGCAGAGCGACCCTGCAAGCGTGGTCCAGATCAGCTGGTCACGGGCCGGGGCCAACATGCCAAACCCGCCCATCCACCACGTCACCCCAAGGGACAAACAAAAACCCAGAACTAAGGCAATGCCCCCCAATCGCACCATGGGGGTGGTGTGCTGTTTGCGCGAATCGGGCTGATCCGTGAGACCTAATCTCAAACCCAGCCCACGAACTAGGGGAACAAGCAGCGTCGTAATGACAGCAGCGACCACCAGACTCGCCGAAGCGACTGCGAGAGGAGTACTCGCGAACGTCACAAAAAACTCCGGCGAAAGGTCACCTAACAGGATCTTTTAGAAATCAATATTAGGCAGAAAAAAGCTGAAGGACACGGCGGTTAAGACCCTCAAGCGAGAGCCGGTTCCAAAGCAGGGGCATAGAGCGGAAACCGCTTGCAAAGATCACTGACTCGCTCCAAGCAACGCGCCTGAATGGCGTCATCTTCAGGGTTCTGAAGGCGATCAGCGATCACATCAGCAACCTCGTGGAAGGCCTTCTCGTCGAAGCCACGGGTGGTAAGGGCAGCAGTCCCCAAACGCAAACCACTCGTCACGAAGGGGGACTCAGGATCAAATGGAACCGTGTTCTTATTGGCCGTGATGTGCACATCACTCACCAAAAGATCAGCCACCTTTCCGGTCATCCCGATGCTGCGCAGATCCAAAAGCACCACATGGTTATCCGTACCACCACTCACCACATCAATCTTTCGCTCCTGAAGACGGGCTGCGAGGGCCTGAGCGTTGGCAACAACCTGACGGCTATAGGCTTTGAAGTCGGGCTGCAACGCTTCGCCGAAAGCCACAGCCTTGGCTGCAATCACGTGTTCAAGCGGACCACCTTGCGATCCAGGGAACACCGCCTTATCAAATCGACGCGCGAACTCTGCATCGCGACACAGGATCAAGCCACCACGGGGCCCGCGAAGAGTTTTATGCGTCGTGGTGGTCACAACATCACAGTGAGGGACTGGACTTGCATGAACCCCAGCCGCCACGAGGCCGGCGATATGGGCCATGTCTGCCAACAGGTACGCACCCACCTCATCCGCAATGGAACGGAACGCGGCAAAGTCAATCGAGCGCGGGTAAGCCGAGTATCCGCAAATGATCAGCTTGGGCTTGTGCTCGAGAGCCAGCTTGCGGATGGCCTCCATGTCGAGGCGCTGAGTCTCTTTATCCACGCCGTACTGGACCACGTTGAACCACTTGCCGCTGACATTCACCGGTGAGCCATGGGTGAGATGCCCCCCATGACTGAGGTCCATCCCAAGAATCGTGTCACCGGGCTGAAGCAAGGCAAGAAACACAGCAAAGTTCGCCTGAGCGCCGCTGTGGGGCTGAACATTCGCCCAAGCCGCACCGAAGAGTTGCTTGGCTCGTGTGATTGCCAATTCTTCAATGGCATCCACATGCTCGCAGCCGCCGTAGTAACGCTTGTGAGGCAACCCCTCGGCGTATTTATTCGTCAGAACCGAACCCTGAGCTTCCATCACCGCCTTGGAGGTGAAGTTCTCCGATGCGATCAACTCCAAATGCGTCTCCTGACGCATCTGCTCTTGATCGATCAAACCAGCAATGGCAGGGTCTGCAGCCTTCAGAGATGCATTAATTGGGGCTGCGGAACGGTCTGTCATGCGTTTCAAGTACCAATAGACGAATCGTAGGGAACAGGCCCCTTGCGAATACGAAGATTCAAAAAAAAACTGCCTTGTGGGCAGTTTTCAAAAACGCGCCTGGAGAGATTCGAACTCCCGACCCTCTGATCCGTAGTCAGATGCTCTAATCCGCTGAGCTACAAGCGCTTGGAAGCCACCATCTGACCGTATCAAGGCACCCTTCGTCAACCAACGGACAGCAACACGTCAAAATCAGTGCAGTTAAGAGGGTCATCCCATGCCGCTCCGCTGGTACGGGCCCGCCGATCCGAACAATGCCACGTACAGGCATTTCAACAGGGTGGTGAATTTTTGCCTCCACGCCGGGGGATTTGCCGCTGTCAATAGCGGACTTTGGTTTGTACAAGAGATGCGTCACCCCTGGAACCATCTCGACCTGTGGAGTGAAGCTTGGCTGGGAGTGTTGATTATTCACCTCCTGATCGTCATTCGACTCCGCCCTGGCAAAGACGCAGACGCTGACGAAAGTTGAGTCAGCATGTAATCAGCCGCTCCGATTCCACAACGATGACTCTGGACTCAGCTGATTTACGCGTACTCACCTCAACGCTGGCAGACCGTCTTTACATCCAGGTGGCTGGTTGGCATTTGTATTTAGGAGATGCCGGCTTAGCCGAAGCCCTTGCGATTGAGTGCAGCGCTCTCATCGACCAAGGCGCCGTTGTCGCCGCACGACAAGCACTGGAGGCCGTTCAAGTGCCAATAGGAGGTGGAAGTGCGCGCTTGCCGATGGCGCGTCTGTTGCCGTCCTCTCAACTTTCGGACCTTGAGGAGATTCTCGAAGGACACTGCCGATAAGGTTGAAACGTTGTTGGACTCTGCCGTGCTGATCATCGAGGTCACGAACGCCCGCGATGTGGTGCGGCAACGGATCGGACGCCTCGGCGAACGGTTGATTGGAAAGGTTGTCGATCCTGAAGCCCAGGTTGAGAAAGCACTCATCCAGGAAATGGAAACCGCCTTCCGCGACTTTGGGATTGAGGCGCGGATTCTGTCTGTCCAAGGGCCCCAGCTCGTTGGCCGACAACACCTCGAGTTACCGATCCAAGTGCGTGAAGACCGAGAGGTCCGACTCAGCGACGAATGAAGCGACGCGTCAGGCCTTGGCTGATCTCGCGTACCTCTTGAACGGAGAAAGCTTGCCCCAACGCCATAAACACCAAAACCCCCAATGATCCCGAGAGGCCGACCTGCAAGAGGCGGCCCACAAGATCAATAGGCCAACGCACCCCGTGGCTCATTCCCCAGGCCACGATCCCAGCGCCTACGGCTGCAACCGTTAAGCGCAATCCATCCAAACCCCACTTTTTTAAAGGCAATATTTTCAGGCGATGTTGCAAGGCCAACAACAGGGCTACGCAGGTCAGCACATTGATCAAGACGGTGGCAAGCACCAGACCCGCTGCTCCGAAATTGAAGGGAAGTTGAGCCCCCCAAGGCGTTGGACCACCCACCAAAGCCCAGTCGAACACCACATTGAGACCGATGCCGATGACCGACAGCCGAAAGGGGGTGGTGCCGTCACCCAAGGCGTAAAACACGCGCACCAAAACATCACGGCCGAGATAGGCCGGCATGCCAAGTCCATAGGCCATCAGCAAGCCAGTCACGAGCTCCACCGCACCTTGATTGAAAGCACCGCGTTCGTAGACCAAAGCCACAATTGGGGAGGCGAGGGCCAGAAACAAGGCACCAAGGGGAAGCATGGATGCCGTTGACAACATCAAACCCTGACGGATTCGAGCAATCAGCTCTGGACGATCTTGCGCAGCCGTGAGACGGGAAAAGGTTGGCAGCAGTGGCACCAATAACGCGTTGGAAATCAACCCCAGCGGCGTCTGAACCAACAGATTGGCGTAACCAAGCCCAGCCGCTGCTCCCAGCAAGCCCGAAGCGAAAAACAGATCGGTAAACACATTGATCTGCAACATTCCCGACGACAGGGTGGCCGGGCCCATCACCTGCCAAACCTCTTGAACCCCGGGATGGCGCCAATCCCAGGCGAGACGCAACTGAACCAGTCCCTGCTTCATCAGGGCAGGCAGCTGAAGAAGCCATTGCAGAAACGCACCGACCAGGGTGGATAACGCCAACACCACCCCTCCCCAGAGCGCGAGAGCGGGAGTTGAGATCTCGGATCCCGCCTGCCACCAGAGCAAACCGATCCCCACGATGAGAGCGAGGCTGGACATCAACGGCGAAATCGCCGGGATCCAGAACTCATCAGCAGCATTGAGCGATCCAAAGCCAAGGCCGATCAGACCAGCCAGTAGCGCCATTGGAGCCATCACTTGTAGTTGCACCGCGGCGATGCGATGCAATTCCGGACTAAGACCAGGGCCAACGAGCGTGATCAATGGATCAGCTGCCAACACGAGAACGATCGTTAACACCAGCAGCAGAGCGCTAACCATCGTGTTCAACGTGGCCAAAATGTGTGCTCCCTCCTCTCTGGGACGGCGGCTGAGCACGCTCACCATGGCGCTATGAAACGGCCCGTTGATCCCTCCCAACAGGATCAATAGGAATCCAGGAAGGACATAGGCGTAGTTGTACGCGTCATAGGCAGCACCCACCCCGAAGGCGGCCGCAATCACCAACTGACGCACTAGACCGCCAACCTTGCTCAACAACGTGCCGTAGGTCACGACTAAAGCAATGCGCTTGAGAGATCTCGCCATTCGTCGTCTCTTCACAGCCCTTCTGAGCGAGCATTCTCAACCCTCCGCCAGGCCACCATGGGCCGATTGAGCCAGCAGCCATGACCGGCACGTCGATCCTTCAATTTCCTGTCCTCAGCGAAGGTGTGCTCCTGAAGCGCTACAAACGCTTTCTGGCTGATGTGGAGCTCAAAGATGGACAAGTCGTCACCGTCCACTGTGCCAACACTGGGCCCATGAAAGGCGTGCTCCATCCCGGTGGGAGAGTCAGGGTCCGCCATGCCCCTTCCCCGAAGCGCAAGTTGGCTTGGACTTGGGAACAAGCTGAGATCCCAAGCAGCGACGGAACTCTCTGCTGGGCTGGCATTAATACGGCTTTGCCGAACAAACTGATTCGGGCCCTGATTGAAGCCGGTGGACTCAAAGACCAGCTCGGCCCGATCAAGACCATCCGCGCCGAAGTGCCCTATGGCCTCAATCGCAGAAGTCGCATTGACTTATTGCTTACCCCAGACGACAGCGCAGACGATCAACGCCCCATCTACGTCGAGGTGAAAAACACCACCTGGAGTCACGGCGATGTTGCGCTCTTCCCAGACACCGTCACGGAACGGGGCCAAAAACACCTGGAGGAACTTACGGCGCTCCTTCCTGATGCACGAGGTGTTTTGGTTCCCTGCCTGAGCCGTCCGGATGTCATCGCCTTCGCACCCGGGGACAGCGCAGATCCCCGCTACGGGGATCTGTTCAGACAGGCCATGGCAGCAGGGGTTGAAGTGCTGCCTTGCTGCTTCAGTTTTTATGAGGACCAGATCCAATGGGAGGGAGTCAGGACCGTTTGTCCTCGCCTGTAAAAAGCTCAAATCGTTGGGAAACGCACATTCGGTAGCAACAACGACTTAAAAAGTGTGCGCAGGCGAGCAGTTTTGGGAAGCGCAAAAGGACTTCAGCGTCCTGCCTCTCTTGCAGTCCTGCTTTCTTCTATGACAACTGCTTACGAGTCGCCCAACACGCGACGCAAATCTCGCCTCCAGGAGGCAAGTCTTTTGGAGGGCCCGATGCTCCTCCTTCAAAGCATTCGCGGTTTTAAAACCAATCGCTCACTCTTGTGGCTTGGCTGCGTGCCACTGGCCCTTTTCGGTCTTGGACTTTTCAACCTCTCGGCTCATGCCGCAGAGATGCCGGAACTCAATGCAGCGTTTTTAGCCAACAATCTTTGGCTGCTCGTAGCGACAATTCTGGTGATTTTCATGAACGCCGGTTTCGCCATGGTCGAAGCCGGAATGTGCCGCCAAAAGAATGCGGTCAATATTCTCGCTAAAAATCTGTTTGTTTTCGCGCTTGCAGTAACCGCCTACTGGTTCGTTGGCTATTCGTTGATGTATGGCAATGCCATTGCCGCTGGATGGCTCTATTTCAACGGGTTGTTTTTTGATCCAGCTGTTACGCCCGAACTGATTTCAGAAGCCGGCCTTGTTCCAAGTGTTGACTTCTTGTTTCAGGCTGCTTTCGCTGGAACAGCAGCAACCATCGTTTCAGGCCTCGTCGCTGAGCGCGTGAAATTTGGCGAATTCGTGGTGTTTTCGCTCATTCTCACTGCATTCATCTATCCCATTGCGGGTAGTTGGGAATGGAATGGAGGCTGGCTGAACTCCGTTGGTGACAAAGAATTTATCGATTTTGCTGGTTCATCCATTGTTCACTCCGTTGGAGCCTGGGCTGGACTGATTGGAGCCATGCTTCTTGGCCCTCGTATCGGCAAATTCATTGATGGCAAGCCTCAGGCGATCCCAGGCCACAACATGGCCATTGCCACTCTTGGTGCACTGATTCTTTGGATTGGCTGGTATGGATTCAACCCTGGTTCCCAGCTCGCCATGGATCAGTGGGTCCCTTACGTTGCTGTAACGACAACCTTGGCGGCGGCTGGTGGAGCGATCGGTGCCACCGTGATCTCAACCCTGACCTCCGGCAAGCCTGACCTGACCATGATCATCAACGGCATCCTTGCCGGCCTGGTGAGCATCACGGCAGGTTGCGGCAACCTCACCTTTGTTGGCTCCTGGGTTGCTGGTCTGATCGGCGGAATCATCGTTGTCTTTGCCGTATCAGCGCTTGACGCATCAGGCATTGACGATCCGGTTGGAGCCTTCTCAGTCCATGGCGTGTGTGGCGTCTGGGGAACTTTGGTGGTTGGTCTTTGGGGCTTTGACATCCAGGGGGATGGCTCTCCCCTCGGCTTGCTCGTCGGAGGTGGCATCAGCCAGCTCGGCATCCAAGCACTCGGTTGTGCGGCTTATGCCATTTGGACGATTGTGACCTGCTGGATTGCTTGGTCCGTGATCGGTGGTTTGTTCGGAGGCATCCGAGTCACCGAGAAGGAAGAAGTGGAAGGCCTGGATATTGGTGAGCACGGCATGGAGGCCTATCCAGATTTCGTCTCATCAGGCCGATAACCCTTTTCATTGGCAGCGTTTAATCTGCACTTCACCCTGTCCCATCCTGGGCCAGGGTTTTTTATTGGCATCTGCATTCAGTCGCTAGTGCCAGACAGCCCATAGAGTCGAACCACTGCCGTTACGAATATGGATACTCACGCCTTCAAACGCTCCCTTCATCACTCCGATCGCTACAACCGGCGAGGCTTCGGTCGAGCTGACGAGGTGGCTGGCAGTCTGGAACAGGCGTACCAAAGCAGCCTGATTGGTTCCATCCGAGACAACGGGTACAGCCTGACCCATGGCCGACTCAAGGTGCGCCTCGCCGAAGCGTTTGGATTTTGCTGGGGAGTGGAAAGGGCTGTCGCCATGGCTTACGAGACGCGACGTCACTACCCGCAAGAACGCATCTGGATCACCAACGAAATCATCCATAACCCCTCAGTGAATGACCACCTAAGAGAAATGGACGTGTTGTTCATCTCCGTGGAGGGTGGAGTGAAGGACTTTTCGGGCGTGGCAACGGGCGATGTGGTGATCCTTCCCGCTTTTGGCGCCACCGTTCAAGAGATGCAACTGCTCAATGAGCGTGGCTGTCACATTGTTGACACCACCTGTCCATGGGTTTCAAAGGTGTGGACGACGGTTGAGAAGCACAAGAAGCAATCCTTCACGTCGATCATTCACGGCAAGGTGAAACATGAAGAGACGCTTGCAACCAGCTCCTTTGCCGGAACGTATCTCGTCGTTCTCGATCTTGAGGAAGCCCGGCTTGTCGCTGATTACATTCTCGGCAAAGGCAATCGTGAATCATTTATGGAACGGTTCTCCAAGGCCTGTTCTCCAGGATTTGACCCCGATCGCGATCTCGAACATTTGGGTGTGGCCAACCAAACCACCATGCTCAAAAGTGAAACTGAAGAAATTGGACGCTTGTTTGAGCGCACCATGCTCAGCAAATACGGGCCAACGGATCTCAATGAGCATTTTTTAGCGTTCAACACCATCTGCGACGCCACCCAGGAGCGGCAGGACGCCATGTTCTCGCTCGTTGACGAAACTGTGGATCTAATGGTGGTGATTGGGGGCTACAACTCCTCCAACACCACCCATCTGCAAGAAATTGCAGTCAGCCGCGGGATCCGTTCCTTCCACATCGACACTCCAGAACGAATCCACACCGACAACTCGATCGAGCACAAGCCCCTTGGCGAAGAGCTCACAGTCGAAGAGTTATTCCTGCCCAGTGGGCCCGTAACCGTAGGGATCACCTCAGGGGCCTCCACCCCAGATCGAGTTGTGGAGCATGTCATCCAGAGACTGATCGCCCTGAGCGAAAACTGATCGCCAGCCCCCTTTACATTGGTTCATGATGGAGACTTTTCCAACCGGGGACCTGCACACGTGCTGCTCTTGACGAGACCCTCAACCGACACATTGCGCGGTAGCGATAGCCGTCAAGTTCGCTGCTATCGCAGTCAATTTCGCGATCGCATGGAGATGCGTGCCGACTTTCAAACCGTTGGTGCTTACCTCGATCGTCACGAAGGCTGGTTTCGACGATGCGCAACACCCATGGAGGTCACGTCCATTGACGAGCAGGCCTATGCCCTCACTCTCGGGCGATTTGGCAACTTCGGTTTTGAGGTGGAACCAACGATCGGATTGCGCCTCTTACCGCAGAACGCGGGCAATTATGCAATCTGTACGGTGCCTCTCAACAATCAAGATCCAGCCTTAGCTGATCTCTATGACGTTGACTTCCAAGCCAACCTCAGTCTTGAGGACAACAGCTCAAGCGACTCACCTGAAGAACTCACCGCTGTGAGCTGGGAACTTGACCTTTCGGTTTGGATTCACCTTCCCAAGATGATCACCCTGCTTCCTGATGGGCTGGTTCAGTCCAGCGGCGATCACCTCTTGCGCCAAATTGTGCGTCAAATTTCAAGGCGCCTCACCTGGAAAGTACAAGAAGATTTCCATGCCAGCCACGGGCTAACCTGCCCGCCGCGAAGGCGGGCAGCCTTTTGATCAAGATCAGCGGTTCACCCAGATTTTGTTCACAATCTGCATTCCGCTCACCGCCTGCCACAGGAACAAGGTGAGCATGCCCATGTTGAGGCCGACGTGAACTTTGCGGGCAATGACATTGCCCTTGCCATTGCCCTGCTGCATGAACGGAGCCAAAGCGGCCGCTAGGGCAATCATTCCGGTCATCGCTAAGCCAACGAGCAGATGGGGGCCCACGAACAACTTGCCGTTGTTGAGGTAAGTCACGGCCATACCTCCGATCATTCCGATCACCATCACCGCGAGGATCAGGCTTCCCCAGCGGTAATGACGCTGAGCAAATTTGCCCGGAAGTAGGGCCTTGCGCTGCTCTGGGGTACCTGTCCTCACCTTCTTGGCTTTGATGCCAAGAAACATCGAATAACCACCTGCGGCCAAGAGCACCCACATCATCAGAGGGTGCATGAAGCTGGCGGCAAAAGGCAAAGCTGGCAGGGTCATGGTTCAGTTCGTTGAGTGGACCAATAAAGCGAGATTAGGCGCCCGTCCTCTTAGTGAAGGAAATGACGGCGTCCGGTCAGCACCATGGCCAAACCGAGTTCATCGCAGGCTTTGATCGAGTCAGCATCCCGAAGGCTGCCGCCTGGATGGATAACGGCCTTAATACCATGGCTTGCGGCAAGGCGAACGGTGTCATCAAACGGGAAGAAACCATCACTCGCGAGCACAGCCCCCACTGCTTGCTCACCAGCAGCCTCTAAAGCAATTCTGGCAGAGCCAACTCGATTCATCTGACCAGCCCCAACTCCCAGGCTCTGCCCATCACGTGCGACCAAAATCGCATTCGAACGCACGTGACGTACAAGCTGCCAAGCAAATCTGAGATCAGCGGTTTCAGCCGTGGTGGGTTGACGCTGGCTCGCCACCGTCCAAGCGGAGGGATCGATCGGTTGATCGTCGAGATCCTGCACCAACACACCACCAAGAATGCTGCGCACATGATCTTTGGGGGCAGCATCAATCGCCTCAGGAGGCAACTCAAGCAGGCGGAGATTGCCTTTGGCCGCCAAAATCTCAAGCGCCTCTGAGCTGTACCCAGGCGCCACG
The DNA here is from genome assembly GCF_000014585.1 of Synechococcus sp. CC9311. Classification (NCBI taxonomy): domain Bacteria; kingdom Bacillati; phylum Cyanobacteriota; class Cyanophyceae; order Synechococcales; family Synechococcaceae; genus Synechococcus; species Synechococcus sp. CC9311. The sequence goes on along the minus strand of NC_008319.1, from coordinate 300,578 downwards.
ACACACTCCAAAAACAAGCTGGTGAGCTCCTTAGCCGCAGGGCCATCAACCACCGCATTCAGGGCAACAATGCCGCCAAAGGCGCTGATTCGATCGCCATCGAGAGCTCTAGTGAGGGCTATGCCCACGCCATCACCCACAGCCACGCCACAGGGATTGGTGTGCTTCACCACCACCGCAGCCGCCTGCTGAGCGGGATGGAGGCCAGATGATCCATAACCAAACTCACGAACGGTGGCCAGGGCCGCTTCCAAATCGAGCAGATTATTGGTGCTGAGCGCCTTGCCTTGAAGCTGCTTGGCCCCCCCCCATCCCATGGGACTGCTAAACCAAGCCGCTTTCTGGTGCGGGTTCTCCCCGTAGCGCAACGTCTGCCGGAGCGGAAGCGCTTCAAGCCAAGGCAAAGCTTCTGCTGGAGCCGCGGCCTCAACATCAGGTTGCAGCTCAGGGCGGGATTGCATCCAGCGACTAATGGCGACGTCATACGCAGCCGTATGGGCAAAAGCCTCTAAGGCCAACTGCCGGCGCACATTGGCGTTCACGCCTCCAGCCGATCCAGACAGCGCTTTCAAAAACCTGTCGTACTGCTCAGGACTGGTGAGCACAGCGACATGGGCATGATTTTTCGCCGCAGATCGAACCATGGTGGGTCCGCCGATGTCGATGTTCTCAATGGCAGCGTCCCAACTCACATCTGGGGTTGCAACGGTTTCCCTAAACGGATAAAGGTTCACTACCACCACATCGATGGGATCAATCTGCTGTTCGAGGAGATCCGCCTCATGGGCTGGATCTCCTCGTCGCGCCAAGATTCCGCCATGGATTCGAGGGTGGAGGGTTTTAACGCGACCGCCAAGAATCTCAGGAGCACCGGTGTGGTCTGCCACTCGTGTGACAGGCAATCCAGCCTCTTGAAGCACTTTGGCGGTTCCACCGCTGGACAGCAGCTGATAGCCATGGAGCCGATGGAGAGCCTCAGCAAGGGGCACCACCCCCCGCTTATCAGACACGCTCAGCAAGGCAGTTGGAGCCATTACAGCAGGACGAAAGACAGGGCTTGAGCCAACCTACGCAGCAACCGCGCACTTGACGCCATGGCCGCCGATCTGCTCCGCCAACCTTCAACGAAGGCTCGGGCACGGCTGATTCTTCTTCACGGCTGGGGAGCCGATGCCGGCGACCTGATGCCACTGGGACAAGCGCTCGCCGAGACGATCGCGACACCACTGGAGCTTGTTGCACTGCAAGCTCCTCAACTCCAAACCCAAGGTTCAGGAAGACAGTGGTATGGCCTCTTCCCAGCCGACTGGGCCGCCGTTCCAGCAGCTGTTGAACGATTAAAAAAACGCATCAATAACCTTGGTTCAACGGAGATCCCACTGGAAGCAACGGTGCTTTTGGGCTTTTCTCAAGGAGGTGCCATGGCCATGGCTGCCGGCTGTGACTTGCCTCTCGCAGGATTAATCGCATGTAGTGCCTATCCCCATCCCAAATGGCAAGCCCCTCTGATTCGCCCCCCTGTGCTTCTTCTGCATGGACGGCAAGACGACGTCGTGCCGCATTCAGCGGCCTTAACGCTCAAAGAAGAGTTAGTGCAAAGCAATCAAACGTGTGACCTCTTCAGTTTCGACAATGGGCATGCCATCCCTGTTGAGGCGCAGGCTGAAATGAAAAAAGCCCTCAAGCGCTGGCTGGATCAACCAGCTCAGAGCGCTTGAGGGCTTCAGGGCTTTCCAATTCAGAACTGGAATCCAGAGCGGGAGGGGAAGGGAAAATCAGACGAAAGCGTATTCGTACTCTTCCATTTCCTCCCAGTCATCAGAAGCCAGGTCTAGGCCTTCGAAGATGACCTCTTCACCAACGTGATCAACGATCGAACGCAGGGACGGGAACAGAAAATGATTTTCCTCGGCGTACTGGGCACTAAAGAGTCCCTTTTCCCCCCAGAAAAAGCGATCTGTGGTGTGTTCGTTGCGGCGCACATTGACGAGGGCTGGAGGCATGAGAACGCCCTCGGCGATGTAGCGACGAGCCGCTGTTACAGGCTTGTGTTCACCAGTTTCGAGATGGTGAGTCGGCACATGCGCCAGCACACGCTGGCCAGCGAGGCGACGACGACTAATCCTCTTACGTTTTTTGGACATTGAGCAAAATCCCTGTTGAGGGAGTGAGAGGGGGCTGTCAAGAAAGATCGGCACCGTTTCGCAACGGCAAACGACCAAGTGAGATGCTCAAAGGAGCATCGTGACGTCAGCGAATCGGTAGATCGATCGCGCAGCCAGAGCTGCACAATCGATGGACAAACACCATCGCTTTCAACGGCATAGAGCCGATGACAACAGGAGACACATCAACCTCTGCTGTAACCTTGGTAGCAACGAAAGTGCAACCCGAGCAGAATCGACAGGAAACCGGCACCGCAACGAAGAGCGCCGTCGGTCGATCATCAGATCTTAAGACTTTTTCCTGAATTGGCAAGAAGGTCGGGTTTTTGGTTGTCTCCCCGGCTGTATCCAGGCTCACAATTTCACGAATGCAGCTGTCCAACCGGTTCCTAACCCTGGTCAAGCAACAACTGCAGAGTTTTTCTGGCGATCAAGCTCTGGACAAACTTGTTGTCTACATCGCACAAAGCAGTGAAGGAGATGCACCCAGCTTCACCATGCTGGATCAGTGGCCTCCAGATGGCGGTCGACTGCCAGAAATTGCCGACGACCCAATCCTGCGCCTTCCTTCGCCAGAGCGGCACTGGTTTCCCCTCCGTCATGACGATCTCTTACTAGGGGTTCTGAGGGCAGAACAGCACCGGGAGGCGAAATGGTCCGACCAACTGGATCGCCGCCTGCAAGCCAGCGCCTCAGCCTTGGCTTACAGCCTTGGCCTTGAACTCGAACGCAGTCGCTTGCTGGAAGAACTCCAACAGCAACGCCAACAGATGAATCTTGTGGTGCATCAGTTGCGCAATCCACTGGCAGCCTTGCGCACCTATGCCCAGCTTCTACTCCGTCGTTTGGGGCCCGAGCACCTCCAACGCCCACTTGTGACGGGACTCCTTCAAGAGCAGGCCCAGCTAGACCGCTACATCACATCCCTGGACCTCATCGGTCAAGAGAACCTGCCGCATCGCCCCGAGGCGCCCGCCCCACTGCTGCTTCCACAGGTGCAATCAAAGGGCCCAGGGCTCACGATCGAACAAGTTCTCCAACCTTTGATTGAGCGGGCTGCCGCAACCGCAGCACTCCAGAACCGCGCCTGGCACACACCACCAAACTGGCCCGCCTGGACTCAAGAGATTCGGCCAGATGACGATGCCGTCATCTCAGAAATCGTGGCCAATCTTCTAGAGAACGCCTTTCGATACAGCCCTACGGGCTGTTCACTAGGGCTCAGCCTGTTCGACCACAGCATCTTGATCTGGGACGAGGGGCCTCCCATCCCAGATCAAGAACAAGAACTGATCTTCCGCAAAGGCGAACGGGGAAGCAGCAGCAAGGATCAATCCGGATCCGGACTAGGGCTCGCACTTGCTCGACATCTCGCCGAGGAAAGAGGTGGCGCACTGGTTTTACACACCAGACCCAACCAGCTTGATCCGAATCTCCCAAGCCGCGGTAATGCCTTCCTCCTCAGCCTCCCCCCGAGCCCAGCGAAGGAGCCAAAAGGCCTACCAACAACAAACTAGAGGTCTCGCTAAGCATTACAACAGCTCCATAGCCGTCTCCCGTCATCCCCCCCAGCCGCCGACCAAGCCACTCAGCCGTAACGAGTGCGCTCAGCAAACAAATCGGAACAGTCAAGAGCGGCAGCTGCTGTAGCAGTGGGCTCACCAACACCAGTAAAAACAAGGTGGGGACAGCATCTCCAAGACCCTTTTGGTGACGGCGGTGAAAACCAGCTGTTCCATTCACCTTCAAATAAGTGAAACGCGCCATCGCCCACAGGGGCGACACCCTTGCCAAAGCGCTCGTGACCACCAAAGCGATTGGCGCCAGGGAGCCCAAACGCACCAAAGCGGCGAACTGCAACAACAGCACCACCACCGACAGCTGCACACCACTCGCACCCACACGGCTGTCCTCCATTGCCTCCAGGCAACGCTCAGGTCCTGCAGCGAGACCATCAGCGGTGTCGATCAGTCCATCGAAATGGAGCCCACCAGTGAGGAACAACCCCAAGGCCAAAACAGATGGAACAAGCGCGACGTGAGGCCATCCCAAACCGGATAAAAACCACCACAATCCCGCCTGCAGGCCACCAATGACCAAGCCGATCCAAGGAGCAAAGCGGGCGATGCGTTCGAAGCGAGGCTGAGGCCAGGGCCAGGCAGGCAACACCGAATAAAAAATCCAAGCACCCACTAAATCGCGTAGCCAGGAGGGGGCTGAAGCCATGACCTCGACCCATAAACCGACATGGCTCACCGTAAATTGATGCGTTGCACAGAGGGCCTGTGTTCCAATTCGAGATTCAGGCCACTTGCAGCAACACGGGTGCTCGCTGTGGATGCTTCCACACACCTCATGGTCCAGTCACAACACCGCGGTTTATGCCCGTAGGCACACTGGGCACCGTGAAAGGGGTGACCACCTCCCAGTTGGCGGAGACCGGCGCCCAAATGGTGCTGTCCAACACGTATCACCTGCATCTCCAGCCTGGGGAGGAGATCGTTGCCGACGCCGGAGGGCTACATCGGTTCATGGGCTGGGACGGTCCGATGCTCACCGATTCCGGTGGCTTTCAGGTGTTCAGCCTCGGCGACCTCAATCGCATTGACGATGAAGGAGTGGACTTCCGCAACCCTCGAAACGGCAGCCGAATTTTGCTGACCCCCGAAAGGTCGATGCAGATCCAAATGCGCCTTGGCGCCGATGTGGCCATGGCCTTCGATCAATGTCCGCCCTATCCAGCCACCGAGAACGATGTCGCGGAGGCCTGTCGGCGTACGCACGCCTGGTTAGGCCGCTGCGCAGACGCCCATCAACGCGACGATCAAGCCCTCTTTGGGATTGTGCAAGGAGGCTGTTTCCCCCACCTCCGCGATCTCAGCGCGCGAACGGTGGCGAGCTTCAACCTGCCCGGCATCGCTATCGGCGGCGTCAGCGTTGGAGAACCGGTGGAGGAGATGCATCAGATCGTGCGCCAGGTCACACCCCTGTTACCCGCTGATCGCCCCCGATATCTGATGGGCATTGGCACGCTGCGTGAGATGGCAGTTGCCGTGGCCAACGGGATTGACATGTTTGATTGCGTCCTGCCTACACGCCTAGGCAGGCATGGCACGGCACTGGTTGGGGGCGAGCGCTGGAACCTGCGCAACGCTCGTTTTCGGCACGACCACACCCCTTTAGATCCAAACTGCCCATGCATCGCTTGCCGCCAGCACACCCGTGCCTACCTGCATCATCTGATCCGTAGCGAGGAGCTGCTCGGCCTCACGCTCTTAAGCATCCATAACCTCACCCACTTGATCCGATTCACCACCGCCATGGGGCAAGCAATTCGTGATGGTTGCTTTTCAGAGGATTTCGCTCCGTGGGAGCCAAGCTCAAGAGCCCATCACACGTGGTAGCGTCCGAGCTCCGACCATGAACTCGCCGGGATGGCTGTTTACACCCTCGATTTGCTGGCCCAGTTACCTGAGGCCTATCAAGCCTTCGGTCCGCTGATCGACATCCTGCCGATCATTCCGTTGTTTTTCCTGTTGCTTGCTTTTGTTTGGCAGGCTTCCGTCGGCTTCCGCTGAGCAAAACAGCCCAAACAAATTGGGGTAGCGCCAGATAACGCCTCCAGCGGCTTGGTTCCTGCAAAAGCCTGTAGAGCCATTCCACTTGGAGACGGCTTGCCCATTGTGGTGCCCGTTCCTTGAGGCCAGCCCATACATCAAAGCTGCCACCCACACCCATCCACACTCCGGTTTGTGAAGCTTTCAAGCGCTGAACCCAAAGTTCTTGTCGGGGAACGCCAAGAGCAACAAGCACCAAATCCGGGTTGAGCTCGCACAAGTTGGCTTCAAGCTGAGGCCAATCCTCTTCGGTGAGATATCCATGTTGCGCCAGTACCAGACGCAATTCAGGGCGCTCAACCACCAAGCGATCACACAATCGTTCCATCACCTGCGGTGCAGACCCAACGAGCGCCACAGACCACCCATGGGCCTCGGCATAACTCAAGAGTTCCCATGCCAACTCAATGCCGGGACTTCGGCGAACGCGCACACCTTGTAAACGAAGAGCCCAGACAACGCCTGCGCCATCGGGAACCACCAGATCGGCGTCAGCAATCACGGCACCTAAGCGAAGGTTCGCTCGTGCTGCCATCGTCATCTCGGCATTCAGGGTCACGATCTGACCTCCCCCATCGGCATGCACACCGATGGCTGCGGCAGTGACATCGCGACAAGCATCCACTGGCACCCCAAGGACTTGGAAGCGACGTTGATCACGCGGACCGGTGCTGGTGATATCCATCCCTAACTCGTCTGCGAGGGAGAATCTAAATCCGGTCGCTTGGAAGGCCACGGTTTTGTCGCATCCGAACCCCAAGGAGCAACACGAGCTACGCCTTGAAAAACTAAAGAGCCTGGATATGGCCATCGACGCGGTGGTTCTACAACGTCAGCATCCAGTGAGCGGATTGCTTCCAGCCAGCACGGCCAACACGGTGCACGGAAACTACGGAGACGCCTGGGTTCGCGACTGCGTGTACTCGATTCAGTGCGTTTGGGGCCTGGCCATCGCCCATCGTCGCCTTCAAAGGGGCACCACGCAACGCAGCTGGGAACTTGAACAACGGGTTCTTGGGCTGATGCGCGGCTTGCTCAACAGCATGATGCGCCAAGCCTCAAAAGTGGAACGCTTTAAGCACAGCCTCGATCCGCTCGACGCCCTGCATGCCAAATACAACAGCGCCAATGGCGATCAGGTTGTGGCCGATGACGGCTGGGGGCATCTGCAACTTGATGCGACATCTCTCTTTCTGCTGCAGCTAGCTCAACTCAGCCGCGGCGGCCTTGCCGTGATTCGCAACCGCCACGAAGTGGCGTTCATCCAAAACCTCGTGTACTACGTGGCCCGGGCCTATCGCGTGCCCGACTACGGAATCTGGGAGCGGGGGGACAAGGGAAATCAAGGCCTACCCGAACGCAACGCCAGCTCCATTGGCATGGCCAAAGCGGCACTTGAAGCCCTAGATGGCGTGGATCTGTTTAGTTCCCATGGCGATGGATCAATGCAGGTGCTGGTGCCGCAAGGCGCTGTCGTCCGCTTGCGTCGGGCACTCCAAGGACTTCTGCCACGGGAATCCGCCAGCAAGGAAGTCGACAGCGCTTGTCTCTCCGTGATCGGCTACCCAGCCTGGGCGGTGGAGGAGCGAGACCTGGTGGAACGAACCATCCAGCGGATCCGTCGCGAACTAGGGGGGCCCTATGGATACAAACGCTTCCGCCGGGACGGTCATCAAACCGTTATCGAAGACGTCAGTCGACTGCATTACGAACGGGCCGAACTCGTGAACTTCGAAGGCGTGGAATCGGAATGGCCTCTCTTCCTGGCCTATGAGCAGCTGACAGCCTGCTGTGAAAAGCGTTGGACAGACGCGCATTACTGGCAAGAAAGGCTCAAGATCCTGCAGGTGGAATGCCATGGGCAGCAGCTTTACCCCGAGCTTTATCTGGTCCCAGACAGTGCAGTGGAACTCGAACGGCGGGCACCAGGAAGCCAACAACGTTTGGCCAATGACAACGTGCCTCTGCTTTGGACCCAGAGCCTTGCCTGGCTGGGGGAGATGCTGATCGAAGGACTGATCGAGCCAGCGGACCTCGATCCATGCGGTCGCAGATTCCAAGCCGAGATTGGTGCCGAGCAGGTGCTCGTTGCCCTTGCACCAACGAGCAGCGCACTTGCAGACGAACTGAAGGCACGAGGGTTGCCCGTTAGCGATCCCCAGACCTCCTTGATCCAGGTGGTGCCATCCAGCAACCTCAACGATCGCCTCAGCGCAGTTGGAGGCGATGAAGCTCTCCGCTTGAGCGGTCAGCCGATGCTCCGAGCCGACACCTCGGACACAGCCCGCCTCTACCAACAAGACGACGAAAAGTTTGCCGTGTTACCGGCTGTGTTGGAAGAAGACACCTTTTTCGTCAGTCATGACCCACGCCAGCTCATGGAAACGGTCATCAATGAACTGCACCTACTGCAGCGGCACTGGCGCGGTGAGGGTTCACCGCTCTTACTGATCCCTGTTGAAGCCTCCCTGCTGGAGAACAATCCAGAGCTGCTGATGGATCTCACCAGGCGTCTGCACTCAGGACGGATCGAGGATGTTCCTGTTTGCTTTAGCGACCTTGAAACACTCGCCCAAAGCGCTCAGTGGGTGACCCTGCCAGCCGCAACAGCCAGGAACAACACCCATCAGCGGAGCGATGCAACGCGCTACCTACAAGCCTCCACCGACTTCAGCGACCTGACCGCAGCCCAGGAGCAGGAGCTGGATGACATTCCCCTCGGTGAACTACGCGATCGTCTCTGGAGCAGCCATTCGCTCCGCGAACAAGCCGAAGTGCTTGAACTGCTGAAGCGCCAACTCGGCCATCGCGCGATTCTCAGCGGCCCACAAGGGACACCGGTTGAGCTGGTCACCCTGCTCGAGGAGATCTACCACCGCGGGCTCAGCCAGGAGGATTGGAATGTGGCCCGCCGCTGCGCAGGCGCCATGGGGCTCGTCCATCCCCAACTGGAGGATGCCGTCATCGACTTGCTCAGCCGCCAGAAGCAAGTGGTGGTCGGCCGAAATTACACAAGTGACTCTCGTCTCAGCGCCCCGGCCTCAAGCCCAGCGATCGCCGCTCTGATTGAACGCACCTGCGGCAATGACGGCCGAGAACGCATGCTGCAGCAGGAATTGCTGGTGGCGCTTGATGGCCTTGCCCGGCGAGAACCAGAAAAACTCAAGGGCACGCTCACCCTGCAGCTTGGTCAACTGCTGCTTTTGCTCACCTCAGAGCTTGCAGCGGAAAGACAACTGAGCCAGGACGAAGCCTTTGAAGCCCTGTGCAGCGAAGCCCCCCATGCGATCAGCTTGCGCCTTCAAGCACTGCTTAATGACGTCGACCACGCCCGAGCCGCTTTACAGAGACGAGAACTGCTTCACCTTCGCGGCCATGTGCAGTGGTCCGTACCTGAGCCCCTTGAGGAACGACCGAGCGGATCCGACTGGCTGCAACACCGCATGCGACTGGGCTCCCTGCAACAAGTCCCGAAGGAGTTCTATGCAGGCATTTGGTCGTTACTGCATCACTGCCGTGGGTTGGTGATCGGAGACAAGCTGGAGCGACGCAACCGGCTAACCAGCGCTTTGGTGCTGGAAAAAACACCAGGAGAGCGCAACTTTGCCATTCAGGTTGAGCATCTACTCAGTCGGATTGAAGCCGCCGAATACCGCCAACTCTGCACAGAAAGCCTGCTCTCGCTGATGGCCTTCACGATGACCAACCCAGACATGCGCTTTGAAGACGACATCGCACTCGATGTCGTCATTGGTCATGCCGTCCGGGTGGGCTGGCAAAGCACCTATCCCGAACAAGACACAGGGGCCTACAGCCAGCACAAAGCAGCGGCTTGGGAACAGTTTTACCAAGCCTCTCCGGCGCAATGCCGCCGCTGGCAAATCAAAGCGCTCAAGGAGCTAGCCGAACAGGAAGGCCTGCTTTAAATCAAATCGGAGCGTCCAGAGCAATGCCAACTCCTGGCCGCTCCACAGCCTGCTCAATCATGTCGGCAAGGCGCAGAGCCCGAGACGCCTGCTGGCCATCCACGGCCGGGGTTTCACGACCTCGAACACATTGCAGGAAATGCTCCAGCTCAGCGTAAAGCGGCTCGATGGAAGTGGTGCTCACCTCTTCGATGAAACCATCGTTGCGATACAACAGCTCGCCGTGGTCAGCCGAATACCACTCATGAGCGCGCCGATGAATGTGCAAGGTGTGATTCAAGAAATCTGTTTCCACCAGGCTCCCTCGGCAGTGAGCACTCAGGCTCCTGATCTTGCGATGGCTCATTTTGCTGGCAGTCAGACTTGCCACCACACCGTTATCGAAGCCCAATGTGGCGTTGACGTAATCGATGGGGCCTTGGGAGCTCCTTCCGCCGGCCGCCGATAAATGCACAACAGACGCCCCAGCGAGCTCTAACACAAGATCCAAATCGTGGATCATCAAATCAAGAACCACCGAAACATCATTGGCTCGATCGGAATGGGGGCTATGACGTCGGGCTTCCAGCACGACAACTTCCTCATTCGCAACCACCTTGGTCAACTCACGAAACGCGGGATTGAAGCGTTCGATATGTCCCACCTGCAACAGCCGATCAACCCGGCTTGCCGACTCGCTGAGGGAAGCCGCTTCCTCCTGACTGGCCGCAATCGGCTTTTCGATCAAAACGTGGAGTCCAGCCTCTAAGCAGGCCAAACCAACGGCATGGTGAAGCAGGGTCGGCACAGCAATACAAACCGCTTCGACCTCAGACAGCATCTCGCGGTAATCCGCAAACCAGCGGCAATCAAACTGGTCTTTTGCCAGCGCTCCGCGTTTGGCATCCGGATCGGAAACACCAACCAGATCCGCATCCTTCAAAAGACTGAGCACACGGGCATGATGCCAACCCATGTTGCCGATTCCGATCACTCCGACCTTTACCGGAACCATAGGGTCGGTCATCGGATGGAGTGCAGGTCAGAGCTGATTATCGGTGATCAACAGCTAAGACCGCTTCAGAGGTTTGTCACACCAGGGATAACCAGTCTCACTTGAACGATGCGCGGGCCTCTCATCGTGATGATTTCGAATTGAACTCCGTTGTGCCGCAGTGCTTCTCCAGCGGCAGGAATGTGCTGTAACCGTTCCAACAAGAAGCCAGCAAGCGTGTGATGTTCCGAGGCCTCAGGCAGGTCAAGGTCGAGTTGGCGATTGAGCTCCAAGATCTCCAAATCACCTGCAACCAGCCAGGCACCCTCCTCCCCCTCGATCGCCTGCAGGTCTGGCTCGGCACTTTCATGCTCTGGCTCATCCCCAACAATTTCACCTGTGAGATCGGCAGCAGTCACCAATCCCTCGGTGCCCCCATGTTCATCCACCACCAGGAGCAAAGGATGACCTGATCGAATAATCGCAAGCAATTCAGCGAGGTTGCTGGTCTCCAGCACCCGCTCTGCAGGACTCAAATAAGGCTCTAGTGCGGAATGTTTTTGCAATTCGCCGCGGGCGATGGGCTCAGCCAACCGGCGTAAATCCAGCACTCCACGGACATCATCCAGAGACTGCCCAATCACAGGAAAACGCGCATGTCGGGTGCGGTGAACAGCCTCCATCAACTCGGCGAATCGCACCTCCACGGGCAGGGTGACCATCCCAGAGCGAGGGACCATCACCTCTCTCACTTGCATGTCCCGTAAGGCAAACACCCCTTCAAGGATGTTGCGCTCATCGGGCCGAAGGCCCGTGACTCCACCACTCTCCACCAGGGTCTCCAACTCACCAGCTGTCAGTGCCGGCACGAGAGCATCCCAGCGAGGCTTCAAGCCCACAAGACGAAGCAGGAGTGACGCAATGACCTCCAGGACAGACAACAGGGGACGCAACACCTGCATGGTGGTTTCCAAGACAGGAGATAGTTCCAACGCAGCAGGTTCCGGACGGCTGAGCACCAGAGCCCTTGGGAGCAACCCTGATAGCAGCGTGGCCAAGATCACCAACACAAGGAACCAGGCCAGATCCCACCATCGACCGGCTGGTGTTTCCATCGGCCACCAACGCTGCCCAAAGCCTCTTGCAATCCAACCGAGTGCCACCAACGACAAGGTGGTCCCGAACTGAGTCATCAGCAGAGCTGTTCTCAACCGGCGCTGGAGACGCTCGACCGCTGGCGCACCTGGCAGGCCCTCCTCTCGAAGTTCATGAACTCGACTTGGACGCAGCCGCAGCAATGCCAATTCAGACGCTGCAAAAAACGCCGGTAACACCAAAAGCGCGATCAGCAGCAGGTTGCGCATGAGTCAGGAATGGATGGGGGTCCCGAGGATCGAACTCGGCTAAGGCGAATTATGAGTTCGCTGCATTCACCAGATTGCTAGACCCCCGCGTTATGACGGATTTACCACAGGGCACGTATGGGTGCTGAGGGTGGATCATTCCATTCGATTGGCATTCTGACCTGACCTTCCTCCGCCAAGCTGCTCGTGAATCCGTTGGAAATGTCCACAGTGCGCCACGGAATCGCCGGACTTTGCTCCTCTAGCAAGGCCTGATAGGTGGATTGCACAGCAGATCCATCCCAAACGATCGTCTGATCTGGGAAGCCAAATCCCATCACCTTGTTGCCCTCAGGCCCCGCGACAGCAATGCCAAGAATGTCGGTGAACTGGTGCATCACATCCACACCACGAGCAAAGGGTGCCGTCCAGGTATAAAACCGCTCAGTGACCAGTGATTCTGTGGTTTTGACAGGGCCACAGCGGCTCACCTCAACGGGAGCAAGGACCTCACCACCACTACTTGAATGAGAAGGAGCTTCAAGGCTCGTTACGCAAACCACCGGATTGGCCTGACCAGGATCGGCCTGCCACAGAGCGAGTGGACCCATGATCACTAGAACACCAAACGGGAGCCTGCGCACAAAAACCGTCACGACTGCGCGCAAACTAGGCAGAGGATTCGCTGCGCACCAGCCCCGATGTCTCAACGTTTTGAACACGACCCCCTGCTGGAACGCCTAGCGAAAGAGGCTTACCGCCATGGCAACTTCACCCTCGCGTCCGGTCGCAGCAGCCATCACTACGTGAATTGCAAGCCTGTCAGCTTGAGCGGCTCAGGCCTAGCCCTGCTCTGCCCAGCGATGCTGGCTCTGGTTGAAACGGATGCGGCAGCCGTTGGCGGCCTCACCCTGGGAGCCGATCCGCTCGTGAGTGGTGTCGCCCTTGCTGCCGCTCAGCGAGGACGCTCTCTGAATGCTCTGATCGTGCGTAAGCAGGCCAAAGGCCACGGCACAGGGGCCTGGCTGGAAGGTCCACTGCCAGAGCAGGGCGCGCTCGTCACCGTTCTTGAGGATGTGGTCACCACCGGTGGATCATCCATCAAAGCTGTTGAACAACTCCGAGCCGCTGGCTACATCGTGAATCGGGTGGTGACGATTGTTGACCGTGAAGAGGGAGGGGCTGCTGCGATGCAAGCCGCTGGCCTCGAGTTACACAGCCTGTATCGCCTGGAAGAGGTGGCCGCCCAGTCCAGAGAGCTCCAAGCATGAGCCAGCTCCTTTGGGATCACAACTTCCCAGTGCTGCGACTCGAAGGGAGTGGCAGCCGCACGTTCCTTCAAGGTCAAACCAGCGCCGACGTCCAGCAGGCTGAAGAGGGCGATCTTCTGCCGGCCTGCTGGCTTGATGCCACCGGACGGGTGCAGGCCCTGCTTGAAATCCGAATGGACGCCACAGGCGCTGATGTGCTCGTTCTGGCGGGTGCCGTGGATGCCGTTAGCCAAGGGTTCGATCGGGTGATTTTTCCCGCCGACCGCGTTCGCCTCAAAGGAATCCGACAACAACGACGACAAGAGCTGCTGGTCCAAGCCCAGCCAATGGAGCCAGTCAATGTGTTTTGGACAGAGGATGAGCCGAGCGCAAGCGATCGCTTCCCCGCCAGTGAGGCCGCCAACGCCACCCAACTCGATCGTTGGCGCATCGGACAGGGGTGGCCTCTCAGTGCTGGCGAATTAGATGGAACCACCAATCCCTTTGAACTGGGCCTCTCTCCCTGGGTGCACCTCAACAAAGGGTGTTATCTGGGGCAGGAAACGGTGGCAAAGCTCGCTTCTAAAGGGGAAGTCAAGCAACAACTGCGGAGTTGGCGGGCCTTCTCCAGCGAGCTTCAAGGAACTGTTCCTCAGCGGGGCACCGTGCTGCGACGCCAGGGTGAACGTGCTGGTGTGATCACCTCTGCTCTTGAGATTGCGTCTGCTGAGGGGTTGCCCCAGGAATGGATTGGCCTCGCCCTGGTGCGTCGACAAGCATTGGCAGATCCCCAACTCAGCCTCGACAACGATCAAGGATCAATTCAGCTGTTCAAACCGCAGGCCTTTTCTGAGCCCCCTAAACGCGTTTAGGCCGGGCGTTGATCACCACTCAACAACCATTGGGCCACCGCCCATGTAGCCAATCCATCGTCGCGGTTGTAAGTAAGAATCCAACGCAAGGCATGGCAGGAGCCCCGCGCCTTGACCCCCTCACCCCGCCACTGACGCCACCACAACAGAGCCCTCGCTCCATCGACCCCTGACTGGCTCCACTTAAATCCTCTCCACCCCGCTACGGCCTTGAGGCCATAGCTGCTGAGGGGGAGCTGCCAATGGGCACGCAAACGGGCATGCACATCAATCAACCGCTCTCGCAGGGCTTGCTGCTCTTGATCTGAAGCCCCCTGGCGTTTGGCCATGCGCAAGAGAGCCAGCGATTCGGTTTCGCCGTAGTGAAGGATCAGCCAATCGGGATAGGTGGCAAGAAATTTCCGGATCCTTTGCCAACAACGCTTCTCACCATGCTCTTGAAGCACCAGCAGCGGGTGATACGTGGCACGCTTTAGATCCCAGCTGTGGACGTCGTCATTAGGCAACCCGTCATTGGGCAAGCGCACAAATCCGTGCAAAAAGTCATCGCGGGCATCCGGATCTGATTCGATGTCGTAGAGCAACACCCCTGGAGCATTCCTCAATTCAGGCAATGCGGGGAGAGCATCAAGACGCTTCACAACCCCATCTCGCTGGACACGGGCTTGAGCCACCAAAGGGGCCGCCATCGCTGCATGCTGGTCGCCGAAGCGCTTGAGCTGCCCGCCAAGTTCCTTGGGGTTGGCTGCGGCTAGGGCCTGGAGGCTATTGATCCCAATGTCTTGAAGCATTTCCCGCCTTTTGGCGCCAATCCCACTCACTTCACTGAGATGCCCTTCTTGAGACGCAACGTCGTTGCAGAGCCCCCGCCAACTACAGAGTGTGCATTTGCGGCGATCTGCCGCCAAAGCTGGCGGATCTGGTCTGTTGATGTCGGCCGACAATCTCAGCAGAGATTCTTCAAGCTGGCGATTCAAGCTGCTGCCAAGAGGAAGACGCTCACGCTCCAAGCGTCGCCCCGCGCCAGCCACCGCAAGGCCATTAGGCACTGGCCCACCCTGGAATTCAACTAACAGGCGTCCAGCCAGGGCCAGCTGCAAACGATGTTCTCTGTTTAATCGGCGGCCCTGCCGAGCAATCACGGGCCGATAGGCAAAGTCACCCCAGCGACTCGCCCCTTTCACCCTTTCAAGCAGTGGCGGATGGGCCTCTAGATCCAAACCCTTTGGCGCTGAGTCATCCAGCAGGACCCCGCGCAATCTCACCCCCACCACACCGGTATCACCGCGCTTGCAAGCTGCCAGGCCATACCCTGGCTTACCCGGCAGCAGGGCCACAAAACTGCGCTGTTGATCATCGAGCTGCAGCGTGCGATGCGCGGTATAGAGCCGATCATCTGGATTGGCATGGCGGTCGAGCCATGCCCTCCTTCGGCAGCGCACCCAACTGCGCAGCAACCTGTCCGTGAGTGGCTTGTCAGCGAGAGGGGTGGCACCCATCAACCGACGGTAAGGCGGCCAGCTGCTAGATCCTGTGCATCGCTTGCAACCAATGGTGTCTTCCCCGCTCCCGCTGGATGCCTCCCCGATCCGATTTGGGACGGATGGTTGGCGAGGCATTTTGGGGGTGGATATCACCGTGGAGCGATTGCTTCCTGTTGCCGTCGCAGCAGCCCAGGAGCTCCTCCACCAGGCACCTGAAGGTTTAAACAGCCGCACCGTGGTGATCGGCTATGACCGCCGCTTCCTCGCCCCTGAGCTCGCCGAAGTCGTGGCGGCAGCCGTCCGCGGCTGCGACCTAGAACCGCTTCTCACCGATACGGCCGTTCCCACCCCAGCCTGCAGCTGGGCGGTGGTGGAGCGCCAAGTGCTTGGAGCACTGGTGATTACCGCCAGCCATAACCCTCCGGAATGGCTTGGTCTCAAAATCAAAGGTCCCTTTGGTGGATCGGTCGAGGGCACCTTCACTGCAGCGGTAGAGCGACGGCTGGCCGCTGGAGGCATCACGGTGCCTATGGCTGGCAGTTGCGAACGCTTTGATGGTCGCGGAGAGCATCTCGCAGGATTGCGAACCAAATTGGACCTCCAGGCTCTGACCGTGGGACTGAGGGCCATGGGCCTCCACGTGTTCGTCGATCCCATGCATGGGTCTGCAGCCGGTTGCGTGGAAGAGCTGCTGGGAGACGATGCCAAGGATCTCATCACCGAGATCCGCACCAATCGAGATCCCCTCTTTGGCGGATGCGCGCCGGAACCCCTCGCCCCTCACCTGGGGGAACTGATTGCTGCGGTGAAAGCCTCAAAAGCTGCGGGCCGCAATGCCGTTGGACTGGTCTTTGATGGCGATGGCGACCGCATTGCCGCCGTGGATGAAAACGGAGGGTTCTGCAGCACCCAGCAGTTGATGCCACTGCTGATCGATCACTTAGCTCGTGCCAAATCTCTGCCTGGATCAGTCGTGAAAACGGTTAGCGGCTCCGACCTCATGCGTCTTGTTGCGGAAGATCTGGGACGGGAAGTCCTTGAACTGCCTGTGGGCTTTAAGTACATCGCAGCTGAAATGTTGACCGGAGAGGTGCTGATCGGCGGCGAGGAGTCCGGCGGCGTGGGATTTGGCATGCACCTACCAGAACGCGACGCCCTATTTGCAGCCATGCTCGTGCTCGAAGCGTTGGTGGAAGGGAAGCAACCGCTTGGCGAGCGCATGACAGCCATCCAAGAGCGTTGTGGTGGCGAGGCCCATTACGACCGCCTCGATCTCCGCCTCGCCGACATGGATTCGCGCCGCAGGCTGGAAGCTCTACTGGCTGACACTCCTCCCCAGGAGGTCGCTGGAAGTCCTGTGGTCGAGGTGGTCACCACAGACGGCGTCAAACTCAGGCTCGGCCCAAGCCATTGGCTAATGCTGCGCTTCTCTGGGACAGAACCCTTGCTACGCCTTTACTGCGAAGCCCCCAGCCCGTCGCGAGTCGAGGAGGTTCTGAGCTGGGCCCGCACCTTTGCAGCCGCCATATGACCAACCGCGTCCTGGTCATTGCCAGTGGCAACGCCGGCAAAATCCGAGAGTTTTCGAACCTGCTTCAAGAATTGCCTCTGCAAGTGAATCCTCAACCCGATGGAATCCAGGTGGAAGAAACCGGAATCACCTTCCGCGACAATGCATTGCTCAAGGCCAGGGCCGTGGCGGAAGCCACTGGCCATTGGGCACTCGCCGATGATTCGGGCCTAAGCGTGGATGCACTGGGTGGTGCTCCGGGGGTCTACTCCGCTCGCTATGCAAACTCCGACCCCGAACGCATCGAACGTCTTCTCAAAGAGCTAGGAGACCGCACCGACCGCCAGGCTCGCTTTAGTGCGGCCCTTTGCATCGCAGCACCTGACGGCAGCGTGCTTGCAGCAGTTGAGGGGTACTGCGAAGGCTCGATCACCTTCAGCGCCCGGGGGACGCAAGGGTTCGGGTACGACCCCGTGTTTGAGGTCAAAAACAGTGGACTCACCTTTGCTGAAATGACGCAGGATCACAAAAAACAACACGGGCATCGAGGTCGCGCCTTTGCCCTGCTAAAGCCAGAGCTGGAGAAGCTTCTCGAGAACGACCCAGGCCAAGACGCGGGCGCGACGCCAATTCCATAACAGAACAACCCTGTACGGTGCCCCTTGCTACTGACGAGGTCTATGGCCATCGCCATGACCACGGGTTACAGCGCGCAAACCGAAGGCGCACGCCTCTGCATCGATGCCGCCTCGGACTGGGCCCTGACTTGTGTTGAACAATTAACGAACGATTGCAGCCATGTGCTGATGGATTACGGCGCTGCCGACGGCGGCACCGCTGTAGGGCTGTGGTCTCAGGTCTTGGATCGGCTCCACAAACGCCAGCCCAAAGCCCATCTCACCTTGATTGGCAACGACCTCCCAAGTAACGACAACGTTGCTTTAGCCGAAAATATTGCCAAGCAGCTGGGGCGCCCCCCCAATCCCACCGTGCTGGTGAGTGCTCGCAGCTTTTATGAGCCACTGGTGGCCCCTGAAACCGTGAGTTTCGGATTCTCAGCCACAGCCATGCATTGGTTGAGTGAATCCCCTGGCCCACTCAACACGCACACCCACGTGCTCGCCTCAGACGACAAAGAGGCCCTTGAGCGATTCACCGCTCAAGCCATGAAGGACTGGGCCAGCATCCTCGAGCTGCGCAGCGTGGAGCTTGCCGTAGGCGGCCGCCTCCTCACCGTGAATTTGTCCCGTGACGAAGAGGGCCGTTACCTCGGTCACAACGGCGGGGTAACGCGCAATGTCCACGACCAGCTGCATCAGATCTGGCGCAGCCTCGCTGATGAAGGGGTAATCAGCGAAGAGATCTACCGCAAGGGCACGATCCTGAACTTCTACAAGTCTCCGGAGGAGTTCATGGCCCCACTGAAGGACAAGACTTCAGCGGCCTACCTCAATGGTCTAAGGCTCGTTGACGAGCGCACCGTTCACGTTCCCTGCCCCTATCGCAAGCGTTGGAACGAAGACGCTGACACCGCAGCTTTCGCCGAGGGACTGATGGCGACTATTCGTAGCTGGAGCCGACACAGTTTCGCCTCAGTAGCTGGTGATGAGACCGCAGATCTCGTGTACGAGCGCCTCAAGCAGCGCATCGCCGATTCTCCAGAGGAGTGGAGTCTCGATTACGTAGAGCATCACCAAATCATGGAGCGTGTGGCCTGATGACCATGGCCTCTCTGCAATCCGCCGGCCCCCCTGCGGTGTCGGTGTTGGCTCAACATGTCTCCGATCATCTATCGGTGTTTGTCGTAGCCGAAAGCAGCGATACCGGCAAACCCGCTAACGGTGGACTGCGGCTGCTCAATTACTCCAGTGATGAAGCCTGCATCGCCGACGGGCATCGGTTGGCCAGTCTGATGACTCACAAGCACGACCTCTATGGAACGGGCTTTGCTGGCGGCAAAATTGTTGCCAGGGCTGCGGAACCCGGCGCTGTCAAAGATGAGTTGATCAACGTCACCGCTGAGCTACTCCAATCCTTGAACGGCGCGATGATCACCGGCTGTGATCTCAACACAAGCCTGCAAGACATGGAGCGATTGATGTCGCTCACGCCCCATGTTTTAGCCGCCGTCGGGAGCCCTGTGGATGCAAGCGCTGCCACTGCCTTTGGAACAGTGGGTGCCGTTGAGGCGGTGCTCGCTCAATCTCTGACGGAAGCGAAGCCAGGCAAGGCCCTGGTGCACGGATGTGGAGCCGTGGGTGGAACGGTGGCGAAAACGTTGATCCAACACGGCTGGGACGTCTTCACTGTTGATATGGATCCAAAGCGGGCAGGGCTTTCTGGAGCGACACCCCTCCCCCCCAGCAGTGCGTGGTGGGAACAGGAACTCGACCTCCTCTTGCCCTGCTCCATCTCAGGCTTGATCGACCCAGAGATGGCAAGATCTTTTCAGGTTAGAGCGATTGTTCCAGCCGCTAATGCTCCTTTCCAAGAGCCCGAAATTGCCGATGATCTGCGACGCCGCAGCATCCGCGTCCTGCCCGATCCACTCGTGAATGCTGGCGCCGTGATTGCCGACTCGATCGAGCGCTTCTCGCCTGAGGCTTGGGGTAAAGCCACACCTCAGCAGGTGTATGACTTTGTGCGCCATGAAGTGCGTCAGCGCGCTACTGATTTCTTAAAACAACGAGGAGATGGCCTCACTGTCAGTGACGCTCTGGTTGAAGTTGCCGCCCACACCGGTAAAGATCCCATAGGACTCAGCTTCGGAATAGCCGCATGACATCCACCTCTCTCCCCGCCAGCGCAGCAGTGGTGATCATCGGAGGCGGCATGGCAGGCCTCAGCTGTGCCGCATCGCTCGCACGCCGAGGAATCAGCGACGTGATTCTTCTTGAAGGGAAAACCCTGGCTCATGCGCGAGCCAGCAGCTTCGGCGAGACCCGGATGTTCCGTGAGATGTATTCCGACCCAGTGCTCTGCCGTCTCGCGCAGGAAGCCAATCGCCTTTGGCGGGAAGAGGAGACCCATGCAGGGGAAATTCTGCGTGACACCCATGGACTTCTTTTTTACGGAGAAAGCTGGGATGAGGAGACAATCGAAGGATCGATCCCCGGCGCTCGCTTAGTGATGGATGATCAGGGCATCCCCTACGAAGCCCTGAGTGCCGCTCAGATCGCAGAGCGCTTCCCGCTGAAACCCAAGGCCGATTTCACCGGACTGTTCGAACCCACAGCTGGTGCCGTCCGCAGCGACAAAGTCATTGCCCATTGGGTTCGCACAGCTCGTACAGCAGGCCACCAGCTCGAGGAACACAGTCCTGTTAGCAGCATCGATGCTGATGGCGGCGGCGTCACCCTCGAAGGCGGTCATCACATCAGTGCAGGGCATGTTGTTGTGGCATGCGGCATCTGGAGTCAACTTCTGCTGGCCCCATTAGGACTTGCGCCAAAGCTGGAAATATGGCCGATGCTATGGGCCCATTACACCGTGGATCCAGCTCTCGCCAGCCGCTACCCCCAGTGGTTTTGCTTCCAAAAAGAGCGCGGCGATGACGGAGGCCTTTATTACGGCTTCCCCTCCCTCAGCACCACCGCTGACGGGCGTCCTCGCATCAAAGCCGGGATCGACTGGTCTCCCAAGGAGCTCCGCGTCGCTGAACCCAACGCCATGTGCACCGAAGCGCCGGCCCGCCTCCTGGAGCTCCTGGACACCTTCTTGTTTAACGAACTGGACGGCGTACAAGAGCGGGTGGAAACGGTGATGAGTCCATACTCCATGACCAGCGATGTGAATTTCGTGTTGGATCGGCTCACCCCCAAACTGAGCCTGTTTGCAGGTGGATCCGGCCAATCGTTCAAATTTGCGCCGCTGATTGGTGATTCTCTGGCCCGTCTTGCCAGCGGCGATCAACCCGCTGCAGACATCTCCTGCTGGAGCCATCAACGCGACGCCGTGCGCGCCTGAATCTTTACTGATACGACCTTTGTCTGAATCCCCCACCCCAGTCCGCTCGTCTTTGAGCCAACCACCCCTTTGGGTTGGTGCCATTCCGCTTCTGATTTTTCTGCTGGTCTCCGCCATCGATCTGGCGTTAGCGAAGCACTTCACGGAAACCGGCAAAACCATTGTCAGCCACGCGCTCGGGGGGCTCTGGCAATGGATGGTGATGCTGCTGTTCCTGATCGCCCTTGCCATTGCCATCAGTCCGGTCGGGAAACTTCGGCTTGGGGGAGCAACAGCGAAGCCCAGTCTGAAATTTTTCGATTGGTGTGCTGTCTTGATTTGCACCCTGCTAGCTGGCGGCGGTGTGTTCTGGTCTGCAGCTGAGCCGCTCTACCACTTTCAAACCCCCTCCCCTGTCTTCGAGGGAGTGGTGGGAAGCACAGCGGCAGCTGTTGATCCTGCTCTAGCCGTGAGCTTTCTGCACTGGGGCTTTCTCGCCTGGGCGCTCGTGGCCACCACCACCACGATTACCTTTTCCATTTTGGAACAACGAGGCGAACCGCTGTGGCCTCGCACGCTCCTGGTCAACATCCTTCCCAAGGGTTGGGTGAATGGTCCGATTGGAGATCTTGCAGATGGCCTTTCGGTTGTTGCGGCCATCGCAGGCACCGTTGGCCCGCTGGGTTTCCTGTCGCTGCAACTCAGCAATGCAGCAGGACAACTCCCATGGCTGAGCGATAGTGCCGGACTTCAGTCCCTGGTGGTGGTTCTGCTCACTGCAGTCTTTGCCACATCCACCGTGAGCGGAATCCAAAAAGGCATTAAGTGGCTGTCGGAACTCAATGTTTGGCTAACGCTCGTATTAGGAGCTGGGTTGCTGATCCTCGGTCCTGGAATCTGGCTGATCCAGCATTTTTTCAGCGGTTTTTGGACCTACTTGCTGCATCTACCTCAGATGGCCTTGATGCCGCGATCTGACGTCACTGAACCCTGGTTGAACAGCTGGACTGTTTTCTACTGGGGCTGGTTTTTGGGCTATGCACCACTCATGGGTCTGTTCACGGCGGGAGTGAGCCGGGGCCGCAGCATCCGTGAACTTGTTCTCGCGGTAGCCATCCTCTGCCCGATCGTGACCAATCTCTGGTTCACCTTGCTTGGTGGAACAGGAATGAACCTGGAACTCGCAGGGTCAGGCATCAGTGATGCACTGGCGCAAAACGGAGCTGCTGCCGCCTTGCTTGCGATCCTGAGTGCCCTTCCCCTATCAGGCTTGCTCATCCCGATCGGGCTTCTGTTAGTGGTGCTATTCATGTGCACAAGTGCCGATTCGATGAGTTATGCCGCCGCCATGGTGGTGAGCGGACGCAATGAGCCATCTCAGAGGTTGAGGTTGTTCTGGGCCTTGATGATCGGCAGCCTCACCTTGGTGTTATTGAGAATCGGAACGGGCTTAGGGGACAGCACCTCAATTGATGCCCTCCAAGCCTTCATCGTGATCACAGCGGTGCCCGTCACACCACTGGTGTTGTTCACGCTGTGGAGCGCTCCAAGACTCGCTTTCAAGGAATGGCAACGCAGCGGTCAATCTGCTGAATGAGCAGGCGCGCTGCCGAACTGAATCCAAGCCGCAACCGCTACGCCAAACAGGCCAAAGAGGCCATAAACGACAAGGACCGGGCTGAGCTCACCCGGCCCTGAGGCCTCAAGGATCAACCCCGACACGATCGACATCACCCCGCCCGTCACGGTGCCAGTGGTATTCACGATGGCAATAGTGAGGGCGGTTTGGCCTGGAGGTGCTGCATCTTCAGCAATGGGGAACGCCAGGACCGAGGAGCCAAGCCCAAGACCGAGGCCAAATGCTGCCAGCAACAACAGGCCTCCCGCTTGATTGGGAAGCTGGAGCAAGGCGATCAACGCCAACACACTCATGCCGGTACCGATGAGCAACACGAGCCCGCGGCGGCTTGAGCGGCTACCAATCCAACCAGCCAACACCATCCCAATTCCGATCCCAAACGACATCGTCAGGGACATCCACTGCGTGCGCTCAGAGCCCCAAACACGCAATCCTGAAATCAACCCATACTGGGCCAAACCAAACACAAAACCACCACCCCATGCGTACATCAAGCAAGCCTTGATGACCTTGCCAACGCCAGCACGATCCCAATAAACAGAGGTGGGCAAGCGTCCATGGCTATGTGGCTCAGGGGATGGCAAACCTCGACCAAGGGCCATCACGGGCACCACCACCATCACGGCCAGAAAAAGAGCTTGAAAGAGCACCAACTGGCGCCAAACCGTCCACGGAAAAACCAGCGGAATTAGAGCAGCAAAGACGGCACCCCAACCCAGCAAGCTATCGGTGAGGCCCATTGCCAAGGCAAATCTGTTCTCCGGCAAGGCGCGACGTGCCAACAAGGCAGAGGCAGGAAAGGCCACAGCACAGGCCACTCCAGTTCCCATACGGCTGAGCATCAGCCCAACAAGATCCGTACTGAACGCAAAAGTCAGACTGAAACCGGAGGCCATCAAAGCGGCAATCCAGATCCAGCGATCAACTCGGCCCTGGTCCAGCAGACGCCCGACGGGAATCTGCAGCAAACCATAAGGAACCAGGAAACTTCCGGCGATCAAGGAGATCCGACTCGCCGAGAGCTGCAAATCACGACCAAGAGCATGGTCATAAAATTGAAAACTGGTCTCTGCCCAGATCAGCCAGGCCACAAACAGCAAGCTGACCAACCAGAGGCGGCGATTGGGCATACGGGCACAGACAACACCACTCGAGTGTGTCGACCACCATCAGCGCAGGCAATAATCCAAACCAAGCGTGAGGGTTCGCTGGGGTTTGGGAGCCTCGTCAGGGCGAAACGCTGGCTTAGACATCCTCGCCTCTGCATAGGCAACTGGCCGCACACGACCACCGCGTTCGTTGATGCGGAGGAGGTCCACGCGGGCCAACCCCAAGGCGCGCGCAGTGACGTTCGCGCGACGTCGTCCTTCCTTTAAGGCCCGTTTCAGCAACAGATCATCCAAGGCCACACCTCCGCTACTGGAGGTCAGTGATGTCATATCTTGCAGGCGAACTCCAGGCAGGCGACCCGCCAATTGAATCAACGCGTCGTAGTTGTCGCGGCTCACAACACCACCAATACGTGTCGAAGCTCGCTCCAACTTGGGGCTAGAGGAACTGCCACTTCCATAGGAGTAGCTGCGCGGAGAGGGAATGCTCAACGCATCGAGAACGAAGGGTCTCAGCTCTTGGCGCGCCCGATCAAGTCGCTGATTGAGAAGCGCCATCGCGGCAGCTTTGGAAGGAGCTTCCGCTAGCAATCCAAGCGAGAAGCGAAAGCGATCGCTGGATGTGGTGACACTTTCCTGAACCTGAATTTCCAACAATGTGCCACTGCAGATTTGCACTGACGCAAGAGCTGGTGCAGCTGACCAAAAGGAGACCTGAAATCCAAGCGGTGTAATCATTGCCGAAATGATGAAAGCAACTTTTCGGAAAGGACGCCACATCAAAAGTTGAAACATATGAAATCAAGTAATCAAACACTCCTGACGATAATCGGAGGCGATGCATGGACAAGATTTCACTATTACGCTGACGCTTAGGGCTAACTGTTCATAAAACCCCGACAGACAAAGCCACCACAAGGAATGCCAAAAGATTACACAATAATTAGCTCCCTCAAAGCTTCAAGCATCAAAGAAAACAAAATCGCAAAGCCTGGGGCCATATCCAAACAAAAAGCCAGACCCTAAACAACCCCTTGATCGGCGGGGAAAACAAAGGGATATACCCTGAGCCATAGATAACAATTAAAAGCCTCAAGAAACGCTTACCAAGAGTTCAATGAAACACCCAAGCCAAAGCGAATCAAGCTAGTTCTCAACGACACACATAATACAAAATCAAGAGATTGCAGATGCAGGCTCTCAGCCAGGAGATGAGCAATAGAACCTCACTAGCAAGCACTTATCACCAACTTAATGCTCCCGCATACAGGATCGGCAGGAAGGAAAACCCTAACAATCCATACACAAACTCGACTATTCAAAAGGAGAAAAGACTGATCCAAAGCAATACAGCAATCACAAATATTTAATTAAAACGAAATACAGCTCAAGGCCAGACAAATTCACAAGACGTCGGCAAAAATAAAAACGAAAGAATCATGCACAACAAAAAATCATGCAGCCAACACAAATCCCATAAAACGACCTATGCGCTTACGAAACAGCTTGAAACAATCTTTTCAAGATCATTAAACAGATCAGATTTTACAAAGTAATCAGTTGCACCAGCGTCGAGAGCCTGCTTCTTGATATCACCGTCACAAAGACTTGTGCAGACAAATACACAACCTTTATACCCAAGCAACCTTAAGCGCTTAACACAATCGATACCATTCATCTGAGGCAAAAGCAAATCCACGAAAATACCAGCCGATGGATTAGCAGATGCATAGTCAATAAGATCAAAGGCATTGTCAAAAAAACAAGAGCTGATGCCTAACTCATCCAATTCAACCTGAAGGGCAGATCGAATACGAGGATCATCATCAACAATAAGAATGGGATTAGCAGACATTAGCGCGGCTTTAGTTGATTGAATTGAATCACAGGAAAGCAACCCTGGGAGTAGGGCTCAATACTAAGCTGGCAAAAAACAGCTCTTGAGTCAACAAAATTATCTTAACTACGTATTGAGACGAATCACTTATGATCAAAAAACAATAATGCATTTAATGAATTTTAACACTAAAATGCAACAATGGCGGCATGAAGCGGTATAAAATCAACACCTCAATTGCCAGAAAACACATAAAGCCCGGACAAGTAAGAGGATTGGGTTGTCAATGCTTCAAAAGGCCGAACTGGCCTTAAGAGCGAGTGCGTCGAGACCGGGTGTTTCTGGGCAACTCGCCAAATAATTGTTTATATTTAGCCGAAATACGTCCGCTATGCTGGATTCCAACCTGTTCGCAGGCAGAAGATATATCCATTCCATCAATAATTTTATCTCTCAACCTATTGAGTCGTAATTCCTGCAGAACTTGCAGAGGTGTGCGACTCATAACGGCCTGAAAAGCAACCTGCAAAGTACGACCGGAGACACTACAGGCGATACAAAGGTCAGAAAGAGTGATATTCTTATTAATATTATTCTCCATATAAGAAAGTGCGATCTGCACATAACTAGGCTGAGATTGAGCCTGCTTTCCACTAACAAGCAAATCAGGCTCAACACTAATCAATGTAGCCAATAGTGAAACAATTGATTCTTCAAGCGGCTGAAGGACTCGAAGGCTGCCAATCTCATCTCCAAGAGCAAAGAACTTCAACAATTGATTAGCACAAGCCAATATAAGTTGCTCATGCCCAGGAATAGCGTCATGAAGCGTAAGGAGACTCGGCAGCTGAGTGCCATGCTTGATAGATTCAGACAACAGATATTCCGACTTTATATGAAATATGTAACCAGAAAAAAATTCCGCAGCTGGGACGAGCTTTATTGACTCTCCAGGAAGAAGAATAAAAGCAAGACGCTGAGGGTTTGAAAAAATTTCACGATTACCCGCCACACCTCTAAAAAGGCCAACATCAGAAATACCAAAAGAGAAAAGATCTTGGGGGTTTCGAGCAAGAATACTTTTTACATGTCCCCTAGAGCTAACTTTGACAATCGATAGATTACTTCCTAAATACTCAGATCCGGCAACTTCCAGTGATGCATCATCTTCTTCTGAGTGAAACCGTGGATCAATTCTAGAGACCCACGCAGAAAGGCATTGATCAAGCTCAAGCTTCACGATGCCTCCAGATCCAGATACATGCTGTTGGGGCATGGTAACCCTTTTTCGTCAAGTAGTGGGAGAGATGGCGCTTAAACTACTGCGCCAAAACAATGATATGCAAAAAAAGGGTAGACCAAAAGCAAGAATGGCGCCCAAATGGCCGCATATTATCTAAAGCCAGCAAACTCATCAAAACCATGAGTGAGAAAAGATTGTCAACAAAGCATTAAAATGACAAGAATAAACTCACAAATATTTCGTCAATATGCATGGAGCCCCAAGTAAGCAAAGCTGATATCAGTCACAACTTAATAGATAAAACATCAAAAAGGAGGGAACTCATTGGGGCATGCCAATACACAAACAACAAAACTATTGATCACTCAATAGGAAATTCGAAGCGCATGATCGTCCCACTTTCGCCAGAAGACAAGATATAGATACTGCCATTCATAAGCCGTACGATTTGATGAACCAAAGCAAGTCCAATTCCACCTCCTGGAACGTCGTTTAAATCACTTTTACCTCGCTGAAAGGGCTTAAATATTGTCCGTTGATCCTCCTGAGAGATACCAGGACCATAATCCTGTACATCAAAATAAATATTACAGTCATCAGAGGTGACCGACAAATCTATAGGTGCATCTTCAGGAGAATACTTTGAAGCATTTTCTAAAACATTAATAATGCATTGCCGCAAACGGTCTGAATTAACTGAAATCATTACAGTCTCGACAATACTCAAATTCTCTGGAGAAGGGGTTTGAACTCGATTCCCCCAAGCCAATGGTTCAAGTTCAGCAGATAGATCAGCAATGACATCCATTGCCTTTACTGAACTCAGTTTAAGCTTGAGACTGCCTGATTCACTTCGCGCTAAATCTACTAAATCTCTAACCAAATGGTCAGCATCCCAAACTTCCTTTCTAATAGAAGCAAGAAGTTTGCGATCCGAATCTGAAAGATCTGTCAAACGTCGATCAAGGCGTCGTGCAGAACTATTAATTAAAGTGAGCGGAGTGATTAACTCATGACTAACTGCACGTATAAATAATAATTGATTGCTCCAAGATTCTTGCAATCGGTCAGCCAGCCTATTGTAGGATTTCACAATACCTTGAAGTTCATTTGGTTGAGACTCAATAGGTACCCGTTTCTCTGAAACAAGCCCAGTAGGCCGGAGACTCATATCGTCCATAACGGATTCAAGCTTGATTAAAGGCAGCAAAGAACTGGTTAAAAATCTACGAATTAGAACTGTGGCAATAGCAACAGAAAAGATCCAAACCACAAATAAGAAGATCAAATTCTCTTGACGTCCCGCTGGGCTAACGCCTACATCTTCAAGAAATCGCAGTACTCCCTGGTTGCCTGGTAAAGGCATAGAGCACGTGAAATAGGTTTGGCCATCAAAAACAAAGCTTCTAGGTTTTTGCATTCCAGAAGCATTGACACCTGCTGCTTCTAACAACTTTGGGTTACCAAAAAACTGTTGAACAGTAGCCGTGTTAGGAAATAGGGGATCAGCCTCGGGGCGACTCAACCATACCAATACACGAGTTGCTGAAAAATTATTCAGAATCTGTCTATATCTTTGATTATCGAGACTCTCTTCTTGACCAACCGGTTTCTGGCTAACGTCTTCAAACTCAGTTTTAATTGCCATGGCGGTTGCCATCACTAATCGCTCATGTCGCTGCAAGCGATCGCGTTTTATGATTTGGTTAGTAGCAATTAACAAGATCCCAAAACTAATCGTAAAGAGGCCTACCAAAGAATATCCCAGACGTCTACGGATTGAAATATTGTGTTGAGTCATCAGAAACTACTAATTACAGTCTTTTTAGCGCTGACCTGCAGGCGAAACAACCCCATTGCTTCCGATGACTAACAACTCGCTGGCAAATAAGCCAAAAGAGCCTATTCGGTGTATTCAAAGATTTCGAACAACAAGAATCATGCCAAAATTGATACACTTACATCATCTGATATCCAATACCCGTCCATAACAAACAACAAACGATCATTAATAGAAACGTCAGTAAATGGCCCTGTAGCAGATATCGTGAATTGGATATCATCGATAGACTCACCTTGCTGAAAAATGGTCGAAGCCAATTCAATCTCCTCCATTCTTTCGTAATCACGCAAACTCACCGAGCCTGTTTCAAATAATTGAAAGGTATCCATTCCCGAACCGCCATAAAGTTGCCACAGTGATTCTCCTTTTGCTATAAGCGTATCATCACCGTCAAAAGCATACAGTTGATGGACAGAAATTTCATCAAAATCTTCCATAGAGAGCCCAGTCAAAATATCACTTTTCATCGTTCCAAATGATTGAACTGGAAGCGAGCTTAATTCCTCAAGAGAAATACCTTGCTCCAGACTGTCGATCTTTCGGCTCACTTTAAGCCCAGTAATATAGCCAATTATTTGACCTTTAAGATCTCCATCTTTCAGATGAATACCGCCATAAATTCTTGAATCTCCAGCTTGAGCTGCAGCCCCTGTAAAGTAAACAGCCTGAATAGTAACGTCATCACCAACCCCTGGAATTCCATCAAAACCATCGACAGAATAAACTGAATCATCATCTGCTAGGGTTACTGAAAAATCAAAGTAATTGCTTTCAAAGGATTGATTAAAAATATAATTAGCAGAGCTACTGAAAGCTGAATGCCCTGATGCAATATCTGGAAAAGGTGGAGTATCTAAGTAAGGTTCCCAATCTCCAGCAAGCGATCCGTCACTTAACACTGTATCAGGCTTATATTGGCGTATTGCTGTTATGGGTCGAACTGTGTTTGCGGAATATTTTAGGTTCCAGGTCGCTATTCCAGCATCGGACAGAGCAAGAGAGACCCCCAAATTTAACTTTAGAGCCTGGTCAAGATCAAGATTACGGCTTATAGATAGATCAACGGATTGTTGTTGCCATAGACCTGGAGGGAAAGAAGTAAATGGTCCACCCTCATAATACTCAGCAATTGCTGCTTCTTCTGCAGTGAGATTTAGACGTTTATCTCTGACATTCATCAATTCATCTATAAAATCACTATTGAGTTCACCAAGTTCTGTATAGGGTGTGACAATACTACTAGATGGAATTAAATTATCAGGTTCAATTGCAAATGGTGTTACCGCTCCCCATTGAGGAGTCAGTGCACTTTGCCCCTCTAGAGGCTGCCAGGATGAATCTATTTTTGTATTAGGGTCATTAGGATCATACACACTTGGGGAGGGGATATAGTCAGTAGTATCTGCATAAAATCCAAGCTGATTGGAGCCATCTCCTAATGCATACTGATTAATGCTTGACGAAACTGTCTCACCAATATTGGTTCCGATAGAGACAACCAAATCACCAATTTTTTTTCCTAGCTCAGACAAATCTAAATTTTTTGCCAGTAGCTTTTGAGCAGCACCAACCAGGCTCTCAGGTATTCCCTCTTTAAACAACGAGGTCTCTATGCCAGAGACTACATTAAATGCAGAAACATCCATTGCCACTTGGCGCACAGCATGTTCCAGGATCTCCTGAACAATTTTCGTAGAAGCTTGATATAGACATTTAAATTCAGCTAAGTCATTGGACGAAATCTCAAAGCTATCAAGTAGAGAAATAAAACTTGCTTGCTTCTCCTTATTATAAATTGAGCCTATAGCCGTATCCTCAAAGACTGCCCAAGAATCCCATTGGCTTATATTGAGATAACCAAAAAAGCGGGAGCATGGAGTTGGACCGCTGACTGAAGCAGTCGCAAAATCTAAAGCAAGGGTATTCCATGCTAAAAGATGATCAGCCGTGTCAAATACACCAGCTAGATTCTCTAAAGGCTGTATTTTCAATGATGAGGGATTAAGCTGTAATATATTTTTAATTAGCGAATTAAAGTTGCCCACAGAAGAGAAGGCATCCTGAAAAGAGCCACTGTTGACGACCGGCTCTTTGATTAAATCTAACCAAGGAGCAAGTAGACTCTTTGCGCTAAAATTCTGTGAGGAAGAATCAGCAAAAGAAATGAGAGATGAGTTAGCACGCGGTGTGCCAGTCTCAGATTGAATTTTAAAAGTTGTCGGCAGAGCATTGATGCCTGAGATTTGAGTGGAAGACTCTAAAGTGACATTGATCTCATTCCCGTCAGAGACGAATTGGGATTCAGGGAAAAAGTCAACTGATTTCAATTTAATATCACTATTTAGCTCCAAGCCATTAGACTGTAACTCAATATCATTACTTAACTCCAAGCCATTAGACTGTAACTCAATATCATTACTTAACTCCAAGCCATTAGACTGCAACTCAATATCATTACTTAACTCCAAGCCATTAGACTGTAACTCAATATCATTACTTAACTCCAAGCTAGTAGGCTTGAACTCAGTATCACTATTTAGCTCCAAGCCAGTAGACTGTAGTTCAATATCATTATTTAATTCCAAGCCATTAGGCGCTATCTTAATGTCGCCACTAAAGACCGTTAATGCAAGCTTTGCTTTTTCGTCAATACTTGAGACTAAATCAAATTCGGGTTCATCTCGATTGTCGCCCAAAGAGGTCTTATCATAAGGGCTAGCGCTTGACTTTTTACCCCAAAAAGAATAGAGAAATGAATTGTATACGTTTCCTAGCTTGCCCTTAAATAGAATCGAGAACAGCACTGATTAATGGTGCAAGCGGAATAGAACTCCTATGAATTCATAATAGAGGCATGCATAAGCCCTGGCTATAAGG
The DNA here is from genome assembly GCF_000014585.1 of Synechococcus sp. CC9311. Classification (NCBI taxonomy): domain Bacteria; kingdom Bacillati; phylum Cyanobacteriota; class Cyanophyceae; order Synechococcales; family Synechococcaceae; genus Synechococcus; species Synechococcus sp. CC9311. The sequence goes on along the minus strand of NC_008319.1, from coordinate 268,945 downwards.
CAAGAGAAACTATGCGGAAATGGAACATTAATGCGCAATTGGAACAACTAATTCTTTTCATCTTCTTAAATTAACGCAAAAGCCACTGATGGCAACCCCTTACATATTTCCTGAATTGAGGCAAATTCGCTTCGGCAAGTCCTCATTGATTAGATCATTAAGGTTGTAATGAGGATTCACTCCAGCTTCCATGTAAGCCATGGGGAATAGCTAGCGGTAATTCCAACAAAGCAACTTCGCTGAGGTCTCGCGCATCGAGGATGTAGAGATCAGATGCATCCCTTGCTCCATTCCAAACTAAATCCAATACCCAGCCATCATCTTCATCACTGGCATTTGGCCTAGGAATCATTATTGGCTCACTCACAAATCCACTTGGCGCCGCACTCCAAATAAGCTTTTCACCAGTTTGAAGATCCAGCTTTTTCACAACTTGCAGTGGATCATTCCCTCGTTCACGAGCGGCAGCGGCCATCCAAGCGAAGCGACAAGGAAGACCTTCTTGATTGGGGTTAACCATCGCGAATTCACAGCAACGTTCGCTCAAACGAGTGGTATCAACCTTTTCAGAAATTAGATTAATGCGGCACTGCTCGAGCAATCCCTCGGGGATGAGGTCGAAATTCACATCAGCAAAATCTTGATCAGGACCGATCGAGGGAAAGTCGCTGTAATAAATGCTCTCCACCACAACATCTCCATCCTCTTCCCAGGCATTGAGGTGATGAAATACGAAGCCATCGGGAGCATCGATGACACGTGGTTCCTGCCCAGCAAAAGTACCGCTATCTCTGGGAATCAACCAAAACTTGGCTTTTCCATTGGGGTTGGACGTGAGGCATTGAGCCGCTCCCTTTTGTCCAAGCACAAAGGGGAGCGGATTGAAATTAATCGCATTCTGCAGAAAGACCGCCCAATTCGGAGTGATCGCGAAGTCATGCAGGAAGGCGAATCCGGCGAATGTATCCCGGCGATCACTGAGCAAATCACCGGCTCGAATTCCAGCCGCAGCATTGTCTTCAGTCGCAAATTCCATCAAGCGAATGGTGCTGCGAGGCCCGGTTTTTACTCCAAAAGTCACCATCCGCGGGTCACCGTGATGGCCAGGATCGAAACGGGGGTGAGCACTAAAGGCCTCACCTCTCTTGAGAACACCGCCGAGGAGGGAGAGGCCCCTCGTTTCTAAGGTTTGGGGGTCTAAGGCGTAAGGCTCAGCGGCTTCCCATAAAGCAAGAAGATCATCTCCAAGCCGAACCACGCTGGTATTGGCAATATTTTTCAGGCGTAAATCAAATGCATTTGCAAGCGGACCTCCTGGTTTTTGGCTCCCAAAAACACCCCTGAACAGCACCTTCCCTGCGGCCTCCTCAGCCTTCCAGCCACTGGTTCGAACGAATCGGTTGCTGCAGCGCACTCCGTCTGCATCAAAGTGAAGGGCTGTGATCATTCCGTCACCATCAAACGGATGATGCACGCGCTGACCATCCCGTTCCAAACGGCCAGGTCCATTGCGATACAGCGTGCCGCGTAATGCATCCGGCACCGCACCTCGTACTGGCTTCAGGGGCACATCAGTGAGTTCTTCCTCCACGTTGCGGAAGGCACTAGACCACTCCGAGCGGTTGAAACGAGCAGAGGTGGGTGCAACGGTCACTGGGCTACCCAGACGCAACCCCTATCCTCTCGTAACTGACCATGAAGCGTGGCCCTCAGAGAAGATTGGCTGTCTAAGAGCCACCCGCTTGCTCCAATACCCCCTTGCTACTGGGCACCAATCCAGACCGGCGAGGGTCAATCTCAGTCGCCATGCGCAGCGCCCTTGAAAAAGCCTTAAAGCAGGCCTCAACGATGTGGTGGGAGTTCACCCCATCCAATTGACGGATGTGCAAGGTGAGGCCTGAGTTATTGACGACAGCCACAAAAAACTCTTTCACCAATTCGGTGTCATAGGTTCCGATTTTCTGCGTTGGGATGGTGAGCCCCCAACTGATGTGAGGGCGTCCGGAGCAATCAAGAACCACCTGCACCAACGCTTCATCCAGCGGTGCCACAAAGTGGCCAAAGCGGTAGATCCCGCGACGATCACCCAGGGCCTTAGAGAGTGCCTGACCAAACGCAATCCCAACGTCTTCATTGGTGTGATGGTCGTCGATATGCGTATCGCCGCTTGCCGTGATCTCCAAATCAATCAGGCCATGGCTGCTGATCTGATGCAGCATGTGATCGAGAAAAGGCACACCTGTGCTGGCCTGACAGCGGCCGCTGCCGTCAAGCCCGAGCCGAACACTGACATCGGTCTCGCCTGTAACGCGGTGAATCTCCCCAGTGCGCATGCGTTCCAGCGCCGCTCGACGCCCCGTGACTGACTTGATCATCGCGAATGAAGCTCAGCGCAGCCAGGGGCCCTTTGTGGAAGAAGGTTTAGCCAATGGGGAGGAAGCCCCAAGAAGATCGAGGCTGATCAACGCACAAAAGTGATCCATCGGCAACGCAAAACGGGCATCAACAAAAGGGCGCTCAATAAAAGTTCCAATCCTCTCAGCCATGAGAAAAATCAAAAACACCAGCCAACCCAGCAGCGCTGCAGAAATGTGTCCCAGCGCATCGAGTTTTAGAAAAACCAAATAGCCATAGACCCAGGTCATGCCTCGAATAAAGAAGGTTGATGACGCTGGAAGAGGTTGGTGACGGATGCGTTCCAGACCGCCAATCACATTGGTGAACGCCTGCTGCAGAAGACCAAACTCACTGCTTTGGAAACTATCCACCCAGCCTCCCTGGCGAAGTAAATGCTGCTCTCGTGCCATTCGCTTCAGCAGCGATTGCACACTGAGGTTGCGCAGTCCAATCTTCACCCCCAGCTCACGCACAGGCTCGGGGAGCAAGACCGCGCTGCCTTTGGAGCTGCGCAGTTGAGCATTCAGGCACCACACCAAAAGCACCACCTCCTGAAGCAGGCGACGTTTCCAGGACAGCGGCAGCTGGCGGGGTAAAACACGCACTAACAAGTCACGCCAACTGCGACTGTGATTCACCAACGCGCCCCACAACACCCGTGCTTCTAGCCAGCGGTTGTATGCCTGGCTGTAGCGAAAACCAAGAAAAAGGCTGAGAAGCAGACCAAGAACCTGAACAAGAGCTTCTGGGAGCAGCGCCGTAGAAATTATCTCGTTTAAAGGGAGACTGATCGCACAAAGCAGCGTTGCGAGCAGCAAACTCTTCCCCTGGTGAACAATCAACCACCAGGAGAGTTTCAGGTAATCAAGACATCCGCGCGGCCTGATCACATGCCGTTGATGCAGTAGCCAGCGTCCACGTAGATGGTTTGGCCAGAAATGCCACTCGACAAATCACTGAGCAGGAACGCAGCCGTGTTCCCAACTTCATTTTGAGTAACCGTACGGCGTAGCGGCGCCTTTTCCTCCACGTTGTGGATCATGTCGAGGATGCCTCCGATTGCAGAGCTCGCCAGCGTGCGGATCGGGCCAGCACTGATCGCATTCACGCGCACCTGTTTCTCGGGTCCAAGCTCAGCAGAGAGATAGCGAACGGAGGCTTCCAGAGCCGCCTTAGCCACACCCATCACGTTGTAGTTAGGAATCGCCCGCTCAGCGCCGAGGTAGGTCAAGGTCACCACACCCGCTTTCTCACTGAACAACGGCTTGGCATGACGGCACAGAGGTGCAAGGGAATAGGCACTGATCTCTAAGGCACGTGCAAAACCTTCCGCCGTGGTGGCGCTGAAGTCGCCCACTAATTCTTCTTTTCCCGCAAACGCCAAACAATGCACGAGGCCATCCAGCTGCCCCCACTTGTCTTTAATTTCAGCGAACACCGTCTCCATCTGAGCGGCATCCTGAACATTCAGAGGCAAAAACAACGAAGGCTCTAACGGAGCCGTGAGCTCACGAACCTTTGATTCAAACCGGCCCTTCTCATCAGGCAGGTAGGTGATTCCTAGCTCGGCTCCAGCCGCCTTGAGCTGTTGCGCGATGCCCCAGGCAATGGAGCGATTGTTGGCGATGCCAGTAACAAGGATCTTCTTACCAGTGAGATCAAGAAGCATCAGGCCGCACCCCGGAGTGGTTCATTCGAGCGATTCTCTCCCATGCCGGGGCACTCACGCTCACAACGACACATCGACAGCATGGTGTGGCGTTTTTTTGACATGCACCAGTGTCCAGGCTGCCGCACGCTGCGCCGCTCAGTTGGCCGAGCGAATCCACAGATCTGCCCCGAGATCTTCTCGAGCGCACAGCGCTGAATTCCCTGTTATCGCAAGAGTTTCCGAACGCATTGGGGGAGCTCAGCCCGATCGAAGGCGGTCGAGCCGCTGCTGAACGGCAGCTCAGTGCGATGGATGCCAAGCGCTATGGCCGCAGTCGCAACCACCTCAACGGTTCCGTCACACGCCTATCGCCCTACATCCGCCACGGAATTCTCACGCTTGCGGAAGTGCGAGATGCCGTGTTCTCACAGCTGAAACAAACCAGCCAAAGAAGGGATAACGGCGAAAAACTGATCAATGAGCTGGGATGGCGTGATTTCTGGCAGCGGATGTGGCTTGATCTCGGTGATCGCATTCATGACGATCAAGAAGATCACAAAACTGGCCATGCCGCCAGTGAGTATGAGCAGGGTCTCCCCGATGACATCAGGGAGGGACGAACAAACCTGGCCTGTATGGATGGCTTCAGAAACGAATTAGTCACTCAAGGATGGCTGCATAACCACGCGCGGATGTGGATGGCGGCCTACCTCGTGCACTGGAGACGGGTGCACTGGCGGGTAGGGGCTGACTGGTTCCTCGAGCACCTCCTGGATGGCGACCCCGCCAGCAACCACCTCAGCTGGCAGTGGGTCGCCAGCTGCTTCAGTCACAAGCCCTATTTCTTTAATCGTCAAAACCTGGAGCGCTACAGCAGCGGGAGGTATTGCCAGGAGTGTCCAAGCAACGAATCCTGCCCCTTTGATCGCAGTTACGAACAGTTGGAGCAACAGCTGTTCAAGGTTCAGCCAGCCATCCGTGAGGTAACTGCACGTCGATCACACCGATCCGGCTCCCGCTCGAGCAAAAAGTCGAGTCAATGCCCCAGCACACGCCCCAGTACCCAGCGATTTTGATGGATCCCAGTAAACCAATCCTCTGGGTGCATGAAGAAGCCCTGGGACCAGCCAACCCGGCTCTTCAGGACTACCCCAACGCACCAGGACTATTCGTATTCGACGACACCTGGATTGAAGACCAGTCCATCAGTCGCAAACGCATCGGTTTTTTGTACGAATCCGCTTTGAGCCTTCCGCTCACCCTGCGCCGAGGTGATGTGGCGCGTGAGGTGCTGGGTTTCGCCCAACGCCACGGAGCCGATGCTGTGGTCACCAGCACCGTGGTGGATCCCCGCCTGCAACGCATTGCTGCGGCCATTGATCGGGAGCTTCCCCTCTGGATGCTCGACCCGGATCCCTTTGTGGAGTTACACAAACCACCACGGCTGGGTCGATTTAGTCGCTACTGGCGAGAAGCGGAACCTGTGGTCTGGGAGACCTTTTAGTCCTCCTTCAAAAGCTTGTCCTCGCGCTCTTTTTCCTCTGCAGGATCGGTAAGAAGGTCTGGGTATTCCAAGGCCGGCAGGCTCACGGGCATCAGCTCTGATGCCTTTAACGGTGGTTCCAGCCATTGCCAGCGCGCCTGAGGAGCTCTGAGCTTGCACAGCGCCTCGAGCTCCTGCTTCAGAGTATTTCGAACGTCTCTCCGATTCACCGCTGCAAGAAACTCTGCACGGGGCGCCAATCCCGAACTAAACGGAACACTGCCGTTGCCGTTAAACAATCGTGCCGGGTCTGGAAGCCAGCGCGGTGAACAAACAGCTGGATCGCTGGTATCGGTTTCCAAATAGAGATGAACCCCATAGCCATCGGGTTGACTGACGACAGCAAGTCCATCGTGGGGCGTATTGCGCTGCAGGGGAAAGACTTTCCAGGTGATTCCTTGCTTCTGCGCACAGGCGCTCAAGAGTCCTGCCATGACCACCATTGTCAGCACCCGCACCATCAAATCGATCCTTCTTTGACAGGTAATTCTCTACCGGCTCAGGATGGCGGGATCCACCATTGCTCGACGCCATGGTCCTGACGCCATCCACGATGCTTCCTCTTCAGCATCCTCTGCCTCAATTTTCACTGCCCTTGGTGTCGGGTCATCCGCCCTGGTCCTCGCTGGATGAGCTGGTGACTAGCAGGGATCTGCCGGGGCGCCCTCTGTTGGTGATGCTGATTTGTGCTCACTGTCCATTCGTGAAACACGTGGAGCCAGAGATCACCCGTGTGGAGTCGGATTTCGCAGGCCAGATCACCCTGCTCGCCATCTCCAGCAATAGCCTCACCACTCACCCTCAAGACGGACGTGATGGGCTGCGTCAACAGGCCGATCAGCAGGGCTGGCGCTTCCCCTATTTGCTGGATGAACAGCAAACGCTGGCCAAAGATCTGCGTGGCGCCTGCACCCCTGAGTTCTATGCCTTTGCACCCGATGCTGATGGCACGCAAACGCTTCGCTATCGAGGCCAACTCGATTCAAGTCGGCCAGGGAATAACCAGCCTCTCGACGGAGCTGATCTACGCGCTGCACTCACAAATATCTTGGCTGGGACCGCTGTGAGCGAGACGCAACTGCCCTCCGTGGGCTGCAACATCAAGTGGAACCCTGGCCAGGAACCCCCATGGTTTGGCCAGTCGACTTAAGGTGCCCGCCATGCAGGTGCCTCCGTTCAGCCTCACAGATCAACTCGCCGATCTCGGATCGGAGCTCGATAATGCTGTCTTGCGGGTGTTGCGCAGTGGGCAATACATCGGTGGCGCCGAGATCAAACAATTTGAGAAGGCGTTTGCCGCAAGCGTGAACAGTCGCCATGCCGTGGGTTGCAACAGCGGTACTGATGCTTTGGTCCTGGCGTTGCGAGGCCTTGGCATCGGCTCTGGCGATGAGGTGATCACCGCATCCTTCAGCTTCTTTGCAACGGCCGAAGCGATCAGTGCTGTGGGAGCGACGCCCGTGTTCGTGGACGTTGACCCTGTCACCTATCTGATCGACCTCAATCTGATTGAAGCCGCGATCACACCCGCCACCAAGGCGCTGCTACCGGTTCACCTGTTTGGCCGTCCGGTGGATATGGCACGCATCATGGAGATCGCCCATTCCCATGGGCTCAAGGTGGTGGAGGATTGCGCGCAGGCTACTGGCGCCAGCTGGGACTCCAAACCCGTTGGCAGTTGGGGCGATGTGGGCTGTTTCAGCTTTTTTCCCACAAAGAATCTCGGAGCTGCTGGTGATGGCGGCGCCATGACTTGCCAAGACGATGATCTTGCCCAACGAATGCGTGAACTCGCGGTGCATGGTATGCCCCGCCGCTACCTCCATACCGCCTTGGGCTACAACAGCCGCCTGGATTCCATTCAGGCCGCTGTTCTCAACGTGAAACTGCCATACCTCAGCGGATGGGTCGAGAAGCGAGCAGCAATCGCCAAACGCTATTTCGAAGCTCTCAAAGACCTCCCGGGCGTTCAGCTCCCCGATTCCGCCACTGACGCGAGCGTGGGCCATGGCTGGAATCAGTTTGTTGTGCGCGTAGGCCTCTGCCCAAACAACCAGCCAACATGTGACAGAACCTGCTCCGAGTCAGCCAGCACCTTGGGCTTGCCCTCCAGTCGTTGCCGTGACTGGCTCAAGCAAAGCCTCCAAGAGCAAGGCGTTAACACGATTATCTATTACCCCATCCCAATCCATCGGCAGCCTGCTTACGAAGGCCAAGCGCACGCTGAGGGCAACCTGCCGATCACAGATCAACTGTGCAGCGAAGTCCTGAGTCTGCCGATCTTCCCGGAATTAACGGCTGAACAACAGGAACGGGTCATCACGGTGTTGCGCGAACAACTCGTCGCTCAGATTCAAGAGCGGATGGTGGCGTAAAGCGCCTTGAACTTGGCCTGCTGCACTTTGTGATTAATCAGCTGCTCCGGATAGCTCCTGCGCTCTAAAGCAGGGATCTCACCACTGATCAAATCCTTCGTGTTGACGTGCCGCAATTCAGGAACCCATTCACGGATGTACTCACCCTCGGCATCAAATTTCGTCGCCTGAGTGGCCGGATTAAATATCCGCAAAGGCTTTGGATCCATGCCACTGCTGGCGCTCCATTGCCAGCCACCATTGTTAGCGGCCAAATCTCCATCCACCTCCAACTCCATGAAGGCGCGTTCGCCCCAACGCCAATCACAGATCAAATCCTTCACAAGGAATGAGGCCACGATCATGCGGCAACGGTTATGCATCCAGCCGCTTTGGTTGAGCTGTCGCATCGCCGCATCGATGATCGGCATCCCCGTTTGTCCTTCCCTCCAAGCCTCAAACCAGTCGCTGTTGTTTTCCCAAGGAAAACGCCGCCACTGCTCGCGGTAAGGACCATCCGCCAGTTCTGGGAAATGGAACAAGGCCTGCTGGTAAAACTCACGCCAGCAGAGTTCCTGTTCCCATACCGTGATCGCCTGCTGTTGCTCATCACTACGGGCGATCTCCTTGACTCCTTGCGCAGCACACCAGGCCTGACGGGGACTGACCGTACCCACACTCAATCCCGCACTGAGATAAGACGTTCCTGGCATCCCCGGAAAATTACGATCGGGTTCATAGGCCAGCAATGCCCCGTCCGCAAAGGCGGCTAACTGCGCAGCAGCCGCGGCCTCTCCTGGACGACTGGGGCACAGGTCCGTGCCACGAAAACCGTGCTCAACCTGCAACTGCTCCAGCTGACGCTGCCCCTCAGTGCACAAACGGCCCAGCGCACCTTCACCTCCGAGAACAGCTTCCAGCATCTCGGCCTCCAGATCGATCAAGGCCCTGGGAGGGTCCACCGTGCTTGGCCCACTGCGCTCCACCTGCCCGCGCCAATTGCGCAGGAAAGGGCCAAACACGCGATACGGATCACCACCGCCGGTTTTGATCAAATCCGGTGCCAGCAGCAGCTGATCCCAATCCACTAACACCTTGCACCCATCCGCTTGCAGTGCTTTGGCCACCTGACGGTCGCGTTCCCGTGCATAAGGCTCCACATCCCGGCTCCAGACCACCGCCGGCGCCTCTAGTAACGACGCCAAACGCGGCAGCAGCTGCACCGGATCGCCGGCCACCACAAGCAAACGACTTCCCACATCACGCCAGCGCTGCTGAAGTTCGCGCAGGCTTTCCACCAGGAACCAAAGCCGAGCTGGAGCCATCGGCGGCAACGACTCAGGTGGTTGGATCAGAGCTGGATCCAGAACATATACGCCAGTTACCGCAGGACTGATCGCCTCAGCCGCCTGCAAACCGAGATTGTCGGCCAATCGCAGGTCGCGGCGATGCCAAAACAAAACGCGAGACGCTGTCATCAGAGACCCAACAGTTGCTTGGCACGGAACCAGGCGGTGACGCTCTTGCCATCCAGCCATTCATCACCGGATGCCAGACGGGCATCCAATTCCGACGGACTCATCAAGATCACCTCAAGATCCTCATCGTCATCGCCAGCAGGTGGATGCTCCAAACGGCTGAGGTCCCGCGCCAAAAAGCAATGAATGACTTCGTCGGAGTATCCAGGACAAGGCAACATCGGGCCAAGCGAATCCCAACGGGCAGCGCTATAGCCAGCTTCTTCCCCAAGCTCTCGCTGCATGGATTCCAGCGGATCTTCACCCTCTTCAAGGGTTCCCGCAGGGAACTCAAGGAGACGTGCCTGCACCGCGAAACGGTATTGACGCAAAATCACAACCTGGCCGTCAGACGTGATGGGAACCGCCCAGTGAGGCCCCCTGGGTGGCGAATGATCCCAAACGTGCCCTCCACCCCCATTGGCAACAGGATGCGATTGCGCTCGAAACGAATCTTGCGCGCATCCATGGTCTCGAGGGTCTCCAACAACTTGGAGGGCTCAGGCGCGGGCAGCGGGACCATGCAGATGGAGCAAGCTTTCAAACCAGCATGGCGGGTTCAGTCCCACAGCCGTGCGTCAGCCACCCTTTCAGCTCAGCCAGGGCGTTGAAGCCTGCATGGCCGCCAGCAATGGCTCCATCACAAAACTGCGCAAATGCAAGCGGGGGTGCGGCAGCGTCAAGCGCGGATGATCCAAACGCCAATCTCCCCAAAACAACAAATCGAGATCCAAAGGTCGCGGTCCCCATCGTTCCTCTTGAGAGCGGTTGCGCCCGAACGATTGCTCCAACTGTTGGAGGGCATCCAGCAAACGCAACGCAGTGGCCGATTCAGGGCACAGCTCAAGGCCTTTCACCAGCAGAACGGCATTGAGATAGGAGGGCTGATCGATTGGTCCACCCACAGGTGCGGTTTGCTGCAACGGGGACCAAGAGAAGGTCAGTGGCGAAGAGACACCGTTCGGAGCAGTGTCCCCTGGACTGATCTCTTCCACGGACTGAGCCCAAAGGCCCAACAAACCCTCCAGCAAAGGCCTCACTGCCATGAGAGTCCGCAGCGGCGAGCCACAAGGGCCGTCCTGATTGGAACCCAGGGCCACAGCAAGGCTGTTGGTCTGATCAGCGAGACTGTTTCTCACAGGTGGAGTCAAGGCGCATCCATGGTTGCAAGCGGGGTGACATCAAACGGAGTCATCAGCACGGCGGCGCTGAATCAAGCCAGCCGGGCTTTTCCGCTGGCGGCCATTACCGGCCACGGCACCCTCAAGCTGGCCCTGCTGTTGGCAGCGGTAGATCCAGGCTTAGGCGGAGTGATCATTGCTGGCGGGCGTGGGACAGGTAAGTCGGTGCTGGCTCGAGGCTTGCATGCCCTGATCCCTCCCATCGAGGTTGTTGACCTTGAAGCAGCTGGAGAGACCAAGCTGCCAGGACGCAACCTCGATCCGCAGGATGTCCAGGATTGGGGCGAACGGCAGCAAGATCCACCCAAAACAGTGATTCCAGCACCGTTTATCCAGATTCCCCTTGGCGTTACGGAAGATCGCCTGGTGGGCTCCGTGGATGTCACCGCCTCCTTGGCCAGTGGGTCACCCGTTTTCCAGCCTGGATTACTGGCAGAAGCACACCGCGGTGTGCTCTACGTCGATGAGCTGAACCTGCTCGACGATGGGATCATCAATCTGTTGCTTGCCGCTGTTGGCAGCGGCGAAAACCAGGTGGAACGAGAAGGGCTCAGCCTGAGCCACCCCTGCCGGCCACTGCTGATTGCCACCTACAACCCCGAAGAAGGGGCCATCCGAGATCACCTATTGGATCGCTTTGCGATCGTCTTATCCGCCAATCAAATCGTTAGCACTGAGCAACGAGTGGAGATCACCAACGCGGTCCTGGCCCACGGTCAATGCAGCCGGAGCTTCTCCGACAAGTGGAGCGAAGAAACCGACGCTCTCGCCACCCAACTGCTCCTGGCGCGGCAATGGCTACCGGATGTACAAATCAGCAGCAATCAGATCGAATATCTGGTGACTGAGGCCATTCGCGGTGGGGTGGAAGGGCATCGCTCCGAGCTCTACGCCGTGCGTGCCGCCAAAGCCCATGCCGCCCTCAGCGGGCGCGATCAGGTGGAAGCAGAGGACTTACAAGTCGCTGTTGCGCTGGTGATCGCCCCACGCGCTTCTCAACTGCCCCCACCTGAACAACAGATGGAGCCACCACCACCCCAGGATCAACAACCACCGCCACCACCTGAGGGCTCAGGGGAAGAGGAAGAGCAGGAAAGCGAAGAACAGGAGAGTGAAGACAACAGCGACGATGATGACGACACCCCCGAAGAGCAGCCACCACCGTCGGTGCCGGAGGAGTTCATGCTCGATCCAGAGGCCGTAGCGATTGATCCTGATCTGCTGCTGTTCAACGCTGCCAAGAGCAAAAGCGGCAACAGCGGCAGCCGCTCCGTCGTCCTCAGTGACAGCCGTGGCCGCTATGTGAAACCGATGTTGCCCCGCGGTCCCGTGCGCCGCATCGCTGTTGACGCCACCTTGCGCGCTGCTGCCCCGTATCAAAAGGCGCGGCGAGCGCGGCAGCCTGACCGCATCGTCATCGTTGAAGAATCCGACCTCCGAGCCAAGCTGCTGCAACGCCAGGCCGGTGCCCTGGTGATCTTTCTGGTGGATGCCAGTGGTTCGATGGCTCTGAACCGCATGCAGAGCGCCAAAGGAGCCGTCATCCGACTCCTCACAGAGGCCTACGAAAACCGCGACGAGGTGGCACTCATCCCCTTCCGCGGTGATCAAGCTGAAGTGCTGCTGCCCCCTACCCGCTCGATTACGGCCGCGCGGCGACGCCTGGAATCCATGCCCTGTGGCGGTGGCTCACCGCTGGCCCACGGCCTCACCCAAGCCGCCCGGGTTGGTGCCAATGCCCTTGCAACAGGCGATCTCGGCCAAGTGGTAGTGGTTGCAATCACGGATGGTCGAGGCAATGTTCCCCTCAGCACCTCCCTTGGACAACCGGTGCTGGAGGGAGAGGAAAAGCCCGATCTCAAGCAAGAAGTGCTGGATGTGGCCACCCGTTATCGGATGTTGGGTCTCAAGCTGCTGGTGATCGACACCGAACGCAAATTCATCGGTAGCGGCATGGGAAAAGATCTCGCCGAAGCCGCGGGAGGCAAGTATGTTCAACTCCCCAAAGCAAGCGATCAGGCGATTGCCGCCGTCGCCATGGATGCCCTGAACACGGTTTAAGGCTTGGCGACATCCGGGGTGCGTGCGGGATACAACTCATGGAAAAACTGCCCTAAACCAATCGTGACGCTGCGCACAGCAGCCATGAATTGAGGGTCTGCCGTGAGTTTGTCAACGTCACCGCCCACCGCATCGAAGGTTGCCGTCAACGATCGTGCATTGCTCACTGTTTGCTTGAGGTCCGTAATCGTTGTTGGATTGTCAAAAGCACTGACCAAATTATTGATATGACGGCTGGCACTCGCCGCCTGAGCCGTGGCTTCGTTGAGGTTCGAAATCGTGGGAGCAGCCCTCGCTAAATCCTCTCTGAGTTGCGTGGCAAGCAGCTCAATATCCCGCAACGTTTCGTCGAACTGTTCTGTAGATCCAACCAATTTGGGGACCAACTGTTCTGTCTTTGCCTGATGCAAAAGTTCCTGAAAAGAGTTCGTTATCGATGCGAGGCTCGCGGATTCGCTTCCTTGAATGGTTGCTCCATCACACAGCACACCCTGCCCCTTACAGCTCTGAGATTTAGGCATTGGAGCGTTCTTTTTCAAGGGCGGACCAACACTGCTCAAGGCCACCTGAGAGTCTCCTCCCAACAGCGATGCGGAAGACACAGTGGCTTGCACAGGCAGCGTTAACTGAAGATCATCCTGATTGATCTCGATCGACACCCTTACAGCCTTGGGCGTGACTTTGATATCCGTCACATTTCCCACCATGATTCCCCGGTAGGTGACAGGTGAACGAACCGCCAATCCCCCTGCATCCTGGAAATCGGCCGTTACGCTCCAGGTCTTCGACAAAACGCGCTCGCCTCTGAGCCAGAGCATGGTGCCTGCAAAGCAGACAACAGCGGCAATCACAGAAAATCCGACAAGCCCCTCACGTACGCTCCTACGCATAATTCAGTGTTCAGCAGGCTGCATAGGTCCGCGCAGGTTACCCGTCCTGAACTGAACAACGTAGGGATTATCTGTTGTTCGGTAATCGTCCACTGTTCCTTCCCATTGGAACCGGCCGCCGTACAGCATCACAATCCGCTCTGCCGTGCGTTCGATAGTGCTGTGCACATGGCTGACCACCACCGAACACCCCTGAGCCACTGTGGTGGTTTTCACGATTAAATCTTCAATCCTCGTGGCTGCAACTGGGTCTAGACCCGCTGTGGGCTCGTCATATAACAAGAGAGGCATCGCAGCTTCATCTCGATCTGGATCGTCAATCAAGGCGCGAGCAAAGCTCACTCGCTTCTGCATCCCTCCGCTTATTTCGCCGGGATATTGATGAGCGACTTCATAAAGACCCACAGCTTCCAAGCAGGCCATGACACGGTCGCGAACTTGGGCCGGACGCATCCTTCCGAGCCGGTTCAATAGGAAGCCAACGTTTTCCTCCACCGTTAAGGACGCCAGCAGTGCTGGGTTTTGGAAGACAAGACGCACATCGGGCGGGCGCCGTTGATCCAGGCGGAGGTATGGCTGAGGTTCACCAAACAACCTCAATTCGCCAGCGGTGGGTAGTTGTAAACCAGCCAACAAACGCAAAACCGTTGATTTTCCCGCTCCTGAAGGACCCACCACTGCGATGCGCTCCCCGGGTTTCATCAACAGATTCACCCCGTCCAGAACCGAATGGGAACCCCACTGCATCGTGAGATCTCTCATCTCAACAACGGGCTTGTACGAGGAATCCCGCGCGTTAACCAAAGGGCTGATGGCTGAAAGTTGACTCATCCTGCCTGGATTGCCGCAAAAGGTTGGTCATCAGGGTCAACTTCCGTACAGTTCACTCACATCGATGGATTTGACTCCATCGCACCCGATCCCTTTTGAGCAGCCCTCCACGCCGCGGAAATCGTCAGCACCTCCGAGCCATGCAGGTGGAACGGCAGCGCGATTTGATGCTGCGCTCCCGCAGGGCGATGAGCTGGTTGCAACCAGGACTTGTGGTAAAGAGGTGGCTTTTCACCTCAGGCTTCGGCTTGGTCTTAGCCCTGTTAGGGGCTGCCGTCTGGGCAGACCTGCAACCCATTTATTGGATGCTGTGGGCGATTCAAGAATCCCTTGGATGGATCACAAGAGTGTTGCCGGGGGCGATCACCGGCCCTCTTGTTCTTCTGCTGGGAGTCGGACTGCTGCTCTGGGGGCAAAGCCAGAGTTTTGGTTCGATCCAACAAGCCCTGGCCCCGGAAAAAGACACGGTCTTAGTGGATGCGTTGCGTGCAAAAAGTCGCCTCAATCGAGGGCCGAGCATCGTGGCGATTGGTGGTGGAACAGGCCTATCCACCTTGCTGAGTGGGCTTAAGCGCTACAGCAGCCACATCACCGCAATCGTGACCGTTGCCGATGACGGCGGCAGTAGCGGCGTGCTGCGCCGCGAACTTGGTGTGTTGCCTCCAGGTGACATCCGCAACTGTCTTGCCGCGCTCTCTACAGAAGAACCCTTACTCACCCGGCTGTTCCAATACCGCTTCTCGGCTGGCAGCGGTCTAGAAGGCCACAGCTTTGGCAATCTCTTTCTTTCCGCCCTCAGCGCGATTACGGGGAGTCTGGAAACAGCGATCACAGCCTCAAGTCGCGTTCTCGCGGTTCAAGGCCAAGTGGTCCCTGCCACCAACGCTGACGTCCGTCTCTGGGCTGAACTCGAAGACGGCACCAGGATTGAAGGGGAATCGGCGATCGGCAATGCACGCAGCCCGATTGTGCGGATGGGATGCCTGCCGGAAAAGCCACCGGCATTACCCAGAGCACTGGAAGCCATTGCCCACGCCGATTTGATTTTGCTGGGGCCAGGCAGTTTGTACACCTCACTCCTCCCCAACTTGCTAGTGCCTGAATTAGTCACGGCCATTCAACGCAGCCGCGCGCCCAGGCTTTACATCTGCAACCTGATGACCCAACCAGGCGAAACGGATGGATTGGATGTGAGTGGTCACCTGCGAGCCATCGAAGCCCAATTGGCTTCTCTCGGGGTGAGCAAGCGCTTGTTCGACTGCGTGCTCGCCCAGGAGCCAATCAGGGAATCTGCTCTTCTGGCGCACTACCGGAAATTGGGTGCAGAACCAGTGATCTGCAACAGCAGCCACCTGCAACAAGAAGGCTTTGAAGTCATGCAAGCCCCACTTCAAGGGAGTCGGCCCACGGCGACTCTCCGTCACGATCCGCGCAGTCTTGCCTTAGCTGTGATGCGCTTTTACCGGCGGCATAAGCGTGACAATCAAAACGCTTGATTTAGTAAGCGTCTTGCATTTCATAGAAGTCGGGTTGCACGTAGTCCTTGCGAAGCGGCCAGCCCGTCCAGTCTTCAGGCATCAGTAAACGCTTGGGATGGGGATGACCTTCGAAGTGGATGCCAAACATGTCGAAGGTTTCACGCTCCTGCCAATCCGCACCACGGAAGAGGCCATAAATGCTGGGAAGACTGGGCTCCCCCTCCCGAGACAAGAACACCTTGAGACGCACTTCACGCAGGTTGTCTCTTTTTCCGTCGATGAGCTCAGCCATCGCTACAAAATGGTAAAAGCATACGAGCCGCTCGCCCGGACCCTCGTCATATCCGCCTTGACATTGCAAGTAGTCGAAACCATTGCTTTTCAAGGCTGCAGTAATCACTTGCAGGAAGAGCGCTTCAACACCGATTTGCTCGACACCTAGATGGTCGGGCTCTAAGGCATCGTGATCGAAGCCTTGCTGATTCAGCCATTGACTAACAGGACCTGGTTGAGGCGACGCCGCAACAGGCACATCAGCAGACGACTGCTTCTCGGAAGAATTAGGACTCATGACGACGCACCTGAGGAGACGGGCTCAGCAGACTCAGTTTGCTCTGGTGCAGCCATCGGAACACCTACACCAGGTGAGAGAGCTGCGACCTGAGTCTCAGCGCGCAGGTAGGCCCCCGTCACGATCGGTTCAACGGGAACCATGGCGTGATCGATGGTGCAGTAACGGTGCGTTTGCTTGAGCTGACGGCGATCACTCACCGACTCGTTTCCCACCTTTTTACGAAGCTTGATCACCGCATCGAAAATCGCTTCGGGACGCGGCGGACATCCGGGAAGATAAAGATCAACAGGGATGAGTTTGTCAACACCACGAACAGCTGTTGTGGAGTCAGCGCTGAACATGCCACCCGTGATGGTGCAGGCCCCCATTGCGATGACATATTTCGGTTCGGGCATCTGCTCATAAAGACGCACCAACGCCGGACCCATTTTCATCGTGACGGTGCCAGCAACGATTAAAAGGTCGGCTTGCCTGGGTGAGCTGCGAGGCACAAGTCCAAAGCGATCAAAGTCGAAACGCGAGCCGAGGAGGGCCGCAAACTCGATGAAGCAACAGGCCGTCCCGTACAACAGCGGCCAAAGGCTGCTCAGACGCGCCCAATTGTGTAAGTCATCCAAGCTCGTCAAGATGACGTTCTCACTCAGATCGTTCGTGACAGTGGGCGAACCCTCTGCGGCGCCACCAACAGGCCCACAACTCGCTTCACGAAGATCGCGAAGGGATTGGATCGAAGGGCTGTCGCCTGTTGAGGTCATGGTGATGGGGTCGGTCATCAATCAGCTCCACTCGAGGGCGCCTTTACGCCATGCATAGGCCAATGCCACAAGCAGGATGGTAATAAACACAAGGGCTTCGATGAAAGCCAGTAAGCCCAAGCGATGGAAGGCAACAGCCCAGGGATAAAGGAAGACCGTCTCCACATCAAAAATGACGAAGACAAGCGCGAACATGTAATAGCGAATATTGAATTGAATCCAAGCTCCACCGATCGGCTCCATCCCGGATTCATAGGTGAGCTCACGCTCTCCGGTCTGACTGCGAGGAGCCAGAAGCTTGTTGGTTACCAACGCCAAAACCGGTACTGCTGCTGCAATCAGCAGAAATCCCAGAAATGCGTCATAACCCGGCAGCACAAACATCAAGGCAGCCTCGATCTGGACCCCAGTCTGGCATTCGTAGACCACCTCTGTCGTTGCAAGGCCCAACGCCGATAGAGTCTTGACACCTTGTGGAGGAGCGGTGAGCGACGAGATCAGCCCAGCAGCGGAAGTTCCCGCCGACGTTGACCCCCTCGCAGAGGAGTTAATCGAAGCAGAACCCAATCAAGACGAAGCAAGCACCAGTACAGACAAGGAGACAACCGATCCACGCACGCATCGGTTCGAATGTCGAAGCTGTGGATACGTTTACGACCCCGATGAGGGTGTCAAAAAGCTGGGCATCGTTGTGGGCACCGCTTTTGAAGATCTCGACCCCATCAGATTCCGTTGTCCGGTCTGCCGCAGCAGGGTTGGAGCCTTTACCGACATTGGCCCTCGATCCAAAGCGAGTGGATTTGAGGAGAACCTTAATTTCGGTCTCGGCGTTAACCGCCTCACTCCAGGGCAAAAAAATGTGCTGATTTTTGGCGGCCTCGCCCTTGGCTTTGCTTTCTTCCTCTCCCTTTATTCACTGCGCTGAGACCACCTCTGATCCCAATGAAGCAACTGCTTACCCCTTTTTTCAATCTTTTTTTAGTGGCCTGCATTGGCCTCGGTCTTGGTGGGTGCGTCACCACGCGTTTGCCGATGGCACAATCCAGCCCCTGGCAAGCCATTGATCTCAACACCCAAGCCAATCCTCTGGATGTGGCCTTCACGAGCGCAGACCATGGCTTCCTTGTGGGAAGCAACAGACTCATCCTCGAAACGAATGATGGCGGCGCCAATTGGAATGAACGCAGCCTTGATCTCCCAGAAGAAGAGAATTTTCGATTAATCAGTATTGCCTTCGACGGTGACGATGGCTGGATTGCAGGTCAGCCTGGTTTGCTCATGCACACCACAGATGGTGGCAATAACTGGACGCGACTCTTCCTTGACACCAAACTTCCAGGCGAGCCCTACTTGATTACCGCTCTGGGACCCAACACAGCCGAACTAGCAACCAATGTTGGCGCTGTTTATCGCACCAGTGACGGAGGCGGAAGCTGGGAAGCGGAAGTGAGTGATGCCGCAGGTGCGATTCGCGATTTGCGCCGCGGACCTGAAGGGGGATATGTGAGCGTGAGCAGCCTCGGCAACTTCTATGCCGGATGGGCTCCTGGGCAAGACGTCTGGCAAGTGCACCAGCGCGTAAGCAGTCAGCGCCTGCAAAGCATCGGCTATCAACCTGATGGAAAGTTGTGGATGGTGGCTCGAGGTGCTCAAATTCGTTTTAACGAAGATGACGTTGACAACGAGAACTGGGGTAAAGCGATCATCCCGATCACCAATGGCTACGGCTACATGGACATGGCCTGGTCCGATGACGGTGCCATTTGGGCCGGTGGTGGCAATGGGACTTTGCTGGTGAGTCGTGACAACGGTGACAGCTGGGAACGAGATCCCGAAGCGAATCAAACCCCCACGAATTTCAACCGTTTCGTGTTCGATCACAGCGGCAATCGATTGCACGCCTTCCTTCTCGGCGAGCGCGGCAACCTCTTGCGCTGGTCCGCGACGAGCTGATCAGATGAGAACTCCCGCGGCTCTGACAACGCTCTGTAACCAGTGCGGTGAGAGCAGCGCGAGTTCGGGGCAGCTGCCCTAAGATCAATTAGCTGATACGCCCGATGCTATGGCTGCCGGCTCCACCGGGGAACGCCCGTTTTTTGAAATCATCACCAGTATTCGCTACTGGGTGATTCATGCCATTACCTTGCCATCCATTTTCTTGGCAGGGTTCCTGTTCGTGTCCACAGGCCTCGCTTACGACGCCTTCGGCACACCTCGTCCAGATGCTTATTTTCAGGCCTCTGAAAGCAAGGCTCCTGTTGTGAGCCAGCGTTATGAGGGCAAATCTGAACTCGACCTGCGCTTGAAATAAGCCATGACACAGACTCCAGCCACTTCAACGCCTCGCAACTACCCGATCTTTACGGTGCGTTGGCTTGCTTTGCACACCTTGGGTGTTCCCACAGTTTTCTTCTTGGGTGCCCTAGCTGCGATGCAGTTTATTCGCCGCTAATCACCCAACGAAATTTCCATGGAGCGCAATCCCAACCCCAACAATCTGCCGGTTGAACTAAACCGCACCAGCCTTTATCTCGGGCTGTTGATTGTTTTTACGACTGGAATCCTTTTTTCCAGCTACTTCTTCAACTGAAGGTCTGAATCATGAGCGGTAAGAAATCCAATCTGCCAGACGGTCGCATACCAGATCGTCTACCTGATGGCCGACCAGCCGTTGCCTGGAAGTCGCGCTGGACTGAAGGCACTCTTCCTCTTTGGCTTGTTGCCACAGCGGGCGGGATGGCAGTCATTTTTGTTGTTGGCCTCTTCTTTTATGGCTCCTATGTGGGCGTTGGCTCTGCTTAAATAATTTCTTCAACCCTATTAAATATTTCCCATTGATATCTTTATTATCAATGGGTTTTTTATTAAAGTTTATTTGAGAAGGCATCACTCAGGCGGCAGGCGCGTAACACGATGCGTAATTCCAATCGTGCATAAATCAGTTCTCAATCCAATTCAAGCACTTATAGATTCCTCAATCGAGGTGTGAAGGCATAGTCTGAGTGAAACGAAGAATGGTTCTCATTGACCTCTTCAGTCAAACAGCATCAGAAAATACGGCGATCTCGCGACAGACGCCTAAAAGGCCGGAAGCTGGTTTGCCCGGTCCACCAAGACCAGATTATTCGCGGCAATGGTAAAAAATATTTTTTGCATTTACTGAGCGCAGAAGCGCTTCAGAGACGTGGGATGGCTTCCAAAACTGCACGACTGGTCATCAATGCTTATCCAGTGTTTGTGTTAAGCAACGAGTGGCTTGAGGAGCTGTATTGCGAACAATGCGGCAGCAACCATTGGTGCCACATCATCAAACATTCCCCTGATGAATACACAGTGCGCTGGGCGCCCCAACATCTCTGGGAGCAGGTGGCTCATGTCGACCCGAGCGTGGCCAATCCAACCGTTAGCGAATACACCCGCAAGCAAGCCCGCAGGCACCAACAAAAACGTGTGGACGGGAAACGCTTCTATGGTTGATAAAACTTCCGGTACCAATCAGCAAACCGTTGGATGCCCTCTTCGATCGGGGTCGAAGGCTTAAATCCCACCCAAGTTTCTAAAGCCTCTGTGTTTGCAGCCGTGGCCACCACATCACCAGGCTGCATCGGCTGAAAATCCTTGATTGCTTCCCTGCCTAACGCCTGTTCCATCACCTCAATAAAACGAAGAAGTTCGGTGGGCTGACTGTTGCCGATATTGAACACACGATGGGGTGCAGCAGCCGTAGCCGGGTCAGGTTGCATCGGATCAAAGTCGAGATTCGAGGTGGCGGGCTGATCGCAACAGCGCAGCACACCCTCCACGATGTCGTCGATGTAAGTGAAATCACGCTGCATTTTCCCGTGATTGAACACCTTGATGGGTTCACCCGCCAAGATCGCCCTGGCAAACAACATTGGAGCCATATCCGGTCTGCCCCATGGGCCGTAAACCGTAAAAAAGCGCAAGCCAGTTGCTGGCAACCCATAGAGGTGGCTGTAGGTGTGTGCCATCAACTCATTCGCTTTCTTGCTGGCCGCATAGAGGCTCACGGGGTGATTCACAGCTTGCTGTTCGTGAAACGGCAAATTGCGGTTGCCGCCATACACCGAGCTGCTGGAGGCGTACACCAAATTGTCAACGCCGTGGTGACGACAACCTTCAAGGATGTGGCCAAAGCCCACCAAATTGCTCTGGATGTAGGCAGCTGGATTCTCCAGTGAGTAACGAACACCCGCTTGGGCAGCAAGATTGACCACCACGCGAGGCTGCTCTGCCGCAAACAGCTTGAGCAAGGCATCACCATCCTCCAAGGCCAAGCGGTGGAAACTCCAAGCTCCCGCCGTTGACACGGCCAGTGTCTCAATGCGAGCAAGACGTGCCTGCTTCAGGGCTGGGTCGTAGTAATCATTGAGATTGTCAATGCCGATCACACGATCACCGCGTTGAAGCAGTCGCTCGCACAACGCGGCTCCGATGAAGCCAGCCGCACCTGTGACCAAAATCGGACGTAAAGACACCTGGCTCACGCGTCACCCTCGCCAACGCGCCAAACGTTAAGACCAGCGGAGGCAACTTGTTTCGGGTCAGCGACGCCACGGGCATCAAACAACCAAGCCGGTTTGCGCATCAACGGCGCAAGTGCGGCCCAATCCAGCTCCCGATACTGCTTCCACTCCGTGAGGATCAGGACGGCATCGGCACCCCGCAGCGCTGAGGCCACATCGGGGCTGGGCCACCAGGTGGCTTCTCCACTCAAGGCACCCCGAGTTGGCCCGGCATCCGCCTCCGGTGCGTGGCTCGCAATCAGTTTTAAATCGCGGCTGATCTGTTCCGGATCCACCTTTGGATCATGAATGGCCAGCTGAGCGCCTTCTTCAAGAAGATCTCTGCAAATTCGAATCGCTGGAGCCTCGCGCGTGTCGTTGGTGTCCGCCTTAAACGCAAAGCCCAAAATGGCCAGTCGCTTGCCCGTGACCGTGCCAAACAATTTCTGAACCACCAAGCGGGCGATGCGGTGCTGTTGCCAGGTGTTCAGCAACACCACACTCTCCCAATAGTCGGCCACATCTGGCAAACCGAAGTGACGACAGAGATACACCAAATTGAGGATATCTTTCTGGAAACAACTACCCCCAAAACCAGGGCCTGCACTCAGAAATTTGGGTCCAATCCGGCTATCGGTGCCGATCGCCTTCGCCACCTCGCGCACATCCGCACCGGTGGCTTCACACAGAGCCGCAACGGAGTTGATCGAGCTAATTCTCTGCGCAAGAAACGCGTTAGCGGTGAGCTTGGACAACTCGCTGCTCCACAAATTGGTGCGAAGAATCTTCTCTTCAGGCACCCACTGTTGATAAATCTCTGCCAAAGCATCGATCGCTTCGGCATTATCCCCACCGATCAAGACGCGATCTGGGCTTGCAAGATCGCGAATCGCCGTCCCCTCAGCCAAAAACTCAGGATTGGAAAGCACCGAAAAAGTTTTCAGCTCCGACGATGGATCAACGGACCCCAAAATCGCCTTGACGGCTTCCGCCGTTCGAACCGGAAGGGTACTTTTCTCCACCACGATCGTGTAGCCCTGAGCGGCCTTCGCCACCGTTCGCGCGCAGGCTTCCACCCAGCGAAGATCACTGGCCTGCCCAGCACCCAGGCCCTTGGTCTTGGTGGGTGTGTTTACGGAGATGAACACCATGTCCGCAGACGCAATCGTTTCCTCCACAGCCGTGGAGAAAAATAAATTGCGCCCGCGGGCCCGCTCCACCACCGCATCCAGGCCTGGTTCATACACAGGCAACTTGGAGAGATCGCCGTTGTTCCAGGCAGCAATCCGATCCTGATTGATGTCCACAACCGTGACCTTCACATCCGGACAGCGATCGGCGATCACAGCCATGGTGGGACCGCCTACATAGCCAGCACCGATACAGCAAATCGATTGAATCGTGGGATTGCTGCTCATCGGAGAAACGTTGGCGTCGTCTTTGATCCCGGCAGGTTATCGCTGTTTCATGAGGTAAGACAGCGCGTCCTCCCAGGTGAGTTGCTTTTCCTCCCCCTCACCACGCAAGGGCTTCAGCCGCACCTGGCCGGCCGAAGCCTCTTCGTCGCCAAGCACCACAGCCCATGGCGCACCGGAACGATCGGCACGCTTGAACTGCTTGCCGAACGACGCGCTCGAGCCATCCAGCTCAACGGCAAGGCCTGCCCCCCGCCATTGCCGGGCCAAGCTCAACGCTTGCGGTTCAGCCTGCTCGCCGCGATTGATCACGTAGACCAGCGGTGATGGCGTCGCAGTGAGCCGTGCCGCAGCTCCATCGGGATCGGCTTGCGCAGCAGCGGAGATCACCAGCAACAGACGTTCCATCCCTAATGCCCAGCCGATCGCGGGCGTAACTGGACCACCCAATTGCTGGATCAGACCGTCGTAACGACCACCGCCACAGACCGTGGCCTGGGCACCAAGTTGATCGCTGGTGATTTCAAAGGCAGTGTGGCCGTAGTAATCGAGACCGCGCACCAAGCGAGGATTGAGTTGATAGGGAATCTGCAGCGCGGTCAGCAGGGCACACACCTGCTCAAACCGATCCACACTCTCCTTACTGAGTGCCTTCAACAACGTTGGCGCATCATTCAGCAGCTGCTGGGTGCCCTTGTCTTTGCTGTCAAGAATGCGCAGGGGGTTCGTGGTGAGACGCGCTTGGGACTCTGCATCCAACTGCTCAACGCGCTCCTCAAGCCACTGCACAAGCTCAGAGCGAAACCGCTGGCGATCATCTGGAGTGCCCAGGCTGTTGATTTCAAGATTGAGGCCCTGAATTCCCAAGTCAGTCAACAAATCCCAGGCCAGGGCAATCACCTCAGCATCGCTTCGCGGACTGCTGGCCCCGAGAAATTCAACACCGATCTGGTGAAACTGTCGCTGACGGCCAGCCTGAGGACGTTCATAGCGGAACATCGGGCCGCCGTACCACAGCCGCTGAGCTCCCTGGCTGAGCAAGCCATGTTGCAGGGCTGCTCTCACCACAGAGGCGGTGCCTTCTGGACGCAGGGTGCAAGAGCGGTCGCCACGATCCAAGAAGGTATACATCTCCTTACCCACCACATCCGTTCCCTCACCAATGCCCCGGGCGAACAGATCCGTGAATTCGAGCAACGGCGTTCGAATCTCGTCTAAACCCGCGCAGCGAAAATGTTCGCGCGCCACCGACTCAACAGCCTGCCAACGTCGTGTCTGCTCCGGCAGCAGATCCACCATTCCGCGCAAAGTCTGCAGCTGACTCACAGCGCCACCACCATCACAAGCGCAGTCTGCCGCCCAATCTTGTAAGTGGGCCCACTCCCCCCCAGAATGCTTGGGTATAAAGATTGTTCAATGGCTCAGCTGCTGATTACGGGCGGAGCCGGCTTTATCGGCAGCCATACCTGCCTTGTGCTGCTGGAGGCTGGCCATCAACTGTTGGTGCTGGACGATTTCAGCAACAGCTCAGCGATCGCCCTGGAACGGGTCGCTGAACTCGCAGGCGCCCGCTTGCAGCGAGATCAACCAACCCTGCGAGCAGCACCGGAAACGTTGAC
Source organism: Synechococcus sp. CC9311 (assembly GCF_000014585.1). Classification (NCBI taxonomy): domain Bacteria; kingdom Bacillati; phylum Cyanobacteriota; class Cyanophyceae; order Synechococcales; family Synechococcaceae; genus Synechococcus; species Synechococcus sp. CC9311. The sequence goes on along the minus strand of NC_008319.1, from coordinate 244,153 downwards.
CCTTGTGGAGGGAGATATCAGGGACGCCCAATGCCTGGATGCCCTGTTCACAAGCACAAAAACGTTCGACCAGCCGATTGAGGCGGTGATTCATTTCGCTGGACTAAAGGCTGTGGGTGAATCGGTTCAACAGCCTTTGCGCTACTGGGATGTGAACGTTGTTGGCTCTCAGAGACTGCTGAGTGCGATGGACCGCCACAGCTGCCGCACCCTGGTGTTCAGCAGTAGCGCAACCCTTTACGGCTACCCGGATCAAGTGCCGATTCCGGAAACGGCTCCGATCCAACCGATCAATCCCTACGGAGCCAGCAAACAAGCCGCGGAAGCCCTATTTGCCGACATAGCAGGCTGCAGCGGCAAACCCGAACCGATCCAAGCCAGCCAGGGTGGCTGGCGCATTGCAAGGTTGCGCTATTTCAATCCCGTAGGCGCCCACCCCAGTGGCCGGATTGGGGAAGACCCCAACGGCATCCCCAACAATCTGTTCCCCTTTATTACGCAGGTGGCCATAGGCCGCCGGCCTGAACTCACCGTGTTTGGTGACGACTGGCCCACGCCGGATGGAACCGGAGTCCGCGACTACATCCACGTGATGGATCTAGCCGAAGGTCACCGAGAAGCACTCCATTCGCTGCTCAACACTGATCCCCAATTGCTCACCCTCAATCTGGGGAGCGGGCAGGGAGCGAGCGTGCTGGATGTGGTGAAGGCTATGGAAGCGGCGAGCCAGCGTGCGATTCCTTATCGAATCGCTCCCAGGCGTCCTGGCGATGCCGCCCTCACCGTGGCCAATCCAACTCTGGCGGCCCAACACCTCCATTGGCGCACGCAGCGCTCGCTCGCCGAGATCTGCCGTGATGGCTGGGCTTGGCAACAGGCCAATCCGCAGGGCTACATCCGCCAAACATGAAAGGGCATCTGGTGCTGGCCGGAGGAGGGCACAGCCATGCATTGCTGCTTAGGAAATGGGTCATGAACCCTGGCAGCAGACCAAACACTTTCATCACCCTGGTCAGTCGGCATAGCACCGCTCTTTATTCAGGAATGGTTCCAGGACTTGTAGCAGGCCTTTACCAGCGCGAAGAACTGGAGATCGATCTGAGACAGCTGACGGATCAGGCCGAAGTTGCTCTCATCGTCGCGGAGATCAAAGGGCTTGATCCCGCAAAACACAAACTCTGGTTAGCTGATCGACCGCCAATTGGATACGACCAGCTCAGCCTCAACGTGGGCTGCATCACCAACAACCTTGGCCCTATCCAACAAGACACCCTCGCGATTAAACCGCTGGAACAGGCCCTCACCGCGATCGATGAGGCCGACGCGAATTCACTGACCGCTCCAGTACGAATTCTGGGTTCAGGCCTAGCGGCAATCGAAGTGAGCCTTGCTCTACGCCATCGCTGGCCCAGCCGAACGTTGAGCCTCCAAGCACGAACGGACTCCATTCACCCACCATTTCAAAGAGGCTTAGCCCTTGCAGGGGTATCGGTGCAACCAGCCTCTACCCCTGGAGGGAGGACCAAACCCTCCCTCCAGGGAAAGAAAAGCCTCGATCTGAACTGCACTGGTAGCTGTGCACCCACCTGGTTGAAAGACAGCGGGTTACCAGTCGACGAGCGAGGGAGAGTGCGAACAGAAGCCACTCTGGAAGTGCTGGGCCATTCAGGCCATTTCGCGGCAGGAGACTGCGCTGTGATCGACGCCGACCCACGACCCGCTTCCGGCGTCTGGGCTGTACGAGCCGCTGGGCCCTTGTCACGCAACCTCAAGGCCAGCTGCAACAACAGGCCATTACGTCCCTGGCGCTCCCAGCGTCATGCCATGCAGTTAGTAGGCGGTTTCAGCATCAACGGGGAACCAACAGCATGGGCCCTCTGGGGTCCGATCTGCCTAGGCCCCCACGCCTTGCTGTGGAAATGGAAAGAGCACATTGACCGCCGGTTTATGTCCCGATTGCAAGGGACGCATATGGCTGAAGAAAACCACGATTCGCAAGGCGCCATGCTTTGCCGGGGCTGTGCCGCAAAATTTCCCGCAGATGATCTAGAAGCAGCCCTCGAGGAAGCCGGATTCGCCAAGCTTGGCAATACACCAGAGGATGCCGCATCCATACCAGAGACCCAAAGCACAGATGGCGATCCCGTTTTGCAAAGCGTGGATGGTTTCCCAGCACTGATCAGTGATCCATGGCTTAATGCCAGGCTTACGGCTCTGCACGCCTGTTCCGACCTCTGGGCGTGTGGCGCAAGAGTGCGCTCAGCCCAAGCCGTGGTCACTCTGCCGCAAGCGGCTCAATCGTTGCAACGACTGTTGCTCAGCCAAACTCTTGCCGGCCTGAGATCGGCGCTTGAGGCCCAAGGCGCAGAGCTGATCGGCGGCCACACCCTGGAATCACGCAGCCATACCGAGGGGACATTGAGCCTAGGGGTTCAGGTGGCTTTGAACGTGCAGGGTTCAGCGCAAGGTCCGATTTGGAACAAGCGCGGAATACAAGCCGGCGACCAGTTGTTACTCAGCGGTTCACTTGGTATGGGCGTGCTCTTCGCTGCAGCCATGAAAGGGGCCGTGCGGCCAGGTGAACTTGACAAGGCACTGGCACAAATGAATAGGAGCCAACATCGGCTAGTTGATCTACTTAGGAATCTTGAGAAAGAGCACCCTGGTCAACTCCATGCCGCAACTGATATCACTGGATTTGGGCTTTTAGGCCACCTAGGCGAGATGCTCGGGGACGCTCCCGAAGTCACAGCACAGCCTCAAGTCATTTTGGACGCGGAAAAAATCCCAGCCTTACCAGGAGCCCTAGAACTATTGAGTGCAGGCCACTCGAGCAGCCTTGCTCCAGCAAATAGGCGAGCCTTCGCATTGCTGCATCCCAAGGCGCAGCTCTCAGGGCATGCCTTGGTAACGCTGACGATGGGCCAAAAAACCAAGAACAGCAGATCTAGCAGAGCATTGCTGGATCTATTAGTTGATCCCCAAACATGCGGACCACTTCTGATCAGCATCGCTCCAGAAATGGCCAAAGCACTCCTGGCCCAGGCCCCAGACGAGTGGCGGTCGATTGGCAGAGCATTTTCTCATTCAAGAAACTAAATTGAAACATTTAAGTTAAGCGAAGCAACCATAGTATTGACAGAAACAGTATTGAGGTCGACAAAACCAACAACGCCTATTACAGCAGACCGAAGTAAAATTTTGTATGCAATAATATTTTCAAAAAAGTGAGACAATGGGGTCCTCCAAGAGCCATCCGCAATTGAGTTCACAACCACTCGTCAGGCTGACAAGAATTTTTCAGGACATATCAAGAAACCTGCTAAGCAACGACGATCTAATTAATGCGCTGATACCCTTCAGCGTGGCACTCCACCTAACCAAACAAAGTCGTGAGCTTGGCTTAATCAGCTTATTTGCATGGTTAGTTTTACAAATGTCAGCGGCCATCCGCAAACTGATCCTTAAAAGCTCAACTCAAGCAACCCTAGTAGCCTGGGGAGGCCTGCTTGGATTCCTTCTCTTAAATGCCCGAAATGTGATCGAACGCGACGATTACAGAGGACCAGTACAATTTTTATTAATCCTCACGGGCCTATTAATTAGCAGTCAATTCAGCAAAAAACAGTGGCTAAGTCTTCTTCGCTGGCTCGGCATCGCAATTATCCCAATTGCTACATGGTTCGCCTGGAGAATGCACCTAAACGACGACTGGTCAATAAGATCTATTTATCGTATTTACTACGAATACACCAAGCAGAGCATGGGTAGCATCAACAGACTGGCAACGACTGCTGGCTTATTGACCTTATCTGCATGGTATAGCACTACTCAAATGCACCAAATTCCTGCAAGAGCAGCAAGTCTAATAATTGCATTCGCAGGATATTTAATCGTTCTAGGTACCGGTTCGCGCATGGCCATCATCGCCGTACCAATAGCAATCTCTATCCCTTGGCTTTGGATGCGGATTAACAATCGTCTATCAGCGAAACAATTAATCATTACATCCATTGCCACCCTCGGATTAACAGGGAGCTTGGCTTGGCATTTCGTGATTGCAAAAGGGTTTGCATCAAGTGATGTGATGCGGCTGCGCATGGCATCTTGCTGGATCGACAAGGGAATGCTCAAACCAACAGAGCGCTTCTGGATCGGAACAGGCTTCGACTCAGCCAAGCTACGGGAAGCGTGTGAATACATACGCCCAGGAAGTCCTTTTGGGCACGCTCACAACACACTCGCCAACATTGCAGGCCACCATGGACTACTTGGAATAATTGTACTTATAAGTTTTTCAATGCTAGTTGCGTATGGACTATTGCGTCAGCAACGGGTCTCAACCAAAATATTTTCTTGGCCTCCATTTAACTCAACTAGCTGGGCAGAAATTAGCCTAGGACTAAATCTCACTTTATTAATATTTGCAGCCTCAACAACGATATATGTATCTAGCCCAATCAATCAGGTTTTAATAGGCTTAGGGGCCGGCTCTGCCCTCGCATGGCAAAGCCCAGATCAATCGCAATGAGTTATTCGCCCAGAGTTGTTCAACCAATAATTTCTCAAAAATTTCAACACTAAATTCATCTCATAGAGTCAAGCGCCTTCACTCTGGCCTGATGAAGGGCTAATCCAAGACCTGGTCCAGCGGGTATGCCGCTTGCGATCAAATCTTTTGCACTCAGTGGCGATCGGATCTTTCGCCAGCGCCCCCACCAACGCAACATCGGGCGCCAACATGGCACGCCCATTGCCACAGTTAAGACAACTGACTCAGGTGACCAAGCTCGAGTCTCCAAAGCTTCCGTCCACTGAACTGCGCTCCAGCCAACCCATGCTTGTGGCAACACTTCTGAGTGCAACCAGTTTGTCAAGGACATCGATTCCTCCAACAAGCGCTGCTGACGAAGCGGAAGCTGCAGACGCTGTCCTAGCGAGCAAGGGTCAGTAGCAGCAGCCACCAGAGCCAATATCAATGGCACTTTCAACCTCATCGCCCAACGCAAGCGACGGATGAGCGTCGCGTTCGAGGACAGAAGCGGATCGAGTAGGGCTAATGCTCCCCATTGCTGCAGTAGCTCCAAAGCTTTTAGCCACGGTTCATTCTCAAACAGCAACTCCAATTCCATCCGCAAGCGTGTGCCTAATGCAGGGGGAACATGTTCGGTTGATTGGCCATGCCGCCAAGACCAAGGCCAACGTTTCAAGGTTGTGCGCAGTTGGTCCTGAGAGCTTGGTGTTAACACAAACCCCAGTCGAGCCCCATAGCGAGCAGCACGAATAACCCGCGTGGGGTCATCAGCAACGCTGGACGCATGCAAGAAGGCAAGTTCACGGCGCTCAAGATGGGCTTGACCGCCGTGCGGGTCCAAAAGCAATGGTTCACGATCGCCAGAAAGCGACAACTCCAAGGCCATCGCATTCACCGTGAAATCCCGACGCTCCAAATCGCGCTCCAAGGAGCCACTCTCCACCACAGGGTTTTCGCCCGGTGCCGGGTAGTGGTCTTGCCTCGCGCCCGCTAGATCGAGCAACACGCCATCGAAGGACAGCTCAGCTGTGCCATAGGCACCATGAACACGCACCTCCTGGACCCGCTCATCTCCGTAGTGCCGCTGAAGAGCAGCCGCCAACTCAGAGGCCGACCCCTCCATCACCAAATCCAGATCCGGCAATTCTCGCCATGGATCGCAGTGCTCATCGTGCAACAAGGCATCTCGCACAGCACCGCCCACGAGAGCCAACCGGGACACTCCAACTTCTGACGCGAGGGCCTGAAGTGCCGGTAAAAGCTGAGGTGGAAGACCTGGACGCTCCACCCCCTCAGCCTCCAGCAGGCTCGATCGGTGCCAAGCGCGGGTCGAGAATTTTGGGCCCCATACCCGCAAACTTCACGGCAATCGACACCTTTTCACCGCTACCAAAGGTGTGGGTGATCTCCCCGACACCAAAACTGGCATGGACCACCTGATCGCCCACACTCCAGCTTTTTCCAGGGGCCGGTCCAGCCTGGCGGCGACGGACGGCATTGGCTGGCGCTCCGGACGCTCCGCCGGAGGCCACCCGTCGGGAATCATCGCGGTCTACGCGGGTGAGTCGCTCCAGACGCTGCTCACGCCGCAGCGCTGCGCCTCCGCTTTGAGGGACATCACCCTGCACAAGACCTTCCGGCAATTCGGAAAGAAACACGCTGGGCATGGCTGGCTCACGCATTCCGCCCCACAAGCGCCGCTCACTCGCATGGGAGATGAATAAACGTTCTTTAGCTCGGGTGATGCCGACATAGCAAAGTCGGCGCTCCTCCTCCAGCGAGGCCGGGTCATCCAGGGAGCGATAACTGGGGAACAACCCCTGCTCCAATCCCACCAGGCACACCACTGGAAATTCAAGTCCCTTACTGCTGTGCAAGGTCATCAAGGTGACCCTGTCTGCAGCCGTGTCCTTGCTATCCGCATCACTCGCGAGCGCAGCAGAAGCTAGAAATCCCTCTAAATCACCTTCTTCATTTTCCTCCTGGTATTGGAGACCCGCATTCACCAGCTCCTGCAGGTTGCGGCGACGTTCTTCGGCCTCATCGGAACCATCAGCAATCAACTCGCTGACATAGCCACTCTTCTCCATCACCTCTTGTATGAGTTCTGATGGGGTTGCAGCATGAATGCGCTCCTTCATGCTGTTGATCAACTCACAAAACTGCAGCAGCCCCCTGGCGGAACGGCCGCCCAAGGAACGCACTGCCTCGGGATCGCTCACCACATCCCACAACGGAATTCCTAGCTGATTAGCAGCATCGGTTAGACGCTGAATGGTGGTTTTACCAATGCCACGTTTGGGCACATTGATCACTCGCAGCAAGCTGACGGTGTCAGCTGGATTAATCAAAAGACGCAGATAGCCCAACAAGTCTTTGATTTCACGACGGTCGTAGAAACGCAACCCCCCGACCACCACGTAGGGAATCCGCCAGCGCACCAGGGATTCTTCGATCGCTCGAGACTGGGCGTTGGTGCGATACAGCACGGCCATATCTTTCCAGCTGAGATCTGGATTTGCCGCTTCCATCATCCGCATCCGATGCACCACAGCTTCCGCTTCAGCGATTTCGTCATCGCAGCGTGTAAGTGAAATCAACTCACCTTCACCACGCGTAGGGCGCAGTACCTTATCGATTCGCTCACTGTTGTTGGAGATCAAGGCATTCGCAGCCTCTAAAATCGTGGCGGTAGAGCGATAATTTTCCTCCAATTTCACCATTGTGCGCGTCACATCATCAGGGGCCTTGTCACCAAAGTCGTCCTGAAACCCCATCAAAATCGTAAAATCTGCGGCACGAAAGCTGTAAATACTTTGATCAGCATCACCCACAACAAACACCGATCGGCCTGACCAATCGTCCACTTGTTGCGGCTCTTTCCCATCCGTTACCAACAGTTTGATCAACTCATACTGGGTACGATTGGTGTCTTGATATTCATCAACAAGCACGTGCCTAAACCGTCGGAACCAATACCCACGCACTTGTTCATTCTGCTGCAGTAACCGCACAGGTAGGAGCAGTAGATCGTCGAAGTCCAGGGCATTGTTAGCCGCCAATGCCTTGCGATAACGCCTGTATACATCAGCACTAAGCTTGCCCCGCTGCCCCTCGGCATTGGCCTCCAAATCGTCAGGAGACCAACCTTGGTTTTTAGCGTTGCTAATCGCCCAGCGTACTTTTTTGGGCTCAAAGCGTTTTGGATCAAGTTGCAACTCTTGGGTCACAATCTCCTTTACCAAACTCTGAGCATCCGCCTCGTCATAAATAGAGAACTGCTTCGTCCAAGTGAGACCTTCCGGATCCTTGAATTTATCGATATCGAAGCGCAACATCCGTGCAAACAAGGCATGAAATGTGCCGATCCATAGTTCTTTCGTGATCTCGCGATAAATCCGCGTGCGTAACTGACGCTGCTCCACCGGAGGGAGCGTGCTCCAGGGTTGACCAAATTGACTTTGGGCTAAGCGTTGCGCCAGAAGCAGTTCCAGCCGCTCTTTCATCTCACGGGCGGCCTTGTTGGTAAAGGTCACCGCCAAGATCTGGGCCGGATCGGCTCCATGCTCACCAATTAAGTGGGCAATCCGATGGGTTAGGGCCCGAGTCTTACCGCTCCCCGCTCCAGCAACGACCAGAAGAGGGCCTTCATGGTGATCGACCGCCCGCTTTTGGGCGTCATTGAGACCGGCAAGAAAGCTCATGGAGTGATGGTATCGGCTCGAACTGCTGGAGTTGTAAGAGCCTGAAACCAAGACGAGATAGCCGAGAGATCACCACTTACAACCCGCTGCAATGACGCTGTAAGCAGCATGGACTCCAGCAAAGATGTTGAAAGCTGAACAGCTGGCAATTCAGACATACAAATAAAAGAGTTAGATCCTTTCAACCCACCAGAGACAGGTCGCTGAATCACCTTCTCAAACATGTCGAACATCACCGTCCCATTGTCGGTCATCACCTGAAGGAAAGCATTTTGCGGATATGAATTCCTGCATTTGCAATCAGTTGAAATCGGATAGTGGACACAATCGGTTGAGACGCGGTCGGAGCCATGACCAGCGTAATGAAGCAAATCGTTCATGAGATGTATCAATTAATTCTCAAGATCATCGCAGAAATAAAAAGCTTTCAGTCCACCTGAAAAGAATTTGCTCAAGGATGCCAGAACTTGCGATAGAAATTTATACTCCCAGCAAATTACGGTATCTATTGGCCCAACTCAGGGGAACCTCCCCAAAACGTTCAGCTAATTCATCGACCATTGGCAAGTATTGCTCTGCCAAAGCTTGTTGAAGCGCAAATGGTGGAGCATCGCCTCCAGCAGCACTATTGACAGCAGGGGGAATGTTGAGAGCCTCTCCCATAGGCTTTGCTCCCAAGAACTGAAAGAGGGAGTCAGCCAATTCCGTAGGATCGCTTAAAAGCTGCTCAAAGAAACAACAATGCACTCGATCTGCACCGAATCGAGACTCCACAGTTTTAATCGTCCGCAAATAGTCAGAACGAGATGCCATCGAGAAGCCTGAAGCCTGCGCAACTAATTCATCCACAGATGAAGCAGAATTCAAACGACCCTTTTTCATATTGTTGCGCAAAGCAGACCAAGTTCGTATGATCGGATCACGCATAATAAAAACCAAACGAACATCAGGGAAAAGAGAGTACAAATGATCCCATTCTTTCTCTGGCAAGACTGCATAGGCAGGAGTAATTTCTCCTGTTATTTTTCCTTTTTGACGGGCACGACGAAATAATTTTCCATACCATTCATCACTACGAGGAAGAAACCAGTATCGGCAATACCATCGTGGATCTAGCATTAAACGACGTGGGCTCCAAAAACGCGCCCTATTCCTCTCATAGGCACTCATTACGCCTAACCGTAGTTCTTGCTTGTCGAAATAATGCAGTTCTTTTACCGGGGTCAACCAAAGCTGATCATGTTGTGTCATTACACGATGCAGCCAAGTGGTACCAGAGCGCTGGGCACCGATCACGATGAAGTGAGGTCCATTTTCACGCATGTCTTTCAACAAGAGACATGCCAATTATCGCAAAAAGCAGATTGCATGTCACCCTTTGTCACTCATAGGGGCTTGGGCCATATCCTTAAGAATAAAAGCAATTTTAATCTAAATTTGACCGTAGCGAGCTTAACAACGAAGCGCTGCCACAGGCTAAGCTCTCGCCGCCAACGTTCGTCTAAACAAATCGATGATTGACGACTGGTTCTCGTCCTCTTGTTGCCGTTTACATTGTGATGCTCGTGCTTAGACCACTGGAGCTGGGCGGATTCAAAAAACAACCCTAACCTTCCCATAATCTTTCCTAAAACAAGGTCAGGTTGAGAACAAAGGCTTTCATAAGATATTAAAACGTGACGACGGCAATGCAAGTATTTATACCGGCTCCAAAGATCATAATAATAAGAATGCAACTCACTATAAAAGCTCCTACCCTTTCTAAGGTTCGAACACACAACCCCCTCAGGTCGGCGGATAATGTGAATGGGAATAACATTAAACGAAGGATCAGAGACGAGACTCTTTAATCGCGATAACTTCTTAGAAGAATCCACAAACCATTGAGCATTTGTCTTTTCTTGAAGCACACGAAATAAATAGTAATTCATCTCCTGAAACTCATCTTTTTGAGTGGAATCCAAATGCAATTGAGCTAGCTTAGGTCCTCCACATGCCTGCAGCCGCGCATCTACGTCACGCCAAAAAGCACACTCCTGATAGTTGGGAGCACCGCAAGCGCAAACACCCTTCGACTTACGAGTCAGCTTATGAATCTCACCCAAAGTGATGCAACTGGAATGGGAGCCGATTAACATATCTAAAAGCGTAGAGCCGCTATGGCTATTGCTAGTGATATAAACCAAGTTCCATCGCGACATGTATGTTTTCGATCCATATACTTTAACTGAGTCATTTTAGCATCAAGCTCATACAGAAACCCATCGCTAGTCCAAAGGGAACACTAAAAGCTTTCCAAAATCGAGATTACCAATTACAAGGCAATACACAAACCAAAAAAACAGCACTCCACGCATAGGCAATCAAGCATACAGATTGACAAAAATGATCCCAATATCTACAAGCCAAACCCAATTTTGCGACCATGGAACTTGCGATAGAGCCATCGCCAACGCAAACGGACTGGCAAAGTTAAAAGTGTCAACTTGAGAACCTCTACAGGCTTCAAATCACGCTTCCAACTCTGATCCAGACAAATCTTCGTTGACTCTCCTATGCGCATGCGATTTCCACCGACATCACGGCGAATCCCCTCCCGCCATTGAAGTTGAGATTCCTGAAGAGGCAATTGAATCCAACGCATCACACGCTGAAGACAGCGCCTAGGATGACACGCAAGTTGTTCATAACTGATAAATAATGAGGGCGTTTTGCTCAAACATTCACGAGTCTTGAAGAATGCTGTTGAGTAATTTTGCGCAACAGACAACAACGGATGCCCCTTCTTGCGGGCACTGTTTACAGTACCTAACGGCCCACGATGAAGATGAATAGGCTGCACTTCAATCGCACAACCCTTCTCTTTTGCCTTAAGAAGGCGCGAAAGCCGCAGCAATGACTTCGAGGAGTCAACAATGATCGAGCAGCCACTTACAGATGCGATCGCCTCAAACAATGCCTGATTGTGCTTAGAAAACATGTCGTCACTACCACCCTCCATCAATGATAATTGACACAAAGATACACCCACTAAATCTATAACCTTAGCCTGCACCTGACTCCAAAAAGGACACTGCTCCGGACTGAGTGAATGGCAACTACAAAACCTCCGCCTAGGATCTGAATTGATTAACATTTTCAGCTCACCCCCACTTACGACTTTAGAATTTCCACCAATCAAAAGCGACAATAAGGTTGAGCCACTATGACCTCTACTTGTTATATACACAACTGTTGGCATCTGGGAATACAGAGGAGGTAAAGCCATCAATCTAGGTCATGCAAGGACTTCCATAAACCAAAACAAAAAGACAGAGCGGCTTCATATAAAAACAGAGAATGGTTTCTGACTTTTACGCCCATCCATGGCAAGCAATTAAGCAGCTTTTCTTCCTTTTATTGTTCAAATTATAAAGCGTTGGTGACAAAAAACAGCCCCATGGATTTGGCGAAGCCATCCAAAACTGCCAACAATCATCAAGTGATCTAAACATGCTTAATCAACTCTTGTCCTACGAAAGACATTGGCATTCTGGCACGCAAAAAAGCAGTGACATCACGCAGATGATGATCAATGGTGTAGTGACGCAATACCCGATTCCTGCCCGCATTCCCAAGGGCCTCAGCTCTGGATGGATCAAGAAGCAATTCGATCATGCAGTCAGCCATGGCCCGCTCATCACCTTCTTGCACAAGGAGGCCAGTGGTCTGATCGATCACCACCTCTGGGATTCCTGCGTGAAACGTGGAAATCACAGGAAGGCCGCTGAGCTGAGCTTCCATTACTGATACGGGGCTCCCTTCACTGTCTCCATCAGGGGCCACGCAGGAATGCTGGACGAAAGCACGTACCTCTCGCATTAAAGCAGCTACAGCTACCGGTGGCTTAGGCCCTAAGAAGCGCACTCGATTCTGTAAGCCGAGCTGAATCACCAGAGCCTGGGCCGCAACTAGCAACGGTCCATCCCCAACCATCCACAATTCGGCTGTCTTCATCGCGGTTCCGCCTTGCTCACTGCACCGCCCAAACGCACGCACTGTCTGTAAAGGGCCCTTTTTGGCTACGAACCTCCCCACCGCAAGTAGCACAGGTGGAGCTATTGCTGGATTGCCACCTCTGAACAACTGTGCGTTAGCACCAGATGGACTGATCAAAATATGAGCGGGATCAGCACCTAATCGCTCCATAGTTTGTGCCATCGGTCTGGACTTCACGATCACTCCAGAAACCACACCAAGCAAACGGCGATATCGACCTTCTAAAAGACCAAGGCGATCATGAGCTGAAGCATCCGATCCTCGGAAATGCGCCACAAGAGGGACCTTGGCCCAAACCGCGGCTTCCATCACACGTACTGCTTCAAAGCCAAATTCAGCCAAGACCAGATCAGGTCTGTGTTTTTGAATCAAACACCACGCGACCAAAGATGCTGGAAGGCCAGCCAAGCGCAAAAGGTGAAGGCGGGTCAGCACCTTGCTCAGGGTGATGCCGAAGGAATAGGCCAAGGCAAGAGGTCTCTTGCCTTGGAATTCATCTCCGAAATAGGCAGAGAGTTCAAAGGGCAGACCCTCCAAATTGGCCCGAATAAAGGTCTCACTTAGGGCACGCCTAGTCGGCGCAAATACAAGCAACCTCTGATTGTTGAGTTCGGTCCCTGACATCAAAGCTTCGGCAATGCGAGCACAGAGCGCCAATGAGGCTCAACAACTGACCAATCCAGTGAGCGCAGCTTCTGACGAGCAGCCTCACCGAGACGAAAGCGGAGAATCTGATCTTCCATCAACATTTCAAGCTTTTTTGCCAACGCCGGCCAATCCTCATGGGGAACCACAAGGCCATTCACACCATCGGTGATCATTTCCAACGGGCCAGGTGATGCGTCGCTGACGACGCAAGGTAGGCCGGCGGCCATCGCTTCCAACAAAGCATTGGGCATGCCCTCGAAACGAGATGGCAAAGCAAAAATTGCGGCCCTTTGCATGAAAGTTTGTGGATCGGAGCGAAACCCCTCAAAAAAAACACCATCGATTCCTAATTTGGTGACGAGGTTTTCCAGAGAACTTCGTTCTGGCCCATCCCCCACCACGGTGAGACACCAACCCAACCGGCGGACTTCTGGAATGGACGCAAAGGCACGAATCAACAGGTCCAAACCCTTCTGTATCTTCAGGCGTGCGACAGCCAACACTTCCAAGTCGCGCTCGCTGCCATTCTCAGCACTTGATATCACCCCAAAGGGCAATGGGTTAGGGAGCAACTCAAGTCTTTGCCAGGTTCCAATCCGACTCAATGCCTTTAAAACTCCATCTGTATTTGCCGTGACCACATCCGCACGGCGGTAACAGAGGCGTCGTAACAGCGCCCAAAATGTTCCAAGTCGCTGTCGAGCCGGATCATTCCGCTCAGAGACCACAACATGCACCGGCAAATCCCAACAAGCCAGACAACACACGATGTTGGTGCGTGTGAGCAACGCCAAAATTCTGCGCGGTTGCTCCTGCTCAACCAGATTTCGAAACTGCAGGAGCCGATCACCGAGCAGGGTGGTGGTGCCTAGTTGAAACAATTCAGCGGCCAAACCACTGGAACCCGGACGAATGTGCGACTCCAACCAAGGGCCAATCAAAACCATCTGAGCCCTGATCATGAACCTGTACACCTTGATCAGATTGGCGATCAAATAGCGACTTCCTCTGGCCAGCAAAGAACGGTTGGAACCATCGCCGAGCCAAGGTTTCAGGACCTCCAGCTGTGGGCTCAATTCCTGATGCCTCACTCCATCCGGCAAGGCATGCAGAACGGGATGACCATGAATCATCGTGATCACCCGAACTCGCAACCCCTGAGCAGCGAAATGCTCCGCTGCCAGCAGAGCCACCTTCTGGGCACCTCCTGCCCCAAGATGAGGTAGCACCACCCATAGATCATCCATAGACCAACCCCTTCAAGGACTCCAAGAAATCACAACGCAATACGGACTCGGCATAGCGCTCACGCACTCCCTTGGCAGCATCTGCCAAACGTCGTCTACGTACAGGCTGCGTGAGTAGCTCATCCAGCGTTTCAGCCCACATATTGGAAGTAGCCTCGGATGGCAGCAACACCCCGTTGTGATTCTGATCAATCAGATCTCGAGGGCCGGTATCACAATCTCTGGCAACACAGGCACAGCCAGCAGCCATTGCTTCCAACAACACATTGGGGAAGCCCTCATAAAGAGATGGCAAAACAAAAATCGTTGCTCTTTCATACCAGGACGACATATTTCCAACCATCCCAGGGAAAAGCAGCTGACGCTGTAGGGCCCCATCCTCTGGCAAGAGGCCCCGCAACATGGCCTGCTGATCACAGCCGTGATATTTAGAATTGCCCAATCCCAAAATGACCAACCTCAGAGTTGGATGCCTCAGGGCCAGCAAGGCAAACACTTGCATCAGTTGATCAAATCCTTTCTGATGCGCCTTGGTTCCGGCGGCCAGCAACATTGGGACGTCGGCATCAAGCCAGTCATCAGGATCCAATCGAGGGTCTCGATCCGGTAGTGGCCAGGTCACGGGATTAGGCATAAGCCGCTGCCGGTGAGCTCCGCAGTGTCGCTTCAACCAATCACCGGTTTCTGAGGTTTGCACCAAATGCAAGTCGGCCCATGGATAGGTGAAGCGGCGCAGCAAACGCCATGGCAGCGCAGGACGCTTTGCAGGGGGGAAATTTCTCTCCGAGACCAAGCAGCGAATCCGACCCCCATGTGCCGCAAGCAGCAATTTGATAGCTGGCAAGGTGGTCACACCCACCGCGCAGTCAAGTGGGCCCAGCTCCTTGAGCAGAAGACGCAGGCTCCATACACGAAGAGGAAAGGCCCACCAACCAAAGCGTTCTAATCCCCAGGGCAAAGGGGCCTCGACCCTTCGCTGCACTCCTGTGGGGAGGGGGTACACATCCTGTTCGAGTCCCTGACGGGTAATTACGGTGACGTGCCAGTTGTTCTGCACACACCAACCAGCCCAAAGCAAAAGGACACGCTCGGCACCACCAAGCTTAAGTGAATCGATGTAAAAAGCGATTTGCATGAATCCTGCTCATCAAGCTGGTTTGGTTTGCTCCAATGTTTTCAATAACCGTTGTACTTTGTCACTTCGCTTCCAGTTGAGATGATTATTCAAAATCAACAACACAAACCCAACTAATTGACCTCGCCCTGGGCGCTGCTGACCAAGATCCGCACGCCACAAACACCCCCTCAGTTGTTTCAGCATGAGCGCAGCAAAAGCTTGGGCTTCTGTTTGACCTCCTAGAGAATCAGAGTCAAAAGAAAGCGAATCCGCCGCGACAACAAGTCTGTGCACTTCAGAAAAAGAAGCAAGAAAGCGCTGAGCATCATTTGTCCACCAGGCCATCAACCCTTCCATGGCCAGACAACGAACTGCATTAGTCGTCAGCCGGCTAGCCGACTGAGGATCGATCAAAGCAGGGTTGTAGTCAGCGATGCTGCGCATCAGGCTAGGACCGCACGCTTCCAGCTCCAGCCAGAATTGAGCTGCCATCAGCAGGCGCATCCTAGACAGCTGAGCCGAGACCAATAACTGCATCCGATTCTCATGAACTGGACGAAGACAGTGATAAGTGCCGGGATCATCCAACAAAGTTGTAATCACCGTCGTGAGAGTGTTCAAACAGCCATCACGCAAATCTGGATCCTTAATTTCAATCGACCAGTCACCAAGAACGACAGCGCAATAACCCGTGAAATGCAGGGGAAATACATTGCTATTCATCATGGTTTCAAAAAGGGCTAACTGATCCACTACCTGCCCCCGCCTGGGCTTCAACAAGAGGCGATGGAGAGCCAATACTTGTCCATTCTCTCTCCAAAGACCTTCCATGTAGTGACGTGCATCTCGCATATCTCCAGAGCGAATAGCATCATCTGCAGCCAAATAAAGCAGACGTGTGTTACACGACCATCGCTTCAGGCCTGCATTTCTTAAAGCCCCAGATAAAAAGTTCTGATTGAGAATCCTCAAAGCCCCGATCAGCAAAACCAATAAGCTCACCCCTAAAGATTCCAGTGCTTGGCAAGATAGGGGCCGAGCATTTGGCATATGGGTAGTCGCCCCCGTCATAGGCAGCAGCAGACCATGAAAATCAAGACATTCCAGCATCGCCTCAGTCCTGCGTTGATAGGTATGCATGGATGCGCGTTCCAGTCGTTGCTGCCTAGGGGCGCCCTTACCTTCAAGGGCCTCTTGGATCGATTGCTTAAAGCTCTGACAAGACGGATCACATAACCAAGCCACATCACCTTGATCATGCAACGAGGGAATAGCAGTCGCCACAACAGGACATCCTGCAGCCAGATACTCAAAAAACTTCATCGGGTACATGTGCCTGGTGTAGTCATTAATTTGCAACGGCAACAAGGCAACATCGGCACAGGCCAAATAAGCGGGGAGATCTCTATAAGGACGACTTCCAATAAAGTACACATTAGGTAGACGATGTAAGCCACTTATCTCCGTGCTGGAGTCGGTCTCTGCTATCGGGCCAATTAACAGATATGTCCATTGCGGCGTGGCCTGAATCAACTGCTCCAGCATCAACATATCGAGCTTGTAAGCATCAATTGCACCGATGAACATCACCAATGGACGCTCAGATGAAGGGCAGTCGACTGGTCGTGGCAAAGCAGGCTCAAGCGCCTGAGCAAAATGCTCCGCGTCGGCCACGTTGCCAAATAGATAAGTTGCTGGATTGAGAGCCTGTAAGCCTTCCTGCAGGCAAGGTGCCGTAGTAAAAACAACCTGGGACTCTTGGCAGAGTGCTTTCTCCTCCAAATCAAGCAATTCAACAGGCATCCCTGGTTGGGCCTGAATCCTATCGACGCAGTGATAGACGGTCGAACGAAACATTTTCAGGTTTAGATAACGACGAGTTAACGGATTAAATGTCCAAAGCAATGGTTGACGCAGCCCAATATGAGCCTGAGCAAGAGCCAAGGCCAACCTCAGGCTTAACTTATTGAGTCGACGACTCCACCCATCACTGCCACCTGGGATAACCAGTGGCGACAACACCCAAATCCTTGGACTCACTTGACGCAATGGCCAAAGAGCTCGAAAAATCCGCCGCTTAATCTTCGTCCAATCAGAAGAACGAGTAATTTGAACCGAGCGTATCCCAAGCGACTCGACATAAAGAACTCGATTTCCTAAATCAGCTAGAGAACGCGCAACATGCTGCTTATTTGTCCAGATGGGATGGTCCCAGTCAGCAGTAGCAATTATCACAACATCATTCATTTGATATCCCTTATCAAAGCCGAATATAGCGATAAAGCCTGGTCAGGAGCCATCGAACAAATTCATCTCACGAAAACTATTTGAACTATTACATAGATCAGCAAATGCACCCGAAGCAATAATTTTGCCTTGCTCAAGCTGATAAATACGATCACATTTTTTAACTGTTGAAAGACGATGAGCAATTACTATCGTAGTACAGCGACGCCCGACAATATCAAGAGCCTGCATAACATCATGCTCAGTTTTATTATCAAGAGCACTCGTTGCTTCATCTAAAACAAGAACCTTTGCTTCCCTATAAAATGCTCTTGCCAATGCCAACCTTTGCCTCTGCCCACCAGACAGCTTGGCACCATCATCACCAACCATGGTGTAAAGACCATAAGGCATCGTGGCGACTACATCATCAAATTGCGCAGACTCAAGTGCAGCCCAAACACGATCATCATCTATCTCGTCAGACTCTCTACCAAAAGCAACATTATCCCTAACGCTTCCATTAGACAAACGAACATTTTGAGGAACAAACGAGCAATTGCCCTGCCAGGCTGGAAGCTCCTGACGTGTTACGGGAATTCCGTCTAGACAGAGCGCACCTTGAGTTGGGTGATACAAACCTAAAAGCAAATGAGCTAAAGTTGTTTTACCACTGCCGGTGCTTCCGACTAAGGCTATTCGAGAGCCGACAGGAATCATTAAATCAACACCATCGATTACTTTTCGATCGCTCAGCTCATAATGAAAATCAACAGATTCAAGTTGAATGAATCTTCTAGGCATCAACCCAGACGGAGACGGAACTCCTTGGGATGACAGCATAGAGCGCACAGGCACAAGCTCCAGCAACTCAAGCGCTTCCTTCACTTGGGGCAATCCACCACGCAATTGGTTAATCCCTTTAAACAAGGATTGCAATGGGCCAGAAATGCGCAGAAGCGCAATCAGGATGACTGAAAGTTCTGGAGCAACTTGACGAATAGCTTGAGAATCTCCCTGAATTATCGCAGGCCCAAGACCTATGACGAATAGAATAGTAATTCCAGCAGGCTCAATAATCAATCGAGGCACATCAGGCAATAACCTACTTATGCGGTCATAGCGCTTAGCAATCCTGCCATCACTAGAAAAGCGCTTAGAAAAAAAATCCTCAGCCCCATATAACTGAACCTCCCTCATTGAATGGATAGATTCAGCCATCAACATTGATATTTTTTTCTTGTACCGAATTCTCTGTTTTGTCGCTAAACGCAAATACGGTATTATAATTCTGGATGCAAGTATGTACGCAACTAGCATTAACATAAATATCATCAATGCCCTTATCCCCAATATAAATACAATGCCAACCATCAAAGATCCAATGGAAACAAGGCTTCCAGCGCTTGTGATGAGAGGAGCAACAATATTCTTAGAAATATTGCTAAAAATTCTGTTAAACTGAATTGCAATACCTGTTGACTTACCGCTTACAAAAAATTCATAATCCTGACGCATGAGAGTACTATAAACACTGTTTACAAGATCATTCCATATCTCAGCACTTAAAAGACTTTGCATCAATGACACCGCAAAGCGAACAGCAGAAGCAATCCAGAAAGCTAGGATCAAAAGAGAAATAATCCAGCCTGCTTGATCTAACAAACCACCTCCAAATACATTAATTCCAGGAATTTTGTCCTGCAATCTCTGCCCAGCAAGTAGGCCAACAAGCCTTGCCATTAGGGCCAATAAAAAAATATCCATAAGCCCCTGAATAAATGAGGCCAATATCACAACAACCAACTGCTTATTGCGTTTTGGAGGCAAGTAGGCAAGCAGCTCGCGCAAATGCGTCCAAGTCTGACTCTTCATCGGCATTGATGCCCTCAGCTGGCCAGCCCGGTGCGACCAAATCGAAAGTGTTGACCAAATAAACTTAGGGTGAGGGGAGAAATCCCTCTCACTTAAAAGGCCAGTCAGAGAACCGATTGACCACTTTGCGTCGGAAGCTATTCACTCGCTGATGCCAACGCAACTGTCGGCTAGACGAAGCACGTAGGGCTTCAGACTCCACCATTGCGCCATGCCGTTGAAGTTCGTCCAAACAACTGAGAGTCTTATGCCAACGTTCACTGCAACGTGACTCCGATAGATCGAGAAGCAAAGCCTTTAGCTCTTCGGACTGAGGTCGCCAGGTCTCTGGATCAGACACTGCTGCCTTGATTCGGACCAGATCATTCACAAGGGATCCCTGCCCGATCTGATGAGCATTACCTCCTGGCGTCAGCAGGTCAGCCAAGGCGTGATTGAAGCTGCTGAAAACAACGCACCCGCAGGACAGTGCCTCGAGCGGGGGCAAGCCGAAGCCCTCGCTCACGCCTCGACCACGCCAGTAATCTGCCGAGTCATAGAGATAAACCGTCGCGCGATTAAACAGATTGACTAGGTCATCAACCCAACCGCTCTGTACCTCAACCCGCAATCCATGCTGACGCAATGCAGGAACCAATGACTCCAAAACATAAGGACTGCTTTTTCGTTTTTGTACCAGTACATCCACCGGGCGGCGTCCGTTATGGCTCCACTCACCCCTTATCAGCCATTGCGGCTCCAGAGCATTAGGAACCAAGTAGAGAGGGTTTCGAGGTGCACGATCAGCCCAGTAACTGAGGGAATTACGGCTAACAGCAATAACGGGGACTCCGGGAGACAGGTCAAAGCCATAGCCAGTGCTATGGGCCTGATAAGCCACCGAACGCCCACGCAATCGTTTTAACAGCATCGGGACATCAAAACCCCAGCTCACTAGCCAAAGCTCCCCTGAGGACTCCAATGCTGAAGCCAATAAATCATCCAAGAAAGGATGATCAGGCTCTTTTTCTCGATAGGTCACGACCTCCGTGGGACGCAACTCCGATAGGAGTCGAGCCGTTTGCAAGGCAACGCTCAATCCACCACATCTAAAACGGGGTCCGGTGCCAGGCACCAGAACCCGAATAGAGGTAAACAGCGGTAGAGATTCTTGAATCCTTTCTTGTATCAACGCTTATGCCACAACGGCCTCTGTGCTTCCAGTCCGCTGACGGCGAGTGAGGAAACCAAACAAGACCTTGCCAATAGCAGCAACAAGATTGCCCTCAAGCTCCTGGAACATCTTCATGTTCAGGTGGAAAGCCTGGTTGGCCTCCTCCACAATGCGATCTGCCATGGCCTGGTCGATAGGCAAGGTGTCCAGCGCAGAGCGATAGGTGGTCTTGAAAGCTTTTTCGTCCGCGATTTCAGGGAACACATAAAAGTGCAAGCCATTATCGGTGGGGTTGTTCATCGCCTTCTGAGCAATGTTCTTCAGGATCTGCCCACCTGAGAGATCGCCCAGATAGCGAGTGTAGTGATGACCCACCAACAATTCAGGAGCCGTCTGAGCTACTTCGCGAATCCGAGCGACGTACTCCTTAGCCGCAGGGGATGCTTCGATCTGTTGACGCCACTCAGTGCCGAAATAGAAGGCAAGATCTTCTTCGAGAGCCGTAACGCGATCGAGCTGCTCAAAAGCAATCGGAGCCAACACAGGGTGCTCCTTGAGCCGATGCATCTCCTCTTCCATGGCTTCATAGACGAAGAACAGATCTGCAACCAATTTGCGATAGCTCAGCTTGTCCACTACACCCTTCAGGAAGCAGCTCACAAAGCCAGTGTTCTCGGCCATCGTGTGTGACTTTTTCGTTCCTTCCCGGAGCTGGGTAGCCAGAGCGACGGACATAAGAATGCAATACAAAGCGATTGAAAGACCTTAAATTCAGTTTCCGCAGATAGCTCGGATCGGTTGCGAAGGGTTAAGAACTGGTGTGATTGGGCACACCGTGTTCGAACACTTCAAACATCTCTCGACAGATCAACTGCAGCTGCTCCACCTGATCTCGTTGGGGTAGGTGGGGGCCAGCCGGCAACCAGTCTCCCAATGTTGCCAATCGCCAGCGTTCGCCGTCAAAAGTCATGCCACGCATCACAACTCCAAGGAGGGATGGGCAAGACATGTCCATTTCCCACGGCTCAGAATTGAACCTTAATTGCAGCAACAAACTGCGACATTGCAGCCGCGGGCTCCAGCCTGGAAAATGAAAGGCCAAATCCAACGTTGCGGCCTCGTCCCAATGCCGAGTGAGAGGGTCATCGCGCCATGGGCTCAGATTCGGCTGCGCAGCAGGAAATTGCCTGCGCACGAGTGTGATGCTTGAGGCCAAGGCCTGGGCCAAAGCCACGCTGTGGACAGCTGCCGCCGCATTCACAGGGTTCATCACTGCTGCACTAAGGGTGAAGCTTCGCTAGGGAATGCGCCATGGGTCATTGAAACGAACTCAAAGAATCACCCCCAAGTCATAAGCTCGCCTAATCAAAATGCCGCCTGACGGCGACCCATCCATGGCTCAGTTTGAGAAGCTCACCGCCCCCACAGAGGGCACACCAATCCGCTTCGAAAACGGCCAACCCGTGGTGGCCAACGATCCGATCATCCCTTTCATTCGCGGCGACGGCACCGGAGTTGACATTTGGCCCGCAACCCAGAAGGTGCTTGATGCTGCTGTTGCTCAAGCCTACAAAGGCGAGAAAAATATCAAGTGGTTCAAGATTTATGCCGGTGATGAAGCTTGTGACCTCTACGGCACTTACCAATACCTTCCTGAAGACACCCTCGAAGCAATCCGCAGCTTCGGTGTAGCGATTAAAGGTCCCCTCACCACACCGATCGGTGGCGGCATCCGTTCCCTAAACGTCGCCCTGCGACAAATTTTTGATCTCTACTGCTGTGTTCGGCCCTGCCGCTATTACGAAGGCACCCCCAGCCCTCACAAGCGCCCCGAAGACCTTGACGTGATCGTCTACCGAGAAAACACGGAAGACATTTACATGGGCATTGAGTGGGAGGCTGACGATCCAATCGGCCAAGAGCTGCGCAAGCATCTCAATGAGGTGGTTATTCCGGCAAACGGCAAACTCGGCAAGCGGCAGATCCCAGAAGGATCCGGCATCGGCATCAAGCCGGTGAGCAAACACGGCAGCCAACGCCACATCCGCAAAGCCATCCAACACGCCCTGCGCTTGGAAGGAAATAAGCGTCACGTCACGCTGGTGCATAAAGGCAACATCATGAAATTCACGGAAGGCGCTTTCCGCGACTGGGGCTATGAACTAGCCACGACTGAATTCCGTGATGTTTGCATCACGGAACGAGAAAGTTGGATTCTCGACAATCTCGATCGGGATCACTCCCTCAGCGCCCAGGACAACGCGCGCATGATTGAGCCCGGCTACGACAGCCTGACGCCAGAGAAAAAAGAGGCGATCGATTCAGAAGTGAAGGAGGTTCTCGCAGCGATTGGCGAAAGCCACGGATACGGCAAATGGAAAAGCATGGTGCTGGTGGATGACCGCATCGCCGACAGCATCTTCCAGCAGATCCAGACCCGCCCTCAGGAGTATTCGATTCTGGCCACCCTCAACCTCAATGGCGACTACATCTCCGATGCCGCGGCCGCGATGGTGGGAGGTCTTGGCATGGCCCCCGGGGCAAATATCGGCGAAACGGCCGCCATCTTTGAGGCCACCCATGGCACGGCCCCCAAGCACGCGGGATTGGATCGAATCAACCCCGGATCCGTGATCTTGAGTGGCGTCATGATGCTGGAATTCCTCGGTTGGCAGGAAGCAGCCGACCTAATCACCAAGGGGCTCAGCGCCGCCATCAAGGACAAGCAGGTCACCTATGACCTCGCCCGACTGATGGAGCCAAAGGTGGATCCCGTGAGCTGTAGTGGCTTCGCTGACGCCATCATCGAGCGCTTCTGAGCACCAACAGGCCGATTCAGGCCAGAATCGGCCTATGGCTTTTGTCGACCCAAGCGACCCCTGCGTGCACTGCGGATTTTGTTTGCCCACCTGCGCCAGTTATCGGGTGCTGGGCACGGAGATGGATTCCCCCCGCGGGCGCATCCACACCCTCAAAGCGATCGAGGCTGGAGAGCTGGAACTGGATGCCACGGTGGCAAGCCATTTTGATAGCTGCTTGGGCTGCTTCGCTTGCGTGAGCGCCTGTCCATCCGGCGTGCGCTACGACCAGCTGATTGAAGCGACCCGCCCAAAACTCAACCAACCTGAGCTCCGCAGCAGCTGGCAAACCAGTTTCCGGCAGCTGTTGCTTCTGGTGCTGCCCTACCCCAATCGCCTGCGCGCACTTCTCCAGCCCTTACGCGCCTATGCAGGCACCGGACTGCAGCGTTTCACTCGGCGATCAGGGCTATTAAAGCTGCTTGGCCCGCAACTGGAAGCGATGGAATCGCTCTTGCCTGCCTTGCCGGCCGAGGGGTTTTCTGATCGCTTACCGCGGGTGAATCCGGCACAAGGCGAACAACGCGGCCGGGTGGGCTTGGTGCTTGGTTGCGTGCAACGTTGCTTTGATCCAGGAGTGAACGAGGCGACCGTGGCCGTACTGCAAGCCAATGGCTTCGAAGTGGTGATTCCAGCCGATCAAGGCTGCTGCGGGGCGGTGAGCCATCACCAAGGCCAACTCCAACAAACCCAGGAGCTGGCAAGCGCATTGGTGCGGAGTTTCCGCGATGAAGACCTGGATGCCGTGCTAGTGGCCGCCTCCGGTTGCGGGCACACCATGAAGGCCTATGGGGAGCTTCTCGATGGCGAGGACAACTTCAGTGCGCCCGTGTTGGACGTGCACGAATTCCTGGCGAACCGGGGGCTGTCCGAGTCGTTTCGGCAAGCTCTCACACCGCTGCCCTGCACGGTGGCTTATCACGACGCCTGCCACATGATCCATGGCCAGGGGATTGCAGCCCAGCCCAGAGACTTGCTGCGTTCCATTCCTCAACTGCAGCTCAAAGAAGCCACAGAAGCCGGTGTGTGTTGCGGGAGTGCCGGCATCTACAACCTGGTGCAACCGGACGAGGCCGCCGAACTCGGCCAACTCAAAGCGAACGACCTTACAAGCACTGGGGCAGAGATCGTTGCTAGCGCCAACATCGGTTGCAGCCTTCAACTGAGGCGCCATCTCCGCTCAGAAGGTCCGGATGTATGCCATCCCATGGAGCTACTCGCCCGCTCTGCCAGGCTCAGCCCGGCGCCCGCTCCAACCACTGGCGGGCAAGACAGCTCCGCCACCCCCCCGCAGCAACATCCATGAATTCCTTTCTTGCCTCGTCGCGACCTTCCCATTTCGGGCTCTACGTGCATGATCTGGAGCTAATGGAAGATTTCTACGTCAAAAAGTTGGGATTTTGCATCACAGATTCCTGGGAGTTCCAAGGATCAAGAATGCTTTTTTTAAGCAAAGATCCCAAGGAACATCATCAAATTGTTTTGGCCACAGGACGGCAAATGGAAACGCCGAGTCAGTTCAATCAAATCTCTTTCGAAGTCTCCAGCTTGCAAGATCTGCATGAGAACTACTCAGCCATTCAGGCAATTGCACCAGGCGACGTTGTAGCCATGAACCATGGTGGAAGCTGGTCGGTTTATTTCTCCGATCCAGAAAGCAATCCCATTGAATTTTTTGCCTACACCCAAACGTATGCACCACCGATCGCCACGATTCCGATGGATATGGAACAACCATTCGAGACATTAATGGCGGAAACAGATGCTCTAGTGCACCAGTTCCCCGAATCTGAAAGCTGGCAGCAATGGCGAGATCGGTTTAGCAAAACCATGGCTGGTTAAGCCTCTCCAGCAAACATCTGCCAAACGTCTTTCAAGCTGTGTTCCGTTCCAAGATTTCCAGGAAATGTAATCACAGGCAAAGCACGAATTTGCTCCGTCATTTCAGTCGCTGTTTCCATCGCACGAACCAGCGACAACCCTGGCAAGAGTTGCCCCTCCAGCTGAACAGCCTCAAGGCCAAGCCCCTCCACCAATAGGGTTCCCGTGGTGATGCCTCCTTTGCTGATCAAATAGCCAAGCCGCGGAGCCACGGCGGCAAGCATACGGGCCATCAGGGATGCCAACTCCATCCCAAAGCGCAGCCGCCGCGCCGCAGCCGCCGCACCAGCTCCGAACAGCAGCTCACCACGACTGGAAAACAGCACCGGCGTGAGCCCTTCCTCCAGCGCCTGCTCCAGCTGCGATCGCCATTCAGCCTCCAGGTCCGGCAGAAGCAAATCCGGAGAGCCCCCCTCCAGCACCCGGGCGATGCGAGCCACCGGCAGCTCAATCCCGCGGCAACCTTCGTTGGCCAGAAGAGATTTCAACTGTTGATCCGCCAAAGAAACATGGGATCCCACCACCACCAAACCAGGGAGCGGCTGACCGTGGAGATCACGACGATGCAAACTCACCAGGCCCTGGGCATCAAGGAGCTGAGGTCCCAAGGGAGATGGACCTGAATCCACCAGTCCATTGAGAAGGCTTGCAGCTGAACGAAACAAAAAGCGCTTGCGCCCCTGAAGTCTCCGGATCGCGACCCCCAACGACAGCAGCTGCTCAGGACGGGTCGCATCAACGACCACCGGGCTATTGGCTTCTAACGTCTCAAGACGAGTCAAGAGGTCTGCAGATCGCTCTGGCTCCAGCAACTCCAGCGGGATTCGCAGCACTGAATTGGCAGCGATCTGGCCAGCGCTCTTCTCCTCAAGCCACTCCGCCAAATCACTGGTGCCATAACCAAAGAGGCGATCAAGGGCAAATGCTGTGGTGTGCACCGGCTGTCCGTGGAGACGATGCACACCATTCACGGTGGTGCGCCCTCCCTCGAAGAATGCGGGCACATGCAAGGTGGCATCCACCGCCACCCCGAAGTGCCCCTCCCAAGCCTGCGCAAGCACCTGGGGTTCGAGCACGCCATGACCACGCAGGGTGGAATCACCGCGGCTCACAAGCAGCAGTTCATGCTCCTGAAGATCTTCAGCCGCCATCGCCAACACCAGCGCATCCACAATCTCGCGGTTGCGGGATGCCGCGGCCTCAGGCGTGAGCGCCCGCGTGTTCGCCAACACAAACATCAAGGGGGAAGGGTGCCTCAACCCCCGACGCAATGCCGCTTGATCCCAACGCAGCAGCAGTGGGCAGCTGTGCACCGTCTGAGAACCGGTGGGGTCATCGTCGATCACGACAATCTTCATGGCACGATCGGTTGGTGTACTGATCTGGCCTGTTCGCTCACGTGCCTGAACAAGGGTTGTCCTCCACAGCGGTACTAGCACCCAATTCTGTTGAGGAGCTTGGCCAACTCATTGCCGACCTGCATGCGGAAGGGAGGCCCTGGGTGCCTTCTGGCATGGGCAGCCGTTTGCACTGGGGCCCTCCCCTCGCAGCTGATTCAGGGCCGGTGGTGAGCATGCGCCACCTGTCTCGGATCGTGGACCATGCGGTGGATGACCTCACGATCACCGTGGATGCCGGCATGCCCCTGGCCGACCTGCAGACGGCGCTTGCAGAGCATCAGCAATGGCTTCCGCTCAACTGGCCCTGGGGGAGCAACATGGCCTCGCCTCAATCAGCAGGTTCAATCGGCGGGCTCGTGGCACGGGGTCTATCTGGTGGGCTACGCCAACGTCACTTAGGAGTGCGCGACCAGATCATTGGCATCAGCTTGATTCGCAGCGATGGGGTAAGCGCCCGTGCCGGCGGACGGGTGGTGAAAAACGTGGCGGGCTATGACCTGATGCGCCTGCTCTGCGGCAGCTGGGGCAGCCTCGCCCTGATCACCGGGCTCACGTTGCGCGTGCAACCGATTCGTGAACCACGCGGTCAGCTTGTCCTGGAGGGTGAGCTCAACCAGCTCGAAGCCTTCCGAGCCGAAGTGGTGGGCAGCAGCTTCACCCCCGAAAGGATCGATTGGGAGCTCCGTCCGGACCAGGGGCCAAGGATCCTGCTGGGCGTGGCCAGCATCAGTGATGGTGCGGTCGTCGACCAGCTCAACCGGCTCGAGACAATCGCTGCCAAGCAGGGGGTTAGCAGCGAACGAATGCTGTGGGAGAACCTGATCCCTGAAGGCTCTGCCACAAGCGAAGATCCACCCTGGCTGCTGCGCCTTTGTCTCCCCCCCGCGGAGCTCCAGCACTTGTTCAGCTCGCGCGAATGCACGGCGCTCACAGGGTGGCATTGGCAGCTCGCCGCTGGAGCCGGCAGCGGTGAGGCCTGGCAGCACAGCGGTGCTCCCACACCGGAATACCTGATCGAAGCGCTGAGGCGACGGGTGATCGCGTTAGGGGGTCAGCTCAGCGTGCTGATCCAACCAGGTGCCCAGCCAGGTGCTCTACCGGCCTGGCTGGATGCCCCATCCCGCCCCCTGATTGAAGCCGTGAAGCGTCAGTTTGATCCGAAGCAACAGCTCTCAAGAGGACGGCTGCCTGGAGTGGCAGCACCTCTCAACTCAGCGCATAGCGGCAACTGAGCTGAAGGCTGTCGCCAGGAGCGAGCTCTAGCTTGCCGTCTCCAGTAATCAGGGACTGGCGCGGTCCCGTCCAGGGCTCGAGGCACACCATCGAGCGAGGAGGCTCGGTCCAAACCACAGTGAGATCCATGGGCGCTTGATGCTGAAGCTGTAAGCGCGTGCCAGCAGCCTCATCCACCAGGGTGACGGGTCCAGCAGGGCGAGTGAGAAAGTCCACGCCCTCTGGCAATCGACTCAATTGATCACGGGTTTCAGCCTCTGCCATCACGAGGTGGTTGAGGCATTGGGGTGCCAAGCCTTCGATGCTCGTGCGACTGAGGTCCGTCACATTGAAATAGGGATGGAGACCAAAACTGAACGGCATCAACTCGCCGCCTTCATTGGCATTCGCAATCGTTGTGGTGATCTCCAACGCATCACTCACAGGACGCACCGCCATCTCCAGGCGAAAGCGGAACGGATAGTGCGCAAGGGTCTCGTCCGTGTCCGTCAAACACAAGCGCACGCCGCTTTGGTCGTCGAGTAGCTCCAGCTGCCAGGGCAAGCCGCGCGCAAAGCCATGCTGTTTAAGGGTGGCCTCACCGCTTTTCAAGGGCAGCCGGTCACCGGG
The DNA here is from genome assembly GCF_000014585.1 of Synechococcus sp. CC9311. Lineage (NCBI taxonomy): Bacteria > Bacillati > Cyanobacteriota > Cyanophyceae > Synechococcales > Synechococcaceae > Synechococcus > Synechococcus sp. CC9311. The sequence goes on along the minus strand of NC_008319.1, from coordinate 215,630 downwards.
AAGGTTGCCGCAGATGGGAAACAGCACAGGAATCCCACCGCGGATGCTTTGCGTTGGGTCGGCGTAACGCGACTGATCGAAATAGAGAATCTCCCGGCCATTGCAAAGCCATTCCGTGACAATGCCGCCGCGTTCAGGCACCACGCGTAGGCGATCACCACTTTGGGGATGCACGTATTCCCAGTGGGCATACGGCGTCGACAGTTGACGAAGGGTCATGGCCATGAAACCCGGAGCTTCTTCAGTGTGAACACAGGCGAGTGATCCGCACAGCCATCGATCTCAATCCAGTTGGAGTGTGTTGGTTGGTTGGCTTTGCAGGGAACCAAGCCAATCGAGCAGGGCCTTGTTCACCTGATCGGGAACCTCGTCATGGGGGCAATGACCGGCTTCTAACACCACTTCATGGGTGTTCTCCGGGGCGTGGCGTTGAAAGCTGGCACGACGTCCAGCGGCGTTAATCCAAGGATCACGGATCCCCCAGAGCAGGAACAGGGGGGATTGCAACTGATCAAACAACTCATCCAGGGGTTGACCGCTGGGAATATCGAACACGGTGCGAAACACGCCAAAAGCACCCGGATCCAGCGACGGAAGGCGAATCGATTCCACGAGGGCATCATCCACGTTGGTGCGATCGACATACACCTGATTCAAGGTGCGTCGAATCGTGGCCGGCCGGCGCAAATTTTCAAACAAAACTCTTTGCAGCACCGGACTTTTGAGCAGGGCTGAAGCAATCGTGCGTCGGGCGATGGCACCCCAGCCACTCGGTTTTGAGCGCTGTTCATCACTAAAGGGCCCTGCCGCATTCAGGAGCACCACACCCGCTGACTGCTCCTTTAAAGCGGCACCAGCCGCAAGGGCAGCAAACCCCCCGAGGGAATTTCCAGCGATCACGGTGGGGCGACCGATCCGTTGCTGGACATAGGCCACCAATTGGTCGCGCCACAGAGCACCGCCATAGGTGAGACCTGCTGGTTTGGCACTCCGGCCGAAGCCAAGAAGATCCAGAGCGTGCACTTCGTACTGGCTTGCCAACACTGGAATGTTGTGGCGCCAGTGGTCGGTAGAAGCCCCGAAGCCATGCACCAGCAACACAGCGGGCCTCGCTTGGGCCTGGGCCGCGGCCTCAGGCTGTTCAGGCATCTGGCAAAGACCATGCACCGCATGATTCTCAAACCGCCACCAGGGCTCACTCACCACGCTTGTCGCATCGGGCGGCGATGCTAGGCATCCTGTTCATTGCTCCGCAGCGCCGGGCACTTCCCAACGATGGACACATACGAGATGGGGCCCCTGCTGCAAAGCAGCACCCTCAGCGGAGGCCTGTTCTGGGCTCTTGCGCTCTACCTACCGCTCAGTGGCCCCCTTCAACGGCTAGAGACCAGCTTGGAAGATGGCCCCCTGAGTGGGGCCTGGCGTCAGGCCGCTTTGGTGGTCAGCAGTTTGTTGCTAGCCCTTGCCGTGGGTGTGATCACCCAACTCGTTCTGGCCTGGGCGCTCGGACCAGGCTGGGCCTCCAGCCTGGCCTTAATCGCCATTGGCTGGAGTTTGTTTCTAGTGGTTGCCCGCGGGCAAGAGGACTAGATCAAACCAACCGGATCAGCCGCAACCTCGCCATCAACCTTGTCATCGTCGTCGGGCTTGTCGCCTCCAATCACCAACCTGAGCAGCACCGGTGCCAGGAAGGTGGTGCCGATCACCATTAAGAGAATGGCCGCCTCGAGCGATGGCGACAGAAGCTTCGCGCTGGTGCCAAGGCCCAAGAAAATCAAACCCACTTCTCCGCGGGGCATCATTCCAAGCCCAACCACAAGGCGGCGGGTGGGTTGCTTGCTCACAAAGGCCCAACCAGCGGCAATCTTGCCGATCACGGCAACCACAAACAGGAAGGCCGCGATGATCAAAGCGGTGCGGCTCCCAGGATCCGAAGGATTGATCACCGACAGATCCATGCCGGCGCCCACGAGCACGAAGAAGATCGTGGCGAACAAGGTCACGATCGGCAGAACCGCCTGCTGCATGGCGTGATTGTGCTTTGAGCCGCTGAGAATCAAACCAGCCGCGAAGGCGCCAAGGGCAGCCTCCAAGCCAATCGCGGTGGCAGTAAAGCAGCTCAGCGCAAGGATGACGAAGGACGCCACCAGCACCTCACCCGGTGCCTTGAGCTTGTCGATCAACCAATCAAAGGCAGGCGCTGCCGAGCGGCTCAAACCAATCGCAGCCACAACAAACACAGCGGCGGCCGCCACCAGCTTGACGATCGGACCAATTTCCAGGCTGCCGCCTGAGGCCAAGGCCACCACGACAGCCAAGATCACAATGCCGAGGATGTCATCAAGAACGGCCGCACCGATCACGATCTGCCCCTCGCGCGTTTTCAAATATCCGAGTTCTCCGAACACACTGGCGGTAATACCAATGCTGGTGGCGGTCATCGACGCGCCAGCAAAGATCGCTGGAATGGCATCCACGTGAAAAATGGCCATCAGGCCCCAGGTCCCCAGGGCAAATGGCAACACAACACCAGCCACAGCCACGGTGAAGGCCTGGGTGCCCACGGCGATCAACTCATCGAGCTCACTTTCCAGACCGGTGAGGAACAAGAGAGCAAACAATCCCAGTTGGGCTACTGCCTCCAAGGCTGGGAAACTCTCGTTGTAGAGATCCGTCACCGATTCAGGAGGCACATTGCCTATGGAACTGAGCAGGGTGATTAAGCCATTGCTCAACTCCACCTGTGTTTCTGGCGGCACCAAGAGGTGGAGACCAGACGCTCCAATCAACACACCGGCCAGCAGCTCTCCCAAAATCGTGGGGAGCTGAAGGCGAACCAGAACTTCGGCCAGCGCCCGCGCCGCCACAAAGATCAGCATGAATCGACCAACCCCAATGAGGGTTTCCGCCATCTCGAAATCGTGGGCAGACAGTTCAGCCAAAAGCGGCGTGAGAAGGGGCGGCATCGCAGCGGCGAGCATCGGAATCGGCATGTTTTCTCAGCGGGACCATAAAGGCAAACGGGATCTCTGACCGTGCATTGCGAAGGCCTGCTAGCTGATGGCAACAAAAGGAGAGGCCCCGCACGCAAGCTTTTGCCTAACGGTTGAAGCAGAAGCCTCGGTCACAGTTCGGCCACCGTTTCAAGCTTTCTTTGTCCAATACCACCACACTGAACGCAAAACAAAAAGCAATCGGCATATTCCCCCCTCCATGAGCAGCTCCGAACCCCTCGATCTTCGCCTTCCAACTCCTGGTTGCTACGCCGACCCAGAACGGGCCGGATTTGATGCTGATGCCGTGTTCGACGGCATGACAGAGCACCTGTTCTTCACGCTGGGCAAGCTCGCTCCATCCGCCAGCCGCCACGACCTTTACATGGCCCTGAGCTATGCCGTGCGCGATCGGCTGATGACCCGCTACTTAGCCAGCTTGGAGGCGATACGGGCTCGACCGCAAAAAACGGTGGCTTATTTATCTGCAGAGTTCCTGATTGGCCCGCAGCTGGCCAACAACCTGCTGAATTTGGGAATCCAGAACGAAGCGGAAGAAGCCGTGAAGCGCTTCGGGATTGAATCCCTGCAGCAGATCATCGAAGTGGAAGAAGAGCCAGGCCTCGGCAATGGCGGCCTGGGGCGTTTAGCCGCTTGCTACATGGAATCCCTCGCCAGTTTGCAAATTCCTGCCACCGGCTACGGCATTCGCTACGAATTCGGAATTTTTGACCAGCTGATCCGCGACGGTTGGCAGGTGGAGGTCACCGACAAGTGGCTGAAGGGCGGCTGGCCATGGGAACTGCCGCAACCCGATCAGGCCTGCTTTGTGGGCTTTGGTGGCCGGACGGAAAGCTATCTCGATGACAAGGGCAACTACCGCTCTCGCTGGATCCCATCGGATCACGCCATTGGCGTCCCCCACGATGTACCCGTGCTCGGCTATCGCGTGAACACCTGCGATCGCCTGCGCCTCTGGCGCGCCGATGCCACGGAAAGCTTCGATTTCTACGCCTTCAACATCGGCGACTACTACGGCGCTGTGGAAGAGAAAGTGGGCAGCGAAACCCTTTCCAAAGTGCTGTATCCGAACGACGGCACCGATGAGGGACGCCGCCTTCGCCTGAAACAGCAGCATTTCTTTGTGAGCTGCTCACTCCAGGACATGTTGCGCAGCCTCGATAACCGTGGGCTTTCCATTGACGACTTCCCTGAGTTCTGGACTGTTCAGCTCAACGACACTCATCCCGCCATCGCAGTAGCAGAACTGATGCGTCTGCTGATCGACGATCGCCACATGGAATGGGACAAGGCTTGGGACATCACCCGCCGCTCCGTGGCTTACACCAACCACACCTTGCTTCCCGAGGCACTCGAGAAATGGGATCTCAACCTATTTGGAAGCCTGTTGCCGAGACACCTTGAGCTGATTTACGAGATCAACCGCCGCTTCTTGCAGCAGGTGCGCTTGCGCTACCCGGGCAACGAAGCGATTCAACGCAAACTCTCGATCATTGATGAGGAAGGTGGTAAGTCCATCCGCATGGCCCACCTCGCCACCATTGGCGCCCATCACGTGAATGGCGTGGCAGCGCTCCACTCCGACTTGGTGCGTGAGCAACTGATGCCTGAATTCGCCGAGCTCTGGCCCGAAAAATTCACCAATGTGACTAATGGCGTCACCCCAAGACGTTGGGTTGCTCTTTCCAATCCCGGACTCTCCAGCCTCCTCGATGAGCATGTGGGCCCCGACTGGGTCACCAACATGGAGATCCTGCGCAAGCTTGAGGATCGTCAGAACGACACGGGCTTCTTGAATCACTGGGAAGACACCAAGCTCTGCGTGAAGCGCAAGCTGTCGACCTACATCCACCGCAATACGGGCGTGTTGGTGGATCCATCCAGCCTGTTTGATGTGCAGGTGAAGCGAATCCACGAGTACAAACGCCAGCACCTCAATGCTTTGCAGGTGATTACCCAGTACCTCAGGATCAAGAATGGGCAAGCCGATGGCCTGGCGCCTCGCACGGTGATCTTTGGTGGCAAAGCAGCGCCTGGCTATTACATGGCCAAGTTGATCATCCGCTTCATCAACGGCATCGCCGAAACGATCAACGCGGATCCCGACATGGACGGACGGCTACGGGTGGTGTTCCTCGCTGACTACAACGTGAAGCTGGGCGAACAGGTGTATCCAGCCTCGGATCTTTCCGAACAGATCTCAACTGCCGGCAAGGAAGCCTCTGGCACCGGCAACATGAAGTTCGCCATGAATGGTGCTCTCACGATTGGCACCCTCGATGGCGCCAACGTTGAAATTCGTGAGCACGTGGGTGCAGAAAACTTCTTCCTATTTGGCAAGACCGTGGAAGAAATTTCGGCTCTCAAGCAAAGCGGTTATAGGCCTTGGGAGGTTGTTGAATCGGTTCCTGAGCTCGCTGAAGCCATCCGCCTGGTGGAAATGGGTCACTTCAGCAATGGTGATGGGGAGCTCTTCCGTCCTCTGATCGACAACCTCACGGGGAATGATCCCTTCTTCGTGATGGCTGATTTCGCCGATTACTTGCGTGCTCAAGATGCCGTGAGCCTGGCTTGGACCGATCGCCAGCACTGGAACCGAATGTCGGTGTTGAACAGCGCCAGAAGCGGCTTCTTCTCATCAGATCGTTCGATCCGTGACTACTGCCGCGACATCTGGAAGGTGGAGGCCATGCCCGTTGAGATCACCTGCGATGTGCGCTGACATTGTGCGCTAACAGTTAAAAGCCCTCGAGATCAACTCGAGGGCTTTTTTGTCGTTCAGCCGCGATCAGGTAGATCAGGGGTTTGGTGCAGCAAGCGATTTAAACGCAAGCGATCAGCGTTGAGGGGGTCTGGGGCGAGCTCGCCGGCCAACTCCCTAAATTTCTGTTCAATATCGTCGGGCACACGCACATCAAAGATGCGCTCCATCAACGCTTCAATTGAAAAGAGATGGGCGTTGATATTTTCCAGATCAGCCATGGCTTGATGAATGGCATCAGCAGGCTCTTCACCACCACCGATTGGAGTGGCATGGGTTTGGGAATCAGCAGACGGGGTGCCGTGTTCTTTCTGCAGATCCTCCAAAACACGACCAGACAGGGTTCTAAACGCTTGAAGGGCCGCCCAACTCAGCTCTTGCTGCTGACGCAATGTTGGTGACTCTCTGATCAGACGGTCATGTTCACGGTAAAAGCGTTGACAGTCCGGACATTGACAGGGCTCATCAGGCAAAGCAGCAGACCCTCAGTTGCTTTCCATCATGGCACCTGATCAGGCGGCCAAGGGCGGCTCCTGATCGATCCCAGACCAATCACCAAGCTGATCTCCATCCCTGTCCACAACACCTGGCAGAGGGATCTCAATCGAACTCACCACATTGAGGGCATCGCGCAAACGCATGGAATCGGCAAACCAACCCATGGCTTGTTCGGTATCTCCGCGACTCTCAGCGTCACTGGCTTGATCTTCATGGGCTTCCGCCAAAAGGGCGAGCCAGCAAAGGCAGCGCGCTTGCACCACAGACAAGTCAAGGTCGGTTGGCTGGCTAGCAGCGATGAGCTCGCTTTCCTGCTGAACCAAGAGCCGTAGCCGAAGCTCGTGAAGCTGGGTCATGGAACAGGCTCACACTTTCAAAAATAGCGGGGGTCTGGCATCTGGCTACCCCATCAATCCAAGACAATCCATCAGTTTGTATCCATGAACTGGAAATGCTCAACCTGAATGACTATCCAATAGGAGTCAGTTCACTCATTCAATGACTCGTAAGCCTGGTTTATTTGCAGACTTCAAAGCTTTCATCAACAAAGGCAACGTTGTTGATCTCGCCATTGCTGTTGTGATTGCAGGTGCATTCGGCAAGGTCGTTGCCACTGTTGTGACCTTAGTGATGACTAATGCCCTTGAGCCGGCACTCAAGGCAGCCAATGTGGACTCAATCAATTCCTGGCCAGCAGGAACCGTGATTGTGGCGATCATCAACTTCCTCGTGATCGCCTTTGTGTGCTTCTTGATTGTGAAGTCAATCGAGGCCTCCAAACGCAAGCAAGAGGTCATTGCCGAAACCAAACCCGATCCCCAAGCTCAACTGGCTTCTGCCATGACTCGCCTCACAGACGCACTAGAACGCAAGGGTTTCTGAGGAACCCAAGCTGAAGGCGATGGCAGTCATTCACGGGGCTGGCGGGACTCGAACCCACGACCTACGGTTTAGGAAACCGTCGCTCTATCCGGCTGAGCTACAGCCCCTCAAAGGCCATTATGGGGGTTGAAAGTAGGCGAGGTGATCGCAATCGATGGTTGTTGCCTTCGGGCTGCAGTCATCGGTTGAGGAAAGTCCGGGCTCCCCGATGGCCAGGCTTGCTGGGTAACGCCCAGTGCGGGTGACCGTGAGGAGAGTGCCACAGAAACACACCGCCGATGGCCGGTTCCGCCGGCACAGGCAAGGGTGCAAAGGTGCGGTAAGAGCGCACCAGCAGCATCGAGAGGTGCTGGCTCGGTAAACCCCGGCTGGGAGCAAGGCCTAGGAACGACGGGTGGCCATCTTCCCCGTTCCGTCTTTGTGCGCCGCTCGAGGTCGTCGGTAACGGCGATCCCAGATAGATGATCACCCCCCTTCCTTGGAAGGGTGAACAGAACCCGGCTTATGTCCTGCTTTCAACCCTCTTTGTTGATGTTCCGTCAGGCGGAGTTGCTGTGATCACTCGCCAGCGTGAACAGCAACTGCAAGAGCTATGGCGCCAGCTAGTTCCCGATTCGAGCACCGCCAACAACAACGACTTGAACCGGGAGCAGTTGGAGCACCTGAACGAAGCCCTCACCCACACCTCCACAGGGCTCGCCCGCCATCACGAACAACTGGAGTTTCTCGGTGATGCTGTATTGCGGCTAGCGGCATCGGATTTCATCGAATCCGAACACCCTCAAATGCCTGTTGGGGAACGCTCTGCCTTGCGCGCTCAGCTCGTGAGCGATCGCTGGCTAGCGGAGCTCGGCACGACAATCGGCATTGAAGTGCTGCTCCAGGTTGGCTCCAAAGCCAGCGGTGATCAGGCGGCACGCAGCACTCTGCGTGCCGAGCATTGCGAAGCCCTGATCGGTGCGATCTACCGGATCAGCGGCAAGGTGTCTCCGGTGCAATGCTGGCTCACGCCCTATTGGCGCGAAACAAGCCGCGACGTGCTCGCCGATCCCCACCGCGGCAACAGCAAGTCGGCACTGCAGGAATGGACTCAAGCCCAGGGGCTGGGGTTACCGATCTACGAATGCCATGAAGTCAACAAGCGTCATGGCGACCCCCGGCGTTTTCATTGCCAGGTGTTCATCCAAGACCAAAACAGCCCAACGGCAGAAGCCTGGGGTGGATCGCGCCGCCAAGCAGAGCAGCAGGCGGCCAAAGCGGCGATGCAACAAACAACATTTGCAAGCGTTCCATCAAGCTCTCAAACTCAAAACAGCTGAGGCAAGGCGAAGCATGAGCGGTTGATCGCCACTTAATATCTGGCTAACTTGGCTAAGCCTTGAGCTCACTGTTGTGCTGGTCAACATGTTGGATGCAAAAAGCCAGCTCTCCCGGCTTGTGAAAGCAGCCCTCGCCGGAGAAGAGGTGATCATTGCCAGTCATGGCAAGGCTCAAGTGAAGTTAGTTCCCTGCGCTGCGGCGACCGGCTTGAAGGAGCCTGGAAGTCTTTCTGCTCTTTCTCTTCAGGCATCCCACGTGGATGAAGCGTTTGGCGAGGCCGTGGACCAGCAGGTTGCCCAACTATTCAACGGTTGATGCGCTGTCTGCTTGATACCCAGGTCATGCTCTGGTGGCTTCTCGACGATCCCAGATTGAGAGCCAAGTCGCGAGAACTATTGGCCTCAAAACCCTGTTTGGTGTCTGTTGCGAGCATCTGGGAGGTAGCCATCAAACACCGCATTGGCAAATTGGAGGTTTCACCGGTCGTGTTTCGCGATCAGAGCATCGCGGCGGGTGCGGATCTTCTGCCGGTGCTGGATCCACATGTGATCGAAACAGCTCAACTTCCACTGCTGCATCAGGATCCCTTCGATCGTCTGTTGATTGCCCAGGCCAGGGTGGAAGGCTTGATGGCTGTGTCATCGGACGGGCAATGGTCCGGTTACGACGTCTCCTTGCATCGACTCTGATCGTTTCCTCAGCAGGAGAGTCCATCTCGCCTCATGCCGATAGGGGCGGCAAGATCGATCCACACTGATCACAACGCAGCGCTTTTTTGTGATGAGCTGAGGCACCACAACTCGTGCAGCTACGGCCACCGCGACGCACTTGCTCCATGGTCTCCACGGTGATAATCCCCGTGGGGATGGCAATGATTCCAAAGCCCAGCAGCATCACGCCGGCAGCGAGCAATTGTCCGAGCACTGTCTGGGGAACGATGTCTCCATAGCCAACGGTGGTCATGGTGACGATGGCCCAATACACCCCTTGCCCAACGGTCTGGAACTGAGTTTGTGGATGGCTGCTTTCCACCAAAACCATGAGATAACCCAGCACCACTTGGGCCATCACCACAAAAAACAAAAACACGCCGATGCGGCGTGCACTGGCCTTTAAGGCATTGCCGAGCAACTGAGCTTCGTCGAGAAAGCGCAGCAGTTTGAACACACGCAGGACTCGCCCGAATTTAAAAATCCAAAGGATGAGACCGCTGCTGATCTGGGGAATAAAAAAAAACAGAACGGCTGAAAAATCAATTAAGCCGTAAAAACTAAACAGATAATTAGACGGCTTAGGCGTGACCCACAAATGCAAAAGGAAGTCTGCGATAAAGACTCCTAAGCAGATTCTCTCCAGGACATTCGTCCAATCGGGTGCTTGATCAGAGGCAGCGATCCAGGTAGGCGTGGGTTCTACTAAGAGCCCAGCAACACTGGCAAGAATCGTGCCAAAAATGACCAGGTTGTAGATGCGGCCAGCCCGAGTATCGGCATCAAGAACAACGCGCCGAAAGCGCAGACGCAGATTCATCGCATCAGGCGGCACTGAGATCGCTGAGGCGCATCGTTACGAGCTTGTCCCAATTGCCGCCCTCAAACAACACGGCTGCGCGATCACCACTGATGCGCTGAACAAATCCCGTGTAGCCGGCATAGATCGAACGGGTATCAACCACGGTGACCGTGGCACCAGGCAGGATCGGAGCGGCGGAGGCCATGACAGAAACGGACAGTCGTAAGGCCATTATCGAATGATGACTTCCACTCCGTCACCCAGTACAGCTGATCCGAACAGCACCAACGATTGGCTACCGGTGGGAACGCTCGTTGGCGCTCAAGGATTAAAGGGGGAACTGCGCCTCAACCCGGCCAGTGATTTTCCCGAACGCTTCACCGAACCAGGGACTCGTTGGCTGCAAGCCAAGGGATCAGCTCCAAAAGAGGTGGAGCTACTCGAGGGGCGACAGCTGCCAGGCAAAAGCCTCTATGTGGTGCGTTTAAAAGGCGTGAACAACCGCGCCAGTGCAGAAGCACTCGTGGGCTGCACAGTGCTGGTGCCTGCCAAAGACAGGCCCGAGCTCGCCGAAGGGGAATTTCATCTACTCGACCTGGTGGGATTAGAGGCACGCTTGGCCGGCAGTGATGAACCGATCGGCACGGTGAGCAACCTGATCAGCGGCGGTAATGACCTGCTGGAGATCAAGCTCAACAGCGGCAAAACGGTATTGGTTCCCTTCGTGGAGGCAATCGTTCCAGACGTGCAGTTGGAGGAAGGCTGGTTGCTGCTCACCCCACCACCGGGGTTGCTGGAGCTTTAAAAGAACCAAAGCAACAGCAGCGGCACCATCAGGGTGTAGGCAAGCGAGAGCGGCCAGCCAAAGCGGAAAAAATCCAAGAAGCGATAGCGGCCAGGGGCATACACCATCAGGTTGGTTTGATAGCCAATCGGCGAGAGAAAGCTCTGGCTGGCCGCGAATACCACGGCGGTGGCAAACATCATCGGCGGCTGCCCCAAGCCCGTGGCCACGGCAGCGGCAATGGGTAAAACCAGTGCAACGGCAGCCGCATTGCTGAGCAGTTCGGTTGCCACCAGGGTGATTGCATAAATCACCAGTAAGGCCCCATAGGCGGAGCTGTGTTGCAGCAACGTGAGCAAGCTTGAGGCCGCCTGATCGGCCAGCCCCGTTTTCTGCAGCGCCACACTGAAGCTGTACAGGCCACCCAGCAGCAAATAGAGATCCCAACGAATCGAACGCAGAGCCGTTCCGGCATCGAGGCAATTGCCGATCACCAACACCCCCACACCCACGAGCACCGCTGCTACCAGGGGCATCACTTTGAAGCCAGCCAGCAGCAGCACGACCAGCATCACGCTGATCGCCAATCCCTTGCGGTGAGTGGAGGGCAGATCGTCGTCGAGCTGGTCGAGCACCACCAGATCGCTGGCTTGCTGCAGACCGCGCAGAGCATCGAGTGGAGCCTGCAGCAGCAGCATGTCTCCCTCTCTCAGCACCACCCGTCCCAAGCGATCGCGCAGGGTGCTGTTGGCCCTGTTCACAGCAAGCACCGTGGCATTAAATCGCTGACGAAAGCGCAGCTCGCGCAACGTGGCACCGGCCAGCAAAGAACCCGCAGGCACGAGCACTTCAGCATGGCGGATGTGGGGCAATTCTTCGGCGAGAAGAGTGCCGGCTAAATCCACCATCCGGTCTTGCTGTAAGCGCAACAGCTCCTGACGGCTGCAGCGCAACAACAAGCGATCAGACGCCTGCAAACGCAATTGAGCAAGGGGCGGCTGCAAGCGTTGGCCGTCGCGGTGCACATCGAGCACATCAACATCAAAACGGCGCTGCAAGCGGCTCTCATGCAGGGTGACCTCACAGAGCGGAGAGCGCTGCGGAATCACCACCTCCGTGAGATAGCCATCACGGCTTAAGGCCTGAAGGTTGTCGTCGTTTTGGTCACCGCGATCGGGCAAACAACGGCCAGCAAGAACCAGATAGCAGGCACCGATCAGCCACACGGGAATACCGATGGCCGTAAATGAAAACAGCTCAAAGGAGCCATAGCCCAGCCGGGTGACTAGGTCACTGGCGAGCAAGCTGGTGGAGGTGCCAATCAGGGTGATCGTGCCGCCGATCAGGGTGGCAAACGACAGCGGCATCAACACCCGCGACGGGCTGATGCCACGGCGCTGACACCAGCCCTGCACCACCGGCAGCAAGATCGCCACGATCGGGGTGTTGGGGATGAAGCCGGAAATCGGCGCCACCACAAAGCCAAACACCAGCATCAACTGGCTGGGATTCCGAATCCGCGGCGATGCCAGCAGTTCACGCAAGCGATCCAAGGCACCGCTGTGCAGCAAGCCATTGGAGAGCACAAACAAACCCACCAGGGTGATCAAGGCAGGGCTACCAAAGCCAGCCAAGGCCTCATTGGGCGTGAGCACCCCTGTGGCCATGAGCAGGCCTGCGGCCAATAGGGCCACCAGCTCAGGCGCTAGCCAACCGCCAATGAAACAGGCAATCGCCGCCCCCAACAGCAGCAATGTGACCAGGGCGCTCAAGACGGCCTCACTTGGATCGGCAACACAAACACGTCCTCAGCGTCGGACATTGCGCTTTAAGAAAGGGCAACTAGAGCAAAGCATGCATCAAGGCAACGACAGCCCTCAACTAAGCCAATAAATCGTTCTCCACTGCAGCAGCTACCGCAGCACCAGCCCCATTCACACCATCGCCCCGCTGCCACTCGGGCACCAGCTGCGCCAGCAAGGCCAGCGCGCCCTCTACATCCTGCGCCGCAATAGCTGCCTCCAAGGCATCCAATTGAGGCCAAAGCACATGGGGAGGTATCGAACGTTCCTCTGCCCGATAAATCAAGGGATGGGCTGTGGGCTGAGATTCAGCATCAATCAACAGCTCTTCGTAGAGCTTCTCGCCGGGTCGCAAGCCGGTGCAAATGATCTCGATGTCCCCATCTGGATGGCCGGCATCGCGCAGTGACAACCCACTCAGGCGCACCATCTGCTCAGCCAGGGCTTTGATCCGCACCGGTTCGCCCATGTCGAGCAGGAACACATCTCCACCTTGGGCGAGAACCGAAGACTGCAGCACCAACGTGGCAGCCTCGGGGATGGTCATGAAATAGCGAATGATCTCCGGGTGGGTGAGTGTGATCGGCCCACCGGCAGCGATCTGGCGGCGAAACAAAGGCACCACCGATCCCGATGAGCCGAGCACGTTGCCGAAGCGCACCATTGAAAAACGAGTGCTGCTTCCCTCGGTGGCATGGGCCTGAACGACCAATTCGGCCAGCCGTTTGGACGAACCCATCACGTTGGTAGGGCGAACGGCTTTGTCGGTGGAGATCAAAACCACCTGGTGGACGCCAACGGCCATGGCAGCGCGACACACCTGAACAGTGGAACCCACGTTGTTGGACAGGCCCGCCAATGGATTGGCCTCCACCAGTGGAACGTGTTTGTAGGCCGCAGCGTGAAAGACCAGCTCGACGGACTGATCTTCAAACAAACGGTGCAGCTGCGTGTCGGTGGCACTGCCCAGCACTGCCTTGAGCTCGGTTCTTCCCGGCACCAGCGAACAGAGCTCCTGCTCAATCGCATACAGCGCCGGCTCGCTGCTCTCCAGAAGCACCAACCGCGCCGGAGATAAGGCCAGGATCTGACGGCAGAGCTCCGAGCCAATCGAGCCGCCTGCTCCTGTAACGCAAACCACAGCATCACGAATGCCTGGCCCAAGCAGATGGGGATCGGCCGGCACCTCATCGCGACCGAGCAGATCTTCAATCGCGATTGGCCGCAAAGCATCGATGCGGGCGTGACCGGAGGTGAGGTCATCCACCGAAGGCACCTGCAACACACCGATGCCACGTCGCTGGAGGTCGTCGACGATGCGACGACGTTCGCTGCGGGGCAAGGAGGGGATCGCCAGCAGCACCTGATCAACGGAGTCCTCCAGATCCTTCAACACCTGGGGAGGTTGGATACCAACACCGTTGATGGATCGACTCCAGTAATTCGGGTTGTCGTCGAGGAAAGTGATGATCCTGTGGTTGCCCGCCAAACGCAGGGCAGCCGCCAACTGGGCTCCGGCTGCACCAGCGCCATAGATGGCGACGCGCAACTGCTGTTTGTGATGAATAGAGCGCAAATTCAGCAACAGATCCCGCAGCGCAAAGCGCACGGCCCCTGTGAAACCGGTAAGCAGCAACCACAACAGAATCCAGCTGCTGCGGGGCGGCATCGGCAGCCCTAGCATCAAACCAAGACCAGCTAGCAAAAGCACCAGGAGACCATTGCGCCCGGCCAGGCGATAGAGGTCAGCACTACCGACATAGCGGGTTAGGCCCTTGTATTGCCCCGTGAATGCATACAACGGAAGGCCAACAAGGAGCACAGCCATCAACAACCAACTGCCAGCGGCCATGAAGACTGGGTGGAACGGATGTGCCAGGCGCAACCAGAAGCTGAGCCAGACGGCCAGGGGCAACAACAGAGCATCGATGCCCATCAACAAGAAGCGGCGGGCCCTGGGCGGAAAGCGAACCACCTGATTGACGACAGGAACGGGATAGATACGCGACAACTCAGCAAATTTCAATTAAGGGAGGCAACAGCTAACGGGACTGCAACTTTCAGATCAAACCATCCACCATGGGCTATGGGCTGAGATCACGTCTCAGACTCGCTGAACGTTGGCTTCGTTGCGATCGAATTGGTGGAAGAACTCAACACGATTACTACGATCATCTCCAAAACGCTTAGGGGAAACCTACTAGGGCTTGCTGTTGAACTCGCAGAGCCGTGCGTTTTATCGCTTGAGCTGGTCGGTATTGCTCCTCAGCTGCTTCACTCGCCACTTTGAGGGGTTGGTATGTTTCTGAATGCTGGGATCGTGTTGCCAGTTAAGCGTCTGTAAGAATAAGCGCGATCGAGGCAACTAGGAACCACACGCCCATTGCTACTGAAGCTGCAGGTTGATGCCTGCTGGGATGGAGATGTGGTCATAAGAGCTGAGCTGAGCGATCAAGGCAACCACGAAACCCACGTAAGCCTGGATGATTCCCTGGCGATCAAAGCAAGGGCGGCGCAAGCAAGGGAAGCATCAGCGGTCTAACCAAAAACACAAAAAGCGCCGTAGCCAGTTGATCGCCGTAACGGAGGCCAGCAGAGAGCTTGTTGCGATCATCAAGAAACCCCACAACGGTCAGAAGCGGAAGCAACGTCAACCCGCTGAAGGAAACGCCAGCAGGAACGCCCCAGAGCAACGCGAAAGGCCAGCGCGGTCACGTGCGAAAAGTCCACCTCACCTCCGCGGGGGGGGGGGGGGGGGGGCAGCAGCAGCAGCGGGCGTTTGGTTGATCCAACAACTGACAGTGCAGCTGCGGGATCGGAATCCAAAGGTCCAGGCCACTACCGAGAGCCGAAAACAGAAGGACCGCGAAAGGCAGAGAGACGAAGGAGTGAAGGGAACTAAAGGGTTTGAGATTTCGACAGACAGGTGTTAATTGGGAAGCTGAACAATGTTGAAAACCAGCCCTTAACTTGGATTTGAGGTCAAGCACGCGGGAAAATAAAACCGGGCAAGCCGACACAAAGCATTATTCCGAAATTGTTCTCGCAGTTGTAATAAGCCAAGCTGAAAGCTTCTAGACCATGGCTGCGGACTCTACGAGTGAACGACCGTGATTCGAAATCATTAAAAGCATCCCGCAAAGAAAGGTCCAAGCAATCACCCTGCCGTTGAACTTCCTGTGTAATTTCTATTAGTGTCAAACAGCCTTGCATGCGACGTTTTCAGTACACCTCGCCCGAATAAGTACTTCTAAAGTCAAAACACCAAGTCCCAAATGGTCGGTAAGCAATTCAAAGGAAAAGCCTCTCTCGAATAGCCCCTGAAATAATTCATGACCCAAGTCCAAACAAGAACCACTCCACGCAACTAGCCAATCTTTACGGTACGGGGGCTCGGAGTTTGCGGGCTTGGATTCCTACAGAGCCCTTCTTGAGCGTCCTGGCTCATATGCTAAATGTTAGTTGCTGAGGAACTAAAAGATGGAAAGAATCCCGTACCCGAAAAGCCTTCAAGATGAACTAAACCACACCAACCCTGACCTGGACCTCCTGTACATTGTTACCAAAGGATTACCCTGCTCCTACTACATCTTCAGCAAATACGGATAAATTAAAATAAACTTAATATCCGATCTATCTGATGAGAGGAATCTAAGTTAACTTTCAGAAGACCATCCTATCGTTGCATGGAAATCAAGATGTACAAAAGGTAGGTTTAACCTCTGAGCTGCTGCCACAACTGGCGGGATAGCAGTCATCTAATTGACTGAAATACACTTGTTTGGAGCGAGTAAGGAAGCAAGGTAAACACTGAATAAGACAACGAAGTGAAGGAAATTAGAAGAACTTTGATAAACGGAAACGCATCAAGCGAGTCCGAAGATTGTATTCGGGGTTTTAATTAAGAAGTGGTTGGCTTACCAAGCGGAAATTTCGTCTCATGCAATAGAGTAATGAGATATGAGCAGAGGCGGCATGAGGTTGGCTGACAAGAGGGTACTTGTTACAGGTGCTGGCGGCATTCTTGGGTCGCGTTTTGCCGACGCAGTACTATCTGAAGGCGGCAAAATAGTGCTAGCAGAAGTCAACTCTGAAAGACTTAAGGAGATCCATGAGCAGATGACAGCTCGTCACAAAAAGGAGAATATCTTAGCTATAAGCTGTGACTGTGGAAATGAAGAAGAGGTTGTCAGGGCATTCGCAAAGGTCGAGAAAGACTTTGGAGGAGTAGATGTTGTTATAAACAATGCTACAGCACCCATAAAGAACCCAAAAGAGTTTTTTGCCAATCTGACTGATTTTTCATTGGAAGAATGGCGGAGGCAAAATTCGGTGAACCTAGATGCATGCTTTTTAGTTGCGCGTGAAGCCGTGAAAAGTTTTCTGAAGAAAAAAGACGGATCAGGAGGATCATTGATACAGATGAGCTCTGTCATGGGAGTCATGGGTCATGACAAGAGAATTTACAAAAATGCATTGTATGAAGGAAATGCAATCAATACACCAGTCGCTTACAGCACAGCGAAAGCAGGTGTCCTGGGATTAATGAGATGGATAGCAGTTGAATATGCAGACAAAAAGATACGGTCGAATGCAATTGCACCAGGAGGCATCTTTAGCGGACAGAATGATGAATTTGTAGATAGGTACAGCGCAAGAGTACCTATGGGGAGAATGGGAAGAGACACAGAGATAACAGGCGCACTGCTTTACCTTGCCAGTGATGAAGCCTCATACATGACAGGTCAATGCCTGCTTGTTGATGGTGGACTAGGTGCATGGTGAAACAAGAGAATAGTAAGCGAAAAATTGCCAAGCTAGCACTAGCATGCTCCTCCCCTGGTGGAGCAGCATTGATAAAGGAAACTATTGGCTACTTAGCAAAGAAACGAGACATAGAAATAGAGGTGGTAATGGTCGAAGAACCGGCGTGGAGAATATTGGAGAATGTTTGCAAGTTAAATAATATAAGAGCAGCAATTTCAACCAATGCGAGATACACTAAGCACGAATCTGACAAGAAACAGGAGTACATGAAATGGGTCCTCGAGACGATTGGGGACGCACAAATAGATGCTGTAATAACAGGGCTAAGCGGTTTGGATATGGGAGTAGATGAGACATTGCAGTTAATTGGTTCTAGACAAAGAAAAATCCGCTACACGCTTCAGGATACGCCTGGTTGGGTTGTGGATGGCATAGCAGGTCCATCACCGACTTACTTCGTACAGATTGCGGGAAAGGAAAAAGAAATGACTGAAAAGGGCGTACACAGATCGATTTGTGTAGGAGAATTAAAAATGAAAGAGATGAAGTACAAAGCCGAGAGACTGTTAAAGAAAGTTGGACAGAATGAAATTACGACAAACAGAGTATTGTTTATAGGTCAACCACTATGGCAACTACAAGGTTATAGAAAAACCCTAGAAAAACTCCATAGTGTGGTGGCAGACTTAGGGAAGGATGGAATAGACTACGTAAGCCATCCTCTTGAAGGAAAGGAACAGGCAATTGCAAGTGGATTAGTAAAAGTAACAAGCAGAGGCCTACTAGAACTAGTGCTTGAATACAAATATATAGTAACCTGCTTTTCGACCGGACTAAAGGAAGCGGCTATGATAAATATGGCAGCAAAGAGAAAGTTACCCAGACTAATCTATGCAATTGGAGAGAAGGATGTCAGGGCGTCGTATGTCGAAAATGGCCAGTCAATAAGCGAACTAGTCAAAGATAGCTGGTTTGCGGAGGTTATAGACAGAGAGCTAACCTTAGGAGATTTCAAGACGGAGATATGGGGTAATAAGACGATTGAATTTAGCGAGCCAAAGACAGAAGAGATCTACAAGACGATAGTTAGGGATTACAAAAAAAGATTATTCTTGCCAAAGAATTATGCGGCAGACAGCCAGCTTGATACAAGCCGAAGGCAATTAGGGTCAAGTCACAGTTGGGCGGAAGAAATAAGGGAGGCACTAAGAAAATGCGGGCTGGGAGAAGCCAATAGTGAAATCAGAAGACTAAGCACATTGCATGATGAATCCGAGACTGTGTACATAAGAGGCAACACAAAAGAGTCGGGCAATATATTCATAAAACTAATAGATACCAGAGAGGTTGAGCAAACTAAAAATGCACTATTAATGGTTCAAGAGATAGGGGAAGGATGTGCACAGGTTGAAACGGTATTGACAAAGGATCCCGTATACATAGAGACAAAAAACAAATATATGGCAGTGACGCAGTGGATTGACAGCACAGAAATAGATTGCGAAGACGAGGATAATCTCAAAAAAATCGGCAGCGCACTTGGTTTGCTTCATAAGAGAATGAAAACCTTAGTTTTCAAGCGGGAGTTAGCAATCGAGAGACAAAGATGGATTGTTGATGCCTGGCACGAAGTTGCTAAAACTGACTTGCTAGAAAAAAAGTGCAGTACGTTGTCAAAGAAAATCAAAGAAGAAATCAGCAAACGCGCCAACAGAGTAAGCAGAGAAACGAATAAGCAATTTATTCATGGGGATTTGAATAAGGGCAACATCTTATGTACAAGGCAAGGAGGTATAATATTTATAGATTTTGAGGAGGCCACGTCGAGTTGGCTTCCATTTTATGTAGATCTGGCTATTGTTATTGAGAGATTGTGCATGTTATCCGGTAGAAACAGCATAAAAAGATGCAGGGTATTACTTAGTGAATACTTCAAAGTAGTTGAATGGAGATTACCAAGAGTTGAAGCGCTCAACGATGGCAGAGCATACGCAATTGCCAGGTCCTTTGGTATATTATCTCAATCTAGACTATATGGTTTAGATTGGCCAGAGTATGAATGGACAAAGTTCTGCAAGCTTACTAAGCATATGATAGATGAGAAAAAAATCTTGAGAGACTTGTCAGTAGATTTTACTAATTAATGGCACAAACTCATGAATTAATGGAAATAGGTGCCCTTGTAGTCGGGTTTGGATCGATCGGAAGGAAACACGCACGATTGCTCAAGGAGGTAGGCGCAAGGGTTAGCGTGGTAACAAGATCATGCAGGGAGGTAGAACGGGACAGTGCATACACTTATTTTGAGTCAATAGGGGATGTAAATATGAAAGAAATAAGATATATAGTAATAGCAGTTGAAACATCGAGACATATTGAGTGTATGCTCAATGCGCTCAGATTAAACAAGCGAGCAAGGATAATGGTTGAAAAGCCACTTGCCGCTGAGTCTAAGCAGCTGGTTGACTTGGGGTTGACGATAGAGGATAAAGAGAGAGTGTTTATTGGCTTTAATCTAAGATATTTACCCGTGGTGAAGAAGTCGAAGGAATTATGCAAACAACAGGACAAAAAATTTACGAGAGCAGAATTTTTTAGCCACAGTTACCTGCCGCATTGGCGCGACATTGACTATAGAAAAAGTAGCTCAGCACGATGGTCTACCGGAGGTGGAGTTCTAAGAGATTTGTCACATGAGCTTGATCTGATGCAGTGGCTTTGTGGAACTCCACATAAACTGAATATATATGGTGGTCACTTGTCTAATCTCGAGTGTGAGGTTGAGGATACTATTTATATCGTTGGAAGCTGTAAGCAGGCAGGACTTGTATCAATTGGCCTGTCATACACGCAGCATTTTGAAACGAGAGGTTTTTCACTAATTAGTAACAATGAAACTCTGGTTACGGATCTTATGTCTGGTAAAATTATAAAGAGTAGTAGCAATGGAACAGAATTAATCGAATGTCCCTGCGAGGATTTTGACGATACATACAGGAAAATGCATAGAGATATAATACAAGAAGGTGGAGGGGAGTGCGCGAGATATATCGATGGCCAATTGAATATAAAATGCATAGAAGATTTGGACCGGGAGCTGGGGATGCATGAAAAGTAAAAAGGTTTTATTTGTCGCTTATGGAGCCGCTCACATTAGATCAGTTTTGCCCATTGCGAAATATCTAGATGAGAATAAGAACTGGAATATTAATCCGGTGGTTTTGGCACTAACGACAGGTTATAGGGAGTCATTGGCGTCAGGTGTCGAGACTATTGGATACAAAGATTTGGGAGTTATGACAATTGAAGAGTTAGACGCCGGTAAAAGATTAGTTGAGAAAGGAAACTTTGGTTATAGTGTGAGCGAGGAGGAGAGTATCGCTTATCTAGGGAAGAACTATTACGATTTAGTAAAGCAATATGGAAAAGTAGATGCAGCTTCGATGTACAGACAGAGGGGGCGAAGCTGCTTCTTCCCAATAAATACCGCACTTATAGCGTTAGAAGAGCTGATGGTTGACATGGTCATATCGACTAACGCTCCAAGATCTGAAAAAGCATTTTTGGATGCTGCCAGGAGGCTAGGGATACCTTCAATTGTTATATGGTCATCACTAGCTAAACATGAGATAGAGTGGGTAGGGAAAGAGTCCTTCACTGATTATGTATGCGTGGACAGTAAATACAGTTACAACAAAATGTTAGAAGCAGGAAGACCAAAAGAAGAGATCAGAATCACAGGAAACCCTCAGTTTGAACAACTATTGAAACCACGAAGAAAGAATGAAATAGAGAAGCTAAGAAAGCGCAAGGGTTGGGGTCCAAACGACAGAGTCTTACTCTTTGCTCAACAAAACGAACCAGATGAACATCCTTTTACAGGTAAGGCTGGTGATCCTCAGTTGCCACGGAGGCTAAACAAAATGTTGATAGATTCAATGAAAAGGTGTGCGGAGTCCGTAAAGCTATGTATTCGCTATCATCCCAATCAAGAAATAATCGTGGAGGATGAGATTGAAGGGCTATCATTTAGTGACCAGCATGAGGATCTATCAGACTTACTCTATAGTGTTGATGGAGTTTTTACCTGTTCGTCTTCAGTTGGATATCAAGCTATTCTGCTTGGTAAACCAGTTGTTCAGGGAATGTTCTCTATGTTTTCTAGTGATGTAGATTTTAAAATGATAGGCAATAGCATGACTATCAACGCGGAAAATGAATTGGATCATATGTGGTATTGCATTGCTAATGATTGCTTACCAAAACCATTAAGAAATGAATCGATAACCGAGAGCCCTGTTAGGTCAATTGTGGAACTAATAGCGGTGAATT
Source organism: Synechococcus sp. CC9311 (assembly GCF_000014585.1). NCBI lineage: Bacteria > Bacillati > Cyanobacteriota > Cyanophyceae > Synechococcales > Synechococcaceae > Synechococcus > Synechococcus sp. CC9311. The sequence continues at coordinate 193,958 of NC_008319.1, read as the reverse complement.
TTCAATGATAAGGATTGCAGATCTGGTTCTCAGCCTAATTTTACTCATGGTGGCGATTCCACTTTTAGCTGTGGCTACATTCTTAATATCAGTAGAATCAAGAGGGTGGCCAGTATTCAGTCAAGTCAGAATTGGGAAATACGGAAAAGAATTTATAATTTATAAGTTAAGGACAATGTATGTTAATGCATCGAAAGATGGCAACTTTGCCACAAAAAAAGGTGATAAGAGAATAACAAGAGTTGGTGGGTTTCTGAGAGCGACGAGTATTGACGAGCTGCCCCAACTGATCAACGTAATTAGAGGCGATATGAGTTTTGTTGGGCCAAGGCCTGACGTACCTACCCAGAAAGAAATGTATACTGAAAGGGAATTTATTTTCAGGCATAGTGTTCAGCCAGGCATTACAGGATTAGCTCAGATTCGAGGTCGATCTGGTGCTACTCATGAAATTAGACTAAAGAATGATTGTGAGTGGGTAGAGAAGCGCTCGTTTACTCTCTACCTAAAAATACTGATGATAACGGTGTATAGTGTCTTAACGAAATTGGCACATTGATCTGTCATATGAAAAGGATTTGTACAATTTGTGCACGAGCCGGCTCAAAACGATTAGCAAATAAAAATATTGCGCCGCTGAATGGTCATCCTCTCATCGCTTATGCAATAGCAGCTGCTCACGAGTCTAAGTTATTCAGAAAAATCGTAGTAACAAGCGATAGTCGTGAGTATTTGGAAATAGCAAGCAGATATGGAAACATAGCGTGCGTATATAGAAATGCTGAGTTATCCAATTCTGCAATATCAAAGACTAGAGCAATTTATGATGCTGTACTTAAGTGCGAACAATGTGAGGGTATACAGTACGATACTATAGTTGATCTCGATGTCACTGCTCCATTGAGAGCAGCAGCAGATGTCATTGCTGCAGTCAAAGCTTTAGAGAAAGATAAGTTTGCTGAAAGCCTGGTATCTGTAACAGAATCAAAGGTGACGCCGTTCTCAAATTTGTTTTATGTCGACCAACAAGGATTTTTAATGCCAATGTTAAGCCCTGAGGAAGTAAATGAGCACACTGGTTCAACAAAGATGTGCTTTGCTTTAAATGCTGCGATATATGCATGGAAGCGAGATAGTTTTATGGAGCACCCACGAACATTTACCAAAAAGACACTAGCATTTATAATGGCAGAATATACACGATTTGATATTGACGGACCAATTGATCTTGAATTTGTAGAATTTTTGATATTAAAGATGCCAAATCGATTTGTAAGGCCAATGCAGATTAAACTACAAGGAGAGAAGGACCGCGAATGAGCCTAAGAGACATCTGCATTGGAACTCAGGTCCTTGGTGAAGGACATCTTCCAATTATTCTACCGGATATAGATATGTTTTTTAACGGAGACCTAGAAATAGCGCGTGGCTTAATAGAGAGTGTATCAAAGTCAGGCTTACGGACAATTAAGACGGCAATATTAGAAGACCCAATGGTTGTATTTGACACACCAGCTGAGGAGCGTTACTTGTGTAGAGACGGAAGCTATAAGTCTGTCAATTATAGATCCCTAATACAGAAGAAGGTAATGACATTAGATCAGCATCGTGAACTGTTTAATTTAATCAAGTCTTATGGTTTAAATTTTATAGTATCAGTCTATACGCTTGAGTCTGTTGACTTTGCGGTAAGCGAGGGTGCTATTGCGATAAAAATAGCCTCGTCAAATATTAACTTTCTTCCGCTAATAGAGAAGAGCGCTAGAACTGGGTTGCCGCTTTTAATTGATACAGGAAAATCAACACTATGCGAGATATTTGAGGCAAGACATGCTGCTTATTCAGCCAATCAAGATGTGAAACTGATTTTTGAGCATAGTCCTGCCGCTCCACCAGCACCAATAGAGAGACAGGATCTAAGCTTTATGAACTATCTATCGAACCTACTAGGTGAACATGCAGGATTGTCTCACCACTCTGATGACTTACTAATGATCATAGCTAGCGTTGCGATCGGGGCTAAAGTAATTGAGTTTGGCTTATGTCGGGATAATGAGGCTGATGACCAAGATGTTTTTCACGCGGTAAAAGAGGGGCAACTGATGCAGCTTGTAGAAAACATAAACAGAGTAAATATTGCACTTGGCGACCCGTACTCAAGGATCGATAACGAGGTAATGCCTAATAATGGTAGGATGAGCTTACGTGCCAAACAGGGATTAATAGCAGGCACGAGAATGAATTTAGAGAATGTATCGTTCTCATTCCCACCAATAGGGATACCAGCTAACGAATGGGCTAGAGTACAAGGAAAAATTTTGAAACGAAATGTTCAGGCTGGAATGCCCATTTGCAATAACGATGTTGAGTATGAATAGGGATGAGAGTCAAAAAATTTAAAGCGTGGGCAATCATATTGTTGATTGCATTAGCATTCATTAATGCGACCAGAATTAGATCAGGATATTTTGACCTTAACGAAATAAACCTGCAAGATGGAGCTTTTATACAAATAAAGCAAACATTTGAGTTTATTCAAAGCGGTGGTGCAGTTACAAGGGCACTAGAGAATCCTATCTTTGTTACTCATTTGGTAAGAGTTGCCATATTTATTCCATTTTCATATCTTGGCAGTCTGGGACATGGTCAGGGGCTTGAATATGTACTACTAATTCTTATAAGCTTACCCGTGGTAATGAGATACTACAAGAGGTCAAATGACATAATTTATTTGGCACCTCTAGTACTTCCATTCCTAATAAGTTATCGATCGTTTCTTGCTGCTCTTGCTATTGGTTATGTAGTAATAGCGATAACAAGCAAAGGCAATATATTGTTTTTATTATTTGGGGTAACCTTGTCTCTTTTAAGCACGGCAGTTATGGTGCAGAGCTCGTTATTGATCCTCATTTACCGTAAGAAAATTAGCTGCCTTCTAAGGAATAATCCAGTTGCAATAGTGCCATTAATTGCTTTTCTGGGAATAACATTACTAGTAACTCTTGTAAAGATTCAAGGTTTCGTGGGTGGCTTGGACGGTTACACGTCTGAGTACGGCTCGGATGGTATTCAGAGTGCAATTACAAGAAGCACTCTTGTTATTGGTTTAGCAAAGGGCAGTCTGAGAGGATATTTATCACTAGCAATAGCCTTATTATTAATAATCAGTTTAGTGCGCCTTGGCAACTCTCGTAATAAAGAGCTTAAGACTTATTTTAGAATCTTGTCCTGCCTAGCACCTGGGCTTTTGTTTGAAGGGCTTGGCATAGTCTCGATATTGTTCCCAATCCTATGGATGGTTAGAGGAGTGCACCTTATTGAGCTGGGTGAATTTAACAGAGGGTACATCAGAAAGTCCGTTAAATCGTGCAAGGCAACTTACACCAGAGATGATTGCACAAGTGTATAATGAGATGGTCTGTAAGAGGTAGTGTGATAAAGCAAAAAATAAACACTACCAATACTTGCCAAGAATTTGATAGCTTAAGAGCTGCACTAGTAAAACTAGAAGCGAGCAAGGTCAAGCTGATAGTTGTGATTGGTGAGCACGGTCAGATAGTGAGGACAGTCTCAGACGGGGATATCAGGCGTGCATTGATCTCAGGAATGAGTTTGGATGATAGTGTATCAAAATTACCAACTCGCAATCCGGTAGTTTGTCAAGAGGATTCAGACGAATCTGAAGTTGTCGCCGCAATGAATAATAATAGCGTCAATACAATTATTCAAGTAGACTCTAAAGATTTACCTGTTTTCCTAATTAATAAAAAGGACTTAGAGGGCAGCATTCTTCTTTCGTCGCCTCATCTTGGCGAAAGTGAAACAAACTATGTTCAGGATGCAATTGACTCTAACTGGATTGCACCGATAGGACCATATTTAAATAGATTTGAACAAGATCTATCAGCTATTTGCGATAGGAGCCATGCAATTGCGGTGGCTTCTGGCACAGCCGGATTGCATCTAGCCATTAGAGCACTTATGATTAAGCAAGATAAGAGAATTTATGTTTCTGACCTTACTTTTATAGGAAGCGTACAGCCAATATTGATTGAGAAGCACGAACCGGTATTCATAGACTGTGAGCCTGGGACATGGAATATGTCAACAAAAGCGCTAGAGCGCCAATTGAAGCTAGATAAAGATAGAAACAGGCTCCCTGGAGCAATTATTGTTGTACATCTGTATGGACAGCCAGCGAATATATTGGAAATATGCAAGATTGCAAATGCTTACGATGTTCCGATAATCGAAGATGCTGCAGAGAGTCTAGGAGCAACAGTAAATGGAGAGGCTAGTGGTTGTCATGGACTAATAAGTGTATATTCGTTTAATGGGAATAAGATAATAACAACATCCTCTGGAGGTGCTGTTGTTACTAATTGCCCCAAGATAGCGAGTAAAATTAGATATCTTGCAACGCAGGGGCGTGATAATTGTTTACATTACCAGCATAGTTCAATTGCCTATAATTATAGAATGTCAAACGTACTGGCAGCACTGGGAGTGGGTCAACTAGAGGTGCTTAAGGATAGGGTCAAGGCAAGGAGAAATATATTTTCACGTTACGTGCAGAGTTTAACGAGAGTTCCAGGAATTAGTTTTCAACAAGAAGTTCCAGACACATTAGGCAATAGATGGATAACTGCAATAGAGATTGAGCCAAGGTCAGAGAATCTCCACCCCTTTGCAATAATGAAAATTCTAAAGTCAGAGGGAATAGACGCAAGGCCAGGCTGGAAACCTATGCATATGCAGCCTATATGCTATGGGTATGACTACATTCCACATGACGAGCAAACAAGTTACTCAGAGCGACATTTTATGCGATCTATATGTCTGCCAAGTGGTTCTAATATGCCGTCACGTTCTCAAGACAGAGTCATAAGTGCAATCCTTCAAATTCTGACAAAGGAGACAAATTAATGTGTGGCATCTTCGGTGGTTTCTCTTTTGAAGCAAGTGCTTTCTCAGGTGAGCTACCTGTGATGATGGCTAAGTCGATATTGCACCGAGGGCCGGATAATACGGGCTATTGGAGTAATGAAGAAGCACTACTTGGGAATTGTAGACTTTCGATTATTGACTTATCTAAGAATGGCAATCAGCCATTTTATTCAAAGAACAAGGATATAGTCGTAGTGCAAAATGGAGAAATATACAATTATATTGAATTGAGAGATTTGTTGATTGGAGAGGGCGCTTGCTTCCAGTCAGATAGTGACACTGAGGTTGTATTGCATGCATACGCGATATGGGGGCCTGATTTTGTTAGTAGGTTGAATGGAATGTTTTCGATTGCTATTTATGATTCACGAGTTTCTACAGCCGTGTTGCGCTTATACCGTGACCGACTTGGAGTAAAGCCCCTTTACTATTGTATTGACGGTGGTTGCTTATGGTTTGGATCAGAAATTAAGGCTATTTTAGCGGCAGGAGTCAAAGCCAATCCCAATTATAATGCATTAAGAAGTTACTTCGCGCTAAACTATATTCCTCCTCCGCAAACAGCTTTTGCGAATATCTATCACCTTCAGCCAGGCCATTCGGCGGCGATCACTAAAAGTGGTGTTAAATTAAACAGATATTGGGATTGTAATGATATAGGATTAAATGAAGATATAACGACGGCTGAAGCAAAGTCGGGAATAATTACTTTATTGGATGATGCTGTTCGCATACGACTTAGAAGTGATGCTCCGTTTGGTGCGTTCCTTTCTGGAGGACTTGACAGCTCCAGTGTGGTTGGACTTATGAGCCTGTATAAGGAGTCGCCTACAAAGACGTTCTCTATAGGCTTTGAAGACGCTCGATATGACGAGACAAGTTATGCAGAAATGGCATCGAAGCGATTTGGAACTTACCATTCGACCAAGATCATGAGTGAGAATGCATTAGACATATGGTCAAAATTCATATGGCATTGTGACCAGCCTCATGGAGATATTTCTTTCATACCGACATATCAAGTCTCGGAAAATGCGTCTCAGGAAGTAAAGATGGTTTTAACTGGTGATGGCGGAGATGAATTATTCGCTGGCTATGACAAATATGCAAGTTTCTTCAGTGGTGAGTGTGATAGAAGTCATCCGAGATGGTTTAGCGATTATGCACAATTTACAGGTCTAATAGAAGCAGATATGGCAAAGAGACTGTTCAAGGGTGAAATAAAAGCAAGTTTCGAGGAGAACGATCCTTACGCTCCAATCACTGAATCAATGTTACGTTTTGGTCAAGATGACCATATCAACAAAGTTCTGTATGCTGATACAGTAAATCTCTTGCCAGGAAACAATCTTGTAAAACCAGATAGAATGGCAATGGCGCACTCGTTAGAAGTCCGCTCGCCATTCTTGGACTATCGGTTAGTCGAGTACGCGTTTTCTCTGCCTGGTAAAATGAAACTTAAGGGCACGGAAACAAAGTATATTTACAAGATGGCCGTAGAAGAATTACTAGGTGAAACACTAACGTGGCGAAAAAAACAAATGTTTACAGTTCCTGTTGGCGATTGGTTCAGGGGGCATTTAGCCGATTTTTGCTCTAGAATTTTATTAGATAATAGGTCACTTTCTAGGGGACTATACGCAGAAAGCGTGTTACGCGAAGTAATTGAAGACCACACAAGTGCACGCAAGAATTACACGCGGCTGTTGAGAGCATTAATTTCTCTTGAGATTTGGTTCAGATTGTTTATTGATCAGGATATGTCTAATTTAGAGCTAATCACGTCAAAATAGGCATTATCCTGAAAGTAATGCGAGAAGGCGATGCGCATGTTATATTAATAGAATAGTTTTACTTATAAAATGGAAATCAAGAGGAGCGCGCTGTCCGACACGATCAACTTAGAGTTGTACTCGCCAACGGCAAATCATAACTCTGTTATGCCGAAATACGGACTACCCTCTGAGGTCAGATTTTGTAGTCGGTGTTGTATATCAAACCAACGTCCAAGCTCTGCAGTTGAGTTTAAGCATACAAAAGAGTCACGGAAAAAGACTATTGCCTTTGATATTAATAATGTTTGCGACGCGTGTCTTACTGCCGAGAGAAAATCAAAAGAGATTGACTGGGAAAGACGTGAGTCAGAACTGAAGGCGTTGTGTGACAAATACAGGTCTCAAAATGGTAGCTATGACTGCCTTGTACCGGGATCAGGCGGGAAAGATAGCTTCTATCAATCTTGGGTGTTAAAGTACAAATATGGGATGAATCCTTTGACCGTCACTTGGGCTCCAAATATCTATACAGATTGGGGATACCATAATTTCCAGTGCTGGATACATTCGGGTATGGATAATTACACAATGACAACATCAGGTCGTTCAAAGCGATTACTAACGCGACTTGCTGTGGAGAATATCTTTCACCCTTTTCAGCCATTCATTCTTGGTCAAAAGTGCTTCGCGCCTAAGATGGCTGCTCTATTTAAGATACCACTAATCTTCTACGGAGAGAATGAGGCAGAATATGGTAATCCTATTGAAGATAATGCAGATGCACAGAGAAGTTTTGAGTACTTCTCTTCGAACTCAGAAGATGAATTGTTCATAGGTGGTGAGAGCATTAAAAGCTTGAAAGAAAATTTTGGCTTGACTTCCGCAGACCTCCAACCTTTCCTGCCCAGCTCAATGCAGCCATTGAAAGACATAGGGGCTGAAGTCCACTACCTAGGATATTACTTAAAGTGGCATCCTCAGTCTGCTTATTACTTTGCAGTCGAAAATGGAGGCTTTAAGGCTAGTCCAGAGAGGACGGCTGGGACATATTCAAAGTACAACTCTATTGATGACAAGATTGATGACTTTCATTACTATACTACATATGTTAAGTTTGGAATAGGGCGCGCAACTTACGATGCATCACAAGAAGTTCGCTCAGGAGATTTGGAAAGAGATGAGGCTCTTGCGCTCATTAAACGCTATGACGGTGAATTCCCTGAGCGCTGGTCAAGTGAGATATTTGATTATCTGAGTATTGATGAAGATTCTTTCCCGAAAGCTTCAAAGATGTTTGAACATCCACTAATGAATAGAGAATACTTTGAGGCGCTGTCAAACAGGTTTAGGTCGCCACACTTATGGCAATACAGTGGTGGTACTTGGTCACTTAGAAAGCAGTCTTTTAATGCGTAACCTTCGAATCATTCCTCGGCTGGACATCAAGAGTGGCACCCTAATCAAGGGTGTTCAAATGGAGGGTTGGCGTAAAGTTGGAGATCCGATTCTGGCGGCCAAGCGCTATTCGGAATATGGGGCTGATGAGTTACTCTTTATGGATGTGGTTGCAAGTCTTTACGAGAGAAACACTTTACATGAGATCGTTGAACAAGTTTGTTCGAATGTCTTTATCCCTGTAACCGTAGGTGGTGGTATTCGTAAGATTAAGGATGTTGAAACCCTACTCTCGAGAGGGGCGGACAAAGTCTCAGTTAACACTGGTGCTTTACTTAAGCCGGAACTCATCAATGAGATTTCCGATCGATATGGTTCTCAGGCCACTGTTCTGACTGTTGAATGCTTAAAATGTGGCGAAAAAAGCTGGGAAGCATTAACGGATAACGGTAGAAATCGGTCTGGTCGAGAAGTTATTGAATGGGTTAAAGAGGCTGAGAACCGCGGCGCAGGAGAAATAGTCCTTACGTCAATTGACCAAGATGGAAGAGGCTACGGATTCGATATAGACCTTGTCGACATCGTTTCACAAGCCGTAAATATACCAATCATAGCTTCAGGCGGATTCGGTAAGCCTTCGCACATCGTCGAACTAATTAAGTCTACAGATGTTTCAGGAGCTGCAATCGCACAAGCACTTCATTGGGAGAAAGTAAGTTTCAGTGAAATCAGAGATTCATTGCGCGATAACAATGTTTTTCTGAGAGATATTGAGGAATGAATATGCTATTTTATTTTATGCCTCCAAGTGTAGAGATCGCTAAGGTCGTAGCACAAGATCCTGATGTCATCTTATTCGTAGACCTGGAATCCCTAGGGAAGCAAAAAAGGCAAGGGCATCTTAAAACTTGGAAAAGCAAGCATAGTATTACACATGTTAATGATATTAGGGAAGCCTGTCCCGATACTGAACTGCTTGTTCGCATTGACCCTCTTAATATCAACTCACAAGAACAGGTAGATAATGTTATTAGGGGGGGAGCTAATGCAATTATGTTACCCATGTTTCATGATATCGACGAAGTCAAAGCAATCGTAGAGCTTGTTAATGGACGGACTAGATTAGTTCCACTCTTTGAGACTATTTCATCTCTTAAGATTCTCGAGGACGCAATCAGATTATACGATATCAAAGATCTTCATTTTGGCCTTAATGATTTATCATTGGATCTTGGTTACAATTTTCTATTCGAGGTGATTTCGAATGGGATTCTTGAGGAGAGCTGCTCATTTCTTAGATCGAATGGTATAGATTTTGGAATAGGAGGGGTAGCACGCTCTCAAGAAGGTGTCATTTCTCCTGAATATCTCTTAGGCGAACATGTGAGACTGGGCTCTACTCGGGTAATATTAAGTCAGACATTCCATAGAAACCCTAAGGATCTCAATGCGATGGCTGATGACATGAACTTCTCAGAAGAACTCAGCAAGCTCAAAAAGATATACAGTAATTTCAGCAAATGCTCTGATGCTGAGCTGAAGACGAATCAGCTCATGACAAATTCTAGAATAAAAGATGTCTCAAATCTAATTCATAAGTCAAAATGACCACGATGCCTCCATCCATTCTCTTTAATAGCAGACGAATATCGTCAATCGATCCTACTTATATTGTGGCAGAGATTGGCGTAAATCACAATGGCAATATTTCACTTGCTCATAAACTGATTGACTCTGCCAAAGATGCTGGAGCTGATGCAGTTAAGTTTCAGACTTATGTAACTGATGAGCTAGTTATTCGCAATACCAGAACAGCTAAGTATCAGAAGGAGAATGCTTTATTTGATGACCAATATACTATGCTTGAGAAATATGAACTCTCATTCGAGTCTTTTCATGAACTATATCGGCATTGCGCCGCAGCGGGTATCGATTTCCTTTCGACACCCTTTGATCCAGTCAGCCTAAGATTTATCGCAAACTTAAAACCTGTAGCAATCAAATGGGCATCTGGTGAACTTACAAATAAGATGCTTTTAGATCAAGCTGCAAAAACGAGATTGCCCATAATTTTATCTACTGGTATGTCAAGAATTAATGATGTTGACGATGCAATTACTTGGATTGGGAGGAACACTCCCCTTGTAGTTCTTCAATGTGTTTCGAACTATCCTGCTGCAATGTCAGATCAAAACCTTCGCGTTTTGCCATTCCTTGAGAATAGATATCAGTGTCCTGTTGGCTTTTCTGATCATACTCAAGGTTTTCAATGTGCAATTGCAGCAAAAGGTCTCGGCATGTCAGTACTAGAAAAGCATTTTACACTTGACAGAAATCTCGATGGACCAGATCACAAGGCATCTGTCGACTTTACTGGGCTTAAAGAGCTGGTCAGTGAAGTCAGAAGTATTGAAGTAGCTCTAGGGAATGGGGTCAAGCTGCCCGCACCAAGTGAGCTTGACGCTAAAACAGTAGCCAGAAAAAGTCTATTTTATGCACGCTCTTTGAAAGCTGGGCATATCATTACCAAAAATGACTTAGCCGCAAAGAGGCCCTCCTTTGGAATCCCGCCAAGTGAATATGAAGCATTTCTTGGAAAGCAGTTAAAGATTGATTCTGTAAAAGATGTAGCTCTCAGTTATGAAGACTTCGAGTAAGCATAATCTGTGTCTCTTTGGCGCAGGTGGTCATGGGAGAGTTTTGGCTGCTCAAATTGAACGCTTCCTCCATGCCTCTGTAGTTTTCTGTGATCGGTCGCTTTATGGACAAAGTGTTGCAGGAATACATGTCTTATACAAGGAAGCTGCAGATATTGATAGTGAAAGGATTTGCATATCAATAGGGGATAATAGTCTCAGGGAAGAGCTTCACAATCTGCTCTTACCAAAGATCAGTCCGCCGATAATCATCAACAGCGATTATAACTTTGCCGCAAGCATAGGAGCCGGTTCGCAAATTTTGGCTGGGTCTGTGATTAATACAATGTCAGTAATAGGAAGTAGTGTGATCGTCAACACAAATGCTGTTGTAGAGCATGACTGCACTGTTGGAGATTTTTGTCATATTGCGCCAGGGGCTTTGCTAGGTGGCGGAGTCAGCTTGGGTAGTTCCGTTTTTGTCGGAACAGGCGCGGTTATTCTTCCAGGTTTACATGTGCAATCTGGTACAATTATTGGAGCAGGGTCTGTAGTTACAAAGGACATTTTAGATCCCGGTATCTGGGTTGGCTCACCAGCTCGCCCACATCTGAAGAATTCGCAGAGACTATGAAGCCATCAACATGTGTTGTTATTGATTATGGTCTTGGAAATATTTTTTCAGTACTAAATGCTCTCAAAGCTCAGGGGGTAGATGCTTGCCTTACATCAGATAGACATTTAATTCAATCAGCGGACAGAGTAATTCTTCCGGGCGTTGGAGCATTTGGTCGGGCTGCGCAGAGACTTCGCGAACTGCATTTGGATGAAGCTCTCAAATGCTTCACTGGTACGGGGCGTCCTTTTTTAGGTATATGCGTAGGAATGCAACTATTAATGACTACAAGCCGAGAATTTGGAGAGCACGACGGACTTAACCTTATTCCGGGAGTAGTGGCCAGAATCTCTGAACATATGAATGCAGATAATTCGATGAGAATACCAATTATAGGATGGCACAAAGTAACCGGTCATAAAGCCAACTTAAATTCCTTAGCTCAGAACTTAGATGGATCTGCATACTATTTTGTTCATTCTTATGCTTGCCAACCTCTTGACACATCTGTGGTGACAAGCACAGTTTCACATAGTGAGACTGTAGTTGTATCTTCAATTCAGCATGAAAACATTATGGGTGTTCAATTTCATCCGGAACGCTCATCATTTGCCGGGCAATCTCTGTTAAGCAAATTCTTATCTTTATAAGCCTATATCGCCTTCTGATAGCCCTTTAATTATTCAGATTAGTGAGTGTTCTCTCATCGTTCTACTTAGTCTCGATTCTTTTATTATTAGGTCGTGTAAGTGGTTTTTTTCGTGATTGGCTTATTGCTTATGTAGCGGGTGCAGGCATAAATAGCGACCTTGCTGTTGTTCTAATTACATTACCGGATCTAGTTGTAAACCTAGTTGTAGGAGGCGGGATAAGCGCAAGCCTTGTACCTAAATATCAATCAATTGGGGAGTCGCAGTCATCAGCTTTATATCTCTCACTTCTAAAGTCGTTTTTTATTGGATTCTCCATAATTGCATGTATTATTTCTGTATTGTCGCCATCTTTAATTTCTTTTCTAGCCCCATCGGCCTTTCGGATGGGCGTAGACAATGTGTATTTATATCTTTTTGCTCTCTCTACATTAGCAATTCCTCTAACGGCTTTGAGTGGTCTTAATCAATCACTTCTAGTTTCGAAGAGGCAGTTCCTGTTTAGCCAGCCCGGAAATCTTATATTCAATCTCTCAATCATAGCCTGTGTATTCATCGGATTACGCGCTCAGTTTTTACCAAGTGTAGTAACCGGTATTTTGCTCGGGTCATTGATTCGCCTCGGATGGCAATACATTGGGATTATCCGTCAATGGACGCTACCCTCCAAAAATAAAGTTCGCAAAGGGGTAAGCATTGGAAAAAGTCTATTTGCTACAACAGTTTTTGCTGGCATTTTCTCCTTCTTGCCAGTTATTGGGCGTTCATACTCCTCATCTTTGTATCCCGGTGCGTTGTCACTTTTTAATTACGCTTTTAGGCTTACTGAGATTCCTATTGCTCTAGTATTTGCTTCGTTATCTACTGTCTACTTGCCTAGACTATCGCGCGAATACAATGAAGATATCACTTCGTGTCGTAAGTCTATTGAAGACCTCGTCCGATTCTCTCTTCTGATTTCTCTATTCCTATGTTTGCCGATTCTCCTTCTGAGTGACCAAATACTCAGCACGGTTTTCGCTGGTGGAGCCCTAGAAACCTATCAAGTTCAGATAGTTTCCTCCTTAATAATAGTATTTATTTTCACCATTCCCTTTCGAGGTTTAACCGTTCTATCGCTACCTCTTTTGTCCACAACCAAGAAACATGGTTTGTTATTGGCTGTTTCTATTTTGACTGCAGCTTTTAGTATACCATTGATGAACATTTCAACTAGAATGTATGGCTTAGTTGGCACCTGTGCGTCGCTAGGATTCGCATACATTATGCCATCAGTAATATTATTCTTTTCCATTGCAAGATCTCTGAAGTTTAGTCTGTTTCAGCGAGTCTTTAGGAAACCTATTCAGACTTTCTTAGTGCCATCGATAGCTTCTATGCTCAGTTGCAAGTTGTGTATAAGCATGTTTAGTCATCAGCTATTATGGATACCTTCGTATATCTTGTCAATCGCAGTATTTATCGCATGTCTTGCACTTGAGCCTTCTTTAAGGCAAGATTATTCAAAATTAGTTTTGGGATTATTCCGAAAATGATTGATTTAGCAATTATACCTGCTCGTGCCGGTTCAAAAGGACTCCCAGGTAAGAATAGTGCAGATCTTGGTGGATATCCCCTTATTGCCTGGACCATAAGATCTGCTATCAGCGCAAATCTCTTCAAAAGAGTAGTTGTGACAACTGATTCCCAGCATCTAGCAGACCTATCATGTAAATATGGTGCTGAAGTCCCTTTTCTTCGACCGAATGACTTGGCAACATCCGAGGCTTCATCTGCTTCTGTAATTTATCACTGTCTGGACCAAACCGGCTGCTCTGGAACTTTTGCTTTTCTTCAGCCTACTTCTCCATTTCGCAATAAAGATCACATCATAAGTGCATACAAGCAATTTAAATCTATTTCGCCTGCAAGTTCTCTAATCTCAACTGTAGCTGGCAAGCCATATCAGTGGTGTCTTGAGTCTTCACCTGATCAGATAGTCCGCCCTGTGACGAATTCCTACGCTCTTGTATCTCAGCGGCAATCTACTAAGCCATCGATCTGGCCTAACGGAGCGATTTACCTTAGCGATGCAAATCTTTTTCGAGCATCAGGCTCCTTTCTTTCATCTCACACACAAGGTTTTGAGATGAGCGAAATAGACAGTATAGACATTGACTACATGGACCAACTAAATGTTGCTCGAGCTATAGTTAGTTATGGCTTGCGTTCAATTGATAAATGAATATCCACTATGTCACTGGTTCTAGGGCAGATTTTGGATTGATGTCTGCTTGTTTAACCTCTATTCAATGCAGTTCAAGCCATAATATAGGCCTTGTTGTCACCGGTCAGCATACTATCGCAGAATATGGATCTACTGAGCAGGACGTATACAATTCAGGCTTATCAATTGTCGCCAGAATTCCTGTTTTTCTGCAGGGAAAGAGCGGCCTTGAGATGGCCAAAGCCTTCTCCACTCAACTCTCTGGTTTTTTGGATTTTTGGACTGTTTCGCGTCCTGACCTCATCCTCGTTCTAGGCGATAGAGGAGAGATGTTAGCCGCATCAATTGCCGGAGTTCATCTAGGAATTCATATTGCACACATACATGGTGGTGAACTATCGGGCACATTAGATGAAAGCTTTCGCCATGCAATATCGAAACTAGTACATTTTCATTTTGCGGCTTCAGAAGATTCTGCAAACAGGCTTAAGAAGCTAGGGGAAAATCCCAAGAATATATATATTTTAGGCGCTCCAGGTCTTGTAGGACTTATGCCCAGCGGTCCACGTGAATTAGTCTCGCCAAAAATTCGAGCTAATTATAAGCTGTATGGTAATAAGGTTGCTCTCTTAATATTTCATCCTGTTGTTCAGGAATCACATCTGGGGCAAACCCATATCAAGACAATTGTCGAGTCATTGCTCGAAAGAAAAATCTCAACCCTGATCCTTAGACCAAATTCTGATGCAGGTGGATGTGAGATTAGCCATTACCTAGATCAGTTGAATTATCCTGGATTAGTTACGGTGATCTCGCACTTGGCCAGGAGTGAATTTATCGAGTGCCTATCAGGAGTTGATTTTATTATAGGCAATTCCTCATCTGGAATAATTGAGTCAGCATCACTTGGCCTTCCCTGCATTAATCTTGGGAGCAGGCAATCCAATCGCTTAAGGAATAGCAATACAATTGATTGCGAAGAAATTACTAAGTCAAATGTCCTGAAAGCAATAGATGACATGGGTGATGCAAAGTGTGACTTTTCTAATTCTTACGGAGACGGCAAAGCGGACATTCGAATTGTTGAAATACTCGACAAACTTGATATGAATCCTTCATTGCTGTCGAAACTAAACACCTTTTGAGGGTTGTAGATACAATTCAAAGATACAAACTTATCAGTGACTCGAGTTCCGAATTGCGAAATCTTCAGCTGGAAAAACCCAGACCCTGCCCAGCAGCAGTGTATATTTGTGACAACACATCTTGGGTAATTGGATGTTATTAGCAACTTGCTTCTAATGCTATCAAGCTGCTGAATCCAAGATCGTTAGATTGGAGCACGTTCACGGAAAGCTGCTATTTTTCTGCTCCTTTCCTGGTGCAATCGGGCCAGCAGTGGGGCGAAGTATTTATGGCAAATACGCATTAAAGATTGTCATTTGTAAGCGAATCTTTCATAAGAGAGGTCAGCCCAATTAAAATGGTGCCATTAACTGCTGCTTAGCCAAGTTGGACTTCTAGTAAAATGGCATTTGACATAAGGTAGGTAAACTCTAAAGAATAGCCTTGTCGCATTTCTCAATCAGGCCTATATCCAAGATTTAGCTACCGCAGCTGCGGGCGTTTTCCTCGGAAATGCTCGATTGAAGAAGTTGCACTCCTTCCTCAGTGAGTAGTCCCAGACCTTCGTCACAGACCCCGGGCTCTATCTCCGCCCCTATCGGCTATCACCCCATCCACATTTATGTGGGCGATGCGGCCTCACCCTGCCCATGGGTCAGCCATCAACATAGCCGGCGGCACACGCCTGCCTACTCAAAGGCAAGATCGAATTCATCCACTTCTCACGCGAGGGCGAAGATGACCGGCGCGTTTTGAGCTACAAACCCAACGCTGCCAGTATCAGCTACAACAAGCCCATCCTGGAAGAACGCAACCGGCTTGCTCCAGTTCCTTAATTAGATCAGTTCGTTTCAAGCCACAACAAGCTCGCCAACCTTGCGAATTCCTGGGAGGTCTTGCTTGAAGAACTCGTGGTAGAGATCCAGAAGCTTCACCTTCAGATCCTCGAGGTCCTCACCTTGCGTCCAATGATCGGGGTATGCGTTCAGATAACCCAGAAACTGGCCATCGGATTCACGCCAGTAGTTGAAAGACTTGGCGATATAAACAGATGTCATCTTGTCTGGAACCCCTGCATGCTTTCAACGTAGCTCCGGTAAGGCTTTAGCGGAAATGGGCGATCGTGGCCGAAGCCCTTTGGCAATTGCTACCGATGACGCCCATCCCGACTCCCGTTGCGCCAGGTCAATCAACGGTTGGCGTTGGTATCGAGCATGAAGCGCTGCTTCAAGGCCAATCCCTTTCCTGAGCCGAAGCAGCCGGGTCGCTGTCCAGCAGTTCTGAACGCTGGCGCAACCACTCAAGAGGACTCGACCGCAAAGGGTGCAGGCTGACAATACCGGTTTCAGGGTCACGCTTGACTCACGGTCTGAGACGTTGAGCCTTCACCGACCAAACGTGCCACTGGCTTTCCCCGACGGATGATCACTTCGTCCTCGTCCAGAGACAGCGCCCCACCCGCTCCACGTGGGAGACAAGATCAGGCGGCAGCTCATGGCGTAACGCCAAATCCACCGTCCAGGGCAACAGCAACTCGTCTATGTCGGCCATCAGTCGCAACCGCTCTAGATGAGTTAAACGAGCAGCATCGACGCACAAATCGATATCCGATCCAGGGCGTTCTTGGCCCATCGCCCGCGATCCAAACAACCACATGGCATCCACATCGGCTTGTTTGATCAATACATCCAACAACCTCTGTTGCTGAGGCCCGGAAATTCCTGGGATTACGACTGTTTGGGCCTTCTCACTGCTCGTAGCATCCATCAGCGTGCCTCTTGCTCCAAGCGGATCTGCAGGCGAGTGCGCAAGCTCTGAAAACAACTGAGGTAGTGCTGCTGAATATTGGCGGCAATCGCATCTGCGGTTGCGCGGTTGTAGGTGTGACTGGTGAGATTGCGGTCTTGAATCATCAGCATCCAAGACTCACCATTTTGAATCAATTCAAGGCGAAAGGCTTCTCTCAATGTGTCGCGGGATCCGAGCAAGCTTTCGTTGCCTTGACTACGCAACAGATCACGGAGCGTGATCCAGGCCAATTCAAAGGTTTATTCAAAGGCCTTGATCAAACCTTGCTGCTCCCGCTCATTCAGCGCAGGCGGCTCAAAAAAACGCTCGAGTTGTTCCAGGGCTCGCTTGTAATTCACAAAGCGCTGCTGCCAGCGGATATCAGCTGCCAAATCATTGGAGCGCATGCATCACCAGTTCAACAAGCGATGCGGACCACCCTTGAGTTGCCGGATCCTCTCTTTGCGCTGCTCAAATCCAGGGCCGAAGGCGAACAGATCACCCTTAAGCAGCACTTGCAGAGCTACGTAGAGCAAGGGCTCATGGCACCAACGCACAGCGCGAGACCAACAGCACGGTCTGCCAGACAGCTCCCAATGGTTGAGGGACGCCTTGCTTTTGATTTCAGCACTCCCAGCAACGTAGACCTCTTTGACCTGCACGAGCCATAACATGCATGAGGCTTCTGCCATCCTTCAAGCGTTGTGCCAACAATCAGGGCTCAAACAGAACAAAGCAAGATTTACTGGGCAAAATTACATTTTATTCGTGAATATTAAAGAGTGAAAAGCCACTTTCATGATGAAGCCTTTTCCCCCACTATCAGCTCACTCGGAAGCGGCACGCCGGCCAATACAATCCCAATCGATTGCACACAGGACAATTGACTTAGAAGCAAACGCGCATCCTCAAGAGCCTGAGAGGAGTTAAAACCTGACTCCACTACAACCAGCAAGCCGATGGGACGAGCATCAGAGCCAGGCCGGATGATCGCATTCATTAGAGGATCTACAGACTTGCAATTTAATCCAACTTCGTTTTGACGAATAAGAGCTTGCGCTAGAGGTTGTACCGCCTCATGCTCCCGAGCAATGCTTAATACATGCCAATCAAGAGAGCGATCAAGCCTGGCTGCCAGTTGACCGATCAAAGATCCTTCTACTGGATCAGACCAAGGGAGCGTGGGCAAAGTAAGCCATAAGGGGTAACCCAATTGGCTTAGAATCCTTGAATGACCAAATACGCGATTAGATCTGCGATCCGCAATTAATGCAGCACCGCTTCCTGCAACCAAACCTCCTAGCAAACCGAGAGCAAAGGATCCACTAGATTTAGTTTTAGAGTGGTTATTATAGGGGACATCCTCAATAGAAATCCAGCCATTACCCGCCTGTGCACTAGTTGATAACTTTCCAATGTTATCCAGCTGTTGAGCTGAAAACACATCTTTAATAGTTTCTAGCTTAGCCTTTGCGTCATCTAATTTGCCTGGACTTACCTCAACAAGCAGCTCAATCTGGGTATTACTATTAACAAGATTTTTGTCTTTTTCGCCTCCAAACTTCAAAGGTTGGACCTTCGCTGAAAGAGAATCATCAGATCCAAACTCATTAGTAGCGAGAGCAGATAAAACCTGAAGAGTGGTCAAAAATTCGCCGGAGCATTGAATGTTAACAACTTCTCCCACCTCAAATATTTGAAACTTTCGTGCGGTCCAAGTGCAAGGGCTTTGTGCAGTATCAACCACCATCCTAATTGCCTTAGTAGCCTTCTCAGGAGGCCTAGACATTGAAACCCCCGCCGCAATGAGTAGCCCTAACAATCCTCCACCTGCAACCCAAATCCAGCGACGCCGAAAAGCGGCAAGCACCTCCCTTAGATCAAATTCATCTTCAAACAAGAGAGCATTTGATTCGAAGTTATTGTTTGTCATCCGGTACCTGGCAACGTAGCAATCCTCGCCTATGGGCTCTCGTTTTGCAAATTCATAATCTCACTCCAACAACCCGGGAGGCTTAAAAAAAACTGCCAGCGTAATAGCCGTCAAAATAGACGCAAGCCTCGATTCAAAAACAAAAGGGCAATACGAATTTCATCCGGGTTTGGCCCATAACCCTTGTATGCCACTCCCAGGCTGCGCAAGACTGGAATCGATCGAGAGCAGTTTTCCAGTGATCACCCCGCTTATCCCTGTGATCCTTTGCGGTGGCACTGGCACACGCCTCTGGCCTCTTTCGCGGGCTAGCTATCCGAAGCAGTATTGGCCCCTCGGAGGCAGCGGCGATGAAACCTTGCTTCAACAAACCCAGAAGCGATTAACCGGAATCAAAGCACTTGGGAACCCTCTGCTGATCTGCAACGAGGATCACCGCTTCATCGTGGCTGAGCAGATGCGCCAGATCGATGTGGAACCTGGAGCAATCCTTTTGGAGCCGATGGGGCGCAATACCGCACCTGCAGTGGCCGTGGCAGCACTTCAAGCAACAGCCAAAGGCGACGACCCCCTCCTGCTCGTTTTGGCAGCAGACCATGTGATTCGTGATAGGTCGCACTTTCAGGCCGCCATTGCTGCCGGTCGTAAAGAAGCGGAGGTAGGCCGCCTGGTGGCTTTTGGGATCGTGCCGACCGCGCCTGAAACCGGCTATGGCTACATCGAAGCCGCCGAACCGCTCGTGCCTGGGGCGCTAACGCCCGTTCCGATTGCACGCTTCGTGGAGAAACCCGATCAAGCCACAGCCGAACAATTTCTCGCCAGTGGGCGCTTCACCTGGAACAGCGGCATGTTCCTGTTTAAGGCCAGCGCCATGCTTGCTGAACTAGAGAGGCTCACCCCTGAAGTAGTGAGCTGCTGCCGCTCCGCCTTGGAACAAGACACGGCAGACCTCGACTTTTTACGCCTGGATCGAGACGCCTTTGCCAAATGCCCCAACGTGGCCATTGATGTGGCCGTGATGGAGCAAACCGAGCTCGGCACCGTGCTTCCGCTCGATGCTGGTTGGAGTGATGTGGGCAGCTGGAGCGCCCTTTGGGACACAGCTGATCGCGATGAGAACGGCAATGTGTTGCGCGGAAGGGTGATCAGCGAAGGCAGCAAAAACTGTTATCTACGCAGTGAACACAGACTGGTTGTAGGCCTTGGCGTGGAAAACCTCGTGGTCGTCGAAACCGATGACGCCGTGCTGATCGCTGATCGCAGCCAAGCCCAAAACGTGAAAACAGTGGTGAAGCAGCTGGAGGCCGAGGGTAGTCCCGAGGGCAAGGCCCATCGCAAGATTTACCGCCCGTGGGGTGCTTACACCGGCGTAGTGGAAGGAACGCGCTGGCAGGTCAAACGCATCTCCGTCAAGCCTGGCGCCAGCCTGTCGCTGCAGATGCACCATCACAGAGCCGAGCATTGGGTGGTGGTGCACGGAACTGCCCTCGTCGAACGCAATGGAGAAACAGAGCTGATTGGCGAAAACCAAAGCACTTACATCCCCATTGGTTGCAAACATCGACTCAGTAACCCAGGCCGTATCCCGGTGGAAATGATCGAAGTCCAAAGTGGTGAATACCTCGGAGAAGACGACATCGTGCGCTTTGAAGACCGCTACGGACGCAGCGATCTGTAAGGCAGAGCCTTCCGATCACTTCTTTGCCCAAGAAGATCTTCAAGTTGTGATCCGCAGCCCTAGTTTGTTTTTTAAAGAGCAATACATTCCAGTGAGTGGCTTGAGCCAGCCCGGACAGGTTCAGCCTCATCTCATCTTTGACCAAATCCCAACGACCTGATGCCTGCTTCTCTCATTCGCAATTTGGTGACCGGTGGTGCTGGTTTTTTGGGGTCCCATCTCTGCGATCGCTTGATGGAATCTGGAGAAGAGGTGATCTGCTTGGATAATTACTTCACGGGCCGTAAGGCGAATATTGCGCAGTGGATGGGTCATCCCCGCTTTGAATTGATTCGCCATGACGTCACTGAGCCGATCAAGCTCGAGGTGGACCGGATCTGGCATTTGGCCTGCCCAGCTTCCCCGGTGCACTACCAATTCAACCCGGTGAAAACGGCGAAAACTAGCTTTATTGGTACTTACAACATGCTGGGCCTAGCCAGGCGGGTTGGGGCAAGGCTGCTGTTGGCCAGTACCAGTGAGGTGTATGGCGATCCAGAGGTGCATCCCCAGCCCGAGAGCTACCGAGGATGCGTGAACCCCATCGGCATTCGCAGCTGCTACGACGAAGGCAAGCGCATTGCTGAAACGCTCTGTTTCGATTACCAGCGGATGCATGATCTGGAAATCCGGGTGATGCGGATTTTCAACACCTACGGTCCGCGCATGCTTCCGGATGATGGCCGGGTGGTCAGCAACTTCATTGTGCAGGCGCTGAAAGGAGAGCCGCTAACTCTTTATGGCGATGGCAGTCAAAGCCGTAGTTTTTGCTTTGTGGATGATCTGATCGAGGGGATGATTCGCTTGATGAATGGCGATCACAGTGGGCCGATCAACATCGGCAATCCAATCGAATTCACGATCCGGCAGCTGGCTGAGCTGGTGCGAGACAAGATCAATCCAGAGCTGGAGTTGATCTGCAAACCGTTGCCTCAAGATGATCCACTGCAACGGCAGCCGATTATCGATCTTGCAGAAAAGGAGTTGGGCTGGACACCTGAGGTGGCGCTAGAGAAAGGCCTTGAGCCCACGATTGCTTACTTCAAGGAGTTGCTCTTGCTGCATAACGTTTGACGTGATTAGCGGCTCGAATTTGTTGACTTCTACTTACTTCTCCTTCACATTTGCCCAAGGCCTTGGAGGGATTGATTTTTTGCTTCAATCCTTCGCCAGGAGCTTCGTTTAATCGCAATATTTTCCACGATGAGAAAACAGCATTGACACGATGATCGCTGCCTAAATCCAGGCCGAGCAGGATGGCTTTGAGGCAAATTTCAAACCGTAGTTTCCAATCGTCTTGACAGATTCTTCCTTTGCTCTGCACGTGGCTTGCGATTTGCCTGCCTCGCTTTTTTCCTGTTTCAGTCGTGAAAATGCAGTCGTGATCAGAATAATCCGAGCCAAATGATTGTGATTGGCTTTTGGATCAGGCGCTCATTATGCCGTTTATGCATAAAACCTGATTTCATGCTTTGAAGGCCTTGCGCAATCTTAGTGGTCTGTAATTTCAGAACTTTTTAGTCTCAAATTGAGCCGTCTTTCGGCATGGCATTCTGAGTTGATGAGGGTTTTGATCTTCACCTCCAGCGGTGGTACGGCTCATGATGCAGCGGCTTATGCGATCGAGGCCTGGCTGAAACGCTGGGATCCAGATGGGGAGGTTCTGGTTGAGCATGTGCTCGAGAACGCGAGCGTCTTCACCCGCGCAGGAGTCGCTCTTTACAACTGGATCCAACGCCATGGACCCTGGATGCATCAGATCTATTGGCGTGTTGTTGAGTTTGAGGATGTAACCAAGCCCGGCACCCTGCTTGCTGGTCGTTTCTATGTGATCAGGCTGTTGCGCAGGCTTCAGCCTGATCTGCTGATCTCTACCCATCCCCATATCAACCGTGGGCATTTCGATTTGGCTCGGCGGGTTTGTCCCAATTTGCGCTGCATCACCTGCTGCACCGAGCTCGATGGGGGCTTTGGGTTCAGTCGTAATTGGCTCACAAGGAGCGCGGATGTTTTCTGGACGCTGACCCCCGAGGTGAGTGCTGATGTACGCCGTAGGGGCTACAAACGTGTCCCAGTCCCGGCCTTGGGACCTTTGTTTGATCCGGCCTTTGAGGAGGAGCTCGCCCGGCCGGAACGTGGCATTAGCGCTGATCAGTTGCCGTTATTGGTTTTAGGGGCCGGTGCCAACGGTGCCAATAACCACATTCGCTTGCTCGATGTGTTGTTGCCCCTGGCAGGAAGGCTGCGTGTCGTTGCGTTATGTGGTCGTCGTCAGGCTGCTCTGGATCAACTTCGGCAATGGGCTGAGCAGCATCCCCAACTCTCCCTGAAGCCGTTGGGATTCCAGGGGCCTGCTGAGATGGCCAAGTTGTACAAACAAGCTTGGGCGATGGTGGCGAGGCCAGGTGCGCGGACAGCCACGGAAGCATTGGCAGCAGGCACTGTGCTGATTTTCAATGGTTTCGGGATGACGATGCCCCAGGAGCTGTTGGCCCGTCGCTACTTCCAGGCAAGGCAGATTGATTGCTGCATCCGCAAGCCTCAAGACTTATTAGATCTCTGCAGTCGCTGGCTGGATCATCCGGAGCGGTATCAGACGCTCAAGGCGCAGGTAGGGAGACATCCGCTTGTGGCTGATCGAGAGGCGATTCGTTCGCTTCTGTTGGACGGAGACTTCGCAAAGGGATGACGGGATTGGATCATCCGGACAAGCCCAATCAGCAAGAAGCGATTGCGGTCATAGGGATGGGCTGCCGGCTGCCTGGTGGTGTTGAGAGCTCCGACGATTTTTGGGATCTTCTGGCTGAGGGACGAGACGTTGTCGGGGAGATCCCTCCTGAACGTTGGGATCCGCAACGCCATCACGATCCGGATCCGCGTCGCCCGCTTCACCAGCACGTGCGCCGCGCCGGACTGGTGGAAGGGGTCGATCGGTTTGATCCTGGCTTTTTTGGAATTAGTGGCCGGGAAGCGCAGTGCATGGATCCTCAGCAGCGCTTGCTCCTGGAGGTGTGCTGGCGTGCGATTGAGGGGGCAGGTCATCCCCTCGAACAGCTTCGCGGACGCGCTGTGGGTGTGTTTATGGGCATCTCCAGTGCCGACTACAGCGCATTGTTGTGGGCCTCGGAAGCGCAGTACCTCATGCCCGACAACGAGCCCTTCATCCTCACCGGCAACACCGGTTGCATCGCCGCGAACCGTATTTCTTATGCCTTTGATCTCAAAGGTCCTAGCTTCACGGTGGATACCGCTTGCTCTTCGTCGTTGGTTGCGGTGCATCTGGCCTGCGAGAGTTTGCGCCGCGGTGAGTCAGAGCTTGCTCTGGCTGGAGGTGTGCAGGCCTTAATCCATCCCGGCATACAGATGAGCTTCTGCAAGGCGGGGTTGCTGTCGCCATCAGGCCGCTGCCGCAGTTTTGATGCTGAGGCGGATGGCTATGTGCGTTCCGAAGGGGCCGGTGCTGTATTCCTCAAGCCGTTGAGGGCAGCTCTGCGCGACGGTGATCGGATTGAGGCGGTCATCCGTGGCACCGCGGTGAATTCCGATGGCCGCAGTCAGGGGATCGCAGCGCCTAGTCAGAAGGCGCAGATGGCTTGTGTGCAAGCCGCCTATGCCGCTGCTGGGCTGTCGCCTGCGGCAGCGCAATACGTGGAAGCCCATGGCACGGGGACCCGTCAGGGCGATCCCATCGAACTGCGCGCCTTGGGTGCCGTGCTCGGAGCTGGGCGATCAAAGGCGAAGCCTTGCCTCGTGGGTTCAGTGAAAAGCAACCTCGGCCATGGCGAAACCGCCGCAGGGATTACGGGCCTGATCAAGACGGTGCTCTGCCTGAAGCGTCGCCAAATCCCGGCAAGCTTGCACTACAGCCGCCCGAGCCCCAGCGTCGACATGCTTGGGCTTGGACTCAAGGTGTCTGATGCGCTGATGCCTTTCCCTGCGGAGGATCAAGAGCTTGTAGCCAGCGTTAGCTCCTTCGGCTTTGGCGGAACCAATGCTCATGCGGTTCTTAGCGCTGCAACTGAGCTTGATGGCGACTGCGCTAAAGCCTCCGGCTCTGCAGCTCCCGCCTTGCAGCTGCTCTGGTTGAGTGCTCGCTCCCCCGAAGCGCTTGCCGTACTTCGTAGGGATTACGCGGAATGGCTGGATTCCCATCCCGAGGTGGAGATCGCTGATCTTTGCGCCAGCACGCATTTGAGAAGGTCGCAGTTCCCTCATGCCATAGCCCTCATCGTCAGTAGCCGAAAGGAGTTGCTGAATCAATTGCTTGGTCAGGGTGCTGTGGCCTGGTCTGGAGAGGTGCCATCCAGGGGTCAAGCCGCTCTACCAGCTTCTCTGCAGAAGATTCAATTAAAGATGTTGTCTCCTGGCGCCTCCGCTCGCCGAATGCTCGAGGAGCTGGTGGAGGCATTGGCATCAGGAGCTCAGATGTCTTGGTCCACTTGGCATGAGGGTGCTGACTGGTGTTTGGTGCAACCGCCTGGACACCCCTTTCTCCGCTCTCGCTACTGGTGGAGCTCAATTGAGACGGCAGCTAAGGATGTCAAAGCGAGTCTCTGGTTGGATCACCTTGGCTTGACAAGCCCTGCGCCACAACGTCAGGGAGCGTTGCAGCTGCAACGCCTGGATTTGCCAGGAGAGACGCAGCATTGGAACGCGGAGCTTGACGCTGACAGTGTTCCGGATCTGAAGCACCACCGGCTTGGCGGTCAGCCCGTGTTTGCGGCGGCTGGTTATCTGGCGTTGGTTCTCGACTGGCTGAAGGAGCGGAAGCAGGCGCTGCAGTTGGGCGCCGTTCAATTGGAACGGCCGCTCTGGCTCCATGACGGGCCGGTGCGACTGCAAGCGCTCCTTCATGGACAGGAGCTCTCGTTGCATAGTCGCCCTGTTTCTGGTGATGATTCCAGTGACTGGCAGCTGCATGGACAAGTGCAGCTGGCTGTTGAAGCTGGTGAGGCTTCCTTGTTGCCAGAGCAGGGATTCATTCCGAGCTCAGAGGCTGAAAGGCAGGCGCCGGAGGAGCTGTACGGCGCTTTGAAGCGGCTAGGGCTCAGCTATGGACAGACGTATCGGCCTATTCGTGAGTTCTGGGTTGACGGGCTTTGCGCTGAAGCCCTTCTCATTCGGCCGGAGGGAGCTCCGGATCGTTGCCTGATCGATGGGTGTTTTCAGCTTGTTGCAGCCGTGATCGCTCAGGAGCCGGCTGCCGCTCAGTTGCTGCTTCCCACCGGGGTGGAAGCCGTTCACTTTGGATGCTGGCCCCTGCCGGATGCATTGCGTTGCCGGCTGCAGCTACGGGAGTCGAGCGTTGAGCAGCAAGGCGCCGAAGCGAGAGGCCATCGGGTGGCTGATCTGGAATTGCACGATGTGGCGGGCGCTCCGATCGGTTCGATCAGAGGTCTGCAGTTGCGGCAGTTATCGCGCACCATGCTCGATCTCATGGTTCCTGTGGCCCCTGCCTTACCGGCGGCCAGGCTTTTGGAGGATGGTTGGTCTGAGCTGCCGGCCGGAGCGCTGTCCGAGTGGAGCTCGGTGGCATCGGAGCCGATCAGTTTGATTGCTTTGGGAGAGATCCCCGAGACAGTCCAGACCTGGTGCGACCAGCAAGCGATTGATCCCATCGTGATGGAAGAGTCTGCTGATCCCGCCACGTTGGTGCCCGCACTCGTGCAGACGCTGCAGGCCTTGCCGCTGCAACGTCCGCGTCAGCTGTTTGTACTGTTGCCGCATCTCTTCTCTCCGGCAGTTGGAGCTGTGCAGGCGGCGGTCCGCAGCCTGGCTCAGGATTGTCCGGCCTGGCGTTGCAGCACGATCACCCTGAAGGGTGAGGTCTTGTCATCGCCCCAATGGCAACGGTTGCTAGCGGCTACGGGTGGTGATGCTGAGCTGCGCTGGTGCGGCGAAGACCGGATTGATACCCGTTGTTTGCATCCGATGGATGGCGATCGGTTTCGGATCCTGGCGGATGGCAGCGGCAGATTGGAAGGCTTGGTGCATGCGCCCCTGCCCCTGCCCCAGTTGCTGCCTGGAGAGTTGGAGCTGGCGGTGGAGGCCACAGGGCTCAATTTCCGCGATGTCTTAAATGCTCTCGGTCTGCTGCAGACCCACAACCAGTCGTTGGGGCTGAGGGCTGATGCCCAGCTGCCGTTCGGGGGAGAAGCGGTCGGCCGCGTGGTGGCTGTGGGCCCGGGGACCGATCCTTCCTTGCTGGGATCCAGGATGTTGGCGGCGCTCACCCTGGGCAGTTTGGCGAGCCATGTGAGCTGTCGCGCCGACCTGTGCGTGCCCTGGCCTGAGTCCTTGGACCCAGTGTTGGGTGCAAGCCTGTCGACGGCCTATCTCACAGCCGAACACGGACTTGAGCAGCTCGCTCAGCTTCAGCAGGGGGAGACCGTGCTCATTCACGCTGCCGCCGGTGGGGTTGGGCAAGCTGCATTGCAAGTGGCCTTGCGTTGCGGTGCTCACATCTTGGCCACAGCAAGTGCGGCTAAGCAGGCTGCCCTATTGGAGCAGGGGGTGGATGCCGTCTTTGATTCTCGCTCCACCGCATTCGCTGATCAGGTGCTGGAGCACACCGGAGGGCGTGGCGTTGATGTGGTGCTCAATAGCCTTAAGGGGGAGTGGGTGGATGCCAGTTTCCGTGCTCTCTCTGAGGGGGGGCGGTTTGTAGAGCTCGGCAAGCTGGAGATCTGGAGTGATCACCAGGTGCGGGAGCGGCGCCCAGATGTGACCTACCACCGCTTTGATCTGCTCGAGTTGGCGGCAAGCGATCCCCAGCCGTTGCGTCAGCGACTGCTGGCTCTGGTTGAGGCGGTCCAGCAGGAGCGAGTGAAGGCTTTGCCGACCTCCGTTTTCTCTTTGGCCGAGTGCAAAGACGCCTTTCGGCTGATGGCCCAGGGCCGGCATGTGGGCAAGTTGGTGATCACCTTGCCCACACAGGCGCCCCCGTGCCGCATCCGTTCCGACGGGACCTATTTAATTGTTGGTGCCTTTGGGGGTCTGGGTCTTCGGCTGCAGCGCTGGTTGGTGGAGCAGGGGGCTCGGGCCCTGTTGCTCGTGGGTCGTCGGTTGCCTCAGCCCGACAGCGATGCAGAGCAACAGCTGCAGAGGCTCCGTACTCAGGGGATTGAAGTGGAGTCCCTCACTTGGGTGGAACTACCCCGGGCCCTGGATGTGCTGCCGAACAACCAGCCACTGCGGGGCGTCATCCATGCGGCGGGAACGCTTTGGGACCAACGCATCGATGCGATTGATGCGCTGGGCCTGGAGACGGTGCTCTCGGCGAAGTGGGGTGTTGGTGAGCAGCTCCAGCAAGTGCAACAACTGCAGCCGGAGGCTTGGTTGCAGGTGGATTTCCAGCTTGTGTTTTCTTCGCTTGCCGCTGGGGTTGGTTCCCCGGGGCAGCTGGTGTACGGAGCTGCCAACGCAGCTCTCGAAGCGATGTGCCTGTCGGCTGAGCATTCTGAACAGCCAGGCGGGCCATTGCGGCTGGCCATTCAGTGGGGTCCCTGGGGCGGAACGGGCATGGCGGCTGGACTGGAGAAGCGTTTTGAAGCCGTAGGCCTCAAGCCTTTGCAAGACAGTGAGGCGTTTGAGGCGCTGGCGCGTCTCCTGCAGCGCGGACGCAGCGGGGTGGTGACCGTGATGGCGGCCGACTGGCCGCGGCTGGTGAGCCAGGCGCTTCCTCGTCAGGCGGCCTGGTTTCAAGCACTGTTGCCAGAGGCTTCTGGTCGTTCGGAAGCGCAAGTGCGAGCTCAACTAGAAGCACTGCCGATGCGGCAGCGTCGGCCCTGGCTCTTGGCCACGCTTCAAGAGCTTTTGGCGGGAGTGATGGAGGAGCCATCTGCCCAGCTCGACCCCCACACCAGCTTGTTTGATCTTGGGCTCGATTCCTTAATGGCGGCAGAGTTCGCAGCGGTGGTGCAGGAGGCCTTGGGGTGGCGCCTGGATCTAGCGGCCCTCAGTGATGCGCCCTGCCTTGATGATCTGGCAGCCCTGGCACTCGAGCGCTTGAGCACGGATGGGGAGGTTTCAGATCGGATGGCGCTGAATTTGGATCAAGAAGCTGAGCTGCCGGAGGCGTGGAGCCGGCCAAACCTGCCCACGTTGGAGGCGCCCGGTGAGCAGTTGCTGCTCACCGGGGCGAGTGGCTTTTTGGGCGCCTACCTGCTGGCAGGGCAGCTTGAGCGTTGGCCGGAACTGCGGCTGCGTTGTCTCGTGCGTGCTGCCTCCAGGCAACAGGGATCGGAGAAGTTGGAGCTGAATCTTCGTCGTTATGGGCTGTGGAATCCTGCCTGGGCGGAGCGGTTGGAGGTGGTGCTTGGGGATCTTGCCCAGCCGCGCCTGGGACTGGACCCTGATCAATTCGCTGCTTTAGGCCAGGGGTTGGGTGGAATCCTCCACAACGGTGCCCAGCTCAGTCAGATGGCCAGTTACGCCCAACTGGCAGCGGCCAATGTGGGAGGAACTCGAGAGCTGCTCCATTTGGCCACCGCAGGCTCACCAGTGCGTTTTGAATTGATTTCCAGCGTTGCTGTGTTTGAGGCTGATGTTTGTTGCGACCAGGTGATCGCTGAGCACGATCCGCTGGAGGCTTGGACCGGTATCCAACTCGGCTATTCCCAGACGAAATGGGTCACGGACCGGATGGTGCGGCGGGCAGGGGAGGCCGGACTTCCCGTCACGATCTATCGACCTCCGCTGATTGCCGGGCCCTCCAATGGCAGCTCTTGGCACCAAGGTGATCTCCTGCAGCGCTTGCTGCAGGGTTGTTTGGCCCTTGGGGCATCACCTGATCTGGCATGGGAGCTCGATATGGTTCCTGTGGATTATGTGGCTGATGCGATCACTGCACTGGCTTGGAGTGGGCCTGCCAAGGGACGCTGTTTCCATTTGCAGCACCCTGAGCCGTTGATGCTCAACGCCTTGCTGAGCCAAATCACCGAGACTCTGAGCGGCTGGCGGATTGTGCCAATGCAGGTCTGGATCTCTGAGATCGAACAGAGCTCGGCCAATCCGCTTCAGCCCTTGCTTCCTTTTCTGCAGCAACGCTGGGGAGACGATGGCCTGACCTATCCGGAGCGCAATTGCAGGGGAAAGCGGGCTCGACCTAGTTGTGCTTCCACCACTGAGTTGCTGGCTGAACAGGGGGTGCGCTGCCCTGATTGGCCTCAATTGATTGGTCCCTGGTCATCGGTGCTGCTTCAGCAGAGCTCTGGGGTTTGAACTTGCCCTCAACAGCGCTGTTGTTTGGACTACTACTTCTGCAGATTGTGCTGGTAGGGCTCTTTGCCGATCGACTGCGCAAGTTGCGCAGTTGCATCACACCGTGTGCAGCGGAGCCTGAGGAGGGATGGTTGCCTTTGGAGGTGGTGCTGTGTTTGCGAGGGGCGGATTCCTGCCTGCCACGGCTGTTGGAAGCTCTTGCTCGCCAGACCTACCCAGGCCCTTGGCGGCTGCAGGTGGTGGTGGACAGCGCTGCTGATCCAGCCTGGACCCTGCTCCAGCCCTGGCTGGCTCGCACTGATACCGCGTGGAACGAGCTGCAATGCCGAACGCTTCAGCAGCGTCCGAGCCAGGGCTCGCTGAAATGTGCAGCACTACGCCAGGCCTTTGCTGGTCTTCATTCCGATAGCGCCCTTGTGGTGCTGCTCGATGCTGATATCCGCTTCGCTGAGGATGGCCTGGAGCGCTGTGCCCGTGCTTGCTTGCATCCCGGCGTTGGGGCGATCTCCGGCAACCGCTGGTTTGCGCCGCCATCACCAGGGTTATCGGGATTGAATCTGAGCAGCTGGACGCGAGCGGTGTGGAACGCCGGTGCTGTGGTGTTGATGACCCTGTGGAAGATCCCTTGGGGTGGATGCCTTTGCGTGCGCCGCTCAGTTGTGGAAGCGGGCGATTGGCTGGAGCTACTCAGCCGGGGCCTGTGCGAAGACACCGGCCTGTTGGGTCCGCTGCGACGTTTGGGTTTGGACTACCGGTTCGCACCGGATCTGGTCATGGTGGATCCGGATCCTGCTCAACCGTTGCTCCCGCTGAGCCGCTGGATCACCCGTCAGCTGCTCACCGCTCGCCTGCATCATCCGGCCTGGGGCTTGGTGGCACTCCACGGGATTAGCAGTGCAGCGCTGCTCTTGCTTGCGCTGCTTGAGGGAGATTGGACCACGGCGCTGGTCTACGAGCTGGGTTGCGTGGGACTGCTGTGCTGGATTGAACAACTGCTGCAGCCGGAAGGTCGTCCCCATTGGTTGGGCTGGAGTGTGGGCCTGTTGCCAGGGCAGCTGGTGGATGGGGTGTCCACAGTGGCAGCCTTGCTGGCTCGCCGGATCTCTTGGCGTGGGGTTGACTATGCCGTGCGGACGAGGCCTGCGCGGGTGTGGATCCAGCGCGATCGACTCCAATAAAGGTGTCATTGCTGACCGGGT
The DNA here is from genome assembly GCF_000014585.1 of Synechococcus sp. CC9311. Taxonomy (NCBI): domain Bacteria; kingdom Bacillati; phylum Cyanobacteriota; class Cyanophyceae; order Synechococcales; family Synechococcaceae; genus Synechococcus; species Synechococcus sp. CC9311. Next base: position 162,749 of record NC_008319.1, on the reverse strand, counting down.
CGTCGATGTCTGCCAACGGGGCCAAGGGGGCACCGCCTAACAGCGTGCTGTTTCGCTTCCTCTGGTGTGGTCAGTTGATCTCCAATCTGGGGACGCAGACCAGCCTCTACGGCATTGGGCTTTGGCTGTTTGCTCAGTCGGGCAGGTTGCTCGACTTCGGTCTGGTGGCGTTGGTGGTGCAGCTCGCCCGAATTCTGGCTCTGCCTCTGCTGGCTTCTCGATTGAACCACTGGCCACCGGCGCGGCTGATGCTGCTAGCCCATGCGGTCGGGGCGTTATGCACATTGGCCTTGGCTTGGGTGTTGCTGGGGGCCGCGCCCCAGGCGGGCCAGCTGCCGTCCCTGCTTCCGATTTTGTTGATTCAGGGTGTAGCGGCGATGGCGGAAGCCACGTTGGTGCTGCGATTTTCCAGTTTGATTCCGCTTTTGATTGCCGATGGACCTGCACTGATTCGGGCGAATGGTTTGTTTGCAACCACCGATGGCCTCGTGGTGACGATGGCCCCATTCCTGGGCACTTGGCTGGTGTCTGCCCTGGGGCTGATGGGTGTGCTCGGCTTAGACGCCCTCAGTTTTGTGTTGGCGATGGTTTGCGTGTTGTTGGCGCCCTGGAGCGAGGACATTTTGCAACGGCTGCCATCCCCTGCCCCTGCGGACTCGATCGGTTGGTCTTCGCTCCCCAGGCGTCTCCGTCGCTTCTGGCGCCGGCGTGCGCAGGCGCGGCAGGCACTTCTGCTCAGTGCTGTGGTGATGGGTGTGTATGCGGGCTGCGAAATCCTTTTTCCCGCCTGGGTGGCGGAACGTTGGGGTGCCGCCCGAATGGCTGTTGTGCTCGTTTTGGGTTGTGCCGGCTATGGAGGGGGGTTCCTGCTTTGGCGCTTCTGGTTAGGCCAGCATTGGCGAATGAGCGGCCGCGCGCTGCTACTGGGGCAGGCCCTCATTTTGGTTGGAGCTGGAGTGCCGGCGCTGGTGGCCGTGGATGGTCTGTGGTTCGTTGGTGTGTTTGGGTTCAGCTTGGGGTTGCCGGTGGTCACTGCCGCCCTGCATCAGGCCTGGGTCACCCTGGCGCAGCAGGAGGATCCGGCGCGTGTGTTTGCGCTGCGTTATGGCTGCGAGTGGAGCAGCCGGCTGCTGGCTTTCTTGGGCGTGTCGTTGCTCGCTGACAGGCTGGTCAAGCCCAACATCAGTTCGATGTTTGAGGCGATCCCTGGTCAGCCTTTGGCTTTCACGCTCAGTGGGCTGGGGGTTGTGGTGGTGGTCGCGCTGTTGCTCGGGACGCGGTTGTCACTCAAGGCCGGCCCCAGCATCAACTGACGCAGCGTTTCGAAGCTTTGGCGCAGGCTGGCGTCATGGAGGCTGCGGAAACTGGATTGAAGCAAGCCTGGAATCTCGGGCTGTAGCCGAATGGTGTGACGGACCAGGGTGCCTCCGGCATCTTGCGTGAGCGTCCACTCGCCGGATAGCGCGCGGATGTTTTCGCCGCGCACGAGCCTGTAGCGGAGGCTGCGGCTCTGAGGGTTTTCCTCGCCCTCGAGAAGAACATTGATGCGTAACCCGAAGGTATAGGGAGCCTGCAAAACCTGCTTGAGCCGTAGCTTCTGGCCTTGCCGTGACACCAGCTGCACGGCAGCCACATCCTGCATGGCCGCAAAGGTGCGGGCGTAGTTGGTGAGCACAGCCCAGGCTCGATCTATGGGAACCGGTACCTGCATGGAGAGGGTGGCTTGTTCACCACGACGCAGCAGCTGGACCCTGCTGCTTGTTTGGACGCGTTGCAGGGCGGGCCGAAGGGGAGGTGGTTCAACCGGCTGCGGGGTGAGGAGCAAGAACAGCACGGTTAGAAACTGAAGAGGATCCGACCGCCAAAGCGCACCTGCTCGGCACTCAGCAGCTGGCCCACATCGAGGATCGAGGCGGCGGTGCTGCCGTAGGCCTCGAGTGCCAGAGAGTCGGTGGTTTGCCAGCGCAGCCCGAGGGTGCCATTGCTTTGGGCAACGTTGTTGACCACCACATTGCCCTCAGGCACCAGTTGCCAGCGGGGGGCCACCTGCACGTTGGTGCTAACCCCCACGGCCCAGAGATTTCCTGCACCGCTCAGAACCAGCTTGGGGTTGAGATTCAGGGCCACAGTGTCCGAGGCTTCCCAGGTGAACATCGTTTCGGCGAACACGTAGCCCTGACCTGTGTTGTTCACAGTGTCGCTGTTGCGGCCGAGGGTGATGCGACCACCTCCCCAGAAGGGGGCCCCGCGCAGGGGGCTGAAGGCCACGGCCTTGCCGCCAATGCGCCAGTTCCAAGCGCCATCGTTGGCGTAGAGCCGGGCCTGGGGTGTGGTTTGAGGAACGTTGTTATAGAGGCCTCCACTGAACAGATAAAGCTGGAACACATTCGAGAGTGAATAGCCGATAAAGGGGTTCACATTGCCGCCGGAATCGGCATTGACCCAGGCGTCGATTTCATCTTCAGGCGGAACAAGGGCGGTATTTACCGTGAGACCCCCGCGAGCAAGGGAGCGCTGCCGCCTGGTTAGCGGCGGTTGAGGGATGTCGGGTACATCAGGGGTGAACACGAAGCTGGCGCTGTAGCCCAGACGGTTGTCGGAGGGCAGAGCGAGCAGGGCCGTGGCCGGTGTGGCCCCAAAACCATTGGTGAGAAGGCCGCGCAAACCAATGCGGGGACTGAGGTTCCAGTTGATGCCGGCCGAATAGATCGGCACACGCGAAAACTGCAGATCGGCGTTGAAGCTATTGGTTCCAGCACCCACGGGTTGGGCGATGCTGGCGGTGAGCCCAAGTTCGGGGAAAGGCTGGAACAGAACCCCGCCACTGATGTAGGGATTTGTGCCATAGAAGGTGCCTGAGCCGCCTTGGCCGCCGCCTTGACTGGAAGGCAGGAAGCTCACACCAGGCGACAGGTTGAATTGCCAGGCATTACTTGCCTGAAAGGTGATTGGCAGGCTGAGGGAGCCAACAATGTTGCGCGTGAACACCCGACGCCCGGAGTTGTTGAAGATGTTTGGGCTCGAATCACTGCCCTTGTTGGCGAAAGAATCGTCACCACCGCTGCCTACCTCCCAGGCCTCCAAGGAGCCGCTGATGGCCAGTTTCCATTGGTCTTGATCGAGCCATTTCCAGCGTGCGGCGGCGCCATAGCTTTGCCAGAAGTTGCCTGGCTGCTTGGTGAAGCCGGTGATTTGGGCTGAGAGGGGGTCGTCGGCCTGACTCACGAAGGCTGAAAGCAGGAGGTTGTCGCTTAGGCCCACATCGAGGTTCACGGCGTAGTTCTGGTTGCCGGTGCCGGAGGCTTCGCCGGAATCGAAGGGTGAAATATTGAAGAAACCGATCCGCCACTGCTCCGATAGGAAGGTGGTGGCTGTGGGAACGGCCGGAGAGAGTCGCAGCAGGGGAAGGAAATCGTTCCGTTCGAGAGGGATGGTGTTGACCACCGCTTCCACTTGATCAGCTGTGAGTGGTTGGAGTGCCGCTGCCGGTGCATCAGCTTTGACCGGCAGCACAGGATGGGGCAGGAGCTCCCAGCGCGGGGCTTGATTGGCGAGCGGTTTGACCGCTCGCTGTTGGAGCGGCGGCTGAGGGCTCGGCAGCGGTGGTGGCGGTAGGGGAGGGCTCCAGAGGATTGGCATTAGCTGGCCCCAGTTTTCTGGCTGCGCAGCAGGGCCAGCTGGCCGGGAAGGGGATTGGTGCCCGGATGGACCTGCATCAAATAATCGAGAGCTGCCTCTGGGCTGAGCTCGTGGCGTTCGACAAGCCAGGCCAGGCACACCAGGGGTGAGCGCTCCATCGCGGCAACACAGTGCACAAACACCGGAGCCTGCTGTTGATGCAGCTGGAGAAGCAGGGCAAGAGCATCGCGAAGTTCGCTTCGATCGGGCAGGCGCCCGCTGCGGTGATCGGGCAGCACAATGCGGCGGCAGGCAAAGTGCTGTTCAAGAGAGGGCGGAGGTGGTGCTTCCTCCTCGGAACAAACGCTGAGAACGGAGCCAACCCCAGCCTCTTTGAGACGCAACACGTGGCGCTCCGCTCGAGGAGCAGGGCCAATCGCCAGCTCATCGATGAGGATCCAGTGGATATGAAACCGTTGTTGCATGGCGATCAGTTGTCGAGCCATTGCATGAAGCGACGGCTACGTTCCCGTAGCTGTTCTCGCCATGTTGGTGATGCCTTGAGGCTTTTGCCTGCGCCTTCACTGCTCGAGTCGATGCTGTCTTCTGGGTCGGCGTAGTTGGCGTAGAGGGCCGCTGAATAGCTGTTGTACCCGCCATATCCATATCCATATCTGCCGTATCCGTATTTGCCATAGCCGTATTTGCCGTAGCCAAACTGATTGGATTGCTCCTCGGTGCTCACGGCATTGGTGATGAGGCCCAGCAAGGGAACGCCGCTGGAGACGATTCTGTTGACCGCTTCTTGGGGCAAGCCTCGGTCAACGCGATTCAGACTCACGAGCAGCATCAGGCCATCACAGTGTTCGGCCACAAGGGAGGCGTCGGCCAGGCCCAGCACCGGTGGGGTATCGAACAACACCAGATCAAAATCGTTGCTTTGAGTGATCTCCTGAACGAGGTCATGCATTCTCTGTGAACTGAGCAAACGCGTGGGATCCGGTGGCCGCAGGCCAGCGGTCATCACGCTCCAGTTTTCGTATCCAGGGACCTGTTTGCAGAGATCCCTCCAATGCAAAGCGTCTTCTGTGATCAGGTTGGAGAGCCCCTGGAGATTGTTGATTCCGAGGCGGATGTGCAGTTGTGGTTTGCGGAGGTCTGCATCCACGAGCAGTACCCGCTGCCCCATTTCGGCAAGGGTTTTGGCGAGCAGCACATTCACAAGAGATTTCCCTTCTGCTGGAAGTGAGCTTGTGAGAGCTACGGCTTTTAACGGTCGTTCGGTGTTGAGGAAACGCAGTGATGTGAACAGATTGCGGAATGCTTCCTGGTAAAAAAAACGTTGGTAGCGATCTTGTTTGCGGCTCTCTGGAGCGTTCGTAGCGTTGTTATTGCTCGATTGATCAAGTTCGTTGAGAAGGAAGCGTTTGTCTTCCCGCACCCCTTTGAAAAAAGCCACGTGAGGAATATGGCCAAGAAGAGGCAGGTTCAGATCATCTTTGACCTCTGCTGGGAGATGAAAGACATGATCGAAGCGATCACGAATCAGGCCGGCAGCTACGCCAGCAACGAGCCCGAGCATGGCGCCTAGGGCCAGGTTCCTCGGAATCGATGGCTTGATCGGGTTGGGATCAATCTCTGGTGGATCGATCACGCGCCAGGGCACAGAACTCTGGGCGCTTTCGAGACGGAAGGTTTCCCTGGCACTCACCAGTCCAGACAGGTTTTCTTGAGCGAGTGTGAGCTTGGTTTGCAGCGTTTCGTACTGCTTGATGAGAGCAGGTTGTTTCAGGAAGTTGTCCTGCAGGGTGCGCTCCTGGGCCCGGGCGGTGGCGAGGCGGTTGGCGTTGAGGCCGAGGGCTGCATCCACGGCTTCCAGTTGGTTTTCACGCAACAGTGGTTGGAGCTGCTCGAGACGGGCCTCAAGGCTGAGCACCATGGAAGAGTTGTTGACAAATTTCGAGCGGGCTTCCGCCAGTTCGGTTTCCACTTTGAGCAGTTGTTGCAACAAGCTTTGGTCGGCGTCGCTGACAGCAAGACCCTGAGACTGCTGGTTGCCGGTTACGACTCCACCGCTGCCGGTGCTGATGGCTTCTTGAAATCCCCGGGCGCTGAGGCTGCCGCTGGCAATGTCTTGACGCACGCGTTTCAAGCGACTGCGCTCTGCTTCAAAGCCAAAAATCTGAGTCGCCAGTGTGGCTTCCCGCTGTTTCAGGGCAGTGCCTTCAATGGCGGGCTCGAGCAGGGAGTGGCGCCTTCGAAACTCAGCCAACTCCCCCTGGATGGCGTCTGCTTTGGCCTGCAAGGCCGGGGCCTGTAAATCGAGGAAAGCGATGCCATCGGTGAGTCGTTTCTGGCGCTGTTGCAAAGCTGTTTGCAGGTAGGCCGCGCTGATGGCCTCGAGCAGTTGGCCATCTTCTTTGGGGTTTCGGCCGGTGAGGCTCACTTTGAGCACCCCTTCAGCTTCTTTGCGCTTCGCACCACCGGTTGTGATGTTGATTCGCTCTGCAAGCTCGTTTTCGGAGACATCAAAGCGCTTGGCGATTGGAGCCAGTAGCAGTGGGCTCTCCAATACCTCAATCAAGGTGGGGATGTCGTTTTGAGTGGTGTTGCGAGCGAGTTGCTCAAATACGGTTCCGCTTGCGGCGCTGGAAGCAGCAGAGTTGTTCCCCCCTTCATTGCTGATGGGATCGGTAATTAAGAGCGCAAAGGAGCCTTCATAGACCGGCATGAACAGGCGCTGATAGGTGGTGACGACTCCAGACAGCACTAAAACTGCGGCAGCGGTAAAGCCAACGATCTTTTTTCTGCGCTTCAGCGCGCGCCATAGTTCCCTGAGATCGATCTCATCGCTCGCTTCTGCTTTCAGGTTTGAAAGGTTGAGTCCAAGGTCTCTTACCTGCACGTCCTGGATCGTTTGCGGAACAAGATCAGGGCTTTGACCTGGTCGGGCGATCAGGTTTGACAAGAACTTGAGCTAGAGGATTGTCATTAAAGTCTTAAACATCGTTTAGATCAATAATGAAACGAGTGTTTTTAGGGGTCTATTCCATTTCTGCATAGACAAAGACTATGCCGTTTACGCATAAAGATTGATCCCATGCTTTGGTTGTCTTTCCTGAAACGAAGGAAAGAGTATGTTCGGCGTCGATTTAAAGCAGTCTGCGTTTTTTGACGGAGCTTAAGGGCACTCTTCACAGCAATGCCAAAGCGGAGGTTGGCGTTGATCAACCACGCCCGTGCGCTTCAGCCCACTCAAGGAGAGGCATTCGGCTGCAGGGGTTTGTCCTCTCTATTGCGATGGCAGCTTCGTGCCCGCTCGTTGTGGGTTCAGTGAGTGCTGCTTCTCTGCTTGATGGGCCTGGCACCGATCAGGGCCAAGGAGCATCTGAGTTGATGTCTGCGGACCAAGAAGCTCTGCAGGGAGACGTGTACATCATTGGTCCTGGCGATGTGCTCGACCTCAAGCTGTTTGATGCACCAGAGCTTTCGGGCCCATTAGAGGTGCTGAATGATGGATCGGTGGCACTGCCGTTGGTGGGCAGTGTGGTGTTGAGCGGCCTCACCTTGCAGCAGGCCAGCAGTTGGGCGCGGCAACTTTTGGCTGATCAGTTGCTGCGGCCCGAGCTTCAGCTGCAGGTTGTGCGCCCACGCCCGATCCGCGTGTCGGTGGTGGGCGCTGTGGAGCGGCCAGGCCTGTACTCACTCACCACAACAGAGTCTGTTCAAACGGAGGGCGGGCCCACCACCAGCATTTCTGGATTACCCACGGTGGTGGATGTGATCCAAAAGGCGGGTGGTATCACTCAGCAGGCCAACTTGAGGGAGGTGCAGTTACAGCGAAGGCTGCCGGGTACACCCGTTCGCTTCAAGCGGGCGCGCCTCAATTTGCTTGATCTGGTATTGGAGGGTGATCAGCAACAAAACCCGTTTTTATTTGATGGAGACACGATCAAAATCGAACGGGCAGAAGAGGTGCCTGCAGAAGCGATTGCCTTGGCTTCTGTGAATCTGTCTCCAAAAGTGATTGAAGTGAATGTGATCGGTGAGGTGAATAGCCCTGGCCGCTTGGAGCTGATGGCCAATACCCCATTGGTTCAAGCGATTTTGGCTTCAGGGGGCTTGAAGGATTGGCGTGCCAACGGCGGCAATGTGGAGCTGGTGCGGATTAACCGCAACGGCACGGCCACGCTCAAACGCTTCCGCTTTGATATGAGCCAAGGTGCATCCAATCAAGCCAATCCACCCCTGCGCCAGGGAGATACCGTGCGCGTGGGCCGTAGTTTGCTAGCGAAAGGCAGTGATGCGATTGGGGCGGTGAGTGAACCGGTGAGTGGGTTGGTCACGGTGTACAGCCTGTTTCGCTTAATCAACACCAATAATTAAGCAAGATCAGGACCATTCCTATTGCTGATTCAAAGCGCTTTGGCTGTGGTGGATTGAGCGAACTTGCGCGGAATTCTTGCTTGAGGCTTTCTCGGCATGGAATGAACCTGATTGAATCCGTCAAATGCTTAATAGGGCCGTATTAATTGATGCAAGTGCGTCGTTTAATGCGTTATCTGCATGGAAATAGTTTGTAATTGTTTCTTCTGATGCTTAATGGGCCGAGAAGTTCTTGGATCTTCATAAATTTGTATGCAAAATGTGCATTTTTAGCGTTTTATGCACTGTCTGCATAAAGTGAGTATCAGTCAAAGGGCACGTATCCGGTATTAAATAGTTACTATTGAGATACGAATGCGTGCTTTTAGGGTTTTGGCGCGGTATCGACGGGCTGATGGGCTTTCCCCGCAGTGAATCACTCGGAATTGCCGCACTTTGATGCAGGAGAATGTCAAAGCTTTGGTGAGGTGGTTGAGCTTTTGCTCCCACCCGCCTCAGGATTCAACAAAATTGCTGTGTCTGCGCAACGAACTCCATACAGCTGCTGATTAAACCTTCAAGTCCCATTTCAATATGCAAATAAGGCTTCCTTGGCTTCTGTCTCGTCGCCGTCTTTTGGCTGCCATTCTCCTTGATAGTGGCGTGTGTTTAGTTGTCTATTGCAGTCTCTTTCTGTCTTGTTTTGGGCGTTGGCCTGAATTATCAGTTCCATTGTTGATCCTTTGGATCAGTTGGTTGGTTGGTAGCTACATATTGGGTCGTTATCCAGGAATTGATCGCTTCAATCTTTCTCCCAATTCGTTGGTTCTTATTCAGCTTGTAGTAAAAACATTCCTCGTGGTTGTGTTCAGTCTTGGTGGAACACTTTCTTACCACTGGTTGCTCAAAGGCGCATCAGGAGATGTTCTGTTTCGCAGCTTCCTGCTTCCTTACCTCGGCTTGTTGGGGATATTCAGCTTGATGGCACAGATCTTTTTGCGTGCATGCATCAAAAGGAGACTGTCAGATGGAAAATTCTGGCAGTTTTTGGGAACTCAAAAGGCATATCAGCGGCTTCAGCATCACCTCCTGTGGTCACGCTTGTCGGCTCGTCTCGATCATTTCTCTTATGCTCAGTTGAACGAAGTTGGTCCATATCCCATCGTTGTTGATGATGTTGATTCTGAACCAGCTCCAATTCTTCATCGTCTTTTAGAGCTTCAGCAACAAGGTCTAATAGTGATTTGCCGGCATGAATGGTGTGAAGCTGTTTTGCAGCGTTTCCCTCCAGAGTTTCTGAGTGATGTTGAATTGCTTCGCGGTGAATTTTCACGGCCTGCAAGTAAGTTTGAAACTCGGTTGAAACGTCTCGGTGATGTGATTGTGTCGGCTTTGCTGATAGTGCTCACGAGTCCTCTTTTGCTGATCTCAGCCTTGTTGATCAAGATTGAAGATGGTGGCCCGATTCTTTATTCACAAACCCGATCCGGCTTTGAAGGCATTCCTTACACAATCTGGAAGTTGAGGAGTATGCGCATCGATGCTGAGCGTGATGGTGCCCAGTGGGTGAAGTGTGCAGATTCCCGTATCACCAGGGTTGGCTCCCTTTTAAGGCGAACACGGTTGGATGAGCTCCCACAGCTTTGGTGTGTTTTGTCTGGAAGCATGAGTCTTATAGGCCCAAGGCCTGAACGACCTGAATTTGATCAGGATCTTGAAAAAAAGATTCCGCATTACTGTTTAAGGCAGCGCATTCGGCCTGGCCTCAGTGGTTGGGCTCAAGTTAACTATCCTTATGGATCTTCAGTTGAAGACGCGGCTAATAAGCTTAGCTATGACCTTTATTACCTTAGAAATTTTTCTTTTTGGCTGGATCTACTGATCCTTTTTAAAACAATGCGTTTGGTTTTTAATGCTCAGGGTGCAATTCCTGTTCCGAGTGCCCCATTAAATCACGACAAAATCTCTAGTTTTTAAATGTCAGAATTAAGTCATTGCAAAAAGGCGCTGATCACCGGAATTACAGGCCAAGACGGAAGTTATTTAGCGGAATTGCTGCTGGAGAAGGGATATGAGGTGCATGGGATTAAGAGGCGTGCAAGCAGCTTCAACACCAATAGGATCGACCATCTCTACCAAGATCCGCATGTGGATGATCCGCGGTTGGTGCTGCACTACGGAGATTTAACGGATAGCAGCAATTTGATCCGGATCATTGAGCAGGTGCAGCCGGATGAAATTTATAACCTCGGAGCCCAAAGCCATGTGGCAGTGAGCTTTGAAGCACCGGAATACACAGCGAATAGTGATGCATTAGGTACGCTGCGAATATTAGAAGCGGTGCGGATGCTGGGGCTCACGGAGACAACGAGGATCTATCAGGCGAGCACGAGTGAGCTGTATGGCTTGGTGCAGGAGATGCCGCAAAAGGAGAGCACGCCGTTTTACCCACGCAGTCCCTATGGGGTGGCCAAGTTGTATGCGTACTGGATCACGGTGAATTACCGGGAGGCTTACGGGATGTATGCCTGCAATGGGGTGCTGTTCAACCACGAGAGCCCCAGGCGTGGTGAAACGTTTGTGACGCGCAAGATCACGCGGGGTTTGGCACGGATTGATGCGGGTTTAGAGGATTGCCTGTATATGGGCAATCTCGATTCGCTGCGGGATTGGGGACACGCCCGGGATTATGTGGAGATGCAGTGGCGAATGCTGCAGCAGGAGGGTCCACCGGAGGATTTTGTAATCGCCACGGGGCGGCAGGAAAGCGTGCGGCGGTTCATTGAATTAACGGCACTGGAACTGGGCTGGGGCGCGATCGAGTGGGAAGGCAAGGGGTTAGAGGAAACGGGCAAACGCAGCACTGGGGAAGTGGTAGTGCGGATTGATCCGCGCTATTTCCGTCCAGCTGAAGTGGAGACGCTGCTCGGTGATCCCGCGAAGGCCAAGCAGAAGCTGGGCTGGACGCCAACGACAACGCTGGAAGAGTTAGTGGCGGAGATGGTGGCGACTGACAAGGAGGAGGCCAAGAAAGAGGCTTATTTGAAATTGAAAGGATTCAATGTGGTGGGCTCGATGGAAAATCCACCAACGAATCCTGATGCCGTCAAGGCCGCTGGAGGCAAGGCGTGAGCAGCTTGATCAAAGCGGACGATCGTTTTTTTGTTGCAGGAGCAAGGGGCATGGCGGGCAGCGCGATCTGCCGGGCGTTGCAAGAGAATGGCTATGGCGATGAAACGAAAGGCGGAGCCTTACTGACGCCAACGCGCCAGGAGCTGGACCTGCTCAATCACGAAGTAGTGAAGGCTTGGTACGAAGAAAACAAGCCAGATGTGGTGGTGCTGGCAGCCGCCAAGGTGGGCGGAATTTATGCCAATGACACCTATCCAGCCGATTTCTTGTTGGAGAACCTCAAGATCCAAACGAATGTGATTGAAGGTGCTTGGAAAGCGGGGGTGCGGCGATTGCTCTTTCTGGGTAGTAGTTGTATTTACCCGAAGTTTGCCGAGCAACCGATCAAAGAAGAAGCGTTATTGACAGGATCATTGGAGCCCACGAATGAGTGGTATGCGATCGCCAAGATTACGGGGATCAAGCTGTGCGAATCGTTGAGACAACAGTATGGATTTGATGCGATCAGCTTGATGCCAACGAATTTGTATGGCCCTGGAGATAACTATCACCCGGAAAATAGCCATGTGCTGCCAGCGCTCATCCGCCGCTTTCATGAAGCCAAGCAAGCTGGGGCAAAAAGTGTGACGTGTTGGGGAACGGGATCACCGCTGCGTGAGTTTTTGCATGTGGATGATCTGGGTAATGCCTGCGTGTTTGCGCTGGAAAACTGGAGCGCTCTTGATCAAGATGCACCAAAAGATGATCAAGGGAAACCGCTGGCGTTTTTGAATCTGGGAACGGGAGTGGATCTAACGATTCAGGAGTTAGCGGAACAGATCGCAGCAGTCGTTGGGTTTGAAGGAACGATTGAGTGGGACACAAGTAAGCCGGATGGAACACCAAAGAAACAACTTGATGTCAGCTTGATGAAGCAGCTAAACTGGAGTGCGAGCATCCCTATAAGGGAAGGATTGTGTTTGGTCTACGAGGATTTCATTAAGGAAGGATTGTCGCAGAATTTGCGTAATTAAATCTGCTCTAAACACCCATTGCATTCACGATCAATCTTTCGAGATCATAACAAATTTTCATATTAAATTCGTTCAATTTTCTAAATTGTAATCTTGCAATGAATAGTATTTGCTTTGCTGGTAATTTTTTGCAATTCTATAAGATTTGATTCTTTAATGCTTTTTAGTGTACTATTTTAGTGTTTTCTATTAAAAGTGGTTAAACCTTGGATGTTGAGCAAATTTGCCATCCATCAATAGACTGGTGTTTTCACAAGCTTTAGCTAAAAGCCATCATTAGTCTGTCTAAATTTTCATAATAATAAATACTGACTATTAAAGAGATTTTGCAATGTCCAGTATTTTATTTATGTCTTGGTGTCAACCATATGATAAAATTATTGCATCTAGATATTTAAATAATAACGAATTTGCATAAAAAAGTGTCTTATATCTATCCTGCAAATGTTTTTATAGGTAGCTTTGCTCTACTATTTTTTTGTTTAGCGGTTCCCCCTTCTTCAGAATTATCATATAATACTTGGCTCTTCACAATATTGTATTTTGTTGGATGTTCTGTTCCATCAATATACATTGTTTTACACACAAAACAATGTTATCCGCTGTTAGGCAAAAATAAATTTTCTCCTATAGCTTATGACTATATATGTTTAATTATCTTTTTTTCATCTTTACTTTCATTTGTCTTCGGTGCTGTTGGATCTTTGGACTTTCAATCAGCTGGCATATTTGCTGAATTGTATAGAAATGGTTTTTATAAAGGTTCTGGTATATATACTATGCCTTGTTTGTCTTTTAGCTCAATCGTTCTACTTGCAGAAATTTACACTTCAAGTTCATTAATGAGCTCTAAAAGATTTTGGCTTGCTTTGATAATTTTAAGCTCCGCGTCAATTTTGTTGGGACTGAGAGTATTTCTTTTTGCCACGCTTATACATTTATTAGTGAGATTAAATTTCTTAAATTCTAAAGGTATTATCGTCTTATTATCGGCACCTATTCTTCTTGGCCTTGTTACAATTTTCTACAAAACTTACTTAGGTATTCCGTATTCCTTTGAGTTGTGGATAAATTTATTTACAAGGTTGAATTTACATGATACCGCATTTATAATTACATCTAGTTCTAACAGCATGCCTTTTACGGAAATTTTATTTCCGATAGGCGACACCGAAATTCTTAAACAATCTATCCTATCAGGAGGTAATAAAAACGTTCTTTATGCAGCTTTTCCGTTTTTGTCGAAATACTCAGGAGTTGCATTGCCTGCGGGAATACATTTTTTGGTGTTAGGCCCCATTCTTTCAATATTTGTTTACACTGCCTATTGTCTTTCTTCAGTAAAATTAGCATTACTCAAATTTAAAACAGATTCTATTATCAAATTATTGCAAATCGCCTTGGTATGCGTGTTGATTGTAGGTATGATCGAAGACTATAGCAACACAATTACCCTTCTTCTTTCTTCAATATTCGCTTTAGTAGTTTTTATTTTCCCAAGGATTTTTAAGATTAAAGCATGATGCCTTGCAAAATAATCATCTTTCAAAAAGATGTAGATTATCGTGTTCTAAACTATTACGATCATTTGGCGCTTATGCTGGGCGAAGTTGAGATAATCTTAATTTGCCCTGATAACAATATACATGGCATTAATTCGCCTGAATTTATCACTGTTATTCACGATAAAAATATATTGCAGCGACATAAAGTAGATCAAATGCCTGAGTATCTTTCAATGAGCGGATGGTATAAACAACAGATCATAAAAATTTTGACAGCCGATTATTTTTTTCATCTTGATATGAAAAACTTACTTATTCTTGATGGTGATACTTTTGTTTCCCCAATGGTATTCAAAAATCAGATTTATCTTACGAGAAAGAATGAGCCAAATACTTACTTAAATATGTTTAAATTCATGCCTTCGATATCCCGCTTCGAAGGAGTAGCTCGCTTACTATTAAATCAAAAAATATCTCCAATTGTAAATTTTGGTATATGGAATCGTCAGGTTTTTGAGAATGTATTCTGTTGTAGTAATAATTGGCAGCAAATTCTTGTTCGAGATATTTCTAACTATGATGCCTCTAATTCTTTGGCAACCCCAGGTTTTAGTGAATACTTGTTGATGACCGCTGCAACTATATACGATTTATCTCCTTCGATAGGTAAATTACGATATTTCCGTCGTGCAGACCTCGTTTATTCATTTCTCATTAATAAAACAAATCCATTTGCAAATAACTGTCATTTTGATATGATTTCATTCGAAAATACACATGATGCAAATACTTTTAAAAAGTTCTTGGCATCGTTAGCATGGATATTTGGAATTGAAATAGTCTGATGTTTGTACTTTTTTTTCTGATTTCAATATTAGTCTTTATTGAGTCTTCCACAAGTATTGCTAGATCTGTAGGGTTTTCAGTAAATAGCCCATATGCTGGAATCACCCTACAAGGTTCATTGTCAATAGTTTCTAGATTTGTTATTTTTTTATACAGCCCACTGCTTGGGTGGTTAGCTGATACAAAGAAAATTGATTTAAATGTAGTTAATTCAATACCTTATTTATACTCTTTGGTTCCTATAAGTCTTTTGGCAGTGTTTGTTCTCCAAAATCAAATAGCATCGTTGTATGGGAAATTAATAACTACATCATTGACCCATGGTCGTTGGATTAAACAACCCTCAAAAGGATTTCGTTCTACAATTAAAGATATTACCTTGAGGCCAATTACTGCATCTTTTAAATTTAATACAAGGCTTAAGCGCTTCTCAAGAGTTAAATGTATGATCCTTTTGCTTTATTTTCCATATTATGCGGCTTGGCCGATTACTTTTGTACTCATAGCTTCTTACCCAGACTACAGAGCAACTTTTTTAAGTGCATCAACTGTTTTGACCGCATTAAATACTATCGGTTTGACTATTTGGTTTGATCCTATCCTTTTAAAAATGCAAAATCATCAGAGGAGTTCAGTGCTATTTCTAAATTCGTTAGTGATTACTAGGCTTTGGTCAAGTCTATTGGTTTATTTAATTTTAATACCCATTTGCTTCTTTTAGGCTTTCAAAGTTATATTTACTTCTTTGTATGGGTAGTTGCCATTCAAAAAAATGCATATGGGTACTGAGTTTTTTTATTTTGCCATTGCCTTGTTCTCAAGCTTTTTACATTCCGAGCTCTCTTAGAATTATTTATCCTACCTTTACAAGTATTTCACTGAATATTTACAATGATTCATCTTCGAATGTGTGGTGGTCTTGGCAACCAGTTATTTCAGCTATCCACCGCTTTAAAGTTAAGACAATCAATTGCCAGTAATCAATCAATTCTAATAAACTTTGCAGGAGAAAAATATGCGGCAAATAGAGTATTAGCCTTTGAGCCTTTGTTTGAAATTCCTTCATGGCTTCTTTTTGAACCTGTTTCGCTACGCGATCAATTGCTTAAATATAGCTCTGTCCATCTCCGCGTTGGCCGTTATACATGGAATGCATATAATGATGTCTTCAGGTTCATACCATTTCCTTCGTCAGATATTTTTTTAGATGGTTACTTCTGGAGAAAATTTGATAAACCTAGTGCAAATAGTTTCTTCCCTCAGCTTAACTTGCAGTCCCTTAAGTTCGACAGATCATGGCTTAGATTTTTGAGGAATACAGTTGCTGTTCATATTCGAGGTGGGGATTTTATCTCGCATCAAAAGTTTAATGTTTGTGGCTATCAATATTACAAAGAAGCCATATCTATTGCTATTGCCAAAGGCTTTGATGATTTTATTATTGTGTCTGATGATCAAAAACATGCTGCTATGCTTATGAATCAAATTTTAGATGAAATGCCTCGCATTACATATCAATTTCTGCCCTCTTCATCTCCTCTAAGCGACTTTAATTTTTTGAGACAAATGCCTTGCAAAATTCTTAGCAATAGTACTTATTCTTGGTGGTCTTCTGCGTTATCAATTGCCCCAAAAATAACAATTGTGCCTTCACACTTGGCCCTGGGTCTGCAAAGGCCTAGACAATTGCATGAAGATATAATTTACTTATACTAATTATCTATTTATTCTCATGCCAACTTTTACCGCTTTAGCACCAAGGCTTTCGTTACTTAAATACTATATCCTGAGAATATTCATTGGATCATTCTATAGATCTGTCTCAAAATTAGCTCCAAACCTCCTTGAATTGAATAGCTTCTTTTTAAGGATGCAGATTCAACGGGAACCACTTGACACTTGCTTTTTTCGACTTTTCTTGCAAGTATTCGACCTAACTTTGATTGATTTTGGTGCCAATCATGGTGAGTTCACAACTGCAGCATTGCCATCAAGAGATTCAACGGCTAAGTTGATAGATGCAAACTATGAACTGCAGAAACGTACAAAAAAAAGAGTTGAAAAGCTAGGGTTTTTTAATCTTGATTTTATAAGCGGTTGTGTTGGCGCTGATCATACAAAATCGCTTTACTTGTGTTTTGAAAAGTCACATACTGGCGCCGCAGAAGTTACTTCGGATTTCCACCTTTACAAGTCAAGAGGTTGTATTTGTGAACCCGTTAATTCATTATCTCCTCATGATTACATAGATAAGCGTATTAAGTATGCGGCAAAGATAGATATTGAAGGGCTTGAGCTGGATCTTTTGAAGGAGCTTTGGACTGCTCAATACCTAAGTTCTATTTTAATTGTCGGAGTCGAAGCAACCTATTCAAGCCAATTGCGTAGTATTTATAATCACCTTGCGGAGTTTGAATTTGTTCTTTATGCCTCAAATCATTTATGGTATACAGGATCCTCTTTGATTGATCAGTTTTCTTGTTGCTACGCAAATATAGTCAATAATAGGTTTGATCTTAAGCCAAGGAATTTGAGCGATGTTGCCCTCTCCTGCCCTTTTTCAATGGTTTATTTTATAAATAAGAGGTTGCTCGAATGTTCGTTGGCTTCTAAGAGTAGGACTACAACGCGCATTTTGCACCAAGATTTTTGGGGCGTCACAAATTAATTCTCCTTCCAATTAGCACTTATTTTGCTTGATGTACACTTTTACGCATGACCAGGGTTTTGTGAGTAGCCATTTATTAATGTTTTTGGCTTGGTTGATCTTTTGTATTGTTGATGATCTGATGAGTCGGGCTCGATTCCATTTGCTGTTTAACTTATCCTGTGCTGCATATTATTTCTGAGATTATTTTTACTCATTCCTTTTTGTATTGTTATGGCGTCCCCAAGATTTTCAATCATTACCCCTGTGTTAAATGGAGCACGTGACGTTTATGGATATATAGAGACTTTGAAAAAACAAAAATTTTCTAATTGGGAGTCAATTATTGTAGATGATGGTTCGTCTGATGGAACCACAGATATTCTTGATGATTGCATCGCTGGAGACAAGCGATTTTATGTTTTTTGTAACACTCTTGTGCGTGAAATTTCTGGCCCATATCAAGCGAGAAATTTTGGACTTAAACTTGCACAAGGTGATTTTATATGTTTTCTCGATATAGATGACCGCTGGTTTCCTAATAAGCTTGAGATGCAAGCAAAACAACTGAAATCAAATCCCGAATATTGCTTGCTTTATTCTCCTTATGTTAGGGGGAATCGTGGAGCTTCTTTCGGTAAAGTTCGGAAAACACCTCTTGGCATAGCTCCTAAGTTGTTGGTGAAAGTGTCGAATCCTATTCCTATGTTAACGTCTTGCGTATCTCGTGCGACAATTTCTGATTTATTCTTCGCTCCTGTGAACCATGAGGACTACCTTTTTTGGCACTTTGTGATATCAAGATTAAATTCAGAGCAGATAGCAGAATATCCCAATCCTCTAGCTATATATTGTGTTGATCCTTCTTCGATTTCTGGTAATAAATTTTTGGCTTTTCAATGGCTTTGGAGGTGCTATAAGCGATTAGGGTATGGATTTTTTGCGACGTTGCTGGTGTTGTTCTTGCGAGGGATGCTGCAGGTTTTTTTTAGCATTAAAGAATATATTTCTCCGCGCGTTGAATTCTAATTTATGGTTCTTCTGGTGTTTCATGTAGTATCCAGAAATCCAGTGATATTGTGAAGCTCGGCAAGTTCCAGCCGATCTATTCTCGCCTGACCGCAAGCGATTCGCTGCAAGCATGATGCTGTCAGTTTTGTTTACAGTCGGCTTCAGGTTAATTCACTTGGTGTTAGTCGAGTTCTTAGGACTGGTGGCGATAGTGATCGAATCTCCCTTCCTTCGGTCGTGATGCCGAGTTCGTTTCGCTGGCATTTCTAACTGATCAGCTGATCAGTGATTTTTACAGCTTCATTGTGGCTTTGCAAAAAATGGTTATGGCTGATCAGGCGCCTCCCACCCAGTGGTTTCCTTCTGCTTTTGCACTTGATGGAGGTTCCCGCGCTCTACGCGATTTTGTCCGTCTGATTTATCGGGCTTGGTAGCTTTTTAGCTCAATGTCCGATGCTGAAGACGTCTTTGTATTTCCGATCCAAGTGAGGCCGTCTTGAGCGCCCTGGGCACCTTGCTGCTGTTGGGGTTGGCGATTGCCTGTTTCATCGGCGGTTGGCTGGCGCCTGAGCTGGTGGCTCTGCTAGCAGCAGGCTTGCTCATGGGTACAGGCGTGCTCACACCAAATGAGGCTTTGGCTGGCTTTGGTAGCCCTGCTCTGATCACGCTGGTGGGATTGTTTGTGCTCTCCAATTGCTTGTTGCACAGTGGTGCCCTGGATCGCTTGCGAGAATTGCTGGCATCGCCGCGAATCCTCAACCCCAGCCAGTTGATGCTGGTCTTTGGCTTTGTGGTGGCGCCAATTTCCGGCTTCATCCCCAACACCCCGATCGTGGCGATCAAATCGACGACAACCTTCAGGTCTTAAGCCGTGATGGCTATCTCGCGGAGGTGGTGATTCCCAATCGCTCTCCGCTCTGTGAGGTCACCCTGCTCGCGGAGGAATCGCCTCGTATTTGAGGCGTGCGAGCTCTTGGGACGCTTGATCTGCCGCCCTTGGTAGTTGCTGTGGCTTGTCGCTAAATTGATGAAAGATGTGTGATGCTTGATGCGTACGACCCTGCGGCTCGATGACGATGTGCTCGCCGCAGCGCGCGTATTGGCTCGTCAGCGTCGCCGTTCTGTGGGCGATGTCATTAGCGACCTAGCCCGGCAGACCCTATCCAGGCCAGCAGACGGAGGGTCGCAGAACGTTTTGGAGCAACGCTCCGGATTGCCGCAATTGCCTGTCAAAGCTTCTGGTGGGGCTGTTGATCTTGAGCTTGTCAATCAGCTTCGCGATGAAGAGGCTTGATGGCCGAACCGATTGCGTTGCTGGATGTGAATGTGCTGATCGCTTTGATCGATCCCCAGCATGTGCACCACGAGCCATCCCACCGCTGGTTTCAGGCCCATGGCGGTGATGGCTGGGCGACATGCCCCCTCACTCAGAACGCGCTGTTACGAATTCTCGGGAACCCGCGCTATCCCAACAGCCCTGGCGGGCCTGCTGTTGTGATGTCATTCCTCCAAGAACTGCTTGCCCATCCGGCTCATGTTTTTTGGCCTGATGCGTTGTCCTGGCAGGCCACTGGAGTCTTTGAGGCAGAAGCACTTCTTCACCACGGGCAAATCACGGATACCTACCTTCTTGGGTTGGCAGTGCATCACCAAGGAAGGCTTGTCAGCTTTGACAGGCGCCTGAGCCTTCGTGCTGTACGCGGGGGAGAAGAGGCGTTGCATTTGATTGATCCAGGCTGATGACCTTTGGAAGGGCATTGATTCCGCTCAATGTCCGATGCTGAAGATGTTTTTGCATTGCCGATCCAAGTGAGGCCGTCTTGAGCGCCCTGGTCACGTTGCTAACGAAACACTGCAGCATTCACTCCACCGTCACGCTCTTGGCCAAATTACGTGGCTGATCCACATCCAAACCGCGATAGGCCGCGATGTGATAGCTGAGCAATTGCATCGGTACCACCGTGAGTAGGGGGCTCACCCACTCACTCACTTCGGGCACGGGCAAGAGTGCATCAAACAACTCGGTGTCTGGGCCTACAGGCGCCACCCCGATCATTTGCGCATCACGGGCTTTGGCCTCCTGGGCATTGCTCAACACCTTCTCAAACACTGGGCCAGGCATAGCAATCGATACCACCGGCACATGTGAATCGAGCAGGGCGATCGGCCCATGCTTCATCTCTCCAGCTGGATAGCCTTCTGCGTGGATGTAGCTGATTTCCTTGAGCTTGAGGGCACCCTCCAGCGCAATCGGGTAATTGATCCCTCGGCCCAAGAAAATCACATCTTGGGTTTCAGCAAAGCGAGGTGCCAAGGCTTCCGAGCCTTTGTCATGATGATCCACCAGTCGCTCTAACTGCTCCGGCAAGGCCCGCAGTTCTTCGAGCAATTCGCTGATTTCAGTTTCAGAGCGATGCCCGCGCCTTGCCGCAAAGGCAACCGCCAATCCATAAAAGGCAAGTAGCTGACCAAGGAAGGTTTTGGTGGCGGCGACGCCGACCTCGATCCCCGCACCGATATCAAGGATGTGAGGGACCTGCCGGGCCAATGAGCTCTCGGTGCGATTGGTCACGCCGAGCTGCTTTGGTGCATAGCCAGGCTGGCCGTAGGCCTGCCGACGCTTGGCGTCCATGCTGAGTGCCGCCAGGGTGTCGGCCGTTTCTCCAGATTGCGTTACCCCAATGGTGAGGGTGTTCGGAGCCAGCGGTGGTGGCGCATAGCGAAACTCACTGGCATAAAACACCGTGGTGGGAAGTCCGGCGAATTGCTCAAGCAGGTACGCCCCCACCAAAGCAGCGTGGCGGCTGGTGCCACAGGCCAAGATTTGAATACGGTCCACGCCTTCGTAGAACGATTCCTCAAACGGAAGCGCCACCGGATTGGCGGCGGTCAGCCCCACCGGAAGATGGCGATCCACCCAGAGCCGTGCCGTTTCGGGCTGCTCATGGATTTCCTTCAACATGAAGTGGCGGAAATGGCGCTTATCGGCAATGTGATCCGAACCACTGAGAATCGTTGGGGTGCGCTGTTGCCGGGCTCCTTCCGCGTCGTAAAGCTCGATTCCCAGCGGACTGAGCAGCGCCACTTCGCCGTCTTCCATGGGAAGGATCGTGCGCGTGAATCCCGCCAATGCTGGGGTATCGCTGGCACAAAGGAACTCCCCTTCCCCAAGCCCAATCAGAAGTGGTGCTGCTTTGCGTGCCACCACCAGAGCTCCGGGGGCATCAGCCCACAAAACCGCTAAGGCGTAAGCCCCTTGAAGCCGGGGAAGCACAGCCTGCACGGCTTCTAACAGAATTTGGCCGTTTCCAGCTCCCTCGCTGACACCCATCAACTGCAATTGCGCTGCGATTAAGTGGGGAATGACCTCCGTGTCGGTTTCCGACTGAAAACTCACACCAGCAGCAGTGAGCTCTTCTCGCAAGGCCCGGTGGTTTTCGATGATCCCGTTCTGAACGACCGCAACCCTGCCGCTTCCATCACGGTGGGGGTGGGCGTTGTGCTCCTCAGGCTTGCCATGGGTCGCCCAGCGGGTATGGCCGATCCCGCAAAGACCTGGTGCACCTTCACTGTCCACACGAACGGTGAGGTTGTTCAGCTTTCCTTTGGCGCGAAGGCAGTGCAAATCCTTGCCCTGCAACGTGGAGATGCCCGCGGAGTCGTAGCCGCGGTACTCAAGCTGTCGAAGACCTTCAAGCAGCAGCGGTGCCGCGTCTCGCGAACCAATCACCGCGACGATGCCGCACATAGAAAAAAACCCGGCTTAGCCGGGCTGATCGTATGGGTATTGAACCAAATTCAGTAGGACAAGCCCATGCTTCGACTGGTCTCGTCCCCGAGATAGACACGAATACTGAGGAAGTCTGTGGGGCAGGCGGTTTCGCAGCGCTTGCAGCCCACACAATCCTCTGTACGAGGAGAGGAGGCGATTTGGCCCGCCTTGCAGCCGTCCCAAGGGACCATTTCGAGGACGTCTAGGGGGCAAGCACGCACACATTGTGTGCAACCGATGCAGGTGTCGTAGATCTTGACGGCGTGGGACATGTGCCCGTTCCGATGCGGATGACTTGAAATCAAGGTACCCGTTGCGAGTGCCACTGGGTCATTCACGCTGGCCTGCCGTCACCGTTGTTAACGCCAGGAGGGTGAGCATGGGGCAAGCCCGTAAGATGCGACGTCACGTCTGCTCGGCCATGTCCCAGGAATCGATCCTCGAAAAAGTCCGTTCGATCGTTACGGAGCAACTCAGCGTCGATGCCGGCGAAGTCAAACCGGAGTCCAACTTTCAGAACGATCTGGGAGCTGACTCACTCGACACCGTCGAGTTGGTGATGGCTCTTGAAGAAGCCTTCGACATCGAAATTCCCGATGAAGCCGCCGAAGGGATTGCCACCGTTGGCGATGCCGTCAAATACATCGAAGACAAGCAAGCCTGAGGATCTGCATGGTGGAGGGTCTCCAGCGCGTCGTGGTCACAGGCCTCGGTGCCGTTACGCCGATCGGCAATACCGTCGCTGATTATTGGGAGGGATTGACCTCTGCAAAGAACGGCGTCGAAGCGATCACCTTGTTTGATGCAGCGCAGCACGCCTGTCGTTTCGCTGCTGAAGTCAAGAATTTTGATCCCAGTGGCTTCATTGAGCCCAAAGACGCCAAACGCTGGGATCGTTTCTGCAAATTCGGCGTGGTAGCTGCGAAGCAAGCCCTCACCGACTCGGGCCTCACGATCACCCCAGACAATGCTGATCGCATTGGCGTCAGCATCGGTTCTGGGGTTGGTGGGCTTCTCACCATGGAAACCCAGGCTCATGTCCTGAAAGACAAAGCCCCGGGTCGCGTCAGCCCCTTCACGGTGCCGATGATGATTCCGAATATGGCCACAGGGCTGGCGGCGATCGCTCTTGGTGCCAAAGGTCCTAGCTCGGCTGTGGCCACCGCCTGTGCCGCAGGATCCAATGCCATCGGCGATGCCTTCCAGCTGCTGCAGTTAGGAAAAGCCGACGCCATGATTTGCGGCGGTGCCGAATCAGCGATCACGCCCCTTGGGGTAGCCGGCTTCGCCAGTGCCAAAGCGCTCTCGTTCCGCAACGATGATCCTGCTGGTGCGAGTAGGCCCTTCGATAAAACCAGGGATGGATTCGTGATCGGAGAAGGTTCAGGGATTTTGGTCCTTGAAACTCTTGCCCACGCCGAAGCCCGCGGAGCCACAATTTTGGCGGAAATCGTTGGCTACGGCACCACTTGTGATGCTCACCACATCACCTCTCCAACTCCAGGCGGCGTTGGTGGTGCTGCCGCCATCCGCCTTGCTCTTGAAGATGGTGGAATCGCTGCTGACAGCGTGGACTATGTCAACGCCCACGGCACCAGTACACCAGCCAACGACAGCAACGAAACCGCAGCGATTAAGAGTGCTCTTGGCAGTCGCGCCAAGGACATTCCGGTGAGTTCAACGAAGTCGATGACGGGCCACTTGCTCGGGGGCTCGGGCGGAATCGAAGCTGTGGCCTGTGTGCTGGCACTGCGCAACGGTGTCGTTCCACCCACCATCAACTACAACAATCCGGATCCCGAATGTGATCTGGATGTTGTGCCGAACACAGCACGTGAACTAACACTGGGAACAGTGCTGTCCAACTCCTTCGGCTTCGGCGGTCACAATGTCTGCCTCGCCTTCCGACGCATGAGCTAACACCAAGCTCAGTCCAACTTTTAACTTCTCCCCCCTCCTCTCCACTCCATGGCCGCCGCAACCGCTTCTCTCGATACGCTCTGCGTCAACAGCATCCGCATGCTGGCCGTTGATGCCGTCAATAAATCCAATAGCGGTCACCCCGGTTTGCCCATGGGCTGCGCACCGATGGGGTACACGTTGTGGGACAAGTTTCTCAAGCACAACCCCAAAAACCCAAAGTGGTTCAATCGGGATCGGTTTGTGCTGTCAGCCGGCCATGGCTGCATGCTGCAGTACGCCCTCCTGCACCTCACCGGCTACGACTCCGTAACCATCGACGACATCAAACAATTCCGGCAGTGGGGCTCGAAAACGCCAGGACATCCGGAAACATTTGAAACCCCTGGGATCGAAGTCACCACCGGGCCCCTTGGCGCAGGAATCTCCAATGCCGTGGGTCTGGCCATTGCCGAATCACACCTGGGCGCCAAATTCAACAAGGCTGACGCCAAAGTTGTGGACCACTTCACCTACGTGATCATGGGTGATGGCTGCAATCAGGAAGGCGTGGCTTCAGAAGCTGCCTCCCTGGCCGGCCACCTCAAATTGGGCAAATTGATTGCCCTCTATGACGACAATCACATCACCATTGATGGGCGAACTGATGTGTCGTTCACCGAGGACGTTCTCAAGCGTTACGAAGCCTATGGCTGGCACGTACAACACGTGGCCGACGGAGACACCGACGTGAACGCGATCGCCAAGGCGATTGAGGCCGCGAAAGCCGTCACCAACAAGCCTTCGATCATCAAGGTGACCACCACCATTGGTTACGGCTCACCCAACAAGAGTGATACGGCTGGTGTCCATGGCGCCCCGCTTGGAGCAGAGGAAGCTGAGCTCACACGCAAGCAATTGGGCTGGACCCACGGCCCATTCGAAATTCCTCAAGAGGCCTACGACCAGTACCGCCAGGCGGTGGAGCGCGGCGCTTCCCAGGAAGCTGAGTGGAATCAGTCTTTGGCGAACTACCGCAGCAAATACCCCACAGAATCTGCAGAATTTGAGCGCATGCTGCGGGGCGAACTCCCCCAGGGCTGGGACAAAGATCTGCCTACTTACACCCCAGACGACAAAGGTCTGGCCACACGCAAACATTCCCAGATCTGTCTTGGAGCGCTAGGCGCCAACCTGCCCGAATTGATCGGCGGCTCTGCTGACCTCACCCACTCCAACTACACCGACATCGCCGGAGAAACTGGCTCTTACCAGCCCGAAACCCCTGAAAAGCGCTACCTCCACTTCGGTGTACGCGAGCACGCGATGGCGGCAGTACTCAATGGCATCGCTTATCACAACAGCGGCCTGATCCCCTACGGCGGCACCTTCCTTGTGTTTGCCGATTACATGCGCGGTTCCATGCGCTTATCTGCACTGAGCATGCTTGGTGTGATTTACGTGCTAACCCACGATTCCATCGGTGTTGGCGAAGACGGCCCCACCCACCAGCCGATCGAAACCATCCCATCGCTCCGCGCCATGCCTGGAATGCTGGTGTTCCGTCCTGGCGACGGCAATGAAACCAGTGGTGCCTACAAGCTTGCAATCGAAAATCGCAACCGCCCCAGCGCGATGTGCCTCAGCCGTCAGGGGATGGCGAATCAAGCCAACTCTTCGATCGACAAAGTGGCATTCGGCGGTTACATCCTTGAAGACTGTGCAGGCACACCCGATCTGATTTTGATCGGTACAGGCACCGAACTTGACCTCTGCGTGCAAGCTGCCAAACAGCTGACCTCAGAAGGCAAAAATGTGCGCGTCGTCTCCATGCCTTGCGTTGAGCTCTACGACGAGCAAAGCGATGCTTACAAAGAAGAAGTGCTCCCCAACGCTGTTCGTAAGCGGATCGTGGTGGAAGCCGCTGAAACCTTTGGCTGGCATCGTTTCATTGGTCTCGATGGCGACAGCATCACCATGAATCGCTTCGGCGCCTCCGCTCCAGGCGGCACCTGCATGGAGAAGTTCGGCTTCACCGTCGACAACGTGGTTGCGAAGTCAAAGGCTCTACTGGGCTGATCATTAGCGATCCAATTCTGATCTAGGAAGAGCATTGCTTTTCCAGCCTTCCGCAAGGAGGGCTTTTTATTTGGCTTGGTCCACCACCCAAATGACCATGACAACAAAAAACCCTGGTGATCACACCAGGGTTTAAGAAAGTGATGATCAAGGCCACAGACCCTTGAAGCTAAAACTCAGAGTTTGTCCTGTTTCACGCCAACCAATTCCGCAGCACCCTGGGACTTAAGCACTTGCTCGAGTCCGTCCAAATCCGCATCCGTGATCTTGGTTTGCATCGGGCAATGCTTGGGTCCACACATCGAACAAAACTCTGCTTGCTTGTAGATGTCTGCTGGCAGAGTTTCGTCGTGATACTCCTTCGCCCGCTCTGGATCTAAAGACAACTCAAACTGCTTGTTCCAATCGAAGGCATAACGAGCGCGGCTGAGCTCATCATCGCGATCCCTCGCACCTGGGCGATGACGGGCAATATCAGCCGCATGGGCTGCAATCTTGTAGGCAATGAGTCCCTCGCGTACATCCTCCGCATTAGGAAGACCAAGGTGCTCCTTAGGCGTCACATAGCAAAGCATCGCGGTGCCATGCCAGCCCGCCATTGCAGCGCCGATCGCTGAAGTGATGTGGTCATAGCCAGGGGCGATATCGGTCACCAATGGGCCGAGCACATAGAAAGGCGCCTCATTGCACTCTTCCATCTGCTTCTTCACGTTGAACTCGATCTGGTCCAAGGGCACATGGCCTGGACCCTCAACCATCACCTGAACATCGTGCTTCCAAGCCCGCCTGGTGAGATCTCCCAAGGTCTTCAGTTCAGCAAGCTGCGCAGCATCGGAGGCATCGTGCTGGCAGCCAGGACGCAATGAATCTCCCAAGGAGAAGGTGCAGTCGTAGCGCTTAAAAATTTCACAAATATCGTCGAAGCGCGTGAACAAAGGATTTTGGCGGTGGTGATACAACATCCACTGCGCCAAGATCCCGCCTCCACGGCTCACAATTCCCGTTAGGCGTCCCTTCACCTTGGGGAGATGCTCGATCAACAGGCCAGCGTGAATCGTCTGGTAATCAACGCCCTGTTGGCAATGCTTTTCGATGATGTGCAGGAAATCATCTTCATCGAGTTTCTCGATCGAGCCGTGCACACTTTCCAAGGCCTGATACACAGGCACCGTGCCGATTGGCACGGATGACGCCCCAATAATCGATGTACGCACTTCATCGAGGTTGACGCCACCGGTGGACAGATCCATCACGGTGTCGGCGCCATATTTCACGGCCAACTTCAGCTTGTTCACCTCCTCTGCTGCATCCGAGGCATTGGGAGACGCACCAATGTTGGCGTTCACCTTGCATTTGCTGGCAATGCCAATCGCCATCGGCTCCAGATTGGTGTGATTGACATTGGCGGGAATGATCATCCGACCCCTTGCTACCTCTTCCATCACAAGGGATTCCGGAAGGTTCTCGATCTTGGCTACATAGGCCATCTCTTCCGTCACCACACCCTTACGGGCGTAATGCATCTGAGACACATTGGCCTGGCCCTTGCGAGCGGAAACCCATTCAGTACGCATGTTCTTGGCAGCAGCGGAATTGCCAGGAGCCGACCAAACAGCCGAAGATCACATCGTTCACTTCCCTGCGCCGGCATGACCCGGATCAAGTTCAGAGGGTGTGATCTCAGCCCCAGCGATCGCAATGAAAGCCGGGGCACCCCTAGTGGTCTTTGAAAGCTAGCAACGCTTTTCCGGTCTGACCCACTTCTTAGTTAGGGCTGCAACCCATTCAAAGCAGCAGCCACCACACGGTGATCAGCATCCTGCTGCAATGGCTGAAGCAGCGCCCTGGCTTCGGAGCCGTTGGCATCTCCGACCTGCTCGCGAACCAACCGGGCCAAGATTTCCGCCCCACTCACCCGCACGGTGCCGTCAGCATCTGCGATCGCTTGCTTGCCTAGCTCCAGCAACCAAGCCGGGTTAATTCCCGGCTGCTCAGCGAAAGCGGAAAGAATGCTGCAACGCACCAACCAAGCGCCATCCTTCGCGAAGGTATCGCGCAACAGTGGCCAGGATCGCTCCACCCCAAAGCTCGCCAGGGCGTTAGCAGCTTCAGCGCGCACATTGGGATCTTCATCAACCAGCAGCAAGCGACTCAGCACCTGCCAGCCCTGCTCATTGCGCCGGTAGCCCAGGCCACTGCAGCTCAATGAACGCACTAAAAACGCCTGTTGTTCACTCCCCAAGATCAGAAGTGGAATCACAACACTGTCGTTGTCTGAATCGGGCAGCGCTCGCAATTTGGCAAGGGCTGGCATCGCTTGCACTGGGTCACCCGACGCAATTGCTGCGCGCAACTCCTCAGGATTGGGTGCGGTCTGTTCAGGGGTGTTGGCCATCTCAATCCTCCTGAGAACGGGTGGTGCGCAAGGCGATCAACAGCTGATGGCGGCGATGACGACGTCCCACCACTGCATGGATCACCAAACCAGATCCCACAAGGATGGCAGGAAGAGCTTGCCAGCGGTCGGGGCCCTCTCGCTGCAGCATCGCCGACACCCCAAGCAAAATCATCAAGGGTGCTGCCAGCGACAACACGATGTGGATCCTTGTCCTGGATTGACGGCTCATGGTGTCGGTCTCCAAGCCAACATCGCAGCGGTCAAGACCTGCACACCTACGCCTAGGGCCCCTTCCTCAGGGTTGAAATGTCCGTTATGGAGGGCTGCGCATCCATCGGGTCCTGCCACCCCCAATCGAAACATGCTGCCGGGAACGTCCTGCAACAGTTCGGCAAAATCCTCGGCGCCGAGGGAGGGCTGGTCGAGTCGTTGCACTTGATCTGCCCCCAGTTGTTCAACGGCACTGCGCTCAAGCAACGCAGTAAGGGCTGGATCGTTGCGGACGGGGGGAGCGATGCAGCGGTAGCGAACCCGAGCGGTGGCGCCAAAGCTCCCACAAATGCCTTGCACCGTCTCCTCAATCCAGGCCGGTAACCGTTCATGGAGATCAGCACAAAGGCAGCGAACCGTGCCAAGGAGGGTGACCCGGTCTGCGATCACGTTGAAAGCTTTACCCCCTTCGATCTTCCCAAAACTGACCACCACAGGATTCAAGGCATCCAAGCGACGACTGATCGCCTCCTGCAATCCCGTGACGACCCGTGCTGCTATCCAAATCGCATCGAGAGCTTGATGGGGCCTCGCTCCATGACCGCCTTCACCGATCACCTCGATTTCCAGTTCTCCCGCAGCAGCCGTCAAGCTGCCGCTGCGTAAACCGATCGTGCCCACGGGCAATGTTGGGAACACATGCACTCCAAACAACGCATTGAGCCCATCTGTGGCGCCATCAGCGCGCATCCAGCGGGCACCTTGCGCAAGCTCCTCAGCAGGCTGAAACAAAAGGCGCATCCCCACTGGCAAGGACGCCTCCTGCGCCAACAAGCGTGCAACCCCCAAGCCAATACAACTATGCAAGTCATGGCCGCAGGCATGCATCACCCCTTGCCGCAAGGAGGCATAGGGCAAACCCGTGCGTTCCTCTACGGGTAAAGCGTCCATATCCACGCGCAAACCCAACTGCGGACCGCTCTGAGGCCCAAGCTCCGCCATCACACCGGTGCGCCCTACGCCTTCACGAACACGCCAGCCACATTGACGCAGCTCTCCTGAAATCAGGGCCGCGGTCTGGTGCTCTTCCCCACTCAGTTCCGGATGGGCATGGAGATGGCGTCTCAGCTCGATCAAATCGGGCAAGATCGCCTCAAGCCGCTGTTTGAGAGGGGGAGTGGTGGTGGTCATGGACTCTCCAGAGCCAGAAAACGCTGTAAATCAGCAACAGGACGTGGCGGCCAGCGACGCACCTGGAGCAACCAATCGGCTTCGCGATAGCTGGGATCCAAGCCTGAAGCCGCCGCCCAGTTGCTTTCAGCCTCACCTCGTGAGCCACGGATCCAAAGCAGAGCACTCAAGCCAGCCCGTGCATCAGCAAACATCGGATAACGACGGATCAAGTTGCGCATCTCCCGCTCAGCCTCGTCAAAGGCCTCGAGTTGGTAGAGGGCCAACGCTCTGCTGGAGCGCGCCATTGCAAAACCGGGACGGGCCTCAGCGGCTCGTCCATAAAGGCTTTCAGCTGATTGCCAATCACCTTCGGAACCGCGCACATTGCCGAGGTTGTAGAGCGCTGAAGCATCTTCAGGATCCCGCTTCAAAATCCAGTTGTAATCCTGCTCGGCTTCCTTCCAGTGCTGCAACGCCTCCTCAGCCGTACCTCGATTGAGATGGGGGTCCGATTCTTCTGGAGCAAGCGCAATGGCCTTGGTTTGATCGGCGATCGCACCCTCGGTATCACCTAAAACGAGACGGACATTGCCGCGGTTGCTCCAGGCAGCAGCGTCGTCTGGTGCGAGCTCCAGCACCTGATCCCATCCCTCGAGGGCCTTTTGTGGATCACCCTGGCGGCTGAAGCGCAGAGCCTGTTCAAACAATTGACGGTGCTGATCCGTAGGAAGTGATTCAGCCAGAGCTGGATCAGCCCCTAACAACACCACGACCCCGAAGGCTGCAAGGAGCAAAGACAACCAACGCTTGGGATCAAAGCTCATGCCGCATCCCCCTCATCCGCAGGCCAACCGAGATGGCCTCGACCAGCTGCGGTCACCACCCGTCCACGGGGGGTGCGCTGCAGAAAGCCGAGCTGAAGCAAATAGGGCTCCACCACGGCTTCCAGGGTGGTGGGGTCCTCACCGAGCGCCGCAGCCAACGTATCGAGACCAACGGGGCCGCCTCCGTGGGACTGAAGCAACAGCTCCAGAAGGCGCCGGTCACTGGCATCAAGGCCCTTGCCATCCACACGATGCAGCGTGAGCGCTTCATCCACCAACTTCACGTCGATGCAGCCCGACACCTCACGCACACAGGCCACATCACGCACCCGGCGCAAGAGTCGGTTAGCGATGCGGGGAGTGCCACGACAGCGTCGGGCAATCTCTGCGCAAGCCTCAGGCGAAAGCTGCAGGGTCAACAGACCAGCAGCCCGCATCACGATCGCTTGCAGATCTTCTTGTCCATAAAATTCCAGGCGCTGAATCAGTCCAAAGCGATCGCGCAGGGGAGAGCTCAGCGCACCAGCCCTTGTGGTTGCTCCCACCAGCGTGAAGGGCGGCAACTCCAGGGCTCTTGTTCGCGCCGTACTTCCTTTGCCAACAGTGAGATCAAGGCGTCGGTCTTCCATCGCCGGATAGAGGAGCTCCTCCGCAACGCGGGTAAGCCGATGAATCTCATCAATAAAGAGCACCTCTTTTGGCTGCAGGTTCACGAGCAAGCCAACAATGTCGCGAGGGCGTTCAAGGGCAGGAGCGCTGGTGATCCGACAGGTCACCCCAAGCTCTTCAGCCAACACCATCGCCATGGTGGTTTTACCCAACCCTGGAGGGCCATACAGCAAAACGTGGTCGAGGGCCTCACCCCGACCCATCGCCGCTTGGATGGCAATCCCCAGCACTTGCTTGAGTTCGCGCTGACCGATGTAATCGTCGAGACGGCGAGGCCTGAGACCATCTTCCTTCGTCGCGCTCAGCTCTGCCGAATCATCCAGTTGACGCGCTGCATCCACCACCCGCGACGGCTTCGGTCGAGGAGCTCCCTTGGAGGGTTCAGCGTTGGAAGAAACGATCGCCATGGTCGCAGGGTACCGATAGCTGGATAAGGTCGGAAGACCGATCGGCCGTGGGGCCTGACGCGAGATGGGCAAGGGAGGCGGCAAGAAGAGTGCAGCAGCAAGAGCAGCGGCGAATCGCCTGCTGGCCGACAACCGGCTGGCTCGGCATCAGTACGAGATCCTTGAAACCCTAGAAACGGGAATCGAGCTTCTGGGGACCGAGGTGAAGTCGGTGCGGGCGGGGCAGGCCAATCTGCGGGATGGCTTCTGCCTGATCAGACGGGGCGAGCTGCACCTCCACAACGTTCACATCTCCCCGCACACCCACGCCAGCCGCTATTTCAATCACGACCCCCTCAGGGTGAGGCGCCTACTTGCCCATCGCCGCGAAATCGACAAATTGCGCGGTCACCTCGAACAAAAAGGGCTCACCTTGATTCCACTCAACCTGCACCTGCAGGGGTCATGGATCAAGGTGACCATCGGCCTGGGCAAGGGACGCAAGCTTCATGACAAGCGGGCCGCCGCCAAAGACAAACAGGTCAAGAAAGAAACACGGGATGCCATCGCCCGCTACTGACGACTCAGCCCTGTGCTGGAAGCTGCTTCTGGGACTCGATCGCCCTCTGGTTGAGCGGATGGCTCTTGGAGGGATTGCTCTTGGGAGACGTCCTCCTTCACACCTGCTGGCTTCGGGCCAGGGGGCTCCGGCAACGCCTCTACAGGCCCCTGCACCCCCGTCGCCGGATCGGCAATCGGATTGAGATCCACCCTTGGCAGTGGTTTTGATACAGCTTTCGGCACAGGGTTCGGATTCGGGAGGTCAGCTCGAGAGGACAAGGTCAGAAGCCCGGAGGCGACGCCCTCATTCGTCACGAGCACCTGGACAGGCG
This sequence comes from Synechococcus sp. CC9311, assembly GCF_000014585.1. Taxonomy (NCBI): domain Bacteria; kingdom Bacillati; phylum Cyanobacteriota; class Cyanophyceae; order Synechococcales; family Synechococcaceae; genus Synechococcus; species Synechococcus sp. CC9311. Next base: position 130,309 of record NC_008319.1, on the reverse strand, counting down.
TGCCCACATCAGCCGCCAGGGTGACCACTCGCAAAGGCCCCCGTTCTGCAGCCACAGAGCCGTCAGCGGCGTAGACCGTCATCTGCATTAACGGTGTTCCATTAATACCGAGCACCAACCGACGATTGGCCGGAACCTGAATGGAAATCAGGCGCGCGCTATCGGCTGGTACCCGACTGGAAAGCACGGTAGCCATCTCAGCCCCTGCCCTAATCCTTTCAATCTTGACCTCTTCCAGACTGCGCAAGGCAGCCGCGAACCAAAGCTGCCGGAAGGGTTCTGGCGGCTTGGTTCCATAGGTCACACCCGGCAACAGGGTGTTGGCCGCCACGGAGACCAGCTGTTCCACCACCCTGTCATTCACCCCTTGGGCGACGAGGGCCTGACGCTGGGTTTGCCAATCTTTTTGATCGAGTTTCCCGAGGCGACTGCGCAACCCTGGAGGCAACTGCTCCACCCTGGCCAACCACTCGTTGGCCAACTCGTTCCAAACCTTGCGAAGGGGCGCATCCTCAAGGGAATCACTGGGCAAGCGACCGTTTCGCTCCGGGAATCGGGCCAACAAGCTGGCATCCACAAGCTGCAAGAACCAGCTGCGGTCCACCTGCAGAGCCCTGAGCCGACTAAGAAGTTGTTGACGCTGATCCACCTCTGCCGGCGGGAGGCTGGCCGTCGGCGAGCGGCCCACCACATCACGCTCGGTGGATGGGACACCCGAGGGAGCATTACCCCGACTTAGAAGGAACCAGCCGATTGCAGTGCCCACTAGCGCTGACAACAGGAGAGCAATCACCACGGGCCATAGCCGCCCTTCCGCAGCCACTTGGCGCTCATCAGCGCGCTGACGCCGGCGAGGCTCAGGGGAAGAGGGGCCAACAGCCTGCGGTTCCACGACAGGGAGTTCCGCAGAGGCCAGCACCACAGGAGCAAGCACGACCGTTCGATCCGAACTCGGCATGGGCCCGGTCGATTCAGGCATAGGAACCACTTTCAAGGCCTGCAAAACCTCCGAGGCCTTCTCAAAACGGCGACCTGGCACCTCGCTCAGCATGCGTTCCAACACATCGCGGAACCCTTCATGGAGCTCTAGGTCAGGGGGGCATTGCCATTCGCTGGCATCGGCCGGCAGCAAGGCCTCCGGGGCACGTCCGCTCAGCAAGGTCAGTGCGGTGACGCCGAGAGCATGCAAATCCATCCATGGCGCGGCCGTCTCGCCGCGGCCTTGCCCCCTCGGGGCATAGCTAGCCGTAGCTCCTAAAAGCGGGGCGGTTCCCAGGTTTTGAAGCAGACCAAAATCGAGCAAAACCGGCAGTCCATCCTGATCACGGCGAAGAAGGTTGCTGGGATTGATATCGCCATGGACCAGTCCCTTTCCATGCAGAACGCCCAACACTGGAAGCAGCTGGCGCAACAACAACAACACTTCGCCGCCACCGAACACGAGCTGACGCTCACGCCTCTGCTGCTGGATTTGCCCAAAGCTGGATCCTTCTTGCCACTCCCTGACCAGCCAGAGCGAATCCAATTCCTCCAGCAGACCTCCGAATCGTGGAATCAGTGGGTGGAGAACCGATTGCATCGCGGGCCATAGCTGCCGGAACCGGTCTTGAGCCTCGGAATCCTGAAGCTGCCGCAATGCCACTGGCGCATCTGATGCCAACACATCGGTTCCACGCCAAAGCGTTCCCTGGGGTGCGGACTGATCTGACGTCAGACATTGATCCAAGCGGTAGCGCTCAGAGAGCAGCGTGCCGATCACAACGACATTGCCTCAATGGGCTGATGGTAGGGGGAGTTGTGCGAAAGCACCTGCAGCGTGGCCTCACTAGGGTCTTTGTCACGAGCAACACCTGCCATGGAATCCGGCACGCTGCTCAGCCGGCTGATGGACGTACGCCGCACTAGCGAAGTGTTGATTGAGCCGCTTGAAGCCGAAGACCTCTGCCTCCAGGGCATGGCCGATGCAAGTCCACCAAAGTGGCATCTCGCTCACACCACCTGGTTTTTCGAAACCTTTGTTCTGATCCCCCATTGCCCTGGTTACGAGGGGGCTGATCCGAGCTGGAACTATCTTTTCAACTCCTATTACGACGCGGTTGGTCCTCGCCAACCCAGACCGCAACGGGGCTTACTCAGCAGGCCGCCCATAGCAGAGGTAATCGCATGGCGGCACAAGGTGGACCAGGCCCTGGAAAACCTGCTCGAACACAACGGCGATTTCCCCTGGTTAGGACTTGTGGAGCTTGGCCTTCAGCACGAGCAACAGCATCAGGAGTTGATGTTGATGGATCTTCTCGATGCCTTCAGCCGTCAGCCTTTAGAGCCTGCCTACCGAACAGATTGGCAAGAACCCGCAGGCTCTCCCAACGACGGCACAGCTGCCGTTTGGCTGCAATTTGAAGGTGGCCTGGTGGAGATCGGCCAGAACAGCCAACAGAACAACAACAGCAACAATGCCCATCCCTTCCATTTCGACAATGAGGAACCACGTCATCGGGTTTGGCTCGAGCCTTATGCCCTGGCGGATCGCTTGGTGAGCAACGGTGAATACAAGGCTTTTATCGAGGACGGCGGCTACGAGCGCCCCGAACTCTGGATGAGTGAAGGCTGGGCCATCTGCTCAGAGCGACAGTGGAAAGCACCGCGCTATTGGCGCCAGGCGCAAAGTAATCAACAGCAGCGAGACCAAACAGCCTGGGAGTTCACCCTGGCCGGCCGCTGCCCGTTAGAAGCCCATCGCCCAGTACGCCATCTCAGCTGGTTTGAAGCTGATGCCTATGCACGCTGGGCTGGATCTCGCCTCCCTACGGAGGCCGAGTGGGAAACAGCCGCACAGAAGCAGGGGCTGCAGCTCAAGCAAAAGCATGCTGAGCTTTGGCAATGGACCGCGAGTCCTTACAGGCCCTATCCAGGGTTTCAAGCGGCCCAAGGAGCCGTTGGTGAGTACAACGGCAAGTTCATGACCTCCCAATTTGTGTTGCGGGGCAGCAGTCAGCTCACCCCGAATGGCCATGCCCGTGACACCTACCGCAACTTTTTTGCTCCCTCTAGTCGCTGGATGGCGGCTGGCCTGCGCTTGGCCCGATGACCACAACCTCACAACGAACTGATCAAACAACCGAACTGATCAACCTCCATCCGCCAGCAGCGGATATGGGACAGCTCGTCCGGATCGGTCTCAACCGTTGCCCCCGCCAACTCCCGGCCTGGTTTCTCTATGACGAGGAGGGCTCTCGCCTTTTCGATCGCATCTGCCAACAACCCGAATACAGCCTCACACGCACCGAAATTGCTCTGCTCGAGTTGCGTGCCCCCGAGATTGCAGCCGCTATCGGTGACGGCGTCATTATTGAATTCGGTGCTGGCAGCGCCCAAAAAGTTGGCCCCCTTCTCGATGCGGTCCGTCCCGCCGCCTACGTGGCTCTAGACATCAGTGCGGAGCACTTACGCAAAGCCACCACAGCTCTGCAGCAACGCTACCCAGCTGTGCCAATGCTAGGAATTTGCTGCGATCACAGCACGCTTTCAGCCGTTCCAGAACACCCCTTTCTGAGAGACCAACGACGCATCGGTTTCTTTCCTGGCAGCTCGCTCGGCAATTTTGAACAGCACGATGCTGTCCACCTGCTCCGCCATTTCAAGCAGTTGCTGAATGGGGGCCCTCTCCTTCTTGGTCTGGACCAACCCAAAAGCAAGATCCGCCTGGAAGCGGCCTACAACGACGCCGCTGGCATCTCAGCCGACTTCGCACGCAACTTGCTGCATCGCCTCAATGCCGAGTTAGGAGCGAATTTTGACCCGCAATGCTTTTCGTACCAAGCCCGTTGGCAAGCCGACCAACAGCGAGTGCAGATGGCCTTGATCAGCAGCTGCAAACAAGTCGTCAGGATCGCCGGTGACAGTTGGACCTTCCAATGCGATGAACCACTGATCACCGAATACAGCCTCAAATACAGCCCTCAGAAGGCTGTTGCGTTAGCGCAACAGGCTGGATGGCGCTGGGTTCGCCGCTGGCATGATCCAGATGACGATCTCTCCTTGCATCTCTTAAAGGCCCCAGACTGAGATCCAAACCTTTATCCCTACTGAGCCATGAGTCGCGACGAGCAACGGGCCACAGTTCGCCTACAACGTGAAACCCTGATCGAAGAGCTAGAAGCTGTGTATCGCAATGCCTTCGATCGCTTGGGTGCGCTGGAGCTCGGGGAGGGATCAGTCGCTCGTCTCACCCAACTCTTACTCCGTTCACGGGAAGGTGCGATCAATCCACTGGAGCAGGAAATCGAAGCTCCCTTGATCACACGCGCACCGGAACAAATCCCATGAGTCCCACCTGGCTGGACCACCTCGAACGCGGCTTGGAGGAAAGGCTTGAACAGTTTTTGCGCAGCAATCCAAGTCAGGATCAACTTCTGCGCGAACAGCATCTCCAGGACCGCCAAAGGGATCTTCACAACCGTCGCGGGCAACAGCAACTCCAAGCGAGGGAATTACGCCGTCAGCTGCTCACCCTTGCCGAACAGGTCCAAGCCTGGACAACGCGTGGCGAGAAAGCACGAAGGGCTGGTGCCCTTGAACTCGCACAACGGGCGGATCAGCACGTTGCTGCTCTGATGCAGCAAGGTCGCGAGCTCTGGGAGGAGTTCGAGGCGCTTGGGCTTCAGTTCGCCGAACTCGAAGAGCAGCTCAACAGCCTTAAATCCCAGGAAAAACAGTCCACATCGCGGCGCAGCCTTGATGAGGACTGGGCTCTATTTGAAGCGCAACAAGAGCTTGAAGAACTGAGGCGCAATCAAGGCCTCAGCTAATCAAACTTGAGATTGCTCTCGATCAAGCCTTCGGTGCGGGAGGCTCAAGACTCACGTTTTCAGGCGGAGGGGTGGGGTCTGGATCTGCGATCAACATGTGCTGGAGCACAATCTCAGGACGCTCACTGTCGCGCCAGCGGATGCGATAAGCGGGCATCTTGGTGCCTCGGCTCGTGGTCTGCTCCACTGGCTCCATCACCCATCCGCGACGGGAACGTCCCTGCGGATTGCGCTTGACCACCGCATCGGCGTGCTTGAAGCGGAAACCTACGCGCTCACCACTCATGGGAATTGGACCCTGCCACTGGGTTTAATTATCCATGCTGACAGGTCACCCCTCAGGTCGCATCAATGGGAAGGCAATGACATCCCGAATCGAGGGGCTGTCAGTAAGCAGCATCACCAGGCGATCAATGCCGATTCCAAGTCCACCCGTGGGGGGCATTCCCACTTCGAGCGCCTGGATGAAATCTTCATCCACTCCGCTGGCTTCCACATCTCCGGCAGCACGACGTTCCTGCTGGAGCTCCATGCGGCCTCTTTGATCCAAAGGATCCGTGAGCTCACTGAAGGCATTGGCCGTTTCTCGGCCCACGATGAACAATTCAAAGCGCTCCACAAGCCCTGGCTTGCTGCGATGTTTACGCGCCAGGGGTGAAATTTCCTGCGGGTAATCGAGCACAAAGGTGGGCTGGATCAAATTGGGTTCCACAGCATGCTCAAACGCTTCGTTCAAAAGCCGTCCAACGGTGTCGGCCTTATCTGGCGCCGGGAGATTGGCCGCTCGCATCGCCTCCACAGCCGCTTCACGGGTCTCGAAGGAGGTGAAATCCAGGCCGGTGGCCTCCTGCACGAGTTCATGCATCGTGGCGCGTCTCCAGGACGGCGTCAGGTCCACCTCCACGCCCTGGTAGCTGATGCGGGTTGTACCGCATACCTGCTCACAAACCGAAGCGATTAGCTGTTCGGTGAGCGTCATCATGTCGTTGTAATCGGCATAGGCCTGATACACCTCCACCGAAGTGAATTCAGGGTTATGGCGCGTGCTCACCCCTTCGTTGCGAAAGATCCGCCCGAGCTCATAGACCCGTTCAAATCCACCCACCACGAGCCGTTTGAGATGGAGCTCAGTGGCAATCCGCAAGTAGAGAGGCAGATCGAGGGTGTTGTGATGCGTGATGAACGGCCGCGCCTCAGCGCCACCGGCTTCGGACTGCAGGACCGGTGTTTCGATCTCTAGAAAGTCGCGTTCATCCAACCAACGGCGGATCGCACTAACAGCCATCGCCCGACGCCGGAACGTCTCACGGGACTGCGGCGTCACGATCAAATCCAGATAGCGCTGTCGATAGCGCTTCTCCACATCCGCCAGGCCATGCCACTTATCTGGCAACGGCTGCAGCGATTTGGTGAGCATCTCCCATTTGCTCACCTTGACGGACAACTCACCCCGATCGGTGCGGCGCAAGATGCCATGAACCCCGATGAGGTCACCTGCATCCACCAAGGAACTGAGCTGAGCAAAGCTGTCGCCCAGCGTTGCTTTCTCAAGGAACAACTGGATCGTTCCCGTTTCATCCGCCAGCGTGAAAAATGCAAGCTTGCCCATCACCCGGCGCGTCATCACCCGACCAGCAACCGAAACTTTGAGGTCTCGCTCGGCGCCTTTTGCAAGATCAGCGTGATCGGCTTGCAGGCGAGCCATGCGATCGGTGAGATCAAAACGCAATGCATACGGCTCTTGCCCCTGTTCTTTGAGAGCATTCGCCTTCTCCAAGCGGGTCTCACGAAGTTCAGACAAGAGAGAAGAAGCAGTCGGGCGCCATCCTGCCCCGCGGCGGGGACAAGAGCGAAGCGATCAGGCCAAATTCATCAAACTGCTGCAGGTGCTCCTGCAGGTTCGCCCATGCGTTGGGACGAGTAGCCGATCCCTCTCACCGTGAGAATCATTTCAGGATTACGCGGGTCGGGCTCAAGCTTTCCTCGCAGGCGTGCCACGTACACATCAACAACCCTTAGGTCAGCCGCACGTCGGGGCGGATACCCCCAAAGCTGCTCAAGGATTTCGGCCCTCGGGACCACATGACCCGGGTCGCGGAAGAGCAATTCAAGAAGGCTGAATTCTGTGTATGTCAGAGCGATGCGTTCCGTTCCCCGATTCACCTGACGGCGATTGGTGTCAACCACTAAATCTCCAACACGCATCACCCCTTGGCCACTGGGAATCTCGCGGGGCTCAACGGTGGCAGAACCGGACCCCACCCGTCTCAGGATCGTGAAAATGCGGGCTTCAAGTTCCTTTGGGCTAAAGGGCTTTGGAAGATAGTCGTCAGCTCCAAGGTCAAGGCCAGCCACGCGCTCAGAGATGGACTCCAAAGCCGAAAGAAAAATAATCGGAACGCATGACTCAGCGCGTAAGCGCCTGCAGACAGCAAAGCCATCCATTTTTGGAAGCATCACGTCGAGAACGACGAGATCCGGCGATTCACTGTGAAACTTTTCCAGCGCCTCCTCACCATCCTCAGCGGAGACGACGTTGTAACCAGCCAATTGCAGACGCATCAACAAAACCCGCCTCACTGCGGGCTCGTCGTCAACCACAAGAATGGTTCCTTTTACAGAAGGCCCATCTGTGGGCATCGCAACACAATGTGAAGAGAAACAACTCTACCGGTCAGCGTGAACAGTTCGTGAGCGACCAAAAGTCTGGGACTCAGGCTTTCGATTGTTTTTATGTTTTCAATTCAACGCAGCCAACGAGTGCAACTCGTGGCTGCATTAGGGCCATCGCGCCTCTGAGTAACGGTTCCACTGCTCAGCAGCCGTACGCACTGCCTCCTCACTGCTGATCTGACCCAACATCGCCCGCTGTAGTTGGGTGTACACGATGCTCTGAAGACGCTTGACGCCGGGCGTCGCAGGGACCAGGACCCTGGCCCGCTCCAGCGTCTTGGCCGAGAGAAGCCTTGCTTCTCGAACTTGAGCCAACTCAGGGGTTGCAGGACGCTCAGCTTCAAGCTCAGCACGCACCTGCCTGAGCGCCTCTAGGGAGGAGGGCAACACCCTGGCCTCGCGCGCAAAGCGCGCTTGGTTCGGCCCGTTGGTGAGATCGAGTGCAAACGACAACGCCTCTTGCGCGCGCTGACTCTGGCGAGGAACGGCAAGCGTCATCAAAGCCACGTTGGCGGTGCCATCGCCTCCTGTGAGGGGCGGTTGCGGGGAGGTCACCGCCGCCACGCCAGGGGCGTTGGTCTGGATGCTGCGTAAAAATTCAGCCCCACTGGCCAGCAGCGCGAGCTGTCCACTTTGGTAAAGCTCAATCGCCCGGCGTTGCCCCTGACTGACCACTTCCCTAGGGAGAAGGCCCTCTCGATACAGATCGGTCCAAAACGCAAACGCCTTACGCCCCTCTGGAGAGTTGAATCCCGCTCGCTGTTTGTCATCCAGCAAAACAACCCCCATCTGCACCATCGACTCCAGCAATTCGGCTGAATCGTCGGGCACAGCCGTGACAAAAAGGCCGTAACGTCCCGTTCGCTCTCGAATTTGACGAGCAAAGGCAGGAACATCCTCCCAGCGACGAGGCGGCGCGTTCACGCCCGCCTGTTGCAGCAGCTTCTGATTGACCAAGCTGAGGCGGACCGTGAGATACCAGGGCACGGCGATCTGGCCAGCCTTTGGATCGCGTGCCGCACGCCACACCGAAGGCAAATAGCGCTGAGCGGCATCCGGTGGCAACAGCGGCGTGAGATCGGTCAACCCACCCTTGCTTGCCAAATTGGCTGCAAAGGGGGGATTGAGATTCACAACATCCGGGGCAGTGCGAGCAAACACTGCAGCCAGGAGCTTCCGTTCCACAGAACCCCAAGGCAAGTCGGTCCAACGCACCGGTGCATCTGGATGGCCATCGTCCCAGCGATCAATCACCTGTTCCATGTAAGTGTTGAACTTGGGCGCTAGTTGCAGCGTCCAAAGCTGGAGAGCTCCTTCTGGCGCTGCGGCACGCCGGCAGCCCCCGATCAGCAACGAGGTGCTGAGAAGAGCCAGGGCCAGCCACCTACGGCGATGGGAAGTGTGCTGAATCATGCGGGAGTGCGCCGTCGCCAGATCAGAAGTTGCCAAGACCCAATCATCGGAGCCATCAGGCCAGTCATCAGCCCTTGCGCCAAACAGGTATGAAAGGCAAAGGCTTGGGCTAGAGGTGCATCCACGCCCTGAACCAACAGCTGCGCCCAAAGAGTCAGCCCTAGCAACATCGTGCCGATCCAAGCCAGCAACCCCAAATTGAGACTGCGTTGAATCGGTGGTCCGCGCCGCCCAAGCCATCCCCACCACCAGCCCAAAAGCATCAAAGCGGGCACCTGGCTTGCATCTCCCACACTGAGGCCATCCAGCACTAGCCCCATCGCCGCACCCGCGATCAAACCCGACACCGGTCCATCAACCAGCGCCCAAGGCAGCAGCCACAACACGGCCCAGCTCGGCAAAACACCGCCCAAGCTCAGCCATGACGGTGCCGCCAAGCTGATCAACGGCACCAACAATCCAGAGGCAACACAGATCGGTTGGCTATGAAGACGAGCCATCGATCAGCGCCTACTCACCTGCACCCAATCGATCGCATCCGGAGGCGCAATCAACTGAACCAAAGCCGTTGGAGCCGGCACCTCCCTGGAATTCAAGGACTGCACCACGGCCACCGGAAGATTCGCAGGCAGCAGGGTGCTGGCTGGGGAGGTGCTCACGAGATCACCGGGTCGCACCTTCACATCTCGATCAATGAATTTCAATTCAGGACGGGACGTTCCCATTCCCACCAGCAGGGCATGTTGGCGGGTCCGTGGCACCCAAACGCCAATTCGACTTCCAGGGGCGGTGAGCAAACGCACAAGGCTTGTGGCAGGCGTGGCACTTTGAACCCGGCCAATCAAGCCACCTGTACCGATCACCGCATCACCTTTTTGAATGCCATCCAGAGTCCCCTTTCCCAGCAAGATCTGCTGCCACCAGCCTTCAGGCGTTCTGGAGATCACAGCAGCGGAAATCGCGTTGTTGGCACCTTGACGATCCAGCGCAAGCAACCCCCTCAAACGGGCGTTATCCACCTCGAGCAGCTGCAAACGCGTGGCATCGTTCTGCTGCTGCGCTGACTGGATCCACTGTTTCTGAGCTGATCCAGGCCAAAATGGACGCGACAGCAAGGCATAGGCATCGGCAAAGCCTGCACCCTTGCTCCATCGCACGATCCCCAGCACTCCGAGAAGAGCGAGCCAAGGCAAGATTCGTTTCAGGCTCCGGGAACGCGTTCCCTGCGGCCACGGCGAGGAGCCCATTGAAATTAGAGGCTCGTAGCAGAACGAACGAATTCGGGTGTATCCAGCACACGCTGCAGGCGCTTGTAATCCTCAAGCACCTGACCGCAGCCATTCACCACGCAGAGAAGAGGATCTTCCGCAACGTGGGTGAAGATCCCCGTTTCATGGCTGATCAGGTCACTAATCCCCCTCACCAGGGCCCCACCGCCGGCAAGCATGATTCCGCGATCAACGATGTCTGCCGCCAGCTCAGGGGGGGTGCGTTCGAGCGTGCGTTTCACCGCCTCAACAATCACATTGAGGGGCTCAGCGATGGCCTCACGAAGGTCACCAGCTTGGAGCTGAATCGTGCGCGGCAAACCAGACAGGAGGTGCAAGCCACGCACATCCATCACCGTCTGATCGAAGTCGTTGTCTGGGAATGCGGAACCGATTCGAATCTTGATGTCTTCGGCAGTGCGCTCGCCCACCACCAGGTTGTGAACCTTTTTGAGATGGACACCGATCGAATCGCTGATTTCATCACCGGCAACTCGAACGGATTCACTCAGTACGGTGCCTCCAAGGCTGAGCACCGCCACTTCGGTGGTTCCTCCCCCAATATCCACAATCATCGTGCCGACTGGCTCCGTCACCGGCAAACCAGCACCAATCGCCGCGGCCACGGGCTCGTCGATGAGATGCACTTCTCTGGCACCGGCCAGGCCTGCCTCACGTACGGCACGGCGCTCCACACCCGTCACACCGCTGGGGATCCCCACCACCAGGCGTGGGGCAATGATTCCGCGCCCCTCGTTGCCTTTTTGAATGAAACTTTTGAGCATCTGCTCAGCTGCATCAAAATCAGCGATCACACCATCACGCAGGGGCCGCACCGCACGAATATTCCCAGGCGTACGGCCCAGCATCAGCTTCGCTTCATCACCGACCGCCAGGGGCACCCCCCGCTCGAGATCAATCGCCACCACTGAAGGCTCTTGCAACACAATCCCCTTGCCGGAGACATAAATCAGGGTATTGGCAGTGCCGAGGTCGATACCGATGTCACGGGAAAGCTGAAATCGACGAAAAAGCACTGGCTATGGCACAAGTCGCAGAATCTTAGGTGGGGTGTCATGCACCGGCTGATACATCCGGCGCTGAGGGTGGAACTCCTTAAAAGCAGCTACGACAACCGTGGCGCATCATTAATCCACGCAAAACCAAACCTTTATGAGTGTCAACTCCGTAACGTTGGTCGGCCGCGCTGGCCGAGACCCCGAAGTTCGCTACTTCGAATCCGGAAGCATGGTGGCCAACCTGACCATTGCAGTGAATCGCCGCAGCCGCGACGACGAGCCGGATTGGTTCAACCTTGAGATCTGGGGCAAACAGGCCCAGGTTGCCGCTGATTACGTCAAAAAAGGATCACTCCTCGGCATCATCGGTAGCTTCAAATTGGATCGCTGGACAGATCGCAATAGCGGCGAAGAACGCAGCAAACCCGTGGTTCGCGTTGATCGCCTCGAACTTCTTGGCTCCAAGCGCGACAGCGAAGCGGGTTCCGGTGGATTTGGGGGAGGAAGCCCCAGCGACGAGGAGGTTCCCTTCTAAATCATCCGCCATGGCGAACCGCTTTCCCGCGGGTTGGCGGGGCTCACCACAGCCGTTCGCTGGTGAGCCTCAACGCGTTAATCGGCGGATTGGCGGCGACGCCAAATCCTGAGGGCAACCCAAATACCACCGGCCAAAACAGCGATGACCAGGCCTACCTTGATCACTTTGGAGACGGGGTCGATCCAGACCTCAACATTGCTGTAGCCCTCACCAAGCACCATCCCGGCGATGGTGAGCAAGAGCGTCCAGATCAAGCTGCCAGCCGTGGTCCAAATTAAAAACGGAGCCATCGGCATCAGTTCAATCCCAGCAGGAACCGAAATCAGGGTGCGAATGCCTGGCACCAACCGTCCCCAAAACACCAAAGCAGTGCCATAACGACTGAACCAGCGGCGGCTCCGCGCGAGCTCCTCAGGGCTGATGCCGATCCAGCGGCCATGGCGCTCCAGCCATTGCTCAATGCGTTGTTCATTGATGAGGCGGCCGATGCCATACCAAGGCAACGCACCCAGCACCGTTCCGATCAAACCCGCAAGGACAACAGGGATGAATTGCAATTGTCCTTGCTGCACATAAAACCCTCCCAGAGGCATGATCAGCTCTGAGGGGATGGGCGGAAACAAGTTTTCCAGAAACATGGCAGCAAAAATGGCTCCATACCCCAACCATTGATTCGCCTCGACGGCCTGCCCAATCAGCTCTGGAAGCTGAGTAATCAGTTCAGACAGACCCATTCACAACAATGACAAAGCAAAGCTATTATTTCATACTTTATGAGCGAACGTCATCTTCGACAATGACGTGATTCGCAAAACGGAATCAGCCATAGAAAAAAGAAAAATGTCTCGACTTACGAGTCAGAAAAGCATCATTTGAGACCTAACAGCCTAAGTCGACTCCTCAATTTTTGAGGCCAAAGCAAGCTGACTGCATAAAGAAAAATCTTCACAATTTTATTGCCAGTTAGAACAAAGCCTCTTAAACACCCTGAACATCTCACTCATCAATGAAGCATGGAATGCTGCATTTACAGTGATGTTCACTAGGTCATTCTCGTTCCACAGCAGACATATCACCTTAACCTCAAATCAAAGACAAACCGAACTCAAAAATCCATCGTTTACTCAACAATCTCCAAGAGCAAAAGGACATAAAAAGGGCTGCTTTTGCAGCCCTCAATCAGTTCAAAATGATCAATAACGATAGTGATCAGGCTTATAGGGGCCTTCCACAGGAACGTTGATGTAATCAGCTTGATCTTTACTCAGCTCAGTGAGCTTGCATCCGATCTTCTCAAGATGGAGGCGAGCCACCATCTCATCGAGATGCTTAGGCAACACATACACCTCTTTGCCGTACTCACTGCCCTTCGTGAACAGCTCAATCTGAGCCAACACTTGATTGGTAAATGAGTTGCTCATCACGAAACTAGGGTGACCGGTGGCGCAGCCCAGATTCACGAGACGGCCTTCGGCAAGAAGAATAATCTTGTTGCCGCTAGGCAGGGTGATGTGATCCACCTGAGGCTTGATGTTGTCCCACTCATAGGATTTGAGAGAGGCCACATCGATCTCATTATCGAAATGTCCGATGTTGCAGACGATCGCTTCGTCCTTCATCTTCACCAGATGCTCATTGCGGATCACCTGGTAGTTACCCGTGGCGGTCACAAAGATGTCCATCTGATCCACCACATCCTCGAGGCGGACAACCCGGTAACCCTCCATCGCAGCCTGCAGTGCGCAAATGGGATCCACTTCAGCAATGCAAACGGTGGCGCCAAGCCCACGCAATGACTGCGCAGAACCCTTGCCTACATCGCCGTAACCAACCACGAGGGCTTGCTTGCCAGCCACCATCACGTCGGTCGCGCGCTTAATGCTGTCAACCAGCGATTCACGACAGCCATAGAGGTTGTCGAACTTGCTCTTCGTGACCGAATCGTTGACGTTGATCGCAGGGAAGGGAAGCTCTCCGCTCTTCTGCATCTTGTAAAGACGAGCCACTCCTGTGGTGGTCTCCTCGGTCACACCCTGAATCTCAGCCTTAATACGGCTGTAGAAACTGGAATCCTTGGCCAACTTCTTCTTGATCGAAGCGAACAGGAAGGTCTCCTCTTCGTTGGAAGGGTTATCGAGCACGGTGATGTCCTGCTCAGCCTTGCTACCCAACATCACCAGACCGGTGGCATCCCCACCGTCGTCCAGGATCATGTTGGGCGTTCCGCCATCGCCCCATTCGAGAATGCTATGGGTGTAATCCCAGTACTCCTCAAGGGTTTCACCCTTAACAGCAAAGACTGGAATCCCACCAGCAGCCATCGCAGCTGCAGCGTGGTCTTGGGTGGAGAAAATGTTGCAGGAGGCCCAGCGCACATCGGCACCAAGCTCGACCAGGGTTTCGATCAGAACAGCTGTCTGAATCGTCATGTGCAGGGAGCCGGCAATCCGGGCCCCCTTCAAGGGCTTGTCCTTGCCGTACTTGGCACGCAATGCCATCAGACCGGGCATCTCGGTCTCAGCAATATTGAGTTCCTTGCGTCCAAAATCGGCTAAACCGATATCCGCAATGACGTAGTCCTTTGCGACCTGAAGTTCGGCCGTTGCCGCGGCTGTTGCCACCATATTGAAAAGCTCCCTGGGGAGGATGTGAACGATAAATACTTCGGAGACGCCGAGGCTTCGGGCTCCCTTATCCGCCAATCTACAGATGAGACAAGGATCCTTGACGATCTTGAGGCCACAAAAGACCTTGGCCGGATGTTGGCAGCGCGCCTCAAACCGCACGACATCTTGCTCCTACAGGGACCACTCGGAGCAGGCAAAACCTCTCTCGTGCAGGGGCTAGCCGACGCTCTAGGAATCCAAGAACCGATCACCAGCCCAACCTTTGCACTTGCTCAGCACTACCCCGAAGGCACCCCACCACTGATCCATCTCGACCTGTACCGCCTCGAGCAAGCCTTCGCAGCCAACGACCTCTTCCTTCAAGAAGAAGAAGAAGCCTCTGCGATGGGAGCCCTGCTCGTGGTGGAGTGGCCTGAAAGGCTCAGCCTTTCTCTACCTGACGCCTGGTTTTTAGATCTCAATTACGCCCCTGGCGGAGGACGCACCATCTCGCTGCAGTGTCCGAACGTCATGCCTGCAAGAAAGACGACGACCAGCGAGAGATGACCTGATCCACAACCAAAATCGAGCATGCGACCACCAGTGCTGGAATCAAAGGCAAACAGCCCCCCTGGAACACCTCTGGAATCACGCCGGTTGCAAACCCCAGCAGAACGGCTTCTCCCCCGATGACCGACAAAATGGCGCCAATAACGGACCATCGCAGGCCATAAACCGCCCCCACCAGCATCGGGAACAACAAAGCGAGACCCGAAAACGCATGGGTTGCCAGCGACAAAATCGCCTCCGGCGGACGAAGCGCAATGACCAGACCAGAGACAGCAAGTGCAATCACCACCAGCTGCCCGACACGCACTTGCTCCGGCAAAGATGCTTGTGGGCGCCAATACCTCTTATATAAGTCGCGGGTCAACATGGAAGACAGGGCCAACAATTGCGAATCCAAAGTGGACATAAACGCAGCCAAAGCCCCCACCATCACGATTCCTGTCAGCCACTCCGGGCTGTAACGCCCCAGCATCAACGGCATGATCTGATCGGATGCGCGACCCACCAGATCGGGGAAGGCCAGATGCCCCCACATCCCGATCATCACTGGACAAATAAACAGCACTCCCGCCACGACGGGATAAAGCACCATCGACTGTTTCAGCGAGCGGTCATCCCCAGCAGCGAAAAAACGCATCAGCATCTGCGGGAACATCGGAAGACATAACGGCCAAAGGAGCAAATAGCTCGCCATCATTCGAGGCGTAAAAAAATCATTGCGTCCAGCCCCGCTAAAGAGATCAGGAAGCTGTTGCAAAAGCGTGCGATTTGCGGTTTGAACTCCACCCACACCTACGGCAACAGCCACAAAAGCCATCAGCATTAGCAAAAACATCAGCACTCCTTGAAGCACATCGGTGCGGGCCACAGCTCGCATACCACCGCCAACGACATAGAGCACAATCACAACCGTGAGCAGTACTGCTCCCACTTCAAAAGGAACGACGCCTCCAGTGAGACTTTCCAGCAAATACCCCGCACCCAATGGCTGCAGAGCCAAATAAGGAAGGGTGAACAGCACCATTACTGCAAGCACCAATAAGCGCACCCCTTCTCCAGGCAGGAGATGGCCGATCAATTCAGAAGGAGTGATGAGGCCATGTTGAGCGCTGAGTCTCCTCACCCGACAGCCAAGGCTGCCGAAGCTGAGAGCAGCTAATCCTGTTCCAAAAGCCATCATTGGGTAATAGGCAATCCCGATTCGATATCCCGCCCCGGCAAAGCCAAGAAAGAAAAAAGCACTGAAGTTGGTCGCGATCAGCGTGAAAAACAACACGCCGGCACGCAGGCGGCGATCGGCCAAAAAATAGGAGTCGGCGCTGTTGGTTTGTCCCCCAAGACTTTGAGCACCTAGCCAGAGCAAAGCCAGCAGATAGACAACAAGAGAGATGAGCGCAGAAATCAGGGTGGTGGTCATGGGCGGGCGATCCAAGCAGCGATCAGGGTGAGTGCCGCCTGAAGGACGATGAACATCAACACCCAGGCAGGCAGGCCAGCCCAAAACGGCAGGGCCGATGCAGCCTGAAAATGCACCACTAATGCCAAAGCAACAGCAGCGAGCAAGGCCAACCATGGCAAGCGGCTTGGCATGACAACCATGAATCGCACTCCTTCTCAACCTTCATTCTGATCAATCACTTTTTCAGCCCAAGACCCCACACCAAGGCAACTAGAGCGCAGCGTCTCAACGCTGCAGGCTTCATCCTTGAAACACTGGACGCCAAGCCATGAGCACGGAGCATGACACCTCTCTCGAAGCGTTAAGCGCCAGGGGTGTTCGTCAGATCGCTATCACCTGGGACAACCACGCGGGCGAGTCGCTCGTCAAGGTTGTTCCATTGCGCCGTTGGCAACTCGCCATCGACGTTGGCGTTGGCTTCTCGCCGATCTCCGACGCCTTCCGCTCGGACGGAATCATCGATCCGGCACATCGCCTCACTCGACCGGATGGGGATCTGCGCCTCAAGGCTGATCCATCATCACTGGCGATGCTGGAACCCGATCAAGGCTGGGCCTGGGCCGCAGGCGAACGATGGAACCGCAACAGCACTGGTGCCTACGAGGCAGATCAGCGCCACTTCTGCCGCCGAATGGGAGAAACATTGCATCGAAAAGGCCTTTCCCTCACTGCTGGATTTGAACTGGAGTGGGTCGTCATCACCCCAGACAACGATGGCTCCCCAAAGGCAGTGATCGCTGGTGGCCCTTATGGCGCGGACCGCTTGATCGAGGGCCTCGATTACGCCTCGGCACTCCTCAAGGCATTGGATGCAGCCGATGTGGACTGGCTCCAATTTCATCCCGAATATGGCCCCTCACAGTTCGAACTCTCCTTCGCAGCCCAAGCCCCCCTTCAAGCGGCGGACCAACTGATTCGTGCCCGATTGGTGATTCAACGTGTGACACGCCGCTTCGGCTGGTTCAGCAGCTTCAGTGCCAAACCCAGGCTCGACTGGGTTGGGAATGGCGGCCATCTGCACTTCAGTGTCCGAGATTCGCAAGGCCCCTTGCTACAGGAAGGTTCCGGGCCCTATGGGCTGCGTCCTGAGGGCGAAGCCCTGATCGCAGGAGTGCTCGAACAGCTACCTGGACTGGTAGCCCTGGCTAGCCCATCACCCGTGTCTTATCTACGCCTAGTGCCCAGCAGCTGGTCTGCGCCCTTCCAGGTCTGGGGGATGGAGAACCGTGAGGCAGCCGTTCGGTTCATCCCCACTGCGTCAGATCAAAGTGCGGCCCACCTGGAGATCAAGGCAGTCGATCCCACTGCAAATCCCTACCTGTTACTCGGTGCACTACAGGCCCAAGTGCTGGATGCCATGAGACATAAACGCATCCTTCCACCAGAGCAGATCGGCGATCCGGCACTCGTTAACGACCACAGCGTTTGCAGGCTTCCAGCCAGTCTTGTTGAGGCACGAATAGCGCTGGAGCGCGACGCTGTCCTTCTTGAGGCCATGGGCCCGCTGTTGCACGGATCACTCTTAGACAGCCTTGCCGCTGAAATCCACCGGGTAGAAACAAAATCGGAAGAGCAACAAGTGAGTGACAGTTGCTGGTGGCCGATCGTGGGAGGACTGGTGTAGTTGGATTGTTTATGCCTTGGTCTTCTCTGCGCTGATCTGGTCTGCGACCCAGTGCCGGCCTTGCCAAACGCCGGTCAAATCGTAGAGACCTCCCTAATGGAACTTTGCTTAGGGGGCTGTGCTGCCAATACCGCTTACGACTTGGCCAAGTTGGGCGTAGATGTGTGTTTAGGGGGGTGCATTGGAGAAGATCCATTCGGCGACTTTCTTCTGCGAACCCTGGAGGAAGCTGGAGTTCAAACCACTGGGGTAAGCCGCTGCTCCCAGGCCACGACCGCAACATCAGCTGTGATCAATGTGGAGGGGGGTGATCGACGCTTGATCTCAGTGGTGGGAGCCAACCGGCTTTTCAAATGCAGCATGATTCCGGAGGGCCTGATCGAATCCGCAGCCGTCATTCATATCGGCGGCTTTCTCTTGCTAGACGCCCTCGAAAGCGTTCAAACCCAAGAACGCCTTCAACAGGCCCGCGCTAACGGTGCTCTTGTGGTGCTGGATGTCATTGAGGTCAAAGACCCTCTTGCCATGGAACGGGTGCAGCGCGTTTTGCCCTTCACCGACGTGGTGCTCCCGAATCGTGATGAAGCGGCTCTCTTGACTGGGCGTAAGAACCCTTGGGACCAGGCACAGATGTTCGGCGATGCCGGAGCTAGCACGGTGGTGATTACGGATGGTGCTCAAGGGACCTATGTCGTGACCGATGGACTGCGCCTTCGTAGTGATGCTTATTCCACCTCCTTTCTCGGCGGGACGGGCGCCGGGGACGCCTTTGACGCAGGGTTCATTGCTGGGTATCTCAACGGGGAGGACCTAAAAGGCTGCGTACGCTGGGGAAGCGCCATGGGTGCAAGCTGCGTGCGAAGCACCGCAGCGACATCCAGCGTGTTTAGCAAAGAAGAAGCACTCCGCTTCATGGGAAATCACACCCTTCACATCCACGAGGTCTGATAACAGCACCTCATCAGGAGGGCACCATCGGAATCAGCTCAGAATGAGCTATTCAGAAAAGAATCCGATGGTTTGAGGAGAAGCAAGGGATCCCCCATCCGTAGCAACGCCCAACCGTCATCGATTCAGGAAGGTGAGAACATCCTGCTCTTGCGGCTGTGGATCGATGGCTCCGGCACCGCTGCAAACAAGAGCACCGCAGGCTGACGCAAAGTACAGCCGCTCATTCACGGGACGATCCCAACAGTGCAATAGACCCGCAGTGAACGCGTCCCCTGCCCCAGTGGTGTCGATGACCTGAGAAGGCTGAAACACCGGCATACTCCCAGCCTCATGCTCGATAAACCAGCGAATGGGGTTGGCTCCATCGGTTACAACAACATCGGGCTGCTGCGGCAAATCTTTAGCGACAGCAGCAGGATCATCACTGCCGAAGAACCACAACGCCTCCTCCCGAGCCAATTTGATCAGGGAGGCCTGTTCCAACAACGGCTTGATCACCGCCAATGCATCAGCGGTAGGACCAGCTGCTGGATCTGCCTCGGGATCCCAAAACGTGGGGCGCCAATTCACATCTACAGCAAGCGCAAGGCTTGCCGCCTGGGCTTGAGCCAACAACCACTGCAGCGAATCAGCAGAAGTTGGCGTTGCCAATGGAATCGTTCCAACGAGCAACCAGCGAGCCTGCTTCGACACCATCGGCCAAACCGCTTCCAATTCGCCAAGATTCAGCATCTGATCGGCAAACCCCAGGGCGTGATCTCCTGCAAAACCCTGAAACACACGCTCACCATTGGCATGGCGGCGAACCAACACCACCCGACTTGGGTGACTTACATCGCGTTGAAGGGCTTGAACAGCCACACCCCGCTGCTGAAATAGATCACGAAAGGCAGAACCAATTGAGTCTTCACCAAGTCGACCAACCAGACCGACAGGAGTGCCCAATCGGGCAAGAGCACAGGCCACGTTCGCAGGTGCACCGCCCAAACGATCATCACAAGATTCAGGAGCTGCCGTCACGGGATCTCCCCCCAGCGGCCCAAGTCGATCAACCAATGCCTCACCCAGGCACATCACACGAGGAGCCAAAGCAGAAAGATCGGCCATAACAGCAAGTCGGATGTCTTAAGGCTGGCTGCGGCTAAGCGTGATGCCAACCAACTTCACCCCACAAGCAGGCCGCTCAGGAGAGATGGTCCAAAAGCGCAGCAATGATCCGCGCATTTGCTGCAGGAAAGGGAAAGTCAACCAAAGACTCCGGACGCACCCAGCGCACTTGCTGGCTCGCAAGCGGCTGGGGTTCACCCTTTCGCCACTGGCAGAGGTGCACCACAAAACGCAGCTTTTTATGGCTGTAGGCATGGTCAAGACTGATCAACTCCTCTCCCACAGCCACGTCGATCGCCAATTCCTCTTGCAATTCACGGGTAATGGTCTGAACGATGGCCTCGCCTGGCTCCTGTTTCCCGCCAGGGAATTCCCATAGCCCGCCCAATAGCCCCTCATTCAGGCGTTGATCAATCAACACCTCCCCAGAATCGTTCAACACCACACCCACGCCAATCACTTGAAAAGGCACTGCTCGAGGGGTGTCTTTCACGGGGTAGCGCTCCACATCACAAGCAGCGTAAGCAGAGCAATGCATCTGCCAAGGACAGCACGCGCAATTGGGTGAACGGGGAATACAGACGGTGGCACCGAGATCCATCAGAGCCTGATTGAGATCACGAGCCCGACCGGGTGCAGCCTCAACAAGAGCCTCACTCCAGTTCCAGAACAAGCGCAGGTCACGCGTCGGCGGGCGCGAATGAGCCCTAAACCTCGCCAGCACCCGACGCACATTGCCATCCAGGATCGCAAGGGGGCTATTGAAAGCCGAGGAAAGAATGCCTCCAGCCGTACTAAGGCCAATTCCAGGCAAATCCAACCAGAAACCTGGCTCCTGGGGCCAGCTCAGAGGATCTTCGCAGGACTGACAGCCGATTCGCTCTAGCAAAGTCTGGGCAGAGCCATGCAAACGACGGGCTCGGGAGTAATAGCCGAGCCCCTGCCAACTCAAAAGGACCATTTGCGCCTCGGCTTCAGCCAACGACTCGAGGGTTGGGAAGGACTCCATCCAGCGCTGCCAGTAAGGCAAAACCACTTGCAGCTGTGTTTGCTGCAGCATCACTTCAGCGACATGGATCGGATATGGATTCAAGTGCTCGTAGGGCTCAGACCATTTCCCCTCAGGAGTGAACATCCAGGGTTTGAAAGCAGGATCTTTGCGGCCATGCACCTCCCACCAGGCCAACAAGGAGCGGCTCAGTTCCGGTGTCAATGCACTGGGTTCCTCCATTGATCAGCGCGCAAGCTCTCATGATTCCTACCTTCACTGCAGGACCTAACGCTTCCTAGACCAACGCCATTGGCCCAAAGCCACCAGGCAGCACCCGCCAACAGTTCGCCGACTGTGCCCGATAGGAACTGAGGGAGAAGCCAGGGCGTCACTGGTACTCAATAAGAGGTATGGTCCGCGGAACTATCGGTTGCATTGTGCGGGGCTCTTTTGTTGTCGTGCTGACTCTCTCTGTTGCGCTTGCAGCATGCGGGCAGAGCAAGAAATCAGGCCCAACCTTCTTATCCATCAACACTGCAACGATCTCCCAGGGCAACTTCAAACCAAGCATCAAAGCCGTAAGCCCCCTTGAATCCACCACCAATGTGACGCTCAGCCCTGAAACAGATGGTCGGGTGATCAAAAAACTTGTCAGAGAGGGAGATCAAGTTCAAGCAGGTCAAGTGATCCTTGTGCTCGACAACACGCAACTGAGTGCTCAACTTGATGCATCTCAATCACAAGCGCGTTACGACAGAGTGAATGCTGAGCGATACCAATTCCTTTACGAGCAAGGAGCTGCATCAGCGAAACGTCGTGATGCCTACGTCACGAAAGCGATCACATCAAGAGATCAGGCCATCGCCGATAAGGCCACCCTTAACTACAAATTTGTGCGTTCTCCAATTAACGGAGTCATCGGTGACTTGGACACCGTAAAAATTGGCGATTACGTGAAAACTGGAGACATCATCACGGGGATTGTGGACAACTCAACCCTCTGGACATTGATGGAGATCCCCGCATCGCAGGCATCCCAAGTGAAAGTGGGACAACCAGTTCGGCTCGCATCTCAATCCACCCCGCAGGTCACCGGTAAAGGAACAATCACATTTGTATCTCCTTACTATGCAATCCCTAAAGCTGGCAATCCACCCAACACACTGATGGTGAAGGCGGAGTTTCCCAACCTCACCGGACAGTTAAAGACAGGCCAATACGTCACCTCCGAAATTATTACTGGATCAAGCGAGCGGTTAGCGGTACCGGTGCAGGCCGTGATGATGCAAGCCCAACAGCCTTTCGTCTATGAGGTAGTGCCCATCAGCAAAGCGCTACCGAACATCAAACGCTCACCCAACACAACAGCTAAGGCGTTGAAAACACTGGAAAAACTTCCAGGCAACACGCCAATCGTGCTTCAAACCAAAGTGCAGCTCGGGGATCTACAAAACAATCTCTATCCGGTGATATCAGGACTCAAATCTGGGGACAAAGTGGCGATTAGCAACACAAGTCGACTTCGCAGCGGCATGCCTGTGAAGGTTTCAGTGGGATCCAACTGAACCGATGGCCTTTTCCGACAATTTCATCAAGCGACCGGTTCTGACCACGGTCTGCAGCATTTTGATTGTGCTAGTTGGGATGATCTCGATCCCGATGCTGCCCATCGCCTACCTGCCAAACATTGCCGATCCTCTAATCCAGGTCATCGCAAACTATGGAGGCGCCAATGCGGAGGTAACCGAGCAAGCGGTAACGAATCCATTGGAACAACAGATCAATGGCGTTCCCGGAGTGAGCTATATCTCCTCGAACACAGATATGACAGGCAATAGCACAGTCAATGTCTATTTCGATCAGTCAACTGATATCGATATTGATCAAGTCAATGTCCAGAACCGTGTGTCTCTGGCCAACCCCCAACTCCCAGAGCAAGTAAGCGAAGTAGGTGTATCCGTTAAGCAGAGCAACCCGTCGATCCTGCTTGCCTATGAAGTGAGTTCCAGCAAAGGGCAATTTGATGCAGCCTATTTAAATGGACTCGTCTACGAACAACTCTATTATCCACTCTCTCGGGTGGAGGGTGTTGCCACAGTCAATATCATCGGAGGCGCCACTCCAGCATTTTGGCTGTTTGTTGATCCCAACAAACTTGCAGCCAACAAACTCACATCCGAAGACGTAATCAATCAAGTTAAGTCTCAAAACAGTGTGGCTGTTGGAGGACTTGTTGGAGGCCCGCCGGCCTCAGGCGATCAAGCCTTCACCTATCCGATTGTGGTGAAAAACAACGGCAACCTTATCTCCATCGATGACTTCAACAATCTCATCCTCAACCGCTCGCCATCTGGCAATCTGCTCAAACTGAAGGATGTCGGCGAAGTGCGCTACGGGAGCAACACCTTCTCTGCGCAGGCTGTTGATCAAAACGGACACGAAGCGCTCACGATTGCTGTCTATCAGACCCCTGCCAGCAATGCTCTCGACGTCTCTGAAGCAGTCGTTGATCAAATCAACCAATTCAGAAGCACGTTGCCTCCTGGCGTCACGATTGATCAGATTTATAACATCGGCCAATTCATCGAATCCTCCGTGGATGGAGTGATTGACGCTCTCGGACTTGCCATTGTGCTGGTTCTGATCATCCTGTTTCTGTTTCTACAGAACTGGCGCGCCACCGTGGTGCCCAGCCTGGCGATTCCGATTTCTCTCGTGGGAACATTCGCATTCCTCAACGTTTTCGGATTTTCGATTAATCAGCTCACGCTGCTGGGTCTCGTACTAGCAACAGGCCTCGTGGTGGATGACGCCATCGTGGTGATCGAAGCCGTCTCCACCAACATCGAGAAGGGAATGAAGCCCCGCGAGGCAGCACTCGCTTGCATGGGCGAACTCTTCGGTGCACTCCTTGCAACCGCCCTCGTGCTGATGGCGGTGTTTGTACCGGTTGCCTTTTATCCCGGTGGGACCGGGATCATCTACAAGCAGTTCGCACTCACGATCGCCTTTTCGGTTGCCATCTCTGCCTTTAATGCCCTGACGTTTTCACCCATGCTCTCGGGTCTGATCCTTTCGCAGAAAAAACCACCGGAACCCAAGGGGCGCAGCTGGATTGTGGTGGGAGTGATCGTGGGCTTGGCCTTTGGCCGCTTTAGTGCTGCTTCCTTTGGGAACTGGACTTACATCGCTGGCATTGTGATCGGTGCTCTCGCGGGTTCGAACCTGCCGCTTATCTTCAAGGTGTTTAACAGCAACTTCGAGCGTCTCGAAACCACCTACTCAAAGCTCCTCAAACGGATGATCCAAGCCCGCCGCATTGTGCTGGCTGGCTTGGTTGTAGGAATCGTGGTGACCAGCTTCGCCTTCACCATCCTTCCTACAGCCTTTATCCCCGATGAGGATCAAGGTTATGGGATGGGAATTTTCCAACTGCAGAACGGGGCTTCCCTGGTGGAAACCAAAAAGCTTGGAATGCAAATCGCCAAGGTTCTCAGTGAAGAAGACGATGTAGCCAATGCATCGATCATCAACGGCTTTGGATTCAACGGCTCCAGTCCCGATCAAGGCATCTTTTTCTTCGGTCTCCAGCCCTTGGAAGAGCGCAAAGGCGCTGAACACAGTTCAGATGCCATCGTGGATCGCCTCAATGCAAAATTAATCCAATTAAGCGACGGCCTCGCTAAGGCTTCAGGCCCACCAGCAGTACCTGGATTCTCACCTCAAGGAGGTTTCTACTTCCAGTTCAACGATCTCAGCAACGGTACCTATAGCTTCAACGACCTCTCCAATTTGTCAGGCCAACTCATCAAGACGGCTAATGCAAGTGGAGACTTTTCCAACGTCTATACACAGTTCACTCCAAGCGCTCCAGCGATCGGCCTCAATATCAATCGAGAGGTGATGTATGCACTCAACGTCGACTTCCAAGAGGCGATGGACACCATTTCCGCGCTGGCCGGTAACAACTACTCCGGCATCACCTACGAGAGTGGTCAAGTTCGCAACATCTACGTACAAGGCACGCCAAATCAGCGACAAAACATCGACGACATTCTTAGCTTCTACGTTCGATCAAAGGATGGCGACTTAGTCCAGGTGTCCCAATTTGCTGAAGCCGAGCTCAGCAGTGCCCCGCCAATTATCAGCCACTACGACTTGAATCGCACAGTACTGATTCAGGGCGCAGAAGCCATCGGCAAGAGCAGCGGTCAGGCCCTGAGCAAAATCCAGCAATTGTTTAACGCTGAAAATTACACCAACATCGGTTCAGCCTTCACTGGTCTGGCAGCTCTGCAGCTCTCAGCCGGGAACGCCAGCATCCTGGTGTTTGGACTTGGTGTGCTCATTGTGTATCTGGTGCTCTCAGCCCAGTACGAGAGTTACATCACACCAGTCATCATCCTGGCAACGGTTCCCCTGGCCATGCTTGGCGCTCTCGCCTTTCTTGCGATCCGTTCAATCGATTTGAACATCTATGCACAAATTGGCCTGGTCACCCTGATCGGCCTAGCGGCCAAGAATGGAATTTTGATCGTGGAGGTGGCCGAGCAAAAGCTCAAAGAGGGGAAAAGCACCGTGATCGCCGTTGTCGAATCGGCCGAATCTCGACTTCGTCCCATCCTGATGACAGCGATAGCCGCCCTCGCTGGTTTCTTACCTCTTGTGGTCGCCAACGGCGCAGGAGCGAATGCACAACAATCTCTTGGAACCGTCATTTTTGGTGGATTGATCGTTGCAACCGTGCTCTCAGTAGGGGTTGTCCCACCCGTTTATGTGCTGGTTAAGGACCTGGAGAGCAGGCTCTTATCACCAAGGGAATGAACACTCCTTTGGCTCCGATTCAGATGCTTTGGACCTGGAAGTCTCATCAAATTGGCTGGTCATTGGTGGGAGATCGAACGGCACCAACAGCCGTGCTCCTGATCCATGGCTTTGGAGCCAATACAAATCATTGGCGCTTCAACCAACCAGTCCTCGGCAAGCAAGTTCCCACCTATGCCATCGATCTACTGGGTTTCGGCAGGAGTGATCAGCCACAGGCACGGCTGAACGATGAACCCGCTACTGCAAAAACAGTTCAATACTGTTTTGATCTATGGGCCCAACAGGTCGCAGATTTTTGTCACAACGTGATCGATCGCCCCGTGGTTCTCGTTGGCAATTCAATCGGTGGTGTTGTAGCGCTAAGAGCTGCTCAACTTCTTGGAGAGGAACACTGCAAAGAAGTGGTGTTAATCGACTGCGCTCAGCGACTGATGGATGACAAACAGTTAGCGACACAACCGGTCTGGATGGCCTGGATTCGCCCCCTCCTTAAAACTCTGGTGAGTCAGCGCTGGCTGAGTACAACCCTTTTCCGAAACGCGGCCCGCCCAGCTCTCATCCGTAGCGTGCTCAAACAGGCCTATCCGAGTGGTAGCAATGTGGATGATGAGTTGGTGTCTCTTCTACTGAGACCCAGCCAACGGCATGGAGCTTCAGAAGCCTTCCGCGGGTTTATCAACTTATTCAATGATCACTTAGCACCGGACTTACTCAAAAATCTGTCGATTCCGGTCCATATGATTTGGGGCGAAGCTGACCCATGGGAACCAGTTAAAGAAGCCAAAGAATGGAAGGAAAAATATGAATGTATTCAATCACTTTTGGTGATTCCCCATGCAGGACATTGCCCCCATGACGAATCGCCAAAACCAGTGAACAAACAATTGCTGCTAATAGTCAATCAGCAGGCAACGTAGGCCTCAACTTGAGGGCTAAGGCGACGCAATCCAGCTAAACCATCACGCTCTAGGTTGCGCACGCGGTCACGGCTAATGCCGATGATGCGGCCAATACCCGTGAGGCTCATCGGCTCTTCTCCATCCATTCCATAGCGCATTCGCAACACTTTTCCCTGCAATTCAGGCAGCTGGCTCAATAGATCCCGCAGGTCTCCCTTCAAGCATTCACCTTCCACCTGATCTGACGGCAGTTCACCATCACCCGCCAGAAGTTCCAGCAGTTCGGTGTCGTCGCCATCGCCCACCTTCATCTCCAAACTCACAGGCTGGCGGGCACGGCACATCAGATCCTTCACTTCCTCCTCTGGAAGTTCCACAAATGACGCCAGTTCCGTCACCGATGGGGTGCGGCCGAGCTCTTGGCTCAACTCCCGTTGGCCTTTCTTCAGCTTGTTCAACATTTCGGTGATGTGGATCGGCAAGCGAATGGTTCGGCTCTTCTCCGCAATCGCGCGGGTGATGCCCTGACGAATCCACCAGTACGCATAGGTACTGAACTTGTAGCCCCGGGTGGGATCAAACTTCTCCACTCCACGCACCAAACCAATCGTTCCCTCCTGGATTAAATCCAGCAGTTCCATATTCCGCTTGGTGTATTTCTTCGCGACGCTCACCACCAACCTCAAATTGGCGGCCACCATCCGCTCCTTGGCGCGACGGCCAGCCTGCAGTTTTCGCTTCAGTTGCGCCGCACTCACACCAGCAGCTTTGGCTACCTCTTCTCTCGCGACCTCCTCACCACCACGCTGATCCTTCAGTTCCGCTTCTAACGCCTCTAAATCCATCAGCTCCTGCACCTGACGGCCCAGGGTGATCTCCTGCTGATGGCTCAACAACGGCACTCGGCCGATGTCTCGTAAATACGAACGAACTAAGTCGACTTCAGCGCCGGAGGCGCGACCAGTGGAGGCAGATGCGGGGCGGGAAGCAACAGCAGCAGCAGGAGCCATGACGCTTCATTGAGTTCTGTAAAGAGTAACCCTAAGAAACGTAAACGAACTCTCAGAAAGCAAGCGCAGCGAGTAAATGAGTAGAAATACTCGTGGCTTCGAGCAACTGGGGCGCATGCAGCAGCAACCACTCCGCTGTTTTCAGGTAGATGAACACGCCCGCCACATCTGTGGCAGTGGTGATGAAAGGAGCGGACATCAACGCTGGATCTAGGCCCATACGGCTAAACAGCAACGGCAAGGCAGCACCAGCCGTGGCGGCCAGGGTGGTAATTGCAAGCAAACTGATCCCGACCGCCATCCCGACAAGGGGGCCGTCGCCACGCCACCAAGCGAATGGCACCACGACAAAAAGCATCAGCAGACCAAGTAGGGCCCCGGCTAGCGCCTCTCTGACGACAGCACGCAAGGGGCCCAACGGTTGAATGCGCTGCGTGCTCAATCCACGAATCACCACAGTGGAACTCTGGGCACCCACATTCCCACCAGTCCCAATCAATAAAGGAATGAATGCCGCGAGCATCACAACCTCACGCAGCACTGCATCGTTCATCGCGATCACCTGGGTTGTGAAGATATTTGCAATCACCAACACCGCGAGCCACAACACGCGGCGCCGCGCCACCGTGAACAAATTGCTCTGAAAGTAGTCATCCTCATCACCAGCCTCCACCGCACCAGCGGCATAGAGGTCACGGGTGGCCTCCTGCTCGATCACATCGATCACGTCATCCACCGTGACGATCCCGACAAGACGACGTTCCCGGTCCACAACAGGCACAGCCAGGAAGTCATAGCGCTGAATCGCACGGGCCACCTCCTCCTGATCGGTATCGGTGCCAACGCTCACAACCTCTCGCGTCATCACATCACCGATGCAATCGGTGGGGTCGGCAGTGACCAAATCACGCAATGACAAGATGCCGGTGAGATGGCGCTGCCCATCGGTTACGTAGAGGCTATAAATCGTTTCCGTTTCTGTCGCACGGCGGCGAACGATGGTGAGAGCTTGAGCAGCACTATGAAATTCCTTGAGATCGATGTATTCCGTTGTCATCAAGCGGCCAGCCGTTTCGGGGGCATAGCCAAGTAATTGGGCGGTCACACGCCGCTCGGCAGGACTGAGCTCCACCAAAAGACGGCGCACCACTTTGGCCGGCAACTCATCAAGCAGGCGCACCCGGTCATCCGGGGACATCTCTTCCACAAGCTCCAGAACCTCACTGGAGCGCAGCCGTTCCAACAAGCTTTGCTGAATGGCTGGCTCTAGGTATTCGTACACCTCAATCGCTTCGTCCTTCCCGAGCAAGCGAAAGGCGAGTGCCTGCAGCGTTCGCGGAAGGCAGCCCACCGCTTCCGCCACATCCACGGGCTGAACCGGAGCCAAGAGCAACTTGACACCGTCGTAATTGCCAACAGACAACATCGATTCCAGTTGCTGAGTGACAACCTCAGCCACCAAATCATTCGTCACGCTCACACCGCTGCGGCCGTGGGCTTCTTCCATGCTGTCCGCCCGGCCCTTCCCAGTGTAAGTGGGGCTGGAGCCGGTTATCGTCGGCGCCGATTGAACCCTCAACGCTTATGGCTCCCAACATCAGCAACGTGTCCGTCAACACCCCCGACGGCGCCAACAAAACACTCGGTTCTTACTCCGGCAAGGTGCTTTTAATCGTGAACGTGGCTAGCCGCTGCGGATTTACTCGCCAGTACAGCGGTCTGCAAGCGTTGCAAGACAGCTACGCCGCTCAAGGGCTTCAGGTGTTGGGATTCCCCTGCAACGACTTTGGCGGTCAAGAGCCCGGGTCTTTAGAGGAGATCAAAAGCTTCTGCTCCACCACTTACAACGCCAGCTTTGAGCTGTTCGACAAAGTGCATGCCACTGGAAGCACCACTGAGCCCTACACCACCCTCAACAAAACAGAGCCTGCGGGCGATGTGGCTTGGAACTTTGAGAAGTTCCTCGTAGGCAAAGACGGCACGGTCATCGCAAGATTTAAAAGCGGAGTTGAGCCCGATTCAGATGAGCTGAAGACTGCGATTGAATCCGCCCTTAACGCCTAACCAAACTCCGGCCGACTAAGACTCCCAGGGCTGCGGCACCAAGCCCCAGCCCCAGGGTGAGGCCAATCAACCCCAGGGCAGAAAGCCAGTCACCTTGGGCGATGAAGGTCACGCAATGCACCATCCAGCTACTGAACGTGGTAAGCGAACCGCAGAAACCAATCCCGATCAACAACTGACGCTTCGGTCTTAGAGGAAGCCCGACCAACCAACCCAAAATGAACGCTCCGAGCACGTTCACAATCAGGTCTTTGTCATGGAAGTGAGACGCAATTTGCCAGCGCATCACAGCACCAGGAACAGCACCAAGCGCCACTAGAGCCAATTCGTTCAGGTCTTGCCGAAGGCTGAGCTGTCCGGTCACAGAGGAAGAAGATTGAGGCATCAGGCGATCCCCTCGGCCAATCCAAGGCCATAGCCAAGACCAGCCGCAATCAAGCCACCCAGGATCGAGCCCACGCCGAGGAGCAGCGATTCACGCCAATTTCTCTGCTTCAGGGTGTTGAGCAACTCAACGGCAAAGGTGGAAAACGTACTGAGGCTGCCGAAAAAGCCCACTGCCACCAACAAAGTCAGCGCCGAAACAGCTTTAGACGTTGAACAGGGATCATTCACCTGCAGTCCCAGCACTAGACCTAGGGCAAAGGCTGCTACGAGATTGACTGCAAACGTTCCCCAGTGCTTGAGGGGAACCATCGGCTCAAAGTGATTGACAATTCGCAGCCGAAGCCACGCGCCAGGAATGGCACCAATCCCCACCATCACAACCTGACCAGCCGTGAAGGAGTCAGCCACGTAGCCAACCGCGAACTGGCTGAAAGCCAGCTGGCAGGCCCTGACCTGAGGACATCTGAACTTGAATCCAATCGCGGCCGTCGTCTCCACGCCAATGACGCAACAGCTGTAGCGGCGTGCCTAACTCCAACCGGCGCAGGGCAGGGGCCTCAACCAGCGGACTCGATCTCAGCACACAGCACTCACCACTGAGTAGGGGACTTTTGCCTTCCTGCCGGCGTAAGAGAGGAAGCCTCCTCTGAGCTCCACCAGCAGGCAAGGCCGCTGGTGCCATTAATGCGACTCCCAGCAACCAGCCCCAACGCAACACAGCTCCTGTCGACATACGCATCAGATGTCGAGTGACGCCATATCCAAGTCCGCGCTATGGGTTTCGATAAATTCCCGGCGCGGCGCCACTTTGTCGCCCATCAGGATCGTGAAGATTCGATCGGCCTCCAGCGCATCTTGCACTTCCACCCGTTTCATCATGCGCGTGGAGGGATCCATCGTGGTTTCCCACAACTGCTTCGGCATCATTTCACCGAGACCCTTAAATCTCTGAATGTTGTAATTGGCTTTCTCACCAAATCCAGCCAGGGTTTTCTGCAATTGCTGCTCGTTGTAGCAATAGGTATGGTTCTTTCCTCGCTCAACTTTGTAGAGCGGCGGACAGGCAATGTAGATATACCCACCTTCAACCAATTCTTTTTGATAGCGATAGAAAAAAGTGAGAATGAGGGTTCGAATGTGTGCTCCATCCACATCCGCATCAGTCATGATTACAACCCGATGATAACGAAGATTTTTGACATCAAAATCTTCACCTTTAATCCCCAAGCCAAGCGCAGTAATCAGCGCTTGAATTTCAGTATTTTTATAAATCTTGGCGTCATCAGTTTTCTCGATATTGAGAATTTTTCCGCGCAAAGGAAGAATCGCCTGAAAACGACGATCGCGCCCTTGCTTGGCGGAGCCTCCAGCAGAGTCTCCCTCCACGATGTAAATCTCAGATTCAGAAGGATCTCTGGAACTGCAGTCGGCCAACTTGCCCGGCAGCGTTGAACTTTCCAGCACGCTTTTACGGCGCACCAACTCACGCGCCCGGCGAGCCGCTTCCGCCGCGTTGAAAGCCTGGATTGCCTTCTCGAGGATCATATCGATCACCCCTGGATTGAATTCCAAGTACTGACTCAGCGACTCTCCAACCAAGTTGTCAACGATGCCCCGAACCTCGGTATTACCAAGCTTCGTTTTGGTCTGACCTTCAAATTCAGGCTCGGGGACTTTTACCGAAAGCACAGCAGTGAGGCCTTCGCGAATGTTTTCGCCAGCCAAATTCGAATCAGCCTCTTTACGCTTACCTCGCTTCTTCGCAAACGTATTAAGGGTACGAGTAAGAACGGTTTTTAAGCCTTCAATATGAGTACCACCATCCACCGTACGGATGTTGTTAGCGAAGCCAAGAATGCTGTCGGAATAAGCATCAACGCACCACTGCAATGCCGCCTCCACAGACACACCATCTTTTTCGGAATTGACATAAATGATTTCTGGATGCAGAGGATCTTTCTCCGCATTCATATAGGCAACGTATTCCTTGATTCCACCTTCGTAGAAATAGAGCTCCTCACGAGGCTTGCCCTCTTGATCTCGTGCAGCCTGTCGCTCATCGCGGAACACGATGCGCACACCACCATTTAGATAAGCCAGCTCACGCAAACGGGCCGACAGCGTGGAGTAATCAAACTCAATTCCAACCGTGAAAATTTGGTGATCAGGCTTGAAGCAAACGCTCGTGCCTGTAAGCCCTTTTTCTTCAGCTGGCTGAGGCTCTGAAGCAAGGCTGCCGATAGCGGCACCGCGCTCAAAGCGCTGGCGATGCACCTGGCCTTGACGGCGCACGGTGACTTCAACCCACTCGCTCAGGGCATTCACGACAGAAACGCCAACGCCGTGCAAACCACCCGAAACCTTGTAGCCACCGGCTCCAAACTTGCCGCCGGCATGCAACACCGTGAGCACGGTTTCCAGAGCGCTTTTGCCCGTGCGGGGGTGAACGTCCGTTGGGATTCCGCGGCCGTTGTCACTCACAAACGCTGAGCCGTCTTCCCCGAGAACAACCGTGATTTCGTTGCAATGCCCTGCTAGGGCCTCATCCACGGCATTGTCCACCACCTCGTACACCAGGTGGTGGAGCCCACGGGGACCAGTGGTGCCGATGTACATGCCCGGGCGCTTACGCACCGGCTCCAGGCCTTCAAGAACCTGAATCTGTTCAGCGCCGTAGGCGGCTTGAACTTTTGCGGCTTCGCTCATGCGCTCGTCGTCGGCCCGGCCACCTTTTCAACCTCAACTTACCACCGGTATCCCAGAGACGCTCGCAGAAGCCTCTGACGCGTCATTTTTAAAGGGGATGCACCCCATCGTTTCTTCGATGAATCAGATCAACTCTGAATTTGGCCCCGATGCCGGTGCAAAGGCACCCCTCGTTGTGGCGCTCGTTGGGCCAACGGCGAGCGGCAAAACCGCGCTCGCGCTTGAGCTTGCTGAGCACTTCCAACTGGAGATCCTCAACATCGATTCTCGCCAGCTTTACCGAGAGATGGATATCGGCACGGCCAAACCCACAGCCGAGCAACAACAGCGCGTCACCCATCACCTCCTCGACCTGCGCTCCCCTGATCAACCGATCACGCTTCAGGAATTTCAGCAAGAAGCCACTGCGGCCGTGAGCCAGGTTCTCAAAGAGCGAGGCGTTGCTTTTTTAGCTGGAGGCAGCGGCTTGTACCTCAAGGCTCTCACCCAAGGACTGCAGCCTCCAGCCGTGCCTCCTCAAGCCGAGCTTCGCCGCCAGCTGAGCTCACTCGGTCAAGCGAACTGCCACCAGCTCCTCCAACAGGCCGATCCCCAAGCAGCCGCCAAGATCGCCCCTGCCGATGCGGTTCGCACCCAACGTGCTCTGGAGGTGCTGTACTCCAGCGGCAAACCGATGAGCGCGCAACAGTCGACCAATCCCCCGCCCTGGCGCGTACTGGAGCTCGGACTCAATCCCATGGAGCTGCGCTCACGCATCGCCCAACGGACTCTCCAGATTTATCAGGAAGGCTTGCTTGAAGAAACGCGGCAGCTGAGCCAGCGCTATGGGCCTGACCTCCCCATGCTGCAAACGATCGGCTACGGCGAAGCACTAGAGGTGCTGCAAGGAGGCCTAAGCGAAGCTCAGGCTATCGCTACCACCACCCGCCGCACCCAGCAGTTTGCCAAGCGTCAACGCACCTGGTTCCGCCGCCAACACAGTCCCCACTGGCTCACAGGTCAGGATGCCCTCAGCGAAGCGATACGTCTGATCGAAGCGGGTCTAGGCTGAAGGGCAAACTCTGCTGAGCACCGCTTTCAATCAGCAGCCCTTCACAACACTGAATGCCTCCACGTCCTCGCTTTGATCGTCGCGCCCCCGTCCGGGAGCTCCCCAACATCAATGACCGCATCAATTACCCACAGCTAAGGGTTGTTGACGCAGACGGAGAACAACTCGGGGTGATCGACCGGGAACAAGCATTAGAAGTTGCGCGCGAACGCGAACTCGATCTCGTGCTGGTGAGCGAGAAAGCCGATCCTCCGGTTTGCCGGATCATGGACTACGGCAAATTCAAATTCGAGCAAGAAAAGAAGGCCAAAGAAGCGAAGAAAAAGTCGCATCAGACCGAAGTCAAAGAGGTCAAGATGCGTTACAAAATTGACCAGCACGATTACGACGTCCGGATCGGGCAAGCCCAGCGCTTTCTGAAAGCCGGCGACAAAGTGAAATGCACGGTGATTTTCCGAGGCCGGGAAATTCAGCACACTGCTTTGGCTGAGGTGTTGCTGCGACGGATGGCCAAAGACCTGGAAGAGCCAGCCGAGGTGCAACAGCCCCCGAAGCGCGAGGGCCGCAACATGATCATGTTTCTCACACCCCGCAAAGCACCTCTGGTGAAGAAAGACAAGGACGAAGAAGTAGTGAACAAAGCGGTGCGCACGATTCCTTCACCAGCACGCCGGATCAACACTCAAGACTGAGCTGCGTCGAGAAGCAGTCGCCATCCCTCCTGAGCTGAGGATTGGTGATATTGATCACGGGCTTCACACATGAAGCCGTGATCAGCTCCCTCAAAGACGCTGTAGCGCAAACGCAATCCAGTGGGATCACCCGCTTTCAGTGCAGATTGAATCGCCTGTTGATCTGAGTCTGAGATCAGGGAATCAACGCTGCCGCACAAACAATGCAGCTCTCCTTCCACTGAGGGCAACAGCTCCAAGCTTGGGGCTCCGCCACCGGGCCGCCCACGGCTAACCCCTGCTCCATAAAAATCCAAGCTGACCTGCACATCAGCCAGGGTGGCGGCCAGTAGAGCGGCATGTCCCCCGAAGCAGAACCCCACCACAGTGATCCGCAGCGGTTGGCCAGTGGATGCAAGGGCCAGCCGTAACCAATCGATTGAGGCCTGGACATCCGTAAGGATCCCCTCGGTGCTCGTGGTCTCCTTATGACGCCGACCTTCGCGGGTGGACTCAGGGTCATACCCCAGCTCAAGCTCTGGAGCAGTCCGCGCAAAGAGCGGCATCGCTAAGGCCGGAACACCAGCCGCCGACAAGCGGTCGGCCACACCCCGCACCCAACGATTCAAGCCAAAGATCTCAGGTAGCACGATCGCTGCATGGGTTGCTGGCTTTGCATTGCTGGTGGGCGCCCACCAGCAATGCAGCGGCACCGGACCCGTGTTCACCGTTACCCAAGCCCCTGGCGATGGCTCGGGCAACACAGGAGGAAGAACGGAAGACATAGACATCAGCGCGTGAAGATAAGCCGCTAGATCGGGGCAAGGATCAGCTCAGCAATTGTCACCAAGCCGTCCAGTCCTTAAGGTGGCCACATCAATCCGGTCCACCGGCGTGCGATTCCACATCCAACAGGAAAGCGACATACCGGCATCGACCCAGCTCTACAACCAGATCTGTTTCGCTATTGCCGCCCGGCACTACCCGCCAGGGCATCGTCTTCCGAGTACGAGACAGCTCGCGATGCAGACCGGCTTGCATCGCAACACCATCAGCAAGGTGTACCGCCAACTGGAAACCGATGGCGTGGTGGAAGCGATGGCAGGTTCCGGGATCTACGTGCGTGATCAACAGAAGCCACGGGAGATCCGAACCCCTCCCCATATCCGCAATCGTGGCGTCACCGATCTCGATCGAGAGGTGCGCAAATGCGTGGATGGCCTGCTCAACGCGGGTTGCACCCTGCAGCAAACCAGAGAAATGCTCACGCGTGAAATCGATTGGCGCCTGCGCTGCGGCGCCAGGGTGCTCGTGAGCACCCCTCGAGAAGACATTGGCGCTTCGATGCTCATCGCAGAGGAACTCGAACCCAACATCAACGTGCCTGTGGAAGTGGTACCAATGGAAGAGTTGGAAAGCGTGCTCGAGAACGCCAGCAATGGCACGGTGGTGACGAGCAGATACTTCCTGCAGCCCGTAGAAGAGCTTGCCAAGAAGCACGGTGTGCGCGCTGTTGCGGTGGATCTCAACGACTTCAAGGCTGAATTGGGGATGCTCAAAGAGCTCCGCCAAGGCAGCTGCGTTGGCCTTGTGAGCATCAGCCCCGGCATCCTGCGAGCCGCCGAGGTGATCCTGC
The DNA here is from genome assembly GCF_000014585.1 of Synechococcus sp. CC9311. NCBI lineage: Bacteria > Bacillati > Cyanobacteriota > Cyanophyceae > Synechococcales > Synechococcaceae > Synechococcus > Synechococcus sp. CC9311. Next base: position 94,031 of record NC_008319.1, on the reverse strand, counting down.
ACAGCATGCGCGGCAATGACCTGTTGCTGATGACGGCGACTCCAGACATCGGCAGCCGGCTACTAGCCCTTCTGCGCGCCTCCAGCCACGTGCTCTGTGATCGCCCCAGCATGCCGTTGGTGGAACAAAGCCTCCGTCAAAACCGCTCCCAGCTGATGCGCATGCCCCAAGTGCACTGCGCCGAGAGCTACCTCAGTGGTGACACGATCGAACTACTCCGCAAAGAAATCGGCCTGATCAGCCACTGATCAGGCACTGATTCGCCGCGAAAAGGGTTGCCCGCACGAGATGATGAGTGCACTAGCCACAGGCTCAAAGCAGCAAGGCCATGCTTGATCAAATTCGGGCCGACTTTGCAATCATCCGCGAACGGGATCCTGCGGCGCGCGGACCTTTGGAGATCCTGCTCTGCTACCCAGGCTTTCAAGCGATCAGCTTGCACAGGCTGAGCCATCGGCTTTGGCGCTCCCGCCTACCCCTGAAATTGCCGGCACGCCTGCTTAGCCAGCTGGGGAGAGGAATCACCGGGGTGGAAATCCACCCGGGAGCCACGATTGGCCAAGGCGTGTTCATTGATCACGGCATGGGGGTGGTGATTGGTGAAACGAGCGAAATTGGCGATCGCTGCCTTCTTTATCAAGGCGTGACCCTGGGCGGAACTGGCAAAGACAGCGGCAAGCGTCACCCAACCCTCGCCAACAACGTTGTGGTGGGAGCTGGCGCCAAGGTGCTGGGAGCCATTGAGGTGGGCGCTAACACCAGAATTGGCGCTGGATCCGTCGTTGTGCGCAGTGTTGAGCAGAACTGCACTGTTGTAGGCATCCCCGGGCGGGTCATCCATCAAAGCGGCGTACGGATTAACCCCCTGGCGCACTCAGCTCTACCTGATGCTGAAGCCAATGTGATCCGAAACTTGATGGAGCGGATTGATCAACTTGAAAATCAGGTAAGCGAATTGCAAAGCTGCCTGAGCGCTGTTGCCGCAGGAGGAACCGGAGAAACCATTCGCGAAATAAGCATGGGCAAATCCCAAAACCTCAAGGACAGGGAAATTCTTGAGTTCCTGGGAGATTAACTCTAAGAATTAAGCCGTGGTCGCCTGCGCTGCTGCAGGCGGAGCGGGCCGGAACATAAACATCGAATAGATCACATTGCGGCGCATATTCGTCATCATCTCGAGGAACATATCGTAGCCCTCATTTTTATATTCAATCAACGGATCTTTCTGCCCATAACCACGTAATCCCACCGATTCACGCAGGGCATCCATGGCCTGAAGATGTTCACGCCAGAGAGTGTCAATCTGTTGAAGGATGAAGAAACGCTCAGCCTCTCGCATCAGCCCTGGACGCAACTCCTCAATCTCGCCTTCTTTAAGGTCGTAGGCATTACGTAACTGCTCTTGCAGGAAGGCCTTGAGATCATCCATCGAAAGGCCCTGGAGTTGGTCAGGCTGCAGGTCTTCGAGCAGATAAACAAACTCTTTTACCTTGCTTACCAGTTGCGATACATCCCATTCCTCGGGTGGAAGGTCTGGATTCACATAGGCCTCAACAATCTCATTCATGGTGCGTTCGCCGTAGCCAATCACCTGTTTTTTGAGTTCACGGCCATCGAGCACACGGCGGCGCTCGGTGTACACCGCCTTGCGCTGATTGTTCATCACTTCGTCGTACTCAAACACCTGCTTACGGATGTCGTAGTAGTACGTCTCAACCTTCTTTTGCGCCCCCTCAAGAGAGCGCGTGAGCATGCCCGATTCAATCGGCATGTCTTCCTCCACCCGGAAGGCATTCATCAATCCAGCCACACGCTCACCACCAAAGATGCGCAGAAGGTTGTCGCCAAGCGACAAGAAGAATCGCGTGCTGCCTGGATCACCCTGACGGCCAGCACGCCCACGAAGTTGGTTATCAACCCGGCGTGATTCGTGCCGCTCGGTGCCAATCACGTGCAGGCCTCCAGCCTCGCGCACGCCCATCTCCTCCTGTTTCACCACAGCGTCGTATTCGCCTTTCACCTGGGCGATCGAGGCACGCAACTGGGCAATCTCAGGATCTTCTGTGGGGGCTTTTTCTGCTGCCGTGGCAATGCGATCTTCCAGTTCGATCACGCTGAGAGCGCGATCACCCCAAGCTTTCACCAGCTGCTTGGCAAGCTCCACTAAGGCTTGATCTGTCTCCTCCGTGAGCTGGCAGGGATAGAGGTTGCCAATCGCCTTGGCTTCACTGGGGGCATTGCCGTGGGGACCACTGGCAGGAGCCGTGGCAGAGAACCCGCCACCGCCTTCCTCGCTGCGCTGGAGAGGCACGGGGGGGCGATGATCATCCTCCGGCCGCACCAGCCGGGGAAGTAGCACTTCGCGCAACTTGAGGCGCGCCATGTAATCGCTGTTGCCACCAAGAATGATGTCGGTGCCACGGCCCGCCATGTTGGTGGCGATGGTCACAGAGCCAGCTCTTCCTGCCTGAGCAACAATTTCCGCCTCCCGCTCTACGTTTTCTGGTTTGGCATTGAGCAGGTTGTGGGGGATGTTTTCCTCCGCCAACAGTGCACTGAGTAGCTCACTTTTCTCAACACTGGTGGTGCCCACCAAAACGGGGCGACCTTGCTTATGCACCTCAGCGGTTTCTTTGGCAACGGCACGCCATTTCGCCGTTTCCGTTTTGTACACCTGATCCACCCAGTCCTGGCGAGCACGCACCCGGTTCGTAGGCACGATGGCGGTTTGCAAGGAGTAGGTCTTCTCAAATTCCACTTCCTCCGTTTTGGCAGTACCAGTCATCCCAGCCAAACGGGGATAGAGAAGAAAGAAATTTTGATAAGTAATCGAAGCCAGGGTTTGCGTTTCTGGCTGAATCGCTAAGCCCTCCTTGGCCTCAATCGCTTGGTGCTGCCCATCACTCCAACGCCGGCCTGGCATCACCCTTCCTGTGAACTCATCCACGATCACCGCCTCACCATCGCGAACGATGTAGTTGACATCGCGAACGAATAGTTCTTTTGCCTTTAAGGCATTGGTGATGTAGTGAGCCCAAGGATCCTGAGGGTTGTAGAGATCGGCCACTCCAATTAAGGCCTCAGCCTTGGTAAATCCCTCATCGGTGAGTGTGGAACTGCGCTGCTTTTCATCCACCTCGTAATCACCTTCGGGGTCGATGCCGTCCTTCCCCATTTCGGCGGCCCGCTCTAGAGCGTTCGCCACCTCTGCCGCCTTCTCATATTTCTCCTGGGGGCGTTCCACCTGGCCTGAAATGATCAAGGGCGTGCGTGCTTCATCAATCAGGATTGAGTCGACTTCGTCGATCACACAAAACTGAAACTCACGCTGCACCACCTCATTGATATCTGCGGCCATGTTGTCGCGCAGATAATCAAATCCAAGCTCTGAATTAGTGGCATAGGTGATGTCACAGCCGTAATTAATTCGGCGTTCAGCCGGGGTCATGTCTTGCTGGATCAAGCCCACCGATAGGCCAAGGAATCGATGCACTTGCCCCATCCATTCCGCATCGCGGCGAGCCAAGTAGTCGTTCACGGTGACCACATGTACACCGCGGCCTGTGAGCGCGTTGAGGTAGCTGGGGAGGGTTGCAACGAGGGTTTTGCCCTCACCGGTTTTCATCTCGGCGATTTGCCCCTCGTGCAGCACCATGCCACCGATCATTTGCACGTCGAAGTGGCGCATGCCCAGCACTCGCTTACCGGCTTCACGCACAACGGCGAAGGCCTCGGGCAACAAGTCATCCAATAAAGGCCTTTGTTTATCCAGCGATCCAGCAGCTTCTAAGCGCTGGCGGAACTCAGCCGTACGGCGGCGCAGGTCATCGTCGCTCAGAGGCTCAATCTCCTCCTCAAGCAGATTGATATCTGAAACGATCGGCTGATAACGCTTCAGCTTGCGGGCGTTGGGGTCACCCAGCAGGAGCTTGAGCATGGAAATCGCCAAATCGACTGCGCTACACCCTACTGAGGCCCACCGGATGGGATGGGGATGACGACGGGAAATTAAGGCTGTTTAGCGATCGATCATTTTTGTGAGGAGAAGATCGAATCGAAAGCCTCCGACCAAACCTTGCGAGCAAATAAATAGAGATATCTGTCGCGCGCCTCAAGGCTCAGCGCTGTTCGAAGTGCGGGCGAAGTCGCCAATTGATTGAGAACCAACGACAACTGATCAGGCTGTTGAGACCAAGGCAATCCAGACAGCTGTCCGACCCAGCCCATCCCAGAACGCTTGTTTTGAAAAGCAAGTGACGGAATCCCGGCCGCCATTGCCTCTAACTGCACGATCCCGAAGGCTTCTGTGGAACGATCCGAGGGGAGCACCAAAACGTCTGCAGAGGCGAGTTCTGCCAACTTCGCCGTCTCATCCAAACGGCCCAAGAAATTCACAGCGGAACTCACGCCAAACAACTCGGCACTGAGCGCTTCAAAGGCAAGCCTGCGTGGACCATCACCGACGACCGCCAAAGACCAAGGAGCGTCTAACTGGGAAAGAGCTTCCAACAACCAGTCCAAGCGCTTGTAACTATCAAGCCGGCCGATGAATAACACCCGCAATGGCATTCCTGTTGCGGAGCGCGATGGCAACGCCAATAGAACCTTTTCTTGCTCTGCATTCAGACAACAGGGCAAAACAGCCACACGAGCGGCCTGGCATCCACAACGAATCAACTCTTTCGCCAGTACGGGAGAGGTCGTAATGACTTTGGTTAGGTGTGGGACAACACGAAGGGCCAACCACTGATAGACAGCAAAGAGGCGATTCTTCGAACCTGGTTCCGGGGCAACAAAGCAGTGCCAATGCGCGAACACTGGCCGACGCGGTTGCAAAAGACGGGCCAGCAGTAACACCAACAGCACCCCTGGCGATGGCAAATGCCCATAGAGAGGCCGATGGGAGCGCAACAGGCTCCATAGCGCACGTGATGGCAAAGGAAGCAACAACCGGCCGAAAGGTGGACTGGCCGGCAATACCACTCGCGGATAAGAAACCTGCAAAGGATCAATCTCATCAGCGCTGCGGGATTGCGCATCAAAGCTGAACACCGTTGCTCCCCACTCACTCGCTAATTCATGGGCCACCCGCTCCACTCCTCCATAGCCTGGAGGCCATTCGCGCAGGAGTTGAACAAAAGAGTCCATCACCCATCAACCTGATCTTGAGCAGACAAACGATCAGGAATTGCAGCGTTCACAGGATTAGATCTTTTCTTTTCATCATCTCAGCCAGGCGCAGTTCGCTTGATGTTCGACCCGTGTCGATGATGGTGGACGAATCAAAACGCCATGGCTCGCATCCGACTCGTGCAACATGCCGCCGGCGCCCCAGGCCTGAGATGGTTTGGACTGGGCCCTGATCTCAAGCCAAGCCGCAGCCTGCTCAAGCTGCGTCGCTTGCTACACAAACATGCGTTCTGGGCGCAACAGCGCAACACAGCAGATCTCAAACGGATGCTGGCGGGCAGCAGGGTTGTAGTGAGCCTTTGGCGGGGCAAGCGAATGGTGGGGTTCGGACGAGCCACCAGCGATGGAATCCATCGCGCCGTGCTTTGGGATGTGGTCGTTGCCGGAGACCTTCAAGGCCGCGGACTCGGCAGGAGGGTCGTGGAAGCCCTGCTCAGCGCTAAAGCCATTCGCAACGCCGAGCGCGTGTATCTGATGACCACCAACAGTTCCGGGTTTTACCAACAGTTGGGGTTTGAACCAGCCAGCACTCAGCAATTGCTGATCCGCAAGCAATGAAGCAAACAAACAGCCAGGAAAATAGGAATCAAATCCTATTGAAAGACAAAAACTGCCGCTAGAGAAATATTCCCGCAAAACAACTTTACTTTTCAAAGAAAACCTGTTTTTTAATGAATCAAACCGATAGCGAAGCGATTCAAACATACGCTATTTCCAGGGTTTTAATGAGGCCCTTAGGGAATAGCTTCATACACAATTAAGACTCAATTGATCTCACACAAAGAGAGGGCCAAAGAGCCAAGCAATGTGCAAATGAATAAGAATATTCAGCCCTTCAATGAACGGTTCGTTAAACATTTTTCAATCCATTCTCCAGGCAATTGAGATCGACTCAGCCGCGTTGATCCATGCGTTTTTGAAACTCTTGGCGCCAAACCTCCCAGGTCTTTGAACCTGGCGTTTGCTGAACCATGCGCACTGTTTGCTGACGTATAGCTTCTTCCGGCTGGTTCAGATCGAGACCTGTCATGGCATGAAGCGGTACATACCAATCCGTTCGCACGAATAGCTCAATCGTGTTGCCTTCAGGGTCTGGGACATACAGCGACCAACTCCCGCCATGGTTCAAGGACTCCATGCCTGTTATGCCAAGTTGAGTGAGCGCCTGAAAGGCGTCGATAAGCTTGGGCAGGGTCTCAATTTCGAATGAGACCTGGTTAACCGTCGAAGCGCTGGTTTCCGAACGACCTGGAGCCAGCACGATTTGATGATGCTCCAATAAGGAGCGGGAGAGAAACAGTATTTCCTGATCACCATTCCTAAGGCGATCCGTAACGTAAAACCCGAGAACATCGCAATAAAAGCGCTCCATCACGGACAGGCTTTTCACGTACAGCCCGAGATGAGAAAAGGAGGGCTGCAGCGGCAAGACTGAATTCACAGATGAAGCGACAACGTTGCGGCCAACGTAGCCAGACCACACTCGGATCCCCATGAACTGAAATACCCCTGCTCAGAGGCTGGGTGCTCTCCATTAACAGGCTCCCCCACCACTAGGACGTGTGCAGTAGAGAACCAACGAAAGCCCACTTATAACGAAAAGCGGATGAAGAGATTCGAACTCTCGACCCTCTCCTTGGCAAGGAGATGCTCTACCACTGAGCTACATCCGCAAAGCCGTGTTGAACGCTGTGTTCACTACGACTTGGGCAGCATGCAACACAAAGGGGCCGTTGGTCAATGCCCCGGCAATACCTTCATCAAGGAAGCCATCTCTAAAGCCTCCAATCCGTAGCTCCAACCGAGATTGCTCTTGATCCCTGCACGCTCAAGAGCCTGCTGCATCGTATCGGTCGTCAACACCCCAAAGATCACAGGAACACCAGTGTCACGCGCCACTGCTGCAATGCCTTTACTGGCTTCCGCGACCACCACATCAAAATGGGGGGTGTCACCGCGAATCACGGCCCCGAGAGTGATCACAACCTGATAGAGCCCACTACGGGCCAGGTTTTGGGACACCAGCGGAAGCTCAAATGAACCTGGCACCCAGGCCACATCAAGCTGACTGCTCTCAGCAGTCGTATCAACGCCGTGACGGGATAGGCAATCCAAACATCCACTCAGCAGCTTTGCCGTCACCAGATCGTTGAAACGGGCCACCACAACGGCGATACGAACTTGGCCTAGATCAGTGAAGCGTCCTTCAAATGTGGCCATAAAAAGCCAGGAGCAAGTATGTCCATGCTCCCATCAAGACGTAACCAAATCAGAAGTGATCTTCAGACCACGAAGTAGCTCACGCCCCAGTTGAGCAATACCAGGGCCACCCAGGCGATCCCACCCAGCAGGATCAAGCGGTTGGAACGTCCGCTGTCCTCATTCGAGGCGTACAGCACAGGAACCGCCACGATGAGGGCAAACGACATCACCACCAGGGCCAGCACGGTGAGGGTGTTGAGGATCTGCATGGAGAGAGGTCGACGCCAGGGCGGTGCGAAAGATTCTCACATGCACGAGGAACCCTTGCCCACCTTGGAATCAACCTTCACAGCTTGTGGTGATCCAGCGATGTCTTCCGCTGCTGTGAGTCTTACGATTCACTGATCGCTTAGCCACCCGTGCCCCAACCGGACTTGGCCCTGCAGGGCAACCTTTTTGGGGATGCGGAACCAGCCAGTTCAGCACCAAGCAAGGGCCAGAAAAGACAAGATGAGCCCGATCAGCTCGATGATCACGAGCTGACGCAAGACGCCAAGCAGCGCCCACGCCAGCGTCAAGGCCAACAAGAGCATTCCGAGCCCTCAGCAAGCAGCCAAAGCGAGGAAGCACACTCCGAAGCCTCCACGCCCGCAGGCAAAGACCAAGACAACAGCGACGACGATCTGCCGCCGTGGTCACACCACAGCCAGGTCACCCCGGAGCAACTCACCCCGATGCTCCGCCACTACGTGGAACTCAAAGCCGCCCATCCCGAGCGGATCTTGCTGTATCGGCTCGGTGATTTCTTTGAGTGCTTTTTCGAAGACGCCATCCATCTGTCGCGCCTGCTCGAGCTCACCCTCACGGGGAAAGAGGCAGGAAAACAAATTGGAAGGGTGCCCATGGCTGGCATTCCCCATCACGCTGCTGAGCGCTACTGCTCAGAACTGATTCGCCGCGGCCTTAGCGTGGCGCTGTGCGACCAGCTCGAGGCGGCCCCTGCCAGTGGCTCTGCCAAGGGGACCTTGCTGCGGCGCGACATCACAAGGGTGCTGACACCAGGCACCGTTCTGGAAGAAGGCCTGCTCAGCGCGCGCCGCAACAACTGGCTTGCAGCGGTGGTGGTTGAGCCCGCTCAAGGCCGGCAGCCCTTTCGCTGGGGGCTGGCCTGCGCCGATGTGAGCACGGGCGAATTCTTAGTCCGCGAACAAGACAACAGCGCTGCGCTGCATCAAGAACTCGCGCGGCTTGATCCAGCGGAACTGATCCACCACAACCAAAACAGCGTTGCACCCAGCTGGTGTCCGGAGCGCCTGCAACGCTGCGACATCGGCAATACACCCTTCAGCCAACCCGAAGCAGAAGCGCTGCTCTTGGAACGGTTTCGGTTACAAACCCTCGACGGTTTAGGGCTGCAGAACGTTCCCCTTGCCATGCGCGCCGCCGGCGGACTGATCGCCTATTTAGGCGAGACCTGTCCCCTAGACGACAACGGCATCACACCTCCGCCCTTGGAGAGACCAATCACCTGCTTCCCAGGAGATGCGCTGGTGCTGGATGCCCAAACGCGCCGCAATCTTGAGCTCATCGCCACCCAGCGTGACAACCAATTCCAAGGCTCGCTGCTCTGGGCGATCGATCGCACCCTCACCGCCATGGGCGCGCGTTGCCTGCGCCGCTGGATTGAAGCCCCACTGATGGACCCTTCGATCATTCGCTCCCGCCAGGCAAGCGTGAGCCAATTGGTGAGCAAGCGACCGTTACGGCAAGCCTTGCGGCGCCTGCTGCGGCCCATGGGTGACTTGGAACGACTCGCTGGAAGGGCTGGTGCAGGCCATGCCGGTGCCCGAGATCTCGTGGCGATCGCCGACGGCTTAGAGCGCTTACCTCAACTTGCGAACCTGATCACCAGCCAGCTCGATGGCGGCCCCTCTTGGCTCTCAGATGTACTGGAACCTGATCCAGCGCTAGCGGTAATCGGAGCGAGCATCCGTCATCAACTGATGGACAACCCACCGCTGAGTCTGAGCGAGGGAGGGCTGATCCACGACGGGGTTGACCCACTCTTAGATGGCTTACGCAATCAGCTTGATGACCAGGAGAGCTGGCTGGCAGAACAGGAGCAACTCGAACGTCAGAGCAGCAACAACAGCAACCTCAAGCTTCAATATCACCGCACCTTTGGGTATTTCCTATCGGTGAGCCGGGCCCGTTCAGGCGCCGTGCCAGATCACTGGATTCGCCGCCAAACCCTGGCGAATGAGGAACGCTTCATCACCCCCGATCTCAAGGCAAGGGAGGGGCAGATCTTTCAGATGCGTGCCCGTGCCGCCCAACGCGAGTACGAACTGTTCTGTGAATTGCGAGGGCAGATCGGCGAACATGCTGAAGCGATCCGCCGATCCGCGCGGGCGATCGCAGGCCTTGACGCCCTCACAAGCTTGGCGGAGGCCGCTGCCACGGGAGGTTGGTGCGCTCCTGAGATCACAGCAGATCGAAGCATGGTGATCGAACAGGGACGTCATCCGGTTGTCGAGCAACTGCTGGTGGAGGACGCCTTCACCCCTAACGACAGCAACTTGGGGACAGGTATTGATTTAGTGGTGCTCACCGGGCCGAATGCCAGCGGCAAAAGCTGCTACTTACGCCAGATCGGGTTGATCCAGCTGCTAGCCCAGATCGGCAGCTGGGTGCCGGCGCAGGCGGCAAGGATCGGAATCGCTGATCGCATCTTCACTCGCGTGGGCGCCGTGGATGACCTCGCTGCCGGCCAGTCCACCTTCATGGTGGAGATGGCAGAAACCGCCAACATCCTGCATCACGCCAGCGAACGCTCGCTCGTACTGCTCGACGAAATCGGCCGGGGTACTGCCACCTTTGATGGACTCTCGATCGCTTGGGCCGTGAGCGAACATCTGGCCGGTGATCTCCAGGCCCGCACCGTTTTTGCCACCCACTATCACGAACTGAATGCCCTGGCCGGAGAGCGCTCCAACGTGGCCAACTGCCAAGTGCTTGTGGAAGAAACCGGCAGCGATCTGGTGTTTCTCCATCGCGTCGCCGCTGGTGGAGCAAGCCGCAGCTACGGCATCGAAGCTGCCCGCCTCGCTGGGGTGCCTGCCAGCGTGGTGCAGCGAGCACGCCAAGTGTTGGATCAACTAGCCACCTGACGCAGCAACGCATTCACTGCTGCTGCCACCAGACCTGCCCCGCCGCGGGTGCCGTCCAAGCGGATCTGATCCAGAGTGAACTGCGCTAAGCGACGCTTGCTTTCCGGAACTCCCACAAACCCCACCGGCATGCCAATCAACAGGCTTGGAGCCGGTGCTCCCTCATCCAGTTGATCCAGGAGTTGCTCCAAGGCCGTTGGCGCACTGCCAATGAGCACCAGCGGTAGGGGCTGACCAGCGATCTCAGCTGCCTGGATTAGCTCCGGCCAAGCGCGAACCATCGCCGCCGCCGATCGGGTGGATCCCTGCGGCGACTGAGCCGGCGCCCAATCGAGCAAGCAGCGCACTTCATTGCCAGCGGTACGAGCCGCCATCGGCCGCACCGCCGCTGCCGCCATCGCCGTGTCCGTGAGGATCAGAGCTCCCGCTTTGAGGGCCTGAAATCCGGCATCACAGGCACCGGGGCTGAACTTCAGCAGGGCCGCCAAAGAGGGATCCCCACTGCTGTGCACCAGCCGTTCGAGAACATCTTTCGACATCGGGTCCAAACCGGTGTCTCCCAGCAGGGCCCGAATGCGGCGAATGCTTTCAGTAAAGATCGGATGATCGCTGTTCAGAGGAATCCAGACGCAACTCCGGCATCATCAACGCAAAGCCGCCTCCTGAGCTACCAACTTCTCCATGCCAATCCATCTGCTCTGGGGTGACGACAGCGCTGCCCGCGATCGTGCCGTCGCAGCCCTGATCGAGGAGGCGATTGATCCCACCTGGAGCAGCATCAACCTGAGCCGCCTCGATGGCAGCGAAGCTGGCCAAGCCCAACAGGCCCTGGAGGAAGCACGCACACCTCCTTTTGGGGCGGGAATGCGGGTGGTATTGCTGCAACGCTCACCCTTTTGCAATGCATGCCCAAGCGAACTGGCCGATCGCTTTGAAGCGGCCCTCGAACTCATCCCAGACAGCACCCAGCTCGTTCTCACCAACCCAGCCAAACCAGATGGACGCTTACGCACCACGAAGGCTCTGCAGAAACGGGTGAAGCAGGGTCTCGCCAGCGAACAAAAGTTCCAACTTCCGGCGATCTGGGATGGAGCCGGCCAACGCCAACTGGTGGAGCGCACAGCCGCAGGTCTCAATGTGGATATGGAAGCAGAGGCCGTGTCCGCCCTCGTTGATGCCATCGGCAATGACAGCGCACGCCTCACGATGGAATTACAAAAGCTGGCGCTCCACGCCGAAAGCCATGGGCACAAGCGCATCAGCGCCGAAGCCGTACAGACTCTGATTGAAGGCCAAGCCACCAGTGCCTTGGCCGTGGGCGATGCCTTGCTGGAAGGCGATGCTGGGGGTGCCATTGGCCTCCTGGATGCCCTCATTGATGCGGGTGAACCCGCCCTACGCATCGTTGCCACCCTCACAGGACAAATCCGTGGCTGGCTTTGGGTACTGCTACTGGAACAACAAGGAGAACGCGATGTGGCCGTGATTGCCAAAGCCGCCGGCATTGGCAATCCAAAGCGGATCTACGTGATGCGCAAGCAATTGCAAGGCGGAAACCCGAAACGGCTTTTATCTCTCTTGGGACGACTTTTAAAGGTGGAAGCGATGCTTAAACGAGGAGCTTTAGCAGGAGATGCATTTCGAGAAGGATTGCTGGGCTAATTGCTCATCCGCCTCACGCACTAACAGCATCCACAACCTCACTGTTAATCCATCTCCAATACGTCCAAAGTGTTCTGCCGACGTTGAGCATCACCCCTTGCATAATCATCAAGGCATTGATCTTTCCGAACCAAGAGGCAAGACACATAATCTGATGCGGCTATTAGAGCGGCACGAACAGCTTTGGAAGCTGGAGTTTTTTTCGTTTCGCTCGAAGACTCATTGAAACTCAATGTTCCAGCTGCTGCCAGACCATAAGCACCAGTACCGCTAGCACCTGTTAATCCACCAACCAAACCAGCCAGAGGAGCTAAAGAGCCACCAGATCCCTTTACTTTGGCCGTATTTTTCGCCCTGCCTTCAACAGTTTTATAGCCAACAACTTCACCCGTAGTTGTATCAACAACACGAAGATCTAGTGAAACATACGCCTTAGTTTCTGCCACATCCTTGGAGCCTCCAAACCCCAGAAACCTCATTCCGCTTCCAGACTGCTTTGTTTCCACATTATTTTCAAAGCCGCTTACTCGACCAAGAATGACGTATTGAGAACCAGTCATCTGTCCAGACTTTGCAGCACGATCATTATTTCTAACGATGCCAAGTTCGGCCATCTCCTGCTCGGATAACACAGCCCTAACATTTTGCCTTTCGACCACAGTGAGTCCACCTGCAGCAGACAATTCGTTCGAAAGAGCATCAGCCAGTTGCCTACTCACCCTGGGACTCCACCATGCCAACTGGCCAACTTCGTTTTTAAAATCTGGTACAGATACAGTTGGACCTGCGATCGACGCAAATGAGCCAACAAAAGCAAGTCCAATAAAAAACGAGGGAAAGATTGCAGCCGTCCGATCTTTCATAACAATAAGTATCAGCAAATAAATTAACCACGATTCCCTGAGTATGTAAACAACAGCTTTTCCAAAGTAAATTGAGTCAATGGTCATTCTCAACGCAGCCACAATGAGACAATCTCCTGCTGTTGGAGACCGTTGAGATGGCCCTGCTGGTGCAGAAGTTCGGCGGCACGTCCGTCGGCAGTGTGGAACGCCTGCAGACCGTCGCCCGGCGAATCGCCGACTGCAAAGAAGACGGCAATGATCTGGTGATTGTGGTGTCGGCCATGGGCCACACCACAGACGAGCTCACCGCCAAGGCCAAAGCGATCAGCTCCGATCCGCCGCAGCGGGAGATGGACATGTTGCTTTCCACAGGAGAACAGGTCTCGATCGCCCTGCTCTCGATGGCCCTGCATGAACTGGGGGTACCAGCTGTTTCGATGACCGGAGCCCAAGTGGGAATCGTGACTGAATCCGCCCATGGCAGAGCCCGCATCCTCGATGTGCGCACCGACCGGCTACGCGCCCGGCTTGCAGAAGGACAAGTCGTGGTGGTTGCTGGCTTCCAAGGCACCAGCCTCAGCAGTGGCGGAACCGCCGAAATCACCACCCTGGGCCGCGGAGGTTCAGACACATCAGCCGTAGCCCTAGCAGCAGCCCTGGGTGCGGATGCCTGCGAGATCTTCACCGACGTGCCAGGAGTGCTCACCACCGATCCGCGCAAGGTGGCCAATGCCCAACTGATGCCACAAGTGAGCTGCGATGAAATGCTCGAACTCGCCAGCCTGGGTGCAGCGGTGCTCCACCCCCGTGCTGTTGAGATCGCCCGCAACTACGGCGTGAAGATGGTGGTTCGATCCAGCTGGAGCGATGCACCAGGCACCACGCTTACCAGTCGCAATGCCAAACCGATCGGCCGCGAGGGGCTGGAACTTGGTCGTCCTGTTGATGGCGTGGAGCTCCTCGAAGATCAAGCCGTGCTGGCCCTCTCCCACGTGCCTGATCAGCCAGGGGTTGCTGCTCGCTTGTTCGAAAGCCTGTCTGCAGGCGGCGTGAACGTGGACCTGATCATTCAGGCCACCCATGAGGGCAGCAGCAACGACATCACCTTCACCGTGGCGGAAACGGATCTCGAACAAGCCCGCAGCATCTGCACCACGCTGGTGGACAGCCTCGGCGGCATCCTTAGCTCTGACGGAGGCATGAGCAAGCTGAGTATCAGGGGCGCTGGGATCATGGGGCGCCCCGGGATCGCCGCAGGCTTGTTCGACACGCTCTCGCGAGAGGGGATCAACCTGCGCTTGATCGCTACCAGCGAAGTGAAAGTGAGCTGCGTGGTGGAAGCTTCCATGGGCAGCAAAGCTTTGCAAGCTGCTCAACAGGCCTTTGAGCTGAGCACACAACAGCAACACATCAACCCTCCTGCCAGCGGAGAGGGTGAGCCCGAGGTGAGGGGCGTCGCCCTGGATCGTGATCAGGCGCAACTTAGCGTTCGCCATGTACCTGACCGACCGGGGATGGCGGGTTCCCTCTGTTCAGCGCTCGCCGATGCTGGCATCAGCCTTGATGCCATCGTCCAATCCGAACGCCAGCACGGCGATGGCAGCCGTGACATCAGCTTCATCGTGAAACGCGAGGACCGCGCTGCCTCTGATCAAGCTCTAGCGCCGCTCCTTGCCCAATGGCCCGGTGCCGTTCTCGAAGATGGGCCTGCAATTGCCCGCGTCAGCGCAATCGGTGCTGGGATGCCTGCCACCGCAGGGACAGCTGGGCGCATGTTCCGCTTCCTTGCCGAAGCTGACGTAAACATCGAATTGATCGCCACCAGCGAAATCAGGACCAGTTGCGTCGTGGCCGAATCCGATGGAATCAAAGCCCTTGAAGCCGTCCATGCCGGCTTCCAACTCGGCGGATCTGAATCCCATCAAGCACAGGGCACAGAATCTCCTCTTGAGTTAGAAGCCTTTAAACCCTGATCATCTGCTGCTCCCCACCAGTTTCTGTCGCAACTTCTTGATTCGATCCCGCAGGTTGGCCGCTTCTTCAAAGTCGAGCTTCTTGGCTGACTCCTTCATCTTCAGCTCAAGTTGATCGATGAGCTCAGGCAGGGCGTCGAGCGCCAAGCCATCGACATCTTCCTCTAAAGCCTGGACCGCTTTTCCGGCCACCTTCACCAGGTCGGCATCTGGGCCATCAGCTTTGAGCTTGCGAGACAGTTCGAGAAAACTCAAAATCGAATTGCTGGCTTTCTTACCTGCAGCAGTGGGCGTAATGCCGTGCTTTTCGTTGTAGGTGTGCTGGATCTTGCGGCGGCGCTCGGTTTCTTCAATCGCCTTCGCCATGGAGTCAGTCATGGTCTCGGCATAAAGCAACGCTTTGCCTTCCACATGCCGTGCTGCTCGTCCGATGGTCTGAATCAAGGAGCGCTGGGCGCGCAGGAAGCCTTCCTTGTCGGCATCCAGAATCGCCACCAAAGAAACTTCAGGGAGATCCAATCCTTCCCGAAGCAAATTCACGCCAACAAGTACGTCGTATTCACCTAGACGCAAATCCTGAATGATCTCGATTCGCTCAATGGAGTGAATCTCTGAGTGCAAATAACGCACTCGAACTTTATTTTCTGCCAGGTAGTCCGTTAGATCTTCCGCCATACGCTTGGTGAGCGTTGTCACCAACACCCGCTGCTTCTTGGACGCACGATCACGGATCTCGCCAAGCAAATCATCCACCTGTCCAGTGGTGGGGCGCACCTCCACAAGCGGATCCAGCACACCCGTAGGGCGAATCACCTGTTCTGCCACTTGCCCCTCACTGACCTCCATCTCCCAGTTTCCAGGGGTGGCACTCACGAACACGGTTTGCTTGGCTTTACTCCAGAACTCCTCCGATTTAAGCGGCCGATTATCAGCCGCACTGGGCAAACGGAAGCCGTGATCAATCAGTACCTTTTTACGTGCTTGATCGCCGTTGTACATCGCTAGAAGTTGAGAGCAGGTCACGTGGCTTTCATCCACGATCAACAACCAATCATCCGGAAAATAATCAATTAAACATTCAGGTGCGGATCCAGGTTCTCGACCAGCCAAATGACGGGCATAGTTCTCAACTCCATTGCAATATCCAATTTGCTGCAGCATCTCCAAGTCATAAGTAGCGCGTTGTTCTAAACGCTGAGCTTCGAGCAACTTGCCCTCTCCGTTCAAAAACTCAAGTCGCTCTTTAAGCTCACTACGAATCGCTTTCACCGCATCATTAAGACGCTCTTTTGGCGTCACAAAGTGCTTGGCCGGGTAGATACTGATCGCATCCAAACTTTGGAGGATTTCGCCGGTGGTTGGATCTACATAGCGAATTGCTTCCACCTCATCGCCGAAGAGCTCAACACGCACTAGGCGGTCGTCATAGGCCGGCCCAATTTCCAGCACATCACCCTTAACGCGGAAGCGTCCTCTTCCGGCTTCTGTGTCATTACGGCTGTACTGATTGTTCACCAAATCGCGCAGAGATCCTCGCAAATTCAAGGTCTCACCAACCTTGAATGGCACAGCCGCCTTGAGGTATTCACTTGGAATTCCTAGCCCATAAATACAACTAATCGAAGCCACCACGATCACATCACGGCGCTCAAATAAAGAGCGCGTCGCAGAATGACGCAGCATGTCAATCTCTTCGTTGATCGATGCTGTTTTGGCGATGTAGGTATCACTTACCGGAACGTAGGCTTCCGGCTGGTAATAGTCGTAATAGGAGATGAAATATTCGACAGCGTTGTGAGGAAAGAACTCCCGGAGCTCATTACAAAGCTGGGCCGCCAATGTTTTGTTGTGGGCCAACACCAAGGCCGGACGTCCGGTTTGGGCGATCACATTGGCCATCGTGAACGTCTTGCCAGTACCCGTGGCTCCTAGAAGCGTTTGATAACGCTCTCCACCATTCACACCCTCCACCAGTTTGGAGATCGCCGTTGGTTGATCTCCCTTGGGCGTGTAAGGCGCCGATAGCTCGTAGGCGGGCATGGTCCTGTGGCGTTAAGCCTGAAGGAAGGTTGATCAGGCTACGGCGATTGCTAAGGCAACGGCGCCTTCCCCAGCGCCAAAAGCCAACCATGGGACTGTGCTGTATCAGCTCTAGGCCAACGACCCGATCAAGGCGGCCCTGGTGAAGTCCACATCAGCGAGGCCAAGAGCACGCAAGACCACGGCACTAATCACGCTGTAGATAACCGCGCCACCAATGGCACTGATCAGACCGTTCTTAAGGCGAAAGCCCGGAATCAGCCAAGCGGCCAAACCAAACAAGATGACCGTAATCAGCCAGTTGAACAGAAAAGACACCGGCGAGATCAACCCACCCAGCGAGGTGATGGCCCAAACCGGACCCATCACCACTTTGAGCGGCAGGATCAGCAGCGTGCCCAACAAGCCAATCAACACCGCTGCCCAGAGTGCCGTACCAAAGCTGGCCAGTTCCACACCAAGCGGAAGCGCTGCTACGACCAGCAACACCAGGGCTCGAATCGGCCATTGCAGCAACCAGCCAAGCGTTCCCATCACAGTCCAATCAGCACTGATCGCAACCTAGAAATTTTTTTGGAAACCGCCCAAAAAAGCGACTGGTCAAGGCAGCGGGAGCAAAGCTGCCAAGAACAGGATCGTCGTGCCAGTGCAACCGCAATCAGACGCGGCTGATCACTGGACGCCCCAAAGCCTCGCGCAGCCCGCGCACTACAGCGGTCATCGCCAGCTCATCGTTGAGGCGATTAACCGCTGATCCCACTCCTACACCAGCGGCACCAGAAGCAATGGCCATTGGCACGGTGACAGCAGACAATCCAGAGGCG
This sequence comes from Synechococcus sp. CC9311, assembly GCF_000014585.1. NCBI lineage: Bacteria > Bacillati > Cyanobacteriota > Cyanophyceae > Synechococcales > Synechococcaceae > Synechococcus > Synechococcus sp. CC9311. The sequence goes on along the minus strand of NC_008319.1, from coordinate 76,125 downwards.
CAGAGCACGGGGACAGCGCACTCGGCCTGTTGCAGCGCAGCACTGATGCTGTGGGATGCGGCCAAAGTAGGAGCTGCTTTTTCAATCAATCCAAGGCTGCCAGCGCTGAACGGCTTTGCGCTGGTGCCGCCTTCGGTTTGGATCAGATCAGCACCGGCTGCAACCAAATCCACAGCCAACTGCTCTTGCTGATCCAGCGGCAGCACATGGGGCACCGTGACGCTCATCACCACGTCGGGAAGCAGCTCGCGGGTTCGGCGGGTGATGGCCAGCACTTCAGCGGCATCAAAGAGGCGGCCTTGAGGATAGAAAGCGTCGTAATTGCCAATCTCCACCATGGCCGCACCAGCAGCCACAGCGGCAGGAAACAGCTCAGGATCCACCGCAGACACACAAACAGGCACACCAGCGGAGGATTCGATCGCCAGCTTGACCAGCGCCGCATCACAGGCCACATCAATCAAATCAGCACCGCCGCGACCCGCGGCAGCCGCCACCATCGCCACGTTGGCTTGATCGAAGTTCATCAGACCGGCGATCACCTTGAGTGCAGAACGCTGCTCCAGGCTGCGACGGAGCTCAGCTGGCAGCAGAGAAAGGCGGGACATCCCAGCGAAATCAGGTTCCATCATTCTCACACCACACGTGTGATCGCGCCTAAGAACAGGCAAGATCAAATTTCTGTTGTTCCACTCGCTGGCCACACCATGGCTGCATCCAAATCATGGCTGCCTTGGCACGACACCCTGCACCGCCAACTGCTGAGGCAACCGAACCTGCTGCCCGATGGGGAAACATTGCTGATCGCTCTCTCCGGCGGTCAAGACTCCATGGCCTTACTAGGCCTACTCCTGGGGCTTCAGCATCTGCATCATTGGCACTTTCAGCTGTGGCACGGAGACCATGGTTGGCACGATCAATCAGCAGCCACTGCTTCCGAACTCAAGGAGTGGTGCCAAGGCCAGGAGCTGGATCTACAGATCAGCCGCAACACGAGAGATCACACAGGCACAGAGGCCAGCGCCCGATCCTGGCGCTACCAAGAACTTGCCGCATTAAGCCAACAGTTCTGCTGCCGCACAGTTCTCACCGCTCACACGGCGAGCGATCGGGCAGAAACATTGCTGCTGCAATTGGCCCGAGGCACGGATCTAGCCGGCCTTGGCAGCTTGCGGCCCATCAGACCACTTCAAAACAATGACCCCAACGGCACTCGGCTGGTGCGCCCCCTGCTGACCTTCAGCCGAGACGACACAACCCAGATCTGCCAGGACTTGCAACTGCCCGTTTGGCTTGATCCATCGAATGCCAATCCGGCCTTCAGCCGTAACCGCATCCGCAACGATGTGCTGCCGGTGCTTGAGGAGTTACATCCCGGTTGCAGCCAACGCATCGCCCAACTCAGCGAGCGGGTGTCCCAAGTGGAGGACAGCCAACGCACCCTCGCCACACTGGCCCTGGAACAGCTGCGCTATGAACGCGGCTTGCATCGCAAGGCACTCAAGGTTTTGCCAGACGCCACCCGTCGGCTCTTGCTCCATCATTGGCTGCAACAACAAGGCGTTCGCACGCTCTCCGCCAGCCAACTCGACACCCTGAGTGTTGCCATTGGCCCTGGCCGCCCCCCCGGGAGCCGCTCTTTAGCGGAGCACAAGACTCTGCAATGGACCCGAGACTCGGTACAACTGGTGAGCCAGCCGTAACAACCTCGCTTGGACGCTGATTTTCAGGAGCAATACGTCGCCGCTGAACAGGCCTACAGCGCCAGTGAGTTCGATAAGGCCGATGACTTAGCGCGACCACTGCTGGGGCAACTAGACCCACTTCCTGCCTCAGGAGCGGAACGGGAAGCAACCCTGGCCTGGAGAGCCTTTGTGGCCCTGTTGCTCGGTCACATCCACCTCTATGGAAAGGATGATGTCAGCCAGAGCGCCGACTTCTACAGGCTCGTACTTGCCAGCGAGCCGCCGGACACGCTGCGGGAACTTGCTCAACAAGGTCTCAACGAAGCTTTGGAGCGCTCACCTGTTATTGATGTTGCCGTGTCTGCACCATTGGCAGAAGAGCTGGCAACAGTGCCCTTTGCAAACGCATCAAGCCAGTTAGCAGGCAACGATCTCATCCGTGATCCGTTTTTAAACACCCCCGCAAAGCGCGCAGAGGCAGACAACCCCGAAGCTGAAACAATCGAAACGGCCATGCCCTGGCTGAAAGATGAGTCGCGACAGCCAAAGGAATCTCAACAGCCAAAAGTTCTTGACAGCGCTGAAAAGCGGGCTGAAAAATCAGTCAACTTGGAACACGCTCCTCAGAAGGCTTCAGCTCCATCGCTGACACGCGACTTTGATACGGCCCCCAAGCGTTTGGAGGACGGACTGCTGCGCGTCAATCTGAACCACATTTCACAAGTTGGATCGTCATCCGCTCAGACAGCTAATGACGACCAAACAACTTCACTTTCCTTGCAGAAGCGGTTGGGATTGGCCTGGCGTTCCCTACGCCGCCGCTGAACGACGACGACGAGTACGACCAGCTGGCATCTCGGGCTCTGGAGCACTGGTCACAACCACTGAAGACGCAACAGGCTCTTTAACTGGAGCAGGGGTGGGCGCTGGCGTTGCTTCTGCTGTAGGTGCCGGTGTTCCAATCACACGCGAAGGAACCACCCGAGCAGGGGCCGCATTGCGATCACGCCGGACATGGCCGTTGCCGCTATCGCGGCCAGGACCACCATGACGACCGCCACGCCCGCGGGATGCCGGGCGGGTATCAGGTTCTGCATCGGCCCGGCCTTTGTAAACCGGTGTGCCACCAGGTGCCGGCTGAATGAGACAAAGAATCAAAGGCTCCACTTGCATTTCGCGGCGCATGCGACGACCTAAGCCCACTTCCACTTCGCGCTGGACGCCCATCCAATCCACTTCGGGAGAGCCCGCATCCACATGGCGGCAGAGCTGCTTCCAGCGATTTTCAAGCACCCACTTAATTTCACGTTCCGTCCACAGCGACATCTTGCGTGCATCCGCGGTGGTGACCACACCACGCAAGTTGACGCGCGGTGGAGCCACCATCGCCCCATCGGTGCTGATCGCGGCCAAGATCGTCACGATTCCGTCAACGGCAAGCTGTTGACGCTCCTTGAGCACGCGTGCATCAACGATGCCATTGCGCGACTGATCGAGCAGCTCGATACCTGCTTTGACTGGATCACCTTTGCGCATTGAATCCGGAGTGAGCTCAACGACATCTCCGTTATTGATGATCAGCGTGTTGTCTTCTGGCACGCCCATGGAATGGCCCGTGCGGGCATGCTTCACCAACATGCGGTGCTCACCATGCACAGGCACGAAATATTTCGGGCGGGTGAGAGCCAACATCAACTTCTGATCTTCCTGGAAGCCATGGCCTGACACGTGAATGCCTTCACCCTTGCCATACACCACCTTGGCTCCCAAGATCATCAACTTATCGATCGTGTTCACCACTGAGATGGTGTTGCCAGGGATAGGGCTCGCAGAAAAAATGATCGTGTCTGAGGTTTTCACCTTCACTTGCGGATGATCACCACGTGAAATCCGGCTCAAAGCAGCAAGAGGCTCACCCTGGCTTCCGGTCATCAGCAACAGCGTCTCGCGATCTGGCACATCGTTGATCTGCTTGATTGGCACAAACAGCTCGTCGGGTGCACGCATGTAGCCGAGTTCACGGGCTTTGGCGATCACATTGAGCATGGAGCGCCCAAGTAGACCCACCTTCCGTCCGTTTTTAAGCGCCAGCTCAAGAATCATCGAAACCCGGTGAATCGAGCTCGCAAATGTGGTGATGATCACCCGCCCTTCCGCTTCCGCGATATGGCGATCGAGGTTGGGGAACACAGAACGTTCAGGCGGGCAGTACCCAGGGACCTCCGCATTGGTGGAGTCACTAAACAGACACAGCACTCCCTGATCGCCGTAATGGGCAAGGCGGGCCAAGTCAAAGTGCTCCCCATCCACAGGGGTGTGGTCAAACTTGAAATCACCAGTGAAAATCACAGTGCCCACTGGAGTGGTGATCGCCAGCGAAAAGCTGTCGGCCATCGAGTGGGTGTTGCGAATGAACTCCACCGAGAAGTGCTGACCCACCTTCACCACATCTCTTGGGCCAACTGTCTGGAGCGTGGTGCGATCGGTCACACCGGCCTCATCCATTTTTCCAGTGAGCATGGATAGGGCCAAACGAGGCCCATAAATCACCGGAATATCGAAATTCTTGAGGTGGTGAGCGATCCCACCGATGTGATCTTCGTGACCATGGGTCACAATCATGCCCCGAATCCGGCTCTGGTTTTCACGCAGGAAGCTGGTGTCAGGCATCACCACATTCACCCCGTGCATTCCATCACTGGGGAATGCCAAACCGGCATCCACAAGCATCAGGTCATCGCCGTACTCGAACACGCAAGTGTTCTTGCCGATTTCATGCAAGCCACCGAGTGGAATCACACGGAGACACGCCTGCTTGGTTTTAGAAAGAGTGGATGTCATCGATAAAGTTCGCGAAGAATTTAAAAAAAGGAAAAAAATCTGTACTGGCAGCCGGAGCGTCAGGTCTGACGCAGGGCAGTGAGAAGGTCGGCTAAGGAATCGCGCATGGCTGAATTAAGTGGCAATAAAGGAAGACGAGGAGCACCTACTGGCCATCCACTCAGCTCAAGAGCAGCTTTCACAGGGATGGGGTTGGAGGTTGCAAAGAGGGCCTGGAAGAGCGGCGTTAACTGCTCGTGTTGACCAAGGGCAACAGCGTTCTGACCGCTGAGGTAAGCATCAATCATGTGGCGCAAACGCCTGCCAACAACATGGCTGGCCACACTCACCACACCAACAGCACCAGCGGACAACATCGGCAAGAGCAAGCCGTCATCACCGCTATACACGGCAAGGCGAGGTCCACAGGCCAAGCGCAGCTCGGTGACTTCTTCAATGGAGCCGCTGGCCGCCTTAAAACTCACCACATTGGCGCAATTCATCAGCTGAGCGGCCGTGGCTGGAGCCAAGCTCGTGCCAGTGCGTCCAGGCACGTTGTAGAGCATCAGAGGCAGCTCTGGAGCCGCGTTCGCAATCGCTCGAAAATGCGCTTCCAAGCCTTCTTGGGGAGGCTTGTTGTAATAAGGCACAACCACAAGGGCACCATCAGCACCTGATGCCGCCGCTTCCCGCGTGGCCTTCACCGCCTCCCCCGTGCTGTTGCTGCCCGTACCAGCAAGCACCTTGACGCCAGGTCCAACGGCTTGACGGACCACCTCCAGCATCTTGACTTGCTCCTGCCAGCTCAGGGTTGGAGATTCACCCGTGGTGCCACAAACGACTAGCCCCTCTGAACCTTCCTCGACAAGATGACGGGCCAAACGACCTGCCAAGGCAAAATCCACGCGGCCCTCAGCATCGAAGGGGGTCACCATGGCCGTTAACAAGCGGCCAAACGGAGTTGGAGAAAGTTCAGCAGCAGGACTCATATAGATCAAACAGAAGGAAGAAGCAGTTCGGCAATTTGAATGGCATTCAGAGCAGCACCTTTGCGAATCTGATCACCACACAGCCAAAACTCAAGAGCATTTGGCTCACTGATGTCCTGACGAATCCGCCCCACCATGACCGGGTCTCGACCCGTTACATCGGTGGGCATTGGGAATCGGTTGTGGGCGGAATCGTCGAGTAACTCAACACCGGCAGCTGCAGCCAGAAGTGAACGTGCCTCCTCTACGGAGAACGGCTCATGGAATTCCACATTGACCGCTTCTGAGTGAGCGCGCAACACAGGGACCCGCACACATGTTGCAGTAAAACGCAAATCAGGTAGTCCCATGATCTTGCGGGTTTCATTCACCATCTTCAGCTCTTCTTCGCAGTAGCCATTCGCCTGCAGCGGAGAATTGTGCAAAAAAAGATTGAACGCAAGCGAATGGGGCAATACCTCACTGGTGGGGGTGCCTCCATCCAGCACCACCTGGGAGAGCTGGCGAAGCTCGTCCATGGCGCGAGCACCTGCACCACTGGCCGATTGGTAGGTGCTCACCACCACGCGACGCAATGGTCGGCGCAACGCCAGCGGCGCTAACGCCAAGCTCAGCAAAATTGTGGTGCAGTTGGGATTAGCAATCACGCCCTGGTGCTGATGCGCTGCATCTGGATTCACCTCGGGCACGACAAGAGGCACACCATCTTCCATGCGAAACGCGCTGGAGTTATCAACCATCACAGCTCCCGACGCCACGATCGCTTCGCGCCAAGCCTTGGAGACCGATCCACCGGCCGAGGCAAGCACCAAGTCAACTCCTTGGAAGGCTGTGGCTGTGGTCTCTTGAACGATGAGCTCCTGCCCCTTCCAAGAGCAGCGACTCCCAGCAGACCGGGCGGATGCCAAAAGGCGCAGTTCAGCAACAGGAAAATTCCGCTCCTCAAGGAGCTGGAGAAGCTCTTGTCCCACGGCACCACTGGCACCCAGGACAGCAACGGTTAGGGGTCGGTTAGGGAATGGAGCGGCGGAGATCAAACGAATGAAACTGGAACAAAATCTGGTGTAAGCCGTGGCTACAAGCCACTCACTGCATCGATCCCTGGCGTTGTGACGCCGCAGGGAGTTGCTAAAGCGTTCCAACCACCTTACGCGGATGGCAAAGGACTCACACTTAATTAAGGTGACGGGTCTGCTCTTAAACGCCGCCGATGAGTGCCGCCAGCCTGAAGGTCACCTCCACAGCCCGCCCCGGCAGCCGTCTGGCCGTTGAAGTAGCGATTCCAGCCGAACGCAGTCAAGCTAGTTACGAAGCAGCAATCTCACAGCTCAGCCGCAGCGTGAATTTGCCTGGATTCCGCAAAGGCAAGGTGCCTCGCTCCGTTCTCGTACAACAACTTGGCGGACTGCGCATTCGCGCGACCGCGCTTGAGAACCTTGTGGACGCCATCTGGCGGGACACGATCAAGCAGGAAACGATTGAAGCCTTAGGCCAACCCGAAGTGGATGGCGGCTACGAAGCCCTGCTGGAGTCTTTTGAACCTGGAAAACCCCTTTCCATCACATTTGAAGCCGATGTGGCTCCCACCCCAACCCTGAAGACCACCAAGGGGCTGAAAGCAGAAGCGGAGAGCGTCAGCTTCGATGCTGCAAAAGTGGATGAAATGCTCGAGCAGTCACGCCGTCAGCTGGCAACCGTGGTCCCTGTCGAGGGCCGCAAGGCTGCACAAGGCGATATCGCTGTGGTGGGTTTTAAGGGCACCTACAGCGACGACGGCAGCGAGATCGAAGGCGGCAGCTCCGAATCGATGGATGTGGACCTCGAGCATGGCCGCATGATCCCCGGCTTCATTGAAGGCGTTGTGGGGATGACCGTTGGTGACAGCAAAACAGTGGCGTGCAATTTTCCTGAGGACTACCCCAAAGAAGATGCGCGCGGACGCAAGGCCAGCTTCGAGATTGAACTGAAGGATCTCAAGACCAGAGAACTTCCCGACCTGGATGACGACTTCGCCAAACAAGCCAGCGAGCAGGAAACTTTGGCTGAGCTCCGCACCGACCTTGAGAAGCGTTTGAAGGACGACGCTGAGCGCCGTACTACCAGCAATCGACGCGATGCCCTCCTCGCCGCTCTCGTCGAGCAACTCGAGGTGGAACTGCCCGAAACCCTGGTTCAACAGGAAGTCCGCAACCTGGTGGAACAAACCGCAGCTCAATTCTCTCAGCAGGGAATGGATGTGAAATCCCTGTTCACTCCTGATCTAGTCCGCAACTTGATGGAGACCTCACGCCCAGAAGCAGAGGAGCGTTTACGCCGCAGTCTTGCCCTCTCAGCCCTGGCGGAAGCAGAAAGCCTCAAGATTGAGGACCCAGAGATTGACGCCAAAGTGAAAGAGGTCACAGCCCAACTCTCCGGTGAGCGTGACATCGACCCCAACCGTCTCCGTCAAGCCGTGATCGAGGATCTACTCCAAGAAAAACTGCTCGGGTGGCTGGAAGAAAACAGCACCGTGACCGAAAAGGCCCCTGACAAGGACAAGCCGAGCGTCACAGATGCCTGATCGGCGTCCATAGATTGCATCAACCTGTCCTCCCGCCCGCCGCCGCGTGATCAACGCCCGCAGCCACCACCCGATAGAAAACCGCTGGCGGGGAACCCTTCCCGTCTCCGCTCACACACCGCATGCCTCTCCTGGGGTTCCCACGGTGGTTGAGCAGTCCGGGCGGGGTGAACGCTCGTTTGATATTTATTCCCGTCTGCTCAGGGAGAGAATCATCTTTCTGGGAACCGATGTAAACGACCAGGTGGCGGATGCTCTGGTTGCTCAACTTCTGTTTCTAGAAGCAGAAGACCCCGAAAAAGACATTCAGGTGTATATCAATTCACCGGGTGGATCAATTACTGCAGGCTTGGCGATCTACGACACGATGCAGCAGGTGGCTCCTGACGTCGTCACGATCTGCTACGGCCTCGCCGCCTCAATGGGCGCTTTTCTGCTGAGCGGAGGCTGCAAAGGCAAACGCTTAGCCCTGCCCAACGCCAGGATCATGATCCACCAACCCTTAGGGGGTGCCCAAGGTCAGGCCGTGGACATCGAAATCATGGCGCAGGAAATTTTATTTCTTAAGGAAACCCTGAACGGCCTGATGGCGGACCATACCGGCCAGCCGCTCGCCAAAATCACCGAGGACACCGAACGGGACTACTTCCTTTCTCCGGCAGAAGCGGTTGAATACGGATTGATCGATCGCGTTGTGGACAATCTCGGAGGCGAAGGAATCATTACGGGGGGCTGACACAGCCCATATTCCCAACGATCCTACGTACTCAGTCCGATCCCACTCCGACCGGTTCTGTCTTTCCGTTTGATGAGTCCAGAGCCCGATGGCCAAATTTGACGCCCATCTGAAGTGCTCTTTCTGCGGAAAGTCCCAGGAGCAAGTGCGCAAGCTGATCGCAGGTCCTGGGGTTTACATCTGTGATGAATGCATCGATCTCTGCAACGAAATTCTTGATGAAGAGCTGATCGACGCCCAGGGCAATCCTCGTCACGGCGCCGAACCTTCCAAAAAAACTGCTGCAGGCGGCACTCGCAAAACCAGCAAACCTGCGCCAACGCTGGCCACGATCCCCAAACCCCAAGAGATCAAGGGTTTCCTCGACGAACAAGTTGTTGGTCAGGAGGCGGCTAAGAAGGTGATGTCTGTTGCCGTCTACAACCACTACAAACGTCTGGCCTGGCAGGGCGATGGCCAGGGTGAAGCTGCCCAAACGGCCACCCGCCTCCATAAGAGCAACATTCTGCTGATTGGTCCAACCGGCTGCGGCAAGACGCTGCTGGCCCAAACCCTGGCGGAAATGCTCGATGTGCCTTTCGCCGTTGCCGATGCCACAACCCTCACAGAGGCTGGCTACGTCGGAGAAGACGTTGAAAACATCCTGCTACGGCTGCTGCAGAAAGCCGATATGGACGTGGAACAGGCCCAGCGAGGGATCATCTACATCGATGAAATTGACAAAATCGCTCGCAAAAGCGAAAACCCCTCAATCACACGCGACGTGTCTGGGGAAGGGGTTCAACAGGCCCTTCTGAAAATGCTGGAGGGCACCGTGGCCAATGTGCCTCCTCAGGGTGGTCGTAAGCACCCCTACCAGGACTGCATCCAGATCGATACGAGCCAAATCCTGTTCATTTGTGGTGGAGCCTTCGTCGGCCTGGATGACGTGGTGCAGAAACGTATGGGCCGCAATGCCATCGGCTTTGTTCCAAACGATGGAAGGGGGCGCAACCGCGCGACCCGCGATATCCAAGCTGCCCAGGTGCTCCGCCATCTCGAACCCGATGATCTGGTCAAGTACGGCCTCATCCCAGAGTTCATTGGGCGCATGCCTGTGAGCGCCGTGCTTGAGCCCTTAGACGAACACGCACTTGAGTCGATTCTCACTGAGCCACGCGACGCCCTGGTGAAGCAATTCAGCACTCTCTTGAGCATGGACAACGTGCAACTGGACTTCGAAGCCCAGGCCGTTGAGGCGATTGCAAAAGAAGCTCACCGTCGCAAAACAGGCGCCCGAGCCCTGCGCGGCATCGTCGAGGAGTTGATGCTTGATCTGATGTACGAGCTGCCCTCCGATCAAAACGTGACTGCATTCACCATCACCAAAGCCATGGTCGAGGAACACACCGGTGGCAAGGTGCTTCCCCTCCCCGGCACCAAGCAGCACAAAGAGTCGGCTTGAACCTCACCCTGAATGGCTGCCGCTGACCATCTTTCAGTTCCACGCCAACACGGTTTATTTCTGCATCACGGCATCGATCTGGGCGATGGCACCATCGCCCATTACCTCGAGGGACGAGAAATTCTGCGCAGTCCGTTGGAGGAGTTCAAACGCGGATTAGAAACCAGCGTTGTTGAGCATGACCATCCATCTCCAGCGGGCGTCACACTGCGGCGCGCAATGAGTCGCATCGGCGAACAGCGCTACAACCTGCTCTTCAACAACTGCGAACACTTCGCCAGCTGGTGCAAAACCGGCCGGCATCAGAGCGGTCAAGTGGAGAACTTCCTGCACACCACCAGCCTCGGCGCTTTGGCAATCGGCCAGCTGATGCCCGCAGCGCTTCTCACGGGACTCCGATTGCTCCTGAAGCAGGGGTTGGTGAATAAACAATCCCGAGATCGCGCTCGCCGCGGCCTCTTACAGCTAAAAAAACTCCGTGAAAGTTTGCTCGACCAGCTGGAAGGCACGCTTGAGCAGGCAGAGGGGTGGATTCGCGGCGGCCCCAACAATGGCGCCAGCGATCGCTACGGAGGACAGAGCAGAAAGCTACTCAAAGCAGGGCAAAGCCTCGCCGATGAACTCGCAGCCTTAGAAGAACTCGAGCAACGCATCAGCGATTTGCTCAACGAGCAACATGGGCCTTCCATCAGCGATCAAGCTGAGTAACCTCAACATCTTGCGGGTAGTGCATGAGTCAGGCCTATCAGCCGCTGCATCACAAATACCGTCCTCAACGGTTTGATCAGCTGGTGGGTCAGGAGGCGATTGCCGCCACGCTCGGCCATGCCCTCACCTCCGGACGTATCGCACCGGCCTATCTGTTCAGCGGCCCGCGCGGAACCGGCAAAACATCCAGCGCCAGAATCCTTGCGCGCTCCCTCAATTGCCTCAGCCACGACGGTCCAACGCCACAGCCCTGCGGGACTTGTGAGCTGTGCAACACGATTGCACGGGGCACAGCCCTTGATGTGATCGAGATCGATGCCGCCTCCAATACCGGGGTCGATAACATTCGCGATCTCATCGAACGCTCCCGGTTTGCTCCTGTGCAAGCGCGCTGGAAGGTGTACGTGGTGGATGAGTGCCACATGCTCTCCACAGCCGCATTTAACGCGCTGCTCAAAACCTTGGAAGAGCCACCGCCGCAGGTGGTGTTCGTGTTGGCCACGACCGATCCCCAACGGGTGCTGCCCACAATCCTGAGCCGCTGCCAACGCTTTGACTTCAGGCGAATTCCCCTCGAGGCTTTGAACTCGCACCTCGCCTGGATTGCCGAACAGGAGTCGATTCCGATCCAACCAGAGGCACTGCATGTGGTGGCCCAACGCGCCCAAGGCGGTCTGCGCGACGCAGAAAGCCTGCTCGATCAGCTCAGCCTCCTCCCGGGACCGATCAAGGCGGATGCGGTCTGGGATCTCTTGGGAGCCGTTCCAGAACAAGAGCTTCTCAACCTGGCTGAAGCGCTTGCGGAGGGAGAACCGCTCACGCTTCTGGAGGCGAGCAGACGCCTGCTGGATCGTGGCCGGGATCCAGGTGCTGTACTTCAGGGGTTAGCTGGAATTTTGCGCGACCTGGTGTTGATGGCTGTCGCACCGGACCGCCCAGAGCTCACCGGGGTATCACCACAATTTCGAGAGCAGTTGCCTGCACTCGCGAAACGCCTAGGCCGTCAGCGACTTCTGTACTGGCAAGCACAACTCAAAGGCAGCGAACAGCAACTGCGTCAAAGCGTGCAACCAAGGTTGTGGCTTGAAGTGTTACTGCTGGGCCTCCTTGCTGAGGCCGAGCTCCCCGTTGCAAAACCCAGTTCTGCAGCACCGGGCAGCAATCCACCAAGCAGCGCTCAAGCAAGCATTCCTCCAGCCATCAGCACACCGGCGCTAACCAGCACAGATCCAGCAGCTGAAACAACAGCACCACCACCCGTCAGCCTTCCCAACACAAGTCCGCAACCGGTCGTGAGCTCAGAGCCTGCTCCGACGCCACAATCAGTGCAAGATCCAGACCCTGACAGCCACAACCTGGCTGAACTATGGCAACAGATTCTCGCCAGTCTGGAGCTCCCCTCCACCCGAATGCTGCTGTCACAGCAGGCACAACTGGTCCGACTCGATCCCCATCGCGCTGTGGTGCAGGTGGCTGGAAACTGGATGGGGATGGTGCAAAGCCGGGCCAGTTTGCTGGAACAAGCCATCAAACGTTCCATTGGCGGGAACCGACAACTGGTTTTGGAAAACCACGGTGGCGCAGCCCCGATGGCCTCAACGCCAGCCGCCGCAACGCAATCAACACCATCCACGCCGATCACAGCTCCAACGGCGTCTCAAGCCCAGCCTTCTCAACCGAAGCCAGCGTCTCCAGCGCCAGTCGCGGTGCCTGCTGTACAACCATCATCCATCACTCCTGTGGCAGCGCCCACAACAAACTCACCTCCCGCAAGCGCGAAACCGCCCAGCGTCGTCTCAGCTGAGGGCTCTGGACCGGGCTCCCCATCCATGGGCTCACCAACTCCTCCTCCACAAGCGGACGTGAGTCCCCCTTCGATCATGGATGAAAAAGTGAAGCGCTTTGCCGACTTTTTTAACGGTCAGGTCCTGGATGTGGAACTGGACAATGACTAAACCGTTTTAACCATCAAAGCTCAAGCTTTGACCGTCTCCTCATTCCCGCGATGGCTGGTTTTTGCCCAAACCAATCGCTTGGGAAGCACCGCCATTCGGAGCGTGACCCAGGGAATGACAAAGAACCAATGGCTGAGGTAGGCAATACCCAACAGCAATGAAAATGGATCGGGTTGAGGTAGGGAAGGACCTTCGCTGAAGCGGCGGCACCCTCTCCAATACGCCACGCCTGACACGCCAAACGCCACGATCGACAAGGGCCAGTAAGCCGGTGAGGTTCGCGTGAAAACACTGGTGAGCAAGTCGGCAAAGGAGAGAACAGGGAGGGCGTACTGAAGCAAGAAAAAACAAGCCAGGTCACGTCTCTGGCCAACCGTTAGGCGATTGGATAGCAACCCCGGCCAGTAATCAAAGAAGCGCTGCAACCCTCCTTCTGCCCAGCGTTGTCGCTGCTTCCAAAGCGCCGAAATGGTCTCCACCGCTTCTTCTCGCACCGGTGGATTCCAAAGCAGCGTTGTGCGCGCACCCTGGAGCAAGAAACGAAAACTAAGGTCCAGGTCGTCTGTGACCGTGTCCTCGTTGAAGCCACCGCAGGCTTCCAACACGTCACGACGCAGCAACTGCCCATTGCCACGAAGTTCTGACACCCCTCCGCCCAACAGGCGCCCCTGCTGAATCAGCGCATCAAACGCCATCTCCATGGCCTGGAGCCGCGTCAGCAAGTTGGTATCAGCATTCGTCACCGCTTTGCGCATCTGCACCCCAGACCAGTCACCCATCACGGCGATAGGAATCAAGCGTTCCAGCTGGTCTTCACTGATCTGACCATCGGCATCCAGCACGAGAATCCACTCCCCACTGCTTTGAGCTAACGCAGCATTCAGCGCACCCGACTTCCCTCCGCCTGCATTGCGCGGCCGGCGAATCACGTTCAAGTTCGGGTACTGAGGCTTCAGTTCATCCAACAGATCTGGTGTTTTGTCTTCGCTGCCGTCATCAATGATCCAAGTGGTGAGTTGGTCAGCTGGATAGCGAAGTGCTCCCAGGCGTTCCATCAAACGTGCCACCACAGCCTCTTCATCCCTGGCCGCCACCACAACGTCCACGTTGGGCCAAGAGGCAAGGCTCTCGACCACAGCGGGTTCTGCAGCCAAAGAGGTGTCTTTACTTGAGGGCTCATCCCCCTCGTTTGCAGGCGTGCCATTCGCGGGACTAGCACTCTCGTCAGAGCCTCGAAGCGTTGTACTGAGGGAATACCCACCCAGCACGAGCGCAAGCGTGAGCGAAGGGATGAGGCTCCTTGAGGGATCAAGCCAATGGGGTGCAGCTCCAGCGCAACCGCAAGCCACCAAAAACAGGGCTGTCTTGCCGCGCCGGCGATCGCCTGTCCCTGCGGCCAACACCCTGTCACCATTCGAAGTCATGGGACTTTAAGGGGCCTGACCAGTTACGGAGCTTGCTGACGGCTGAACCGAGGTCAATGTTGTGCCCGGGTAGTAGTGGCTGAGGATCCGTTCAAAGCTCCAACCTCGAGCCGCCAAATCGATGGCGCCAGCTTGCGAGAGGCCCACTCCATGACCAAATCCTCCACCGTTAAAACGCCATCGATCGGGCCCAAGTGTCTCAATCACAAACAAAGTGCTGGGCAGGCGACGCAAGGTGCGACGGATGCCATCCAGCTGCAACAGGACCGCCTCCCCATCACCCGACATCTCAATGTCGAGAGCCAGCACTCTTCCACTCGCACCTCTCTTCTGAACGCTGAGATCACTGGGGACACCAGAAGGAAGACCAGCTGCACTTAAAGCCTGGGCCACTTGGCCAGCGCTATACGTTCGCGACCAACGAAAACGGGGGTGATTCGTGCCATAGGCACCCTCGCTGCGCGCTAGCAAGCCACTCACGGAAGAGGCGTCCTTCATTGGCAACGCCATTCCATTGACCCATGCCTCTGAGCCATCGGCACGGGCCTGAACGTAAGGAAGTGAGTCCATCGCCCAGGCCTCATCTCCGCCAGCCATCACTCCACCATTACTGGCGTGATACCAGGCTTGAATCGGCTCGCCATTCCACGCCAACACTTGTCCGGACGTGGCACGAATCGCCTGACGCACTGCAGCACTGGCTTGACGGGGATCGCTGTACACCTGGCACTGCGTATCACTGCAGAGGTGATAGCCATCGATTGCAAACCGATGGCTATTCGCCAGGGCCCAGGTGCGCGCCAACACCGCCTGAGCCTCGAGTGCCGCCCTGGGAGATCCGGCGCCAATTTCATGGGGAACCACCCCCTCTAAATAACGCTCAAGCGGAACTTGTTCCAGCAATGTCCAACTGCCGTAGGCATCCGGCTGAAGACGAAATGGGCCACGCAGAACGCCTCCCTGCCAAAGAAGACCGTTCGGAGCCTCCAGCATCAGCGGACCCGTCAAGGTGCGTCCACCCGATGGGCCCTCCAAGACGGCTTTCATTTCCGTTTTGACCGTGCGCATCCATCTCCGCACCGGGACCCCTTCAAGCGGCTCAGCATCAATGGGTGCCCACACCTCCCAGTCGCCGGGATGGGCGACACGGGCAACCACACCTTGATTGCGCCAACGATTGGCAATCCGCTCCGCTGATTCAAAACTGGCGAAGGGGCCAGCAATCTGGCGTGCAATGTCTACAGGTTCCGCCAAAGGAGCAAGTCGCCAGCTGAGACGCAGCGACCTTGCCTCGGCGACCTCGGCTCCAGATCCATCCCTCATGCGCAGGGACTGCTGGCCAGCACTGTTCAAAGTGAGCAAAGGCCCGGAACGTTGCGTGGTGGTGCCGCGGCCGAGGTGATCGTCCAGTGCCACCCACAAAGGCGCTTGATTGGCCTTGGGCGGCAAAGGCACAGACCGATGGGTCACAACGACAGGAGAACCCGACTCAAGGGTCGCTTCTTGAGCGCGGCAGCCACAAGCGATGGCACTCACCAACGCCAACGGCACTACGACCCGGCACTTCAGCCAGCCAAAGGGAGGAGTCAAGGACACGTCCGCTGCAACTGGGTTCAGCATGACGTGGCTTGAATTGATTGGCTTTGGGGAAGGCAACGTTCTATTGTTGTCGCTTATGCCGCGTGCTGCCAGGCCAATGCCCAAGCTCAAGACCCGCAAAGCAGCCGCCAAGCGGTTCAAAGCAACAGGCACTGGCAAGTTCATGCGTCGCCGCGCCTTTCATAATCACCTTCTCGATCACAAAACGCCGAAACAGAAGCGTCATTTGAAGACCAAGGCTGTGGTGGATCGCACCGATGAGGAACGCGTCACGCTGATGATGCCCTACGCCTGAGCTCAGCCCTGAGTCCTGCCAGGTGGTAATCCACGCAGGACATTTCCCTCAACTTCTCCACATCTGATTCATGGCTCGCGTCAAGAGAGGCAATGTTGCCCGTAAACGCCGCAATAAAATTCTTCGCTTAGCCCGTGGTTTCCGCGGCAGCAACGGAACACTCTTCCGCACAGCAAACCAACGCGTCATGAAGGCGCTTTGTAATGCCTACCGCGACCGTCGTCGTCGCAAGCGTGATTTCCGCCGTCTTTGGATTGCACGGATCAACGCTGCCGCACGGATGAATGGCGTGAGCTACAGCCGCTTGATCGGTGGTCTCAAGAAAGCTGATGTGCGGATCAACCGCAAAATGTTGGCACAAATGGCCGTTGTTGATCCTGCGAGTTTCGCCAACGTTGTGAATGCCACTCAGGGTTAATGATCAGTCCCCATCGGGACGTTTCTTTGGTCTGACATGAATTCCTTGCTGCCTCAGACCTATTTGTTGGGCCTGATCGGCCTCTTGGCGATCGTTGCTGTTGTCGGCGGTCGCCAATTTTTACGTGTTCGTCGCGACGAACAAAGTTTGCTCAAGATGGAGCAAGACAAGGTCGCCTCCTCCAAAGACGCAGGTGCTTTGTATGAGCTGGCGTCGGTTCAATTGCGCAAGCGTTTGTACCCCCAGGCCATTGTGACCTTGCGCCAGGCGGTTAAAAGGCTCAACGACGAGCCCGATGAAGCGCGGGCGCTCATTGAGAATGCCCTGGGCTACGCGCTAGCAGCGGAAAAAGATTTTACGACTGCCGTACGCCATTACAAATCGGCTCTCCGAGCTAAAGAGAATTACCCGGTGGCAATCAATAACCTTGCTTTTGCGCAAGAGCGCTTACTAGAAAACGAGGAGGCTTGTGCCCTTTATCGCAAAGCACTCGTTCTCGACCCTAAAAACAAAACTGCACGCAAGCGGTTGAACCGCTTGGAACGTGCAGCGTCAAAAAGCAAAAATTCGAGTCAAGCTTCACCAAAGAGCCCGGATGGGCGCGGATTCTGAAACAGCGCAGCTGCCTGAAAGGTCAAGACGCCCTCCGGGGTTGGTCAGCCTTGGAGCTACCCATCCCGCCAATGAAAAATCCTGTAATCCTAAAAATCTCCCGCCAATTTCCAAGTCATCGGTGAGCTCAGAAGACAAAGGCAGAAGGTCAAGCTGATCCGATTTGGCATTGAGATTGCCCTGAACAGGCGTTGAAATCGAGCCGATGCGCATTTCACCGCGCAAATCCACCATCTGGCCCATTGGCTTCAAGCGGGTCAAGGTCAATTCAACATCCACGGTGGAATTGGACGTGAACGAGGTGTAATTTCCGCACCACTGGCGTGGCAGGGTTGCAGCGAGATCAGCAGCACGGGCGACAGGATCAAAACTCTCAACAGATCCCTCAAGTTCGAGAGGTATAGCTAGTTGTGAACTATCAAACGATTGGGAAGACTCAAACGGTGCCTGAATCTCAACCGGTACGTCCATGACGGGAGGAACGGGCATGCAAGCAATAGATGACTCGCGCAGGTTAGAGCGGTTGCGGCCTGCTTGGACCCCATCACGATCCGGTTCTCCAACCAAACCGCAACTGACCACTATGGATCCGACCCACTCTCACGACGATGCACTCCAAATCGGAGGACGCACTTTCAACAGCAGACTGATCACCGGGACGGGCAAATACCCAAGTCTGGAGGCCATGCAGCACAGCCTGCAGCGCTCAGGCTGCGAGATGGTCACAGTTGCCGTTCGGCGGGTTCAGGCGGTCGCTGAAGGACATGCAGGGCTGATGGAAGCGATTGACTGGTCACAAATCTGGATGCTTCCCAATACGGCGGGGTGCACCAACGCGGAAGAGGCCGTGCGGGTCGCCCGGCTCGGCAGGGAGCTCGCCAAGCTGGCAGGTCAGGACAACAATTTTGTGAAACTCGAGGTCATTCCAGACAGTCGCCATTTGCTGCCCGACCCTTTTGGAACATTGGAAGCAGCAGAAATGCTGGTGAAGGAGGGCTTCACAGTGCTGCCTTACATCAATGCCGACCCACTGCTGGCCAAGCGCTTAGAAGATGTGGGCTGCGCCACCGTGATGCCGCTGGGATCCCCTATCGGATCAGGTCAGGGATTGCGCAATGCCGCCAACATTGGCCTAATCATTGAGAACGCCAAGGTACCGGTGGTGGTCGATGCTGGAATTGGCGTGCCCAGTGATGCAGCCCAGGCCATGGAGATGGGCGCGGATGCGGTTCTGATCAACAGCGCCATTGCTCTTTCGGGACAACCTCCTCTGATGGCAGAAGCCATGGCCAACGCCGTTAATGCAGGGCGCCAATCCCTGCGGGCTGGGCGGTTGCCAACCCGCCCAGAAGCCTCTCCAAGCTCCCCCACAAGCGGACGGATCAACGGCTAGCAAGGAACATTCCGTCCATCAACCCATTCACCGCCTCGACGTAACAACACATCTCGGGACGTAAAGGAGCATGAAGGAGCAGGGGCGCAACAACGATCCACTCCATAAGGTCCCGTTCAGTTGCAGCTCAATCCATGCAGGTCACTGAAGAAGATGGCGGTCGCCTCAACGCCTTCGCAAAGGAACCGCGCATGGAAGTCATCAGCGAGGGAGCCTCTCTCAGCAACGGCTCTCGGCTCCTGATCATCTCCGGCGCAGTGCTTGTTGTCGCACTCATGGCTCTGTCCGTAGCCGTCAGCTGAAAACCCTGTAGTAGCTTGCCAGAAATCAGCGGCTTGCTCGCTTCAGCAGGAGTTTGGGTTGAAGGTTCTCGTTTTAGGTGGTGACGGCTTCTGCGGCTGGCCTTGTGCGGTGAATTTGGCCGACCAAGATCACGATGTTGTGATCGTGGACAACCTCAGCCGTCGCAAGATCGACATCGACCTTGAGGTGGAATCGTTGACGCCGATCGTGAGCATCGGTGAACGTCTGAACGTGTGGGAAAGCATTGGCGGCAAGCCCATGCGATTCATCCATATGGATATCGCCCACGAGTACCAGCGGCTTCTCGACCTCATCATCGAAGAGAAGCCGGATTCGATCGTGCACTTCGCCGAACAGCGAGCTGCGCCTTACTCGATGAAGAGCAGTGCTACCAAGCGCTACACCGTTGACAACAACGTCAACGGCACCCACAACCTGCTGGCAGCGATCGTGGAATCTGGCCAAGACATCCACGTGGTGCACCTCGGCACGATGGGTGTGTATGGCTATGGATCCCACCGTGGCGCCACCATTCCTGAGGGCTACCTCAAGGTGGAAGTGCCCCAACCTGACGGCAGCCGTTTTGAAGAGGAAATTCTTCATCCGGCCAGTCCTGGCAGCGTTTATCACATGACCAAGACGCTCGATCAGTTGCTGTTCCTCTACTACAACAAGAACGACAAAGTCCGAATTACTGACCTTCACCAAGGCATTGTTTGGGGCACCAACACCGAGGCCACGGATCGCGATCCGCGCCTCACCAACCGCTTTGATTACGACGGTGACTACGGAACGGTTCTGAACCGCTTCCTGATGCAAGCAGCGATCGGATATCCACTCACGGTGCATGGCACCGGCGGTCAAACCCGCGCCTTCATTCACATCCGTGACTCGGTGCGTTGTGTGCAGCTCGCGCTCGAAAATCGACCTGAGAAAGGCGAACGGGTCAAGATCTTCAATCAAATGACCGAGAGCCACCAGGTGGGCGAATTGGCCAAGAAGGTGGCTGCTTTAACAGGTGCTCAGGTCAACAATCTCCCCAATCCACGCAACGAAGCCGTTGAAAACGATCTGATCGTGGACAACCGCTGTTTCATCGAGCTGGGGCTCAAACCCACCACACTTGATGACGGGCTGTTGAAGGAGGTGGTGGAAATCGCCACACGCTATGCGGATCGCTGCGACCGCAATCGCATCCTCTGCACGTCGGCCTGGACCAAGACTCAGGCCCAAGCCATTGGCAACGCTTCCTAATCGGGACGAATCCTTGAAAATCGCCTTTTTTACAGAAACGTTCCTCCCCAAAGTTGACGGCATCGTGACCCGGCTCACCAAAACGGTGAAGCATTTGGTGGATGCAGGAGACGAGGTGGTGGTGTTCTGTCCGGAAGGCGCACCGAGCCATTACATGGGAGCCAAGGTGGTGGGAGTTCCCGCCATGCCCTTGCCGCTCTACCCAGAGCTGAAGCTGGCCTTGCCGCGGCCTGCTGTCTCCGAGGCCATCGATGCCTTCCAGCCGGACCTGATCCACGTGGTCAACCCAGCGGTTCTGGGATTGGGAGGCATCTGGCTCGCCAAGACCAAATCCATCCCACTGATCGCCAGTTATCACACGCACCTGCCGAAGTATCTCGAGCACTACGGCATGGGCATGCTCGAACCCCTGCTGTGGGAGCTGCTCAAAGCGGCCCATAACCAAGCTGTGCTGAATCTCTGCACCTCCACCGCAATGGTGCAAGAGCTAAGTGATAAGGGCATCCAGCACACCGCCTTGTGGCAGAGGGGCGTGGATACGGAGCTGTTCCGGCCAGAGTTGCGTAGCCCCGAACTCCGTCAACGCTTACTCGGTGAATACGACGACCGCGGCGCGCTTCTGCTGTATGTCGGACGGCTCTCCGCAGAAAAACAAATCGAACGGATCCGTCCGGTGCTCGAAGCACTACCCGATACGCGACTGGCACTGGTGGGCGATGGCCCTCACCGACAGCAACTGGAGAAGCATTTCGAGGGAACCGCCACTACCTTTGTGGGCTATCTGGCTGGCGAGGAACTCGCTGGGGCTTACGCCAGCGGTGATGCCTTCCTCTTCCCCTCAAGCACCGAAACCCTTGGCCTTGTGTTGCTCGAGGCAATGGCAGCTGGATGCCCAGTGGTGGGAGCCAATCGCGGCGGCATCCCGGACATCATCAGCGACGGCGTCAACGGTTGTCTCTACGAACCGGACGGTGCAGATGCAGGGGCAGGTAGCTTGATCGAAGCCACCGGCAAACTGCTCGGCAATGACCTCGAGCGTCAAGCCCTCCGCAATGCCGCCCGATCGGAAGCCGAACGATGGGGCTGGGCCGGGGCAACAGAGCAGCTACGCGGCTATTACCGCCAGGTGCTCTCCTCAGACATCAGCTCAGCGGCGTAAGTCAATTCTGTTTGCGATTGCGGTTCCACACCTCAATCACTTTCTTGGCCATCGGCAAAGCATGCACTGAACCACCCCCCGGCGTGTTCTGAGCGAAGGCCACCACAACGATCTCTCCATTCGGATAGGGGGCATAACTGGCAAACCAGGCATGATCTGGGCCTCCCGTGCTGTCCTCTGCTGTACCGGTCTTACCAGCCGCAGGAGGAATGCCCTCACCATTCAGGCCATAGCCGGTGCCGTCCTCCACCACCTTGCGCAAGCCTTCACGGATCTTGGCCAGGGTTGATGGCTTGATCGGCACCTTGGTACGCCGCGATGGAGCTGTCCAATCCAAGCCTTGATCAGCAAGGTGGGGCGTTACCAACCAGCCACCATTGGCAAACACGGAATAAGCCCTTGCCAATTGGAGAGGGGTGATCTGCACCACGGACTGGCCAATCGAAGCAGAGGCCATGTCCTCAGGAATCCAAGGAGTGGAACCAGGCTCCGCCCAGCCTCGCCCCTCCTTTGCCCACTCTTCATCTCCAACGAGACCCACATTTTCCTCCCAACCGATTTCGATCCCCGTCTTACGCCCGAAACCAAGTTGAGTGGCCGCTTTCTTGAGAGCGAGCGAGCCCGAACCAACACCGACTTGATAGAAAAACGTATTGCTGGAGAAGCGCAGGGCGTCGGCGTAGCCAATCCGTCCAAATCCAGCGCCATTGTGATCAGGAAAACAATGGCCGCCATAGGTGATGCAGGAGGTGGTGTTCAACTTGACCTCCGGCGGAAATTTGCCCGACGCCATTCCTGCCATCGCTGTCACGGGCTTCCAAGTGCTTCCAGGGTCATAGGCATTCATGGCACGGCTTAACAGCGGCTTTTTGGGATTGGAAAACAGCGCGTCGTATTCCTTTTGAGTCGTCACCAATTTCGAGAAAAAATTGGGGTCAAAATTCGGGTTGCTCGCAAGGGCCAAGATCGCTCCGTTGCGAGGGTCCATAGCCACGATTGCGCCGCCAGGTTTATCAGCCAAAGCCTGCTCAGCCGTCTTCTGAAGATCAAGATCGAGAGTGAGCGTGAGGTCTTTACCGGCAACAGATGGACGATCACCTAGATGCCTCTGCACTTCCCCCATAGCATTCACTTCAAGCATTTGCCCGCCCCACTTGCCCCGCAAGTGCGACTCGTAGGCCGCCTCTACCCCGATGCGTCCAATCCGATCGCGAATCTTGTAACCCCGATCAGCCAGTGCTGTGTATTCCTCTTCAGTGATCGGCTGGGTGTAGCCGAGCGTATGGGCTGCCAGTGTTCCGTAGGGATAGGCACGAAGAATGTCCACGTCCACTTGAGCGCCCTTCAGTCCGAGGGACTGCTCCCGGAAGCGAAGCACCTGCTCGGAACTGAGTTCGCTGGCCAAATTGATGCGGTAGCCATTGCGATCCGGCCCCGACTGGCGGCGACGATCCAGGGTCATCGGGTTGAGATCCATAAGACTTGAAAGGCGATCGCGCAGCTCCGGCCAGGCCGCGTCATCCACCAAGCGCGGCTCCACATAAAGCGAATAGGTGAGCTTGCTGGAGGCCAATACCCGCCCTTTGCGATCAAGGAGACGACCACGCGTTGGCGATCTGGGTACGAGTCGTATGCGGTTTTCATCCGCCAGCTGCCTGTAGCGAGGGCCCTCCAACACCTGGAGCCACACCAACCGAGCAACCATGGCGCTGCAAAACAACAGCACCAATCCGAACAAAACCAGGGGCTGCTGGCGCAAGCCGCTGTGACGCTGAGCGTCCCTTTGAGGAGAAGCGGAGCGCGTCATGCCCTCTAGCTCTCTTGCTCAAGCTGAGCTTCTAAGGCCTGAAGCCGTTGCGTAATCCTCGCCAGAACTTCATGCAACTGGTGTTCTTCCTGTTCTGGTGAACTTCCTTCTTCAATGACGTCAACCACTTCAGCTGAAGGCTCCTCCACAGCCACCTGCACGGGCATCACTGGATTACCGAGTCCAGGACTCACTTGATCGAGTCTTTCACGCACACCCTTCGCAGCAGGTTCACCTTCATCGCGCAACTCTCGCAACGGATCCGACGCACCTGAAGTGAAAGGCTCCACCACCTTGGCTGGACCTCCAGCGCGGACTCGCTCGACCAAAGCAAGCCCCACGGGCAAGACCTCCTGCATCAACGTCAGTCTCAGGGTGTCGAACGGTTGATTCTCAGCCATGAGCAGACTCGTACTCAGCGGACTCCAGTCTGCTCCGGAGGAGGCAAAAGTGTCGGACAACTTGAATTAGATGACCCGATCCACCAGCCACCAACACCTGTGAGCACCAACAAGGCCACAGCTGGGGCCAAAGCGTGATGAGTCGCTTCTAAAGCAAGCCATTCCCCCCACGAACGCCAAAAACGATCACGATCAAATCGACGTCGTTCCCTAGTTTCCTGCTTGGCACGTCGCCGGTACGACTTCTCAACCCAACGCTCGAACGATCGCTTCTTGGTGATCGCCATCTTGCGCTCCACCTCCAGCAAATGCCCGGAGCTGAGCTCTGGATGAAACGTCCCTATCAACTCGAGGCTCTTGAGGAACATCTCCACAGCTCCGTCCTTGATCTCCCGGTTGGAGTCATCCAGCAGGGTCCAGTCGAGCTCGGGATAAAAGCGACTTCGATTCGAGGCAATCTGCTCTTCGGGAAGCTGACCCGGTTCGCGCAACCAACGATCTGTATTGCTGTCGAAGCGACGCCAATACAAGAAAGGGTTGATGTAGATCGTTTTCCCTGCCAACAAAATGCTGTCTTGCTGAAGACGGCGCTGAAGCTGGAGGTCCTGCTCTTGAGCAGCGGTCAAGGGATTGATGCCGGGCGCTAAGGATATCGACGCCAAGGCTCATCCACCAGCCCCCTACCAAAATGCACGCAAGCAAGGTCAACCATCCAAATCAATCAACTGAATTTCTCACCAAGAGCTCGAACATTTGAATGCAATACACTTAATCAAGCCGAAAAGACGCTTTTTCACGAGCAACCATTGAGCAGTATTTGCAGTTTTTAAAGAGGTAGCGCAAAAGAGATCTTGCTACTTCTGAGGCAGATTTACTCAATAACAGCTAACACAAGAGGTCAAGGCAGAGCTGTCAACGTGATTTCTTTTCTATTGAATTCTTGAAAAACCAAACCCTGAACAGCAGGCCCCAAGACACGTAATAGCAACCAGGCCTAACAACAAGCCTAGAACCTTAAGCCTTGAATAAAGAATTCGCCAACAACACAACAATCAACCTATAGCCAGCGCAATGAATCCAGCCAGCCATACAAGCCATACATTAAGAATCCTCTTTCAGCCCACTTCGCTCTGAGCGACATTCAACATGCTTACTTAATAAGCCCAGGAGATTAAGACGATGTTGATAAGGATAAGCGCGAGGCTGGGAAATCTTTTGCCAGCAATCTACAGAGAAGAGCCAACTGAGGTCATAATTTTCAACAGACTCCTTTTCGTTGTCGACAATATCTACCGAAAAGTCATAGGCGGACATCCCATACCTGTTAATAACTCCGTTATTTATCGGATGCGAAAATATTGTATAGAAATGATCTATTACCTCACCTCGCTCAAATTTTTGACTCAAAGATTTATACGGGAGGTCACAGCGATAACATTTCCCCTCTTGAACGATTTCGAGGGAAGAATAATAGGCATGCTTAGTCATGGACCCGCACCAAACAAGAGTTCCGGAAGATTCCAGAAAATCATAGCCGGAACGGCCATATTTTCCACCGCAGACTGCAGCCGTACACAGAATGACAGCGAAACATACTCATGCCGGAGCATTCAACCAGAAGGCCTATCTCTTATCAAGTTACTACACAATTCAAGGCAATCACACTTCAGCCTCTGCAATCGAGCACAAATACTAAACTTTAAAAGAGCTTATTTAGAGCTATTCCCACTCAATAAGTCGGTTTCCCAAGAATGAGGACTGAACTGGGTTCTCAGCACTCATTTTACGGGGTGAAACTGGGGTGAAACTCATTTGTCCCAGTGAGATTGGACGAAAAAGTTCTCCTAGACACATCGGTAGAGAAACTGTTGGGTTTTGCCTCGTAGAGAAGTCATTAGAGGCAAAAAAAAAGGAAGGTCCCCCCAGACCTCCCCAAGTTCGACGCATTCCCGTGTGAGGAACAAGGAGAGTTTTATATATCCGCACGAACTCTTTTGTAGGGACGAGCACCTAATCAGGGTTCCGCATCAGCACCCCAGACAGCAGGAACCTTTTGCCACCCATTTCGTTTTGGATGGTGATTGCCTTTGGTTTGCCACCAGTGCGGGTGTGCCTGCTTTCCACCCTCCATCCCTCCCATTCGTTCCACTTGGAAAACGGAACGTTGCGGGCATCGGTCTTGGCACCAAGAAACGGCACCAGATAGTTCCGTAACTTCCCCTCAATCAGGGCATACCTCTCCTTGGTGATGCTTCTTCTCCCTGCGGCATCCTTGCCCTCCCATTCCTCACGGATACGGGCACGTTTGGTTTTGAGAAACCTTTCCACCACCTCCTCAACAGGCATCGGCAGAACACTTCCTCCCTGTTTGAGAGTGACCCTGATTTCCATCACCATCTCCTCTGCCTTTGCGATGGCATCTGCCCTCTCAATCACCTTCAAGGACTTCCTGATGCCCTTCGTGTTCGGCACGGGCACTCTTATCTGCCACGCACGTGCCTCAACGGGCAGATGAACCTGCTTATCCAGTCATTTGTAGATGTAGGGCACAGGTGCCTCAACATCCACTCTCAGGTGCCTCAGTGCCTCATAAAGGGCATATGAGTTGGCATTACTTCCCCGACTACCCACAACAGACCTCCCGTGCCTGAATACCTAGGCATTCTCCTACGATTTCTCTACAAATAGTCGTAGAAATGTGCTGTTTAGAAGTGGTCTTTTTCTCTACGTCATCTCTACAAACGGACAGAAACCATCCGTAGAGAAAACAGGAGTTCCACGACATCTCCATAGAGACAGTGACAAGGTGACAGGTGAAACGAAGGTGAAACACACCACCCGAGAACCCTTGTCACTCCGTCACCTAAATCTCAGGTGAAACTTGGGTGAAACCGACTTTTTGAGTGAGAGACAGAGGTTTTACCCCCTGAACTATTCCCACTCAATCGTTCCTGGAGGCTTGCTAGTGATGTCCATTACCACGCGATTCACTCCTTTCACCTCATTCACAATCCGATTGGAAATCACTTCCATAAGGTCATAAGGAAGCCTCGACCAATCAGCGGTCATGCCGTCCTCACTCGATACACAGCGCAGCACGATCGGCCAGGCATAAGTGCGCTTATCACCCATCACACCCACTGAGCGCACGGGAAGAAGCACCGCAAACGCCTGCCAAATGTCGTGATAGAGCCCCGCTGCGTTCACTTCCTCGCGCACAATCAGATCTGCATCACGCAAACAATCGAGCTTTTCCTCCGTGACTTCGCCCAAGATGCGAATCGCTAGTCCAGGGCCTGGGAATGGATGGCGACTCACGATCTCCTCGGGCAACCCAAGCGTTCGACCAACCTTACGAACTTCATCCTTAAACAGCTTGCGTAGGGGCTCCACCAACTTGAAGCGCAGATCCTTAGGAAGACCTCCCACGTTGTGATGGCTCTTGATCTTCACAGCCACACGCTCCCCGGTTTTGGGATCCACGTTGGTGCCAGCACTTTCAATCACATCCGGATAAAGCGTGCCCTGGACTAAATAATCAAATGGGCCTAGACGGCGACTCTCTTCTTCAAACACACGGATGAATTCCGTGCCAATGATTTTGCGCTTCTCTTCTGGATCCGTAATGCCATCAAGCTTTTTGATAAACCGTTCACGAGCATTGATATACTCAACATGAATATTAAATTTACGATCAAAGAACTCCATCAGGAATTCAGGTTCGCCTTTACGCATGAAGCCTTGATCAATAAACATGCAGGTAAGTTGATCTCCAATCGCTTTCTTCAATAAAAAAGCAAGGGTTGAAGAATCCACGCCTCCTGAGAGAGCAAGCAGCACTCTCTTTTGACCAACTTGATCACGCACATTTGCCACTGCTTCATCGATAAAAGCCTCAGTGGTCCAATCCGGTTCACAACCACAGATGTGATACACAAAATTGCGAATCATCACCATTCCACCAGTGGAATGAACCACCTCAGGGTGAAATTGAACGCCGTATAAGCGTCGCTTGTGATTCGCGATAGCCGCCTCAGGCGTATTCGCTGTATGAGCCAAACGCAGGAAGCCGTCGGGCAAAGCCTCCACGGAATCACCGTGACTCATCCACATCGTGGAGCCACTCTCAACATTCGTGAGAAGTGCAGTGGGGTCATCCACCTTGAGCGGAGCCTTGCCGTATTCAGCCTTACCCGTAGCCGCGACCACCTGACCACCAAGCTGCTGAACCATCAACTGCATGCCGTAGCAGACCCCCAGCACAGGGACGCCCAGATCCCAAATCGCTGGATCGCAGAGGGGAGCCTCATCGGCATAAACCGAACTTGGGCCTCCGCTGAGGATGATTCCACGCGGAGCCAAGGCCCGTAATTCTTCAGCGCTGGTGCTGTAGCCCAACACCACCGAAAACACCTCCGTCTCACGAACGCGGCGTGCAATCAGTTCCGAGTACTGGGAACCGAAATCAAGAATGACGATGGCCGGTTTGCGCTGACCTTCGCTCTGGACTGATGACATACCGCACTAGGACCGTCAAAAGAACGGCCTTCCAAACCTTCAGTTCCTTCAGCGTAGAGAAGGACCAAAGCCTGCCTCATCCCCTTCCGAATGAATGCCAAGTCCGCAGCAGGCGAGAAGGGAGAGTCCTGTCAATCCGGTCCAACGCAACTGGCGTTGGCGATCAAATAACGCCGCACCAACCCGCATAGGCCAAGTGCCATAACGCTTTAGGTAAGCCTCGCTTCTTACTTCAACCGCCTGTGCGATCGCTTGCCAGACCTGATCTGCCCTTGTGGAATCGCGCTTCTGAAGCTCTTGCAGCGCCGATTCCATCGACGCACAACCCAGTAGGTCTTTGATCAGATCCACACCAAGTCCCTGCTGCAGGGCAATCGCCGCAAGAACCTCTAATCGACCATCCGCCAAATGGTGGTGGGTATGGAAGATCCCGCCAGCCAATTTGACCAGCTTTCCGTGATAGCCGAGCAACAGCAGGTTGCTAATGCCCGCTTCCGCACTGGCCACAAGCAAAGGTCCAATCCAGTTCCCTGCCTTAAGCAGAGGCTGTTGATCAGCAAGACCCAGTTGATGGGCGAGATCCAACCCGTTTTCCCCAATCACAAGGGTGAGGGATCCGCAAAAATCGGCTGCTCCCGCAATCGCCTGAAGAGCATCAAGGCTGGCGCGCAGCTGATCCGGCGATGCACTCGATTGCACCTCGGCTTGCGTGCCGATCAAGGCCAAGCCATCCACCACGCCAAACGCTGCATTACTCGTGCGCTGGGCCAGCTCGCGGCCGAGCGGAAACACAACTTCCAACTGCAGACATCGACCAGTAGGAACCAGGTCGCGCAGATTGGCCTCCATCACGCGGCGGGCGAAATCAGAAGCGCAAAGATCACCCTCAGACCCCTGTCTACCGAGCCCCTCCCCCGGCACGATCTCCAACCAACCTGTTTCCGGTTGACTCCAACGCACCTGAACCCAAATTTCTAAATCTCGAGTGAGATCGAGACCTGGTCCTGGATCACAGCGGCTGATCGCCAAAGCTTGCTCTCCTCTTTGCAAGGGCGCTGCCGATTGAACCTGCACGCTGAGGGGCTGGTCGCGACCTGGAATCTTCAGCGATTGTGGATTTTCGAACGCCTGTCCACACAACACTTGCGTAGCCGCTCGAGCTGCGGCGGCAACCCAGACGGGGAGAGTCAGCCCTTGGGGGGAGTCTGTGCGGGATTGCGTGATACCGAATAGCAAGCAGATCGTTTTTTAGAATGAACGATTGGCGCTCTTCCGGACGTGCAGGACAAGCTCACCCTGATGATCCCCGGACCCACCCCGGTGCCAGAAACGGTTCTGAAAGCGATGGGACGCCATCCCATCGGGCACCGCAGCGGTGAGTTTCAAGCGGTGGTGGAACGAACAACCGCCCAACTGCGCTGGCTGCATCAAACCAACAACGACGTGCTGGTGATCACCGGTAGCGGCACAGCTGCTATGGAAGCTGGAATCATCAACACACTCAGTCGTGGAGATCGGGTGATCTGTGGCGACAATGGCAAGTTTGGCGAGCGCTGGGTCAAGGTGGCGCGTGCCTACGGCCTTGAGGTGGAGGTCATCAAGGCGGACTGGGGACACCCCCTTGACCCAGAAAACTTCCGGACCGCGTTGGAAGCCGACAGTGACAAAACGATCCGAGCGGTGATCCTGACCCATTCAGAAACATCCACAGGCGTGATCAACGATCTTGAAACGATCAGCCGCCACGTCCAAGCCCATGGCACAGCACTGACTATTGCCGACTGCGTCACCAGCCTGGGAGCCACCAACGTGCCCATGGATGACTGGAACCTGGATGTGGTTGCATCTGGATCCCAAAAGGGCTACATGATGCCGCCAGGGCTCAGCTTTGTTGCAATGAGTGAGCGAGCTTGGAAGGCCTACGAACGCTCGGATTTACCCAAGTTTTATTTGGATTTGGGTCCCTATCGGAAAACTGCAGCCAAAAACAGCAATCCATTCACGCCTGCAGTGAATTTGTACTTCGCTCTCGACGCCGCACTGGAGATGATGCAGGCGGAGGGGCTTGAAGCGATTTTTGCGCGCCATGCGCGTCACCGTGACGCAGCAATAGCTGCGATGAAAGCGATCGGATTGGCGCTGTTTGCAGCCGAAGGCCATGGGAGTCCGGCGATTACGGCAGTTGCACCTGCAGGAATGGATGCGGAACTGCTGCGTAAAACCATTAAAGATCGCTTCGACATTCTGTTAGCGGGCGGTCAAGACCATCTCAAAGGCAAAGTGTTCCGCATTGGCCATCTCGGCTTTGTCTGCGATCGAGATGTTTTAACAGCCGTAGCTGCCATTGAATCCGTGTTGCATTCACTTGGCTTCCACAAGGGTCAGATGGGCGCTGGACTTAGCGCTGCATCAGCCGCTTTAAGCAATAATTAGAACAATTAATCATCAACTCGATTATCGGGCGTGCGATAGAATCACGCCTATGCGGGTGTAATTCAGCGGTAGAATGTCAGCTTCCCAAGCTGGACGTCGCCGGTTCGAATCCGGTCACCCGCTTGGTCAAGATCTTGGTTTAATCAATTGCATCACCTGAGGACCAACGGTGCCTGCGCGCCGTTCCTGTTCAAGTGCTTTCAAAATGAAAGATCCTGAAGACGAGACATCGCCCGCTTCAGCTGCAGATTGTGCTTTCTGAAAAAACACACCTGCTTTAGCAAGATGCTCCTGTTTTTGATTGGGAGCAGATTGCACCATCGTTGAAGTTCTATCGAGGACCGAATTCAACACTAAATGGACTTAAGTTTCAATAGTCTAACGAATGAATGACAAGTCAATCTCAACTCAAGTACCTGGCTCTTCGATGTTGCCCCCGAGTTCAGCAATCTGACCACGAAGCATTTCGCATCTGCTGGCATCTCCCCGCGTGATTGCAACAGCTAGAGCGAATTCCAGCTTTTCAAGCTGGTGACCACCTTCAAAGAAATTTTGTCGGTTGCGCAACATGACTTCGCACATCGCTGCGGAATTGGTGGGTGAATGAGCCATAGGTGGCTTTATTCAAATTGTGGCAACCATGGGATGGGTTAGGCAGCCAAGTCTTGCTCCGAGGACATATCAGAGTTGGATTGATCCACCCATTGCGGCTCAGAACGCAGTAGTAGGTCTCTGCAGTCGGTCAGCAAACGATCGACCCCATCAAGCCGTTCCATCTCATCTGTGGGCATGGTGTTGACCTCAGACGACTGGCGTTCAAGCTGAAGCTCCAAACTCTCAAGGCGATTCTCAAGCTTGATCAGCCGCTGAGATAAAGCATTCAGGGTCTCCGCTACATCCTCAGCGGTACGCGTAATGCGGAAGGAAACGGACTGGGTCATCGCCCTAATAAACAGATATGCCCCGATAACAGCACATCAGAACCACTCGATCCAGACTAAGGATCAATCTGCAGCGTGGTGTTCATGCCCCCACTCACAACGGTGCTCCTCTATCTCCTCGCCGGCACGAGCATGGGATTGCTTGCCACACGCACTGGAATCCCTGCTGCACCACTGGCAGGAGCACTGATCGGAGCCGCCATGGTGAGCATGAGTGGACGCCTCGAGGTGGCTCAATGGCCAACAGGCACAAAGACCTGTCTAGAAATCGCCATTGGCACGGTGATCGGCACAGGCCTGACCAGAACCTCGCTCGATCAATTACAACAGTTGTGGAAGCCTGCGGTCTTAATCACGCTCACCCTCGTCCTCACCGGAATCGTGGTAGGGCTGTGGAGCAGCAGACTGCTAGGCGTTGATCCTCTTGTCACCCTGCTGGGTGCAGCGCCTGGAGGAATCAGCGGCATGAGCCTGGTTGGAGCTGACTACGGCGTTGGCGCAGCTGTTGCTGCACTGCATGCCGTTCGCTTGATCACTGTCTTGCTGGTCATTCCTGTTGTGGTGAAACTGCTAACACCACTTGGGCTGGGTGATTCCTGACTCGGGCCTAGACAGAGCGACTCCAATCGATATTTTAGTTTCTGATCGCTTCAATCGTCCTGCCATGGCCCTTCTGCGCCAGCGCCTTGCGCTCCTCCTCTCTCTGGCGGGTATCGCTGGACTTGGCTTGACCCCTTTAGAAGCGATCGCCGGGACGCCTGAGGCCGTTAAGGGCGCAAAAATTTATTGCTACATGAGAAGCAGCAATAACGATCACACCGTTAGCTGGGAAGCGGCTTATGCCTTGATCAAACGCCAAAAAAGCGGAATGTTCAAAACGTCACCAGAACATGCTGCAGTGATGATCACTGAGGCTGTTGTGGAAGATCCAGGCAGCTACCCCGACTGCGGTCAGTACCTAGGGGATCTTTTTGGAGGCAGCAAAGGTTCTGCAAAATCATTAAACAGCGTCCTCAACTCAACCAATTCGAGCAATTCATCAACGACTTCAGAAACCTCCTCCGACTGGGACAAGGACGACCGCTATAGCTATTGATGTTCCCTTCCATACGATTCATTCCCATCCTGATGATTGGCGGTTTGCTTCTCACAGGTTTGGGATGCCGCAGCCGATCCGAACCGAAGCCTGCAACCGTCTCACCTGAAACGTCCATTGCGGATTGCATGTCAGATCTTGATCTGAACAAGCTCGACAAAGCACTTCAGCGTTGCAATGAGGTCGTCGACGCCCATGGTGACAAACCAGCGGCGCTTGCTGATCGCTCGCTTTTGCTCACCCTGATGGGCAAGACCGACCAAGCCTGCGCAGACGTGACCCAAGCCATCTCTCTATTGCGCCAAGACAAGGGATCCACTGATCCAATGGTGGTCCATGAATTAAATGTGCGTCATAAATCCTGTAAACAGCGAGACACCATCTTGGGCAACGGTTGACGATCGAGCGTGACGCGACGCGGTCCCAGCAACAGTTCGATCCGTTCGGCTTTGCTAGCCACCAAACCGTCCACGAGCTGATCAGCAAGACCAAGCTGAAGCCAATGGCTGGTCAGCCCTCCTTCCATACCAATGCGATGGCAACGATCTTCCGCCTGATCAATGTCCCCAGGCGTCCAAGGCCGTTCGAGAAGAACAACATCCTGAGAGCGGTGGAGCGTAAAACCAAGCCCACCAGCAGCGAAGGTGGCCAAAAGTAAATCGGTCTCCCCAGCTTGAAAGCAGTCCACAGCAAACTGCCGCTGATCAGGTTTCTGACGGCCTGTCAGCAAAACACCTCCCAGACGTTCGTGGAGCAGCAGCAACGGATCCACAAAGCTGCTGAACACAACGATCGGCTTGTGCTGCTGCCGCAAACGCTGAATCAACTGTTGCGCAGCTGGCAACTTGAATTCGGCTGCAATTTGCCGCAAAGCTGTGAGCACCGCCAAAGATTCAGCGTCAGAACGCACCAAACCCTCCGCCACCCTTTGGCGATAGTCATCGATGACCAACCGAAGGCGGTAATCAAAACCCTTCACCTCCTCAGCGTCGAGATCGATCCCTTCAAACATCCTTCGTTTGGGAGGGAGGTCCAAAACCTGCTGCTTACGGCGATGCAAAACAAGCGGTCGGGTCAGGCGACGCAGCTCGTCCAATCGGCTGGCTCCTGCGGTTTGCCAACGCTGCCGTCCGCCTTGCTCGCGGAAATGCCCCTGACAAAACAATTCCTCGTAAGAGTGCTGATCTCTAGCAATGGGATGGTCCATCGCAGCCAGCAAGGGATAAAGCTGATCAGGCCGGCCGTTCTTCATAGGAGTGCCGGTGAGCATCCAAATGGCTCGGAGACGGGGATGCCGGGCAAGGCGTAGGAAACTCTGAGTGCGTTGTGCATGCAGTGTTTGGGCGTAATGGGCCTCATCCACCAGAAGCAAAGTACCCGCCTCCGGGAGCTCAGACGGAAGTCGCGCCCAGCTGCAAAGGTCCGGTATTAGATCAAGGGCCGCGGCCTCTCGGCGCCAATGCGAATGCAATCCCACAGGAGCCACAACCAACAAGCGCAGCGGCAAGGCACGCAGCAAGGCTCTAGCCGCAAGCAACACAGTGAGCGTTTTGCCAAGACCCATCTCATCTGCCAGCACCGCGCCGCGCCGCGCTAACAACCAGCGAGCACCCGAGCGCTGGTGAGGCATCGGTAAGCGACCATCACGCAAACGTTGATCCAGATCCGCGTGCGCGATCAGATCTCGGTGAGGCGGCAATGGGGGTAGCGGATGGCGGTGCCAATGCAACCAACGCATCAGCTCCTCATCCACCCGAAAGCGCCGTTCAAAACGCTGCAACAGAGCCTCAGCTGAGGCAAGAGGAAATTCCCAACCCAGCCGAGAACCACGCCATACGCCCCTTGGACGAATTCTGCGCATCTCCGCATGGGTCACCGCATCAAAGGGGTAACGGGCCTGGACCAAACCAGACGGAGTCAATCCCAGCTTGCAAGATGTTGGTGATGAAGCCGTGATTCAGATTCAAAGACTCAGACGCTAGTCCTCTACACAGCTCCGTAGTGCGCTGGCCCCCACAGCACCCGCGGTTGACTGTTCCAATCATCCATTGATCCGTCCAAAACCCGCATGACCGTGAAAATGCAGCGTTCGACACGTTGACGAACCCTGCCCTCACGTCAGACTCTCAGTAGCTGAGGTGTGGGGATGCACAGCCGGGATGCGGTTTTCCTAGAGGATCTCTGTCCCAAGCTGCGCAATCGACGCTGGCGTCAATCGATTCATCTCCATACCTGCAACCGCTGTATTTATTGCGGCAAACCTTCTGAATCGATCGACCATGTCTTCCCCCTGAGTCGAGGGGGCATGAGTGTGACCGAAAATTGTGTTCCAGCTTGCCTGTCTTGCAACGGTCAGAAATCTGACGCCGATGTTTTTGATTGGTATCGCCGCCAACGCTTTTATGACCCGCGCCGCGCCATGGCCATTCGCGCCTGGACCGATGGCGATCTGCGCCTCGCCATAAGATTGCTGCAGTGGGCCCAGCCTGAACACAACCAACCACCCAACTCCAAACGAGCAAACGACACTCTTACTAAGGGAGATGATGAGCAGAGTTGGGGGCTTCGTACAGCCTGATCACCACACCCGACAGGCAGCTGCGGAGTGATAGTGCTGACAGATCGAGGCGCTTTGCTCCGGCCTCTCTGGAGCCAACAACAGGGCACCTGTCACCAGAGCCGCAGCTAAGAGCGCTGAGCCCGTGCGAAGCCTTGCAATGTCCTGGGCCTGCGCTCTACCACGACGAGACACCCGACTCTGGGGCAGCATGGAATCTCGTG
Organism: Synechococcus sp. CC9311; assembly: GCF_000014585.1. NCBI lineage: Bacteria > Bacillati > Cyanobacteriota > Cyanophyceae > Synechococcales > Synechococcaceae > Synechococcus > Synechococcus sp. CC9311. The sequence goes on along the minus strand of NC_008319.1, from coordinate 40,794 downwards.
AGGGCGCCAGTGAAAAGGAAGAATCAGCCACAACAAAACCGCGATTAATACGTTTGTACTGATGCTGAACGATCTTGTCAACCGCTGCGCTCCTCTCCCGTCGGGCGCCACGTTGTGCATTCTTGGAGCTGGATTCAGCGGTGGCCATCTCGCCAAGCTGTCCAAAGCGCTTGGGACAAGAGTGATCTGCACGAGCCGCCGACCGGAATCCGGCAGCGATCATCTGCCCTTTGACAGCGCCAAAGGGATCGTGCCCGGCCACGAAGTACTCGCCTCCGTCACCCATCTGATCAGCACAATCCCACCCACCAAAGAGGGAGCGGATCCAGTGCTGTCGTGTCTTGGAGAGCAGCTGCAGCAGCTTCCACTCCAATGGGTGGGCTATTTCTCCACCACCGGCGTCTACGGAAATAGCAATGGCAACTGGGTGAATGAAACCAACGAGCCCCAACCCACTCAACTCCGCAGCCAGAAGCGATTGGACTGTGAGCAGCTCTGGCGCAAAAGCGGCCTGCCGGTGCAGATCCTGCGCTTACCGGGGATCTATGGGCCAGGCCGCTCCCCTTTGGCTGCCGTCCGCTCAGGCGAAGTCACTCCTGTGGATCAACCAGGGCAGATGTTTTGCCGAATCCACGTGGATGACCTAGCTGGAGCCTGCTGGCATCTCATGCATCGAGCCGCAGCAGGACAGCGACCAACAGTGGTGAACATCAGTGATAACAGGCCCGCCTCCCGCCTCGAGCTTCAACGTTTTGCCGCCGAACTCTTGGGATGCAAACTCCCAGCACCGATCCCCTTCAGTGAAGCCCAAGCCACCATGAGCCCAATGGCTCTCTCCTTCTGGGCAGACAACCGCAAAGTGAGCAACGCACTCCTGCGAGACGAACTGGGCTACACCTTTCTGCATCCGGATTATTCAAGCGGTCTCAAGGATTGTTTCGAGGCTGAAGGCTTCAACGCGATGAATCCTGAACCCGAGGCGGAGCCTTAAGCATCGGCAGTTCATGCAACGGAAGCGGCTTGTCTGAACCGGTTTCAATGAGTCCTGCATCATCGAGCAACCGCTGCCACTGCACTTCAATCCAGCCCTTCCTCAACGCCGTTCCCAACCCGTAAAGCAATAACCCCAGGAGCAACCAGCGCAGCATGTCCTTCTCTCATCCCTCCTCTGACGCTACCCACCGCCTGGTGATTGCTCTCGGTGATCCTGCTGGAATCGGCATGGAAGTCACGTTGAAAGCCCTCGCAGACCCTCGATTGCCAGATGGACTGAACCCACTCGTCGTTGGCTGCCGAAAAACTTTGGAGCAGACGTACACCAGGCTCAAAGCCCAACAGTGCCCCCTGCTGATGGATCCCAGCAATCTGGACATTGACGATCTACCGATCCATGACGCAATCACCCCTGGGAGACCAAGCCCTGAAAGCGGCGCATCCAGTTTTCGCTGGCTGAGTCATGCCGTCTCACGCGTGAAAGAGGCGCAAACACTGGCTTTGGTCACAGCGCCCATTGCGAAACATGCCTGGCATGCCGCAGGACACGACTATCCAGGCCAAACAGAGCGTTTGGCAGAACTCGACAATGCGCGTCAAGCCTCAATGCTGTTCACAGCCGTCTCACCAAACCATGGCTGGAGGCTGAACACCCTTCTTGCCACAACGCACATTCCACTGCAAGAGGTTCCCACTGCACTCACCCCCGACCTCATACTCCGCAAGCTGGACGTGCTCAGCGAGTTCTGTCTGAGGTTCAATCCCAACCCGCGCTTGCTCGTTGCTGGCCTCAATCCCCATGCTGGAGAACAGGGCCGCCTTGGCAGTGAAGAAACCAACTGGCTCATCCCCGCACTCCACCAGTGGCAGCACAACCATCCCCACATCTATTTGAGCGGGCCTCTGCCCCCTGACACCTGCTGGCTCAGCGCTGCCAAGGCCTGGCAGCAAGGAGGTCAAGCGGAATCACCGGATGGAATCCTCGCTTTGTATCACGACCAAGGCTTAATCCCCATGAAGCTGATGGCCTTCGATGAGGCCGTGAACACCACGCTCGGACTGTCGTTCCTGCGCACCTCACCAGACCACGGAACCGGCTTCGATATCGCAGGACAGGGGGTGGCGAGATCGACGAGCATGGTGGCAGCGATTCGGGCCGCCTGGGAGCTCAGCCGGGCTTAACCCGCATCAATACCTGACCAAATTCAACAGGGGTGCCGTTTTCCACCAGGATTTCAACCACTTCGCCAGCCAGCTCAGATTCGAGCTCATTCATCAGCTTCATCGCTTCAAGAATGCAGATCGTTTGGCCTACTCCAATGCGAGTCCCAATCTCTACAAACGAAGGCTCTCCTGGCGCTGGAGCCCGATAGAAGGTCCCAACCATGGGGGCCGTCACTTCCAACAAATCTGAGCGAGATCCAGCCGCAGGCGGCGGGGTTCCGGCAGAGAATTCAACAGCAGGACTCTCTGGCGGAGGAGCGACCGGTGCAGATGCCACTGGCGCCAATGGCGCAGCCACTGTGGTCACAGGTAGGTTGCGACGCACTTCCAGGCGGAAGTCGTCTCCCTCCAGGCGGAATTCCTGAATATCACTCTCGACGAGAGCGGCAAGCAGGGTGTGGAGCTGATCGTGGTCGAGCTGCATGATTAACCGTTCTCCCGTCCCAGATAGGTGTCGTTGCGAGTATCAACCTTAATTTTCTCGCCGATCGATAAAAACAGGGGAACCATCACCTGAGCACCGGTTTCCAAAATGGCTGGTTTCGTACCCCCAGTTGCTGTGTCTCCTTTCACGCCGGGATCGGTCTGAGCGATCTCCAACACAACCGAATTCGGCAATTCAACTTCTAAGGGCTTCTCATTCCAGGTCACGACATTCACCTCCATGCCCTCCTTGAGATATTTACGACTGTCTCCGATCTGTTTGGCCGTCAGACGCGTCTCTTCATAGGTAGACATATCCATGAAGACGAAATCTTCGCCCTCCATGTAGGTGTGTTGAAGCGTCGACTTCTCGAGCAGAGCCTGTTGAAGCATCTCCCCAGCTCGGAACGTTTTCTCCACAACACTGCCGCTTTGAACGGCCTTGAGCTTCGTGCGGACAAACGCAGACCCCTTGCCTGGCTTGACATGCAGAAACTCGACCACGCGCCAGACAGCACCGTCCAGCTCGATCGTGGTGCCAGTGCGAAAGTCGTTGCTGGAGATCATTCCCGCGGAACGGTTCAGTGGATCATACGGCTGTGCCAAAGTCCTGACAGCACCTGGGGTTCTCCTTGGCTCACCGCCGTCTGACCGCTCTGCTTCTTGCCTGGCTAGCCGCCTTTGGCCTCTGGCTTGCCAAACCGGTATGGGCAGACCTGCCTCAAGGCAATGCCGTACAGGATCCTGCGGCGATCCTGCGCGATTCATTGCCGATGAATCAAGAGGATCTACGCGAGCTTCAGCATCGGCTGGAATCCACCAGTAACGATTTACGTGCCAAACGCTGGGGTGCTTTGGGCCGCACGGTGAGCCGCACCCAAAAACTAGTGGCCACCCAAGGCAACAACATTGTTGAAGCCGTTCCTGAAGAACAACGCAGCCAGGCAGAGCTGCTGCTCAACGAGGTGCGCTCTGACCTGGTCAAGCTTCAGGACGAGGCGGATGCCAATGATCGAGATGGATTCATCCAAATCCGTCGCGACACCCTGAGCCGGATCGGTGATCTTGAAGCACTTCTGATCGACGATCGTCTTCCTGACATCCCTTCCGAATTCGATGCCTTGCCACGGCTTGCTGGACGGGCAACCGTGGTGATCGAAACAACGCAAGGAAACCTCACAGCCGTTGTGGACGGTTACAACGCTCCTCTGACAGCAGGCGCCTTTATCGATCTCAGCCTGAAAGGCTTTTATGACGGCCTCCCTTTCAATCGCGCCGAAGATTTCTACATCCTGCAAACCGGAGATCCAGAAGGTCCTGATATCGGCTACGTGGACCCAAAAACCAAACAAGAGCGACACGTTCCCCTAGAGATTCGCATTCCAGGCGAAACCGACACCCTCTACAACGAAACCTTCGAAGATGTTGGCCTGTTCAAAGCAGCAGCAGTTCTTCCTTTCTCCACCCTTGGGACTCTGGGCTGGGCCCATTCCGACCAAGCCCTTGACGATGGATCGTCGCAATTCTTCCTGTTCCTCTACGAAGCAGAACTCACCCCTGCTGGTCTCAACCTTGTAGACGGGCGCAATGCCGCCTTCGGCTACGTGGTGGATGGCTTTGATGTTCTCGAAGAACTGGGCGTCGACGACGGAATCAAACGCATCCAGGTGATCGAGGGCGCCGATCGACTCCAAGCTCACGCCTGATGCTGACGTGAGCATCACGCTGGCCGAACTTGGCGAAACGCAGCTGCTGGACCGTCTGGCCCGCTTTGCCCCTCCAGGCCAGCTGAACGACGACACCGCCTTGCTACCGCCTGATTCAAGGGCACTGCTGGTGAACACCGACGTCATGGTCGAAGGTGTTCATTTCAGCGACGCCACCACGGCCCCTGCCGATGTGGGTTGGCGTGCTGCAGTGGCCAATCTGTCTGATCTAGCTGCCAGTGGCTCCGAGCAGGTAGAGGGAATCACCGTGGGCCTGGTGGCTCCTGGCAGCACATCTTGGTGGTGGGTTGAACAGGTGTATGAAGGCATCTCAGAAGCCCTTGAGCGTTTTGGTGGAACTCTCTTGGGAGGTGACTGCAGCACCGGCAACCAAAGAGTCCTCTCGATCAGTGCGTTTGGACGACTCGGACCGCTGCGACTGCATCGGGCACTGGCACGACCTGGTGATCTGCTGATGAGCAGCGGCCCCCATGGGCTGAGCAGACTTGGACTGGCACTCCTGCAGGACACCGCACTCCCCACCCCACTCTCACTTCCACCCATGCTGAAAAAGCAGGCGATTCGTTGCCACCAGCGGCCATGGCCAAGATTTGATGCTCTTCAGACTCTGATGGCCTGCAAACCCGAGCAGCTTCCCTGGAGAGCCGGTGGGACCGACAGCAGCGATGGCCTACTCGCTGCAGTGGAGAGTCTCTGTCGCAGCAGTGGCTGCGGCGCTGTTCTGCGCAGAGAGGCCCTCCCACGCGCCGATGACTGGCCCTGCGAGGAGAGATGGGATCGCTGGTGCCTCAGTGGCGGCGAAGATTTCGAACTGGTGCTGAGCCTGCCTCCTGAGTGGGCTGAATCCTGGAAACGGCATCAGCCTGAAAGTCGATGCTTCGGCACCATCACCGCCGAGACAGGAAGGATTATCTGGAACGAAGATGGTGCGCTCCTACAGCCATCAGGGTTCTCCCATTACCGCTGAAAGAACGCACAAAAAAACCCTCCCTTAGGGGAGGGGATGAGATCAAGTCTCGAACCTGAGGATTACTTCCAGCCTTTGGCAACAACCTCAGCCAAGTCAACGACACGCTGGCTGTAGCCCCACTCGTTGTCATACCAAGCAAGAATTTTCACAGCTTTGTCGCCCATCGCATAGGTGAGATCAGCGTCAAAGATGGTCGATTCGTTCGTGCCGGCGTAGTCGGTGGAAACGAGGGGCAAGTCGGTGTACTTGATGATTCCCTTCATGCCGTTTTCAGAGGCGCTCTTCATGGCAGCTTTGACCTCCTCAACACTTGGGCCCTTGGATGTTCCAAAGGTCAGGTCAACAGCGGACACATTCGGAGTAGGAACGCGCATGGCGAAGCCAGTGAGCTTACCCTTCACTTCGGGGTACACCAGGGCAACAGCCTTAGCTGCACCCGTTGTGGTGGGCACCATGTTCAGCGCTGCTGCACGGGCACGACGCAAGTCGCGATGGTTGTTATCCAGAATTCTTTGGTCACCGGTATAGCTGTGAATGGTGGTCATCAAGCCCCATTCCATGCCGAAATTCTGATCCAGAACCTTGACGATTGGCGCCAGGCAATTGGTGGTGCAACTTGCGTTGCTGAGAATGTCCCAATCTTCGTGGCGATACTGATCGTCGTTGACTCCAACCACGAACGTGCCGACCCCAGCACCCTTACCAGGAGCGGTAAGAATCACCTTCTTGGCACCAGCCTGGATGTGCATGCTGGCCTTTTCATCAGTGTTGAACACACCGGTTGATTCGATGACCAGATCAACACCCCATTCCTTCCAAGGGCAATTGAGGGGGTTGCGATCGGCGAAGAATTTGATTTCCTTGCCATTGATGAACATGGAGTCATCAGTGGTTTTGATATCCACTGATGGGTCCAAGCGACCCAAAATCGAGTCGTAGGTGAGTAGGTGAGCGCTGGTCTTGGGATCAGACGTGGAGTTCATACCCACGATTTCCAGACCAGTGTCAGCACCGCGGCTGATCCAACCTCGCAGCACATTGCGACCAATTCGGCCGAATCCATTGATGGCAACGCGCAGGGTCATGGCAGAAATAAAGCGGTCTTACCGCTAGGAGGTTTTGGCCGCAGATCATACAGAATTTATTTGGAAATTCCTCCTATTGATCTGCTTAACAATTAAAAGGAATGACCTTCTAGCAGTTGGCCACAGGGAAAAGCTGGATTATCGTTTGCCCTCACGTTGACTCCCCTTGGCCGATTCGATCCAGCCCGAGAAGCACATTCACTTCATTGGGATGGGTGGAATCGGCATGTCGGCACTGGCTCTGATCCTTGCTGAAAGGGGCCATTCCGTGAGTGGATCCGACCGGAAACTCACACCTGCAATGCAGGCCCTTGAGACCAAAGCACTCGCCATATTCGAAAGCCAGGTCTCGAAGAATTTTGCCCATCTCCAATCACGCGGCATTGAAGAGCCCTTGGTGGTGGTCAGTACGGCCATACCGAGCACCAATCCAGAGTTGATCGAAGCGCAGCGCTTGGATCTAACGATTTGGCATCGCTCCGACCTTTTGGCCTGGTTGATCGAGCAACAACCCTCCATCGCTGTGGCTGGTAGCCATGGGAAAACCACCACAAGCACTGTCTTGACCACCCTCCTCGCCACGGTTGGCGAAGACCCCACAGCGGTGATTGGTGGTGTCGTCCCCTGTTACGGAAGCAACGGTCACAAAGGCAACGGTCGTCTCCTTGTCGCTGAGGCCGACGAGTCCGATGGATCACTGGTGAAGTTCAAGGCCAGTCTCGGGATCATCACCAATCTCGAACTGGACCATACAGACCATTACCGCAATCTCGACGACTTGATCGAGACGATGAAAACCTTTGGCCGCGGCTGCAAACGCCTACTCATCAATCACGACGATCCAATTCTGAAAGAACACTTTCAAGCCGATGCCTGTTGGTCTGTTCACCATGTCGAAACAGCGGATTACGCCGCTTTACCTGTGCAACTCGATGGAGATCGCACCATCGCCGACTATTTCGAGCAAGGGCAAAAGGTTGGTCAAATCACGCTTCCCCTGCCAGGCCTGCACAACCTGAGCAACGTAGTGGCCGCCCTGGCGGCTTGCCGCATGGAGGGGGTTCCCTTGGAGGCTCTTTTGTTGGCAGTAACCGAACTGCGTTCGCCAGGTCGTCGCTTTGATTTCCGAGGCGAGTGGCAAGACCGACAAGTGGTTGATGACTATGCCCATCACCCCAGCGAAGTTCAAGCAACTCTGACCATGGCCCAGCTGATGGTGCAAAGCGGCCGAAGCCCCTTACCCCGAACACCCCAACGCCTTCTCGCTGTTTTCCAACCGCACCGCTACAGCCGCACACAAGAATTTCTCAACGCCTTTGCCCAGGCACTCGTGTCCGCTGACGCCCTCGTTCTTGCCCCGATTTATGGCGCTGGTGAACAACCGATCGAGGGCATCAACAGTGAGCTTCTGGCTCGCTCCATTCGGCTGATCGATCCCAATCAGCCCGTCTTTGTGGCTAGCACTATGGAAGAGCTCGCAGGTCTGGTGAAACAACACAGTCAGCCTGATGACTTGATTTTGGCGATGGGTGCTGGAGATGTGAACAGTCTCTGGGAACGCCTGTCACAGGAAGGAATTGGAGGAGAGGCGTCATGTTCACCGGCGATCGCGGCCTGAATGCCCTTCTCGAGTCGGGGGTTCTCCAACAGGAGGTGCCCCTCGCGAACTACACCACTTGGCGGGTGGGAGGTCCAGCTCAATGGTTGGCCGAACCCAACAATGCTGAGCAATGTCTTGAGCTTCTCCAATGGGCCAAAGCTGAAGGTCTGACGACCCGAGTGATTGGAGCGGGATCGAACCTGCTCATCGCTGATGCTGGTCTTCCGGGCCTCACACTTTGCTTGCGCCGTCTCCAAGGCAGCCAACTGGATGCCGAATCAGGGCAGGTAAAAGCCTTGGCGGGTGAACCACTTCCAACACTCGCCAGGCGCGCAGCCAGACTTGGATTACATGGACTGGAATGGGCCGTTGGCATCCCTGGAACCGTGGGTGGGGCCGCGGCCATGAACGCCGGAGCCCAAGGCGGCTCAACAGCCGACTGCCTGACAGCCGTGGAGGTGATCGATCAATCGTTAACGGACACGGTGAAGACCACCACGCTGCTCAGCAATACCGATCTCGCCTACGACTACCGACACAGCCTCCTTCAAGGCAGCGACCAAATGGTGGTTGCAGCGCAGTTCCAATTGGAACCTGGCCACGACGCCAAGGAATTGATGCGAAAGACCAGTGGCAACCTCAGTCACCGCACCACCACCCAGCCTTACCAATGGCCAAGCTGCGGGAGTGTGTTCCGCAACCCAGAGCCCGAAAAAGCTGGTCAGCTCATCGAGGGCTTAGGGCTCAAGGGGAGACGTATCGGAGGCGCTGAAGTCTCTTCGGTGCATGCCAATTTCATCGTGAACGTCGGCGATGCCACAGCCGATGACATCCGCGCCTTAATCGACTTAGTGCAGAACGAAGTGGAACGTATGAACGGAATCACTTTGCATCCTGAAGTGAAACGCTTGGGCTTTCAAACGACCGATTAGCCTTCGCGTCACTTCACTGGTGTCATGGCAGGGTTTGGACTTCCCAATTTCGGACAGCTCACTGAGGCATTCCGAAAGGCTCAACAAATCCAGCAAGACGCGCAAAAGTTGCAAGAGGAACTCGATGCCATGGAGATCGAGGGCAACAGTGAGGACGGTCGAGCCAGCATCTGGTTGTCTGGCAATCAACAACCGTTGAGGGTGCGTCTGGATCCTTCACTGCTCAGCGAAGGACAGGAGGCCACAGAGGCCGCCACACTCGCCGCCTTGCAATCGGCCTATGAACGCTCCACCGGCACCATGAAAGAACGCATGGAAGAACTCACTGGCGGCCTCAATCTCAACCTCCCCGGGATGGGCGGCTAAGTCCGAGAAGATCCTCCACTGCTCGCCTATAGATCGGGTAGCGCTCCCAATCGCGCGTGACTCCGCATCCAGGTTCATCACGGTGCAAACAATCTCGAAAACGGCAGGGATGCTGCTCGAGCTGGACGCGTAATTCCGGAAACAACACCTCAAGATTTCTAGGGTCGTCTGGCAAATCTGGCCGATTAAAACCGGGCGTATCGGCAACGCGTGCCTTGGCTCCCAAGTGATGCAACTCCACATGTCGAGTGGTGTGACGTCCACGTTGCAGCCGTCCTGAGACGGAACCGATTCGCAAATCGAGTTCTGGGATCAAAGCATTCAGCAATGAGCTCTTCCCAACTCCTGAGGGACCGCACAACACCGACAAAGACGATTCGGCAAGGCGTTGCTTCAGCTCAGAGAGCCCAAGGCCGCTGAACGTCGACACCAGCAAAGGGGGATAGCCCCAGGCCTGAAGGCGCACGCGCAGACGCTCCAAAGCTTCCGGCTCTAAGAGATCGGTTTTGGTCAAGACCAGCTGCACCGCCAGTGACGTTCGCTCTGCCGTCAACAGAAAACGACTGGCCTGATCAGGATCAAAAGCCGGTTGATCCACAGCCAATGCCACAACCACCGTGCTGGCGTTGGCTACGGGCGGCCTTGTCAGAAAACTGACGCGAGGTTCCACATCAGCGACCACTGCACGGGCATGACTCACATCGATGGCTTCCACCCGCACGCGGTCACCGACGTAGACCGCCTCACCGCGATGACTCAGGCGCGTGCGGCGAGTACACAACAGTCGTGAGGGAATCAACTCAGACACCTGATCCAACTCCACCTCCAGGTAGTTGGCCTGGAGCGCAACAACCATGCCGGACTGAGCCGGCTGATCAAGCACCACCACACACCACCAGAAGGCGCACCCAATCGCTGGCTTGATCCATCACCTGTACTTGATGGCCATCCCGAGTCAGCCCCGGTATCACCATCTCCTCAGGCTCACCCCGATCGAGATCAACCTGAAAATGCTGCCCGGGACGCATGGCCTCCAAAGCCAAACGGCAACGAATGAAATTGGTTGGACAGGGAGTGCCCCTTAGATCCAGATAATGATCAGGTTGGGCATCACTCATCTGTCAGCGTTGCCCGAAGAGTCGAGCAAATAGGCCACTCTTGTGGTGATGGTGCTGCTCACCACGGGCTGAATGGTGTCCAGCCAAATCTTCGAGGAGACCGCGTTCTTCATCGTTGAGACGGGTCGGCAATGTCACCGTGACGGAAATGCGCTGATGACCACGGGCCACTGGATTTCCCAGCTTGGGGATACCTTTGTTTTCAAGCGATAACACGGAATTGGGCTGGGTTCCTGCCGGAATGTCCAGCGATTCGGGTCCATCCACTGTTTCCACCTCAATGGTGTCGCCAAGGATTGCCTGCAGATAACTCACCTTCACCTCCGAAAGGACGGTGAGCCCATCGCGCCTCAGGCTTGGATGTGATTTAACCGTGAGAAATACATATAAATCTCCAGAAGGACCGCCACGTAGCCCAGCATTTCCCTCACCGGAAACCCGCAGGCGGGTGCCCGTGTCAACACCAGCGGGAATGTTGATTCGCAATTTCTTACGGACCTGCGTGACCCCTTGACCCCCGCAGGAACTGCAAGGGTCAGCAATCACCTGGCCACTGCCATTGCAACTGGGGCATTCAGCCACCTGCTCAAAATTCCCAAAGGGAGTCCGCGTAGCGCGACGCACCTGCCCAACTCCACCACAGGTAGTACAGGTAGTGGGACCACTCCCCGATTTGGCACCGCTCCCGCCACAGGTGGTGCAGGTCTCGAGGTGGGGGATGCGAATCTCCCGCTCTTGACCAAAGACAGCCTGGTCAAAATCAATCGTGAGGTCGTAGCGCAGGTCATCTCCCTGTTGAGGCCCTCGCCTGCGCTGACGACCTGCACCACCAGCAGCACCACCAAACCCACTGAAAAAGGTTTCGAAAATGTCTGCGAAACCACCCATATCGCCCATATCGGGCATGCCACCGCCGCCACCGAGCCCAGCCTCACCGAACTGGTCATACCTCCCGCGGGTTTGGGGATCGCTCAGCACCTCGTAGGCGCGGCCAATCTCCTTGAAGCGATCTTCAGCTCCAGCCTCTTTATTGATATCAGGGTGATATTGGCGAGCCATCCGCCTGTAGGCGCGCTTCAGGGTGTCGGCATCTGCATCCCTGCTCACCCCAAGTAGGTCGTAGTAATCGGCCATCAGCTCGTCATTCCGCTGCGCACACTAGGCATAAGTTTTGAATCATTCGCTCGGCGCAGGCATCGGGGAGCCATCATCTCCCTGAATTGGTGGAGCGCTCTCACCACCCTCTGTCGCTTGAACCGCGGCATCTGATTGCTGCGGTCCAGGTCCCATCGACACCTTGACTAAAGCGTGACGCAATACCTTGCCGCTGAGGTGATAACCACGCTGCAATTCTTCAACCACCACATCTTCTGGATGCTCGTTACTAGGTTCGCGTAACACCGCTTCATGAAGACTGGGGTCGAACTCTTGTCCAACAACCCGCATTGGGGCCACACCAAGTTGCTTGAGAACATCAACGAGTTGCTTGTAGAGACCCTGATAACTGCGGTGCAGCGATTGGGCTTCTTCTCCTTGAGGATCAAGCTGTTGACGAGCGCGTTCGAAGTTATCGACCACAGGAAGAATTTCCGTCAGGGTGCTGCAGGTGATCTGCAGCTTCAGGTCGTCCTGATCCCGGCTCTGACGTTTGCGAAAGTTGTCAAAGTCGGCCGCAATGCGCACGTACTGAGCACTCAATGTTTCGTGTTCTTGGCGGAGGGTGCTGTGCTCGCGCTCCAGTTGCTCAAGCCGCGCTTCATTGTCCTGAGCAGAGGGAACTCCCTCTGAAGCAGAGTCTGAAGAAGCAGCAGCGGGTGTCTCCTCAACAGAGGATGTGGGGTCCTGCTGGGCTTCGGGAACATCCGATGCCGAATCGTTAGCCGGGATGGAAGCGTCGCCGCTCATACTGACCAGATGCAAAATCACGTCTAGACATGTTGAAGGGTCACATGGACCCACCACAAGCGCGGAAAGCCGAATCAGCATGAGCGCCGACTCCACCCGAATGCCGCTACCGCCTGCTCTGCCGGCAAAGCTGATTTCAGAGGCAGAGCTCGCCGCTGGAGAAGCGCTCCTTCATTCCGGGCAAGTTTTAGACCTTGAAACCTGGAAGCAACTTCAGGCGCTCCCCATCCACCTCACCGACGACGGCCTCATGGTGGCCATCGCGAGCAGCAGCGACCGAAACAGCCGTGAACAGCTCAAGCAGGTTTTAAAAAGCCATGGCTACATCACCAAACTTGTATTGGCCAATGGAGCAGATCTAAAACGGATTCTTGATCCACAAGAATTCAACTCAGATTCAAATATCAGCCAAACATCAATTAGCGAGACAGCGAAATCACTTCTCGATGGATTTGACACTGAAGGAATCTTAAGTGCCGATCCAGATGAAGCTGAAATTCAGAGCAATTCGGCCTCCTCGCTAGACATCAATTCATCAATAACCGGTGCATCTCCAGTTGTCACATTGGTGGATCGTATCTTAATTAAGGCATTAGACATGAATGCCAGTGATATCCATGTAGAGCCGCAACAATCAGGATTGCAAATTAGGCTTAGAAAGGATGGCGTACTCACCAATTTAGCGCAACCACTCCCGATTAAACTAATCCCAGCGATTACCTCTCGCTTCAAGATCATGGCTGATCTTGATATCGCTGAACGGAGGCAAGCACAAGATGGTCGCATCCGTAGACAGTACAAAGGACGAACTGTTGACTTTCGCGTCAACAGTCTTCCCAGCCGCTATGGAGAAAAGATTTGCTTGCGGTTACTCGATAGTCAATCAACTCAGTTAGGGCTGGACAAACTCATCTCCAATCCCAACACACTGGAGCTTGTACGAACCCTTGGTTCAAAGCCATTCGGCATGATTCTTGTGACCGGACCAACAGGATCTGGTAAATCCACAACTCTGTATTCCTTACTAGCCGAACGCAACGAACCTGGGATCAATATCTCCACCGTGGAAGATCCTATTGAATACACATTGCCTGGTATTACTCAATGTCAGGTGAATCGAGAAAAAGGATTTGACTTCAGCACTGCTCTTCGTGCCTTCATGCGCCAGGACCCAGATGTGCTGTTAGTGGGTGAGACCCGTGATCAGGAAACAGCAAAAACTGCCATCGAAGCCGCGCTAACAGGGCACCTGGTCTTAACCACCCTTCACTGCAACGATGCCCCGAGCGCCATCGCCCGACTCGACGAAATGGGCGTTGAACCCTTCATGGTGAGCGCATCCTTGCTCGGCATCGTTTCTCAACGCTTACTCAGGCGCGTATGCAGCGAGTGCCGAATCCCCTACCACCCAGATTCGCGAGAATTAGGCCGCTTTGGCCTCATGACGAGCGATGAAGGCAATATCACCTTTTTCAAAGCCAAACACCACGAAGGGCCAGAAACGCCATGCCCCACCTGTCAGGGCACCGGTTACAAGGGCCGTATCGGTGTGTACGAGGTGTTACGCATGAATGAAGCCCTGGCGGCATCGGTCGCCAAGGGCGCAACCACTGATCTCGTTCGCCAATTAGCACTTGAAGCAGGAATGAAAACCTTGCTCGGCTACAGCCTTGATCTCGTGCGAGAAGGTCACACCACTCTGGAAGAGGTGGACCGAATGGTGTTGACAGATGCGGGACTGGAATCGGAACAACGTGCCAGGGCCCTAAGCACAGTCACTTGCCGTGGATGTGGTGGCGGACTGCAAGAAGGTTGGTTGGAATGCCCGTACTGCCTGACACCCCGTCAGTGAGAGCTCCGGGCATGGAACTAATGATCGAAGACTTGATGGAACAGCTGGTGAACGGAGGCGGAAGCGACCTCCACATCGCCAGCGGACAGCCGCCTTACGGCCGATTCAGTGGCGAACTGCGGCCGATGCAGGAGGAGCCGCTCAGTGAAGAAGGCTGCAACCGCCTGATCTTTTCCATGCTCAATAACAGCCAACGCAAAACACTCGAACAAACGTGGGAGCTGGATTGTGCCTATGGCCTAAAAGGGGTCGCACGTTTTCGCGTGAATGTGTACCGGCAGAAAGGCAGCTATGCCGCCTGCTTACGTGCTCTTGGGAGCAAAATCCCCAGCATTCAGTTGTTGAATCTGCCTCCAGTCGTGGTGGAAACCAGCAAACGCCCCCGGGGTCTTGTTCTGGTCACGGGTCCTACTGGCTCCGGCAAAACCACAACACTCGCAGCGCTTCTCGATCACATCAACCACACGCGGGCTGAGCACATCCTCACCATCGAAGACCCGATCGAATTCGTTTACACCAGTGATCTCAGCTTGGTGCATCAACGCCAACTCAACGAAGACACGCGCAGTTTTGCCAACGCTCTGCGCGCTGCTCTGAGAGAAGACCCAGACGTGATTTTGGTGGGTGAAATGCGTGATCTCGAAACGATTCAACTGGCGATCAGTGCTGCAGAGACAGGGCATTTGGTGTTTGGAACCTTGCATACCAGTTCTGCAGCTCAGACGGTTGATCGGATGGTGGATGTGTTTCCACCGAGCCAGCAAACCCAGATCCGCGTGCAACTCTCAGGAAGCCTGACTGCGGTGTTCTCTCAAACGCTCTGCCGACGCCAAAATCCTGCACCTGGGCAATTCGGTCGCGTTATGGCTCAAGAAATCATGATCAACACGCCAGCCATCGCCAATTTGATCCGCGAAGGCAAAACAGCTCAGCTGTATTCCCAAATTCAAACCGGCGGCGAGCTCGGCATGCAAACCCTGGAAAGAGCCCTTGCCAATCTGATTGATCAGGGTGAAATCAGCCTTGATGAAGGACAAAGCAAAGCCAGCAAACCCGCGGAACTGGAACGCCTGTTGAACAACTGAATTGGTCGATTAGCCCATGGTCTCTTTCACCGCCACTTACACCTCAGCTACAGGCCAACCGCGAACGGTCACGGTCAAAGCAAACGATGCTGTTTCGGCCCGTCGTCTGCTACGGAGGCGCGGAATTAAAGCGGATGAGCTTCGCCAAGACACAAGCAAGCGAAAAGGAAAAGAGAAATTCCAGGCCGAATCCAAAGGAGCAGGTGGAAGCTCATCAGCAGGGTGGCTGTCGATGGATCTGGGAGAAGCTTTCCAGAAACCACCTGGGGTGAAAGAGAAAGCCATTTGGGCCAGCAAGCTGGCCGCGCTCGTGGATGCAGGGGTCCCAATTGTGCGCAGCCTTGATCTCATGGCCACGCAGCAAAAATTGCCGATGTTTAAAAAAGCTCTCACCAGCGTGGGACTCGAGGTAAATCAGGGCACGGCAATGGCAGCAGCAATGCGCCAATGGCCCAAGGTCTTTGACCAACTCACCATCGCCATGGTGGAGGCAGGCGAAGCCGGCGGTGTTCTGGATGAATCCCTCAAACGCCTCGCCAAGTTGTTGGAAGACAACGCGAGACTCCAAAACCAAATCAAAGGTGCCCTGGGTTACCCCGTAGCAGTGCTGGTGATCGCCATTTTGGTGTTTTTAGGAATGACAATCTTTTTGATTCCCACTTTCGCCGGAATCTTTGAAGATCTAGGAGCCGAATTACCGTTATTTACGCAATTAATGGTGGATTTAAGCGCCTTACTCCGCTCCTCCGCCTCAGTCGTGTTCGCTGGAATTCTAATGATTGGCGCCTGGTTAATCGGCCGTTATTACAACACCCACAAAGGCCGCAGAGTTCTCGACAAATTAATCCTCAAGCTGCCGTTGTTTGGTGATCTCATCATGAAAACTGCCACGGCTCAATTTTGCCGAATCTTCAGCTCACTCACGCGCGCTGGTGTTCCAATCCTGATGTCCATGGAGATCTCCAGTGAAACAGCTGGCAACTCGATCATCTCTGACGCGATTCTGGACTCACGCACCCTGGTACAGGAAGGCGTGTTGCTCAGCACAGCCTTGACCCGCCAAAAGGTTTTGCCTGACATGGCGCTGAGCATGCTCTCCATTGGGGAGGAAACGGGAGAAATGGATCGAATGCTGAGCAAAGTTGCCGACTTTTATGAAGACGAAGTCTCAACCTCGGTAAAGGCACTCACCTCGATGCTGGAGCCCGCGATGATTGTGGTGGTGGGAGGAATTGTGGGTTCGATCCTTTTAGCGATGTACCTACCGATGTTTACGGTGTTTGATCAGATTCAGTAGAACATCACAATGATGCTTAAACAGTGACCAGCATCAACAAGCAAAAACACAAAAATAGGTTTTACACCATTTCCCAAAACTGACCTCGAAAGCCTCTCAGACAATTCTCAGATGGAATGAGAAACTCATGATAGTCTCATGAGTCTTAAGAGTTTCTTCATGAGCGATACACAGGCGCCTCAACTTCTCGGCGTCACGCTCGACACCACAACTCTTGATCCTTCAACACCTGGCGGTGCTTTCCTCTCTGGAGCCATAACATTCTCTGACGACCTGTCTGGTCTTAGTAATATCTATATCACTTACACAGAAGTAAACAGCGGCCAGGAAATCCAACTTAGCTTCAATCTATCTGAATTTGGTGGAAATGCGCTGACTGGTAATGCTCTGAATGGCACAATCACAAGTAGCAGACAACTCGATCGCTTCGCGGCCAGTGGTGATTACATTATTAGTTCAATTCAGGTCGATGACCAAGCCGGTAATGGTGAATTCTACTCACGCTTTGAAGATAACTGGGATACTCAACTTGATGCACTCAATATCGCGGAAGCGGCCCGTTCATTCACTGTTGCAAACAGCAGCGCAGACACCCAGGCACCTCAACTAATCGACGTCACTCTCGACACCACAACACTTGACCCCTCAGCACCTGGTGGAGCTTTTCTCTCTGGAGCCATAACATTCTCTGACGACCTGTCTGGTCTTAGTAATATCTTTATCACTTACACAGAAGTAAACAGCGGCCAGGAAATCCAACTTAGCTTCAAGCTATCTGAATTTGGTGGAGATGCGCTGACTGGTAATGCTCGGAATGGCACCATCACAAGTAGCAGCCAACTCGATCGCTTCGCGGCCAGTGGTGATTACATTATTAGTTCAATTCAGGTCGATGACCAAGCCGGTAATGGTGAATTCTACTCACGCTTTGAAGATAACTGGGATACTCAACTTGATGCACTCAATATCGCGGAAGCGGCCCGTTCATTCACTGTTGCAAACAGCAGCGCAGACACCCAGGCACCTCAACTAATCGACGTCACTCTCGACACCACAACACTTGACCCCTCAGCACCTGGTGGAGCTTTTCTCTCTGGAGCCATAACATTCTCTGACGACCTGTCTGGTCTTAGTAATATCTTTATCACTTACACAGAAGTAAACAGCGGCCAGGAAATCCAACTTAGCTTCAAGCTATCTGAATTTGGTGGAGATGCGCTGACTGGTAATGCTCGGAATGGCACCATCACAAGTAGCAGCCAACTCGATCGCTTCGCGGCCAGTGGTGATTACATTATTAGTTCAATTCAGGTCGATGACCAAGCCGGTAATGGTGAATTCTACTCACGCTTTGAAGATAACTGGGATACTCAACTTGATGCACTCAATATCGCGGAAGCGGCCCGTTCATTCACTGTTGCAAACAGCAGCGCAGAACCTCAAACCGGAGAAGATAGCTCAGCACCGACCATCACAGGACTAAACCTAAGCGCTACTACGATTGATCCCTCTCAGCCAGGAGGAGCCTTCCTCACAGCAGATGTGAGCTTCACGGATGACGCTTCAGGCATCGACTTCCTATTTCTAAGTTTTGAGTCTGTTGATAGCAATCAAGAAATTACATTTTCTCTTCTACCATCTGACTCACTTGAAGGCAACCTGTTAGAAGGATCGATAGGAACAAGCGAATTCATTGATCCCTTTGCAGCCAACGGAGAATATGTCCTCAGACAAATAGAAGGATCAGACAAAGCTGGTAACCAGTTTGTCTTTAGAGATAACTCTGAGCTTCCTGTAGACAATTCTGATTGGGAACAATTTCTCTCCGATTCCAACATTCAGCAAACTTCATTTGAAATTAATAACTCCCAATCAGACATCACAGCACCGACCATCACAGGACTAAACCTCAGCGCTACCACGATTGACCCCTCTCAACCAGGAGGAGCTTTCCTCACAGCAGATGTGAGCTTCACGGATGACGCTTCAGGCATCGACTTCCTATTTCTAAGTTTTGAGTCTGTTGATAGCAATCAAGAAATTACATTTTCTCTTCTACCATCTGACTCACTTGAAGGCAACCTGTTAGAAGGATCGATAGGAACAAGCGAATTCATTGATCCCTTTGCAGCCAACGGAGAATATGTCCTCAGACAAATAGAAGGATCAGACAAAGCTGGTAACCAGTTTGTCTTTAGAGATAACTCTGAGCTTCCTGGAGACAATTCTGATTGGGAACAATTTCTCTCCGATTCCAACATTCAGCAAACTTCATTTGAAATTAATAACTCCCAATCAGACATCACAGCACCGACCATCACAGGACTAAACCTCAGCGCTACCACGATTGACCCCTCTCAACCAGGAGGAGCTTTCCTCACAGCAGATGTGAGCTTCACGGATGACGCTTCAGGCATCGACTTCCTATTTCTAAGTTTTGAGTCTGTTGATAGCAATCAAGAAATTACATTTTCTCTTCTACCATCTGACTCACTTGAAGGCAACCTGTTAGAAGGATCGATAGGAACAAGCGAATTCATTGATCCCTTTGCAGCCAACGGAGAATATGTCCTCAGACAAATAGAAGGATCAGACAAAGCTGGTAACCAGTTTGTCTTTAGAGATAACTCTGAGCTTCCTGTAGACAATTCTGATTGGGAACAATTTCTCTCCGATTCCAACATTCAGCAAACTTCCTTTGAGATAAAACGAAGCGACAGTGACAACGGCGCAGTGGATGCAGATAACAACGGTCTTGTAGACAACACCCCCGTCTACACCCTCTTTAACGACGGTGACCCACTCACCATCACTAAAGAACGCTCCGACGGCAGCACACGCACTTTCTCAGCAACAGGTATCCCCAACTGGGATGCCACACAAGCCGTGAATACCGAAGATAACTCTGGGAACTTTTATGTTCTCCTTGAAGGCGCTGACGGCAGCACACGAGAAGATCAATTCAAGGTTTGGACGACTGATATCAGCGGCTCGATTGCATCCAGCACCGGTTGGCGCTCCGCTGAACAGCTCGTTCAAGCTGGATGGGAAGAACGCTTCAACATCGATTTCGATGGCGACGAGCTCATTGGCATCCCTACCGCTGATGAAGACCAGAATGGTCTTGTAGACAACACTTCCGTTTACACCCTCTTTAACGACGGTGACCCACTCACCATCAGCAAACAACGTGCCAACGGCAGCACACGCAACTTCTCAGCAACAGGCATCCCTAACTGGGATGTCACACAAGCCGTCAATGCAGAAGATAACTCTGGGAACTTTTATCTTCTCCTTGAAGGCGCTGACGGCACCACACGAGAAGATCAATACAAGGTTTGGACGACCGATAAAACCGCCTCATTTTTATCCGGTACCGGCTGGCGCTCCGCTGAACAGCTCTCCGATGCTTGGGGCGAGTTCTTCTCCATCCTTAACTCAACTGATTCCACAACAACCTCGATATCAGTCTGAGCTAGCCAGCAATCATCCAGCCAAAAGCTCTGCTTGAGCAGGGCTTGTTAAGTAGGCCCATCAACAGGAGCCAATGCTGCAGCAATCGCTTTACCCGCAAGCCAGCCGCCGCTCCAACAGGCCTGGAAATTAAAGCCTCCGGTTACCCCATCCACATCCAGTAATTCACCCGCTAAATACAACCCAGTGCAACGACGACTTTCCATCGTTGCCAAATTCACCTCGCCCAGATCAACGCCACCAGCGGTCACAAATTCTTCCCCGAACGGGCCGCGACCCTGGACCGATAAACGTTGAGCGCAGAGGGTCTCCACCAAATTGCGTTCCGCCTTTACGGGAAGATCTGCCCAGCGGCGTTCTCCAGCCACTCCCGCCTGCGTCAAGAAGGCAAGCCAAAGACGTCTGGGCAAATTCTCAAACGGCTTGGCAGCCACCAGCGTGCGTCGCGCCTGCTCACGCCGCGCCTGTTGCAACCTCTGCTGAACACGCTCACGCCCCAATCCACCACTCCAATCCACTCGCAACTCACCCTTGTAACGACTGGCATGGAGGGCCCGCGCTGCAAATGCGGTGAGCCGCAAGATCGCAGGCCCGCTCACACCCCGATGGGTAATCAGCACCCGGCCCTTCTCACGAAAGCGCTGATCACCAACCTTTAAATCCAAGCTCACGTCATCCAGCGCAATGCCGCTGCACGCGGTCAAAGCAGGAGCCTGCAATTTCAAGCTGAACAGCGACGGCACCGGCGGCACAATCCTGTGACCTAAATCCTGAGCAAGACGTCGTCCACTGGGATGGCCGCCAGTGGCCAGCAACACGCGCTTGGTGTGATGAAGGGCAGAGCGTTGATCGCAGAGTTGAAAGTCTCCACCGGCGGAGCAGCTGAGTTCACGCACAGCTGAGCCGCACTGAATCTTTACCCCTGCTGCTAAAGCAGCCCGCCTCAGGCACTCCACAACCGCCTCAGAGCGATTCTGCTGGGGAAACATGCGTCCATCGGACTCTTCCACAAGCGTGAGTCCGTGCTCATCGAACCAAGCAATGGAATCCCCGCACGCAAACTGACTGAAGGGACCCCGCAATGGTTTGCTTCCCCGGGGGTAATGACCCACCAACTCCATGGGATCCCAGCAAGCATGGGTGACGTTGCAGCGACCGCCACCGCTGATGCGCACTTTTGTGAGCACTTCTGGGGTCGCCTCCAAGATCAGAACATCACGAACCCCTCGTTCGGCGGCGGTGATCGCTGCCATAAAACCGGCAGGCCCACCACCGATCACGATCAGGTCATGCCGTGGGTTGGAAACGCAAGGCGACTCCGTTGTTGCAGTAGCGCTTACCCGTCGGTCGGGGACCGTCATTAAAAACATGGCCCTGATGCCCACCGCAGCGTCTGCAGTGATATTCAGTGCGAGGAAGAATTAATTTGAAATCTACTTTTGTCTCCACACCGCCAGGAAGAGGCTGCCAAAAACTGGGCCAACCGGTACCGCTATCAAACTTGGCGGTGGAAGCAAACAACGGCAGGTCGCAACCGGCACAGAGGTAGGTGCCCTCTCGTTTTTCGTTGTTAAACGGACTGGTGAATGGTCGTTCTGTGCCTTCCTGACGCAACACCTGGTAGGCCTCAGGCGACAGACGTTTTTTCCATTCCCCATCGCTGAGATCCCAAGTTGCCTCACCGGCCTTAGAAGCAGCCAACACTTGATCCGGGGCTCTTAAGACTCCCACCATCCCGGCAATCGAGGCCAAAAGCATCGAACGTCGGCTCAACAACCAAGGCTGCATCGAAGTCGTCATCTGCAGTGTCTTTAAACGCTTCCAGTTCTAAAGCGACAAGGGCAGGGAGCGAGGCAGCATGGAGGAATGGATTCCCCACTCAACCCCGACCGGGAACCCGCCTGGCGCTTCAGTGTGGCGCCCATGCTGGATTGCACGGATCGGCATTTCCGCATGCTGATGCGCCAAATCAGCAAACAAAGCCTGCTGTACAGCGAAATGGTGGTGGCGCAAGCTCTACACCACAGCAAGCGCCGTGAACGGCTGCTGGACTTCGACGCAGAGGAACATCCAATAGCGCTACAGGTGGGGGGCGACGATCCTGCGTTACTAGCGGACGCCACGCGGATGGCAGCTGATTGGGGGTACGACGAGATCAACCTCAATGTGGGCTGCCCGAGTCCAAGGGTGCAAGCCGGGAATTTTGGGGCTTGTTTAATGGCAGAACCGCAAACCGTGGCGCGTTGTGTGGAGGCCATGGTGGCGGCATCATCCCTTCCCGTCACGGTGAAACATCGCGTAGGGATCGATGATCTCGACAGTGATGACCTGCTCAGACAGTTTGTTGACCAAGTGGCTGAAGCTGGAGCCCTACGTTTTTCAGTGCATGCCCGTAAAGCATGGCTGGAAGGATTAGATCCCAAACAAAACCGCACGATTCCTGCTCTTCAGCACGATCGAGTGATCGCCTTAAAAGAATCCAGGCCGGCTCTCACCATTGAATTAAATGGTGGCCTTGATACCCCTGAGGATTGCCTCAACGCCCTAAAACACTGCGATGGGGCGATGGTTGGACGGGCCGCCTATGCCCACCCACTGCGCTGGCGTGAAATCGACAGCCTGATCTATGGCGCGGCGCCGCGCCAAGTGCTGGCCTCCGATGTCGTGCTTGGGCTGATCCCCCACGCCGAACGTCATCTTCAGCGAGGAGGACGACTTTGGGATCTATGCCGCCATCTCGTCCAGGTTGTAGAAGCGGTGCCTGGAGCAAGGTATTGGCGCAACAATCTGAGCACCAAAGCTCAAAGAGCTGGTGCTGGGATTGAAATCATTGAGGAAGCAGCCCAGCAACTGCTTGATGCCGGGCTCTGAGCAGCACCGAGAAGGCGATCAGCCTTCGGCACCGCCATAGCCACTGTTGTCGTCGGCTCCACCACGGCGGCGACGGGTACGGCCATCGTCGTAGGCACTGCCGCCAGCTGGAGGAGCTCCACTTCCATAGCTGCGATCTTCCCAGCCACTCGCACCAGAGCGGCGCTCACCACCACCGCCGTAGTTGCCACCGCCACCACCGCCGTAGTTGCCACCGCCACCACCGCCGTAGTTGCCACCGCCACCACCGCCGTAGTTGCCACCGCCACCACCGCCGTAGTTGCCGCCGCCACCACCGCCGAAATCGCGACGAGGGGCACTGCCACGGGGCTCAGCTTTGTTGATGCGCAGGGGACGACCCATCAGCTCAGCACCTTGAAGCGCCTCAATGGCAGATGCTTCGGCTGCTTCGTCGCTCATTTCGACAAACGCAAAGCCACGTTTACGACCGGTGTCGCGCTCTAGAGGGAGGGCACAATTCGTGACCTCTCCATAGGTGGAAAACAATTCAATGATGTCTTCCTGCTCAGCGCGGAACGGAAGATTGCCGACGAAAATGCTCACTTATCTGATGGACCGAAGTTAAGAGGGGCCGATGGAATCAAAGGGCCAACAATTCATGGACCTGAAGAAGATCGTTGAACCTCTGGCTCCTTCAGCGTAGTCCGATCTGAGCCGAATGATCACCAATCAAAAAACCTGATCGGCAAGCCCAAATCGTTGGTTCCAAATCGCCAGCTGTTCATTGACGCGATCGAAACCTGTTCCCCCTTCACTGGTTCGAGCTGCCACCACATTGCGAGGTGTTAACGCCTCAAACAAATCAGCCTCGATCGCAGGATGAAACTGCTGCCAACGCTCCAGAGTCAGTTCGCGAAGAAGCACGCCTTCTTGAAGGCAATGTTTCACGACGGCACCCACCAATTGATAGGCCTCACGGAAAGGAACCTGCTTAGCCACGAGATAGTCGGCCACATCAGTGGCATTGGAATAGTCCGCAGCAACAGCCGCCTCGAGGCGTTCGGTTCTGAAGCTCAGGCCTTCCTGCAGCAAAATCGTCATCGCTTCAAGGCATTGCGATGTGGTGGCCACCACATCAAAGAGCGCCTCTTTGTCTTCCTGAAAATCTTTGTTGTAGGCCAGTGGTAGGCCCTTAATCATCGTGAGAAGGCCTTGCAAATGGCCAAACACGCGCCCGCATTTGCCACGCACCAATTCAGGTACATCGGGATTCTTTTTCTGCGGCATCAGGCTGCTGCCCGTTGCACAGCGATCGGTGAGCCGTACAAAGCCACATTCCTCGGACGCCCAAAAAATCACCTCCTCAGCAAGACGACTGAGATGCACCATCACCAATGAGGCCGCGGCCGAAAATTCCACGGTGAAATCGCGATCACTCACAGCGTCCAGGCTGTTGGCATAGATGCCATCAAAGCCAAGGGCCGATGCAGTGCTCCTGCGATCAATCGGTACCGGAGTGCCTGCCAAAGCTGCAGCACCCAGAGGAGACAGATTCAAGCGTTTGCGCAAGTCCGCCATCCGCTGCCGATCCCTTTCCACCATCTCCACATAGGCAAGAAGATGGTGTGCGAGGCAGAGAGGCTGGGCACGCTGCAGATGCGTGTAGCCAGGAATCAGGGTGTTGCTGTGGAGGTTGGCTTGGTCAAGCAAGGCGCGCTGAAAACCAAGCAAATGCTGTTCAAGCTCATCCAAACGCCGCCTCAGCCAAAGCCGCAAATCAGTTCCCACCTGGTCGTTACGACTCCGTCCGGTGTGCAATTTCTTGCCAACCGGGCCAAGCAGGGCAATCAGGCGTCGCTCAACAGCGAAGTGCACATCTTCATCGGCGAGCCCTGGCTGAAAGAGTCCTGACGCCGCTTCCTGGCGGACTTGTTCAAGACCACCCACAAGTTGATCTGCCTCCTCGACCTGGATCACACCGCAATCAGCGAGCATGCGGGCGTGGGCGATCGACCCATCCAGATCCTCTTGAAGAAGAGTGATATCAAAGCCAATCGAAGCATTAAAACGTTCAATCGCCGGATGCAATCCCTGCTCAAACCGGTCACTCCAGGTTGCGGAGCCTCCACCGGTCACACCCCCTGCCATGTCACTCTCCTCTGCGCTTGTCCTCAGCTTGTCAGGCCAAAGACCTGGGTACAGACGGCAGCATGATCTCCTCTTTGACCTTGAGCACCACCATCGAGGCATCGTCATCCAACTGACGGGTGGGTCCCACAAAACGATCGAGGCGACTGAACAACTGGTCAAGAATCCCTTGGGAACCAGTTCCTGATCGACAGGCTTGCTCAAGCGAGCGCATCAATCGCGCTTCATCAAAGCGATCACCTGTGATACCAGGGGCTTCAGTCACTCCATCCGTGTAATAAAGAAGAACGTCACCTGGCTCAAGCACAAGTGATTCGCAGCCATATTCCGCCTCAGGCTGAAGACCAATCAACAGCCCGGGGGCGTCCAGGCGCATCAATTTCCGTGATTGGGCACGCCATATCAACGGCGGGTTGTGGGCGGCGTTGGCATAGCGAAGACGCCTAGTGCGTGGATCGAAATCTGAATAAAACAGCGTTACGAACCGATGGGACTGAGACAGATCCTCCAGCGCTAATTGGTTGAGGTCATAAAGAATGCGATCGGGCGGCAAACCACTCAAAACCTCTGCTCGCAGCATGCCGCGCAGCATGGTCATCAACAATCCTGCTGGCACCCCCTTACCCATCACATCCCCCATCACGAAGGCCCAACGGCCGCGCTCCCGACGGCGCCCAATCAGTTCTGGCCGCGTTGGAATGAAGTCGTAGTAATCACCGCCAACTTGAAAGGCCGGCCGGCAACGCGCCGCAAGATCCACGCCTTCGATCACAGGGCAGTGATCAGGCAACAACTGGGCCTGAATATCCGCTCCAATGCTGAGCTGACGATCAACCCGTTCGTGGCGACGGGCCTCCTGAAGCATCAAATCATTTTCGATCGCAACCCCAGTGAGGTCTGCCACCAACTGCACATGTCGGCGATAGACGTCACTCCAAGCAAGAGGACTCGAGGGATTGAACACATAGAGGCGTCCCCTCGGACGACCACGAGCGATCAACGACGTTGCAAACAAGCCAGCACTTCCAAGCTGCCGCTGGACCAAGCGATCCATGGCACGCACAAGGCTTTCGTCGGATCCAAACCCGATGATGTTCCCAGGTTCATGAGCAGCAAGCGCTCGCAACATGCCCTCCGTGCGTGAACCAGGAAGCATGTGAAGCTGGTCACGCCAAAGGCGTCCATCAGCCTGAAACGGAACAAGCAGTGAACCCTGCACCCCCACAAGCCGGGCAGCCACCACTGGCACCAACTCCAAAAAGCGGTTGAGGTTGCTGAAACTGCGCAAAGCAAACCCAAGCGACACCAGCAGCTCCTGATTGGAACGCTGCTCCCGCGACATGCTCTCCAACAACTGTCGGAGCGAGGCTGTAGCCGTCAACGATTGATTGATTCCACGTTGAGGAGAGGCCGGATGTCTCCATGAAGGTGTGCTGCTCACGGCCTAGCACCCAGCAGAAGGCGCAACGTAGCAAGTTCAGCTTGATCAGGCCGCAATGCGAAATGCATCAACGCGATGCCAAGAGGGCCTCCACAAACTCAAAACTATTGAAGGGACGAAGGTCTCGAATTCCCTCACCAGCTCCAATAAAGCGAATCGGCAACTTTGCTTCTGAGGCAACAGCCAGTGCCACACCACCTCTGGCTGTGCCATCAAGCTTGGTGATCACCACACCTGTAAGCCCAGCTGCGCGGGCAAACGCCATTGCCTGCTTCAAGCCGTTCTGACCCTGACTGGCATCAAGCACCAACAGCGATTCCACATGGGCTTCGGGAGCAAGACGATCCACCACACGGCGGATCTTTTCAAGCTCTTCCATCAAGTTGTGCTTGGTCTGTAGGCGACCAGCCGTATCTACCAGAACCAAATCAGTGCCTTTCGAACGGGCGGCGCCGATGGCATCAAACACCACTGCTGCAGGATCCGCATTCGCTGAGGGATTGGCCACAACTGGCACATCACTGCGATCTCCCCAAACCTGCACTTGCTGAACAGCAGCAGCACGGAAGGTGTCAGCCGCTGCAATCAAAGCGGAATAACCACTGCGGACGGCAAGATTGGCGAGCTTGCCGAGGGTTGTGGTTTTACCGACGCCATTCACACCAACCAAAAGCCAAACATTCAAGCGATCCCTTTGAGGAGCGAGGACCTCAACAGCACTGGACTTAATCGGCTCATCGAGAAGGTCACGAAGCTGTTCCTTCAGGAAACGAATGCCTTCACTCGGATCGACAACCTGTTCGTTCATCCGCTGCCTCAAGGCATCCAGCACCTGATCCGTGGCCTGAACGCCCGCATCAGCTCTCAACAAAAGCGATTCGAGATCGTCGAGCACCTCTGGCGTCAACGGATCGTCGCCCAGGTTCTCCAGCAGACCGGTCACGAACCCTTGGCGGGTTTTCTCCAGGCCTTGTCGAAGTCGCCCTAACCAATCGATCTCCTCGAGGGTGACCTGCTCGGCGCTCCGCCCTTGGGCCGCTAAAACTTCAGCCGACCAGGTGAATGCATCGTCGAAGTCTCCGAGGCTGGGTTCGTCCTCATCAATGTTCGGAGCGTCTTGAGCATCGGCTGGAACAACGGGAACAGGATTTGGCTCAGCAGGTTGCTCTAGCTCCTGCTGACGCTGATCCCGCTGGGCAGCTGCCTGTTCAAGAAAAGACAGCGCCGGAGCGGGAGGTGTAGGAGTTGTGGCAGGAGAAGCAGATGCTGCGGGAGTGGGAGCGGGAACAACAGCAGGCTCCACAACAGGGGCCGGTTGTGCAGGCTCGACTGAGGGAGCTTCGAGTGCAGGAGGTTCTTCTGAGGGAGAAACAACAGAAGGGACAACGGTTTCTGGCACGACCGCTGGAGGCTCCATGACTGGAGGCACAACCACGTTCTGTACAGATGTGGAATCATCCTGAACCGTCTTGGCCGCCTCAGCAGCCTGAGCTTTCTGGGCTTTTAAACGTGCATAAGCCTGGCGTGCCCACTCAAGAGAATCGTCTTCCGACTCAGTCGATTGGGGTTCCGACGCTTGCACGTCTGCTGGTTGGGTTCCAGAAGGTTCAGTCGCAGATGGTTGCGGCGCAGAAGACTGATCGGATTGGACCTCTGGATCAACTAGTGGGTCAGCTGGGGTTTCAGGAGGAACGGATCCGCGATTAAACCAGTCGTAGACCATGATTTCAGGACAACACCAGTGAGGGGGCGTTCTGCAGACGACGCAGCACACCGTTGATCATCTTTCGTCCTTGCTCATCACTAAAGCGATGAGCTAATTCAACAGCTTCGTTGCAAGCCACAGCCGCAGGTGTCTTGAGTTCCGAAAGATCAATCACGGCCAAGCGCAAAATATCGCGATCGATGCGCGGTAACCGGGTGAGGCGCCAGCCCTCCATCACACCATCGAGCATCTGATCAATGGCTTTGCGTTTTTTCAGCACAAACGTCACGCGTTGCATGGCCTCGCGACGCACCTGATCTTGATTGGATAGGGCCAATAAACGAGGCAACTCAAGACTGGCCGAAAGACCATTCAAAACTTGTTCGGCCCCAGTGAGGGACGACTGCAATGACTCACGAACTGAGGCTTGATCGGAGGAAGGGCCATCCTTAAGTTCACTCTCAAGCAGGTGTTGCTGAGCTTTTTCCAGATCACCAGCACAACAGTCCAGGACTTCTGTCCAATGCTGCATCAAGCTGTCGAGGGCTTTTTGGAGCAAGGTGTCCAGGGAAAAATCGGGGGGATCATCCACCCGTTCAGGGCATTGACCGAGCACCAGCAGCGCTAGTTCACGGGACAGGGATCGAGACTGCATGGACATACGGCCGAGTCGAGTTCAGGCTCCAGTGGTGGACGACGACGGTGACACAGAACCCCTCAGCTGAGAGATCAGGCTGGAAAAACTTCGATTCACAGGAGCTTCACGCTCATCAGGATTCACAATGCCAGCGGAAATGATCGTTCGGAATGCATCTTCCACTGAAATGTCCAGATCTTTGACAGATTTTTCGGGAACCAAGGTGTACCAGCCCGTTGTGGGGTTTGGTGCTGTGGGGATAAACACACTAAGAAGGGGCTCAGTGAGCTCAGCTTGTAGGGACGGACCCACCTCACCTGTCACAAAGCCCACGCTGTAGAGACCCTCACGGGGATACTCCACTAAGACCACACGCCGAAAACGCTGAGAGTTATCTCTCAAAAACGTGGCAAGAAGCTGTTTCAGGGTTTTGTAAACCGAGCCAGCAAGAGGAATGCGTTGGAGGGTTTCTTCGCCGAACTCAAGCAACCAGCGACCGACGATATTCCTCGCCATCAGGCCGATGAGCAAAATCGCAAAGAGCGGTACCGTTAATCCCAGCGCCAGGTTGATCAAATCCTGGAGAAGAGGATTGAGGGTGATGAACGGATTGAACTGCTTGGGAATCGAAGTGAGAAAAGCCAGCACAAAACGACTGACCGTGGTTGCTAACCAAATCGTGGTTGCTAGCGGAATGACCACTAACAACCCTGCGATTAAATCGTTTTTCAGATCTTGCTGAAGCCTGGCGCTAAGCGGCAGGTCAGGTCTTGTATTGGACTGCACCAAGGAACGCCTGTGGCCTAAGGCTGACGTGATCTCACCAACCTAACCAGCAGATCGATTAGATCACGGCCGCCAGAGCCAAGAGCACGAAAGCAACGGCAAGAATCACCGCACTCAAGGTCCCTCCGAAGCGACGCTGATTCACAGCAAGGTTGCGCTGACGTTCCCCCTGCTTGATCTGCTGTTCCATCTGCGCCAGCTGCTTATCGATGAAAGCCTGAGCAGCTTTGACCTGGTCTTCCTCACTGGCATCAGCAGGCAACTGTCCTGCCTGAGTGAGCTGGTTACCCAGCATTTTCACGTTTTCAGGGTTAGCCGATTGCTGACGAGCCATCTCCAACTGACCCTTTTGCTGCTCAAGCGTTTGATCCGATTCACCTGAAAGGTTCTGATTGCCTGAGATCGAAACAGGAACAACAACGATCATCAAAATCGCCAACAGCGCAGAAATCACGCAAACCAACCAACGAATTGGAGGTCTTGCTGTCTCCGGTTGGTCAAGGCGCGAGCCCAAAAGCATGAGCAAAAGCCCGATCAGCCCCATAGGGGCTTGATTGACCAAGCGCTCAATTAACAGTTGCTTAAAGACTCCGTCGGCCCAATCGGCTGCACTCAAAAGCACAGCCATCTGCAATGCCAGCAGCACAACCAGGGTGATGCCCAACCACCTCAGAACAAATGAAAGTCGTAAGGCTTGAGAACCCGAAGGGGATGCGGACACGTCACGATGCTGAAAGTTGATTGATTTTACGGCCCATTTCCGTGATGTCGTCCTCTGGGCAAACCCAACTCACTGCAGCTCTCAAAGAGCGTGCCCGCCAGGAAGGATTCGATCCTGTGGGGATCGCCTGTCTACCGGGAAGTTCACGGCTGCAAATGCGAACGGCATCCTTACAGCGCTGGCTTGACGCTGGTTTTCAAGCAGAGATGGGCTGGATGGCTGCTCCGCGAAGGCTCGATGCGAGAACACTTCTTGATGGAGCTCGAAGCTTGCTTGCCGTTGGGCTGAATTACTACGTCTCCGAATCACGCCAACCGAACAGCCTTGCGATCGCTCGCTATGCATGGGGCCGTGACTACCACCGCGTCGTCAACCAAAGGCTGCGCCGCGTTGGCCGCTGGCTTGAAACACAAAGGCCCGCATCACGCTGGCGGGTTTGCGTGGATGCCGAACCCCTACTGGATAAGGCCTGGGCAGAAGAGGCTGGGCTGGGCTGGATTGGAAAACACAGCAACGTGATTCATCCGCAACGCGGGTCTTGGATGGTGATTGGCCACTTGCTCAGCACAGAAGATTTAGTAGCGGATCAGCCTGCCCAACCTCGCTGCGGCCGGTGCAGAGCATGCATGGACGCCTGTCCAACCGACGCCATAAGGGAGCCATTTGTCGTTGATTCACGACGATGCATCGCCTATCACACAATTGAGAACCGAGATCAGCAGCTTCCAGATTTGATTAAGGCTGGGATGGGTCCATGGGTCGCAGGCTGTGATATTTGCCAGGACGTCTGTCCGTTCAATCAGACTGAGCTCCCATCGAGTCAAGATCCAGAGGTCCAGCCCCGTCCCTGGATTTTGGATCTAAGCGCTACGCAGGTTGAGCAATGGGATCCGTCAACCTGGGATCAGAAGTTGCGCGGATCAGCA
Source organism: Synechococcus sp. CC9311 (assembly GCF_000014585.1). Lineage (NCBI taxonomy): Bacteria > Bacillati > Cyanobacteriota > Cyanophyceae > Synechococcales > Synechococcaceae > Synechococcus > Synechococcus sp. CC9311. The sequence goes on along the minus strand of NC_008319.1, from coordinate 9,547 downwards.
CTCAGACGCATCAAACCTTGGATGTGGCGACGCAATGCCGCCTCAGCAAAGTCAGTAGATCCACCTACTGTGTCTACATCTGAGATTCGGTGATGGGATCCCACAGGCGGTCAAGCCAATCATTCAAAAAAGCTTGGGTGTCAGCGGCCCTGATGAGCGCGATCGGTCTGTGCAGCGCTGAACCCGCCAAAGCCCTTATCCCCTATGTCTTCACGCCCAGCACACAAGAATTAGAAGGGGCTGGAATCGGCATCGGTCGCACTGCAGCGCAATTGCTAAGGCTTGGACAACCCAAAGAAGCCGCCCGCTTAGCAGCTCTGGCTGTGCGTCTACAACCCAACGATGAAAGGCTCTGGTCCGTGTTGGCTGAAGCGCAACTACGGAGCGAACAACTCGACGACGCAGCGGGATCCCTGGCCCGTGCGAAATCACTCAACCCAACCAACGCAGGACTTTGGTTCGCAGAAGCATCCCTAGCGCTGCGAGACAACCGTCCGGACGACGCCATCCCCCTCTTGGATCGAGGTCTCAAACTTGATCCCAAAAACGCGACGGCCTATTTCGACCTTGGCAACGCCAGGGTGATGCAATCCAACAAGAAGCAAGCCCTCAAGGCTTTTGAGCGTGCAACAGCGATTAAGCCCAGTTTCTGGGAAGCATTAAACAATCAAAGCCTGGTGTTATTTGAAATGGGAAACACCAAAGAAGCCATTCGTCGCTGGCGTTCCGTTTTAACGATCAATGCCAACCCAGAGCCGATGTTGGCCCTAGCTGCGGCGTTGAACAAAGTGAATCCTGGAGATCAGGAATCATTGGAGCTCGCTCAAAAAGCCCTTGCCGAATCTCCGAATTACGTTTTGCCTGGCCATCAAAAAAAACAACTATGGGGCCTGAAATTACGCAGAGCTACAGCTGAACTGTTCAACAATCCCAGCCTTCAAAACGCCGTCGAACGTGCCGAGGCGAATGCAGATCCAAAAAGCGCTAATTAACCAAAACCCTGGTCAAGCAGGAGATGATCTGTAGGCTGACTTACGTCTGCCCTCTTATTTCCCTGCAGGATGGCTGAGGAGCGCGTTCAATCGATCGCCCTGCATCACGAGATGCAGCGCTCATATCTCGAATACGCAATGAGCGTGATCGTGGGCAGAGCGCTCCCAGATGTGCGTGATGGACTGAAACCCGTCCAACGCAGAATTTTATTTGCGATGCACGAACTGGGGCTCACCCCAGATCGTCCTTATCGAAAATGTGCCCGTGTAGTCGGGGACGTGCTTGGTAAGTACCACCCGCATGGTGATCAAGCGGTTTATGACGCCCTAGTGCGGTTGGTCCAAACCTTTTCCAGCCGTCACCCGTTACTGGATGGTCACGGCAACTTTGGCTCGGTGGATGACGATCCACCAGCCGCCATGCGGTACACCGAAACACGGCTAGCGCGGATCTCCCACGAGGGATTACTCGATGAAATCGGCGATGACACCGTTGATTTTGCCTCCAACTTCGATGGATCCCAACAGGAGCCCACCGTTCTTCCGGCCCAGCTTCCGTTTTTACTTCTGAATGGCTGCTCGGGCATCGCTGTTGGCATGGCCACCAGCATCCCTCCCCACAACCTCGGCGAGGTGGTGGATGGTCTGATTGCTCTTGTTCAAAACCCCGATCTAAGTGAAAACGAAGTCCTAAAACTGATCCCTGGGCCCGATTTCCCTACGGGTGGAGAAGTTCTTCTTGGGAGCGGCGTCCGCGAAACGTATTTAAGAGGCCGAGGCAGCATTCCCATGCGTGGCGTTGCCCATATCGAGGAAGTGCATCCCGGCAAAGGAAAGCATCGGCGGAACGCTGTAATCGTGACCGAGCTCCCTTACCAACTCAGTAAGGCCGGCTGGATCGAAAAACTGGCTGAACATGTCAACGACGGAAAAATTGGTGGCATTGCCGATATCCGTGATGAAAGCGACCGCGAAGGGATGCGCGTGGTGGTGGAACTCCGCCGTGATGCCGATCCAGAAACAGTGCTGACTGACTTGCAACGGCGCACTTCACTCCAAAGCAACTTCGGCGCAATCCTGCTGGCCCTGGTGGATGGCAGACCCCAGCAACTCACGCTGCGGCAACTCCTCCAAACCTTCCTGGATTACAGAGAGCTCACGATCATCAGGCGTACCAACCATGCGCTGCGCAAGACGGAAGATCGGCTTGAAGTGGTGGAGGGGCTAACCACCGCCCTGGCATCACTGCAACAAGTGATTGCCATGATCCAGGAAGCAAGAGATGCGGCCAAGGCAAGGGCCAGCTTGATGGTGCATTTCGATTTAAGCGAACGGCAGGCTGATGCTGTGCTGGCCATGCCACTGCGCAGGCTCACAGGTTTGGAACAGGAAAGCCTGCGTAAGGAAGCTGACGATCTTCGGAAGGAAAGACAGCGACTCACCCTGCTTCTTGAAAACCGGGACCAATTGCTTGATGCCCTGATCCAGGAACTGCGCCAACTCAAAAAACGCTTTGCAACGCCAAGACGCACGCGGCTGGTAGAAGGTGGTGACCACCTACTTGCCGAGCGGGCCGCCAGTCAAAGGCCCAATGCCGAACTACAAAGGCGCCAGGCCCTGGATGCCCTACCTAGCGATTCAAGACTGCTCATTCAAGACGATGGACAGGTGAAAATCGTCAGTCCTCAGCTGCTTGGACGCCTGCATCTCAATGATCCAATACCCATGGGAGATGAACCTTCTCCAGCCCTGATCAGCCTGCCCATCCAGCCGCCACCGCGTCTTTTGGCTGTAACAGTGAGCGGTCGTGTAGCGCTTGTGCGCTGGGAGTTTGCAGGACAGCAACAAGGAACCCTGGAGCGATTCCTACCCACAGCCCTAGAAGGCGATGAGGTGGTGTCCCTTCTGCCTTTGCCCAATCCGGAGGATCTTGTCGCCAATGAGACGAAATCCCTTGGACTGTTGACCAGCGATGGACGCTTCAAACGGCTTCCGCTCAAAGACATCCAAGAATTGTCAGGACGAGCCGCCACCGTTTTAAAACTAAAAGAAGGTGTGAGCCTGAAAGCAGCCTTGATCTGTCAAGACGGAGCTGATGTGGCCGTCATCAGCGATATCGGCAGAGTTTTGCGTTTACAAGCAGAGGAAACCAATCTCCCTGTGATGGGCAAGTTGGCCCAAGGACCAATCACCATGCGTTTGCTCCCTGGTGAACAATTGGTCACCGCAATCGCCGGCCACGCTGAACGCCCTACAACCATCCTGTTGGCAAGCCAAACAGGCCGTCTGCAATGGTTGGAACTTACCTGCATCCGGTCCTGCAAACGAGGTGATCTCGGGGAAATCGGCTGGGAGTTCGATTCCGAATCCACCAGTGGGAGCGAGAGGATTGCAGCAGCTTGTCTCGCCGATTCCCTGATCGGTGTAGTGACATCAAGCGGTCGTCACGGACGACTGAAAGTGAACGAGCAAGATCAGCTCACGCTCAAAGACAACGAATCAATCCTGCGATTGGTGCCCTTGATCAGCTGATCAGAGATTCGTTGCCGCCACCCCTGATGGTTCAAGCATCAATTTGCTCGCCTTGATCGAGGCGTCCATCGGAACCGGATAGTTCCCATCGAAGCAAGCTGTACAGAAATGTTCAGACTGAGCATGCGCAGCTTCCACCATCCCTTCCTTGCTGAGATAAGCCAGCGAATCCACCTTGAGATGCTCCTCAATCTCTTGCAACGTGAGTCGAGCAGCGATCAATTGATCCTGTGTATCGGTATCGATGCCGTAGAAGCAGGGATGCGTTACGGGTGGTGAACTGATGCGCATGTGCACCTCAATGGCACCTGCATCACGGAGAGCCTGAACCAATTTTTTACTGGTGGTTCCACGAACGATCGAGTCATCAATCACCAGAACCCTTTTGCCACTTAAAACATCTGGAAGTGGATTGAGCTTCACGCGAATCCCAGCCTCACGCATGGCCTGGGTTGGCTGGATGAAGGTTCGGCCGACGTAGCGATTTTTGATCAGTCCATCGGCATAGGGAACGCCACTGCTCTGGGAATAACCGATCGCAGCTGGAATTCCGGAATCAGGAACACCAATCACAAGGTCCGCATCAACAGCGGATTCACGGGCCAGGATCTGGCCGATGCGCTGTCGATAGCTGTACAGCGATTCACCAAAGAAACGACTATCAGGGCGAGCGAAATAGATCATTTCAAACACGCACATGCGTGTGGTGGGTTCAATCCAGCGATGACGTTCTGGTGTGGGATCACCGCAACGAAACACCACTAATTCGCCAGGTTCAACATCAGCAACGAACGGAGAACCAATGATGTCGAGCCCACAGGTTTCACTACTAAGAACCCAGTGCCCAAGATCTTGCTCCCCGAGGTAGCCGTACACCAGCGGGCGAATCCCATAACCATCACGCAAGCCGTACAGGGCATCTGAGGTTCCAATCACCAAACTGAAAGCCCCCTGGCACTGGGATGCGGCCACTTTGATCCCCTCAGTCCAATCCAAGCCCCCATCCACAGCCTGCTGAACCGCATATGCGATCAACTCCGAATCGGTCGTGGACGTGAACTCCACCTCACCGTCATCCACCTGAGCTCGCAGCTCTGCTGCATTCACAAGATTGCCGTTATGCGCCAGCGCAAAGGGTCCGAGACGGGTCATCAGGACCACGGGCTGGGCGTTGCAAACCTTGCTACTCCCGGTGGTGGAATAACGGTTATGGCCCACGGCTAAACCACCGGGCATGCGCTCGAGCACATCCTGATCAAACACCTGGCTCACCAAGCCCATGTCCTTGTGGAGCCTGACCTTTCCTTCGTTGAAAACAGCAATGCCAGCGGATTCCTGACCCCGATGCTGCAGGGCATAAAGACCGAAGTACACCAGGTTCGCTACCGGCTGTTCCAGGGCCTGAACAGCGAAAACACCGCAGGCTTCTTCCATGCGATCGGGACGCTCTATCTCGAGCTGATGCACCGGCCGCCTCGACTTCGGATGGGTCTCAAGATTCTGCATCAAACCGCTCCGAGGCGACGGGGAACTGCTTGTTCGTATTGCTCTCGCAGGGTCTCAACGGCCAGATCAATTACTGGATGTTTCTCCACCGCCAACCGAAAACAACCATGGTCGGCAACGGTTCCAATCTCTGTTACTGGAACACTTCGATGCTCTTGCGAGGCCACCAAAGAATGCCAAGCACTGCGCTGCTCTGCGCGAACCGAAACGACAATGCGCGCACCACCTTCAGCAAACAAAACACGATCCAGCCGAGCAGACCTATGGGGCAGGTTGAGATCAACTCCGAGGCCAGAGGCCAGGGTACTTTCCGCGAGCGCTACAGCTAAACCACCATCACTGCTGTCATGAGCTGAGGCCAACACACCCTGGGCAAACGCCTGCCGAACCAAAGCTTGAACTTGACCCTCTAATTCCAGATCCACGCTCGGTGGACGGCCAGTGAGCAACCCATGAACAGCTCCTTGGTAGCTACTGCCCGCCAAGCCAACACTTTCATTCCCCTCCTCATCGGTGGAGACACCAAGTAGCACCACAAAATCGCCAGGTTGACGCCAAGCCAAACCTCCGGAGCGGTCGAGATCTTCCACCAGTCCCACCATGCCCACAACAGGCGTGGGGTGAATGGGCTGAAGACTGCCATCATCTGCCCTCGTTTCGTTGTAGAGAGAGACGTTGCCACCGGTAACAGGGGTGCCCATGGAGCGACAGGCATGGGATAGGCCACGGCATGCCATCGCCAACTGCCAATACCCCTTTGATGTTTCCGGGGATGGGAAATTGAGGTTGTCGGTCACAGCGATCGGCTGGGCTCCAACACAGCTGAGATTGCGGGCAGCCTCAGCCACCGCTGCGATCGCTCCCCGCTCTGGGTCAAGCGCCACCCAGCGATTTGGACAATCCAGCGTGGCCGCAACGCCACGCTGAGACATTTGCAGCGATGCATCACCCTGTTGAGGACGGAGACGAACAACAGCAGCATCAGCACCACCGGCTCGAATCACCGTATTGGCCAACACCTGTTGGTCGTATTGGCGATAAATCCAGCGCTTGCTGGCAATCGTGGGGTCATCAAGCAAACGCAGCAGATCTGCATTCCAATCGCGATCGATGGCAGGACTAGGAAGATCAGATTCACGCCAGGTCCAGTGCGTCTGGATGTCATCTGGGGGCTCGGAAAGCAGCTCGTGCTTGTTGATCGGTGTGTCTTCTGCCAAAGCCCTGGCCGGAACTTCTGCCGCCACAGCACCGTGTTGCAGCACCCTCACCACCTTCTCTTCCAGGACGCGACCCACAACCGCTGCCTGAAGCCCCCAACGCCGGAAACGCTGCATCAGCTGCTCCTCCCGACCAGCACGCACCACAAACAACATGCGCTCTTGCGATTCCGAAAGTAGGAATTCGTAGGCGGTCATCCCTTTTTCTCTTGCTGGCACCCGATCGAGGTCCAACTCGACACCGACATCTCCCTTAGCAGCCATCTCCGAACAACTACAGGTAAGACCTGCAGCACCCATATCCTGAGCGGCGACAACATCACCGCTTTGAAAGGCTTCCAGACAAGCCTCAATCAAGCCCTTCTCGAGAAAGGGATCTCCGACCTGCACAGCAGGGCGATCATCCAGTGAATCCGCACTGAGCTCAGCGCTCGCAAAACTGGCACCTCCCATGCCGTCTCTGCCCGTGGTGCTCCCCACGTACACCACCGGATTACCAACCCCTGCGGCTCCCGAGCGGACGATTTCATCCGTTTCCATCAGGCCCAGGGCCATGGCGTTCACCAAGGGGTTGCCTCGATACGACGGATCGAATGCAACCTCTCCACCCACGGTGGGCACGCCAACGCAATTGCCGTAGTGGGCAATGCCAGCCACAACCCCTTCCACCAATCCACGGGTCGCTGGTTCGTCCAGCGGTCCAAAACGCAAGGCATTCAGCAATGCAATCGGCCTGGCGCCCATCGTGAAAATGTCACGAAGGATGCCACCAACCCCCGTAGCAGCACCCTGAAAAGGCTCAACAGCTGAAGGGTGGTTGTGGCTTTCAACTTTGAACGCCAAATGGTGACCTTCTCCCAGATCCACCACACCGGCGTTCTCTCCAGGGCCGACAAGAATGCGTGGGCCTTCCGTTGGAAAACCACTCAAGAGGGGTCTGGAATTGCGATAACAGCAATGCTCTGACCACATCACACCAAACATGCCCAACTCAGCGCGGTTGGGATCCCGTCCAAGCCGACGCTGAATTTCGCTGTAATCCGTTTCGGTGAGCCCCTCTTGGCGCAAAGCCGCCCCAAGATCAAATGCCGCAACCGCATGGGAGGACTGGGTCACAACCGATGAGTCATCTGTACCCAGTCTTGCCGACGATCAGACCCAAGGATCTTCCTCGTGATCAGGCCAATCATTTCGATCCGTCGGATCATTTCGTACTGAACGGCCACGCTCAACCCGAGGGGCATCGGTCCAATCACCATCATCCCAGTCATCGAGTGGGTCCACCGTGGGCGCTGCTGTTGACGAATAGGAAGAGGCAACGTCAGAAACCGCGGGGGGCTCGTCCCAAGGCGGTTCCTCTAACCAACCCTCCAGGCGCTCGCCAGCGCGATCTCCAAACTGCTGCAGCTGTTCCCGCCAGTGCCTGGAGCGCTGAAGAAAATCCTGACGAACACTGGCCCGAGCCAGAGGCAAATCATCGAGTTCATGGATGGCCGAAGACACCAAGCCTGGCTGTTGGTCAACGATTCGATCTGGCAACAAGCGCCAACGACTGGTTCCAGGCAGGCGAGGGTCACTGCGTGCCACGAGGTAATGACTGATCTGCCCGCTCGCTGGCAGGAAAGCCAAATCAGCGATGATGCCGACCCTCTCTCCATCGGCATTTAGAAGATCGGCATCCAGCAGGGTTGGCAACCGATCCAAGGTGATCTGATCAGCTTCTGCGGGAGCCCCCTTGACAAAGACCTGCTGATCGTCGAATCCACGACATTGATCAAGACGCCAAACATCCCGGCTTGTACGCAATGCAGACGGACGACTCACCCAGCCGAGCAGACGATGCACAGGCGGGTGCATCCAAGCCATGACCCCTGGTCCATGATCAAGGCCTAGATCACAGCGCACCCGGTGGTGCAACAGATCGCTCAAAAGGAGCTGGTCCGGAACAGTCAAGGCGTCGTTAACGGTTTCAGGTACGGATCTGAACAGGCATTACCAGGTAGGTGAGGCCAGGATCATCATTGGCAGGGGTCAAGATCGCCGGCGTCGTTGGGGCATTGCATGACAACCTGACGCGATCACAATCCATGGCCTTGAGGCCATCCAGCACGTACCGCGCATTGAAGGCAATTTGTACAGCATCGCCGTTGATCTCGGCAGGTAAAGACTCAGAACCACTACCCACATCTTGGGCATCAGCACTGATCTGAACCAACCCCGTGGCTGGCTCAGTCGCGATCCGGACCACATTGTTGTGTTGGTCAGCCAAGACAGCGATCCGTTCCAAAGCAGAAATAAAAGCCCGTCGATCGAGATCAATCGTGCGGCTAAAACCATCAGGAATCAGCTGGCGGTAATTGGGATAGGTGCCTTCCAGGGTGCGGCTGGTCACCATCTGATCGGCCGCGAGCACGACAACCTGACCTCGCTCACAAAACAGGCTGACCGGATCGCCTCCTTTCCAGCTCGCCATTAATCGCTCCACCTCACGCAGGGAGCGTGCTGGCAGCGTGACGGCCAATTCATCAGGCTCAGACTCTTCAGCACTGATCTCGGCCTGCAAGGCATCCTCAACCGTCAACATGGCAAGCCGATGCCCGTCGGTGGATGCGGCCTCCAAACGTTTCTGATTGAAGCGCAGATGCACGCCTGTGAGGAGCTGTTTGGCTTCATCACCACTGCTTGCGAACAAGGTTGCACGCAAGGCTTTCAGCAGTGATGCGGGATCCACCCGTAGAGCTGTGCCGTTCTCCACGAGCGGGAGCTCGGGGAAATCGTCAGCAGGCATTCCACGCATCTGATAGCTACCGCTGGAGCTGGTGAGCTCGACCTGGTCAGCGCCCGCATCACTGGACAACGACACCGGCGAATCACTGGACAACTTGGAGACGATTTCACCAAGCAAGCGAGCGGGCAGAGTCACCGCACCACTGGTGTCGACAGAAGCAGCTAGTGACGTCTGAATGCCCAAATTCAGATCAAATCCTGTGAGGCTGAGACGATCAGTGCCTGCATCAGCGGTAAGCAACACATTGGCCAACACCGGATGGGTTGGACGTGAGGCGACAGCCCGACTGACCAACTGCAGAGCTGCGTTGAGTTCTGCCTGGGAACAGACCAATTTCATGAGGTCCGAGTCAACGGCGTGAACAAATCTCTCCTCACAATTTCACAGGCAAGGGAGAAGCGCAATGGTTTCACGTTTTTTTCGTGTTCCCCGGCTTTAGGGCTGTTTTTATTCTCTTAAAAGAACTACGAAAACAGCCGTAGTAGGTCTTGTGGAAACAGGGGAAACGATGT